>NZ_JAGGKP010000003.1 GCF_017873765.1 Paenibacillus sediminis
CCCGAGCTGCCCTGAAGTATATACCAAATTGCCAATGCTTATGCCTTGCGAATACGGCCCAAGAGCGCCAGGAGCAGCAGATGTCGAAATCGCTTGTTTACTCATATGTATAACCCTTCCTTCTCCCTGTTTTTTCTTATTTTAAAACTGAATGTTTCAATTTGGCAAATGGCGGTTCACAAACCATTCTCTTAATCGCTAAGAACTCGTCGTCCCAAAGTGAATGCCATTACTAACATAATAACCCCTGCACTCGCCTGCAAGCCATAAATCTGCATCCATAGCGGCAAGTCTGTAATCCACTCATATACTTTACCGCCAATCATCGGTCCAATAAACGAAGCAAACCCGGTAACGGCTGAATAGACAGCGAAGAACATCGCACGTTCTGTCTTCGGTGTGTCTCCGATTACAAAATTGAAAGACAACTGGTTGAACCCGCCCACACCGACACCAAGCAGCGTATGTACAATGATAAGAACAAGCAGTGTTGGGAAGATTGACAGGAGACCCCACGATAAGCATGACACAGCGATGATCGGCAACGTCCAGTAGAGCAGCTTCTTGTTGCTGTACTTCGCGTTTAGATTGCCCCATATGTAGAAGCTGATCATCATCATTACCGTTTGAAGCACGGTAAGACCGGATACCGTCTGATAGTTAATTTTCAATAAATTAAGCATGACATAAGAGTACATAGGAACAACGAGCGTCTGCACGAGCAGCCACATCGCTAAGAAGAAAGCGGCTCTAATAAAAGATTTATCGCGAAGCGGCCTTGTGAACATCGGGAGAAACTTACTTTCCGTGGAACGCTCAAATGGTACTTCCGGATAAAATAAGAAAATCAATATATTTAATAAAGCACATGTCCAAATCATAAAATATAGAACAAGAAACCCTTCCCCGCCTGGAACGCGATCAAGAACAGTGCCCCCAGCGAACATCGCAATACTGCCAAGCGCATTCAAAATTGTGTTGCGAATGCCAAAATAGCGACCGCGAACACGGGCAGGCACAATATCACTAATGACTGAGGTCCAAAGCACACTGCCGGCAGTATTCGCTATAAAAGCAGCAGTATACATCACAATAAATGCGCTGACCCAATACTCTTTACTGAATATAAAAGGAATCAATCCCGTTGAACTCCATAAAATACGATGTAAGGCAACGAACAGGACGAGCATCCATTTGCGCCGCTTTAGCTTTTGCATCCAATAAGCAATTCCAATTTGCAGCACGTTTACAAATGTCGTAATCGCAAGTACGAATCCGATTTGCCCGGATGTCGCTCCTAAATAAAGTAAATATCCTGTAAGGAAGGGCTGTCCGAGCAGCACTCCGAATATCGTTGACGGCATTCCTTCTATTGTGCCGATCCACAGGTTTCTACGCTGTGCAGTAATTTTTCTTCTGAACGCTCTTTGTCTCCCCTTGGCTGTAACAAAAATGAGGGTTCACTCCTTCAATGTAAAAAATACTGACTGTTACCCATCATATTACGCTCAAGGGAAGTGCAGTCAATACAAAATAAAGGAGCAGGTGACATTGAAATACGGAACAAAATAAGCGCCTTTTCCTCTCGTTTGTGTCTGTTTTCTTTAATTCGTTATAATAAAAGAAATGCTAAATAATGGAGGTGACGCCGTGCATTTGACTTCGCTGAGCGATTCAATTATTTTCTTGCTTGCAATTCTTCTTCTTATCGGAGTATTAACGACTAAATTTTCAACTCGCTTCGGTCTCCCTGCACTTGTATTTTTTATTGCCGCAGGGATGATCTTGAACCGTTTTGTATTTTTTGACAATGCGTTTCTAACGCAGCTCGTAGGTATGCTGGCACTCATTGTTATTTTGTTTGAAGGCGGGATGCAAACTAAATTTAAAACGATCAAGCCGGTCATCCCGGCAGCTCTGTCGCTTGCAACTGTGGGCGTTCTGCTCACAACAATAATTGTAGGGGTATGTGCCAAATATATTTTACACGTGACATGGCCTGAAGCGTTTTTGTTTGGAAGTATAGTAGGCTCAACCGATGCAGCAGCTGTGTTCTCTGTCCTAGGCGGCAAAAATATTAAAGAACGCATCACTTCTACTCTTGAGGCAGAATCGGGAAGCAATGACCCGATGGCGGTCTTCTTGACAGTATCGTTAATCGAATGGATCAAACAACCCGAAGCGCATATATGGCATTTAATATTGTCTTTTTTCTGGGAAATGGGCTTCGGTCTCATCTTAGGACTTGTTTTCGGCTGGATTGGCGTACGAACGATTAACCGAATTAATTTCGATTCCTCTGGACTCTATCCTGTGATGGCAATCGGCTTTGCTATTCTTACATATAGCTCGGCGTCACTTATCGGCGTCAGCGGTTTGCTTGCAGTGTACATTATGGCAATGGTGCTCGGTAATTCGGATTTAACTTACAGCCGCTCTATTTTATCATTCAATTCGGGTTTTGCTTGGATGATGCAAATTGGGATGTTCGTCTTGCTCGGTCTGCTCGTCTTCCCTGATCAGCTGCCCAGTATTATATGGGAAGGCATTCTCCTCTCCCTCCTGCTTATGCTTGTGGCAAGACCAATCGGCGTGTTTATTAGCACGATGTTCATGAAATTTAGCTTTAACGAGAAGATATTGATCTCTTGGGCAGGACTACGCGGTGCGGTTCCCATTGTTCTGGCAACGTACCCGCTCATGGCTGGACTTGAGATTGGGCATCTATTCTTCAACGTTGTCTTTTTCGTCGTACTGACTTCAGCTGTCATTCAGGGATCAACCATCTCCCCTCTAGCCACTAAGCTTGGACTTGTAGGTGAGCAAGTAGCTCTGCCGCCTACGCTGTTAGAGCTTGTCGCCCTAGGCAAAACGAAATCGGAAATTAATCATTGCGAAGTTCGCGAAGGCATGGTGATTGCCGGCAAGGAGATTCAGCAGCTTAACCTGCCTGACGATGTACTGTTCACTGCCATTATCCGCGGCGAGCAAATTGTTACCCCGCGCGGCAACACGGTTATTGAGCCTGGCGATACGATCTACATACTGGCACCAAAGACGAAGAGAGATCAGATCAAGCGGCTTCTCTTCTCACAAAATAAGGTTCAGCAAGATACAGTAAGTAGCACTTCGTAATCACTAATCACTTGGCAACTTCAATTCTAAAATGTGAAGGGCTTATGGATCCATCTCTTAAGCCCTTCTTTTATGCTTTATTTGCAAAACACATCCAAATGCTGTATAATATTAACTTGTTGATTAACCCTCAATACGTTTCCTCTTTAAGAAATTCCTCTATAAGTACCATCTCATTTTTAAATTCCTATTTGATCAACCCTAAGAGTAAGAATTATTGAGCATTTCTGATTCACACTGGCGCGGTCACTGGAGCCGCAAGGACAAAAGAGAGGTAGGGCTTTTGTTGTTTTAGAAAATAGAATGTTGGTGTTACACACATCTGGAAGGAACCGTTCGCCTTGCTTCACCGCTGAAGGCATGGGTTAATAATATATATAGCTTAGATAAGCTTACTACAAAGAGGCATCTGCTATGGATCTTATCCATACAGGTGCCTCGCCTAATTTCAGCAGAAAATGCCCTCATTCTAACTGACTTTTTTTATAAGCTCCATTCATAGATGCGAAATCCGGACAACATTTTACTTCGATTATTTTAAAATTATAAACTTACGTTAATATGCAAAAACGCGGTCTCCGAAATAATCGGATTCCGCGCTTTATTTGTGCTTACAGCAATGCTGGTGAAGGGAATTGAACCCCCGACCTACGCATTACGAGTGCGTTGCTCTACCCCTGAGCTACACCAGCAAGTATTTCAAACAAAAAATATTATACCGCAGTTACACGTTTTTTCAACCCAATCTCGCCCTTTTGGATATTATTTCAATTTCTCTCTAACCGAATTCAGCTTCTGTTCACTAGAGGACGGTTTGTCGCGGCGGTCATCCATTTTCACCGATGTCGACACACGGCCTGCTCCTGATTGAAACGGCACTTCATGCAGCGCCGTAATGGCACGCCATACATCGTCAAGCGGTCCTTCAATAATCGTACTCATGGACGTCAATTGATACTTTACACCCTTCTGCCTTGCCAATACCTTCTGCATATCCGCTACGTAGCTGCTCAGACTCGTTGTAGCTGTCCCAACTGGAATGATCGTAACTTCTGCAATAGCCACTTTTTCACCTCCTCTTTTCTCCATATATATTGTAAGCAATAACGAGGTTCTGATGCAAAAAATAGTCCTTTTTGGATCTACAAACAGGAATTTATTTTCTATGAATTTCGACCTATTTTATTTTTTTCCACTACCAATTACCCTAGTGTTTTTCTCGAAATTTTGTTATACTGCTCCTTGCTGTCTATTAAATTTTCTGGTTTACAAACACTATATATTGATGTAAATTAAGATAACAACAACGAAATATAGTGTGAACGGCCATTTTCGTCATTTTACAAGCTGCAACTTAATAGGGAAGCACAGAGAGATTCTGTCAAAGTCCCGCCACAGTAACCGGCATCCGGTTAAACGACAAAAAACGAGCATTTCTGACTCGGTTAGAACATGCTTTTTTCAATCTGCTTCGAAAGTGAGGAGTTATCATCGTGCCACAAACTGTCATCAAACCAAACAACCGTCAACTTGCTTTTGACCCATCGAGAATTGAAGCATATGCTGATCGAATACTCGAAGGACTTGAGTCATTGGACAAAGAACGACTCATTCGCGGGGTTCATGCCAAGCTAAGAAGAAATGAGATTACAGGGGAAGAAATCAGCAACGCGTTTACCATGTCTGCCCTTGAACTCGTTACGAAAGAAGAACCTAACTGGAAATACGCTGCAGCGCGTTCCCTTCTTACCTCTCTTTACAAGAAAGCAGCTTTCAACCGCGGTTACAAAGCTTATTCCGATCGTCCTTACGGAGCGTTCTATCCTTTAATCTCCGATCTTGTTAAGCAAGGAATTTATCGTGAAGAGCTGCTTGAAGCATATACAAAAGAGCAAATCGAAGAACTTGGTGCACATATCGACTACACTCGTGATCTATTGTTCGATTACATAGGTTTGTTAACCTTGACTGAACGTTATCTAACAACAGATTTCGATGGCCGTGTTATGGAATTGCCGCAAGAGCGCTACATGGTTATCGCGATGTACCTCATGCATAAAGAACCAGCTGACAAGCGTCTTGAGCTCGTTAAAGAAGCTTACTGGGCAATGAGTAATCTATACATGACTGCTGCTACACCTACGATGTCTAATGCAGGCAAGAAGGTCGCTGGTCAGCTTTCAAGCTGCTTCATCGATACCGTAGATGACTCCCTTGAAGGTATTTTCGATTCCAATACAGATATTGCACGTTTGAGTAAAATGGGCGGCGGTATTGGCGTCTATCTTGGTAAAGTACGGGCACGCGGATCAGACATTCGCGGACATAAAAACACAAGCTCAGGCGTTATTCCATGGATTCGCCAGCTGAACAACACCGCTGTCAGCGTTGATCAGCTCGGTACTCGTAAAGGTGCAGTAGCTGTTTATCTCGACGTATTCCACAAGGACATTCTCGCGTTCCTTGATTTGAAACTGAACAACGGCGACGAACGGATGCGTGCGCACGATATTTTCCACGGAGTCGTTATTCCTGACTTGTTCATGGAAGCCGTTGAAGCACGCGGAGATTGGCACTTGTTCGATCCGCATGAAGTGAAGAAAACGATGGGCTGGAAAGATGCGCAAGGTCGTGCACTTGGACTTGAGGACTTCTACGATGAGAAATTCGGCGAAGGTTCCTTCCGCCAGAAATATGCTGAAGCTGTTGCAAATCCAGCATTGTCCCGTATTACAGTTCCGGCAATCGATATTATGAAACGGATTATGAAATCTCAGCTTGAGACAGGTACACCGTACATGTTCTACAAAGATACCGTTAACCGTGCGAACCCGAACCGTGCACATGGTATCATCTACTGCTCTAACCTTTGCACAGAAATTATGCAAAACCAATCGCCTACAGTGATTGAGCAGGAAGAACTCGTAACGAAAGACGGACAAACTCGTATTGTCATCTCCAAAATTCCAGGAGACTTCGTTGTCTGCAACTTGAACTCGATTCATTTGGCTCGTGCAGTACCTGCTGGCGTGCTCGAACGTCTCGTTCCGATTCAAACACGTATGCTGGACAACGTAATCGACATTAACAACATTGAAGTGCTTCAAGCACAATACACAAACAGTCAGTACCGTGCAATTGGTCTGGGCACTTTCGGCCTTCATCATTTGCTCGCGCTCGAAGGCATTCGCTGGGAATCTGACGAAGCTGTAGCATACAATGATGCACTCTATGAGAAAATTAACTACTTGCTCATCAAATCCAGCATGGAACTTGCTAAAGAAAAAGGATACTATCCTAAATTCAAAGGTTCTGATTGGGAAAATGGCAACTACTTCACGCTCCGCGGATACACTGACGGAGAGCATGAAGGTAAATTTGTAACGACCGAACAATGGCGTGAACTGCAAGCCGAAGTACAAAAACACGGCGTACGTAATGCTTGGATGTTCGCTATCGCTCCTAACGGATCGACTTCCATTATTGCCGGTTCAACAGCCAGCATTGATCCACTGTATGACTTGTTGTCTTATGAAGAGAAAACAACATACAAGATTGCTAACCCAGCTCCAGATCTATCTGAGAAAACAATCTGGTACTACAAAACAGCGTTCATGATTGATCAGAACTGGTCCATCAAGATGGCAGCCGCTCGTCAACGTCACGTTGACCAAGGCCAAAGCTTCAACCTGTATGTACGTCCTGACATCCATGCGAAGGACTTCCTAGCACTCCATCTGCACGCTTGGAGAGCTGGACTTAAATCTACGTATTATGTGCGCAGCAGAGCGCTTACGATCGAAGAATGTGAGTCTTGTGCATCATAATATTTAAGGAGAGGTGACAACATTGCAACTTCAAAAAATATTTAACACCGAAGCACCGAACCGTTCTAACCGTATTATCGAAGGCGAAACGTCTGGGATTCTGAACTGGGACGACATCCGTATGCCGCAAATGTACAAGCTGTACAAAGTACTTTTGCTAAATTACTGGATTGCCGACGAAATCCCAATGTCTAAAGATGCTCAGCAGTTTCCACTGCTGGATCCTGAAGAGCAACGCACTTTCAAAATCAACATCTCCCTGCTCGCTGTTCTAGATTCTATGCAGACGATGTTTGTAGGGGATGTGAAACGATATTTCACCGATTCATCGCTGGAAGCCATTTCTGCGATCATCGGACAGCAGGAAGTCGTGCATAACCAATCTTATTCTTACGTGCTCTCCTCCATCGTATCAGAACAAGAGCAGAAAGAAATTTTTGAATATTGGAAGCACGATCCGGTTCTGCTCGAACGCAACCGGTTTATCGCTGACATTTATCAAGATTTCCGCAATGAGCAAACGCCGCAAACGTTCTTCAAAGCGCTCGTGGCTGACCTCATTCTAGAAGGTGTATTCTTCTATAGTACGTTCGCCTTCTTCTATAATTTAGCTCGCGATCAGAAGATGATGGCTACAAGCCAAATGATCTCATACATTCAGCGCGACGAGAATCAGCACTGCTACTTCTTCGCAGAAGTGTTCAAGCAGCTTCTTCTCGACTTCCCAGAGCTGAACACGAAAGAGAATATCGATTACTTGTACCGCACGTTCGACCGCGCGGTTGAGCTTGAAACGAACTGGGCTCATTATACGCTTAAGAATGTAAAAGGTATTGATCTTAACGAGCTTGAGCATTATATCAAATATATTGCGAACAGACGCCTCACACTTATGGGCCTTGAAAAAGCCTACGAAGGCGTCGATGTGAACAGTATGCCTTGGATCAAACCATTCTCTGATGAAGCACTTAACTCGACGAAGACAGACTTCTTCGAAGCGAAATCCCGTAACTACGGTAAAGTAGGCGACGATAACGGCTTTGATGATCTGTAAAATAGAATAAACACAAATAAGACTGCCCAATAGGGGCAGTCTTATTTGTGTATCGTAAGGAAGTTGATTTTTATTTCACCGTCAGAACAGCATAAAAAAGAACATATAATCCTCTGTCTAGTGAATTACATGTTCTTGATTTTCATCTATTATACATCAATCAACTGCGCCTTCTTCTTCAATGCTTTTCTTTTCGTTAAATAATGAGCAGCTAAATAAGAACCTACAACATAGACGACTGCTAGAGCTTGAAAGGATAGTGTTTCAACCGTCGGGAATAGGCAGAACCATACTCCAGCCCAATTAGGGATATGGATTGGAAGATGCGTCGTGCTCATCCAACCAGCTAATTGCATTTCTTGTATCGTTTCTCCCACCATTACAGCAAGTACAACAACTAGTAACGCTCCTGTAAAGACTAACATTTTCTTATATGGCAGACGGCTGTGAGCTAAGAAGGTCAAAACCCCTACTATAAGAGTTAACGCTAATCCGATGATCGCACCCTGTAAAATAATTTCTGAACCGACTTTTAAACGTAAGTTCTGAAGAAATAGAACCACTTCAAATCCTTCACGATATACCGATGTAAGACCCAGTACAAAAAGTGACCAAAAAACATTTTTGCTGACTTCTTCACCATTGCTTCCTGTTAGCTTTTGTTTTTTTCGATTATGCAGGCCTATCCAGCCCTGCCAGTATATCTTGTGAAAGAACCAATTCATAATAATTAATAATACAATTACAGCCAATACTCCAGTGAATGCTTGAATTGCAAGTTCCGATGCATTGACCGAAGATATGATAGCAACAACGATAAACCACGTTACAATAGTCGCTAAAAACGAGACACCGGCTCCCGCGGAGATAGGCTTCCAAAAGTTATCTTGTTTCTTGCGAACCAAACCAGAAATAATGGCGGATAATACTAAAATGGCCTCTAAACCTTCTCGAAAAACCAAGATAGCAGTGTTTAATATAGCTGCACCAGGCGATAAATCTGTGCTTGACGGATCGGGATTGCCATGGTAATTGACCCCTTGCCAGATAATGATCCAAATCAAAACAAGCAAAGAAACTGCAATAAGCATGGACTTTAGGTTTAGCATTTTTCGAAGCACTTATAATACCTCCAGAACACTCTTAGTATGTAATGATAATGATAATGATAATCTTTATCATTTATTAACTGAACTTAGTTTATTTCTTTTCTTTTCTCAAGTCAACAATAAAAAAAACATATATTAACCATAATAGGTCAATATATGTTTTCACTCATAATCAACAAATAACTACTTCTGCTGTTCAGCAGACTGTATGACTAGCTTATAGTCCAGCTCGCGAATGAACTCTTCGGCCGCATCCTTAAGACGATCTTGAATGTCGTCCGCCAACTCGAATCCGCCTTGCTCCGTACGCGCAACTTGAGCATCTACCGCGTATACCCCGCCCAAAATGTGGCGAGCACCAAGAGCCGACAATACAGGCTTGAGCGCATAATCAATGGACAACAGATGAGCTAAGCTCCCACCAATGAAGAGTGGTAAAATGAGTTTCCCTGCAAGTCCTCTTTGCGGAATTAAGTCAAGAAATGTCTTCAGCACACCGGTATAAGACGCTTGGTACACAGGGCTTGCCACAATAATCGCATCTGCTTTCGCAACCCATTGATTCGCATTCACGATAGCTTCACTATTAAATTTAGTATGTATTAGATCTTCTGGTGGCAGTTCTGCTACATTTATCGTACGAACCTCAATATTTTGTTCCGAAAGCTTTGCTTCTACAAATTGAATCACTGCACTCAATCTTGAATTCAGTGAAGGATTTCCATTAATAATAGTTACTTTAGCCATTTCTAACTTCCTCCTTAGCATGAAGCATGGAACAAATGCTATATGAACAGCATAAATCATTATGCAAAAAATGTTAAGCCATATCGAATTGCGGTTTGTATCTTAACATATTGACCCATATTACTCATTTAAGATATACTGAAGTTTAAATATTCCATACGATTATTATGCCGATGAAGAGAATCCAACTCGGAGGCGTTTTCGACCAGAGCTAATATGTAAATTCACATACACTCCCTAAGTTAACCGGTTGTCGCCCGTTATCGCGATCCAAGAGGATCTAAGCTATGCTTGCTTTAATCGCAAATGCTTAGATCAATTTGGGTGGCACCGCGAGTCCTAAGCGCTCCTCGTCCCAATGTGATGAGGGCGCTTTTTGACTTTTTATGAAAAGGGAGTGCGGTGTATGTTAGACATCAAATTTATTCGGCAGCATGCCGAGACCGTTCAGCGAGTGGCTGATCAGAAAGGGATCTCGGTATCGATTTCTGATCTGCTTGACCTCGATCATCGGAGATTAAAACTGCTTAAAGAGACGGAAACATTAAGAGCAGCACGCAATGAGCGAACGAAGGAAATTGCTCTGCTTATGAGACAAGATGCTTCAAAGGAACCAGAAAGTCTTAAAAACGAAGTGAAGCAAATTAACGTTCAGTTAAATCATCTCGAAAGAGCACTGACAGAGGTTAATACAGCTTATCATCAGATGATGATGCTTGTGCCTAACATCGTCTCGCCTGATACGCCCGTAGGCAAATCCGATGCAGACAATGTAGAAATCAAACGAGTCGGTGTGCCTCCTGCCTTCAATTTCGAGCCCAAAGACCATGTGAAGCTCGGTGAGCTTCATGACATGATTGATATTCCGCGCGGGGTTAAGGTTGGCGGAAGCCGCAGCTATTTTCTAAAAGGGGCTGGCTTTCAGCTTCACCGAGCGGTACAGCAGCTGGCCATTGATCTACTCATAAGCCGTGGATTTATCCCTATGGATGTGCCAACCATGGTTCGGCAGGAAGCCTTATGGAACACGGGATTTTTCCCAACGGGTCAAGACCAGACATACAAATTCGAAGATGAACCTAACTGGCTTGTTGGCACTTCGGAAGTATCTTTAATGTCGTATTACAGCCAAGAAATCGTCGATGTCAGCGAGCCGATCAGACTTGCCGGTGTATCGTCATGCTTCCGCAGAGAAGTCGGTTCGGCGGGAAGAGATGTTCACGGATTATACCGTGTCCATCAATTTGCGAAGGTAGAGCAAGTCATTCTCTGTGAGAATAATGCGGATGTATCGGAGCAGATTCTGCAGCAGATTACCCAAAATGCGGAGGACATTCTGCAAATGCTCGAACTCCCTTACCGCGTCATGGCTGTCTGCACCGGAGATATGTCTCAGAAAACGTACAAGCAATATGATATTGAGACGTGGATGCCAAGCCGAAATGGATACGGCGAGACACATTCGTCGTCGAATTTGCACGACTTTCAAGCTCGCCGCTCGAACATTCGGTACCGTGGCGAGGACGGCAATCTGCATTACTGTCATACATTAAACAATACTGCCGTCGCAACTCCTCGAATACTCATTCCATTGCTTGAAAATCACCAGCAAGAGGACGGATCGATCTATATTCCGCAAGCTCTGCGCAAATATTTAGGCGGCGCAGAACGCCTAGGCTAGACCCGTTCGCGGAGCGCCATCACCAAATTCCGAAGTTGAAGAACAAAAGATAGGGTGTACCTTTGCCGAAATGGCTTTGGGACACCCTTTTTATTCACCTTTTAAACTCTTCTCTTAAGATCGAATACATTCGCAAATCTTGATGTGCCCCTTTGAGAAACATCGCTTTTCTAATGATGCCTTCGAAAGACATTCCTGACTTCTCCATGACTCTACTGGATCCGATGTTCTGGATAAAGCATCTCGCTTGAATACAAACCAAATCCATTTGCTCAAAACCAAATTGAATAATCGCTCTTGCCGCTTCCGTAGTCATCCCTTTCCCCCAATAATCTTTCGAGAGAACATATCCGATCTCCGCAATTTTGTGATCCGGTTTCCACCACACGAAATCAATCGTCCCGATCATTTTCCCGTTTTGCTTATATTCAATGGCCCATGGAGCTACGCTTTTGTTAGCATACTGCTGCAGTACATAGTTCATAAACTGCTCTGTGTCGGACATGGATTGATGAGTGTCCCAAGTTACATACTTGGTTAGTTCTTCATCCGAAGCATAGGAATACATATCTTCTAAATCTTCTAATCTTAGTTTTCTAAGAATGAGACGTTCTGTTTCCAATACTGGCAAATCGGTATAGATGTCCGCGATCTCCATATAAATCCCCATCCTCCACGATTGTTATATATAACCATTATATAAATAAAAGAAGTAGTATCCATTAAAAAAATAGAATACTACTCTTCTTTATGTGCTGCGATTAGCCTTTGACCGAACCGCCCATTAAGCCGCGGACAAAATATTTTTGCAGGGCGAAAAATACAGCGAGCGGCATCAGCATCGATACGAATGAGGCGGCGGTTAGCAAATGCCAATCGTTGCCGTACGAGCCGACCATTTCAGCAATTCGCATCGACAGCACCTGAACGTTCGGCTGGCTGCCAATAAAGACGAGTGCAACCAAATAGTCGTTCCATACCCATAGAAACTGAAAAATGCCAATCGACGCGAGCGCAGGAACGGACAGCGGCAAGATCAGTCTCGTAAATATCGTAAAGTTCGACGCGCCATCCATAAAGGCGGATTCGAACAAATCACGAGGCAGCTGACTGATATAACTGTAGAGAAAATAAGTAGCCAGCGGTAAACCAAAGCCAGTATGCGCAATCCATACCCCAAGGTAGTTACCATTTAGACCAAGAGCCGTAAAGTTTTTAAGCACTGGAATGAGTGCGACCTGCAGCGGTACGACGAGCAGTGCAACAACAATAATGAACATCGTTTTCCGTCCCGGAAACCTCATCCACGAGAAAGCGTAAGCCGCAAAGGATGCAATTAAGATCGGTATTACTGTAGAAGGAATCGATACGGTGAGCGTGTTAATGAAAGACCTAGACAAGTTGCTGCCCTTCTCTGTCTTTCTACTTCCGTCCGGCTGAGTTATCTCGTACTGCTTCCCGCCAAGCACGTTTTTATAGTTATCCAGTGTAAAGTTAAGATTCGCAGTCCACTCCTTCTTCTGCACATTCACAATGCGGTTACGTCGATTTTCCCAAATCAGTCTGCGTCCATCTGAAATGTTCACACCGGTCTTAAGCTGATCATCTGTATAATTCTGACCGAGTACGCCAATCAATTGCTTCAAATCTGTATCTTTAGGGAGTGTAACTTGATCCGCAGTCTTCCAGGCATGATGCGGGAATATCGTCCACCAGCCGCTTTGCAATATGTCGCTTGGCGTCCTTACGGAAGAAATGAATAAACCAAGTGTAGGTATAAGCCAGATGAGACAAATAAAGCCGAGGATCCCATTGACGAGCCATTTGGAGCCCTTTCTTTTGTGCCGCCTCATTAGAATCCTCCCCCTTGCTTACGGAATTGCCGCAAATTGAATATGAGCACTGGAATAATGGCAATAAGCAGCACGATTGCAAGTGTTGAACCGTAGCCGTTATTACGATACATGAAAAATTGACGATAAAACTGTGTCGCCACGACGTCCGTATCGTACTGGCCGCCTGTCATGACCATGACGACATCGAATATTTTGAGCGTAAATACTATAATCGTTGTCGTTACCGACAGAATCGTACCTGAAATGTAAGGAATCATAATATTGAAAAAGATTCGAATCTCGCCCGCTCCATCCACTCTCGCTGCTTCGAGCTGTTCTTCTGGAATCCCCTTAATAGCAGCAGACAACAATACCATAGCAAAGCCCGTTTGCATCCATATCAAAATAATAATAAGGAACAAGTTATTCCAAGGCTGAGCGAGTGTAGTCCACGCTTGCGGCTCGCCGCCGAGTGAGATGACAATAGCATTGAGCAGACCAATCTGCTGATTGCCCGGAGTATAGAAGTAAACGAACTTCCAAATGACACCCGAAGCGACCATCGATATCGCCATCGGCATGAAAATAATCGATTTCGCCAATTTCTCGTAGCTGCTGCGGTCCGCCAGAACAGCGATGACGAGTCCAATGGATACACAGGACAGTGTGCCGATAACGACCCATAACAGGTTATTACGGAGGGCAGAGAACAGCAGGCGATCGGTGAAAATAGCAACGTAATTGGCAAATCCGACAAAATCGACCGAACCTGCATCCATAAAGCTAAGAACAATAGTGCGAATGGCAGGAATGAGCAGCAGCCAAGCCAGCAATACAATAGCCGGAGCGATAAAGATAAACGGCTGTACACGCTGTCTCCA
This sequence comes from Paenibacillus sediminis, assembly GCF_017873765.1. Lineage (GTDB taxonomy): Bacteria > Bacillota > Bacilli > Paenibacillales > Paenibacillaceae > Paenibacillus_AG > Paenibacillus_AG sediminis. The sequence goes on from NZ_JAGGKP010000003.1 coordinate 14,270, forward strand.
CTTAACCGGATACTGTTCAACAACCCAGTTCAAGGACAAATAAATCGTATATACGCCCCCGACACCCCAAATAATCGCCAAAATCGCATACCATATTGGATTCAGCTGTGCATCACGTAAAAACAAGAAGATTTGAAAGTGTATCACCGCATTTATTGCAGGTACCAAAATGGTTGCAAGGCCAAGCCATAATCGATTCTGCTTCTGAATTGAGGTCTCCATGAGGTCCCTCCTCAATGAATCATTAAAGTCTATTATTCTAATAAAAGAGGGGGCAAAGGCCCCATCTCCTTAATCCCCCTCCATTTGGGTGTTACCTACTTCTTGAATCCCGATTGAATTTCATTTAACGCTCCGTCTAGGTCAACGGTACCGCTAACGTAATCGGTCATTCCTTTCCAGAACGTACCCGCTCCGACGGACCCTACCATCAGATCAGAACCGTCAAAACGAATCGTAGTTGCGGATTGCACCAACTCTGCCATTCGGCGGTCAACATCTGTAGAATACCAGTTAAGATCTGCGTCATTCATTGGCGCGATTACGCCGCCAGATTGAACCCAAGTTTTAATGGATTCCCCTGTTGAGAAGAACTCCATAACCGCACGCACTTCTGGGCGGTCATTGAACATCGAGTAAATGTCTCCAGCGACCAGTACAGGCTTGCCATATTTCGCATCGATTGGCGGCAAGTAGAACCAATCATAATCTTCTCCTGCTTTTGCTGTTGTCGGGAAGAAGCTTGTAATAAAGGAGGCTTGACGGTGCAGCCATGCTTTTGGCGGATTATCGAACAGTACTTTTGGCGCATCGCCAAACGAAGTTGTTACGATGGATTTCACACCGCCGTATACATAATCTTTGTTAAGCCAAATGTCGGACATAATTTTGAATGCATTTTTCACTTCATCAGAAGTAAACGGCAGCTCGCCTTTGACCCATTTATCGTAGTTTTCTGGTGTAGTGGTGCGAAGCATAATATCTTCGACCCAGTCCGTTCCCGGCCAGCCTGTAGCGGCGCCGCTTTCGATGCCGATTGCCCAAGCCGGATCGCCATCAGCAGCGATCTGCTTCGTCAGTTCCATCATTTGATCCCATGTTTCAGGAACTTTGTAGCCGGCGGCGTCAAATTGTTTCTTCGGATACCACACTAAGCTTTTTACACTTGAACGATTCCATACGCCAGCCATCACTTTGCCGCTTGGACCGTCCATGTTGGCCATATCAAGCCAGCTCTTGTTGTAATTTTTCTCTAGCTTCGCTTTATCCATAAACGTAGTGATATCGATCACTTTGCCTTGTTTGACAAACGTAGAAAGCAAACCTGGCTGCGGGAAGTCCGCTATATCTGGTGCATTACCGCCATCGACGCGAATGGCAATCGTCGCTTCGAATTCTTTTGAACCTTCGTATTGAATGTCGATGCCTGTTTTGTCTTCGAATTCTTTAATGGCTGCGTTAAATTTCTGTTCATCGACATCTGTAAACGGACCGAACATCGACACCTTCGTGCCTTTGAATTTCCCTGCGTATGCTTGGTCTAAGTAGGACCCTTCCGGAGCCGGCTCTGTCTTCGTATCCGTTTGGCCAGTCGTTGTTTCTGTCGTTTTCGCAGGTTCATTTGACGTCGGTTCAGCCGTCTTCTTACCGCCGCCGCATGCGCTTAAAATCATTGAGAATAAGAGCACCATGACGATTGCAGGCATCATTCTTTTCATTTGTTTACTCATAGATCCAACCCCTTTGCTTAATATCACTTCGGATAAGTCTCAGTTAAGCAGGTCGTCGTTGAATAATTTTGTTTATAAATCTTAAAACCGCGCTGGTTAATAAACACCCCCTTCATAGAATTCATATGATAAATAATTCATATCTTAAATAGTGGAATTGCCGGAAAGTATAGACCGAGTAGAATCTCGAACAATTAATTGGTGGGGTACTGATTCTCGCAGCACTTTAACGGAACCAGTCGTAATCAGTTCATGGAGCTTCTCGACAGCCATGTGCCCCATTTGATAGACGGGTTGGGCAATGGTTGTGAGCTTAGGAATAACGATGTGAGCCATTCGGATGTTGTCAAACCCAATAACAGACACTTGACCTGGAACGGAAATTCCTTGATCTGCTAAATAAGAAATGACACCCATAGCAAATTCATCTGAGGCGGTAAAAACGGCGGTTAAATCCGGATGCTTGGTGAACAGCTTAGCGGCAGCTTCATAAGCTTCTTCAAACCACTGATCCGCAAACTCCACACAAGTACTATACTGCTCAAGTCCATTCTCGCGAAGCGCTCGCACAAATCCTTCATAGCGCGGCGGCCCTGAGACGGAACCATCAAGCGGAAAACAAATCATACCGATGTTGCGATGTCCATACTCAATTAAGTGCCGGACCGCATCGTACCCTGCCTGTTCTTCATCAACCTGTACAGAAGGAATCTCAAAATCGGTGGAGGAGGTCGATACTAGCACCGCTGGAAATTGCAGTCTTTGTATCGCTTCATAGTAGCTACTACGCAAAAAATCACTCGCGAAAATAATTCCATCTACCTGCTTCACATAAAAGTTCTCTAAATAAGAAATGAGCCGCTCTTCATCACGGTCCGTATTGCAAATAAGCAAGCTGTAACCGAGCAACTTCGCTGCATCTTCCATCCCTCTAATGACATCCGAATAATATGGATTTCGTATATCAGGAATGAGAACACCAAGCGTATTAGACTTTTTCGATATTAATCCTTGCGCTAACGCATTGGGCTGGTATTGCAGCTCCTCAATGGCTTGCAGAACACGAGCCCGTTTAGACTCGGCGACCGTTTCTGGAGCATTCATAACACGGGAGACGGTACTGATTGATACTTTCGCCATCCTCGCTACATCTTTAATCGTCGGTTTCATCATACAACTTCCTTTTCTAAATAATATTGGAAGTTTTAGAGTTATTTTGAAAACCTTTTCAGGACTATTGTAAGCGGTTGCTAATGGGAATTCAATCCTTTTTTTTGAAAAATTATTTATGATTATTGATCTCGCATTCATTTATCGTTAACGCCGAATAACCCGCTTCGTCTCCAAAGCAGGTTGACAGCATATATTGAATTAGCTCATGTCTTTTCACTGTAAAAATATGTTGTCCTTGGGCATGCGCCTAGGTCCAACAGCTCTGCAACCGACTATGCTAAATATACACAAAATGAGTTGTAAGGGAGAGATTTCGTATGAGTATGCAGCGGCACGGACGAATGGCATGGCGTCTAGAAATCGGGCAATATGTGCTGCGTAAATTGGCAAGCGCCGGGCTCATTTACGGGTTGTTCAGCATGGCAGACAGCTTAGCGCCTGGCCTATTCTACTCATTTACACGAGAAGATGTCTCAATTGAACAGTCCGTTTATGCCTATGGGTTAATAGGAGCACTCATTGTAGATGCTTTGATTGTATTACTCCCAAAATTAAGAATCGATCAAGAGTGTGCATTATATGTCTCAGCCGGCTTTGTTCTGTTCGCCTGTGGCGGCACGAATGAGGCCGGAGAAATTTCGTGGCTGAACGGAATACTCGGCCTGATCATGTTAGCTTTATTTTATATCGGCAGACTGCGCTTTCGGCGAGAATCATTCATCTTATTAATATTTGCCTTTATCATTCCGCTTATTTTCATGGAGTGGTATAGCCTGTTTGTGTAGTGCATCTTCACTTTTTCTTGCCTGGATCGATTTCTTTCGGATCAAGTCCTTCCCAAATGTTCGGGATATCAGCCTGCTCTGGATGCTCAAACACAAGGAAGGCCGTCGGCAAATAACGTTCTCCATATTCAGAGGAAGGGCGGTTGATTATATTGTTATCTTTCACCAAAACAGTGGATGAGCCGCCGTCTAGATTCGCCGCGATGACAGCACCATGCTCCAGCATGATTTGCTGCACATCGTATAGACTTGCTCCAATGCTGTAGCCTGGTTGACGACCGTCGATAACGACGAAGATGATCGCGCCGTCTTCCCTTTGGCCCATAGCCGTTCTCGGCGCTATTCCCCAGCCTTCGCTTTCATTCTTAATCAATCCTTTCCCATTCACGATAATACGGGGCTGAAAGGTGACCGCTTCTTGTATGCCGAGATTTTTCAGCTCATTAAGCGTATAAGACCCTGCGATCATTTTCCCATTTTTATCAATGCCGACAATTTGGGTTGCGCTATTGTTACCGAGGCCGTTATAGTATACTTTCCCCTGAGAAATGACAACACCAATCGGTTTGAACCCGTTCCCTTTCCAATTGGGATCTGCAAACCCGCCTCCGTTCACGCCAGCGATGGCTCCGGTTCTTTTCACCATGCTGGACACGGTCTCACCTTTACCGCGTTTACTAGGAACGCCGAGTCTAATTTTGGTTGGATCGTTTACAGTCATCACGTATCCACGATAACCGCTGCCGGATATTTCTTCAACTTCTACGAGCGGGATTTCCTTCTTCTGTTCAACTGCTGGATCAGGAATTTGAATCGTATGCGTGTCTTTCTCAAGTCCCATTTCTTCAAACCGTTCGTTATATTCAGCTACTCGTTTGTCCAGTTCTTCTTGTCCGATAATATATTTGGCCATATAGCGGTGCTGTGTCGTAATCAGAGTATCCGCCATTAAGTAACGAAAATGATTGCCTGATGGCGTAAAGAGCAGCCATCCTGCCGTTAATGCTCCTAATATGATCAGTACCCAGAACAAACGGGCTGCAGCGCGCAGCAAACCGGTCTTCCGCTTCCTTCTTAATTGAGCCTTTTTCTTATTTCTAGCAGCCGATCGCTGAGGTAAAGAAGTCGGTTCCATGGTATCCGTTCCCCCAAATCTCTCACATTCCTTATATGAACAATAGACGCATCCTGCCCGTATAAAGTTTTATGATTTTGGAAATTTGTACTGATAAATAATTAACCCAAACTCGATTAAGAGTCATTCAATAGATGAAACCATTTCGCAGATAGCGCGTTATAACCATATAATAAGAAGCATAAACCATGATAAGAAAGTGGGGATAGCAACATGTCAAGCTTATCAAGAGGATTAAAATGGTTAACATTTGCATTCGAGGCTATGCTTGCAATTCCGGTTTTAGGCGGATCCATTGTACTAGCGTTTGGGTGGGCGCCGCTAGTTATCGCGTTTTTCCTGCATATCGCTGCAATTATTTCTTTAAGCAAAGACCGTGCGTCAGCAGCAGGTAACTACGTTGGGGTCATCACATCACTTATTGCTTGGATTCCATTCGTAGGTTGGATTATGCACTGCGTTACCGCAGTAATCCTCTTCATCGAAGCGATTTCAGGAGGGCGATCCAGTACACGTACGTATCGTTAATATTAATAATACTTGAATTGTGATCTAGTCCATGTAATATTGGTAATAGCCTGTGAATAAGGAGGGGTTGCATCTGAGTATGTTAGAGCTCCGATCTTGGATAGAGGTTCATCCTGCAGAATCTATTCTATGTGGACTGATCATTGTTATGTTCGTCTGGCTATATATTCATACGCGTCATCGAATGGATGCTAGCATTGAAGCACGGTTAAGCAAGGTGCATCAGACACTGGAACTGTACACATCCGCATCTGCCTTATTAGAGATAGCAATAAGCAAGCAGACCATCTCCGAGGATGAACAGGAAGCCGTTATTTCTGTGCTTGAAGGGTGCAAAGCTGCTCCGTATTTGACCGATGACCTGGTTGATCTAATCGCAATCTACTTCCGTGACCGCGATACTTCCCACCTGGCTCTTCTGCACAAAAGTGTACATCGCGAAATCCACAAAATGATATCGGAACAATTACGGCTATTACGAATTTTAGAGCAGCCTGGCTGGGGCCTCTTACTGTGGAAGACAATTAGACCGGCACTTCCTTTCTGTCTGTTAGTTAGTACCGTTCTGCTTCTATGGCAGCTTATTCTTGACCTGAATACGCCAGTACTAACCTTAAGTACATGGGAGACTGCCCTTATTTGGTGCCGGTTCTTATCGTCTATATCCAGCATCCTTGTTATTTATATGTTGTTATTAACGGATAGACGTACATTGTTCAGTCCAACAGCTTACCTTCTCATCGTCTTCATCGCGATATTAGGTGTGCTGAGTATTATGTTTTTAGAAGCCGCTGTCTATTTGTTTGCATTACAGCTTGTTGTCTATTTATTAGGCTTTTACATCGCTAGGCCAAAATCACGAAAAGCTCGACCTTACGTCATATCAGGGTCCATCCAAGATCAACAATAAACCCCGCTTCGGTCCGAATCGCTCATGTTACTTTTTGTCTGAGCGATTCCTTCGACACATGCGGGGTTTTCTTCTTCCCTTTTTCAATTCTCTCTAATTCACCTGCGTACTATTTTACTCCTGTTTGACGCAGTACCCGCTCTGTATGCTGCGGATTTTTGCTAGATTTGGCGGCGTTTGAAGCGTTGTTATCGTAACGCTTACGTTCCGTTCGATCCATCTGAACAATTTGACCTTCGTGAACAACGATATTTAATGAGCCGAACTCCATATCGTTAAGCAATGCTGCGATGCGTTCCAACCAAATTTGATCCACTTTTAACGGTTTTGCCACGCTGCCGCCTCCTTCTCCATAGCTTTACAAAAGCTGTTTTTCAATTCATTCTTTTCCAACCAATATACTTTGAATTATAGATTAACATCTACTTGAAACGAGTGTCAATGGACACTTTTCCGTGTAAACCAACTTTTTAGGACAAGCGTTATAACAGCGAGAAGCAGCAGTAGCGAAGCGACAGCAAACGATGCCGAAAACTGATACTCATTATATAAAATTTCAACGTGCAGAGGCAGCGTATTTGTCTCTCCACGAATATGCCCTGAGACGACAGACACTGCGCCGAATTCCCCCATCGCTCGCGCGTTGCACAGAACAATACCGTACAGAAGTCCCCACTTAATATTGGGGAGCGTCACTCGCCAGAACACCTGCCAGCCGCGAGCTCCTAACGTCACTGCAGCTTCTTCCTCCTGTGATCCTTGATCTTCCATCAGCGGAATGAGTTCACGAGCAACAAACGGAAAGGTGACAAATAAGGTAGCCAGCACAATTCCGGGCAACGCAAAAATGATGTGAATATCATGCTCCTTAAGCCAAGGTCCAAGCCAGCCGTGAGAGCCGAATACAAGTACATAAATAAGACCCGCAACAACTGGAGAAATGGAGAATGGCAAGTCAATCAATGTAATTAACAACTGTCTCCCCCGGAACTTAAATTTGGTGATCGCCCAAGCGGCAGCTATGCCAAAAATCGTATTTAGCGGAACTGTAATCGCTGCGACTAGTAAAGTGAGCTTGAGCGCCGACAAGGCATCCGGGTCTCTGAGCGCTGCGATGTAAACGTCCCAGCCCTTCTTCAGTGATTCTGTTAATACAACTGCGAGCGGCAGCACAATTAACCAGATAAGGACGAGGACCGCCGCCACAATAAGCACGTTCTTCACCCATCTTCTCTTGGGCACTGTAAGTTTCTCATTGCGCGGAGACGTCTGTCCTATCATCGGCACGCTTCCAGCCATCTGCGGCACCTCCTTATCTTGAAGTTCTCCTCATCCATTTCTGCAATGAATTGATCACGAGCAGCAGCACAAACGAAATGAGAAGAAGCATAATCGCTACAGCTACTGCCCCTGCATAGTCATACTGTTCCAGCTTCGACATGATGAGCAGCGGAGCAATCTCCGTTCGCATCGGCATATTGCCCGAAATAAAAATGACAGATCCATACTCTCCAATTCCGCGTGAGAAAGCGAGCGCAAACCCCGTTAGCAGCGGCGGAATAAGATACGGCAGCAAAACGGAACGAAAAGTGCGCCATCTCCCGGCACCGAGCGTCGCCGCCGCTTCCTCTACGTCTGCTTCAAGATCTTGAAGCACCGGTTGTACCGTTCGTACAACAAATGGAATGCCGATGAACATTAGTGCAATTGTAATGCCCACCGTTGTAAATGCAATTTTGATCCCTAAAGGTTCAAGCAAAGACCCGATCCATCCATGTTGTGAATAAATCGCTGTTAGTGCAACACCCGCAACGGCTGTTGGAAGTGCGAAAGGAAGATCAATCATTGCATCAAAAATTCGTTTGCCCGGAAATTCATAACGAACGAGCACCCATGCGATCAATAAACCAAATCCAGTATTGGCCACTGCCGCAGCCGCTGCTGTCGTCAAACTGACGCGGTACGAAGCGACAACTCTTGGGTCTGTAGCTACATCCCAAAACTTCGCCCACGTCAGTCCTGTAGAATTAAGTAGCAAAGCGGACAACGGCACGAGTACGATTAGACTGAGATAGAATACGGTGTAACCCATCGTTAGCCCAAAGCCTGGAAGCAAACGGCGCTGCGATGCCTGTGTATTCATGCTTAGATCCTTCCTTTCCATTCGAACAGTATAAGCGGAATTGATTACTTAGCCTTTTGGAACATAAATTTGGTCGAATATGCCGCCATCATTGAAATGTTTGTTCTGAGCTTGTGCCCAGTCGCCGAACAATTCATCGATCGTAAATAATTTAATATCTTTAAACTCATTAGCAAATTTCGTTTTAACACTTTCTAACGTTGGACGATAATAATTTTCTGCCGCAATCGTCTGTCCTTCTTCAGAGTAAAGGTATTTCAAATAGGCTTCGGCTACTTCTCTTGTTCCTCTTTTATCGACCACTTTATCTACAACTGCCACTGGCGGCTCTGCAAGAATACTTACCGATGGATAGACAACTTCGAATTTATCAGATCCCAGCTCTTTCAAGGACAGCAGCGCTTCATTCTCCCAAGCGATAAGCACATCGCCAATACCGCGTTCTGTGAACGTCGTCGTCGCACCTCTAGCGCCTGTATCCAGCACCGGCACATGGGCAAATAATTGTTTAACGAATTCTTGTGCCTTCGCTTCATCATTGTTATTTTGCTGCAGTGCGTATCCCCATGCCGCTAAGTAGTTCCAACGAGCTCCTCCGGATGTTTTCGGATTCGGCGTAATGACTTCTACCCCGTCTTTAATGAGATCGTTCCAGTCGTGAATTCCTTTTGGATTGCCTTTGCGTACTAAGAACACAATGGTTGAAGTATAAGGCGAGCTGTTATGCTCGTATTTCTTCTGCCAACCTTCGTTAATTAATCCTTCATGCTGAATGGCATCAATGTCATAGCCTAATGCGAGCGTTACAACATCCGCCTCGAGACCATCAATGACAGAACGACTCTGCTTGCCCGATCCGCCATGGGATTGTTTAATGGTCACTTTCTGTCCTTTCTCTTTAAGCCAGTAAGCGGCAAATGCCTTGTTATATTGTTCATAAAGCTCTCTAGTCGGATCATACGATACATTCAAAAGCTCGACTTCTTTTGCAGCTGCACCCTCTTTGGCCGCTCCTGCCGAAGCTGTATCCGAACCGGATTTATCGCCGCATGCCGCCAGCATCCCCGTTACCATAATGAATACTAATCCAACAATAAATTTTTGATTCAGCTTGCTCATGTTATCCCCTCCAGACATGACTTCGACTAAACAGAGCCCCCATTTTTAAAAAAAAGACGGAGAAATGCTTCCCTGCTTATGGTCAAACCAGTACTCGAAACTGTGTCTGCTAAGCGGGCTGCATTCCTCCGTATATACGGTGAGAACTATACTAAATATATTATTCCTACCTGTTTAGTATGTTATGTTCTATTTTATAGGCGCTTCTTTCTGCTGTCAAACATTTTTTCTATTTTTTTGAAAATATATTGATTTAACTAATATGATTAGTTATTATACTAATATAATTAGTTTTGTGGAAAATGTGAACCCTAAGGAGGATAAACCTATGAAAATGACTCAAGTAGAACAGGTGCACCAGCTTGCTTTTTTACCTCGATTATTTCCTGTTAATGTTTATTTTGTAGAAGAAAACGATGAACTTACGCTTATAGATGCTGGAATGCCTTTTAGTCTCAAAGGGATTCTGCAAGCAGCGAAGCATATCGGCAAACCGATCACACGTATCGTGATTACTCACGCACACGAGGATCATCTAGGAGCGCTTGACGGACTGAAACAAGCAATCCCTAATGCCAAAGTGTTCATCTCAAAGCGAGATGCTAAACTGCTTGCAGGAGACACTGGCTTAGAACCATCAGAACCTCAGACTCCGATTAAAGGAGGCGTACCTAAAAATATGACCACGCGTCCTGATATCCTTCTTGAAGATGGCGACCGAATCGAATCATTGGTGGCCATTCAAACCGCTGGACACACACCCGGACATATGGCATTTCTCGATACAAGAAGTGGAGTATTGATCGCAGGGGATGCGGTGCAAACACGCGGTGGTTTAGCTGTATCCGGAGATATGCGGCCGCTCTTCCCTTTTCCGGCTATAGCGACATGGAATTGTGAAGAAGCGCTAGCCAGCGCCAAACGGATTGTCACCCTCTCACCATCTTGGCTGGCTGTCGGCCACGGGAAAATGATTGAAAATCCTGTACCTCATTTAAGAGCCGCCATTAAGCGGTTCGAAACTAAGCTGACAAGGAGAAATCAAGAATGAGCCCTAGAACCGGGATAGATCTTCAAATGGTCATTCAAACTGCAGCAGAAATCGCAGATCAAGAAGGCTTTGAAGCGGTCACTTTATCAGCATTAGCCTATAAGCTTAATATCAAATCACCTTCGCTGTACAATCATGTCAAGGGACTGCCAGGACTGCGAAAACAGCTTGCACTATATAGCATAGGGGAATTCTATAACACATTATCCGAAGCGGCAATTGGACGATCAAATGATGAAGCGATTATCGCAATCGGCACAGCCTATATTCATTTTGCGCGGAAGCATCCCGGATTGTATGAAGCTACGTTTCGCGCACCGGATTTGATGGACCCAGAAGTTCGTACAGCTGGAGATCGGATTATTCATCTTATTCTTAAAATACTTCAAGCTTATGGCCTTGAAGGCTCTGCGGCGCTTCATATCGTCAGGGGATTTAGAAGCATGTTTCATGGCTTTGCCTCGCTTGAGCAAAAGGGCGGTTTGGGAATGAACTTGAACCGGGATGAAAGTCTGAATATCATGATCAGCACGTTTTTAGCTGGATTGCACAGTCGTTTAAATTCGGCAAAATAAACACAGAAAGGGCAATCTTTCGCATAGTATGCGGCGGATTACCCTTTTTAATAATCTATAAGTTCAGCTTAGAATTTACCTTTTACAACGATTTGGGAAAGCGGGAAGCGGCCAGATTCATGAGCTGGTTTCTTCGCTTTACCGATCGAAATTAGAAGAACTGGAATATAACGAGCAGGAACGTTGAATTGTTCAATGAATTTTTGTGCATTAAAGCCGCCCATAGGTACAGAATCGTAGCCTAGAGATTTCGCTGCAAGCATCAGCTGCATTGCCGCAAGCGATGCATTTCGAATCGCTTCATCGCGAGCGATTTGTGCATTTTGATAAGCACCTTCAATTTGAGATATCATAATATCTCTAACTTCTTGGGTCATTGCACCAGCTTTGACAGCCGCATCATATATGAGCGGTGCATTCAAGTTAGCTTCCAAATCGCCTAGAACAGCAATCGTTACTGAACTGTCTACAACTTGTTGTTGATTGTTGGCAATCGGAAGCAGTTCTTGTTTAAGAGCTGGGTCTTGAATCACCATGAACTTCCAGTGTTGCAAATTCCATGAGGATGGGGCTGTGCCTGCTGCTGTAAGAATTGCATTAAGATCTTCTTCAGGCATTTGAAATGATTCGTAAGCGCGAACAGAATGTCTTTCTTCCATTACTTTAATGGTTTCAGGTTTAAGATTTGTTGCCACTTGATCTCCATCTCCTTTTTTATTTAATACATTTTCAGCGGCAAAGATCTTTGTCTAGATTGCCTATTCTGAAAATAACGTCATCCTTGGTATGTCGAAAGTGTCTCCTCTTCATTCCTCGATACCAAAATATCACGTTATTTACAGAAAATGTACTGTCATAACAATCATTACAGTTACTCCAAAAAAAGAGCCAGTCCTCCACATCAAAAACGGTGAAGCCCAGGCCTTTTGATCCTAAGCATATTTTATTTTGCGACATTTTCGTTAATAGCACTCATGGAACTTTTAATGTCATTTGGCAAATTATAAACCTACTACGCTTCGCTTTTCAACAAATGTTCGCGTTCAATTTTCTCTTTCACATCCGAAACTTTGACGGTATCAAGATGATTTTCCAAGCTGCGCTCGGCATCACCATATACTTCATTCATCACATTTTGCATATGGGCGGAAACTTTGCAATTTTGTTCTGAATCGCCGGAGCACCAATGAGGCTGCAAAGAACCACGAGCTAGAAGTCGATACAGATCACCAAGGCTAACTTCATCGATATTGCAGCTCAGCATATATCCTCCGCCTGTACCTTCTTTGGTAACTACATATCCATTTTTACGCAAAATACTAAGCACCTTGCGTACTCTCGCTGGATGGGTTGCTACACTTTGCGCAATCGTATCACTGTTAGCCATCTGGTCTGTATGCATACTTAACCAGATAAGACAATGAATGGCTATAGTCAGTTCGCTGTTCATGAGAACCACCCTTCAAATTCACTGCAATTATATAAATAACAGTTGTTTGTGTCAACTTACACTTCTGTTCACTATTAGTTCTATTTTATCATACCTCCCTTTATTTTTCTTTATTTGTTTATAGGATGTTACATAATGGCGATTCTGCCAGAAAGAATTAATACTTCATTATTTCTGTACATCATTTCAGAATAATTTAGCTATAGGCTTACAACTATTGACATCTCTCGATTTCTTGTGGCAAAATTTAAATATGAACATATGCTCATGTTTAGGAAACGAGGTTTGTTTATGAACCAAGCTGAACATTTATTTTTATCTGCAGACACGGTAGAGAACGTATCCACCATTTTTAAAGCTTTATCAGATCCTACACGGGTTCGAATTCTTTATTTGTTATCCCAAGAGGAATGCACAGTGAGTCACATTACTGAAGTACTGGGCATGTCCCAATCTGCTGTTTCTCATCAATTAAGTACTCTGCGTAATTTAAAACTTGTGAAGAACAAACGTGAAGGGAACACGGTCATCTATTGCTGTGATGATGATCATGTCATCGCACTCTTGAATCAAGCCATTCACCACTCGGAGCATCGTTAAGGAGGAACGTGAAATGCATCTTCATGATCACCATCATCACTCTCACGACGGCCATTCCCATGGGCATCATCATACACATGGACACCACCATCACCATGAAGTGACAGAAGGCAATCGCAAAGGATTAACAACCGCCCTGATTATTACAGCTGGCATCATGATTTTGGAATTCCTCGGCGGATTGTTCACCGGCAGTCTAGCGCTGTTATCTGATTCCGGTCATATGCTTAGCGATACTGGAGCGATTGTGCTAAGTCTGATTGCGCTGCGTTTTGCCATGAAGCCGGCATCGCCGCAGAAGACATTTGGATTTTACCGGTTTGAAATCCTTGCCGCCCTGTTCAATGGTGTCACTCTCTTCGTCGTTGCGGCTTTTATTATTCGGGAAGCGTACTATAGGTTTCTGAACCCTCCGGTTGTAGCGAGCGGTACAATGATGCTCATTGCGATCGTTGGTCTTCTAGCCAACATGCTTAGCGCGTGGTCACTTATTCGTAAAAGCGACATAAAAAATAATGCGAATTTACGCAGCACTTATTTGCATATTATCGGTGACGCACTCGGTTCCGTAGGAGCCATTATTGCTGCTCTTCTTATGCATTGGTTTGGCTGGTATATCGCCGATCCAATCATTAGCGTTATCGTTGCACTGCTCATTCTCAAAGGCGCTTGGAGCGTCATCACACATGCTGTTCATATCTTAATGGAAGGCGTACCAAGCCGTATAGATCAAAGTGAAGTGAAGGCAACGCTCGAGGCCATTGAAGGCGTTCTGGAGGTTCATGATCTTCACATTTGGACGATTACTTCCGGTCTTGATTCATTAAGCTGCCATTTAATCGTTGAGGATCATCAAGATGGGCAGAACATATTGCAACAAGCGATTCGCCGTATTGAAGAAAAATTTCATATTGAACACACGACGATTCAAATTGAAACTTCGAGCATACATCATTGTGACTTACGAGTGTAGCTGCGTCATATCAGCTCTATCCTGCTAAACATTATTAAACATTAAACAGTAAAGCTAAAGCTTCCATAACGGAAGCTTTTTTTGTCATTTGCATATTTTGCCGAAATTGGCATTGTAGTCTTTGTGGAAATGTTATATACTTACGTTAAGTAATTAGCTTATATATAATAATTGATGTTTCATGATCGGCTTTGATCAAGAAAAGATGAGAAGCGTACTTGATATACCTAGTCGTTACGAGCCTGTGCTTCTCATTACAATTGGTAAAGAAGACGTATCTAAACCTAGACCGCGCGGTTATCGCAAACCAATTAACGAATTCGTCAATTACAATACATTTATCGCACAATCTGATATTTAACACGCACGAACAGCAGCTTATCTAATCATAAGCTGCTGTTTTTATATTTACATTTTGGGCAATATAGTTATATATGCCAGAGCGAATGTGATATAATGGGCAATGATAAATTTTCCTTAGAGAAAGAGAGGGCTTCTTCAAGTGGCACATATTAATCCCTCATATTTGCAAATCACGACGACATTCGGGGCGCTCATTATGGCTCTGTTAACGATTTTCATACGATTGAAGGCAAGCCATAGACCTGTTACAATTCGAAAAATTATTATTCCACCGCTAGGTATGGCGACGGGATTCGCTATGTTCTTCTTCCCTTTCATGCGCGTTCCAATCTTATGGGCAGTAATTGCTTTTCTCGTAGGATGGTTTATTTTCTCCATTCCGCTCATTCGAAGCACGAAATTCGAAAAAATGAACGGACAAATATTTGCCCAGCGCTCCAGAGGATTTGCCTTCATTCTGTTCGGACTGCTCGCCGTTCGATTTGCCTTGCACGAGGTCATCCAAGAGTATGTCTCTGTTCCGCAGACTGGCGCTCTCTTCTTTCTATTAGCGTTCGGCATGATCACACGTTGGCGTCTATTTATGTACCTTAAGTACAAGGAAATGACAAGATAAATCGACATATGAACCTAAGAGGCTCTCTTCACGTTGAAGAGGGCCTCTTTTATTGTTTTTCAACCATTTAAACACATTTAATCCTACTTGACAAGTTGGAATTAAGTGCTATCATTAGCCTAAATCAATACTGACATTTCTAGGATTTAACGGTACGGATGAGACTGAAATTGAACTGATTCAAGGATACAGCTACGATCTGCCATCTGAAGCGACTGTCCATCACTTTGCCATTAACGTAGAAGATATTAACGAGGAATACAACCGCCTTAAGGAACTCGGTGCGCCATTTCTTGACGAAGAAATTGTCACACTTCCGAACGGTTATAAATACTTTTTCATCACTGGACCGGATAAGGAATGGATTGAATTATTCCAAAGATAATCGTCACAAAAAAAAGATGCCCTTTCCGGACATTCGGAAAAAGGGCATGAAGAAAATTTTATCCGAAAGACACTATACCATCGTGGGTATACATATGTCACCCGGTAAATACCACCTTGAATCCGCTTATAATTCCATTTTGACGGGCGGGGCCCTCTATTATTTTATGCCCCTGATCCCGCTTCGCTAGGACGAAGGATCGTTGAACCGATCGCCAGTAGCGTAACTGCCATAAGCGCCAAGATCGATAGCGAAAGCCAAATATCTGTAATCGTCCCTCCTGATGCTACCGTATCAATCGCTTCTATTGCCCATTTTTGCGGGATGAAATTTGCTACCTTCTGCAAGTAATCCGGCATGATCGACAGCGGCCAGAAGCAGCCGCCTAGCATGCTGGTCGGTGTAATGATGATAGAGTTGAGCATACCCGCCTGTCTCGGATTTCGGACTAATCCAGCCACAGTGCTTGCAATTCCCATCGCGACCAGCATGAACGCTCCCAAAATAATAACATGTGTTCCGAATGGAATACCGTAATCATATCCAAGCACCCAGCGGCTAATGGCAATGACGAGAACGATTTGTACCAAACCAACAAGAAAGCTTCCCATAAAATTTCCTAACGCAATCTGATAAGAACGAATAGGAGCTGTAAACATACGGGCCATCGTCCGCTGTCTGCGGTCATTCACAATTAACGTAATGGAGCTTGTAATTAGTCCCATCATGAACATTAATGTGAATCCTGTAATATTACTGAGCCCTGGCTTCGGGTACAACTGCAAATCAACGATGTTCCCTTTCACTTGATGCTTCTCCACTTGTTCCAGCGTTTTATTCAGCAGCGCAGTCTGTGTGTCAGCATCCTTCGCTTGGGATAACGACAATTGAGCTGTGCTCGATAAATGTCCAATGATTCTGTCCAAAGACATTTGTAATGTTATAGATTCCTCACTAATCGATAAATCATAGAGCTGTACTTTAGGCACTGCTGCGCCCTTCAACTGTTCACTAAAGCCCGAAGGAATCGTCATTCCGACCTTCGCTTTTTGATGAATAATCGAAGCCTTCAACTGTTCCTCGCTATCCATCTCCTTCAGAACATAGCTATCGTTTCTCGACAATTCCGTAATCAAATGTGCACCCGCTGAACCTTTATCTAAATTCACGTATACAATGACAGCTGCTCTTGAATCTGATTTACCGAATAGAAATATAGATAGCGCAATGACTACGCACGGTAAAATAATAAATCCGACAAATTTCTTCTTCGTGCCGACCATCCGTTTCAATATATTCCAAGCGATCGTAAAACTATGCACGGTAACCTCCCACCTTTCTGTACGTAAACGTTGCTGCTCCTATGAATAGAACACATATCCCGCCCAGCATGAGAATGGTTTGCATGATTTGTGAGACATCTTCATGCAGCATCATTCGCAGCATGCCTTGCATTCCCCAATAATTCACCGATATTTGACCCATATTTTGAAAAATTCCTTCTGGAAGAGGGGAGAAGCCGCCGCTTATAAAAGTCATCGCAATCGTAACAATTTGCATAATGGAGTTCGCTGCAGTCCGAGATTTGACAGACAACGTGATCATGACCGCAAGTGTCATCGATGCTATAACGAGCAGGACACAAATGACACCTAGAAGAAGCGGATTGTTCCCCCAATTGACACCATATAAGAAATGCGTGAACGTTATAATGACAATAACTTGGGCAAAGGCTACGATACTCAGGCCTACAATTTTCCCTGCAAAAATTTGAAAAGATGAAATTGGCATAGCCTGAAGCCGAGATAACGTATTGTTCTCTTTCTCAAGATATAAGCTGCTGCTCGCCGTCATGCCGGAATATAGCAGGAACATTATTAGCATGGAAGCTGCGTAATACTGCGAAGCGGAGTAGGATGTACCTTGATTGCTCAGCTTACCTGTATCCACAAAGGATTCATGCTGCTGTGCGCCTTGACTCATCGCCGCCACTGCGGCATTTGGACCCATGACAACCGACGCAGCCTGCCTGTAATTCGTTTCATCTAGAAAGGAGTCAAACACGGTCTCCGCTACTAGATTTTTCGAGCTGTCTTTACCGCGAATTAAATCCCATGAAGCTCCCTTGCCTTGCGCTACGTTCGTATCAAAATCAGCAGGAATGACAACAGCGTAATCAATTTTCCCTGATCTCATTTCTGTCTCTGCGGATTCCCGTGATTCAGCTGTTTCTGGAAGAATCAACTTCTTAATCTCAGCACTCTGCAAAAAGGTACCCAGCCCTGAAGTGACAGCCCCCTTCTCTGCGCTCTCATACACGATTCCGACTTTTATCGTTTTAATAGCCGTATCCTTAGGTGTACTCGATTCCCATACCCCCGACAATGCCGCGCCTAATATGAAAATAAGAATTAGTGGCAATAAAAATAAATTGAGCAAAACCGATCGAATTCGAATTAATCTGAGCAGTTCAAAACGTGCAATCGTCCATATGTTATTCATCTTCATCCCTCCCTTAATCCCGAAGCGTCCGTCCGGTTAAGCTAAGGAACAACGTTTCAAGGTTCGGCTCTTCACATACCAGTGAATGAATAACGACTTGATGTTTGGCGCAAATAAACAGAATATCTTGAAGGTCAACCTGCGAGGAAGGCACTGACAACTCGATACTCTCATTATCCGCCGTGATGCTAGTAATCCGCGGATGAAGTCTTAGCTCTTGAATGACCTGGTCCGAAATATGTGAAGCTTTAATGATGATTTTCTCATCCTGTGAAGCCCTTTCTCTAAGCTCCTGCTGCGTACCTGAAGCAATGACGTGACCCTGATCCAAAATCGCTACCCGGTCACTGAGCGCTGCAACCTCCTCCATATAGTGGCTCGTATAGATGATCGTCGAACCCATCTTGTTCAGTGTACGAACCGATTCCAGAATATGATTGCGAGACTGTGGGTCGATCCCTACCGTCGGTTCATCCATAATGATGAGCTTCGGACGGTGCATAATCGCACATGCGATGTTCAGACGTCTCTTCATTCCACCTGAAAAAGTCTCCGGTTTATCTTTGGCGCGATCCTGAAGACCGACAAACTCCAGCGCTTCAGAGACACGATTCCTTAGCAGCTCACCGCGAAGACCGTACAGCTTACCGAAAAAAGCAACGTTCTCCGCTGCCGACATCGTCTCATAAAGTGCTAAGTCTTGCGGCACAAGGCCAATTCTTTTCTTTACTTCCAGTGAATCGTTTTTCACCGAGATTCGATCTACCTTGATGTCTCCCTGGTCCATTTTCAAGAGCCCTGTAATCATATGAATTGTCGTACTCTTTCCCGCTCCATTCGGCCCGAGTAATCCGAAAATTTCTCCTTCTTGTATCGTTAAGTCTAGATGATCGACAGACAATTTATTGCCATATCGTTTAACAACATCCTTCAGCTCTACAAATGCCATCTTACTCTCTCCCTATCGTTTCATTTGCTCTCATTGTACCGAGAATCTATGACTATAACAGGTACTTAAGGTCATCATATAAAATGACTTTAGTCACCTCTTAGCAGCAAGCGAAGATGTGATATAATATTTCCAAATTATGATAGGCTAAGAGCCTGTTGGAAAAGGATGTTATGTATCTTGCCGCCGAGACTAAACTATTTGCGTTATGGACTCATTATTATCCCTGCCCTATTATCTTCGTTCGTCTATCACTACGATGACAACGGCATATATACACTCCATGTTCTCATTCTATTATCATTGGTCGCCCTGCAGCGATTTCTGAAATCAGAACTATCCGAGCTCGCTGCCATCATTACCGAGATCTCTTTTGCCGCTTGGTTAGCGACTACATATGGAGAATTGATGCTGTTTATCCTTATATCACCTTTATGTAGATATTTGTTTCTTCCAAGGCTGGAAGTCCGTCTTATTCTGCTCATATTGAATGTCATTCAGCTAAATTGGGCCTATCATTCGGAACCCATTTCGTGGATCTCCATATGTAATATCATGTTACTCGCATTCGCTTCACTCATTCATTTGCTCAAACGATCCGCAGGACATCACTCCGAGGTCATCCATTTATATGACCAGCTGCGCAGAAAGCATTTTGAGCTTGATGAAGCGAGAAATCAGCTCATTCAGTATGCGAAGCAAGTCGAGGATGCAGCTGAGGCGGGTGAGCGCCAGCGAATCTCAAGACAGCTGCATGATGATATCGGTCATAGGTTGATTCGCGCCAAAATGATGATGGAGGCAGCCATTCAGACAATGCCAACCCAGCCTGAGCAGGGCATGGATATCATGTACCAAATTCGTGATCAGCTGTCCATCAGTATGGAAGAAATGCGTGCTACGGTTAAGAGGCTTTCACCAAAATCCAGTCCTTCTGATGCATACCGTCTCGATTCTCTTCTTGAGGAGGTCGGCAGAGAGACAGGAATCCATACACAGCTACTGACGGAAGGAATTCCATTCCCTCTCTATCCAAGCATGCTAGTCATTCTGTATAAAAACGCTCGCGAAGCCATAACAAATGCGCTCCGTCACGGCAATGCGACCTCTATTCAAATCAAATTAACGTATACCGATACAGAAATTATGATGGCTGTAAGCAATAATGGTGAGGTAATCCCTCAAGATAAACCGATTAGAGAGCAAGGGCTTGGCCTGCAGGGAATGCAGGAACGAGTAAATATGGTCAAAGGGCGCCTGGAAGTGATTTGGGAGGAACCCTTTACGGTCATTACAAGGCTGCCAGCCAAAAGAATTCAGGAAATTGTATAACATTACAAGACGAAGGGGACGGATATCCTATGATTTCATTGCTTATAGTAGATGATGATTCTTATATCCGCGAAAGTCTGAAGGTACTTGTTGGAATGGACCCAGATATTGAGGTTGTGGGTACGGCAAGCCACGGGGCTGAAGCATTGACGTTGATGGGTGAAGGATTACTGGTTGATGTAGTGCTGATGGATATTCGGATGCCCGTGATGGGCGGCGTGGAAGGTGCAGAGCGGATCAAAGCATTGTACCCGCAAACGCGGGTGCTCATGCTGACAACCTTCGATGACGATGACTATATTATTGAGGCACTGCAAAATGGAGCCAGCGGATATTTGCTGAAAAATATTCCGCCGGATCGCATTATTCAGGGGATTAAAACCGTTCATGAGGGGAACATGCTTATACATCCTGATATTGCGCGCAAGCTGACTACCTTTCTCCGACCTGCTGCTGCCCCAGTGTCTAAGGATCAGCTGCTATCCGACCATGGATTAACGAAGGCCGAACAGGCAGTAGTCGCTTATATCGCTCAAGGGCTGTCTAATAAAGAAATTGCCAGCCAGCTTTTTCTAAGTGAAGGCACCGTGAAGAACTACATTACCGAAATTTTAAGCAAGCTCGGCCTGCGCGACCGAACGCAAATCGCTATCTTTTACCTGAATCATTAATTACTGGGTCATTATCGGAGTAACCGCAATCCATTCAAAATAACAAGAATTGTGCTTCCTTCATGTCCGACCACTCCAAGCGGCAACGCGATACCTGTCATGAAATTCGCTGTTATTAAACAGGCAATGACCGCAGCTGCAAACAACATATTTTGTTTTATGATTGTTCTTGTTCGCTTGCCGAGTGCGATCGCCGCGGCGATACTCTCAATATCGTCATTCATAAGAACAAGATCCGCCGTTTCAAGCGCCGCATCACTGCCCGCTCCGCCCATCGCAATGCCTACTGTGGATGTTGCCAATGCGGGCGCGTCATTTATACCATCGCCTACCATAGCTATATGGCCGTACGTTTGCTTCAGCTCTCTAATGAGAGTAACTTTATCCTCCGGTAATAATTCAGCAAACACCAAATCGATGCCCGCTTCTCGTGCAATTTTATGAGCTGTCTTCTTCTGATCCCCAGTTAGCATCGCCACCTCGATGCCAAGCCTCTTAATCTCAGCGATCGCTTGTTTTGCCTGCTCACGAATACTATCCTGCAGCGCAATCACGCCCACAACAGCGCGTGTGTTGTGTATAATCGTTACTGTTTTTCCTTGCTCCTCTAACCGATCAATTACAGACTCTAGTTCTTCCGTTAATAATTCGTGTTCGAGCATGATCGGCTTCCCGATTCTCCATGTGTCCCCTCTCCATTCTGCCTGCACTCCCCAGCCTGACAGAGATTGGAGTTCACTCGGCCAATCCAGCCTTATTCCTCGCTCTTTCGCTTCTTGCACAATGGCTTTGGCAAGCGGGTGTTCGGATAAGCTCTCGATAGAGGCCGCGGCTTGAAGCATATCCTTCTCGCTGTAACCGTCTAACGGAATGAGGTCCGTCACGATGGGCTGGCCGTTTGTCAGCGTTCCTGTCTTATCAAATGCAACAACTTTAATACGGGCGAGGTTCTCCAGATGTGCTCCGCCTTTGAAGAGTACCCCTTTTCTCGCACTGTTGGAGATGGCAGACAGCATCGCTGGCATAATCGAGGCAACAAGCGCACACGGAGAAGCGACAACGAGGAACACCATCGCTTTATATAGCGTCTCATTCCACGTCCTGCCAAGAAGAAAAGGCGGAGCAACAATCAGCAAAATCGTTATCACAATGATGCTTCTCGCATAAATACGTTCAAAACGCTCGATGAACATTTGCGAAACAGGCTTCTCACTCTGTGCCTCTTGAACCAAGCGGATAATCTTCGCAAATAAAGTCGATTCGCTGCGCTTTGTTACTTCGATGAATAGTGCCCCTTGACCGTTCAGTGTGCCCGCATATACATCATCTCCAGCCGCTTTATCCACTGGAATGGATTCTCCCGTTATGGAAGACTGATTAATAGAAGATGCTCCTTCTCTTACAACACCGTCAGCAGGAATCCGTTCACCTGGTTTCACTAATACAATATCTCCGATCTCGAGCTGTTCAATCGAAATTTCCGTTTCTGTGCCATTATAGTAGCGGATAGCCGTCTCCGGCTTTAAATCCATCAGAGATGAAATATCCCGTTTACTGCGCTCCGTCGTATAGCTTTCTAGTGCACCGCTTAATGAAAAAATAAAAATCAACACTGCACCTTCCGTCCAATACCCGATACTGGCCGCACCAACAGCAGCCACAATCATAAGCAAATTAACATCCAAATCTCGCTCATTGATAAGTGTGTGCAGCCCTTCCCTTCCTTTCACAAATCCGCCAATGACGAAAGCAAGCAAATAAATAATGACAGACCCCGCCTCGGTAAAGTGGCCGATTCCCCATGCGATGGCAATGAGAACTCCGCTTGCCAGTGCAGCAATACCCTCGGCATATCGTTTGAAGAAGCCATATACACTTTGCTTACTTGAAGGAGCATGAACAGATGAACTCTTGTCTTTCATGCGAGCTTCCACAGTGTTTAATGAAGATGTTTTCAACACAATCCCGCCTCTCCTTGATTGATATTAATTTCCATTCTCAATGCCCTTAAAATGACACATGCTGCTCCAAATAAGGAGCAGCATGCAGAAACTAGAATGATTCTCGTTTTTGCTCTATTCAATTATTTTGCATTAAGGAAACTTTCTAATAATGATTTTAAATAACAAAACTGGAAAAGTAAACAATTATTTTTGCCCTAAGTAAAATTTTTGTTGTACACGCAACTATTTTGGAATAAGATAATAAAGTAGGTATCAGGGTAATACATATGCAATCAGCTCATTTTTTTTAGACTAATTGTTGCCTTGAGTCAAAACTATTGAATAATGGAAAGAAGGATGAGAAAATGGAGTCTGCAGTTCAAGAAGTACGAACCTCCTCCCCCCCTTCTTCGGGATGGAGAAGAAAAAGAACCGAACCCAGTTTGCCAGAGGTATACAAATCACTGCCAGTCCCGACAAAGGGGAGCTTTATACGGAAACTGCTTGCATTTGCGGGTCCGGGATATTTAGTGGCCGTAGGCTACATGGATCCAGGAAACTGGGCGACCGATTTAGCCGGAGGAGCGCTTTTTAACTACACCTTGTTGTCTGTTATCCTCATCTCTAATTTAATGGCCATATTGCTTCAATCGCTTACAGCTCGCCTTGGCATTGCTACTGGCAGAGATCTTGCGCAGGCATGCCGTGATCATTACAGCAAACCCGTCAATTTCGGGCTATGGTTTTTATGCGAACTCGCCATTGCGGCTTGCGACCTCGCTGAAGTGATCGGTTCAGCCATTGCTTTAAACTTATTATTTGGCATACCGCTGCTTTACGGTGTCTTGATTACATCCTTAGACGTCATTCTCGTATTACTGCTGCAAAATAAAGGATTTCGTTACATCGAAGCCATTGTTATTTCCTTGATCATGACCATCTTTGTCTGTTTCGGTATCGAAATGTTTCTCTCGAAACCGGATGTCGGTGGCATACTTGGCGGCTTTGTACCTAGTGCGGAAATCGTCAAAAATCCTGAAATGCTGTACATTGCACTAGGGATACTCGGAGCCACCGTCATGCCTCACAATCTGTATCTTCACTCCTCCATCGTACAAACTAGAAAATACGAGGAAACATCACTAGGTAAACGTTCTGCTATCAAATTCGCTACCATTGACTCCACGGTAGCTCTCATGCTGGCACTCTTCGTCAATGCGGCCATTCTCATCTTATCCGCAGCGGCATTTCACTCCACAGGACATACCGAAGTGGCCGAAATTCAAGATGCTTATCAATTGCTTAATCCTTTGCTTGGTTCAAGTATAGCCGGCGTGCTTTTTGCAGTCGCATTACTGGCATCCGGGCAAAACTCGACGTTAACCGGGACACTCGCTGGACAGATTGTTATGGAAGGCTTTCTGAATATTAGGCTTAAACCGTGGCTGAGAAGATTGATCACTCGTCTTATTGCCATCATTCCTGCCGTCTTAGTCATTGGCATTTACGGAGAGAAAGGTACCGGGGATTTGTTAATCTTAAGCCAGGTCATCCTTTCCTTACAGCTATCGTTCGCCGTTATTCCACTGGTCATGTTTACTGCGGATAAGAAGAAAATGGGCGAATTTGTTGCTCCAAAATGGTTATCTTCACTTTCATGGATCGTGGCAATCATCATTGCCGGACTTAATGCATATCTGCTATATGGCACGATTGCCGGTTAAAGTCGCTTATGATTCTATTTCTTGCTGTCATGATTATAATCTATGCTCTCCTTTCTTAGGTGATTGTGCTATTACCCGTTATTCATCTTACAGTGAGACGTAAGACTAAACTTGCATCAGAGCGTTCCATTCAAACTTAACAAAAGAACGCACCTGTTCCTTCAAGGAAAGGTGCGTTCTTCATTATAGAGACATATGTACAAAACTTAGGAAGTCAATGCTTTTAGATTACTGATCAGCTCGGTAAGTTCGCCGATGCTCTCTACTATTTCGCCAACTCGTCTGTTTTGCTCTTCAGTACTCGCCAACACTTCCTCAACGGAAGCCGCAGATTGTTCGGTAATCGATGCCACATAAGTCATTTCGTCCATAACGGTCTGTTGCACGCCTCATCCGTGCAAGGACAGAACAGATGACCGCTACAGGCAAGCCATAAATCAACAGTGTAATAATGGTGTCCATACTGCTGTAAGATGCCCCGATGCCCAGCACCAAACAGCCCCAAAGCAATTTGACCATGAGTTTGTTCCTTTTAAACAACTCTAAACTTTGTTCGGTCATAGTGTCGAACTTCCTTCCTGATTTGAATATGGTATTCAGAACATTCGACACTAATTTACAGAATCCTTTTAATTCCAATTTATTGTTTTTGACTTGCTGAATAGATATGTCACTTAAATAAACTCTTAATCTCGAGCAGATCTTTAACTACATATTTAGGACTTTCTTGTCCTTCGAGTCGCTGGTCATTTCGATTGTAGAAGCAGAAGTCGATACCCGCATTTACCGCTCCTCTGTAATCATCCGTTAAAGAGTCTCCAATAAATAGAACCTCATTGGAATCTACTTTCAATTCATTCAGTGCCAGCTCGAATATCGCCGGGTCCGGTTTCGCATAACCGACTTCATCAGAAATGACTAATGAATCGAAGTAATGATGCAAGTTGCCCACTTCAAGACGTTTTCTCTGCGCCTCTCCGATCCCATTCGTAATAACACCTAAAGAATAATCTCTATGAAGATGCTCCAAAATCGTCTCCGCATTCGGCTCTAAGTCGCACGTATTACAAAATAAGTTCCAATAGGTCTGCGCGATCTCTTTAGACACGCTAGTATCTCTATTCAACTTCTTAAAAGTATCTGTGAAAGAGTACTCGAGGATCTGATAAATGTTATGTTTATTCGCATCTTTGTTCATCCAATAATTAAAATTGATAGGTCCAAAGGTACCCCAAAACTCTTCCCATACTAGATCAGGATGCAGCTCATGAATTGTAAGTGCTTGCTTCATCGAATGATGCTCACTGAAGCTATAATTTAACAGCGTGTTATCGATATCGAAAATGATTGCTTTGTACATCAACTCAGCTCCAATCCCTAGAGAGATGAAATGTATTTCAAAATATGTTGGCTGTTCTTTAGAACAATCCGCTTATTTGCATATTTCTCAGTAATTTCAAACACTTTATCGATTTCGTACTTATGATTCAGTTCAATAAGCCTGATTAAATTGGATAGCGTCTGCTTATAATTTGATTCTTCCAACCCACTCTTGTTTTAATGAATCTCTTAACCATTCTCCAATCACGGATGAATACATATGGATTCAAAATAAAGATCACGTCAGCTTGTTCGAAGCTTTCAAATCCCCACTGATAATGAGCGCCTTCAATAATCCATGCGTCTTCTAATCTCGCCTTTATTAAGATCTCATCTCTCACATGGGCAGGATATTTCTTATTAAATTCACTTCGATCCCATACAAAATTATCTGTCTGATACAGCGGGATTTGTGTTCTTGATGAAATCTTCTTCGCAATCGTTGTTTTACCACTGCCCATTGAGCCGATAATACAAATTTTTTTCTCATTCAAGCCCATACCCATTCCCCTTCATAATCTACAACGATACCGTTCAAATCGACTTTGACCCGAGCTGTATAGCCGCTCTCAATCGAGTTATAAATGTATGTATCTTCGCTAATTCGTTCATATTTTTGCTTAAGTGGCTGAACTGTTAACTGCGGGAACCTTACCCAAGCTGTCGTAAAGATTTGCGAATCTCCTACATCTAGATTTAAACGTCTGATGGGCAACATGTTCGTCGAAGGCGTTACGCCGATATCAATATCTTTTATTCCTGCTAAATCACTCATTGGAATCCCGTTCAAGACCCACTGATCATCGCTATCCCGCAAGATTCGAAGAGTTCCACTATTATTTTCACTTTGAAAAATAACATATACTTCACGGGTGTTCCCCACTTCATCACATTGGACTTTGTAGTTAACAAAAAATTTGTCATTTTCTTCTGCACCAATCACTTTACCTTCTATGGTTGTTGACTGAGCGAAAGATATGTTACAGTACTCCAAACCCAAATCATTTACCCGTTTCCATACGATTGTATGATGCATGTGAAGGTCCTCCAACTCTAATTCGATAAGAAACCTTTTAGACGTTCTTTTACCCCAGCCCATTCTTTATCAAGAATGCTATAAAAAACGGAATCACGTACATACCCATCCGGTAAAATCATGTGATTCCGTAAAACTCCTTCTTTGACAGCTCCTAATCTCTCAATGGCTCGCTGTGATCTCATATTTCTTAAGTCCGTTTTAATCTGAACACGAATCGTTCCTAATGTTTCAAAGCAATGCTCCAACAAAAGATATTTACACTCCGTATTGATCCTCGTTCTCCATACATTTGGAGTTAACCATGTCGAACCAATCTCTAAACTTCGATTTTGGTCAGATATTTCATAAAATCTTGTACTGCCAACAACTCGATTAGAATCTTGATCGATAATGACAAAAGGTAACGTCACTTCGCTGTTTAAAGCTTTTTCGATATAAAGGACCGCATCATCGTAGGTTTGTATATTGCCCTGAGTAAACTCCCAAATTTCCGGGTAGTTTCCCGCTTCAAACAGTCCCTGAGCGTGCTTTAGTTCCATCGGTACTAATTTAGCCCTCGCTCCAACTAACTCTACTGGCCTCACATTCATAGCAATCCCTCCACTCTGCGAAAATATGATCTGTCACTTTTCAGTTAACCATCTTAAACATCATAATATCATCAACGAACTGGTCATTAATATAGAATTCTTCTACTAAACGTCCTTGTATTTCAAAGCCGCATTTTAAATAAAAGTTGATCGCTGCGGTGTTAGAAGACAGCACTAACACGCTCCCCACTGAAAGTGGAGATCTCCAGTATCAGAAGAAAGTCCGCCTACCCTGCTACTGCAGGCCTAAGGTGGACTTTCTACAATGCATTATATACCAGTGAGGTAGGTTCCCATCTATGAACAAACATTATTTTGTTGGATCAGAGTGGTGCAGCCGTTTTTCTTGCAAACTCGTAAAAAATCTCAGCCTTATCCCTGCTGCTGAAGCCGGCCTGTGCCATTTTGTCGCTGCCGCCGCCTTTCCCGTTAAACTCGGCCAGGTGGGCTTTAAAGAATGCACCGCAGGCCAAATCCCCATCCCCATTATAAGCAAGCATAACTTTGTTGTCTCCGCCTGTCAGGAACAGGACCGGAAGCCCGCTGTCCGCGGCGAGCTTCACCGCCAGGTTCTGTGTGTCTTTCAATGATTTTTCCTCAAAGATTTGGGCGATCATGCCTTCTTTGGCCTGAGCAAGAAGCTCCCTTGCCACATATTGATCGTTTTTTTCCTTTAGCGCAGCCAGCTCTGACTTAAGACCCTGCTGTTCGGTTTCCCATTTTCCGATACGGTCCAGAATTTCATCCTTACCGGTATTGAACTTGGCTGCCAACGCGTTCAAAATCACCAGACTGTCGTTAAACTCCTTCAGCGCCCGAGTTCCGCATTTGAAATAGATCCGTGTATGCCCTTTCTGCTTCTCCACTTTAAGCAGCTTGATCATGCCGATTTCACCTGTAAAAGAGACATGGGTTCCCCCGCAGGCATTGTATTCTATTCCTTCAATTTCCACGATCCTGATGTTGCTCGTTACCTTCGGCTGTTTAACAAGCGGCAGCGAAGCCGCTTCCTCTTGGCTCACGAAATAGCTGGTGATTCTCCGGTTAGCGTAAATTTGCCGGTTTACCTCCCGCTCCAGAGCATCAAGTTGGATCGTCGTCAATTCCGGTGTGTCCACGTCGATGGTGTTGTGATCATCCCCCATATGGAAGCTTAAGGTCGTAGCTCCGTGCAGACTCAGGCAAACGGCGGAAAGCAAATGCTGACCGCTGTGCTGCTGCATATGATCAAATCGGCGTTCCCAGTCGATGACACAGTTCACTTCCATTTCCGCAGGCAGCTTTTCTACCTTGTGCCAAACTTCCCCTTCTTCTTCGTTAACCTCCACCTCAAGCACCGGGATACCGCTGATCCACCCGGTGTCATAAGGCTGTCCGCCCCCTTCCGGATAAAAAGCCGTTTCCTCCAGCTTGACGTAATAATTTCCTTCCCTCTCCATCTCCCCGGCAATGGTGGTCTTCCATTCCTTTAGCCCGGCGTTATCGTAATAAAGTCTTGTCGTCATGTAGGGTTGTCCTTTCCGCTTCGTTCCCGTTTTCTCCTATTTATTTTAGCCTAATCCAAATCGATATGATAATCTTTGTTCAAATACTGGTGAATCCGTCTAAAATCGGCTGAAGTTAGTTCGCGAAGCGGCTTCTGATTCAATTCATGGCCCAGGATGATACCGATCGTTTCCGCCGCAAGCGCGGTTGTCGGCGTAATTCGGGCGCTGCCGTAAGCTTTGATGGAAGCTCCGATATTTTTACCTGCTACGAGTACATTGTCATACCCTTTCAGTTCAAAAGAACGCAGCGGTATACCGTATTGATCCGGTTTGCCGTAGCCTTTGCCGTTCGGAATCTTTTTGGTTCCCTGAATGTCTATCGCATATCCGCCGATGCTGACGTTATCCCAAAACATTTTACCGCCCATCAAGTCCTCATATTGAAGCACATAGTCGGTTTCGTAACGGTTGTAGTCGCGGATATACAAATAATCCGGAAATCCGTTAAGCTGAGCATGCTTGTACCCTGGAATATTTTTCTGTAAAAATTTCAAAATCTTCGGAGCTTCCGCTCGGGCTTTCTTGATAGCAGAGTTTACAGACTTCTCATTGGCAGGATCAACATCATAGATCAGCAGGGCATTCATGATGACTTCCCCATTTTTCTGATAGGTGGAGTTAATCCCGCGCAGCCTTAGCTGAGCATCCGAAGGTTTGTATTTGTTAGTGATATTGCTGAATCCTGTCCCGAAGTCATAATCGACGTAAGTATTGGAGCCGTATTTTTGTTCCAGCTTCGTCAGCGGATAATCCTTCAGCGTAGCATTATGAAGTTCCAGCCAGTTAACATTTTTAAACTTAAGCATGTAAGTGGCTGCCATATACTCCGGCTGTTTACCGCCAAAGATCGATTCCACGCCCGGAATCCGTTTAACGCCCAGCTGTGAAGTTAATGCTCCAAAATCGGTATTCTCCACCCAATATTTCGCGTCAATCGTATACGTGATTTTGTTTTTCTTTTGATAGGTCAGGGATTGGATAGAGTTACCGGAGCCTTCCTTATTCTCCTTGTTTATTTTTACAATATGTATGCCGCTCGCCAAAGGAATGCCTTTGATTAAACTATTATAATAACGCTCGAAATCCGCATCCTTGCGAATCGTTCCCGCATTATAACTATCATAAAGACGTTTCATTTCCCCTTGTACTAGACTCTTTTTCTTGTTCGTGTTCGGCTCGTCGAGGACCAGCATTTTCCCCTGAATCATTTGACCGCCTGGTTTCTCTCTAGGATCGAGAATGAGCACTTTCAATCCAAGATTATGCGTTGCTTTGGCAAGTAAGGCGCCTTCAACTTCACTTCCGATAACCACTACATCATAGTGGCTCGTGTTATTTCCGGATGAGGCTGCTCCAGCTTGATTTTGCGGTTCAACCGAAAATAGCAGCAGGCTCACCAGCAGCAAGCCTACCCAAATCCGAATTCTACGTCCCCTCTTTATCACGATTGTGACCACCATTCTATGTATTTTTTTGTCAGCATAATTTGCGAAACAGATTAGAAATCCTTGAAAGTAAACAAGTTTTTTCTGTGTCAGCGGCCTTGTTAGCTCTTCCTTCGTCTTTCCATACCCATTTACAGACAGCATTGCCTGAACAATCATATGTTTTTTTGTGGAAAATTTTCAATTGTAGCTTCGACAAAAAGCTCATCATTCTATTCAAAACTGTTTGAAGCATTTCTTTGCGTTTCTTTGAACCATGCAAGTCGCAGCCTGATAGTAATAAATCGTTCTCATATCCATTTATTATTATTTGATAATTTCTTAATCTATTAACGTATTGATGTGAGTTCATTCAATCACATCCTTTAGTTCATAAATCTTATAGAGTTTTGGTGGTTTCAGCTAACGTTCTCAGTATTCACGAACCCGAGAGCCTTAAGGCGACCAACGGGAGCCGGGTCGAAGACTTAGCCTCGCAGGAGTTGTCTGGCTGAATCCGCTTCCCCGAAATCCCTCGGTCCAGACCAAGGGCGAATGCCCACCGCGTGAATACGGTGTTATAGGATGTAGCAGCCTTCTTCGAATAACTTACAATTACGATTTTTACAATATTCATTCAGTTGCATACTCTTTGCTTCAATTCTTTGAAGGCATTAAAATGAGGACTTCCAAGCAAACACCTTTTGATTTGTAGTGCACATTCTTGAGTCTTATTGTATTCTGTATCTATTTCCAAGTCGTAAATACCATGTGTATGAACTAGATTATACTGATAATTTGCAAGACCAATATTCCGATCTCCTCTTTCTCTTTCCCTTCGTTGGAGTTCTTCTAGTGAACAAGTTACTGAAACAAACAACACTTTATAATCCGCTAATAACGTAACGCATTCTTCTAACCACTGTCTTTCTTCGAGTACATGGTCAACAATTATGTTATTTCCAGTAGCAACTAATGCAGGAAGTGCATGATGCATTCCCTTTATAACTTTAAACATTACTTCTTTAGTTGCCTCCCATGGCTTACCTCCATTAATGTAGTCAACCGGCAGCATATATAAAAACTTGTCTACTGATATGTGTAAGTACGGTTCGTCTAAAATTTGTTGTAATTCTAATGAAATACTGGTTTTCCCAGAACTCGAAGTTCCATTTAAAAATATAACTGTCCCATTTGGCATTAAACATGTCCTCTTTTCGTTAATTAATGTTATTTCTTTATAACTAAGTTTACTTCTATGTATTTGATGCTACTATTTCGGTTGTGGGGCTTTATGTTCTTGCGGCTATTTCTTATAACTGTTCTGTGTTCACGACGTTCATCTCCCTTAGATAGCTCTTATCTTAGGGAGATGAACGTGTCCGCAGCCTATACTTCCCCGATTCACTTCTGCGGACCGAGGGCGGATGCCCGATGCGTGAACACTTTGTTATAAGATGTTGGCGCCTTCTTTGAATCCACTTTCATTTCTTTGAGGTAAAATTATTAATTATTGGTTCTGTATAGTCCCAACTTATCAGTTTAATATTGCATTTTTCTAACAATTCATTAGCTTGAATAATACCATTCGCGCCACTTCCATCTTGATATTGTTCTTTGAACGATGCATTTGGAAATTCATGTGTATAACCATTGCCGTCTCCCATGTAATACCAAGCTGGCCCTGGGTCGTAATAAATTACTTGATTTAAGGTCTTAATTCTACTAAAAACGATTCCTATAGGCTTCTCGACATTCAATAAAACTAGTTTCTCATTTTCGCTTGCTAAATGAGCCTTCCATTTACGATACTTCCCGTGTCCTTCATTTGCACCAATACCGTCATATTCACAAATTAATGTATCTTTGATTTCCTTTCGTTGTCCATCTATTTCATAAACCAAATGAATAGGGAATTCACCATATTTGACTTGTGGACTTGGTGGATTAGGTGAAAACTGAATTCCTGTAAATATTAATAACCATGGCAAAGATATAAACATTAATATTACAAAGATAAGAAGGACAGGTATTCCTATTAATATAAAGATCTTAGTCTTCAGTTGGATCATCCCTCCTAAAATGTGTTTAATGGATATTTTTAAATTCCTTGCGCCAATTTCTTATAACGTTGTTGTATTCACGACGTCCCTCCACCTTAAGCCCGAAGGGCGGCCGCGATGCGGTTAAGTGGAGGGATGTATCCGGCTGATTCCGCTTCCATGCTACTGAAATCCCTCGTCGAATCCACATCGGACTTCTGCCGGACCGAGGGGCGAATGCCCCGAAGCGTGAATATGGTGTTATATGATGGGGATCCCTCTTCGAGTTACTATTAAATTAATTGGTAAGTTTGATTTTATTTATTAAGCTTCCAAAATCCTGTGGCATAGCAGGGCTTGAATCCCCTTTTAATAATCCTGTATCTGATCTGCTAAATAAAGCTTGCAGAACAATAGCTCTATCAGAATCAGCTACTCCTTTTTCTCTTACCAATGAAAGATAAACATATGTAAGCTGTTCTCTCTCTTTTGCATCAGTTGCAAGATGATATGAACTGGTAGTGAGTTTTACAAACAAACGAATAAAATATACAAATATTGAAGTAATCATTGTTATCAGAATTGCATCTTTGACAGCATTGATATTTAAAGTATTATTACTAACAAAATATAAATTTGACCCACTAAGTAATAAGGCCGTTAAAAAAATCAAAAAGATAATAGATGTGGCTATCGACCATTTTCTCCACTTATCACCTTTTATTGAATACTCATTTGAGTAGTCTGCCCAATATTGCGCAGGAGCTGATAATTTAATATTCTCCCGATATTCCTTATCAAGTTCTGAAAAATGATTTTCTTGAGATATATACATTGATTCTAGTTTTTCTTTATGCGTGTCATGAAGTTTATTTAGTGTATTTTCTTGTTCTGATTTCAAAGTATTTAACTCGAGATTCCGTGTATCTATCTCAGATATTAGTTCTTCCTTTTTGTTAGTATAGGTAGAAATAATATTATCAACTTCTGTTGTCAGATTAGATTTAAGAGCTTCAATTGAAGCAGCTTCGCTATCTACAAATTGATTAGTGTCTCGTTTTAATTGTTTCTTTACATCTCTAAAAAAATATGCATCAATAATGCCTTGAATATTTAATATATTTTGTATTCGATTTGAATTAGGATCAAATAAATACGAAGCAGCCGTCTCAGATCTTTCTGGGTTGCCTAAATTATAAAGAAATTGACCTTCTTTCGTTGAAGAGTGAACAGCAGGAAAATAGTTAATGCTTGCTTGTGTAATTGCATTCAGAAGGCAAGAAGATGCATGGTTTTGATTGCTCGCAGCATAACTTCTTAC
The DNA here is from genome assembly GCF_017873765.1 of Paenibacillus sediminis. Classification (GTDB taxonomy): domain Bacteria; phylum Bacillota; class Bacilli; order Paenibacillales; family Paenibacillaceae; genus Paenibacillus_AG; species Paenibacillus_AG sediminis. The sequence goes on from NZ_JAGGKP010000003.1 coordinate 48,270, forward strand.
TTGATTTAGATTATTATTAATACCACTATAATGATTCCATATTCTATATAAAGTATTATATGATGAAGAATTACCCGACAATTTAGACCAATAATCATTTTCACTCTGAATCAATGCTTCAAATTCTTCAAATGAATGTATTTTCTTTTTTATTTCTGAAGGAAAGAGTGTAATAACTACTTCCTTTGTTTCAAATTCTGCTTTAAGCCAATCTTGAGTTAAAACTTCCGACATTAAAACACCCCTTAGAAAATATTGTTATTTCTTAAAATACGACAAATACCTTCAAGAACCTTCCTATCCAAAAAATAACAATAGGGGACATCACTGTTCCCTATTGTTATAAGAGTTTCATTTAATTGCATCCCTTTCATATAACGTTCTTGTGTTCACGACGTCCCACCACCTTAAGCCCGAAGGGACGGCCGCGATGCGGTTAGGTGGTGCGGGTGTGTTCGCCTGAATTAACCTGCGGCACTTTCTACTTCGGGCGAACCGAGGCAGCTAGTCTGCCGAAGCGTGAATATTATGTTATCTGCTGTTCGTGTCTTCCTCGATCTTCTTACAAACTCGCTCTTATTTGTTCTACCTTGGTACTCTAATATGTTCTTCAGGTTTATCCTTACGGTCTTTTTTTACGGTATCTAAAGTTGCTATCAATTTCATTAATTTAATTAATTCCATACCCGTGTCCTTACAATTCATTGGATATTGCAACTACGGCAATACACCAAACGATAAGACCAAATAGAAGGCCACTCCAAAATACTTCTGTTGTATATGATTTGTCTTTGACAATTTTTTTTATTGCTCTTAATAATGCTACAACGAACAAGAAGCCTAATATTGGAATTAGATAAATAGAAATAAATGCAAAGATAATCAAGATTTTGAGCCTCCTATTAGAGAAAACGTATTTTAATAATGAACTTGAACTCACCAATTGCAGATAACGTTCTTGTATTCACGAGCCCGAGAGGCTTAAGTGACCGAAGGGAACGGGTCGCCAGACTTAGCCTCGCAGGGTTGTCCGACTGAATTACCCACGGCACTTCTGCATCGGTCGGACCAAGGAACGTCAGCGATGCAGCGTGAATACGGTGTTATCTGCTGTTCCTGCCTTCTTCGAGTCTTCTTGAACAATATCACTTGAATGCCTTACTTTCCTTTTGACTTTAAATGTGTCTAGACAATCCCTTCAAAATGTTCAACTGTCGGAAATGGATCATAAAAATGATGTAACAATTGCTTCCATTCTTGATATTCTTCAGATCCTCTAAAGCCAACGGTATGATCCTCAAGTGTTTCCCAACGCACTAATAAAATATATTTGTTTCTGTCTTCCACGCACTTTTGTAATTCATGATTAATATAGCCCTTCATTTTGGAAATGATTTGAGAGGCCTGTTTAAAATTAATTTCAAATTCATCTGTCAATCCAGCTCTAACTTGTAGAATTGCAACTTCTAGTATCATAGTCATTTACCTCTTTTGGCTTAGTTTAATGCTCGAAGGGGGTCACAGAACTGCTCGCATTCAAAAATGACAAACTTTGATCTTAGATCTTGTAAAAGACTGATTTAACTAGCTTCTGAGTGATCGAAGTGTATCAATTGTTTTAATTGCCTTGCAGGAATTGCAGATCTTATAATCTACGAATTCCTTCGTATAATCATTCCTTATCTTAAAATATTCGCGAACGCTCTCTTACTTCCCTCCTGTTTCGACAATTTAGTTACTTCCATACTGAAACACAAAACAGACCACCTCTCGGCAGCCTGTTTAATCCAACCCTCTAAACCTCTTTCCTCCCAATCAACACCAACCCCGCTACAAAAAACACCACAAAACTACTAACCACAATCGTCATAATTTGACTTAGCGGAAGATTAAATGCGCCGAAGTCTTCGCTGCTTGCCGAGAGCATCGTTAGCATCGGCTGTACCCAAGGGTAGTAAGGCGCGAATCTCTCCGAGTTCGCGACGAGCATGTTCGGCAGCGTGAAGATCACGTTGAGCGCGAGCGGTGCGGCGAAACTGGTCCATACTAGTGAAGCGGTGAGTTGTAGGGCAGCTAATGGCAGCGTTGCTATCCATCCGCCAAGGATGCTGGTCGCAATCAGTTCCCATGGGATTGGAGCTGTGAACCCCCGCATAAATCCGATTCCCAAATATACGGCTGTGAACAGAAGCTGCGAGACCGCAAGCATTCCTGCTACTACCGTAAATTTAGCGATATACAAGCTGCTCCGCTTCACAGGAAGTGCGAGGATTTGCTTCCAGCCTCCGCCTACATGCTCGTACCGGCATATGAAAGCAGCGAATACGCCCGGCAATATCGGCAGGAACAGCATCGCATGCACACTCGCCATATACATTAAGAGCACACCCCACGATTTGTGATCTTCTGGAATGTTGGACAAAATGCCAACTAACGAAGATACGATTGGGCTCATAATGACGAGGATCCACATATTCGTCTTGGACATCTTCAATCGTTCGGAAGATAACACCTTTGCAAATGAAGCCATCTTAGTCCACATCCTTTCTCGCAAAATGCACTACTCCGGCGAGCAGGACAGCGATTCCGCAGATGAGACCGATCATGACGAATTGAAGCGGATTGTCTCCTTCATAGGCAAGTATAGGCCACTTTAAGGGCATCCAATCTTGCGCTTTCCAAGTAAATGAAGAGAATACAGAACAGAGAATGCCGATAGATACGCCAAGCCCTTGATTACGAAATGAAATGGACAACCACAGCTGAAGTGCGAGCATCGGCAGCGCTGCTAGAAATGGATAGAATCCCAGCTTCGCAATGTCCATATACGGAATGGGAGCGTCAAACTTTAACGCGAGCCCAAGTCCAATCGTTCCAAGGGTCAGCAGTACACATGACATGAGCAGTACAATAACGGTAAGGGCAAATTTTGAACTGAATACCGCAGTTCGGGATATCGGCAGTGCTAATAACTGCTTCCAAGAACTCGTCTGGTACTCGACATTTGCAATCAGGGAGCATACGAGCGTGAACCCTAGAAATAACGTCAGCGGTACAAAACCAGCAATATTCTCGAGTAACCCGCCCCATAAGTCCTTGGCATACAACTTCGTTAAATAGTCATAGCGGATACCGAAGTTTATTGCCTGCAGCGCAATAATTCCGAGCGGACCAATAATGGCGAGTAGCCAAATGCCTCTCCCGCGGATTTTCAGAAAGTCGGCCGAGAGTGCTCGAACCATCATGAAGCAGCCCCCTCCCCGACAATCCGCATAAAAATCTCTTCCAGTGACTTCTTCTGTTCTTCTACACGGTAAATGTCGTGGTGATTTTCCACCAAATGTCTGACCAACACGGCGACGTCTTTATTGTGAAGCTTCGTGAAATTGAGGAACGCACCGTCTATAACTCCATCGTAACCCTTCTCCTGAGCTGCAGCTAACGCTTGCTCCGGTGCAGATACAGAGAGTCTAATGCCTGTCTCTGCTTGACGGCGAAGCCGCTCGATCGTGTCTTGGAACACCATTCTGCCTTCACGAATAATACCTACCTTAGTTGCCATCAACTCCACTTCACTCAGCAAGTGGCTGGATACGAGTACCGTAATGCCATGCTGCTCTGGCATCGTTTTAATTAATTCCCGAATCTCTTGAATTCCTGATGGATCCAGCCCATTCGTCGGTTCGTCGAGAATTAACAGCTCCGGGTTGCCTAATAAGGCACTTGCGATCCCAAGACGCTGTTTCATCCCTAGCGAAAATCCTTTGACCGGACGCTTCGCTTCCTTCGTTAGTGAGACGATGTCCAGCACCTCAGCAATCCGCGACTTGGGAGCATCTAAAATACGCCGAATCGCTTCTAAATTCTCAGTCGCATTTAAATGTCCGTAATAGGATGGATACTCTACTAGAGAGCCCACCTTACCTAGAATGCTCAACTTCTCCTTCTGCAGGTCTTTGCCTAGTATTCGGATCGCGCCTTTCGTAGGCTTCACTAATCCTAGCAGCATCCGAATCGTCGTCGTCTTCCCGGCTCCGTTAGGACCGAGAAACCCGTAAATTTCACCATGCTTGATCTCTAAATTCAGTTGATCGACTGCCTTCCGGCCACGGTATTCTTTTACTAATCCTCTGGTTTGAATGACAAATTCACTCACGATTAATCACCTCAGAGTTAATTTACCCTCCGAAGTTTAAAACGAAGAGGACTGCAAGTTTAAATTTTGTTTAAATTTTCATGGTAAAGGATAACCGTCGTGCCTTTCTCCGAGCTATCGACTTCCCAGCAAAGCCGCATTTCTTTCACAAGAAAATCAACGATCGCAAGGCCGATGCCCGCTCCTTTACTTTGAGAAGCTGCGTCCATCCCTTGTCCATGATCAGCAATCAGAATGGCCGCACCGCCCTCTCTCTTCTCGGTCCATATCCCTATATAGCGTCCAGTCTTCGCATGGCGAACAATGTTCTGAAATAGATTGTCTAAAATCCGTCGAAACCACTGTTCATCAACCGACCACATAAGCGGGTCATCTTCCAGATTGATGTCCACTTCAAAATGCTCCTTCTCCCACACAGGATACCAAGCCGCGGCGCCTTCTCGAACAATCCTTAACACATCTCGTGTCTCGAGAGAAAGTGTATACCGACCGCTGGTCAGCAAATTATAAGAAAGCAAGTTATCAATCAAAGTAGCTAAATCGCTAATTTTCATCTCCATAAGTGCTAACGAGCTTGTCCCTTGCTCGGTAAGCTGTTCCTTCTGCAGGGAATACAAATGGCTGCGAATGACCGTCAGCGGCGTGCGTAAATCATGCGATAGACTGGCAATCAATTGCTTCCTTAACTGCTCCTCCTCTTGCTCCCGCTGCCTGCTCTCTTCAAGCTGCTCGATCATATGGTTGAAGGCAGCTTCCAGCTGACCAATCTCATCCCTCTTCTTCAGCTCGATTGGAGCCGGAATACCGTTATCTCTCGGCGCAGTCATGGCGGACTCCAGCCGCAGTAATCTTCGGCGAATACGCGAGAAGAACAGCCACGAAATGGCGATAAACAAGACGAACATCACAGACATTGCTATACCGTAAAAGGCCGTATTATTGCCCGCTACTGAGCTTCCCTTCATCAATTCCCTTGGGAGCTGGAACACCATAAAGCCTTGGCCCTTGTTCTCCTGATCTCCAATGAACGCAACGACAGTGAAAGGATCGGCATCGGTATACTTTTTCATAAAAGAAATGATATCGGCAGTATTCCACACCTCAGGAATATCGCCCTGATCCGGCATACGCAGCTGTGTCTTATTATTTCGATCTACCCAGAACACTTTCGAATGAGGATAAGTCTGCCAAAGCCTTAATAGACTTTCATTGATCTGCTCTCCTAACCTGCCATCCAGATTCTTCGCCTCTTGGTGCCACATCTTCTCCAACGCTAATGCATCTGGATACGGCTTGCCTTGTACAGACTCACTCGATTTAGTCAAATTCTCATAGAAAAAATAGATCAGCGCCGTAAACGGCAATGATATTTGTAAAAATAGTAGAGCAATCATAATGATCATCAGATATCGTGACGTTAACGAATTGCGGAATTTGCGGGATTTTCTGAACTTCACTAACTCGTTTATTTTCATTTTCTCACCCTGTAGCCTACACCGCGAACCGTCTCAATAATTTCAGGCGAAGCCGGGTCTTGTTCTAATTTCTCTCGCAAATAACGGATGTGCACCATCAATGTTTTGTCGCCTTCCAAATATGTCTCGCCCCATACCGATTCATAGATTTGCTCTTTCGTAAGTATTTGCCCCAAGTTGCGGATGAGATAAGAGAAGATTTGAAACTGCTTGCCGGTCAAAATAATTTCTTCACCCGAGAGCCGGTTCACAATCCGATTCTCATTCTCGTAAACTAGCAAGTGCTTCAGCTCGGTAGGCTCGCTCACATGCGCGAAGAAACGCCGCAGCAACACCTCTACCCTAGCCGCTAATTCATCAGGGTGAAACGGCTTCGTCAAATAATCATCAGCAAACTGAAGTCCTTGCAGCTTATCATCAATTGACGTTCTAGCCGACAGCATCAATATTGGCATCGATGGATATGCTTTCTTGAGCCGCTGCCCGATCGTGAATCCATCCAGCCCAGGGAGCATAACGTCCAGAATGGCCAACTGACTGCCCGCCGCCTTGTCGACGGCTTCCTCGCCGCTTGTTAACCAGACGACTTCATAGCCTCTCTCCGCTAAATCCTTCGTCACCCAGCTTCCAATTTCGTGATCATCTTCGATATATAGTATTGTCGTTATATTCATTGATTTTCGAAATCCTTTCACCAAATATTGGGTGTATGAATTTATTATAGCATGATTAAAACTTAGGCTTCTGCTTAAAAAGATACCTTGTGTACTTTGACACATCGTGGTATATTTTCAGTAATAACTTCAAAATTTGAAGGCACTGTTATCTTTCATAAGGTACAACCTCGGCTCATGCGTCATTAGCCTAAGGTTGTACCTTTTTTATTTGAAAAGAGGAGGAATCGACGATGTTACTTGAAGCGATTTATCATCGTAATAAACAAATTTGGGCGTACGCCTACGACGGACAAACGATCCATTTGCGCTTGCGTGCGAAAAAAGGCGATTTGACCAAAGTAGAAGCTATGGTTGGCGACAAATATGCATGGGATAAAACGATGGAATTGATCCCAATGACGGTGTTTGCGTCTGACGAACTGTTCGACTACTGGGAATGTGAAGTCAAACCTCCATTCCGCAGACTGAGATACGGCTTCGTATTGCAAGACGGCAAAGAAAAAATTTGGATGACCGAAAGTGACTTCATGAAGGAACCTCCTGCAAATCCAGACCGTCTATTTGATTTCCCATTCATCAATCCAGTCGACGTCTTCAAAACACCGGCTTGGGTGAAAGATGCGATCTTTTATCAAATCTTCCCTGAACGTTTCGCGAACGGCGATAAGAGCAATGACCCTAAAGGCGTAGAACCATGGGGCGGCAAACCGCGTCCAGATAACTTCTTCGGCGGAGACCTGCAAGGGGTTATTGATCACCTCGATCACCTGACGACACTCGGCGTGAACGCTATTTATTTCACACCGATCTTTAAAGCGACAACGAATCATAAATATGATACGGAAGATTACATGCAAGTTGACCCGCACTTCGGCGATGTGGAGACACTCAAGAAGCTCGTAAAACTGGCTCATGACCGCGGCATTCGCATTGTGCTCGATGCAGTGTTTAACCACTCCGGCAGAACGTTCGCACCGTTCGTTGACGTACTGAAAAATGGCGAGAAATCCAAATATAAAGATTGGTTCCACGTTCGCAAGTTCCCGCTTGAAGTCATTGACGGCATCCCAACTTACGATACGTTCGCATTCGAACCGATGATGCCTAAGCTCAATACAGAGCATCCTGAAGTGAAAGCATACTTGCTCAAAGTAGCTGAATTCTGGATCAAAGAAGTGGGCATAGACGGCTGGCGTCTTGACGTGGCGAATGAAGTGGATCATGAGTTCTGGCGCGAATTCCGCCGAGTTGTCAAAAATGCAAATCCTGACGCATATATCCTCGGTGAAATTTGGCACGAATCATCAGCTTGGCTGCAAGGCGATCAATTCGATGCGGTCATGAACTATCCATTTACGAATGCGGTGCTTGACTTCTTCATTGAGCAAAAGATCGATGCAGAAAGCTTCTCCAACTATATTGGCAAGCAATTAGGCAGATATCCGCGTCAAGCGAACGAAGTTGCATTCAACCTGCTCGACAGCCATGACACAGCTCGTCTGCTCACACTGGCTAAAGGCAATAAGGATAAAATGAAGCTCGCTGCATTGTTCCAATTTACGTTCACAGGCACTCCATGTATCTATTACGGTGACGAAGTCGGTCTTGATGGCGGTCCAGACCCAGATTGCCGTAAATGTATGGAATGGGATCCGAAGAAACAGGACCTTGGCCTGTTCTCCTTCTATCAACAGCTCATTAGTCTTCGTAAGAACCACAGCGCAATGCGCGGAGGAACGATTACATTCCTAGACGCAAAAGCGAACAGCACGAAGCTTGCTTATGTGCGTGAAGATGAGAATGAGAAGCTTGTTATTTTCGCCAATAACGACAGCAAAGCGCAAACGATCGATGTCAAAGTGGCAGAGAAAACATTGCAAAACATCGTGACAGGCGAAACGGTTCAGACGCAAAATGGTAGGCTTAAAGTACAATTGCCTGCTTACGGATACGCTCTGTTTAAAGCAATGAAATAATGGGAATTTTTCATTGACAATATCCGAGTGGAATTATATGATTTAGTTCATACATCAATCGCATATAACCTGCCGGAGAGTAAAGTGGATTGAAATAGAACTAATTTTAAGTAATATAACGTTTATGAATTGAGCCTTCTCCTGCGGGAGAGGGCTTTTTGTAATTGCAAATACATAAGGAGGCGCAAAGTTGATTGAACTGAAACATCTAAATAAGGAATACAAGACGAAAAAAGGAACCATTTACGGTGTCCGAGATGTGAATTTGTCCATCCGTAAAGGTGAAATTTTCGGGATCGTAGGTTACAGCGGTGCGGGGAAAAGCTCGCTATTGCGATGCATCAATTTGCTTGAAAAGCCTACTTCGGGGGAAGTCATTGTAGACGGGGTTAACCTAACCACTCTATCTAAACCACAGCTTCGAAATGCTCGTCAGAAGATCGGAATGATCTTTCAGCATTTCCACCTCATCAGCAGCAAAACTGTATTCGACAATGTTGCTTTTGCGCTAAAAGCAGCTGAGAAATCGGCTGAAGAAATTAAAAAGCGTGTTCCTGAATTGCTTCAGCTCGTTGGACTTGCGGACAAAGCCGATCAATATCCAGCTCAGTTAAGCGGCGGGCAAAAGCAGCGGGTAGCCATCGCGCGTGCGCTCGCCAATGACCCTCAAGTACTGCTGTGCGACGAGCCAACCTCTGCGCTTGATCCGATGACGACGAAATCAATTCTTGCTCTGCTGCGTGACATTAATCAATCTCTGGGCATTACGATTGTGCTGATCACGCATGAGATGGAAGTTGTCAAAGATCTGTGCGATAACGTTGCAATTATGCAGGGCGGTGTCGTCATTGAACAAGGTGCTGTGTATGATATTTTCGCAAATCCAGTTCAGCCTCTAACGAGGGAATTTATTCAGCATGCGCTTGATTTCAAGCTGCCTGATCCTTTATGGGACAAGCTTGATTCTGGCAGCAAAGTGGTCAAAATATTGTTCCGTGGACACGCTGCCGAGCAGGCGATCATTAATCAGATGCTGAAGGTGACGAACGTTCAGGGCAATATTTTGCATGGAAAGATTGAATACATTAAGGACAAACCGCTCGGCACATTCATCATGGAAGTGAAGGGCGAGCAAAGTGAGATCGATAAAGCACTGCAATTTCTCGTCGATCAGTCCTGTGGTGTGGAGGTGGTAAACCGTGATTAGTTCACTTACTGAATTGTTGCCAGATATGCTTAAGGCGTTCTATGAGACGTTATATATGGTTGGCTTATCCCTGCTTGCCGCCATCATTATCGGTATTCCAGCGGGTATATTACTGTTTGTGAGCGACCGCGGTTTATTTTATGAAAATCGTGTGCTGAACATGGTGCTCGGCGTCATTGCGAACATTATTCGCTCGATTCCGTTTCTCATTTTACTCGTGCTGCTCCTTCCATTCACGCAGGCTATTCTAGGAACAACGATTGGACCGACTGCTGCAGCAGTTCCTTTGTCGGTGGCGGCCATTCCGTTCTACGCTAGACTCGTAGAGTCATCCCTGCGGGAAGTCAACAAAGGCATGATTGAAGCAGCGGTGGCAACAGGCGCCAAACCGTGGCTCATCATTCGTGAGGTGCTTCTTCCTGAAGCAAAATCCGGTATTATATCTGGTCTTACCATTACAGCGATCAGCTTGCTAGGCTTCTCTGCTATGGCAGGTACAGTTGGCGGCGGCGGTATCGGCGACCTCGCTATTCGCTTCGGTTACTACCGCTATGACAATAAAGTGTTGTTTACAACGGTTATTTTGCTTGTCGTGCTCGTTCAGATCATTCAATTCTTGGGTGACTGGGCTGCTCGTAAAGTCGATAAACGTTGAGCAAATATACATATATTAAGGGGAGAGAAAACGATGAAGAAAAAAGGACTTGCCGCTCTACTGCTTACTTTGATTCTCGTGTTAGTAACCGCATGCGGCGCAAAAGGAACAACCGATTCAGCTGATAAAGGCAGCGCTCAGAATGATCAGAAAAAATCACTCAAAATCGGCGCAACTGCAGGACCATACAGCGACATGGTAACGAAAGCAATCAAACCGCTTATGGAGAAAAAAGGTTACTCTATTGAAGTTGTAGAATTCAACGACTATGTACAGCCGAACAAAGCGCTCGCCAATGGCTCGATCGATGCTAACCTGTTCCAGCACTCCGTTTATTTAGAGAAATTTGCAGCTGACAACAATCTGGATCTAAGCCCAGTGATCAGCGTTCCAAGTATCCCAATGGGCCTCTATTCACATAAGTTTAAATCCGTCTCTGAAATTGCGGACGGCAGTACATTAACCATTGCCAACGATCCAACCAACTTGGCACGTTCGCTTAAGCTCTTGGTAGATATGGGTCTTATCACTATTAAAGAAGGTGCCAACCCAGCAACGATGTCTGAAAAAGATATCGCAGATAACCCTAAACATCTCGTGATCAAACCGCTCGAAGCAGCTCAATTGCCGCGTACACTAGACAGTACAGACCTCGCTCTTGTACCAGGCAACTTCGCACTTGCTGCGAAAATGGACCTAACGAGTGCTTTACAGCTGGAAAACATGCAGGAAAAATACCGCAACGTTGTTGTTGTAAATACGAAAGACGCTGACAGCCAGTTTGCTAAAGATTTGAAAGAAGTCATTCAATCGAAAGATTTCGAGAAAGTGATTGACGAACAGTTCAAAGGCTTCTCCAAACCAGAGTGGATGACTAATAAATAAGCTTTGATATGGGAAGAACCTAGCGGGAATCCGCTGGGTTCTTTTGGTTATAACAATCGGCTCGACACTGTTGGAATACATATTAAGAACCTTCGGGTTATTAATCATAACGCTGATTTCGTTGAATAAACGGAAATAGACCGCCCTCACCAAAGGAAACGGTCTATTTCTGATCAGCTTTCCGAAAGAAGGGATTCTATATTCTTCTTATGTTACTTCAAAATAACCGTCGAATACGCTGGCAATGTAAGCTGACCATTATCAAGCTTAGCCGCATCATTCGTTGTTCGTTCGATGCTACTAAAAGAATTATCCGCACTTAAGCTCACTTGCTGCTCTTGACTGGACAAGTTATGCAGAACGAGCACTCGCTCATTAGCCGTCGCCCGAACATAAGCCATCACGCTTCTATTGTTGTTACTCAGCTGATATTGTAAGATTCCGCCGTCATGCAGTGCAGGAATCTCATTTCTCCACTGGATCAAAGTACGGTAATAACTTAGCAGTGAGTTCTTGTCCGCTGCTTCTGCTTCTACACTGACCTTGCTGCCATCTCTATTGTACCGGTTCGCTTCCCACTTGGTCTGCCCTGCTTCACCAGACTTGACGTTCCATACCATCGGTTCACGGATCGATTCATCGGGCTTCGCGCCTTGCATGCCGATCTCTTCCCCGTAATAAATGAACGGATTGCCTGGCAATGTCAGCAGAATGCTGGCAGCCATTTTCGCATGGTCAATGTTGCCGGAGAGCTGGCTCATCACACGGTTCTGGTCATGGTTCGTTAAGAAGACGGCATCTACAAATTTACCTTGGGACTTCTTCTCGTACAATTTATAAACTCGTTCTAAAGTAAAGCCGATATTGGCATCCTGCTCTCTTTGAACAGCGCTAACGATCGACTCAGCTAGACCGAAGTTAAATCCCGAATCGAATGCGTTATCTAAATATGCGGATACGGATACAGCGGAATTCTCCCATACTTCACCTACAATATAAGCATTAGGGTTAACTTCATTCATGCCGCTGCGGAACTCTTGCCACCACTTCACATTTTTCGCTGTTGTCGCTTCACCTTTATCGGATGCAAGATCTTCATAAATATGCTTCGCTGCATCAAGCCGGAAGCCGTCTACGCCAAGCTTGAGCCAGAACTTACCCGAATCGATCATTTCTTTACGTACATCAGAGTTATCGAAGTTGAGGTCCGGCATGCCTTCCCAGAACGTTCCTAAATAGTGGGCTCCGTTCTTCTCGTGCCATGGATTACCGCTACCTGCCGCACTAGAACCGATAGGCTCACGTTTCTGATCCTCCGCCCATACGTAATAATTGCGATACTTGCTGTCTTTGCCACCTGCCGCTTCTTTAAACCACGGATGTTCAGTACTCGTATGGTTCACGACAAAGTCCATAATCACTTTAATGCCGCGCTTGTGCGCTTCTTTGATCAGTTCCTTCATATCATCAAGCGTTCCGTAATCCCGATTAATATTTCGGTAATCGGTCACATCATACCCATGATAGCTTGGTGAAGGATTGATTGGCATCAGCCAGATCCCCCCTACTCCAAGATCGTCATGCGTGTTCGGATTCCCATCGTTCAAATAATCGAGCTTCTCTGTAACACCGCGCAAATCACCAATACCATCTCCGTTAGAATCATAGAACGAACGGACAAAAATTTCATAGAACACAGTAGAAGGCTGTTCATCAACAGGCGTATTTGTCTGCCCAACAGCTGTTTTTGGCGCTGCAGATTTCTGTTCCTGCTTCGTATTCGGACTTGACTGACCGGTACTGTCTTTCGAACAGCCTGCGAGCAGCGATGCGGATAACGATGCAACTGCTAATGTAAGCATTATGCCGCGAGACCATTTCAATGATTTGTTCCCTCTCACAATATCCACTCCTTGTATTTATAAAATTGCTCCAAAATGTGCGCAAACGTTTGAATCAAACGGCAAAAAATATTCTTTTTCATCCAATTTAATCCATATTTATAGCCGTTTTATCCCTGTTATAGGTTACGATATTAAGAAAAATGTGCTAAATAGTTTCGTAAGCGCTTTATTTAGTGTATAATCTAATCATAACCGAACATTAAACTTATTTAAATCGTTTGCACAACCGAAAAAAATCTATATTTTTCTGTATTTCAGACTAATAATGGAATTTTCTCGTTGTTTCTTGATATATCTCGATATTGAATAGTTTGATAGCGGTTACTTTTGCTTCCTTATATGCTCGTAAAGGGAGACACCTTTTCATATTTACAAGAAAAAAGGTTTGGATTAAGATATCTAATGTGAATTCTGAGTTCTTTCTTCATCTGGAGAGCAAACGGTTTCACAAGGAGGGTTTGAATGTCTGTAACAATAAAAGATGTAGCCAAAAAAGCGGGCGTATCCCCTTCCACTGTGTCCCGGGTGCTGTCTAACCATCCTAGAATTAGCCGCGAAACGTCCAAAAAAGTCAGAGACATTATGGAAGAGCTAGGGTATCATCCTAATATTATGGCGAAGAGCCTAGTGTCAAAAACGACGAATAGCATATGTGTCATTCTTCCGAAGCCTGCCGAAGAACTGTTCAACAACTTATTCTTTATGGAACTGATCCGAGGTATTGTAACTCAGGCCAATCGTTCTGGTTATGACGTCGTCCTGAGCTCTGGTGCGAATGAGAAGGAAGAAGTTGAAGCGGTCTCTCGTCTCCTGCATGGCAGACGTGTTGACGGTGCTATTTTGCTGTATTCGCGCCATAATGATCCGGTCGTTGAATTTTTGCAAACAAATCAATTTCCGTTCGTCTTAGTAGGCCGCAGTGACGAATATTCCGGCATTCTATCTGTAGATAACGATAATGTTCAGGCAGCATATGAAGCTACCAAACATCTAATTTCATTAGGACACCAAAGAATAGGATTCGTAAGCGGTCCTCAGAATTTGATCGTATCGCAAGATCGTTTGTTAGGATATCGTAAAGCGCTGCAAGATTCGAATCTTGAGATGCGCCCGGAATGGATTGTTGAAGGTGAGTTTCTGCAAGAAAGCGGCTATCGCGCCATGTCTTTCTTTATGAACTTGCCAGAACGACCAACAGCACTTGTCGTACTAGACGATGTCGTCTCATTCGGCGTGCTTCGCGGTCTGCATGAGCTTGGTTTTAAAGTACCTGAGGATTTAAGCGTCGTCAGCTTTAACAATATTACCTTAGCTGAGCTGTACACACCACCGCTCACTAGCGTGGATATTGGGATTTACCAATTGGGATACACCGCTTCTCAAGCGCTTATTCAGCTCATTCAAAGTGACGGCGACAAGCAATTTCTAAAAAGACACATTATTCCGCATCGCTTGATTATACGTGAGTCGTCCATGTTCTCGTTAAATAATACTCGTTAAAATAAGAATGTGGACAACGATGTAACGAATAAAATAATTGAAGCCTATCGCTTCAATTATTTTTTACCAGATGTTCAAACGTTTGCACACAGGAGGAATGGTAGTAAATGAGCCCGATTAAAGCTTGCTTATTTGACTTGGATGGTGTGTTAGTAGACACCGCGAAATACCACTATATTGCCTGGAAGCGTCTCGCTTCTGAACTTGGGTTTGATTTTAACGAGAAGGACAATGAAAGATTAAAAGGAGTCAGCCGCATGGCCTCGCTCGATATTCTTCTTGAAATCGGCAATTTATCCTTTGATGACAAAACGAAAGAGGCGCTCGCCGAGAAAAAGAACACTTGGTATGTAGAGTACATATCCAAAATGGACGCATCTGAAATTCTTCCAGGTAGCCTTCATTTCTTGAAAGAGCTCAAAGAAAGCGGCATTAAGGTCGCTCTTGGTTCTGCTAGTAAAAATGCAATGATTATATTAAACAATACAGGCCTTGTTCCTTATTTCGATGCCATCATCGATGGCACGAAAACGCAAAGCGCAAAGCCAGATCCTGAAGTGTTCCTGCTAGGCGCACAGGCACTTAACGCCCATCCTTCCGAATGCGTTGTATTTGAAGACGCGGAAGCCGGCATTGAAGCCGCGACTCGCGCGCATATGTACAGCATTGGCGTTGGGTCGCCAGAAACGTTAAGCAAAGCTAATTTCGTCGTCTCTTCCCTGCAAGAAATGTCTGTTGCACGTCTTACTGAGTTAACTCTTCCTGCTTAATAGGAGTTAGGTAATATTATCGATAACTTTTATCGTAAAGGGGCAAATCACAGTGAAACAATATTTGAAGCTGAATGAATGGTCAATTATTGAAGAAGGCTTTGATCCGCATTTGCATGAAAACTCCGAAAGTATTTTTAGTATCGGCAACGGTTATATGGGACAGCGCGCTAACTTTGAAGAACAATACAGCGGTTCTTCTCTGCAAGGCAGCTACATGGCTGGTGTCTATTACCCAGATAAAACACGCGTAGGTTGGTGGAAGAACGGTTATCCGGAATATTTCGCGAAAGTGCTGAACAGTACGAACTGGATCGGTATTGACATCGAAATCAACGGTACACCTCTCGATTTGGCTAAACTTACTGTGAAAGATTTCGTACGCGAGCTGAACATGAAGGAAGGTTACCTGTCCCGCAGCTTTACAGCCGTCCTTGAAGACGGTAAAGAAGTGAAGGTCGAAGCTGTGCGATTTGTAAGTATCATGCAGCATGAGATCGGTGCAATTCGTTACGCGGTAACACCTGTTAACTTTGACGCAGACCTTACGATTACTCCATACCTTGATGGCGACGTGAAGAACAAAGACTCTAACTATGACGAGAAGTTCTGGCTCGAAGTGTACAAGGAAGCTGGTAAAGGCACCGCTGCATTGACGGTCAAAACGAAGAAGCTCGACTTCCATGTGACTTCTGTGATGCAATATGACATTGTAAAAAATGGTCAAAAACTTACTCTCGATCCGCAAACGATAGAACAAGAGAAATATGTCGCAAACCAAGTGAAAGTTCAGGCTGGCAAAGGCGAACAAGTCGTTATTTTCAAATATGTAGCGAATGTCACTTCCCGTGATTACGGTTTAGGCGAACTGCTTGATGCTGGACGTGAAGCTCTTGCGAAAGCAGTTGCTAAAGGCTTCGACCAATTGAAAGCCGAACAAGCGCAAGGATGGGCTAATAAATGGAAAGAAAGCGACATTGTCATTGAAGGCGATGTGGCTGCGCAGCAAGCGATTCGTTTTAACATTTTCCAATTGAATCAAACATACAGCGG
Source organism: Paenibacillus sediminis (assembly GCF_017873765.1). GTDB lineage: Bacteria > Bacillota > Bacilli > Paenibacillales > Paenibacillaceae > Paenibacillus_AG > Paenibacillus_AG sediminis. The sequence goes on from NZ_JAGGKP010000003.1 coordinate 64,528, forward strand.
TGAAGACGACCGTCTTAACATCGGACCTAAAGGCTTCACAGGCGAGAAATACGGCGGCAGCACATACTGGGATACGGAAGCTTACTGCCTCCCATTCTATCTCAGCACGGCTGATTCCAGCATTGCCCGCAACCTGCTCATCTATCGTTACAAACATTTGGAGAAAGCGAAAGAAAACGCACGTAAACTTGGCTTTACGAAAGGCGCACTCTATCCAATGGTAACGATGAACGGTGAAGAGTGTCATAACGAATGGGAAATTACGTTCGAAGAAATTCACCGTAACGGTGCGATTGCTTACGCGATCTACAACTATGTAAATTACACTGGCGACAAATCCTATCTCGGACAATATGGACTTGAAGTGCTGGCGGAAATTTCTCGTTTCTGGGAAGAACGCGTACACTATGTTCCAGCTAAAGATCAGTACGTTATGCTCGGCGTAACTGGCCCTAACGAATATGAGAACAACGTGAACAACAACTGGTACACGAACCGTATCGCAGCTTGGACGATGGAATATACACTTGAAGTGCTTGACTACTTGAAACAAAACGAACCTGCTAGCTACAGCGAACTCGTAGATAAATTACAATTGCAAGAGACTGAAACAGCGAAATGGAAAGAAATCATCGCGAAAATGTACTATCCAGTGGACGAAGAGCGCGGTATCTTCTTGCAGCAGGACGGCTTCTTAGATAAAGAGCTCCTTCCAGTGAAAGATCTTGATCCGAAGCATCTGCCGCTGAACCAAAACTGGTCCTGGGACCGTATCCTTCGCTCCGTCTACATCAAACAAGCTGACGTTCTCCAAGGGTTATATTTCTTAGGCGATCGTTATGATTTGGATACGAAGAAACGCAACTTTGATTTCTATGAGCCATTTACGGTGCATGAGTCTTCCCTATCTCCTTGCGTTCATTCAATCCTTGCTTGTGAGCTTGGATACCAGGAGAAAGCGTACGAAATGTACTTGCGTACAGCCAGACTTGACCTCGACAACTATAACAATGACACAGAAGACGGTCTGCACATTACAAGTATGGCAGGAACGTGGATGTCTGTTGTTCAAGGATTCGGCGGCTTGAAAGTGAAAGACGGCGTTCTTCATCTGAATCCATTTAACCCGGGACACTGGAAATCGTTCTCCTTCAAAGTGATGTTCCGCGGTTCCCGCTTGAATGTCAATGTTACTGAGAAAGTTGTAACGATCACGAATGAAACGGAAACGCCAGCGGCTGTAAATGTATACGGCAATGCCTATACAGTGAACGGACTTAGCAATATTACCGTAAACATTTAATACGTCATGGATACAGAAACAACCCCGCAGCTTTCAAGGCTGCGGGGTTGTTTGCATATGTAATCATATATTTTAATTAAGTAAGTAAATGTTTTATGTATCAAAGTATTCATTTTATTTGGCAAAGACACCTTTGGGCGGTCTTGCTGACGGTTTACCGAACAAGTATCCTTGCGCTAATTGGATGCCGCTCTCCACGCAAAACTCAAACTCTTCCCTGCGCTCAATTCCTTCTGCAAGCACTTCACCTCCGAAGTCATTTGCAAGCTCGACAATTTTAGTGATTTCACGCTGTTTGATAGGATCTTTATCGCATTCACTAATTAATCCCCGGTCAATTTTGACATAATCAGGCCTTAGCAATACCATCTCTTCCAGCGTCGAATATCCGGCGCCTACGTCATCAAGAGCGACAGCTATCCCATTATCCCTGTACAGATCAAAAATATATTGCAGCTGCTGAATATCGATTTGCTCCGTCTCTACCACTTCAAACACAAAGTCACGAGGATCTAATTTGAGCCGCTCAATCGTGTGGAACGTATAGCTTAAGCAATATTCTGGGTTATATATAGATGATGGCAAAAAATTAACGAATCGTTTAATGCCTTGAGGTACCCAAAGACTGCTCGTCTCAATCGCCGAAATATGCGCCGCCCGATCGAGGAATGACTGCAATCCCGCTTCACGAGCCACTTCGAACAATTCATAAGGGTGAAAAGAAACCCCGTCCTGCGCAGGACGCAGCAGAAACTCAAAAGCAACAATCTGTTCTGAGCTATCTACAATAGGCTGCATATAGCTTGTAAACTGTTCTTCCTTAATAATATCCATAATATGATGGTCATTTAATCTGCGATTTAACTGTTTAAGAGGAATCCACTCAGGACCGTTAACTTCAGAGCGTTGTCCGACAATGTATATCTGAATAGATTGCTGCAGCTCTGCTGGCAAACTGTTAAGCTTCTGCAATAAGCACATCATTTCATTCGAATCGCTATAGTGAATGACACAATCATCTTGAATGATATAGGAGAGGCCATGTTCATTTAGTGCATCAATAAGTAAAGTGGAAACGGGCTGTAACTTTACTATGCCTTGGTCTTCGATCGGTTTGCAACCGCTGAAGTTCAATACACATCCTCCTCTATCTTGAGCTATGATGAGTTTCTTGGCCAGACATGACCCTCATACATAATTTTTGCCACTGGTAAATATTATAACACGAATACGGTTTATTCGACACCTCTCCCCTATTACCGGGGAAATAATTCTTCTTTTGAGTCGAATAAAATAAAAGGGAGCTGAATTTTCTCAGCTCCCTTTTAACGTTCTAGATTATTAAATTGTTAGATTGTATTATTGCGCCGCCGGAATAACAATCTTCTGTCCGATGGTTATGAAATCTGGATTCGAAAGATGGTTAACTTCGGCCAGCTTCCGCCATGACACTCTATATTTTAATCCAATATGAGATAAAGTGTCTCCCTTCTTCACGGTGTACACAATCTCCTTAGAAGCGTCAGCGCTTGGTGAAGTCGCCTTCGCAGGTGCAGTTGAAGTAGCAGGAGCTGGTTTTTCTATGTCTGTCGCTGGCTTTCCTTCATCCGCAGCATTACCTGAAGGAGCTGGAGTGACAGGTTGATCGCTAGGAATATCCTTGCTTGGTGCAAGTTCTGCGAAATTCAAGCTGTACTTCGCAAAGCCATTTTCCCCTGCTCCCACATAAGAAATCCCTTTGCTGTTTGCAGCTAAATCTTTCGCATCCGGTGAGGAGACGAACGTTACATTTACGCCCCCTTTAATCGGAGCTAATGACCAGTTGCCATCTGCAGTTGGGTTAATCGTTTTATTTTCGCGAATATAATCAATGACGACCTGTCTGTTCTCATCTGGAGCGGCCATAATGATCCGTTTGCCATCTGGGTTCGCAAGCTTCGATGAAGAAGCGCGATAGTTGTTCGTTGCTACGACAAATTTTTGTTTAGGATCGATGGGTTTTCCATCAAATTTCAAATCTTTAATCCGGCTCGCAGTCGGGTTTATAACGGTGCCTTTAGCGTCGTATTTTGCAGGCTGAGTGACATCAATTTCGTAAGATACACCGTCGATGACGTCAAAATTATACGTAGGGAAATCATTGTTGATCAGCTGCTGTTCACCAGTCTGATCCGTATGAATTTGATTGAACTGGCCTGCGGACCATTCGAGCCATTCCTTCACTTCAGCACCCGTTACCAACACGGCATGGACGGTATTTGGATATACATAGAGATCGGCAACATTTTTAATGGCAATCGTTCCAGCTGGAATGTTCGTATAATAGCTGGCGCCCGAACGTCCACCCGCTTTGAACGGAGCTCCTGCTGACAATACAGGCAGCTTCTCATATTCCGTTCCTTGCAATTGCTTCTTAACATACCATTTCTGTGCGTTCGTTACGATTTGAATGGATGGGTCATCTTGAACTAATGCGAAGAAGCTGTTGATCGGCGCTGTCGTCTTACCTACCGGTCCGCGAATGTAGTCAAGCGTATGCTCATGCTCTGTTTCGACAGCTTTAACAATTTCTTCGTCTGTTGCAACCAATGATTTTTTATTGACTGTATCATAGATGGGACGCGCTTCCGTCTTGGAGCCAGCAACTTTCCATTTACCATCTACTTGAGTTAGCTCTAAATCGATAACACCGAGATGGTCCCCCCAAAATCCAGGTTCTACGGCTGGAATTCCGTTGATCGTACCCGCTTCAAGGTCAACGCCTGTATTACCTTTGAACGCATCGCTAGGAAACACCTTGTGCGCATGGCCGAACAATACAGCGTCAATGCCTTCTACTTTGGTTAAGTAGAGAACGGAGTTTTCCATCATATCCGTCTGCGGAATATCTTCAAATCCCGAGTGAGGAACGGCAACAATGATGTCAGCCCCTTCCTTCTTCATTTGCGGAATGAATTTCTTCGCAGTCGCGACGATATCTTTAGCGATAACTTTACCTTCTAAATTCGCTTTATCCCACTGCAAAATTTGCGGAGGTACAAAGCCGATCACCCCCACTTTAAGTGTGTGCGTCTTACCGCTTTCATCGGTTACTGTTTTATCGAGAATAATGTATGGTTTAAATGCGTTTTTATCATTGTTTGGATCTTGGTCTTTGTCATCTATGTACACATTCGCATTGACGTAAGGGAAATTCGCGCCTTTGAGGGATTGCTTTAGAAAATCAAGACCATAGTTGAACTCATGATTGCCGATATTGCCCGCGTCATAATCTAGCAAATTCATCGCTTTATACACAGGGTGTATTTCCCCATCTTTAAGCGGATCTACCTTGGCCACATAGTCTCCGAGCGGATTCCCTTGAATCAGGTCACCGTTGTCAAAGAGAAGACTGTTCTTCGCTTCCTCTCTCGCCTTCTTAATCAAGGTGGCTGTCTTGGCTAATCCATACTGATCTGTTTCTTTGTCTGCATAGTAGTCATAGTTGACGATGTTCACGTGTAAGTCGGTCGTTTCCAAAATTCGCAGTTTCACCGTTGTCCCGCTGTCAGCCGCTGATGCAGGAATCGCTGTTACCACTACAAACGCTGCTGCAACGAAGGCGGATGTCAGTCTTTTGAACGTGATCTGGCTCAACTTTTTCAAAAATAACCCTCCCGTTAATAACATATTTTTGGCACAAAAATATGAGTATGACCTCTTAGATCATATTATTCTTCAATTATATCATATAAGAATTACATTTTTGTAAAAATTATGTAAAAATAAACAAGATCAAAATGTTATAGACATCATAAGAAAATAAAGACTATAATACATTTGATAAACCCACAGCTTCATATTCAGGGGTGCTGGAATTGGCCGGCTGAGATTGTATCCCTTAAGATACTGACCCTTTTAACCTGATCTGGGTAATGCCAGCGTAGGAACGAAATAAGCATGGGAATGATTTTCATCATTTCATTCTTGCGCTCTCTATGCGTCCCGATCTGGGGCGCTTTTTTTGTATTATAGGTCGGTTTATTACAAACTACATACGGACTGTGGGGATATTATCTTAGAAGGAGAGATTTATAAATGAGAAACGCGAAATGGTTCATCATGTTAATCGTCTGCATGCTCGTTATCGTTACTGGATGCAGCAGTACGCCAAAGGCAGACAACAACAGCTCATCAAGCCAGGCAACGGGTAGTAATAAACAGGCAGCTAAGACATTGAAGGATGTGAAAGTCGTGCTCGACTGGACACCAAACACAAACCATACAGGTCTATACGTGGCCAAAGATCAAGGATACTACAAAGAAGAAGGACTAAACGTAGAAATTGTGCAGCCTGGTTCAGGCGGGGCTGACGCGATGGTCGCATCTGGCGAAGCGCAGTTCGGTATCAGTTATCAAGAGAGCGTTACCCAAGGACGTACGCAAGGTGTACCGCTTGTCTCCATCGCTGCGATCATTCAGCATAATACTTCTGGGTTCGCTGCTCCAGCAGACCGCGGCATTAAATCCCCGAAAGATTTCGAGGGCAAAAAATACGGCGGCTGGGGTTCCCCCGTCGAAGAAGCAATGCTGAAGACGCTTGTGGAGGAAAATGGCGGTGACTACAGCAAAGTAAAATATATCAACATGGGTGACGCGGACTATTTTACAGCTGTAAAACGTGACATTGACTTTGCATGGATCTACTACGCTTGGACGGGAATTGAAGCAGAGCAGCGAAATCAGCCACTGAACATGCTGTATGTGAAAGATTACGATAAAGCGCTCGATTACTATACGCCTATTCTTGTTACAAGCGAGAAAGTGATTGCTCAAGACCCTGAATTGGTAAAAGCGTTCATGAGAGCGACATCCAAAGGGTATCAATATGCCATCCAGAACCCTGAGAAAGCCGCAGATATCCTAATTAAGGCCGTTCCAGACCTCAATGCAGAGCTCGTTAAAGCAAGCCAGAAATGGCTAAGCCCAAGGTACCAGGATGATGCTGCAAGATGGGGTGAACAGAAGAAGGAAGTATGGCAGAACTTCTCTGACTGGCTCTATAAACGCAAACTCCTAGATAAACCGCTCGACGTAGATAAAGCATTTACGAACGACTACCTCCCTGCTGGGAAATAAATTAGAATCTGGAGAGGATGAGCTCAATATGGCAAATACACTGCTTAGTATACAAATGATACCGAAAACCCCAAACGGCGAAGATCCGATTCCATACATCGACCGGGCTATTGAAGTGATTCAAGCATCGGGTCTTAAGCATCAGGTGAATCCGCTGGAGACGACTATAGAAGGGGAGCTTGACGAGCTTCTCGATCTGGTGAAAAAGATGAACGATGCGGTCATTCAAATGGGCAGTCCAAGCATTATTTCGCAAGTGAAAATTGCTCATAATCCAAATGGCATCAATATGGACCGGCTAACGGAGAAGTATCGGTAATGAGCAAGAACTCTTGGTGGAGAAACATATGGCCGCCCTTAACGGCGGTCCTGTTATTTTTACTATTGTGGCAGGTCGCTACTTCCTTCTTTCACATTGAAAAGTGGATTTTGCCAAGCCCATTAAATATTGGACACGAACTGTTAGCTGGTGCACCTAGCTTGCGGGATCATACGATGGCTACGCTCAAGCTAACTCTTATTGGATTTGGTATAGGCACAGCATTCGGCCTTCTGGTCGCCTGCTTGCTCCATGTCATTCCTGTGCTGAAATCAGCGCTTTATCCGCTCATGATCTTAAGCCAGAACATTCCGACCATCGCCTTAGCTCCGCTGCTTATGATCTGGTTCGGCTTCGGACTGCTGCCCAAAATCATCGTCATTACGCTTGTCTGCTTCTTCCCTGTGGCTGTAGCTGCCATGGATGGACTGCTGCGAACAGATCGAACGATGATGAACTATATGCAGATGATTGGCGCAAGCAGAGGTCAAATATTTTGGAAGCTGGAGCTTCCGCATGCTCTCCCGTCTATATTCTCTGGCCTGAAAATTGCTGCGACGTACAGCGTAATGGGCGCCGTTGTCGCCGAATGGATTGGAGCGGACAAAGGAATTGGTTACTACATGGTGCTGCAAAAATCGGCTTTCCGTACAGACCGGATGTTCGTCGCTATTCTCATTATTGTCGCGCTTAGTCTGCTGATGGTTTCCTGTATTGCTTTACTTGAAAAATGGCTCGTACGCTGGAAGCCGCAGCAAACCGGACATAGAAAGGGATGGTCCTTAAGATGACAATCTATGATCATATGACAACTCAAGATCACAGCGCTGTAGCTCCAGCCCTTTCATTTTCAGCGGATAGCGAGCCCGCATTAGCTCTAGAGGCTCATCATATTACGAAGTCGTTCGCTGGAAGCCGCAAACGATCTCTGCCTGTTCTAAATGATGTATCTCTCAGAGTGAAGCAAGGAGAGTTCGTCTCGATTATCGGCCCTTCCGGAAGCGGCAAGAGCACGCTGTTTCATATTATTGGCGGTCTCGAGAAGCCCGATCACGGCGAAATACGGATGAACGGTCAGCTGGTTACCGGCGAGAAAGGCCGCATCAGTTACATGCCGCAGCAACCAGCTCTTCTCCCCTGGCGCACCATAGAGCAGAATGTTGTCCTGGCGCTAGAGGTGGCTGGGGTACGGACTAAAGAGGCTAGGGAGGAAGCACGGCTCTGGCTGCCGAAGGTAGGTCTTGCAGGCTTCGAGCAAGCTTATCCTCATACGTTATCCGGCGGCATGCAGCAGCGCGCTTCTTTTCTAAGAGCGCTCCTTAGCCGTCAGGAGCTGATGTGTCTCGATGAACCCTTTAGTGCGCTCGACGCCCTTACACGCAGCGATATGCAGCGCTGGCTGCTCGATATTTGGGAAAGTACAAAGCGTTCGGTACTGTTTATTACTCATAATATAGAAGAAGCTTTGCTCTTGTCTGATTCCATTTATGTATTCTCCAGCAGGCCTGCCTCCGTACTGCACAAAATTGAAGTGCCTTTCGCTCGTCCGCGCCGTGAAGACATAACTACGGATGCTGCGTTTCTATCATTAAAGCTCGAATTATCTCAGTGGATGCGCGAAGAACAACGGAAAATGCAGAATCTATGAGGAAAGGGTGACAGCCATGCAATTATCACCGCTTATGGATGCGCATATTCATTTGGATTCCTATGAAGAGAAGCAGCGTCTTGCTATATTACACGAATTAGAATCATCTCGCGTTGAATCTGTGATTGCTGTGTCTATGAATTTAGCTTCCAGCAAAGTTAATCGTAAGCTGGCTCAGGCTTATCCCGCCTTGGTGAAGCCTGCCTTCGGATTTCATCCTGAGCAGCCTCTTCCAAGCAAACAAGAGATCGATGAGCTGTTTACATGGATGGAACGTTATGTGGGTGACATGATTGCCGTTGGGGAAGTCGGGCTGCCCTATTACAACAGAACCGAAGCAGAGCAGTCCGGTGAATCCTTCACTCTGGCTCCTTATATCGAGCTATTAGAGCGATTCGTTGCCTTTGCTAAACAGCATGATAAACCGATTGTACTTCATGCGGTATATGAAGATGCCGATATTGCCTGTGATTTGCTCGAGCAATATGGCGTAACCAAGGCTCACTTTCACTGGTTCAAAGGGGCAGAGCATACCGTACAGCGAATGGCTGAACGAGGATATTTCGTCTCATTTACACCGGATATTGTGTATGATCCTGAAATTCAGCAATTAGCGAAAGTGTACCCGATCTCGCAAGTGATGGCAGAGACGGATGGGCCTTGGCCATTCGAGGGACCGTTTCAGGGCAAGATGACACATCCTGCAATGACAGCTGAAGTGGTTCAGGCTTGGTGCGAGCTGCATGGTCTGCAGCTGCATGCAGGACGCAAGCAAATGTACAATAATACAATGAATTTTTACCTAAAATAAAACAAGCATCTCACTTTTACGTGAGATGCTTGTCCTTTTCATTTCAATTCAAAGCCTTGTTCCTTCAAATAGTCACGCATATGTATGCGCGCAGGCTGCGTCAATTTATCAGCCATCAGCTTCGACCAAGGCGTATCGTTCTTGCCACCAGTTCGTTCGCTTAAGTAACGACTCATTGTAACATCATAATTGCTCACTTCATTTACAGCATCCGTAGAATATTTGTTACGGTGCAGCACGGCTTTCTGCGGCAAGCGCGGACGAAGCATCGTCTGCTGATCGGGATGACCTACACACATTCCAAACACAGGGTACACATGCTTCGGAAGCTCGAGCAGACGAGTTACCTCTTCTATACGGTTGCGAATTCCCCCAATATAAACAATGCCAAGTCCGAGCGATTCCGCTGCGACGGCAGCATTCTGCGCGGCAAGCGCTGTATCAACGGTCGCGATAATGAAGCTTTCGGTTGTATCTACAAACGCTTTTTTGTCAGGATAATGCTCTTCTGTAATGGTTTTAAGACGATATAAATCAGCGCACCAGACAAGAAACGTTGGACATTCGGCTATATATGCCTGATTGCCGCACAATTCAGACAGCTCTTTTTTGAGCTTGTCATCTGTTACTGCAATAACGCTGTAAGCCTGAACGTGACTGGAGCTTGAAGCCATCTGACCCGCTGCAACAATCGTTTCTAATTGTTCCTCAGTGACCGGCTCATTTGTAAATTTACGAACAGACCGATGTTTCATGAGCAGTGATATCGTATCATTCATGTTCTTTACCTCCTAGTAGATCCATTTGAAGCCCATATATAATACTATACTCCAAATAATAATAGCTGAAACCTTATTGAGATGCGACATCGCTTTACCAGTGTGATCTAATCTTCTAATCATTGTTCCGCTGACAGCAAGCGTGAAGAACCAAATCCAAGACACCAATATCGTTGCCGCTGTAAAGGAGGCTTTCTCACTGCCGCTGTAATTCAGAGAGCTTGTCCCGATGACACCGATCGTATCGAGAATAGCGTGTGGATTAAGAAGCGATACAGACAAAGCGAATGTAACTTGTTTTCTAGTTGATATCCGTTCCTGCGAATCTGTATTTGCGAATGACGCTGGGCTGTCGCTTTTCCATATCACCCAGCCCATATAGATAAGAAACACCATTCCTGCCGCATAGAGTACCGTCTGGATCCAAGTAAACATCATCACGACGCCTGCTACACCAAGCACAGCGACGAGAATGAGGATCGTGTCGCAGAGCGCCGCTGCAATGACGACAGGAAGGGCTCTCCATAATGAAGGCTGGCTAATCCCCTGATTCAGCACAAATACATTTTGCACGCCAAGCGGCAATATTAATCCGAATGCTAAAATAAATCCATGTAAAAATGACTCAAGCATGCTTTACCTCCAACACTTTTCTTTCACCAGTCCTTATTGTAACGGAATCAGGGGATAACTGCTCCATCCATTTGGATGGTTTCAAAACCAACCAAATTGTATAATAGTCGGGACATACCGCTTGGTGGATTCTATATTTGGCTGCAGATTAATAAACCTATTTCCATCGGAAAATTGTTTGAGACTGCAGTAAGCAAAAGAACCTAACGATTCTCTATCGCTAGGTTCTTTTTGTTCAATCCAATTCATTAGGTCTCAAACATAACGAGCGATTTCTTGAGCGTATCCGACAGCTCTTGCAGCTTGTTCGAGAGTGAAACCAGCTTCTCGCTGACTAGATATTGTTCTGAAGACATGGAAGCTACTTCTTCAGTGGATGCGGTTGTTTGCTCTACAACAGCGCTCACGGAAGAGATCGTTTCTGTCAGAACTTGCTGAGACTCGATCAATTCATTAACAGAGGCTGTTGAGTTATTAATTTGTTCTAGGAAGTCTTCCATTTGGCCTCTAACATTTTCAAAAATGCCTGATGCCTCGTGCACAGACTCCATTTGTTCGGTAAATAAAGGAGCAGCTTGTCTTAACGCTACAGTCGTCGCTTCAATTCCTTTTTGAATTTCGTCGGTAATGCCTGACACCATCTCGATCGACTGTTTAGACTGATCTGCCAATTCACGAATTCGATCTGCAATAACCATAAAGCCTTTGCCTGCCACGCCGGCTCTCGCCGCTTCAATGGTCGCATTTACAGACAAAATATTAATTTGTTGCGTCATGTCGACCATGACTTGCAAAATTTTACGAATCGAAGAAGTACTTTGTTTTAATTGGTCAGAGTTTTCAACGACAACTTGGTTCATCTGAGCTGTCTTATTGGTCTTCTGCACGAGCTCGTGCATATACTCTTCACCTTGTTTACTTACTTGCTGAACGCGGTCTGCCGCAAGTTCCATCGATTTATTGGACTCCACGACCGTGTTCATTTTAACACCAATATTCTCTGTCAGCATGTTGCCCTTCTCGGCCTCTACAGCCATGCTAGCAGCTCCTTGTGCAATTTCTTGCGTAGCAGAAGCAACTTCTCCTGCTGTAATTGCTGTGCTCTTGGATACTTCCGACAGCTGCTGAGCTGTAGCCAATACTTCCTTGGCAGACACGTTCGTCTGATCAACAAGTTTAGCAATTTGCTGCATCATCCGATTGAAGCTAACACCTAAACGCCCAATTTCATCCTTGCCTTTAAAATGAGTACGGACTTTTAAGTTGCCCCGTTCCCCTTCTTCCATCAGCTTGGCGAGCTTCACTAGAGGACGGCCGACAATGCGTACAATGTAGTATCCGATTAGTACAGCAAGCAGTGCAGCGACGACTACAATGACTAAAGTTACATACAATAGTTTATTTGTCGCTTTCACAAAACTGCTGACAGGCGCGAAGCCTATCATATCCCAGCCAGTTGAAGGGAGCTGTTTATAAACAACAAGCTGATCCACACCCTGTTCATTTTTCATCGTCGTAAAGGTTGAATCTTTGCCACCCGCTATAATGAATGATGGTTTCTCAAGCAGGTCAGCATTATTTGAATATACAACGGTATTATCGTTATTCAAGATGCGAATATCGCCGCCCTCACCGATTTGGAGATTGGAAAGCAAGTCGCTTAATGACTTCTCTTTTATTTCATATAGCAATACGTATTCCGCATTTGGATTTTGCAAGTTTCTAAGCAGTCTGCCCATCGTCACCGTAGGTTCAGTCGCTGTACCGAAGAAACCTTTCTTTTCAGTTGGCAACCATACAATTTGACCTTTTGCATCAATAATTTTCTTTACTTTAGCTTGAGACTTCTCGTTCGATATGATGGAAGAGTTCCCTGTTGACACATATGATTTCGTGGCTACGATATCTTTGGACAATAGCCGAATCCCCATCAATCTTTTATCAGAACCAGCAATTGCGTCGAGCTTTCTACGCAATTCTTCTTCTGCTTTTGTCTTCTCTACAATGCCCACATCTGGCTTGTTAACTAATTCCAGATCCGCTTTAATCGATTGATCGACGGCAATTTGACGAGATGAGTTCTCATACTCTTTGAATAAGAAATCAAGTTTGTCCGCTGCTTGTACAATGCTTTGTGAAGCTGCTGTAGACACTTGGTCCATGATGATATTTTTCGAGTTGTTATACGAGATTAGACCTAGTAGAGATGATAGAAGTACCACTGTACAGAAGAAAATGATAAACAATTTCATTCCTACGGAATTGATTTGCATACCTTTTACTGAATTAAATCGCAGACCTCCTAATTTCTGTAAAAGCGGTTTCATTGAAATGCGGCGTAAAAGTTGACCGATCTTCCTAAACTGAAAACGAGGTGATTTCATAGTATCCTCCTACTATACTTAGAAATAGTATTGCATAGCATTATGTAAATATTATGTAAATATTATGTAAACAAGGCACAGCCCTAAAACTTATTGCGAGCTGCACCTTGTTGCAAAAAAAGATTATGTGCTTCAAGTATGTTATCAAATTATCCCTTGCTAGCCCCTGCAGTCATGCCGTCAACCAACATACGTTGCAAGAACATGAACAGAATGCCGATCGGTAATGCAATCAGTACTGCCGCTGCAGCAAACACTGTAAAGTTGCTGTTCTGATTCGAGCTGACCATGTCGTACAGACCAACGGCAACTGTCCAGTTCGGTTTAGTACGAAGAACGAGTTTCGCGAAAATAAAGTCAACCCACGGACCGACAAACTGTGTCAATGCGATATAAGTGAGCATCGGTCTCGACAGCGGCAAAATAATTCGAGAGAAGATCATCAAATTACTTGCCCCGTCAATTTTAGCCGCTTCATCCAAACTGCGTGGAATGGTATCCAAGTAGCCCTTCATAATAAATGTTCCGCCAAGCGGTGCACCTGCTGCATATACAATGATAAGTGCCAGATGCGTGTCGAGCAGATGCATTTCTTTAAGCAAAATGTATACTGCGATCATACTCATGAATCCAGGGAACATTCCTAGAACCAAAATGGTCGACAATGCCGTTTTCCGTCCTCTAAACCGGAATCTTGACACTGCATAGCTCGTTAATAAGACGAGAATGGTACCGATAATCGTGGACAAAACGGAAATTTTAAGTGTATTCATATACCATTGTCCGAACAAGATACTCTTCGAAGTAAATAATTCCCGGTAATGATCCAGTGTAAATACTTCTGGAATGAGTGTCTTACTGTACAGTGATTTGCCCGGTCTGAAGGAGGCAAGCACAACCCACAATGCCGGATACAGACAGCATATGGAAATAATAATTAGCAACAAATAACTGCCGGCAGCCCGGACGAAGTTTCCAAGTTTACGTGCGCTCATTGGATCATATCCTCCTCTTTAAATGACCGTGTTCTACGATAGTTATAAATGGAGAACGACGCGATGATCAAGAAGATGATGATACCAACAGCTGATGCCATATTATATCGGTTTTGATCAAGCGTAAGTTTATAGAGCCAAGTAACTAATAAGTCTGTAGCCCCTGCATATTGATAATCCCCAACGACTGGGTTGCCATTTGTAAGCAAGAAGATCGCATTAAAGTTATTAATGTTACCCGCAAATTGTGTAATCAAGATCGGTGCAGTCGAGAACAAAATCATAGGAAGCGTAATAATTCTAAATTTCTGATAGTTCGTCGCACCGTCGATATCAGCAGCTTCGTATAAGTCTTTAGAGATGGTTGTTAATACGCCCATAATAAGCAGCATGGATACAGGAATACCCACCCACATATTAACAACGATAACCGTAACCTTCGCCCAGAAAGGATCTGTCAGCCAAGGAAGCCCTCCAAGCCCGAAATAAGCTAAGTACTGGTTAATTGGACCAAATTGTCCGTTGAACATGTTGCGCATGACGAGCAAGGAAATAAGCTGCGGAATTGCATAAGGAATAATAAGAATTGTTCTCCACAGTCCTTTAAGCTTAACCACTTTCTGTTGAATGAGCAGCGCTACGAACATACCGCCAAAATAAGTCGTTACTGTAGACAACACGGCCCAAATGATCGTCCATACGAGTACACCCCAGAAGGTGTGACTCCATGATTTCAACGTGAGCAAATTTTTAAATGTGTCAAAGCCAACCCAGTCAACAAGCTTCGCTGGCGGCAAATGATCTGGGGCGGAGTAGTTCGTAAATGACAGCAGGATCATAAAGATAATCGGCATAATGGTAAAAAACAAAATACCGATTCCAGGTATGGTCAGAAATGCAACTGCAAACTTCTGTTCTAAAATATACTGAAGGGTGCCCTTGAAATTGTTCGCCGCAACTCCAAGCTCCCTTTGTTTTCCAATTTGATAAGCATCCTTAATGTTCATCACGTAATAAATCACAAAAATGATAAACAAAATAATCGTAATCAAGCCTTGAATCAGTAAATTAATCGAATGATCCCCTGGAACCAACCTAGCAATACCATTTACTTTCTCAAAATGGCTTCCCGATTCACCTAATGTAACTGTACCCCAAATGGCTGTGCCTAAATTGTTAATAAAATAGAAGAGTGCCAAAATCTCAACAGCAATAAATAAAATACCTTTAATAAACTGGCGATTATAAAGCTGACCTAGACCTGCAAAAATAGCTGATAACCATGCCGCTACAGTACGATGTTTCATCTCTAGTCCTTCCCCTCTCCTAAAAATCGAGGAATCACCCGCCATAGATGACGGGTGAGCCTGATTTTATGAGCATTTCAAATATTATTTCGCAGTAGCTCCGTTGTTCAAGTCTTGAATTTGTTTTACAGCGTTATCCAAAGCGGCTTTTGGATCTTTTCCGCTATCCCAAATTTCGGACAATGCAGCACCTACAGGCGCCCATACGTTACCCATTTCAGGAATGGATGGCATTGGTTGAGAGTTTTTGGATTGCTCAGCGAATGCAGATACATATGGATCATTAGCAACTTGTGGATCTTTTTGTGCTTCAAGGTTTGTTGGCACAGAACCAACTTTCTCATTCAGAACAAGTTGTCCATGTTTGTCAGTTGCAAAGTGTGCAAACAATTTAGCTGCGTTAGGATATGGTGTGTAAGCATTCACGTACCATGCTTTAATACCAGAGAAAGAAATTGCTGGTTTGCCGCCAATTGTAGGAATTGGAGCAATACCAAGTTTATCTCCAAGAGCTTGTTTATAGCCTGCAAGTTCCCAAGGACCGTTAATATCCATAGCTACATCGCCAGAAGTGAAGAGACCTCTCTTAATGTCTGGAGTGATGTCGCCAGTTTTAACAGGAAGGATTTCCCTTAGGCTTTGGTATACTTTCATACCTTCAAGAGCGCCAGCATTGTTCAAACCGATGTCAGATTTGTCAGTACCGTTTTTACCAAATACGTATCCGCCTGTGGAAGCGAAGAACGGATATGTGAAGTAGAAGTTACCAGCTTCCCACATCAAACCGTATTTGTTTTTGGATTTGTCAGTAAGTTTTTTACTGATTTCAATCACTTGTTCGAAAGAAGTTGGAGCTTCTTTTACAAGATCTTTATTATAGTAGAGAGCATAAGTCTCAGCGGAACGAGGATATCCATAAAGAGTTCCGCCATAGGAAGCACCAGTAATGGATGCTTCTGTGTTTTGCTCTTTCGTTTCTTTTTCGAAAATGTCATTTGGAAGGATAAGATTTGCGCTCACTGCTTTACCCAAGTTATCATGCGGGAAAATGACAACGTCTGCCGCCAATCCGGAAGGACCGTCTTGAGTCAGTTTACCTACTTGGTCAGTCGGAGAAACTTCTTCAACTGTTACAGGTACGCCGTATTTAGCTGTAAATTCTTGAGCGATTTGGTCTGTATATGCTCTTTCTTCTTTACTTTCCCATACCGTAAGTTTAGCGCCTTCCTCAGGCTTAATAGCATCATCTGTAGTTGTTGTTGCTGCATCAGTTGATTGAGCCGTTTTTGTTTCTGTTGCCGCTGGTGTTTCAGCTGTTTTTGAGGAACCGCATGCCGTGAGGGCAAAAACTAAAGAAAACACAGCAAGAAGAACCGCAATTTTATTGAATTTCATAAAGCTAACCCCTCTCTTGACTTTTTCACATGAAGCATTTCACAATATTTTGCGCAAACGTTTTCCCAAGAGCTTTTAGCCTATTTCAGAAAATGTTTTATGATGACTAATTCAAATAAAAAATCATCCTTAGTTGTAAACGCTTCAATGTTCAAGTTCATAATACACTACCCTTCTACCATTGTAAAAACGTTTGCACATGTTATTTTTGGCGAATAATGTCTATTTTTGTCCTAATTTCTGTTTATATCTTCTTATTTTGAACAATATCTCTATATTTCTATCATTTTGTATGGGCTATCAATTCCAATTTGTGATCTTTCTATGTAAGCTGGCGACTTCCGTACAAACGTTTGCACTGTATAGAAACAAAAAACTAGTGAGCCTCATAGACTCACTAGTTTCTCTTCTACTTATTGTAGAATGGTTGTGCTGTATGGTGCTAACTCGAGCTTGCCATTCTCCAATTTGGAATCTGTGCTCGTTGCATGCACGATATGTTCGAATACTCCGAATGTGTCACTTTGCAGTTCGATCGACTGACTCTTCACTGACAAATTATGAACGACCAGCATTCGCTTATCATTTAATATACGGACATATGCCATTACACTTGGATTCGTAACTTTGTAAGACAAAATTCCGCCATCTTGTAATACATCGTCTTGCTTGCGCCAGCTGATTAACTCCTTGTAGTGATTAAGCAAAGAGTTCGAATCGCTTAGCTGCTTATCAACTGGGATTACACCTTCACGATTCAGTGCCAGTTCCCAAGTCGTTTGCCCGACTGCCTTCGAATCATCAGACCATAGCATCGGTTCTCTTATTCTTTCGTCCGGTTTAGCACCCTTCATCCCGATCTCTTCTCCGTAATAGATGAATGGATTGCCAGGTAACGTAAGTAAAATCGATGCTGCCATTTTGGCATGGTCTACATTTCCTCTAAGCTCCGTCATGACACGGTTCTGATCGTGATTCGTCAGGAACGGCGCATCAACGAACTGTCCGCCAGACTGTTTGCTGTAAAAATCGTAAACACGTGACAGTGTAAATCCGAGATCTGTCCCCTGCTCCGTACGAGCAGCGGAAACGATTTTGCCAGCGATATCAAAATCAAATGCCGAATTAAACGCTTGATTCAAATAAGGACCGATCACAGCTGCAGAATCCCATACTTCCCCGACCATATATGCATTCTTATTCACTTGATCGAGACCTTTCCGGAATTCCTGCCACCACTCTTGGTTTTTCTTCGCGACTTCGGGATTACCGACAGAAGATTGAAAATCTTCATATACGTGCTTAGCTGCATCGAGCCTGAAACCATCGACGCCCATCTTCAGCCAATACTGTCCGATTTTCTTAAATTCTGCTCGCACTTCCGGATTATCAAAGTTCATATCAGGCATTCCTTCCCAGAAGATACCTAGATAATGATCTTTCCCGGATTTCTGCCAAGGCTGCTGACCCCAAGCACCTAGCGTAGAAGTACTCATTCCTTTATCTTCCGCCCATATGTACCAATCTCGCTTCGGATTATCTTTACTCTTAGCCGATTCTACGAACCATGGATGCTTGTTGCTGGAATGATTCACAACGAGGTCCATAATGACCTTAATCCCCCGTTTGTGGGCTTCATCCAGCAAGTGTGTGAAGTCGTCCATCGTTCCATAATCGGGGTTCACACCATAATAATCCGTGACATCATATCCATGATAGGAAGGCGAAGGATTGATTGGCATTAACCAAATTCCCTGAATACCAAGACCCGCTAGATAATCTAGCTTTTGCGTTATACCATTAAAATCCCCAATTCCGTTACCGTCTGAATCATAAAAAGACCGAACGAATATTTCATAAAAGACGCCGCTGCTCTTGCCCATCGGGGCAGTAGTTAAGTTCGCAGCGGGCTTTGCCACCCCTGCTTCGCCCACAGCTGTCGTCGTTGTGCTCTGCTCAGCAGTGGATTGCTTCGTGCTTTCAGCAGTCTTTCCTGCTTCAGTCTTCGCTTCACAACCGCTAAGCACGAATACCAACATACTAATAATAATAATCCATGATACGGTTGACGGAAACTTAGATGCAGTTCTGCTCATCCCTTCTCAGCTCCTGCAGTTAAGCCTTCAACTAGGAACCGCTGCATAAACATAAACAAGATCGTAATCGGCAAAGCAACGAGCACACAACCTGCGGCAAAGATCGTAAATTGCGTTGCGAATGCTGCATTTACCATATTATAAAGTCCAACTGCGAGCGTTTGTTTTTCCTGCGTTCTTAGTACCATTTGTGCAAAGATAAAATCGTTGAACGCTCCTGCGAAGGAAGTAACAGACAAGAACACGATGATTGGCCGCGAAAGCGGCAGGAAGATGGAAAAGAACACTCTGAAGTTTCCGGCTCCATCTAATCTCGCTGATTCTTCTAAGCTTTTTGGAATCGTATCGAAATAACCTTTGACTAGTAAATATCCCATAATCGCACCTGCCGAATAAACCATAATCAAGGCGGAATGCGTATTCAGCAAATTCATATTTAATAGCAAAATGTATACGGCAATCATACTCATAAAAGATGGAAACATGCCGATGACGAACAATCCCGTCATGATCCCTTTGCGTCCTCTAAAACGGAACCGAGAAAATGCATATCCTGACAATAGCACGAAGAGCGTACTAAACACCGTAGAGATGATCGCAATTTTTAATGTATTGATGTACCACTGCCCAAATGGGAATTTGGTAAATAGTTCTCTATAATGATCTAGCGTCCAAATTCTAGGCAGAATTGTTTCACTGTACAGCGAAGTTCCCGGACGGAATGAAGATAAAACAACCCATAATGCTGGATATAAAGCAAATATGGCAACTAGAATAAGAATAATGTGGCTAATTGTTAACCACAATAAACGTTTAGCTTTCCCACTGCTGCTCATTGATACGTCTCCTCCTCTCGGTAGAACCGGGTTCTGCGGAAGTTGTAAATCGAGAATGAGGCTAGAATAATGAAAATCATAATCCCGATGACAGAAGCGAAGTTATATTTACCGTTATTAATAGACAGGTTATATAACCATGTAATCAAAATATCTGTATGTCCCGCGAATTGATAATCGCTGTTCACCGGATTACCATTCGTCATCAAATAAATGACATTAAAGTTATTGAAATTGCCGGCAAATTGTCCAATAACAATAGGTGTTAAGGCAAACATAACCGCAGGAAACGTAATCATACGGAATTTTTGAAATCCTGACGCTCCATCGACCTCTGCTGCTTCATACAAATCTCTTGGAATCGTCGTTAAAATACCTGTAATCATTAACATCGAAATTGGGAAACCAAGCCAGAAATTGACTAGCAAAATCGTACCCTTTGCCCAAGTTGGATCAGATAACCAAGGCGGACCTTGAATTCCAAAAAAATTAAGGTACTGAGTAAGCGGACCAAACTGTGTATTGAAAAGGTTCCGCATGATAAGCAAGGATACAAATCCAGGAATAGCAAATGGAAGCATATAGACCGTTCTGAAAAACTTTTTGAATATAATTCCTTTTTGCTGCAGCAATACCGCGATCAGGAAACCGCCGAAAAAGCAGCTTAATGTAGATAAAACGGCCCATGCTACCGTCCAAGCAAACACACCGTAAAATGTATGTGCCCAAGTGCTTAGTGTAAACAGATCTTTAAAAGCACTAAATCCGATCCAATCAACCAGATTCGCTGGAGGAATATGCTTTGGTGAAGAATAGTCCGTAAAAGCGATTAATAGTGAAAATATGAGCGGAAGGATCGTAAAGAAAAATAAAAAAATGAGCTGCGGTGTAATAATGAGCAGCGGAAAATTTTTGGTACCAATTTTTTTTAACGTCTGTCCAAAATTGTTCGGTGTATTGCCCTGTTCAATTTCTACTGCCGTTCTGTATGCATCACGAATATTTAAAATATAAGCGACAACAAATAAAATAATTAAAAAAATAACGATTAACCCTTGAACCAATAAAAATATGGAATGATCACCGTGTACCATTTTGTTAATTCTGCCGACCTTCTCCAAATGTTGCGCCTTTTCCCCTAGGGTAATTACTCCCCATAATGCATGACCTAGGTTTGTCATCGAATAATAGAGACCTAAGATGTATAATAGCAACATTGAGAAACCTTTAAGGTACTGGCGGTTAATAAATTGACCGAGTCCCATGACGACTGCTGATAGAATTGGGGAGATTATTGTGCGCCGCATGTATTCATCACCTCAAGCTTTACAAATTTTAGTTAGGGCTGTCTCATCGAGTGAGACAGCCCTGTCTTTAAGTTTTTAATTCATTATTTACCCGCTTGCTCTTGAATGCTTGTTTTGATATCAGCTACTGCTTTATCTAGAGTCTTCTGAACATCTTCACCGTTCCAGATTGGCTCTAAGCTAGCTGTAGCAGGTCCCCATACAGAACGCATTTCCAAAATGGAAGGCATAGCTTGAGAGTTCTTGAATTGCTCAATAAATGCTTGCGCACGTGGATCTTTTTGAATTTCTGGGTCGTTCTCCATACCGTTACGAGCTGGGATAATTCCGCTGATCTTATATTCTTTAGACAATGCTTCTTGTGAAGTTACGAAATGTATGAATAGTTTTGCTGCATTTGGATATTGTGAGTAGGAACTTACAAAGTAAGCTTTAACGCCTGCGAATGTAATCGGGCTCTTACCGTTAGGCATTGGAGGCATTGGAACCGCGCCAACTTCAAAGCCTAATTTTTCTTTCGTGAAATTACCGAGTTGCCATACACCGTCTAAGTTAATTGGCAGTTTGCCAGTTTGGAACAATTCCGTTTTCACGTCGCCTGTTGCATCAGCCGCTTTGATTGGAAGCGCCTCACGAAGCGATTGGAAGAATTTCATCCCTTCAACTGCTCCTGGTGAATTGATACCGATATCTGTTGGATCCGTGCCGTTTTTACCAAATACATATCCGCCGCTGCCTGCAATAAATGCATAGTTGAAGTACCAGTTGTTAACTTCCCACATGAATCCGAATTTGTTTTTTGCAGGATCATTGTACGATTTTGCGAATTTAATGATGCTGTCCCATGACTTCAAATCTTCATCTTTAACTAGATTTTTATTGTAATAAAGCAAATACGTTTCCATGTTACGAGGATATCCATAAAGGACACCGTTCATCGTTACGGCATCAACCGCCGCTTTTGCGAAATTTGCTTTCGTATCTTCTTCGTAAAAGTCATTCGGCAATACAAGTCCAGCTGCAACCGCTTCACCAAGGTGGTCATGCGGCATGTTAAGAACATCTGCGCCTAATCCAGCTGGTCCGTCTGTTTTTAATTTAGCCATTTGGTCTGTTGGCTCAACTTCTTGGAACTCTACAGGAATGTTATATTTCGCTGTAAATTCTTTAGCCATTTCTTCATAAAACGGTTTTTCGATTTTACCTTCCCAAACAACCAGTTTCGCGCCTGGCTCTGGAGTGATATCAGCATCAGCTGCTGGTTCAGTAGTCGTTGTATCCGTAGATGGTGTCGTAGTGTCCGTAGTAGCTGGAGTAGTAGTCTCCGCTGGTTGACTCGTTTTAGATCCACAAGCAGAAATAACGATGGTAAGTGTAAGTACTAGAAGAATGCTTACCCATTTTTTCATTGGATTTGACCCCTTTCTTTCGCATCAATTGGAATTATTCATAAATCGACAACCTCAAGGTAAAAATCCCTATAAGCATTCCCCCTTCAGTACTAGAAATAGAAATCAGACAACCCCTGTGCAAACGTTTGTAAAAATTCCTAGATTCATACATGAAAGTGCTTTCACTTTGAATGAAACCATAAAAGCCCATTGTATGTAAAACCGCAAATTTGTATTAATAACGATAAAAAACCACGATTTCCCATCCAAATATCAGCATTAATCTAAATATTGCGCATTTACTCTATTTTCCTTTAAATTAAATAATTATCCAAGTAAGTGGTTTCTTAAACAAATTTTAAAAATATTAATTATTGATCGAGAGTTTATTAAAAAAGTGCTTTATAGACATCTAATTACATATTTTCGATAAAATTCTCTATAAATCTATCTATTTCAAATTGTTGCAATCATTTACCATCATATAGAAATTGTGTTAACCTATTAACACTTAATACAACGTTTGCACAAAAGGAGATGATACCGCTTACAGTAACATCGGATTTAGCCTGCGGCTCGGTAGGATCCACTCTTCAATTGATATGTTCTTCAGTAGCCTGGGTGCATCAGAACAAATTTGAAGATGGGTGATGAAAGATGATGAATCTAAGAAAAGTAAAAAAAGTTGTTGCCGTGTTGGCTTTATCCTTTAGTATTGCAATGCCCTCATTCACATTCAATCCCCAGCACTCTGAAGCGCTAACTGCCTCTGGAGCACTTGGTCCAGTTACACCGAAAGATACAATCTATCAAATTATTACCGATCGCTTCTATGACGGTGATACGACCAACAACATACCTGCTGGTACAAGTTCATCTCTGTTTAACGACGCGAATGGTGACGGCAAGGGAGACGGTACCGATTTAAACAAGTATCAAGGCGGCGACTGGAAAGGAATTCGAGCTAAAATTCCTTATCTGAAAGATATGGGAATAACCGCAGTTTGGATTTCTGTGCCTTATGAAAATAGAGAGGATTTAGTTTCTGGTGCATATACCGCGTACCATGGTTATCACGCAAGAAACTACTTCGCGACTAACCCCCATTTCGGCCAAATGCA
This sequence comes from Paenibacillus sediminis, assembly GCF_017873765.1. Classification (GTDB taxonomy): domain Bacteria; phylum Bacillota; class Bacilli; order Paenibacillales; family Paenibacillaceae; genus Paenibacillus_AG; species Paenibacillus_AG sediminis. The sequence goes on from NZ_JAGGKP010000003.1 coordinate 87,971, forward strand.
AGATTTCATCGCACTGAAAGATGCCCTTCATGCTAACGGCATTAAATTGGTCATCGATTTCGTATCCAATCACTCTGGTCCTGAACCTGACGGCGACGGCGTATTGTACGAGCCAGACAAGGACGGTAGCGGAAATTATAAGTTCGATGCGAACGGTAACCCGGTAGACAATAACGGAGACGGCAAAAAAGAGAACTTGCTGGCTGACTTTAATAACGATACGAACGGATTTTTCCACCATGAAGGAAACCGTCCGGACAGTGACACTTCCAAGTTCGGTTACAGACATAAAGAGCTCGCTTCTCTCGCCGATTTCTCGCAAGAAAATGGCACTGTTGTAGCATATCTTGAAAAGGCCGCTAAGTTCTGGAAATCAAAAGGTGTTGACGGATTCCGTCATGATGCCACGCTCCACATGAACCCTGCCTTCGTTAAAGGCTTCAAGGATGCAATTGACTCGGATACAGGGGGACCTGTAACGCATTTCGGTGAATTTTTCATCAGCCGTCCTGATCCAAAATATGATGAATACAAAACTTTCCCTGATCGTACAGGTGTCAACGATTTGGATTTCGAGTATTACAATGCAAACAAACAAGCTTTCGGTGATTTCAGTCAAGACATGCAAAATTTCGGAAATATGCTCATCAGTACAAGCAACGATTACACATACGAGAATCAAGCCGTTACTTTTATCGACAATCACGACGTATCCAGATTCCGTAATATTCAGCCGAATGATAAACCATTCCATGCCTCACTTGCGACGTTGATGACTTCCCGCGGAACGCCAAACATCTATTACGGCACAGAACAATATTTAAATCCTGGAAACGGCGGCTCTGATGCAGGCCGGATGTTTATGCAAACGGCTGCCCCTGCATTCAGTGAATCGACAACTGCTTTCCAAATTATTAAGAAACTGTCCGCTCTTAGACAATCGAACGAAGCCCTTGCTTACGGCACAACGTCTATCTTGTACACTACTTCTGATGTGCTTGTATTTAAACGGGAATTCTTCGGCAAACAAGTCATCGTCGCTGTAAACCGCCAACCAGATGTAAGCGCGACGGTCCCTGCTCTCGATACAACGATGCCAGTTGGAACGTACACAGATTCTCTGGGCGGCTTGCTCTTCGGTGAAACCGCAAATGTTACGAATGTGTCCGGACAGAACAAAATCAGCAGCTTTACGCTTTCCGGCGGTGAAGTCAATGTATGGTCCTATAATCCTTCTCTTGGCACAACGATTCCAAGAATCGGAGATGTCGTGTCCACAATGGGCCGTCCTGGCAATACAGTGTATATTTACGGAACAGGGTTAAGCGGATCCGTAACCGTGAAATTCGGTACAACAACAGCAGCCGTCACTTCGGCAACAGATACGATGATTGAAGCGACAGTACCTAGCGTAGCGGCAGGTGTTCAGAACATTACTGTTACGAAAGGTTCAAATGTCAGCAACGCGTTTACTTACACCGTACTAGGCGGCGATCAGGTACAGGTCATATTCCATATCAATAAATCGACCGTATCTGGACAAAACGTTTACGTCTCAGGAAGTATTCCTGAACTCGGAAACTGGGATCCTGCCAGTTCCTCCGAATCGTTCATGAATCCGAACTATCCAGAATGGTTCCTGCCTGTCAGTGTCCCTGCCGGATCAACGTTCCAATTTAAGTTCATCATTAAGGACAGTGCAGGGAATGTCACTTGGGAAGGCGGTAGCAACCGTACATTTACCGCACCTTCCGCAGTGACGGGAACGGCTGACACGCCAGTATATACTTGGCAGTAATACAAACAACATCTATTAATTGCGAAAAGGGGATCTTATCGATGCTGCTAGAAGCTGTCTATCATCGCCCGAAGCAAAACTGGGCATATGCGTATGACCACGAAACGCTGCACATCCGACTGCGGACAAAGCGCGACGATGTGCAAAAGGTCGAAATTCTATTTGGCGATAAATTCATTCCGTTTGAGAACAATATGCAGACCAAACCGATGGAACGGTTTACGCAAGATGCAATGTTCGACTACTGGCAGGCCGAGGTGATCCCTCCTTTTCGCAGATTGTGCTATGGTTTTATACTAAATTCCGGTAAACAAAAAGTATGGATGACAGAGAAAGGATTTTTTGATCAGCCTCCTACAGAGCATCTGGGCTTATTCGAATTTCCGTTTCTGAATCCAATTGATGTGTTTACTCCCCCAAGCTGGGTAAAGGACGCTGTATTTTATCAAATTTTCCCTGAGCGCTTCGCTAACGGCGACCCTTCTAATGATCCAGCGAACGTACTGCCGTGGGGCGGAAAGCCAGAATACCATAACTTTTTTGGCGGTGATCTGCAAGGAGTCATTGATCATTTGGATTATCTGACCGATCTCGGAATTAATGCCATCTACTTTACGCCAATATTCGAAGCCACGACGAACCATAAATATGATACACGCGACTACCTAAAGGTCGATCCGCATTTTGGAACGAATGAAACGTTGAAGGAACTCGTTAATGCCTGTCACGAAAGAGGAATTCGCGTTCTCCTCGACGCCGTATTCAATCACAGCGGAGCAACATTCCCGCCGTTTGTGGATGTTCTTGAAAAAGGACACACTTCGAAGTACGCCGATTGGTTCCATGTCCGTGAATTTCCTTTGCGAACGGTGAACCATATTCCAACCTTTGATACCTTTGCTTTTACCGATCAGATGCCAAAGCTGAATACGGAAAATCCTGAGGTTAAGGAGTATCTATTAAAGGTGGCAAAATATTGGGTTGAAGAAGTCGGCATTGACGGCTGGAGATTGGATGTTGCCAACGAAGTGGATCACCATTTCTGGAGAGAGTTCCGAGAAGTTGTCAAAGCAGCTAATCCGGAAGCTTACATTCTTGGCGAAGTATTTCACGACTCCATCATGTGGCTCCAAGGAGATCAGTTTGATGCAGTCATGAATTATCCGTTTCAAGGAACGCTGCTCGATTTCTTCGCGAGAAATACAATGGACGGCGCGTCATTCGCCTCTTCTCTGAACAGTCAACTGGCTAGATATCCACAGCAAGCGAACGAAGTCGCTTTCAACTTACTTGACAGCCATGATACACAGCGGTTGTTGACGTTGTGTGAAGGTGATAAACGGAAGATGAAATTAGCGGTGTTGTTCCAGCTTACTTTCCCTGGTACGCCGTGCATCTATTATGGGGATGAAATCGGAATGGACGGAAGCTACGATCCGGACTGCCGCAAATGTATGGAATGGGATGAGAGCAAACAGGATCGCGAATTATTCCGCTTCTATCAACGGCTTATTTCACTCCGTAAAGAGAATAAGTTGCTCCGCTCAGGCGGCTTTAGATTCCTCCATGCCAAGAAGGATGACAACCGACTTGTGTATGAACGGTGGGATAACGATGAACGGATCATGATAGTCATTAACAACAACAAACGATCGAGTTCTATAAGTGTCTCCGTGCAAACAGGCTTGGCATCTTCTGAGCAATGGACAGACGTCCTAACAGGTGAAACTGTTCGATCCGTTAACGGAAAACTGAAGGTTAAGCTTCCTCCCTTCGGCTATCAAATATTGCGCAATCAATTGTCTATGGCAAAGATTTGATAAGGGTAATTCGCATCTTTGGTCTGCTTAATCCATAACACGCCGTTTCCTACAGATACTCCGCCGGTATTCACAAATGTGTCCTCTACTTTTTGATTAAGGAGCGCATTCGTTACCGAAGCATTGAAGATGGCCCCATAGTAACTGATGAAATCATTGCGAGAGTTGATCAATGTTGCTTTACCGTTAATTTTTACTTGAATCGGGTAAGCGATATATTTAGCTACTTCGTTAATGTCTTGATATAAGACTCTGTATTGAAGATCCTTGAATGCTTTTTCGAAAGCATCCGCGTTGTCGATACCTGCTGCAGCATATCGATTAGGCTGAGGTAACGGTACAGGGTTAATTACGATTGGATGCGGCGTATTATGTGAGCTTCGGTAACGGTTAATGGTGTCGTTTAATTTATAGTTATTTTTCCAAATTTCACTCATAAATTCAGTAATCAATCGTTTAAAATAGCTCGAATCACCATTATTAATAAAGTTCCAATATGCGTTCTTCGCATTTGAGTCCATTTCGTTATTATCATTCCTGAATAGAGGCGTGTTGTCTGTTCCGTAAAGCGCGAATGACTGATACTGCTGATAGAGCTGTGTAACCGATCTTACTCTGACCGAATTCGGGAATTTCTCAATAAACTTGCTTTGCTGATGGGCTCTATCTAACAATTCATCCCATGTAATAATGATAGCTGCATCTTTGACAGCTATTTTGCTGGCTTCTACTGTCATGATGGTAATATAAGCCTCAATATCGCTTGTCACATAAGGTTTGAACGATGAGTATACGCTGTAATCAATGATTGGATAATAGAATCCCTCTGATGATTCCACACGGTATCCGCTGTCTCTCGTCTTTTGCAAAAGCGTTCTGATTGCTGAATCTCTAATCTTATCGATATTGTTCATATCTATGGCATGACCAGAAAACAAGTTCATTAGTTTCCCTTGATAGCCGTTTGCATTGATTTTAGCTTGAAATGTTGTCAAATACTTCTGCTGCGCATCTTCAAGCATGGTAACATACTGTGACGCCTTATCTTTAGATATATACTTCATATTATTTTTCAAATAAGAGACGGCTTCTGATAACTTATCAGCGTTATTTAGCAGACTTTTAAACTGCTGGTCGATCGTTTGCACACTCGGCTTGTTTCCATTTCTATTGTGCCCTTTACGATCATCATTCCGATCATCATTCCGGTCATCATCTCGGTGTTCCTTCCCATCATGATGTAGCAGCTTTATCTGTGGCTTGGCGATGTGTCCACTAGCATCTGCTGGTGTAGCTAAGGCTAACCCCGACTGCAACAGGAGCCCAGTCATAACAATAACGCTAACTACTATTTTTGTTGTCCTCATTGACATCTAACCTCCTTTTATTTTCCAGTTTTTCCACCATCTATAACGATAGTCCCTGCTAAAAAGTTACAAATCATTCCCGGAATTTAAATAAAAAAAAAGCCGCACTTGTGTGCGACTCTAAGCATATAATATTCGTTTATTGAAGTTTCACTCTTTGTAAGCGAAGGGCGTTAAGTACCACAGATACTGAACTGAACGCCATTGCAGCTCCTGCGAGCCATGGGGCGAGAAAGCCTGCAGCTGCAATGGGGATGCCGATTACGTTATAACAGAATGCCCAGAACAGGTTCTGCTTGATGTTGCGCATTGTCTGGCGGCTCATCGCGATCGCGCTTGAAATGCCAGTTAAATCGCCTCGCATCAAGGTAATATCAGCAGTTTCCATAGCAACATCACTGCCAGTCCCCATCGCGATCCCAATATTAGCCGCGGCGAGCGCTGGTGCATCGTTAATCCCATCTCCGACCATAGCAACCTTGCGGCCGGAAGCTTGCAGCTCGCGAATTTTATCTGCTTTGCCTTCTGGCAGAACTTCTGCAAATACTTGGTCAATGCCAACTACTGAAGCGATCGTCTGCGCTGTTCGCGCATTATCACCAGTCATCATAATAACGTGTAAGCCTAATGCTTGCAGACGGGCAACGGCATCTATGGATGTCTCTTTAATCGGATCAGCCACAGCAATGATACCGGCAAGTTGCTCGTTCACAGCTCCAATCATGGCTGTTTTGCCTGCCTCTTCTAAGTCAATTAACTGTTTCTCGATGGTTTCCGTATCCAGTCCATATTGCATCATCAACTTACGATTGCCAACAATCCAATTCTCCCCGTTCACGATTGCACGGACACCGTATCCAGGAATAACTTCAAATTGTTCTGCTGCTCGAATAGAGATACCTCGGTCCTCAATTCCGCTTACAATCGCTTCCGCAAGCGGATGCTCGGAATGCTTCTCTACAGCGCCCACACCTTGGAGGAAGACCGTCTCATCCATTCCGCCGAGTACGACTACGTCTGTAAGCTTCGGTCGTCCCATCGTTATTGTACCTGTCTTATCGAGCACAACTGTATCGACAAGGTGCGCTCCCTCTAAGTGCTCTCCGCCTTTAAACAAAATGCCATACTCAGCTGCCCTACCAGAACCAGCCATAATCGAGGTTGGAGTCGCAAGACCAAGCGCGCAAGGACAAGCAATGACGAGCACAGCAATCGCTTTTTCAAGGCTACTAGCGAACATGCCAGGCTCAATGGCAAAATACCAAACTAGAAAAGTCACAATCGCGATCGCAACAACGATCGGTACGAATATTCCCGAAATGACATCGGCAATCCGTTGTATTGGCGCCTTGGAGCCTTGGGCCTCTTCGACGACTTTTATAATTTGCGCTAACGCTGAGTCTTTGCCGACTTTCGTCGCGCGAATACATAAAGACCCATGCTTGTTCATCGTTGCTCCGAAGACAAAGTCGCCTGCGTTCTTCTGAACGGGCAGACTTTCACCAGTAAGCATTGACTCATCTACAAATGAGCTTCCTTCCAGCACCTGCCCATCGACAGCAATTTTCTCGCCCGGCTTCACGACAACAATGTCGCCTGACACGACTTGCTCTACAGGAATCTGCACTTCCTTCCCGTCACGAAGGACGGTTGCCATCTTGGGCTGCAAATCCATGAGCGCCTTAATCGCTTCTGAGGAACGACCTTTGGCGCGTGTCTCGAACCATTTTCCAAGTAATATTAACGTGATCAGAATCGCGCTAGTCTCATAATATAGATCCGGTTTGTCATACATTGGACTATTTAGCGATTGAAAAGTCATGTACACACTATAGAAATAAGCTGCCGACGTCCCAAGCGCGACAAGCACATCCATATTCGCACTGCCATTGCGGAGCGCCTTATAAGCCCCCGTATAGAAAGATGCCCCAATGATCAGTTGCACGGGTGTTGCAAGCGCCAGCTGGAACCACGGATTCATAAACAGCTCTGGCACCCATAGGAACGAAGTAAAGGAGAAATGTCCGACCATCGCCCATAAGAGCGGCAAAGAAAGAATGGCTGAAGCAATCAGTTTCCACTTTTGTCTCTTCATTACTCTCTGACGGACTTGTGCTGTGTCAGCCCGTTCCTGCTTAAGGGCAGCACCGTAGCCAAGCTGTTCAATTTTACGAATCATGTCGGCCACTGATACCCCTGATGGGGTATACTCTACCCGAGCAGTCTCCAAGGCTAAATTGACCGTTGCTTGCTGCACCCCAGGGAGCTTATTCAGCCCTTTCTCGATTCGGTTCGCGCATGCCGCGCAGGTCATTCCTGTAATATCAAATGCTGCCTGTTCAAATTGTTCCTTCACGGTTTGTTGTTCCATACGAACACCACCTCCGCTCTTTCATATACCCCCACCCCGTATGTTCAATGTGGAAAATAATGCTGTGAGCTCACACAGCAATGATAAGTGTAGTTAAACGACGTCGTAACCTTGATCTTCAATCGCTTCTTTAATTTTTTCTAGAGACACTTTATTTTCATCAAACTCAATGGCAACGGATTTCGATGCGAGATCTACTTTGCCGGATGCCCCCGCATTTTTAATAGCACCTTCAACGGCATTTACGCAATGGTTGCAGGACATACCTTCTACTTTTAAAGTGATATTTGTCATGTGCATTCCTCCTAAATTTTATTATTTCAATAACTTGTGCACTGTAACGAGCAGTTCGTCAATAACTTCATATTCACCAGCTTCAATCCGCTCTACGACACAGCTCTTCATGTGGCCTTCGAGCAGCAGCTTCCCGACACTATTCAGCGCTGATTGGATCGCCGCAATCTGATTCAGAACATCGTCACAGTACGTATCCTTCTCAATGAGGCCCTTCACTCCGCGAATTTGACCTTCGATACGGTTCAAACGGGTAATAAGGTTACGCTTCATCTCATCGGAGTGGTGGCTGCGTCTTCCGTGCCCGCCTGCCGCGCAGTGATCGCCAGCCTCCATATGTGCAGAAGCTAGATTGTCTTTCTCTTTTTCCATTTAGACAACGCCTCCTTCTGTTGATAGCTTCACTATAGTATACCCCCTACCCCTATGTCAACAGACATAAAAAGTGCACTCCTACGATCGCAGGAGTGCACTTTTTTATATAATTGTTTACAGCAATTCTTTACGTAATTGTTCAGCTGATTTTGGAGATAGGTATCCGAAAGGAATATCAAATACAGTCTTCGCACCCACTTGTCCATCTTGAGCGAGCTTATAGATTGCCCGCGCATAAGCTACAAGAACACTTGCTGTAAATTCCGGGTTGCTGTCAAGCTTCAATCCGAATTCAATAAGCTGTGTGCTGTTCTTGCCCGTTTTGCCGCTGCGAAGCACCATACCGCCATGAGGCATTGTGGAGTGATTCTTCTTCAGCTCTTCTTCACTGATGAAGTGAACGGTTGTATCATAGTCGGAGAAGTAATTCGGCATGTTTTTGATTTCGTGCTCGATTGCAGCAAGGTCCGCCCCTTCTTCTGCTACAACAAAGCATTCTCGCAAATGCTTTTCGCGAGTCGTGAGCTCTGGATTTTCACCACGGCGCACTCGGTTTACAGCATCTTCGACCGGAATAGTATATTGCACGCCATTCTTCACACCTTTTACCCGGCGGATTGCATCGGAGTGCCCTTGACTGACGCCTTTACCCCAGAACGTGTAATCTTTGCCTTCAGGCAATACCGCTTCTGCCAGCAAACGGTTCAGCGAGAACAGACCTGGATCCCAGCCTGTCGAAATCAAGCTAACATTTCCGCCTTTACGCGCTGCTGCGTCTACATCTGCAAAATATTGCGGAATTTTCGCATGTGTATCAAAACTGTCTACCGTATGGAACAGCTCTGCTAACTCCGGACCTTGTTCCGGCAAATCCGTTGCAGAACCTCCGCACAGAATGAGTACATCGATTTCGTTCTTATACTGAAGCCTATCTGAGATATGAGCTATTTTCGTCCCCGCTGTTACCTCGCCTGGATCTCTGCGGGAGAAAATGACTGTCAGCTCCATATCCGGATTTTGTCTGATCGCCATTTCTACGCCGCGGCCTAAGTTGCCATAGCCTGCGATACCTACTCTAATTTTATGCGACATTCGTTACCCTCCCTAATGATTCCCTTCTCTACTACTCTATTGTAACAAAGAACGCCTATTGAAATGAACAATATTTTCCTCTAATATAAGGATATTACTAAAATTATTTTCATATAATTGACTATATTTATCAAAATTATTTTTACACTATGCACAATTATAGAAATGGGGCGAACGTGCTTGTCCAGTATTTTGCAGATCATTTGTGAGCAGTTAGAAACATTCCATCAGCAGGAACGCAAGCTTGCTGACTATATTTTGCAATTTCCAAGCAATGTCGTATCGATGGGGATTACCGAATTAGCAGAACAGTCTGGCACAAGCCCGGCAACCGTGACCCGTTTCTGCAAGTCGCTTATGTTTCGCGGGTACCCTGACTTTAAAACTAAACTGGCCGCAGACCTTGCACAGCAAAGTTCCCCGCTTACTTATCAAGATATTATTGCCGGCAATCCGCTTCATGAAATTGTATCTGCAATGGAAGCGAATCACTTACGTTCTATTTCGGATACAACAAGACTTCTAGATTTGGGTGAACTTGAGAAGGCGCTAAGCGCTCTTACTCAGGCCCGTCAAATCGATCTTTATGGCGTAGCAACGTCTGGTATTGTGGCGCTCGACTTCTATCAGAAGTTAGTCAGAATCGGCAAACGGGCAACCGCATTCTCCGATCCGCACATGCAGGTCACCTCTGCATCTACATTAACGAATCGAGATGCGGCATTTGCCATTTCGTACTCAGGCGAAACGATAGAGACCATCGATGCGCTGAAATGCGCGAAAGAAATGGGTGCGGTAACGATCTCTCTGACCAAATTTGGCGCAAATTCGCTGGCCTCTATCGCAGATATTAATCTATTTACCTCCTCCCTTGAAGCAGGTATGAGACGCGGGGATATGGCATCACGCATTGCACAGCTTCATGTCATTGATATTTTATTCTCAAGCATGGTTAGTGAACGATTTGATGAGATGATTCCGAAACTCGAAAATTCATATCAAATGGTGCGCAAATACCGTAAAGATAAAGGGAGGTAACCTGTGCATGAACATCAAAATTTTCGATACCAATGAAGAGCTTGATCAAGTTGGCGGCAATATTATTGCGAGCCTCGTGCAGACGAAACCGCATGCGGTGCTCGGGCTGGCTACGGGAAGCACTCCGATTGGAATTTATGAGCAGCTCATTTTTTTATTTAAAAAAGGGCTCCTAGACTTCAGCCAAGTTACCGCGTTCAACCTGGACGAATATGTCGGCTTGCCAGAGGGTCATCCGGAAACATACCGTACTTTTATGAATAAGCGGCTGTATAGCCACATCAATATCAACATGAATCGCACACACATTCCTAATGGCGACGCGCCTGATTTGGAGGCTGAATGCCGCAGATATGATAGTATGCTCGCAGGCGGAACACAGATTGATTTGCAGCTTCTAGGACTTGGACATAACGGTCATATTGGCTTCAATGAGCCTGATCATGCGCTCAGCAGCGGCACACATGTTGTTGATCTGAAGGAAGAGACGCGGAAGGCAAATGCACGTTTTTTCAGCTCCATCGATGAAGTTCCAAATCAAGCCATTACGATGGGTGTCGGATCGATTTTGAAAGCAAAAATGATTATGCTCGTCGTTCGAGGCGAGAGCAAAGCAGAAATTGCGCATCAAGCGCTCACGGGTCCGATTACGACCGAGCTTCCCGCTTCACTGCTCCAAACGCATCCGAACGTCGTAGTCCTTCTCGATAAAGGAGCTGGTAAATATTTTTATGAATAACTCACATTCATTTACCATAAGCAATGCCGCTGTGGTTACCCTGGATTCCGTTATTGAACACGGCATCGTTCGTGTGGAAGATGGAAACATTGTCTTTGTAGGAACTGAAGATGAGCTGCCGGCTGACAAGCGCAGCTTGTGGCTGGATGGAGTAATCGATGCGGGAGGCGGGTGGCTGCTTCCTGGATTTATCGATGTCCATGTTCATGGCGGGTATGGCGAAGACTTTATGAATGCGAACCGGCAGGCTTTCGATACCATTACGAAGTTCCATAGAGATCACGGGACAACTGCCATGCTGGCCACAACGATGACGCAGTCGCGTGATGCGCTTGATCGAGCGATTAGAGCCGTATACGTATACCGCCATGAAAGAATGCCTTATGCCCAGCTTGAAGGGGTACATTTAGAAGGCCCCTTTGTTAACCCGAAATATAAAGGCGCACAAAATGACGCATATATGATTGACCCCCAAATCGATTGGTTAGAAGATTGGAACTCGCGCTACCCCGGGCTTATTAAGCAAGTATCACTTGCTCCCGAGCGACATGGAGCACTGGAAGCGATTCGCTGGCTTCGGGCACATCATATTAATGCAGCAGCTGCGCATACAGATGCCACTTACGAACGAATCGAAGCCGCTGTGGAAGCTGGATTAAACCAAGCAGTCCATACGTTTAACGCAATGTCACCCCTGCACCATCGCAATCCCGGCACCGCAGGAGCCGTTCTAAGCGACGACCGGATTGTCGCCGAAGTTATTGCCGATGGAATCCACGTCCATCCTGCTGTCATTCGCATTCTAGCGAAGACGAAGAGAGATCATAATCTCATCCTCATTACCGATGCGATGTCAGCAGCCGGGTTAGGCGATGGCCAGTATGAGCTTGGAGGCCTCCCTGTTACCGTCACGAACGGTGTTGCCAAGCTGACTCAGGGTGATTCACTTGCTGGCAGTACACTCACGATGATTGACGCAGTCAAGTTTGTCGTTCATAACTTAGGTGTTACGATTCCAGAGGCTTCTGTGCTTGCCAGCTACAATGCTGCAAGGCAGCTTGGAATAGCTGACCGCACAGGAAGTATAGCTGCAGGTAAACAAGCCGATCTTGTATGGACGAACAGCGACCTTGATATTAAGGAAGTATGGGTTAAGGGTATATCAAATAGAAAAGGGCATTCCTGAAGTCAAGTGACTTCATGGAATGCCCTTCTCTCTTCATTATGTACTTTGTAATTAATTATATGTCACATTCATCGCTCTTACAATGACGGCTGCCCCTTCAGCCCTTGTTGCGTTTCCTCTCGGTTTGAAGGTGCCGTTCGGATATCCTCCAATCACTCCCGCTCCTGCGGCGGCATTCACTGCATCTTTCGCCCAAGATGAAATAGACGAACTGTCTTTAAAAGTGATATTCGATTGCGCAGAAGTCAGTTTACCCGTATTCACGATCATGACTGCCATTTGTTCGCGTGTAATCGGCTCATTTACACCGAACTTTGTGCTCGTTAGACCGTTTACGATTCCGTATGCATAGGCTGTAGCAATTGCATCTTTTGCCCAATGATTTTGTGTATCGGAGAATACTTTACCTGGCTGCTTCTTCAAATTAAAGGCTCTCACCAAAATCGAAACAAACTCCGCTCTGGTAATGGTGTTATTGGGTCTGAAAGTGCCGTCAGGATATCCGTTAATCGCGCCTGCCTCAACTAAATGTACGATAGGAACAAGAGCCCAGTGGGTTCCTATATCAGTGATGCCATACTCTAGCGCAATATTCGCTTCTGTTTCCGTAACTTCGACTCGATTGGAAGGTCTTCCTTCAACACCATTAATCGTTTGGGTTACGTAATAGAATTCGCCTTTTGGGACATTCGTAAATACATAGTTCCCCGAAATACCTACTTCACGCGTCATAATGAGCTGATTATTGTTGTTATATAGGTTCAGTATCGAACTTTTATTTACGCCTGTAACGGTAATTTCACCTTTACCACCAGTTATAGCTGGTGCTTTAGGAGCAACGATGACCTTTCTTCTTATTGGTCCCGCTTCTGAGCCGTCCTTTAAAGTAAGCGAGTAAGTCAGCAGATATTTGCCCGGAGTCGTATAATCAACGTTTCCAGAACCTTTAATGAGCGTTATTCCATATTCATCATTCTTGACGGTCGCCCCCTCATCCATATACTGACTGCCTTGGACCATTCGAATGGTAGCATTGCCTTTCAGTAATATGAGGGGACTGCCTGTCGGCTGCAAATACACCTTCAATGTACCCGTTACAGCGCCGTTGCTCACAGATGAGGCTACAACTCTAATTTTTCCCGGCACAGCATCACTAGTTACATTTAACTTACCCGTAACCTTATCAATAGTAACTCCAGCATAAGGTGATTTTAAGCTCCACGTTACTTTCTGCCCTGCCATTGGTGTCGTATATTCATCTCGAACGATTGCTTCGTAACTTGCCGCCGCAGAGCCTGCAGAAGGAATCGTTACTGTGCTTGGCCCATTTACATCGACACTTGTTATTTTACCTATCGTAAGCGCACGATAGGCATTTACCCTTCCGCCTGTAGTCACCTTGCCAGATAAACCGGGTATTTTATCAACACTGCTGAGAACTTTACTTTTTAGCGTATCATAGCCGAGATCAATGCCATACTCTAAATATTTCGCTTTAATCAAGCCAGCTATGCCGGCAACATACGGAGTGGCCATGGAGGTTCCGCCTTGGAATTGGTAGTTGCCCTGATTCACCCAAGTGCTTAGTATGTTCACGCCTGGAGCTGCTACATCGACTGTCCTAACCCCATAATCGGAAAAAGAGGCCAGTCTATCCGCTGAATCCGTTGCCGCGACAGCGATAATATTCGGTAAATCATAGCTCGCTGGATAGAGCGGATTACTATCGTTGTCTTTCCCTTCATTTCCTGCCGCGGTAACGACTAGCACGCCCTTCTCTCCAGCTTCCTTAATCGCATCTTCCAATAATCTAGATTTACCGTCGCCGGCGAACGACATATTAATAATATCTGCCCCATGATCGGTTGCATAAGTAATAGCGTCAATAATTTGCGACAACGAACCTTGGCCGTTCTGATCAAGCGCCCTGACAGCCATAATTCTCGCATTCCACATGACACCGGAAACACCATAGCTGTTATTGCCCACAGCTGCAATCGTTCCGGCAATATGCGTGCCGTGACCATTCAAGTCCATTGGAGAATCATCATTATCAACGAAATCATAACCATGGTTACCTTTCGGATCAGACCACATGTTGCCAGCTAAATCCGGGTGCGTGTAGTCCACTCCTGAGTCAATGACCGCAACGACGACATCTTTAGATCCTTTCGTAATGTCCCATGCATCTGGTGCGTCGATCTTAGGCAAGCCCCACAAATTACTGTACATGGAGTCATTTGGTGAAGTCGAAGTCACCCTGTAGACATAGTTCGGTTCGGCATATTCCACATTCGGATCATCTTGATACTGCTTAATCGCATCATTTACAGACACCTTCTTCTGCAGTTTCACCACTTGAAGAACGTCTTTGTTATCACTTGATTGAGCAGTATTCCCTACCGTTTCTTGGTGTGTGTAGGCCTGTGAGTATAACTTATGAGTTGCGCTTCGTTTATATTTTACAATCAATTCACCATCAACATATGGCTGGTCATTATGTATGTTCGTTTCTGTTTGTTTATGTAAGGTAGCAAATGCTCCTGATGGAAATGCCGCATATACACCAGATGGAAATAAAATTGCAAATGCCAGCAACAGTGACAAAACCGCATTTAAGGTTCTACATCTCACTCTCGTTTCCCCTTTGCCTCATCCTATCAGTCTATTAGTCTTATTTTCTCATAGATTCCAAATGCGAACAATGTTTAATAGGGAAACCGATCGTCAGTATATAATATTTTTACAAAAAATGTTTATTGTACATAAATATTGCTCACAATTAAACAGACAACCGTCAATAACCATTTATGACTTAGAAAAGAGGGAATGGCCTTTACGGAAATATTAGCTATCGTCGTATTTACCGAGAGGACGGTCGCCTCATATTTAGCGATGTCACAAAAATATCACTTCTGGGGGCGCTTTGATCCCTTATATAGCCCTATCTAGCCATAGGATACACTAAGCATCCTATATATAATGACGTTAATAGTTAAATATATGAATAACGAGATGATACGGATGAGCTATTGCATGAAAAGCGTAACTGCGTGGATTATGGCCTTCTGCTTGCTCATGGTGTTGCTTCCTTCATCGATATCGGCTCACGCCTATATTGTAAAGTCTGACCCATATGCAAACGAAGTGCTTAAGAAATCACCTTCAAAGGTAACGATCCAATTTAACGAAACGATCCAGCCGGTTTTTCATTCCCTTCAAGTGACGGACGAGCATGGAAATCGGGTTGATCGTAATGATGTCAGTATCGATGAGCACATCAAGAGCATGATTGAAGCTCATCTTCAGCCTAATCTTCCTAATGGCTTGTACACGATAAGCTGGAAAGTCATTTCTGGAGATGGTCATCCTGTTCAGGGGACGATTCCATTTCAAATTGGAACGGCTCAAGGACGGGGTGCGGGGACTGCTGTAACTCAGCCTGCCGATCATTTTCCAAAGCTAAGTTTGGTTATCATCCGCTGGGTTCAGTATATAGGACTTGCGTTTGTGCTTGGCATACATTGCTTCCACCTTTACATCTATCCGGGTAGAGGCTCAAAAGGTGAACATGGCGTAACTGCTTTGCCAAGAAGCAGGCTTATCCTGTGGATTAGTTATACGGCTACCGCGGTTGGCATCCTGCTCAGCCTGCCTGTACAGACAAGCGTAGATGCCGGTGTACCTTGGTCCCAAGCTTGGAATGCGAGTCTTCTAAAAAGTACGCTTGTAGAGACGTCCTTCGGCGGCGCTTGGTATGCAGAACTGATTTTCATTCTGTTCCTGGGTACTTCTATTTATTTAGCAGCCCAAAGCGATGCATCAATCTCCTCAAGGAGATTATGGGGAAACATTGCAATAGGCTTTGGTCTCGGTGTGCTGCTAGCTAAATCGTTCATCGGTCATGCTGCAGCTGAGAAGTCACGATTTATGGCGATCAGCGCCAATTTTGTGCACTTGTCCGCCGTTTCCATCTGGATAGGATGTCTGCTTGCGATTGCCATTCTACTGCCGCCTGCTGCTCAATCGACTGCTGATCAAGAGGAGCGCAAACGGCAATACTGGATTAGTATTCAGCGCTTTTCTTACTTAGGAACTGCACTCGCAGCGATCATTTTGCTTACAGGCATTTACAGCAGTCTGCAATATGTGCCAACAGTCTACGCGATGTACACGACTGTTTACGGGCAAGTGTTGCTTGCGAAAATGGCGCTGTTTCTCATCATGCTCTGCTTTGCAGCATATAACCTGATTCAAGGAAAACGGCGCAAGCGAAAGCTCGGAATATCGGTATGGGTCGAATTCGGAAGCGGAATTGCGGCACTGCTGCTCGCTGCCGTACTCACCAACCTTCCGTCTGCGTCTTCCGCTCCCGGTCCGTTCCACCAGACGCACACGGTCAAAGGAGGACAAGCCATCTCGCTTGATGTTACGCCTAATATCGTTGGACCGAACATGTTCCGTGTTCAGGTGAAGGATGAGAACGGGAAGCTGATTCAAGATATCGAGCAAATCAAGCTGGTGCTAACATCCAAGGAAATGAATATGGGCGAGTATACGATTAACATTCCGAATAACCATTCGGGCACTTTCCAAACTGAGGACATGATCACCATGGCTGAATTATGGAACATTCACGTTCATGTATTGATGAAGTCGCTCGATACACTCGATACCGATTTTACAGTACCAGTAGGCAGTGAATAACCCCATATTTACTAGAATAATTATTCTATTGTCAAACAAAGGAGACTAACTATGAAAAACATCATTTCCAAACTAACCACTCTTACAGCAACAGCTGCAGCTGGTTTTGTCCTGTTCGCAGGAATCGCCAGCGCCCACGTAACCGTTAAACCTGCGGTTTCCGCACCAAAAGCATGGGAGACCTACACGATCAAAATCCCAACGGAGAAGGACATTCCAACGACAAAAGTCACACTTAAAATCCCTGCTGATGTTGACTTTAAGAGTTATCAGCCCGTTCCAGGATGGAATGTGACAACGGAAAAAGACTCCTCTGGTAAAGTGACTTCCGTAACATGGTCGACTACCGGAAAAGGTATTGACGTTGGGCAATTTGAGCAATTTAACTTTGTCGCTCAAAACCCAAGCACCGAAGAACAAATTCCGTGGAACGCATTCCAATATTACAGCGATGGAAGCGTTGTGGAATGGACAGGTGAAGAAGGAGCCGATACGCCGCATTCTATAACACAAATCGTTACCCCTGCAGCTGAAGGTAACGCTCCAGCAGCAACCACAGGTCATGATCATGCCGCTGCGGATACGACTCAAACAGCTGACCAGAACAAAGCTGCAACAGGCAACCAGTCCACTTCGCTTGTTCTGTCCATCATCTCCATCGTATTGTCACTCATTGCCGTCCTGCTTGGTCTTCGTAGAAAGAAATAATTATATCTATTCCATTAAAAGAGAGGCTGCCTTTAAAGAAGGCAGTCTCTCTTTTGTCATTCCTTTTTACATAGACCCTTTTGTGAAGACCATATTCCTGATAAAATGAATCAAGTGAACCCACATGATACCGAACCAGCAAGGAGAGAACAATTTGGCACAACTATTCTTTAAATATGGAGCAATGAACAGCGGTAAATCGATTGAAATTTTGAAAGTTGCCCATAACTACGAAGAACAAAACAAAAATGTACTCATCTTTACATCCTCATTGGATAATCGTGATGAAATTGGTTATGTGTCTTCTCGAATTGGATTAAAAAGAAAAGCAATTCCGATCTATGGCGATACGGACATCTTCCAAATTGTAAAAGACTACATACCTCCTGTAAGCTGTGTTTTAGTGGATGAGGTGCAATTTGTATCGAAAGAACACGTTCTTCAAATGGCACGAATAGTGGATGAACTGAACATCCCAGTTATGGGATTTGGACTCAAAAACGACTTCAGTAATGAGCTGTTCGAAGGCAGTAAATATATGCTGTTATACGCAGACAAAATCGAGGAAATGAAAACAATTTGCTGGTTTTGTGAACGAAAAGCCACGATGGCGCTACGAATCGATGAGAATAAAAAACCAGTCTATACTGGAGAACAAATCGAAATTGGCGGCAACGATCGTTACTACCCTGTATGCAGAAAATGTCACGCAAACCCGCCGCTTTAATAATAACAAGCTGACCCATTTCTTAATGTAAAGGGTCAGCTTGTGTTTATTTAATGGATTATTTACGAGATGAACCTTCCGCTTCCAGCACTTCATGGAGACGATCTGGATAGTCGGTAATGATTCCAGCTACCCCCGCTTTTATTAGACGCTTCATCTCTTCGGGGTCATTAACGGTAAATGGATGATAAACGAGCCCATGCTTGGATGCATCAGCCGTAAATTCAGGAAGAACAGCGTGATGTTCGGCGTGCAGGGCATCGGCGCCAATCGTGCGGGCGTAGTTCCATGGCTCATATAAACCTTCCATATACAAAATGCCTGTTTTTATTTCGGGGGCAAGCTGTTTACATAATGCTAGAGAATAATGATTAAAACTTGAGATGATGGTTTGTGCTGTAAGATCAAAGCTGCGAACAGCCGCAATGACCTTCTCCTCTATTCCTGGATATAGGACGATGCTGTTTTTGAGCTCTAAATTAACGACGATGTTACATTCCTTCACGAACTGAAGAAGCTCTTCTAAAGTTGGAACCCGCTCACCGCGGAAATCGCTGTGGAACCCGCTCCCTGCATCAAGATTTCTAATCTCCTCTAATAAATAATCCTTTACCCAGCCTGAAGCCCCAGCTGTCCGATCAAATGTCTCATCATGAATAAGCACCAAATGACCATCCTTCGTTACTTGAACATCTGTCTCAATGCCTGTTGCTCCAAGCTCGATACTTTTCACAAAAGCAGCCATCGTGTTCTCAGGACAATATGCGGAAGCTCCTCGGTGCGCAAAGTTAATAATCTCTTGACCCATCTATCCTTCCTCCCTGCTTCTCCCAATTTATACCTTTATTATAACAGTCTATTGTTTTGTGAGTATCAATAAACGAATAATCAATGTTACAATGGAAACGGTTAAACGATGACGATTATGGAGGGATGACAATCATGGCAACACTGCCGCTGCAACGCCGTAATATTCCTGTTAGCCCGCTCGTACTTGGCTGCATGGGTCTAGGTGGGAGCTGGGATCAAAGTCCAATTACTGCAGATCATATTAAACAAGGTCACGAAGCTGTTGAAGCTGCTCTTTCAATAGGCATCAACATGTTCGACCACGCTGATATTTATACACGCGGAAAAGCGGAGCAAGTATTCGGACAAGTGCTGAAGGAAAAACCGAATTTGCGCGATCAAATTTTCATTCAATCCAAATGCGGTATTCGCTTCGCAGAAGAAGGCGGTATTCCTGGAAGATATGATTTCTCGGAAGAACATATTGTCCGCAGTGTCGATGGCATTTTAGAGCGATTAGGTGTGGAATACATAGACTTCCTGCTTCTTCACCGCCCTGATCCGCTCATGGATCCTGAAGAGGTCGCAAGAGCGATCAGCAATGTGAAAAAGGCAGGAAAAGTCCGTTATTTCGGCGTGTCCAATATGAGCGCTGGACAAATCAACTTACTGGAAACGTACAGCGAGGAGTCATTCATTATTAATCAATTAGAGATGAGCCTCGCCAAAATCGCTTTTCTCGAAACAGGTGTACACGTGAACCAAGCCGCAGCTAAGGAAGATATTTTTCCAGATGGGACACTAGAATACTGCCGTCTAGAGAACATTCAAATTCAAGCATGGGGACCGCTCGCGCAAGGGATATTCTCTGGTCGTTCCTTGGATGGAGAGCCCGAATCGGTCGTCAATACAGCGAATTTAGTGAAACAGCTCGCTGAGCAGAAGCAAACAACGCCTGAATCGATCGTACTCGCATGGCTCATGCGTCATCCTGCAGGCATTCAGCCTGTCATCGGAACGGTCAATCCAGATCGTATAAGAGCATGTGCAGACGCTCCTCACATTACGCTGTCTCGTGAAGAATGGTACTCCCTCTATGTAAGCTCGAGAGGCAGAGCGCTGCCTTAAGTTTACATACTTGATACAGCATATGAAGAAGAGAAGACACTTACCGCTTAGGTAAGTGTCTTCTTTGTAAACCCTCTTCCTGGTTCATTTGGATTAACAACAATAAGGCCGTTACAGCTGCCCTACCGAATCCCCTTTGACGAGCGTGACGTAAATCCGCTCATGGTCGACGTCGTCGCCGGCGATCAGCTTAATCAGCTGTTCAGAGGCCAGCATGCCCCATTTTCTTTTCGAATAATCGATCGTTGCCAGACGCGGCTTGGTATACCCGGACACCTCAATGTTATCGAACCCAATCAGGTGAATGTCACGTCCCACCCGGAAATCCGTCGTCGCCAAATAGTCGTACATCCCGATCGCCATCTCATCGTTTAGACAGAAGACGGCTACAGGACCTGAATATTCCTGAGCGATTCGCTTACCAGCAAGCTCTCCGGCCGATTTGTTAAAATCACCCTCGATCTCGATATACTCGATGTCCGGAATACGGCCTACCGTCTGTTTGACCGCCTGCAGCCGCTGCCTGGAATCGAACGAGTCCTTCGGCCCCGTTACGACATACAGCTTCCGATGCCCCATTTCGATTAAATACTCGGTTGCCAAAGTGGCTCCGGCCTTGTTGTCAAGCAGTACCTGATTCACATTCGGATGGTCCAGATCTCGGTCCATGACAACCAGTTTATGACCGAGATCGGCAAATTTGAGCAGCTCTTCGTTGGAGAAGGTGGCATCGAGGATAATGGCCCCGTCGATCATCCGCTGCGGAAGCAGTAGGTGCGACTGCTTACCACTGCAAACGATAAGGTCATATCCGCTGCGGTTAACGCCTTCCTTCATACCTTGCAACAGTTCGCCGTAAAAGGCCCCGCTGAAATCGGTCAGAAAAGCACCGATAATTTTTGTCTCACGCTTCTTTAAATTCCGTGCAGCCGCGTTGGGAACGTAGTTCAGCTCCTTGGCGATGGCCAGTATTTTAGCAGAAGTTTCATCGGTTACTTTCGGGCTTCCGTTAAGAGCATAAGAGACCGTCGAGATGGAAACGCCAGCTTTTCTAGCAATATCTTTGATACTGACCAAGGCATCCACTCCTACCTTTCCAATACAATTTATTTTGTTATTAATATACCATAATTGTCTAACAGTTTACGCAGCAGCCCGAGTCTGGCATCCTCCCATGCCGCTCCGTTACATGTATATATCAATGACGTTACTCATAGACTGGAGAGCCGCTTCGAGCAGCGCTCTGCTGATTCGCAAGCCGCCTTGTCGGTAGCGGTTCGGTACCGTTTGTGCCGGAACTTCTTCACCGTTCACCGTCACCCGGCTAATCGGTTTGCCGCTAAGATGGTAAACGAATTCGACTGGCCTTCCCATGAACCTGAACTCGAAATGCAGGCCGTCCAAATGGGCAGGGAGAACCGGGTCTACGATCAGGTCGCCAGCGTCCTGACGGATACCTAGACAATTAGAGATCAGCTGATTCATATAAATTCCTGGACCACTGGAGTAAATTCTCCAGCCTCCTTTGACCTGCACTTTTCCCTGCCGCAGATCTTCAAAATGCTCCTGCGCCTCGTAGCGGTTGTTGAACTTACCGTCAGAGCTGCTGAAATACGTATTGCTCTGGCGAAGCTCGGCATTCGGCACAACGTCCTGTAGCCCGATTGGATTGATCATCAGCAAGCCTTGCCATGCCTCATCCTGATACCCCAGCTTCGCCATCGCCTCAACGAAGCGGATATGAGCATGCACGTACTGGAGTCCGATCTCCCTTCCGAAGTTGGCAGCCTGTTCAGCACGCTTAAAGTGGGAACTGACGCCGCCCGCGTAGTTAGCAGGCCTGTTCATCAGCCGGACGCCGTCCGGATAATACAATCGCTCTTTAATCAGAGCGAAGTGGGCCTCCGCCTGCTCCTTGGTCAGCAGTTCGCTAATCATGCTGCGCGTCATCGGCAGCAAACGATAGCTGATGCCGGTCTTCGTGTCGTCCGGATGCAGCATCAGTTCTACCTGCTCCGGATCCTCCATATACAAAAATCCGGGAATGACATCCGTCTTCAGCATATATTTACGGAAATCTGCTTGGATGCCATACGCCAGCTCCTGCAGTTCATTAGCCATCACCGCATCATAACCCGACAGCGCCGAAGCCAGCTGCCTCATCGCCTGGTAAGTCAAGGCGACCGTCCAGCTGCTCACCATATACTGCTTCAGTTGGGCATTCGCTGGCTGGAGTGTATCGTCCCAATCACCGTCGCCGTAAGCGGATAGGTGCGTGCCGTGTAGAAAGTGGTCCTTGATATACTGGATTTCTTTATGGACATGCGCCAGGAGCGCAGGTTTATCTTCCGTGAATTCATACGTGTGCGATTCCATGTACGGCACCGGCTCCTGCAATATGCTGTAATCCTTCGTCGCATTCAAGTAATCGCTAAGCACTTTGAGCGGCCAGACGATAATGTCGCCATGGCTCTCTCCCGCTTGGATCTTATAATACCTGTCGAACATGAACCACTGTGGCCAGTTTCCAGTGTGCTCGTACTGGTGGGCATATACGGTCAGCAGGATGTCGCGTACGACGTCATACTTTTGGGTCGCCATGAAATACTCGACTGGTCCTTGACACACGTCGCGTGTACCCCAAGCCGCTCCGCCATACTGTTCAAGGCCGTGCGGCACAGAGAAATGAACAAGCATATTGTGGGTGTACCACCATGCCAGCGCATTCACTTTGTCCAGTCCGCTTCCATTCTCACCGTTATTCTTACTATTCAAAGAAACCCGGAACCCGTTCATGACCTTTTCAAAATACTGCCGGTACCGGTTGATTTCCGTTTCCGCGTCTCGTTCAGTGAAAGGCAGTTCCTGGCCGTGGAGCAGACCTTGAACGGTCAAACTCCACGACTTGCTCGAATCAAGCGCGATCACGGTCAGCGATGCGGCCCCCGGCTCTACGTTGTCCGCCAGCATCCGTTCGTCGCCGACCGTAAACTCTGCCCCGGACACCCGCATGCGGTAACGCAAATCCGGGTAGACTGAAGCGCTAAGCGCACGGTCGTCAGCCCGGAACGTAATTGTGTTTCCATCCTGTTCCATATGGAACGGCAATTCATACTCGTTATTATTCATCGTCACCTGATTCGTGACAAGATAACGGTATGATTTACCGCTCTCCGAGGTCACCTCAAGCGTTATTTCCGGTGTATCGACCATTGTGTAACTGGTAATCACCAGCGTATCCTCCGGCATTTTGTAGTACCATTTCGCATAATTGAAGCCCATTTCGAACATCGACGGCATCGTCAGCAGACGGTAGCTTCCATCCTTTTCGACATAAATCCGCTGCCCGGATGTTTTCATGACGTTCAGAGCATTGCGGGCATTGGTCAGCATTTTGTTGTTTGACGTGTTGCCGACGACGAGCTGGGCATTGAACATGCCGTACATATACGAGGTCGACGTCAGCACTTGCTCATTCATCCGGTCATTGCCCCCGGTCATGATGATATGCCCGTGCGGTCGTTCGACCCGAAGCTCTTTCTCCTTCAGCACGACATGCTCATGCGCCTTAGTAAAGAAAGAAAGCAGCGTATCGCCTTCCCGTTCCTCATGATGACGGAACGGGAAGCGCTTCTCGATGTCTTCCCGGGTCATATGCAGCGTCTGCAAAGGCTCACCGATCGCCGCCTTAAGTTCTGCCTTCGGGATGGAGCGGCTTGCCCGCGGCTGCTGCGCTTCTTCCTGCGTCCAAGCGTCCGCTACCTCTTCCTCATACTCCAGCGACGTTACGGCGGAAGGATGATTTTCTTTGAACAATCCGTAGAACACAATCCGTGCCGTGCCATCCAGCTGGATGCGTTCGGATTGTAGCGCAGCATAAGCAAATTCATATTGGTAGATTTCATTTGCCAACACTGCCTTTGTTAGCTGCTCCGGCTTGTCCGTTTCCTTATAGGAAAGACCAAAAAATTGAAAACCATCGGTTGAATATCCGACCGCTCCCGTCAGCGCTCCTTGCTGCAAATATGGAAACTTGCCCTGCTGCGGCTGGTTTTGACGAGAACAAATAACATAGCCTTTTTGTTCATCTTCAAACACGTTATGATCTATATATTGAGATAAATACGATTCATTTGAACGCACTGCACCCTTGTCGGCGAGCCCGAGATCCTGCCCGTAAATGACGTCCACTTCGACTGGCTGAGCCCCGGAACCGTCCAGCTTCACATCCCAGAACCATATCCCTCGCTCCGTAAGGCGGAAATCCACTTTATAAGAGATGCCCCACACCGCGCCCTCCCAGGTCAGCGTTTGCTCAGTACAGCTTACACGGCTTGCGGAACGAATGCCGAGTAGCGGCACCGCTTCGATTCCGTCCGATTGATGCAGCCGCAGGTACAAATTGTTTAACGAGCCGTCGATCGGATTCGTAAGAAGCTGATTAAGCAGCGTATCGCCATAAGTGGCCTCATACAGATCCCCGCTGTTCAGAAAAGTAAAACGTAAATTCCCTGCTGACAAATGAAGTCTTGTTTCGGCTTTCGTCGTCATGCTACTTCACTCATTTCTTTATTTTACTAACCGGAACGGTAGCTCCACTGTGTCCCGGCTGTTCGGCCCAATGTAGGCAATGAAATCCCCTGCGTCGCTTGCATAGGTATAGTCCGAATGGTAATAACGAAGCTGCGGCTCGGTAATCGTAAAAGCGACCTCCGTGCTCTCACCCGGCTGCGGCGATATTTTGCGGAACGCTTTCAGCTCTTTGATCGGACGGACGACATCGCCTGCCAGATCACGCACATAAAGCTGCACAACTTCCTCTCCGGGCAGATCCCCGGTGTTGCTCACTCGCACAGTAACCGTCAGCGTCTTATCTGCCGTCATCTCTGCCGCCGACAGCTGCGCGTCTTCGTAAGCGAACGTTGTATAGCTAAGTCCGAATCCGAACGGCAATAGCGGCTCATTCGGAATGTCCAAATACTGCGAAACATAGCGCTCCTGAGCATCGGGTGCGTCTTTCGGTCGACCTGTATTAAAGGCGTTATAATACACTGGCACCTGACCGACTGAATAAGGGAACGACATCGTTAGCCGGCCGGAAGGCATCTCAAACCCGAATAAAAGGTCAGCCACGGCCGCTCCGCCCTCGCTGCCTGGAAACCACGCTTCGAGCACGGCATCCGCCTGATCGATAACGCCATGCAAATCAAGCGGTCGTCCGTTAAACAACACGGCCGCCATCGGTTTGTGCAACGGTTTCAATCGCGCAATGAGTTCAAGCTGAGCCTGCGGCAGCCGGATATCGGCCCGGCTTCCTGCTTCGCCGCTCATATCGGAGTGCTCGCCGAGCGCCAGCACGATGACGTCCGCTTCACGCGCAGCTTCCAGCGCTTCGTTCCACTGCTCTTCCGTAGCGAATGCTTCGATTCCGCAACCTTCGGCGACAGTCAGCAGAGAAGGCTCTGTTCTCGTCGCCATTGCGTCATATAACTGTACCGCTTCTTCCTTCGAACCTTTCCAGGACCACGGTCCGAGAATATCTCCGTTCCTAGTGAACGGACCGATGAGGGCGATCTTTTGTCCCTGCTTAAGCGGCAGCACGTTGTCGTTCTTTAGCAAAACACAAGATTTTACCGCTAGTTCGCGGGACGTGTCCCGATGATCTGTACAGAACACTATTTCGCGTTCCCGCTCCGGATTCGCTCCTCGCAGAGGTTGTTCGAATAAGCCGAGTTTTTTCTTCAATTGTAAAATTCGCAGGACTGCTTCGTCGATAAGCGCTTCATCAACAGCTCCGGACTCCACAAGCGTCTGTAAGTGATGGACATAGGTTGGAGTCATCATTTCGATGTCGACACCGGCCTGTATCGCTTTATAGGCCGCTTCCGCTTCATCCGCCGCAACACCATGCGGAATCATCTCCTTCACAGCTCCCCAATCCGAGATTAGGACACCGTCAAAACCCCATTCCCCGCGCAACAACCCTCTCAGCAGCTGTTTATTACCGCTGACCGGAATGCCATTAACCGTGTTAAAAGCCGTCATCACCATTTCGCAGCCCTCATCGAGCGCCGCTTTATACGCTGGCAAATAGAACTCCCTCAGCTGCCATTCCGACAGATCCACCGTATTGTAGTCACGTCCGGCTTCCGCAGCGCCATAAGCGGCAAAATGTTTCACACAGGCGGCCACTCTGTCCGTCTCCTTCGTCAAATCGCCGCCCTGAAAGCCGCGGACGAACGCGCGGGCGAACAAGCTGTTCAAATACGGATCCTCGCCCGTCGATTCCATGACTCTTCCCCAACGGGGATCGCGCACGAGATCCACCATCGGCGCAAACGTAACGTGAACGCCGGACACCGCCGCTTCAGCGGCCGCGATTTGCGCGCTCTTTTCCGCCAGTTCCAAATCCCAGGAACAGCCAATCGCGAGCGGAACCGGGAAGATCGTTCTATATCCATGAACAATATCCGCCATGACAAGCAGTGGAATACCTAGACGATTGCGCTTTAAATAAGCTTGCTGAATGTCAATAACTTGCTTGGCGCCACTCAAACCGAGTATAGAGCCTGCATTTTGCACGTGCTGCTCTGAAATGCCCATGGATGCCATGGGACCGGTAATCTCTCCTTCGCTCTCCGTCCCTTCAAAGAAAGGCGCAGCCAGCTGCAGCAGCTGGGCGATTTTTTCTTCCATCGTCATCTGTTGAACCAAGGAAAACAGCTGATGATCCATGATTACACCCCTCATTTCTAACTGGAAATCTATTTCATTTTTAAATCTCTATTGCTAATCGAAACGTTTCTATTTGAGGTCAATTTGATTGTATTAAATAAAAATCATATCGTCAATCAAGGTAGATAATTTTATGTTAGCGCTTTCTAAACGTTTCTAATATACAAAATTTCAATAAAAAAAGGCGAATGCGATTACAAAAAAGAAGTTGAATGGCGATTACAATTTGTTTTATAATGACATCGAAACGTTTCGATGGTCCTACATATTCGCATAGCGGCTAACTTCTCGTCATCTTCGTCATTGGCGACGATGAGCGGCCACAGGAAGAGTTTTACCTCGTACTGGCCAACCATGATGATTCCAGGCCAGATTACGATGATTCCCGTGTACCTCATCCTGTATTACATGCATCTGACGAATACGATGATCGGAATCGTGCTGCTACATACTTGATCTAGCATATGAAGAAGAGAAGGCACTTACCTACTAGGTAAGTGCCTTATTTGTAAATAACAGCTCAGCAACTAAGCAGAGCTCTCTTTAATTTGCTCGATCCGTTTCTTGCCCCAATCATACATCATTTCAATAATCGGCAGCAGTGTCATGCCAAGCTCTGTCATCGAATACTCGACACGCGGAGGCACGTCAGGAATGACTTCCCTATGAATAATACCGTCCTCCATCAACTCTTTTAGCTGATTCGTGAGCATTTTGTGAGTGATCTTAGGGAACAACCGCTGCAGCTCACTAAACCGATGAGTCCCTTCCACACCAAGGTGCCATAAAATAACAACCTTCCACTTCCCGCTAATAATGGACAGAGTGAGCTCCTTTTCACAGTTGAAATCACCATTTTTAATTTTCTCGTGTATTTCCTTACGTAATGTATCTGCCATAGCCGTATAATCAGCTCCTTAAATCATAGGTTACTTTTGAGGTACCTCCGCACTAAAAAGTGCATTCTTCCGTATGTGGATGATTACCAGTACAATGATATCGTAATGAGGACGAAATGAAAAATTTCATTTATTCCTTTCAAATTACAATTATATATAGCCTAGGAGGATCATCATATGAGTAAAAAAGCTCTATTAATTATACCACCAGAACGCTTCAACGAGGATGAACTCAACCATCCGAAAGAAGAATTAGAAAAAGCCGGCATCGAAGTAACGATTGCCAGCACTGTAACAGGCGAAATTACAGGCGACTACGAAGGTAAAGCGACAGCTACGACTTTATTTAACAAAGAAACAGCTACCGACTATGACGTTATTGGCGTAATCGGCGGCAGCGGTACAGTTGATCACCTATGGGGCAACCAAGAACTTATTCAATATTTGCAAAAAGCATACGACCAAAAAGTACTCGTGACTGGCATTTGCGCTGGTTCCGTTGTTGTCGCAAAAACAGGTCTGCTTGAATCCAGACAAGGTACTTGCTACCCTGTTGACACAATGATCAATGAACTTAAAGCTAACAATGTTGAATACTTGGAACAAAATGTTGTCGCTTATGACGATGTCATTACAAGCAACGGACCCATGGGTGCGAAAGAATACGGTCAAACATTGGTTAAAGCATTAAGCTAATCGCTTGATCTGAAAATTCAATACGAAAACTAGTCAAAACTGCTGTCGATAAAAGTATTCATCGGCCGATTTTGTTTTAAACTTGAGTAATAAATTTCCATATGATAGGATAATATTGAATAAGGAGCCGTGCGTTAACACGACTCCCAGCACAATATCCGCTGTAAGAGCGGTAGGCTTCGGAAAGCTGATCGTAAAATAGACCGTTTCCTATGGGTAGGGCGGTCTATTTTCGTTTATTCAACGAAATCAGCGTTATGAGTAACAACCCGAAGGTCAGCATTAAACTTAAACCATCGAATCATCCTCATCATTATAACTTCTCAGATACCAGCTTCGCTTGGGTGAACAGCAGCAAATAATCGCGTCCGCCAGCTTTGGAGTCAGTGCCTGACATATTAAATCCGCCAAATGGATGGGTACCGACCAAAGCTCCTGTGCATTTGCGGTTAAAGTACAGGTTGCCTACAAAAAATTCCTCCCTTGCCTTCTCCAAATGAGCGCGGTTATTGGAAATGACAGCACCCGTTAGACCGTATTCGGTATTGTTTGCGATCTCGAGCGCTTCATCAAACGAAGAAGCTTTCATAAACGCCAAGACAGGTCCAAATATCTCTTCTTGTGCAATAGCCGCCTCTGGGTCAACGTCCGCGAATATCGTCGGCTCGATGAAATATCCTCTCTCATCTCCTGTGCTTCCGCCTTGAACAAGTCTTCCTTCTCTCTTGCCGATTTCTATATATTGAATAATTTTGTGATACGATCTGTCATCGATCACAGGACCAATATGATGAGCTAAACTCTCGGGGTTACCCATCGCTAATTGCTGTGTACGTTGAGCAACCTTTGCCAGTACAGTGTCATATACATCCTCATGCACAATAGCTCTGGAACAGGCGGAACATTTCTGCCCGGAAAATCCGAATGCAGATGCGGTAATCGCTTCTGCAGCAAGATCGAGATCACAGTCACTATCGACGATAATCGAATCTTTGCCGCCCATTTCTGCGACGACTCGCTTCAACCATTTCTGTCCTGGTACTGTTCTCGCTGCACGTTCATGAATACGAAGTCCAACATCGCGTGAGCCAGTGAAACTGATGAAACGAGTTAAGGGATGATCCACCAAATAATCTCCAACTTCTCCCCCAGGTCCAGGCAAGTAATTGACGACTCCAGGAGGGAGGCTGACCTCTTGGAGCAGCTCCACGAATTTAGCCGCGATGACTGGCGTATTGCTTGCAGGCTTCAGTACGACTGTATTTCCGGCGACGATTGCGGCAGACGTCATGCCAGCCATAATGGCAAGCGGGAAATTCCAAGGAGGAATGACGATGCCTACCCCAAGCGGAATATAGTACAGCTCATTGTCCTCATCACGAATGCGAGTGAGCTCCTGCGGTTCACTAAGTCGCTCCATTTCACGTGCATAGAACTCCATAAAGTCTATGGCTTCTGCCGTTTCTGCATCGGCTTCCGGCCATGTCTTCCCTGCTTCTACGACAAGCCATGCCGAGAACTCATGCTTTCTCCGGCGCATAATTGCAGCTGCTTTATATAGATAACGTGCGCGCTCGTGCGGGGAAGTTTTTTTCCATGTAGTGAAAGTATTTGATGCTGTCTGAATAGCCTTTTCGGCTAGATCTGTGTCTGCTTGCGATACGATGCCCACAACTTGATCAATACTCGCTGGATTCACCGATTGGAATTGGCGGCTCGTCGTTATTTGTTCACTTCCGATCACGAGCGGATACTCTTTGCCTAGCCAAAGCTTAACCTTCTGTAATGCCGTCTCGGAAGCTCGTCTTTGTCCTTCCTGCGCGAAATCCGTAAACGGCTCGTTCGTAAAATTTACTTTCATTCACCATTTTCCTCCTTATTTGTGGTCATATATAACCATAATCCTCTATATCTAACATATGCATAAAACAAGCAAGTAGAAATGATATCTATAAAACGTGTTTTTCTTACTATGTGGTAAAGGAGATTATTTGCATGGATTTAGGGACAAAGCTATTTCGAACGACACTATTAACGCTCGCAGGGAATAAGGCAGTAGAGTCATTCGCATTAAAATACGGGCTTAAATGGGGAGCGAATAAGTTCGTTGCGGGGAAAACGCTGGAAGAAGCTCTTGAACAGGTAAAGATTCTAAATAATAAAGGCATCAAAGTTACACTTGATCACTTGGGGGAAGGAATCCGTCAATTGGAGGAGGCTGCCTCCTTTAAAGATGAATATTTGCGGATTATTAAGGCGATTCACGCGGCGAAACTAGATTCCAATGTGTCCTTAAAACCAACACAAATGGGGCTGCAGCTAAATCCAGCTGCTTGTTATGAGAACATTCGGGAAATTGTGCGCGAGGCGAACAGATTAGGCAATTTTGTAAGGCTTGATATGGAGGACAGCCCTTACACCGAGGCGACGATCCATATCGTTCGCCGTCTGCATGCAGAGGGACTTACAAATGTGGGCACGGTCATTCAAGCTTATTTACATCGCTCTGAGCAAGATATACTCAAGCTTACCGCAGAACATATTTCGCTGCGCCTTGTGAAAGGGGCATACAAAGAACCGAAGCAAATCGCCTATCAAGAAATGTCACAGGTGAACGACAATTTCAGACGCATCATTCAAATGCGATTAGACAGCGGGGTCTATACAGCGATCGCGACGCACGATGATCGTGTCATTGAGTGGACGAAAAATTACGCAGCACAGCACAATATAAAGAAGGCAGCCTTCGAGTTCCAAATGCTCTATGGCGTGCGTATGCCGCTTCAAGAGGAGTTGGCCCGCGAAGGCTGCCGAGTTCGCTGCTATGTTCCTTATGGACGGATGTGGTATCCGTATTTCATCCGCCGATTGGCGGAAAGACCAGCTAATGTGCTGTTTGTCATTCGGAATATGATGAAGAAATAATTGGCTAGAATGGTTATTCCATCACATTATGTTCTTTTCTTGCGACACCAGAATCATAAGCAGCCTGTGTAACAGCATGCTTCACCTTTTCTACCACTTCGCTATTGAACACCGTTGGAACGATATATTGTTCATTCAGCTCGTGTTCTTTCACGACACTTGCAATCGCATGAGCCGCTGCCAGCTTCATCTGTTCTGTAATTCTCGTCGCTCTGCAATCTAGAACGCCGCGGAATATGCCAGGGAAGCAGAGAACGTTATTAATTTGATTCGGATAATCAGATCTTCCTGTTGCCATAATCCGTACATACGGTTCAGCCTCTTCAGGATCAATTTCCGGCATCGGATTCGCCATCGCGAACACAATGGCATCCGGTGCCATCTGCTTCACGTCCTCAACCTTCAGCAGGTTGGCGCGTGATACACCAATAAAGATGTCTGCACCCTTGATCACTTCAGACAGTGAGCCTGTTTCCTTGTTCGGATTCGTATAACTAGCATATTCATTCCACACTTCATTGTCATACCGTTCAGTAGATGTAATAGCGCCATTGACATCAACACCAATGACATTGCGAACACCTGCCGCGACGAGCAGTTGTGTACAAGCAACACCTGCTGCACCTACGCCGCAAATAACCACTTTGCAGTCTTCTAACTTTTTACCGACAATTTTCATACTATTAATGAGCCCTGCTAGAATGACAACTGCTGTGCCATGCTGATCATCATGAAAAACGGGAATATCCAGCTCTTCACTTAACCGTCTCTCGATTTCAAAACATCTTGGTGCCGCGATATCTTCCAAATTAATGCCGCCGAATACCGGTGCAATATTTTTGATCGTTCGAATAATTTCTTCTGTATCTTGTGTATCAAGACATATTGGAAATGCGTCGACGTCAGCTAGCTGCTTAAACAAGAGCGCCTTGCCTTCCATCACTGGAATCGCGCCAAGCCCTCCTAAATTGCCAAGTCCAAGTACAGCCGTGCCGTCCGACACCACTGCAATCGTATTGCGTTTGATCGTTAGAGAGAACGCCCTAGATGGTTGTTCATAGATCGCTGAGCAGATCTTAGCTACACCGGGCGTGTACACATGGGACAAGTCATCACGGTTTTTAATCGGTACTTTAGGTGCAATTTCAATTTTGCCGCCTAAATGCATGAGGAACGTTTTGTCCGATATGTTGACGACTTTGACGCCGCCCAGCTTGCCCAGCGCCTCAACAATCGTCTGTGTTACGAGTGCATCCTGTACTTTAAAGGTAATATCGCGAATCGTTTTCGACTTGCCTGCACGAATGACGTCCAGTGCGATGATGTCTCCTCCCGATTTGCCTATCGTTGTTGCGATTTCACCGAACGTAATTTTAGAATGATCGATTTCAAGTCGTACAATCATGTTCGTGCTTCCTGTTGAAAACTTTCCCATATCGGTTTCCCTTCTTTCACATCAAATAGATGTCTACGAGCTATATTTTCCATCAAAAGGGCTCTCATTTCAACCTGTTAATGACTGTTTTAACGTAAATCTATCATAGAACTGTAAATTTTTGTAGCAAAATTGGTAGATTTTACTTTATAATTCAGACAGGTTTCATGAACTTCTACCTCCAGGAGGTCAAAACAATGATTGAAGTCAAAGATCTGTCGAAAGATTACATCATTCTGAAACGCAAACCTGGACTAAGCGGTGCGATACGAAGTCTGTTTATTCGCGAGAAAGAGATAAAGCAAGCCGTGGATCATATCAGCTTCGAGATTAAGCCCGGGGAAGTCGTTGGTTATATCGGGCCCAATGGGGCTGGTAAATCAACAACGATTAAAATGTTATGCGGCATCTTGACTCCAAGCCATGGCGAGATTAGGGTAAACGGCGTTGTTCCTTATCAAAACCGCAAGCAAAATGCGATAAATATCGGAGCTGTATACGGGCAGCGGACACAGCTATTCTGGGATATACCCGTCCGTGAATCCTATGAATTACTCCGCCATATTTATGAAATTCCGAAAAATGACTTTGAAGCTCGGATGAAACATTTTACCGAATATTTAAATCTAGGTCCTATACTTGATATTCCCGTCAGGCAATTATCACTCGGTCAAAAAATGCGCTGCGAGCTTGCCGCTTCATTCCTTCACAATCCCGCAGTTGTGTTCCTGGACGAGCCTACAATCGGACTTGATGTCGCTGTTAAAGAAAACATTCGCAAGTTCATTCGGGAAATGAATCATTTATATGGCACAACAGTAATTCTTACGACGCATGATATGGAAGATATCGAACAATTATGTCAGCGAATTATTATTATCGATAATGGCTCTATTCTATACGATGGAGACCTTGTGGCCGTTAAAGAGCGCTTTGGACATCAAAGAACGATTCATTTCGAAATGCCGCAGACGGATCATTTCAAGCTGCCAGCTTCTCTTGAATCTACGGTAGACGTAGCAGAAATCACCGAATCGCGCGTCTCCTTATTATTCAGCAGCAGAGACATTAAAGGCGCAGAGGTGATTGCAATCATGATGGCCGAATATGAAGTGAACGATCTGACCATTAAGGATACTAGCATCGAAACGATTGTTAAAGAGATTTACGAACGAGGAATTTAATAAGATGAGAAAATACATAGCCATTTTCAAATCACAAATTCAAATTACTTTTGCATATTCAGCTTGGTTCTGGGCATCCATGATTTCAGCCGTATTTCAGCTCATTATATTATTCTACTTCTGGCATGCTGTCTATCAAAATTCAGACACAATCGGAAATATGAACATTAAACAAATGATCACCTATGTCATGATTGCTACCATTCTCGGAAAATTTATGAATGGTGCAGGTTCCCAGCTCGCCGGAGACATTAGAACAGGGCAAATCGCCACTGAGCTCATGCGCCCGTATAACCTTCTCCATAAATTGATGGCGATGGACCTCGGAGGGAAAACATCTGATTTTATTCAGAGTGCCGTCCCTTTGTTAGTCGTTGCCGGCCTGTTCTTCAGCATTACACTGCCTGAATCGTTAACTGCAGGCATATTATTTGTCGTGAGCAGTATTCTAGGTATTCTCCTTGCAGGCGTATTCGATTTAATTATCGGTCTGCTCGCATTTTGGACGATTAACACATGGGGACTGCGCATATTGCGTAACGCGATCGTTTTATTTTTCTCCGGATCGCTCATTCCAATTTCGCTTTTTCCCCCATCCATGCAGCTCATCAGCCAGTACCTTCCTTTCCAATCGATGGTTTACGTACCTGTGTCCATTTATACAGGCGCAATCAGCGGTCAGGACGCGTGGATGGCAATGGGTGCGCAGTTATTTTGGATCGTGTTCATATATGCTGTGCTGAGAGCCTCGTGGTCGCAAGCATTGCGTAAAGTGACGATTTTCGGAGGGTAGGAGTGAAAAGTATGGTGCGTTATATGAAGCTATATTGGCATTTCTTCGCTGCACAGGTGAAAGTGATGACCGAATATTGGGTCGATTTTATTATCGGCTTTATGTCGGTGTTCTTCATTCAGTTCACTTCTGTCTACTTCATCAAAGTCGTCTTTGACCACATTGATGTGCTTAACGGTTGGACATTCTATGAGATTCTATTCATCTACGGTATTGCTTCAACAGGCAGGTCGATTCATCAAATTTTCTTCGATAATTTGTGGCTCGTTGGCAGAGATTACATCCGGACAGGTAACTTTGACCGTTTATTAATTCGTCCGCTCAATCCCCTATTTCATCTCATTGCGGATAAAGTGCAGCAGGACGGTGTAGGAAATCTTGTACTGGGCACCATTCTACTTGGGATCTCAATGAATCACTTAGCGTTCGATTGGGGCTTTTGGGACATTGTTCTACTGATCGTAATGGTTATATCTAGCGGACTCATCTATTCAGGCATTAATTTATTTTTCGTAACGTTTTCTTTCTGGATGGTTGATAGTTTCCCGCTCATGCAGACCGCTTTTAACGTGAGCCAATTCGCTCGGTATCCGTTAACGATTTACAGCAAGCCGATTCGGATCATTCTAACATGGGTTGTTCCTTATGGATTTACTTCGTTCTATCCGGCAACGCTATTCACCGGTCATAAAAATTATACGACGCTAGCACTAATAACCCCTGCCGTAGCTGCCATCATATGCGTTATTGCCTATGGATTCTGGATCATTGGACTTCGAGCATATACGAGCACAGGGAATTAAAATAAGGGGCTACACTGTAGCCCCTTGAATGATTTTCTTCAAATACGTATGTCTTGCTACAAGAAAATAAACAGTCTGCATCGCTAAATAAACAAGCAGCACAATGCCAGCATACGTCCACACATTGAAGAACAAGATGTTGCTTAGTGCTTTCATCGCGAAAGCGGCATGAATCGCACCTACGACGCAAGGAACATAGAACAGAATTCCAATTTGTGACGTTACAATTTTCTTCAACTCACCAGTGGTGAGCCCAATCCGGTTCAATGCGCGAAATTGTGCTTGGTCCTCTTGAATTTCTGTGAACATTTTGAAGAACAATAAACTTCCTGACGCCATAAAGAACAACACACTGATAAAGATGGCAATAAACATCGTCAGGGCAGTCATTTGTTTTATGGCATAATAAGAATCTGTACGTAAATCTATGAGTGCACGTTTATTTTCCGGTACGAGATTGATGATTTGTTTAGCCGCTTCAAAGGCGGATGCGGACTCCCACTCTTTGATCTCGTAGCCGTACACCACTACTTTATCGGTATCTCTCGTTTTCGATGCGATTGCCTCATATTGATCATTATTAAGTACAGCAAGATAAGTAGACGGTCCGTACGCTTTCGTAATCATACCCGATCTTTCCCCTTCGAACTCCAGCTGCATAGGTTCTCCCGCTGCTTTTAAAGCAACACGGTCTCCCTTCGATCCAAATGACATAAAGGACTCCTTATAGGGGTGAACAATATAGGTGGATCCCTTACTGAGAGCAACGGGTTCGATACCTTCCATACGTGCGGCCTGCATATTATAATCCGTCTCCGAAATGAGCATGACCTTCTCCTCTTTTCCGGTCTTCGGAAAAGTCATTTCTGCCGTAACACCCACAAGCTTCAGTTCATAATCGAGCGTCAAATGATGCTGATGAATGATCCTTTTTACCTGATCAGGATCAATGACGTCATGCGAATTCAGCCCTTTCTCTACAAAGGCGATCGTTTGCGGCTGATGGTCAATGAGCTGCTGGCGATTTCCGCTGAAGAACACATTAATTGTACTCGATGCCGTTAGAATAACAGCACATAACAGAGTCACCAGAAACAACACCCGGGCATTATCTTTTATTTTGTGTGCCATTTGAGAGATGACAATCATATTCGTACTATGATAATGAATACTTTTTCTTTTCTTGAGCAAGTTCATGACAGCTACGCTTAATTGGGTGAACAGAAAATACGTTCCAATGATGACCAAAATAACGATCGGCTGCATCGTAATGATCATACTTCTTACATCCATCATGTAAGCCAGCACATAACCGGCTCCTAGACACGCAGCACAAAGCAGTACAAGCCACCTAGAAGCATGGGGCATTGTTTTCGGTT
The DNA here is from genome assembly GCF_017873765.1 of Paenibacillus sediminis. Taxonomy (GTDB): domain Bacteria; phylum Bacillota; class Bacilli; order Paenibacillales; family Paenibacillaceae; genus Paenibacillus_AG; species Paenibacillus_AG sediminis. The sequence goes on from NZ_JAGGKP010000003.1 coordinate 124,959, forward strand.
GTTTCGAAGCCTGCATTAGCTGGACAATCTCATCTCTTCCTACTCTTCTCATCGACAGGACGGTAATAAGCAGGAACAGAATCAAATAACCTCCGCCTGTAATGAACGCAGCCTTAACAGGAATATAGAATCCAATCGGATTGCTCACTTTCATAATATGAGAAATAGCCATGAAGAACAGTTTGCTGAACAAGATGCCAAGACCAATTCCCGCAGCCGAAGATGTTAAGCAGATCAGCATATTTTCATAGATGACAAGACGTCTCAGCTGACTCTTCGTAAAACCAAACAGAAACAGAAGTCCAAATTCCTTCTTCCTAGCTTTCAAAAATGCGGACAGCGAGTACAGCACAAAGAAAAACGAAAAAATAAAAATAATATACTCGCATATCATCATCCCGATTCTTACGCCGGAACCGCCCATAATTTCACCATGTATAACATCGGGATGAAAAATGAACGCCGAGAAAATGAAGAAAATCATAATCGAGAACGTACTGCTTAGAAAAAATGCGCTGTATTGATGCCTGTTGCCAATCACATTTTTAATAGCGAGCTGGCGAAACTTCATCGTAGTTCCCTCCTAGCACGCTGAGCGAATCTAATATTTGCTGGAAAAAGGCTTGGCGGTTCGCCCCCCTGCGAATCTCTGAAAATAACTTGCCATCCCGAATAAAAATAATACGTTTGCAGTAACTAGCAGCAAAAGGATCGTGCGTTACCATCATAATGGTCGACCCTCGCTGCACATTCAAGTGTTCCAGCGATTCCATCACGTCTTTCGCTGCTTTCGAATCAAGGCTTCCTGTTAACTCGTCAGCAAATAAGATCGAAGGCTTATGAATCATCGCTCTCGCAATGGCTGTTCTCTGCTTCTGACCGCCGGATACCTCGTAAGTTCGTTTATCAAGAATTTCACCAATATTTAAAATGTCCGCGCTATCCTTAAGCCTAGCTTCGATCTCCTTAATCGGCATATTGTCAAGCACAAGCGGCAAAATGATGTTTTCTTTAATCGACAACGTATCAAGCAGGTTGAAATCTTGAAAGACGAATCCGAGTTCACGCCGGCGGAATAACGCCAGCTCTTTATTGGAGAAGGCGTTAGGATCCACTCCATTCATTTGCACGCGTCCAGATGTCGGCTTATCTAATGTTGCCAAAATATTAAGCAGCGTCGTTTTCCCGCTCCCCGAAGGCCCCATAATCCCGACAAACTCACCTTCGCCAATTTGCAGATGAACATCTTCCAGAGCTTTAAACAGCATCTGTTTTTTCGTTCCATATATTTTCGCAATTCCTTCCGCCTTAAGCACCGTATCCTTCACCAATGGACCCTCCCTATGACTAGCTTCTATATTCAGTGTAAGGTATAAGGATATTTGCTCCCATCGTTTAACCTTTCAATTTGTATGCGAAACCTTACAATGATGTCACATTACTTGTTATTCGTGAAATGATGGATACTTTTATTGCGAAAAACAATAGTGAAAGTGGTGCCAATACCTTGTTCGGACGTTACGTTGATTGGATGACCCAAGCGTCTACATACTTCATGAGTCAAATAGAGGCCCATTCCCGTTGATTCTCCTGTTTTACGCCCATTTTCTCCAGTAAAGTAGGGGTCAAAAATACGCGGTAAATCTTGTTCAGGAATTCCAATGCCTTCGTCTGTAATCCGAATAGCGTACCCTCCATCGGTCTGCTCAATGTCGATGTATAATTTTTTGCTGCCGGGTTTTATTTTGGAATATTTGATCGCATTGGAGACGAGCTGGCTGCATACAAAAATGAGCCACTTCTCATCCGTTTCTACATACACGTTAGGACCAGAAATTTGGGGGAATATCGAGGAGCGAACGAGAGCTTGTTTATGTCCGTTTATAACGAAGCGGAGCAGTTCCTTCACATCTAGACGTTTAATTTGGACATCCATCTCGAATTTTTCCAGCCGGGCTTGATGGAGCATCATATCCAGGCCGTGAGCAAGGCGCTCATTTTCTTCTTGAACGCTTAACAGAAGCCGTCCTGTCTCATCCACCGTTTCCATCTGATCAGACTGTTGAACCAATAAGTCGATAACCGACACCGGAGTTTTCATCTGATGGACCCACTGGTTTATAAAAAGATTCCGTCCGTCTACGATCAGTCGTTGTTCATTCAGCTTGTCCATATACAATCTATACTGCGACTCCAATATGTACCGAAACGCATTTTGTTCGTAAGTAGCCCCCTCCTCCAAAGCGAGGACGGACTCAAGCTCTGCTCCATAAGCGCTCTGACGCATACGATTCAGTTGTTTCAAAAACGAGGACTGCCTCAAATAATCAATAACAAGTGCTAATAGACTAAAGAATGACGCCAAAATAAACATATAGATGATATTGCCTGTCGATACCTTTCCTACGTCTAGTGAAATAACGAGTATTAATATGAGTGCACACACCAAGAAGGTGACAACATAGATGATGCGGTCCAGCACAAATGTTCCGAAGTGATATGTCTTCCCGCTCATCCCTTATCCTCCGATTGCCCGCTATTCCACACCATATTTAGTCGATATCCTTGTCCTCTGACCGTCTCTATGGCATCATTAATGCCGATTTCCTCCAGCTTTTTGCGCAGACGCGTCACGTTGACGGTCAGTGTATTATCATCCACGAACTGTACGTCATCCCATAGCATCCCGAGCAGCTTTTCCCTGCTCATAATTCGCCCTGTCTTCATCGTAAGCGCATCAAACAATAGACATTCATTGCGTGTAAGGTCGACAATTTTCCCGTTCCATTCGAGACTGTTTCGAGTTCTATCAAACGACAATCCGTGTACATTCAAGGTATCGCTCTGCTCCTGAGAGGCTGAATATTCTCCATAGGCGCGGCGCAGCGCACTTTTTATTTTGGCAAGAACGATTTCTAGATGAAATGGTTTCGTAATATAGTCATCCCCGCCGTTTTCAATAGCCATGACCTGATCCATTTCTCCTGTACGCGCGGATATGAATATTATAGGGGCGTTCGATATCGTCCGAATTTGCCGACACCAATAAAACCCGTCATAATGCGGCAAGTTAATATCAAGCAGTACTAAGTCCGGCTTATGTTCTGCAAACTCTTGTTTTATATCATCCATGCGGACAGCCCGCACCGTATCGTAGCCGTACCTCTTTATATAGCTGCCTAATATTTCAGCGATTTTATCGTCATCTTCAACAATCATAATTTGATAGCCCATTTCAAGAATGACCTCCTGGCCCGTTGTACGCATATTATCTGTATACTACTTTCATTTCTCTAATCGTTTTTCGAGTGAGATACGCCATTCCTCCGCCAATTCCTCTACTTCTAGAATTTTGCGCATTGCGTCAACATCTTGCGGACGGCGGAAATACGTCTCATTCGTGTACATCACGGATATTTGTGCAGGATGCCGCTTGAGCAAAGTGATCTCAGAGTCTTTCCGTACGGTTCCTTCCTGCAAGACTCTGCATAGATAGCCTGTGAACCCTTCTTGGACCATCCTTTTCATAAGTCTGGGGAACCCAGTTCTATTCGTAATGGTGCTGCACGGAACTCTTGCCTGCGTCACTTGAATGACAGCATCGCCGCATTGATATACATCCCCAATACAGACATCCTCTTCCAGCATGTTCGTGACCGTTAAGTTCTCACCAAAAGTTGCTGGTGGGAGTTTAACGTCAAACTCTTGCTCCCAGAGGGCATAATGTTCGTAAGGATAAATGCAGACAGCCCGATCGCGTCCTCCGTGATGTTTCAAATCGGCAACGCCGTCGCCTCTGAAACCATCCACCGTTAAAAACACTTCTTCTATTTCTTCTTTACATATCGCTGAATCCATTTCCTTACCTTCGCTATACGTTACTTTCTTAGGCAAACCTACGGCTAAGTTCATGATTTTCACAGATTTGGACATGTACAATTCACCGCTTTCTATACAAAGAGTCTCATTCACCGTTTTTGTTGACAATATCTGTATTATACAATAACAATCAGAGGGATAAATGAAGATCAGAATATATTTAACAAAATTATATAAACTCGAGATAGCCTATCGCCCAAGCATTCCCTTTTCCTACTTCATAATGTGTGTTGTAGTCATTTATGAGAAGGAGTTGATTGATATTGGCGGTACGTGTTCTCGATAAAGCTGCAGTTCAACCGCGCAGCAGATTCAACTTATCCAGAGCCTTTACGATCCCCCGTTCACCAGGAAGAGTTACCATTGCAACGATTCGGCTAAGAATTCCTGCGAATTCAACGCCGAATCGCGTTGAATTAGTAGCAACTGTGGGAGTACGCGGAGTTAGAGGAATTGCTCAAGTTCTCTTTAGAATCTTCCGCGATGGAAGAGAAATTTTCAATACTAGACAAGGTATCGAATCCGATCCTGAATCTGAAGTAAACTATGTTGTAACGTTCCAGGGAATCGATAGAAATGTAAGTACAGGTAATCATGTATACACTGTGACTGCAGAAAATCTCACTGCAAATACGAGAGCTGATGTTGTTGGTCCTATTTCTTTTAGCGGATTAGCAGTTAGAACGAGAAGTTAACATTATTAAGTCATGAGTAACTGATTGTGGAACAATTTTATGTAAAATGAAATAAGCTGAGGACCTGCCCTAGCGGCAGACCTCAGCTTTGTCTATCTATTTATGAATTGTGATGGATTAATTTAAAATCATCATAATGGAATCCGGGAGCGACAACACACGAAACGAGGACAGGCTCATTGCCCAGCGGTCGTGCCATTTGCCATTCTGTTGCCGGTACAAGCACTTGCGGATGTTGACCATTCTCTACATCTGGCCCGAGCACAATTTCTTGTCTAATCTCAGGTGTCTCGCCGGTTCCGCCTAATGTGAGCACAATTGGACTTCCGGAATGCCATAACCACAGTTCGTCAGAAAGCACGGTATGCCAGTCCGAGAACTCGTCAGGATGGAGCAAAAAGTAAATGGAAGATGCCGCAAACCGCGGTCCAGAGTACGGCTTACCAAGCACCTCTTGCGGAATTTCAAATGAAGCTTTCCAAATCTCCTTATACCATCCGCCTTCGACATGCGGCTTCAAATCAAGCGCCTTCACCAAAGGCGAAATCTCTCTACCACTCTTATCCATCTATTAACCCTCTTTCTATGTATTCATAGACTTTATTTTACCAGTTAATTTGGAAAAGCATAAGTCTACCTCTTGTTCTCCAGCAATACGTCGATTTGGGATGCTGCTTGATCCAGACCTTCTTGGACGCCTATTTTTCCTTGGCGCTTGCCAAATATAACCTTCCATTGTAAATTATTAATAACCAAATATGAAAACGGGGGCTTGATGAAGTCAGGCTGAGATTGCGACCGTATGTCGCTGACCGTCGATCTGATCTGGGTAATGCCAGCGTAGAAATTTTGTGGTGTATGATTTTTTTGCATGCATACGTCTGCCTGCCCAGATTGGGGCAGGTTTTTTTGTTTTGCCTAATCTAATTCAAATCATGAGAGGAAGTTGAAGAACGATGACAAACCAATCAAGTAGAGCAGGACTCAAACTAACCGACATCTTAGTCACGATCGTCATTGCTGCCGTGTTCGGTGTTGTGTACAAAATTTGGGGACCGACGTACGATTTAATGAAGCCGTTTGGATTCCAAGCAGAGCAATTGATTTACGGCATGTGGTTCATTGCAGGCACATTTGCGTTCCTAATTATCCGTAAGCCAGGAATAGCGATATTGGCTGAAGTTGCTGCAGCTACAGTCAGTGCGTTTCTAGGCAGCGAATGGGGAATTTCCACGCTTGTTTATGGATTCATCCAAGGGCTCGGAGCCGAAATTATTTTCATGTTATTTTTGTATCGGTCTGCTAACCTTTTTACGGTTTCGCTGGCCGCAGCAGGGGCTGCAGCTGCATCTCTCGTCCTCGATTTCTCCTACGGATATATCGAATCGTTGTCCGCTTGGAACTATACCTTATTGATTGGCTTCAGACTGCTTGGCAGTATCGTGATTGCGGGAATTGTTGCCTATTATTTGGCGAAAGCACTAGAGCTCACGGGTGTAACCAAATCACTTCGTCCAGCGTCCAAGGACGATTATGAGGCTTTGTAATGATTAAGGACACACAGACAGCTGCGGGTATTACGAACCTCAGATTAAAATTTCCAGGGAATGACGCCTTGTTATTCAAAGGCTTGTCCCTTTCTGTTCAGAAAGGGGAAAAAGTGCTGCTGCTCGGTCCAAGCGGATGCGGGAAATCGACATTATTGCAAGTACTGAGCGGCTTGATACCGCGCTCCGTCGAAGTGCCGATGAAATGTGATGACGCCGTTATTCCAGTGCGTCCTGGCTTCATCTTTCAAGATCCCGATACACAATTTTGCATGCCTTACGCAGATGAGGAGCTGGCTTTCGTATTCGAAAATTTGCATGTAAAACCAAATGATATGCCAGCAAAAATTCGCCATTATTTAAATGAGGTCGGTCTTCACCTTGACGATCCGCATACGCTCATTCAAACGATGTCTCAAGGAATGAAGCAGCGACTAGCCATTGCTTCTGCACTGGCCATGGAGCCGGATGTGCTTCTCTTGGACGAGCCAACCGCGCTCCTTGACCAAGCAGGAACTGTACAAGTGTGGGATACCATTAAGCAACTAGCTTCTGACACCACACTCATTATTGTGGAACATAAAATAGATGAGATTGCAGATTATGTGGACCGAATCGTCGTCTTCTCCCCGGAAGGGAATATTATTGCAGATGGGCACGGCGAAGAAGTATTTGTCCGTCATAAGAAGCAGTTAGCTGATTACGGCATTTGGTACCCGGGTGTTTGGCAAGATTATTTGGAAGAGTATGGGCCGAAGGAAACTGAGTCAAATTCGGCGCAAAAAGAATATTATCATTCCGAGCAGATCTCGATTCCCATCATTGAACTAGAGCGGTTCAGCGCCCTTCGCTCTGGGGATCCCGTCATATATGTAGACAAAGTAAGTGTGTCGCCCGGTGATTGGATCGGTATAGTAGGAAAAAATGGCGCAGGCAAAAGCTCATTATTGTTAGCATTAATGCGACTGTTAAAGACGGAAGGCGCCTATCAATTCGAAGGAAAACAAGCAGGCAAAGTAGAACAGCTCGCTGAGAAAATCGCCTTTGTATTCCAAAATCCCGAGTTTCAATTTGTCACACATTCGGTTCAGGATGAAGTCGAATATTCGCTTTTGTTTGAACCTATGAATGCTGAGAAAAGACAGTCTAAGGTCAATGCCATGCTGGAGCAATTCGATCTGCAGTCTTATACCGATCGCCATCCGTACCAATTGTCCATGGGACAAAAGCGACGCCTCAGCGTCGCAGCCTCGATGATACGTGACCAAGCTGTACTGCTGCTGGACGAGCCTACCTTCGGTCAAGATGCAAAGAACACGTTTGCCATTCTTGAGAAGCTGGAGGAACTCAGAGCTCAAGGTACAGCAATCGTCATGGTAACGCACGACCTTGAAATTGTGAATCACTTTTGCACCAAGGTATGGAACATTAAGAATGGGAGGCTCTCCAATGCAGTTCATGATACAGCACGTAGAAACGTGGCTTCATCGCGTGAATCCCGCTCTTAAGCTTATTTTATTCACCTTATTTTTCGTAGCTGTTATCTTCATTCATAATCCAAATGTACTGCTCTATGTCACATGTGGAACAATGCTGATGTTGTTCTGGTCAGGACATCCTTGGAAAAGGGTACTGCTCTACGCATCTCCTTTTATCCTTGTCTTCATTTCCACATCGACTGGGATGATGTTCTTCGGAGAAGGCAAAATCACATGGCTGAAATACGGACTTATTCATATTACACAGGAAAGCTTTTACCGTGGTCTCCATCTTGGACTTCGCGCGCTCAGTCTAGCGGCAATCGGACTATTGTTTGGACTCACGACGCGCCCTGTAAATCTCTTTTATTCCTTGATGCAGCAGTTAAAGCTTCCTCCGAAATATGCTTACAGCTTCTTGGCAGCCATGCGAATGGTACCGATTCTAATTGAGGAATTTCAGACGCTCCGGCATGCATTAAAAATTAGAGGAACGAAGAGACAGGGACGTTTCCCTAATATATATAAGACGATCAAAAGATACTCAATTCCACTGCTCGCCCAAAGCATTCGCCGTGCCCAAAGAATCGCGGTTGCGATGGAAGCAAAGGGGTTCACGAACGACTCTAAACGGACTTACTATTACCGGATCGGATATTCCTTGGTCGACATATGGTTCAGCGTTTACTTCGTTATTCTGTTCGTGCTCGCGTATGAGCTTGGAGCATGGTTCCCCTTTGTTGGTATTACAGATGTGCGGTGAGTTATTTAAAAAATCCTTTAAATAAAACCCGTTATTGGTATTTCCATTATACCTCTCCTCTTCATTTTACATTCTGTTATACAGTATGAGAGGGGAAAAGAAGAAGTTCATGAGAAGACATAAAAAAATCCTTTATGATGGATGAACATCATCCAAGATAAAGGATTTTTTCGTTATTACGTAAACCTGTTATTTCAGTCGATATACCCGTGCTTCGTACGGATTCAAATTGAAGCCATTCGATTGATCTGCATAATTCGCAATAATCAATTCTTTGATTTCGGAAGATACGGATTCAGGAAGCTCGCATGTTACAGATTGATCAGATACGTTAAGTACAACAAGCCACTTCTCACCTTCAAACTCTCTGATATAAGCATAGATTTGCGGGTGATCTTCGAGGATCGGCTCATAGCTTCCGTATACCATCACTTGGTGTTTCTTTCTAAGCTGAATAAGCTTTTTGTAATAGTAGAAGACGGAATCTGGATCTGCCAAAGCATCAGCGACGTTAATTTGTTTATAGTTTGGATTCACTTTAATCCACGGCGTTCCGCTTGTAAATCCGGCATTGTCCGAATCATCCCACTGCACAGGCGTTCTGGAGTTATCGCGCGACAGATGGAGCAGACTCTCGAACACTTCCTTAGGATCTCTGCCTTTTTCCACTTCTTCTTTATATTTATTCTTCATCGCAATATCATTGTAATCATCAATGGAGTCAAAACGAACACCTGTCATGCCGATTTCTTCCCCTTGATAAATGTACGGCATGCCTGGCAATGTATGCAGCATAGTCGCAAACAATTTAGCGGACTGTACGCGATATTCCTTGTCGTTGCCGAACCGAGTTACAAGCCGTGTGTGGTCATGGTTGTTTAGGAACTGCGAGTTCCAACCTTTGCCCCACATGCCTTCATACCATCTCTTCTGAATATCTTTGAACTTCGCCATGTCCCAATACGCCATATAGTCACATACTTCGAAATGGAACAACGTATTCAGCTCACCGCGGTCTTCCCCTACGTACAATAGTCCGTCTTCAGGGGTAACAAACGGAATTTCTCCTACCGTAAACACATCATAGTGCTTCAGCACTTTGTCATGCATTTCCCCAAGATATTCGTGGATTCCCGGGTTATTCCCCAAGTAGGAAATATCTTCCGGATTCTCCGCATCTGGAAAACCTGCTTGCTTCGCCAGCAAATTAATGACGTCCATTCGGAATCCGTCGATGCCTTTATCGAGCCAAAAGCGCATCATGTCGTAAACTTCTTCACGAACCTTCGGATTTTCCCAGTTCAAATCGGGCTGCTGCGTTGCAAAGGAATGGAAGTAGTACTCGCCTGTTGTCTCATCATATTCCCATGTAGAAGGCGTAAAATAAGATCTCCAGTTATTCGGCTCTTTGCGCCAAATATAATAATCCCGCTTCGGATTATCTTTGGATGAACGCGATTCAATAAACCATGGATGCTGATCGGACGTATGGTTCACAACTAAATCCATAATCAGCTTCATGCCGCGGGCGTGAACTTCCTTAAGAAGTCGATCAAAGGTGTCCATCGTACCTGCTTTAGCCATCACGGACCGATAATCAGAAATATCGTACCCGTTATCTACATCCGGAGATCCGTAGATCGGATTCAGCCAAATGACATCAACGCCAAGCTCTTTAATATAATCTAATTTCTGAATAACGCCTTCTAGATCGCCATAGCCGTCGCCATCTGTATCATAAAAGCTTCTCCAATATACCTGATAGACAACTGCTTCTTTCCACCATGTTTTCTTCATGCCTACACTCCTAATTTTAGAACTGAATGACTTCAAAGCCAGTCGAGTTTTCAAGAATCTCCACGTTGAAGGAGTTCTCATCATTATGATTACGAGTCACTCTTACCGATAAATGCCCTGCTCCAATATGAATATGTTCCGTGGTCAGTTCATCCATATGTTCAGGCAAGAACGGATTAATCGATATTTGTCTAGTCAAGGCGTCAGGATTGAGTCCTAACATCGCTTGTAAGAACACAATCGATGTTGCCGCTGACCACGCTTGCGGCGAGCAAGTTGTAGGATATGATACTGGGTAGCCAAGCTCTGAGTCATGACCGCAGAACAATTCAGGCATACGCTGATATTCGAACGATTTGGATACTTCCAGCAGGCTGGAGATCACAATGCTCGCTTCTTTCTTGAAGCCTAGACGACTTAATCCGAGCAGAATCATCCCATTATCGTGAGGCCATACGCTGCCGTTATGGTAACTCATCGGATAATAACCGGCCGCTTCTGTGCTCATGGTACGAATGCCGTATCCGCCAAACATATCTTTAGCAACAAGTCTCTTCGCTACTTGCTCCGCTCGAGCTGCGTCTGGCAAGCCTGTCATTAATAGGTGCCCTGGATTCGAAGTCACCGTTTCTACTTTACGCTGCTCTTTATCCAGCGCAAGCGCGTAAAATTGTTCATCCTCCATCCAGAACGCTTGTTCAAACTTCGCTTTGAATTCTTCGGCTTCTTTCTCTAGCTTATTAGCAAGCGCCTTATCTCCCATTTGGGCGAAAATTGGCGCCAAGCTTGTTTTCGCTTGGTACACATAGCCTTGCACCTCTGACAGTGCAATCGGTGATGCCGCGTATTCGCCAGACTTGTGAACGATCGAGTTGCTCGAATCTTTCCAGCCTTGGTTCGGGAATCCCTTCTCCGCTTCTTGATGATACGTAAGGAATCCTGCTCCCGCTTGACTGAAGTGATCAATCCAGTCCAGCGCACGCTCTATATTTGGTTTTAATTCCTGAACGAGAGACAGGTCGCCCGTCCAGCGAACGTATTCTCCAATTAGAACTAGAAATAACGGTGTTGCATCTACCGACCCGTAATAAGGACCAAAAGGGGACTGATTCGTATTTACCAGTTCTCCAAAACGGATCTCATGCATGATTTTACCGGGCTGTTCATCGCGCCAAGCATCTACCTTATCACCTTGGTATGCAGCCAGCGTTCTGAGCGTCCCCTTCACGAGTTCCGGATTTAGCGGAAGCATGAATAACGAAGTGATGATGCTGTCTCTGCCAAAAGGAACGGCAAACCACGGCAATCCGGCCACTGGCATTTCTCCGTAACCGACATCTGTCATGAGCATGCGTAAATCTTGAACCCCGCGTTCGTACAAACCATTGAACACATCTGAATTTGACGTTACGCGAGTCGTGCCTCCGAGCCACTGTTCATAAGATTTCTCCAGCTTGGCCAGACCTTCTTCATAAGAAAGAATCGCACCCGCTTCGCCGTTTATTACAGGAGTAATGAAGAAGCAAATCTGCTTCGTCTCTTTACGCCCTAACGATAGATTAAAATGAACGGTGCCGCTGTCATCCAATTTCGACTCGTTCTGATCCCACTGAATGCGGGTCTCTCTAACAATATCGTCAGCTCCTTGATAGCGAATCGACAGACCGCGGTCTATCTTTTCTCGGCCAATCATTTGCCCTACTTCACCCGTGCGATATTTCCGTACAATGAACATGTCCTGAAAATCCGCATCAAAAGATGCAGAGAAATCAAATTGTACGGATTTTGGGAAAAAGTTCGTCAGCGTCATTCTCTCATACAGCACACCATCAACGATGAACCGTTCTCTGTGGATCTCAATAGCTCCCTCATCTTTCCGATCTTTCATTAGGCGAAAGGAAGCGACGTAGCTTCTATTAGCGGTAGAGGAGAGCAACGTTGGCTTCTCTCCATCTACGAATATTTCCATGCGGCTTAAAAACCGTGTATCCTTCGTGTATAAGCCGTGACCGCCTTCATTATTTCCAGTAATATCTCCATTGGTTTGCGACAGTAAAAATAAATCGCCTTCTTTAATAACACGGTATTCCATGAACTATGCCTCATTCCTATTGAAGTAGTGTAAGTGAGATCAGCCTTAGCCTTTTACCCCGGAACTCGATACACCCTCGATATATTGCTTCTGGAATATGAAGAAGAAGACCAATATAGGAATAGTCGTTAAGACGACCCCTGCCATAATCAGCGGTGTATTCTCAAAGAACATATCCTTCACACTGTTGAGTCCGACCACGAGTACATATTTCGCCGGATCGCTAGTCAGTGTACTTGGAATCAGATAACTGTTCCATGTACCTGAGAAAGCCAAAATCGACATCGTAATGAGCGGTGATTTAGCCAAAGGATATACGATGCGCCAGAATGCGCCTACTTTCGTTAATCCATCAAGTCTAGCTGCTTCAATGAACTCGTTCGGAACGCTGATGAAAAATTGTCTAAGCATGAAAATGTAAAGACATTGATACAGGAACGGAACAGTCAGCCCTGCAAACGAGTTAAGCCAGCCCAGATGAGCCACATTCACATAAACCGGAATCAAAATCATGTGATATGGAACCATCATCGTTGCAACAACGATCCAATAGATCAGTTTCTTACCCGCGAAATCCAATTTTGCGAGCGCAAAAGCAGCCATCGGGTTAATGATTAAGTTACCGACAATGACAATACCTGTCATAATCACCGTATTCAAAAGCCATTTAGGCACGTTATATGCGTCGTTAGTAAAGAACGTTTTATAATTGCTGAAGGTCCAGTGAGAAATCCCTACAATTTTATTCACATCTTGCATTGTCACGAAAGAAGTGTATAACGTATATAAAAATGGGAGAGCAAACAGTAATCCAACGATAATAATGAGCGTGTAATTACCAAACAAGAAGATGCCTTTTTTTGCTTTCAATGTTGTCACTCCTTATCATCCAACAATTTTTTTTGAAGGAATGTAATGATCATAATAATGAAGAAGAACAACACGACAGCTGCGCTTCCGTAACCAATATTCATATAGCGGATACCATTTTGATAGAAATAAGTAACGACCGTATTGGTAGCCCCTGCTGGTGATCCGAGCGCTCCATATCTAGAAATTGCGGCAATTTGGTCATAGATTTGGAACCCTAGGATGGTTGATACGGAAACAACAAAGAACGTAATTGGTTTAACATAAGGAACCGTAATATAACGGAATTGTTCCCACTTGGAAGCTCCGTCCATTTGACCTGCTTCATATAGATCTTTCGGAACTTCTTGAAGCGCCGATAGATAGACGATCATACTAAATCCGCATTGTTGGAAAATAAATAGGATAGCTACAAATAATAGAGCATAGTGCGTATCCGCATACCATGTCACATTACCGAAGCCGAATAAACCAAAGAACTTAGTCACAAATGTACCTTGCTTGAACAGCATCATAAATACGGTTGTTACTGCAATTTGAGAAGTAATATAAGGAATGAAAAAGACTGTTCTGAAAATGCCTTTTCCTTTTATTTTCTGATTCACTAGAATAGCCATGAGCAATCCTAAAATCGTCTGAACGGGTACAGCAATCACAACAATCTCCAAGGAATGCAGCACAGCTCGGTAAAACTCATGATCCTTTAATATATTGACGTAGTTTTGAAAACCGATAAATTTCGCTTGGTCGAGTGAAGCAAAGTTAGCATCCTGAAAGCTTCGAATGAATGATTGCAAGAAGGGATATAAGAACCACCATACCCATAACACTAAAAACGGTAAGGCGAACAGCCAACCAACTGCAAAATCTGAATCAACAATTGTACGGATCCATGATTGCTTTTTTCTGTTTACTTTATTTTCATAGGCAGCCATTGTGACCCTCCTAAAATCCATAATTTGTTATTAGGTCCCAAGAATACAACTGTTCCCGTTTCTCACAGGGGAAACGGGAACAGAGGGATAATTTAAGGTAATGAATTATTTAAATTGTTGTTGAATACCGTCAAGAACTTCTTTAGGAGATTTATTCGATCCACCTAAAACGGATGCTTCAATTTCATTTACCAATTCATCTTTAAATTTCTTCGTTTCTTCAGGGTATCCGAAGTCTGTGCTGTATTGTAGAGCTGGCTCTACCGCTTTAAACTCAGGATTTTCTTCAAAGAATTTCGAAGTCAGACTTGCTACCGCTGAGTTGTTGCCAAGCTTGATGAAATCTGTTTGTGTTTTTTCATTTGTCAAATAGGCTGCTGCTTGAAGTGCTGCTTGTTTGTCTTTAGCATCTTTCAATACGACGTAAGCATCGGAAATCATTGTGCTGCCATTCGTTGTACCTTTAGGTACTGGAAGAGCTACATATTTCAAATCTGGAGCTGCATCTTTCAAGAAGCCTTTATACCAGTAACCGCCTGTAGTCATCGCTGCTTTCTTGTTAGAGAATACTTCTCCGTCCCAACCATAACCAAGAGATTTAGGAGTTACAGCCACACCTTCTTTGTACATATCAAAGATTTTTTGCAATGCTTGTACGTTTTGATCGGAGTTGATTGTTTTACCATTGCCCCAACCGCCGCCATAGCTCTTCACATAGTTCGTAATGTGGTAAGCATCGATATTAATTGCAATACCGTAATGATCTTTGTTTGTCAGCTTCTTAGCTGCCGCTTCGACTTCATCCCAAGTTGTTGGATATGCGCCAAGCCCTGCTTTTTTCCACATATCTTCGTTAATGAAGAACATCGCTGGTGTACTGGAGTTTGGAATACCATATTGTTTGCCGTCCACTTTCCAAACATCTGTAACCGATGGAGTGTAGATGCTCATATCTACGCCTGCTGGTTTAATAAGGTCATCAAGCGGAGTGAACAATCCTTTTTTAATATATTCGTACGCGCCTTCGTTCGTAATTTTAATGAAATCCGGTGCTACACCCGCTGCAATTTCACCTGGAAGCGTGTTCCAGAATTGATCACTGCTCGGATATTGTTTAATTTTAAGTTCGATGTTCGGGTACTTTTGCGAAATGGAAGCCGCAGCTTCTTGATACACTTTGAGATCTTGCGCTGTTCCCCAGAAACCGAACGTAATCGTTGTTTTCTTATCGCTCTTCGTGCTCGTTTGATCACCGCTGCTAGCACTGTTGCTATTACCGCAGGCTGCTAAGCTAACTATTAAAATAAACGAAAGCACTAGCATTCCTGTAAGTTTTCCTAACTTCTTCATGCTTTTCCCCCCAAAATATTGTTCCATGTCACGAGATGATGTTAACGGTTTCACTCATCTCTGAAATTCATGTTACCGGTTTCAAGTCGAAAAAAAAATTAATCAAATGATGATTAATTTAATAAGATTGACTTTGTTTGTCGAATGATTCCGTTTTCATCTACTTTTTTTTAACCATATTTACTTTTCTTTAACAAAACCATTTAAACCGTTTCTTTTCGATAATCTTTCGGTGACATCCCCACAAATTTATTAAAAACAATCGCAAAATGAACTTGGCTGTTGAACCCCACCATTTCAGCGACTTCATATATTTTGTATTGATAATTCTTTAACAATTCCTTCGCCTTCTGGATGCGTATTTCGTTCAGATACGTAAATAATCCCCGCCCCACTTCTTGCTTAAACAGTCTGCTTATATAATTGGGGCTTGCATGGAACTGTTCTCCCAAGCTGTTCAAAGAAATATCTTCTTTATAATTTTTCTCTATATATTGCAGGATGTTTCTAATGAGCGGGCTATAGTCTTTATTTTTAACTGCATAACGACATTTCAACGTGTCACCGAACACTTTATGGTAAAAGGCAGAGCATTCGTTGAAATCGTCAATTTCCTCCAGTTTATTCCGGTACTCGAGATATTCCTCGCCATCTTCCATCATGAAGATTAAACCTTCGTAAATTTTTTTAACATCCTTTTCGCTCATGCACTCATATTTTCTAAGAAACTGCTCCCACTCTGTGAGATTACGGGCGAATTCGTCATACTTTTCATCTTTCAGTCCATTCTTCATGGCTACGATATAGGCGTTAAGCTGCTCTAATGTTTGTTCATTCGCCAAATGACGGTTCTTAAAATAGAAAATATAGTCCTCGGGATGATAGAACTTTTGCTCCAAAGCTTGCTTCGCTTGGCTAACCGCTTGTTTCATTCCATGAAAAGATTGAAATGGCTCACTCACTCCGAAAAACGTATCGATATTGACAAAGCGCTTTAGAGAACTGTTTATAAGCAATATAAAATCGTTGACACGCGTGAATGAAGCTTGTGCACTTTTGGATTCACTATGACTGATGATGACAGAAAATAAGTTATCCTCAATTTGTACAAACTCCACTTCTTTCTCTTTCGACAGCAGTTCCGATAAAATGTTCGCTATCGTATTCGGCAGAATGGATGCATTTTCTTTCGTATATCTCTTGAGAATCTGCGAATATTTACCGATCGTAAACAGCAGGACATACATATTGCCTTCCTTCAGCTTCGTTAGATGGGCTCCGTCGATATGGCCAGAGAGCATCTGCCGAAGGACCACTTCTTTATCACGAGACTCTGACTTATGTCCAGGAATCTCGCCTTGACTCATCTGATCTCTCTCTAATTCATCCTTAATCTTTCGCAGTACACTCGTCATTTCTTGTTCATTCATGCTTGGCTTATGGAAATAGTCAACGGCTCCGAGCTGCATTGCTTTTTTCACAAAAGTGAAATCATCGAAGCTGCTTAATATAATGACTTTCGCCTGAATTCCCTTTTCTCTCATCTCTAACAACACATCAAGACCGTCTTTTTTCGGCATCTTAATATCTAAAATAACGACATCCGGCTTCTGCTCCATCATGAGTCTCAGCGCTTCAATGCCATCAGCAGCTTCTCCAACAATGTGCATTCCATTTGCTTCCCACTCGATTGCGGATTTGATGCCAATTCGAACTAGCGGTTCGTCATCTACAATTAGTACTCTCATCACAGCTCACCTGATTGTTTGATTTTTGGATCATTTTTTATCGCTGGAATTACGATTTTTGCAGTTGTACCTTTCTTCTCTTCGCTTGTAATCCACAGGCCGTAGCCTTCCCCATAGTTCAGTTCAATGCGTTTACGAATATTTTTAATACCAATGGAATTTAGCTTGTCTATGGACCCTTGCTGCTTAAGCCCCTCTTGTTCGGTCTGCGACATTCCTCTGCCGTTATCAGACACAATCATGATGACGTAATCGGATTCCTCATATATTTCGATATTTAGCTTCCCTTTATAATCAATCTCATCGAAGCCGTGGAAAATCGCATTTTCCACTAAAGGCTGCAGCAAGAATTTCAACGTTTTATATTGAAGTACACCCGGTTCGATATGATAAGAAACTTCAAACTTATTCAAATACCGAAAATCTAATATTTTCGTATAGTTCTTAATAAAATCGACTTCTTCCTGAATCGTCACATAATCGCTCTCAGCTTTTGCCGTAAATTTAATAACGGAAGAAAAAGCAGTCAGCGCCTCTTCAATGCCCGTAGCACCCTGTATTTTCGCCATCCACTTAATGACATTCAAGGTGTTGTACATAAAGTGAGGTCTAATTTGCGATTGCAGCGCAAGCAGCTCTAACTGTTTCTTTTCTTGCTCTTCCGTATATATTTTTTGAATCAACCTTCTGATCTCTTTAAGCATATGATCTACGGTGAAACTGATCTTTCCAATTTCGCCTTGATGCACGTCCATCTTCACATCTAAGTTGCCTTGAGCGACGAGCCTCATTTTTCTCTCTAACATAGAGAGCGGTTTCGTAATACTCGTGGCAATATAAATGGATGCAATAATAGACAGTCCAAGAAAGATAAGTGATGAGATCATAATCGTTCTTAACATCACATCAAGTAAACCAAACAGTTCATTCTTTGGAATAATGGTGACGACAATCCAATTTGAAACATTCGATTTAGAGGTCATGATGTAATTATCTTTATTTTCTCTCGTTTCTTCCCCATCTAAGCTGATATGCTCAAAATCATGACCTAGTACATGAACAGCTGCCTGACCGATTTCGCTGCGATTTTTGCTGTACACAATATTTCGGTTTTCGTCTATTAAGTAGAACTTCGTATGATCCGTAAAGTGAATATCACGCCACAGCGTCTTCAGCTTATCGATTCCGATGTTGAGCATAATGAATCCTAGATTCTCTTTCGTATACGGGTCCACCACGGCCCGGCCGATCGACACAACCGGATCACCATAAAAGGACATTAACTTCTCTGGATGAACTCCAATTGGAACATAGAGTCCTTTTTTCTGCAATATTTTTTGAACGTACGGCTCATTGATGAATTCACTCTGTAAATAGTGATGGTTCATATAATCACCATTACTTCTGCCGACAACCATCTTATTTTTATTTTGATAAATGACAACCGAATCAATTAAATCCGTATAGAGCAGCATACCGTTTCGAATAATCTGATTTACGGTATCGAAATCCTTCTGCCTTTCGTACAGTGGATATGGCTCCTTGGTGTAGTCTTTTTTCATCACTTGAAAGATGTTTCGATCTTGCACGGGATACATCGATAATCGCAATAATGGATTAAGAGAGGTATCAATATTTTTCACAATTTGCTTGTTATTTTCTACTGCCGCATCCAGAATCATACTGCGATTGGAGTCTACATACAGCCAAGATAAAGCGCCGCCAATGATTAGAAAAGACGTAATAATAAAGCAAGAAAAAGCGATGATTAGCTTATATTTCAAACTTAAATTTGATAGTCTTCTTCTAATACCTCTCATAGGACAGTTCCTGCCTTCATTTTCAGAATCTTGATGCTATCCATCCTCATACTACTACACCATAGGCCAAATATCACCGAAAAAAATAGGACTTGCTTACAAAAATAAGCAAATCCCATTTAGATAACATTGTATAATCAACATTGACTATATGACCAAAAAATAAGGTGTCTTTCTACATACTATGCGGTTC
The DNA here is from genome assembly GCF_017873765.1 of Paenibacillus sediminis. Classification (GTDB taxonomy): domain Bacteria; phylum Bacillota; class Bacilli; order Paenibacillales; family Paenibacillaceae; genus Paenibacillus_AG; species Paenibacillus_AG sediminis. The sequence continues at coordinate 144,126 of NZ_JAGGKP010000003.1, forward strand.
GTCGTTTTGGAGAGCTTAACAATTTCTGCTCTGCTTCCCACCGGAAGGTAAACAGTGCGATGAGCAGGAAGAGAACGATATAAGCTGCAACAATCGCTATATTAGGCAACGTTTTCGCCCATCCTGTAAAAGAAGCTCTGAGCCCTTTGACCAAGTAACCAAGCGGAAAACATTGCCCTGCCGTCTTCAGCCAATGGGGCGCTCCTTGTAAACTGTAAAACATATCTGTACCAAATACCATAGGGATATAGAATAGATTTGAGATCATGTTGATCTGACCTTCATTGCGAGCGAGATTGGAGATGAAAAATCCGAATGCTGTCATACAGAGCGTTCCAGCTGCCAAATTGAGCAAAAGAAGCAAAATGGTTGTGAGTTCTGCTTCGATATCAAATACGAGTACCCCAGTGACAAAGACAATCGCATTGATCATTAGCCCAAGAAGCGTGCGAACTAAAGTCATCGTCAGAATGAATGAAATCGCAGGAAATGGCGTAAGCCGGAGCAGTTTATATACGCCGCGGTTTCGCTGCTGGTGCACTTGAAAGGCGATACCCGATACCCCCCAGAACAAAGTGCTTAATGCTAGAACACCTGTTAACAATCGGAACTGATAATCCGGTGAATCAAAATATAATCCGAGTCCTATGAGCAGGCCGATCGGAAACAAAATTGAATAAAACAGCGTAATAGGGTCGCGCAAAGATGTTATAAGCATAGAACGAAAAATCGTCTTCATCGAATGACAGCCTCCTTGGCAGTTAAATTTAAATACAACTCTTCAAGATGATCCACTCCGTACTGCTCGCATAGCTGTACAGGAGTTCCTTCTGCAATAATACGACCCTTGTCGATCATAATGACCTTATCTGCCAACTTATGAACCTCTTCCATATCGTGCGATGTAAATACAACAGATTTACCGCTGGAAGCAAGCCTGTCAATCACCTCGTGAATTTCGCGTCTTGCACGCGGATCAAGTGCAGCTGTTGGCTCATCGAGAAAAACAAGCTCTGGTTCGTGAACTGTCGCAATAGCAATCGCGAGTCGCTTCTGCTGTCCCCCAGAAAGTTTCGATGCCTCCGTGTTAGCTGCATCTTCAAGACCGCAAAGACGGAGCAGCTCGAGACCACGCTGACGATCCAGCTTCTTCTTATAAAGTGCGGCGAATAATCGCAAGTTCTCGTACGCGCTTAGTCCAGGGAAGAACGGAGTTGCCTGAAGCTGAACACCTACATAAGACAAATAATCTTTGCGCCAAAACTCAATTTGTCCTTCATCGGGTCTGCGCAGACCGAGAATCATATCGATCAACGTCGATTTCCCGGCCCCGTTCGGACCAATAATAGCAACAATCTCAGAAGCCTTTACCTGGATATCCACATGATTTACTACGGTTCGCGAACCGTACATCTTAGAAAGTCGATTCGCCTGTACAAGCATCTTTGCTTGATGTGTCATACACAACATCCTCCTCATTCATATAATTCACGCAGCTTTTGCAAAAAGCGCAGTTGAATTTCAAATTGATCATACATATTTTGGAATACGAGCCGAATATGTGCGGGTAAAGAAGTGTGGGCCGCTTTCTGCTCTTCCCCTCTCTTCATTTCCTCGTACTGCTCACGCAGAGCTTTCTCCTGAACGTTGATCGATTCCAAAATGACTTCCTTCGGCAGAAGCTCTAGGAATGAGATTGCCGTATAGAGCGTCGTTGGATACGCAACGGACGGTTCTACTAATGAACTCTTCAACAACTCGAAAAATTGCTCCCTCCCTTTGTCGGTTATTTTGTAAATCGCTTTGGCCCGGTGCCCCGTATGCTCCACGGCATCAATTTCCACAAGTCCGTCTGCCGTCATTGTTTTGAGTGAATGGTAGATCGAGCCGGGTAGAATACCTGCCCACTTATCTGTCTGTGATTGCTGCAGCATCTGCTGCATCTCATAGCCTGACATCGGCCGATATGTGAGCAGTCCAAGTACCATCAGGCGTGTCATTTGCATCAACTCCAATATTGTATATTCAACGTTGATTATTTAAGTCTGATCACAATATATCATGTTTGGATTCATTTGTAAATAGTGGAATTTTGAATAAAAGAAAAAAAAGTAAATCATACTACTTTATGCATATGGAGGTGTAATATTATGGCTAAAATGATCGAACGCGTGACAGCTGTTTCTCAAGGAATGCAAACGAAAGTAACCGCAGCAAATCATCAGCTCATTATAGATGAACCGCCATCGATGGGAGGAAAAGACGAAGGACCGAATCCACTGGCCACATTGCTCGCTGCACTGTCAGGGTGTGAGAATATTGTCGGCAACATCGTAGCCAAAGAAATGAACTTTGATTTGCAAGGAATCGAGTTTGATATTAGCGGCGAGTTCGATAACCGAGGTTTTATGGGCGATCCTAATGTGAGGCCGTATTTTCAAAAAGTTACGGTGAACGCCAAAGTGAAAACGAGCGAATCCGAAGAAAGAATTAAACAATTTCAACAAACAACGGATCTTCGTTGCCCTGTATTCACTACGTTAAAGGCCGCAAACGTCGAAATGGTTACCAATTGGACCAAGGCCTAAATGAAAAAGTGCCATGAAGCGGTCTACAATCTTCAGGGCACTTTTTCATATCGCTCAGGTCTCATTATAGGTTCTAAGCAGTCCTGTCTGAATATCAACCTGCGGCTGCCAGTCTAATAGTAAATGTGCTTTCGAGTTATCTAAGCAACTGTGCCTAATATCCCCTGCTCTCTCGGATGAATGAATAATATCAATAGGTCCATGAATGTTAGTTAGCATCTTCACTAAGTCATTTATTGATGTCCTTTGCCCAGTAGCGACATGAATTGCTTCTTGGTGCCCTCTCTCAATCGCCGCTATGTTCGCTTGAACAACATCGTCCACATACACAAAATCTCGTGTTTGCTGACCGTCACCATGAACGTGTATAGGCAGTTCGTTCTTTATTTTGTCTAGGAAGACAGCAACGGCCCCTCCTTCTCCTTTTGGCGTTTGTCTAGGCCCATACACATTTCCGTAACGAAGAATCGTATAGGAAAGTCCGTACATCTCATAAAATAGTCGGATATATGTTTCAGATGTCCATTTAGACAATCCGTAGAAAGAAATGGGCCCCTTCGGGTCTTCCTCAGAGATTACATTTTTCTGTAAATCTCCGTAAACTGCAGAAGTGGATGCGAAAATTATTTTTTTCACAGAGGCTTGCCGGCACGCTTTCAATATATTAATTGTTCCGGTTATATTTACATCGCTATCATGTCTGGGATCACGTATGGACTGCCCTACATCCGTTTGAGCAGCTAAATGAAACACGACATCAGGCTTCTCCCGCACAATAATTTCCTTGCTCTCTTTATTGCGTATGTCTTCATAATGAATGACAGATTGAAAGTTTATATTGTGCCGATATCCAGACGTCAAATTATCAATGACGTGTACCTCAAACCCTCTTGCTACAAGTTTATCGACAAGATGAGAGCCAATAAAACCAGTTCCCCCAGTGACAACAGCTTTCATAACACATCCCCTCTGTTTTGATAAATTATTGGCAGGTATTCTGTATCATCATATTCAGACCATGCAGGCTGAGTTTAGGTGAACGTCACTAGTAAAAATATTTAATTAAACCATTGATTTTATCGTTTGCTGAAACTCTTTTATGCAATCTGCTCTATTTTCAAAGAATCAGTCCGTTTATCCAAACATAATAAATTCCTTAGGCTTGATTGCCGTAGATCCTATCAGGCTAAGTGGTTTTTTTAATAAAACAATGATTACAGTGTGTCTTTCCCGGTTACTAATACTGATTTGACCGCCTCGCTGATTTCCTTATACCCTGTACACCGGCAAATGTTCGACTGCAACCAATCTGTAATGATCTCATCCGTTGCATCTGGGCGGTTCTGAATTAATGCATGGCAATTCATAATGAAGCCAGGAGTACAGTAACCACATTGAAAAGCCCATTTCTCAGCAAATGCCCTCTGAATGGGAGTATCTCTAAGACCTTCAATGGTCGTAACCTGTCTGCCCGCGGCTTCTACAGCAAGCATAATACACGATTTCATCGGCCAGCCATCCATGACGACTGTACAAGCACCGCAGTCTCCATTGTTACAGCCCGGCTTCGCTCCAGTTAGTCCCAGCTCTTCTCGCAAAATATGGAGCAGTGTGTCTGCTGGCCTAGCAACGACCGACCTTCCTTCCCTATTCACGTACAGTTCGATTTTCACCACATGAGCGCCATCTCGCATACTATCCGCCTCCAACTAGACGTATCGTGTCAAACAAGGTGTTCTTAAAGACAAATTCCCGGTACGCTGCCGAACCCTTGATGTCGTCTAATATCGGTGCAGGCAGATGATTGACTGCCTCCTCAACTCTTGATTGAAGTGGTATTTGGTGACGGTTTATTATTTCTTCGATCATTTGAGAACGGAATGGAAATGAGCAAACACCGCTAAAGGCTAACCGGATCATTGAATTCGTTCGAATCGCAGCTATAGTAACAAGCGGGTAATCAATTGCTGACACTTTTCTCTTCTTCACCGCCGTATACGGCATATGAATGTAGCTTGTATCGGTAATGGATTGGACAAATAATTCTCCCTTCCTTAGCTGCAGCTTTTGATTAAATATTTGATTTATTGGAACCTGCTGCATACCTCCTGGTCCCGCAATTCGCACTTCACTGTCGGTTAATAATAATGGCAGTACCGCTTCCCTATAAATAATTTGACTGCATATATTTCCGCCAAGTGTAATTTTGTTCCGTGAAGTCCGATCAGCAACGCCCGCTCCTGTCTCTCCAAGCAGCGGAAATAACCCCGAATCGTGAAGCTCCGACAAAGTTAAAGCGCAGCCGAGGATTAACTTCTCATTATGTATAGCAAGCGTGCTGCATTCAGGTATGTTCTTAATGTCAATGACAGCGCCGGTATAAATCTCATTTATTCTCCCTAGCGTAATAATTTCTGTTCCGCCGGAATAATAAAGCGGATGTTTGCCTTGATCGTCCAAAACCTTGAACAAATGAACGGCTTCCTGAATCGTAGACGGCTCATAATACTCAAAATTAAACGGTATCATATGGAACCCTCATTTTCGTTCTCCATATTCGCTCTGGAAACAACGGCAAATGATTAAGATGAACTCCGGCTGCCCTTGATAGAGCACTTGCGAGCGCAGCAGGCATGCCGATTAATCCGTGCTCACCCAGAGCCCTTGCCCCGAAAGGTGCTTCTAAGCATGGATTTTCTATAAATTTCACAATATATTCTGGGTTTTCCCCGTATCGAATGAGCGGATAATCACGCAGTGTAGGATTGAGAACGATTCCTTGATCGTTAAAAATAAACGTTTCCCGATTCCCGAAGCTAAGCCCCATACTCATCGCTCCCATAACTTGACCTTCCGCTCCTTTCGGATTCAGCACTTTTCCGGCATCGATAACAGAGATCGCCTTTAATATTTTGTAATTGTAATCCGAAATGTCCAGTTCAATTTCTACAGCCTGCGCGCTTACGTTCCATTCCGGACCAACTTCTCCAGTCTCAGGGTTTAGGTAAGTCATCTGCCTTTGGATATAATGGCCCCTGCCGATAATTTGGCCGCCTATTGAATTCCCATTTGGATAAGTATAGCCGTAACAAATATCTTTAAAATCGACATGAACGGCAGGATCAGATCTGACAAACACCTTCCCCCATCCCACCTCCAAATCTTCAGGATCTACGCGCAGCACACAACCTGCGATATCCAATAGCTGACGAATCGCATCATCTGCCGCCTTCAAAACCGCGCGTCCGCCCATAAATGTTCCTCGGCTTGCTACGGTCTTCCAATGTTCAGGCGTAATCGCTGTATCTATCGTAAATTTGACATGGATTTGACTTGGGTCCAGCTTCATTCTTTCAGCCAATATTTGTGCAAGTACCGTCTTCGTACCTGTGCCAATTTCGACGACGCCGCACTCTAAGTTCAAGCTGCCATCTGGATTGAAAGAAACGATCGCCCCTGAGCTGGCGTTCGGGTCCATCGACGAGTTTTTCCAGCCGCAGCTTATACCTTTGGATCTGACCTTGTTAGCATCAACCTGCTTCACCTTCCACTCGTCCCACCCGCTTAAATTGCGGAGCCTCCTCATACATTCTCTTAAATCACCTAAATTGCTTGAATTCAGCATGTTTCTCGTCGGACTCGTATCACCGGGAGTAACGATATTCATGGTACGAAGCTCCAAAGGATCCATGCCCAGCTTCTCAGCGAGCGCATCCATCGCTCTTTCGATCGCAAATGTAAGCTCCGCATGTCCGTAGCCGCGGTAGGCAGATGCATACGGATGATTTGTATATATGGTCATACAATCGCAGTACAAATTGTTAATGGCGTAGGGCCCTGTGCAATCAGCTGCCGCTGCTCTTGCAACGTCGCTGGACTTATCGTTGTAAGCTCCGCCGTCGAACCAATATATGATTTCAGCCGCCGTAATTTCCCCTTTGGAAGTGCTGCCGAGCTTCACTCTCGCTTCAAGCCCAATATGTCCTGGAGAAGTGACCATATCTTCCTCTCGGGTATTGATGATTTTCACTTTGCGTCCGCCGACCGCTTTCGAGGCTAAATAAGCGATCGGCTCAAGCTGAATGGCCGCTTTCCCGCCGTAGCCTCCTCCAACGAACGGTGTCTTGACGATAATCCAGCCAGGCTCGATATTGAAATATAGACCCATATATTTTTTGACCGCAAAAGGAGCTTGAGAGGAAGTCTCTATGACAATATGTCCGTCAGGTCTAATTTCGGCGACAGCGCTTCTCGTCTCCATCGCCGCATGGTCGGATGGGGCAAATGAAACCGTATTTTCAATAACGACTTCACTATCGCTCCAACCCTTCTCCATCTGCCCTTTTCGGATTTTAATCAAGCTCGCGACATTGGTGCCAGGAATCGGATTCACGCCATCAGCCGCTTTATATTGTCCTAAATTAGGATGAACTAGAGGCGCTCCCTTCCGTATCGCTTGCGTAGGCGAGTTCACGACCTGTAACGGTTCATACTGCACGATCATAGAATAAGCAGCTTGTTTTGCCGCCGCTTCGGTGTCCGCCACAACGACCGCAACGGTCTCCCCGAAAAATCTTACGCGATCCTTGGCGATAATCGGTCTGTCTCTGATCTCTTCGCCGGTTAACACATGGGAATCTTCTCCTGTTAAAATGGTGCGGACTCCCTTCACCTGCCAAGCAGCAGACGTATCTATATTCAAAATATTTGCATGCGCATAGGAGCTTGTCACCATGGCTGCGTGCAGCAGCCCAGATTCCGTATAGTCCCCGGTGTATTTGGCTCTTCCTGTTGCCTTATCGGGTGACTCCTTCTTTAAGATACTCTTGCCGACGACCTCCAGATGATCCATATGACTCACGCTTCCGCCCCCTTAACACCGGACTTCAGTAAATTATATGAACCCATCTGGGGAGCCATTCAATAAAAGAAAAGAGGCAGTCCCATCAGTCTTTGCAGACTTAGGACAACCTCTTCTAAAGGAGATAGGATATGTTTATTTCGGCCGTTCGATCTCAAATATTTCGCCCGCCAGACTCCGAGAGCGTAGTTACAAAGGCAACCGGTCTTGGAATAATACTGCCTATCAAAAATTTATAGTTGTCCTGTTCTGTTTGGCTTGCAGGATCAATTGAAATCATCATCATCATTCTCCTTCCTGTAACGTTAGATCATTGTAGCTCTGTTCATCTATTCATTCAATGATGTAGTTCTTTGAGCAGCTCTTCAGTATCCGTATATAAAGAAACAGCGTATTGATGCGCCTCCATACCCGCAGGCAAACTTGGCTGTAAGAGAACAGGATCATCATATAAAATACTGCGAGCAGTACCGTCTGTCAGCTCCTTAACTTTTTTCTCTAAATTAGAGATTTTATTCTTCCGATCTTTCCAGTACGAACTAATGGACTGCAGCTGACTCGCCCACATTGCCTGATCTTCCGCGGACATGTTCCCAGTGCGAGACCAGATTTCAATCATCTTTATAGCTTTCTCTATATATGCGGATGCATGCTTTAAATGGTGAAGATAGTCGCGATATGCCGTTAACAGAACAGCGCTTTTCTTAGAATATGGGTTGAACTTGATGCTCTTGAACCCTTTCTCCATGTCCTTACCGGACTGAAACAGCTCTTCTTGCAATGTATGCACCCCGTGGATAAGCTTCCGTCCTTCTCCTAGCTCACATCCGCTCTTAATCCAATCGGCGGCCTTGCTGAATTTTTGCGATAAATTATCGGTGAGCTGTACGAGTGAATCCCTGGCCTCTTTCGTGAAATCTGGGGGGAAAATAAAAATATGAACGAGCACGGCAAGCGCTGCTCCAATTACTGTATCTCGTATACGGTCTATTGGATAATGCCCTGATTGCTGCTCAAGAGCAAATACGAGTAAGAGACTTAATGCGACCTGGTGGATAATCACTTCGCTCATCTTGAATAGAGCCGGAATACATGTACCGATCAAGAAAAGAAAAGCTAACGCCCAGCCATTAATTGGGAGGATACTTGCGAGCATCGCCGCAATGACTACTCCAATAATCGTACCTATTGTGCGTTGGTAGGAAAATTGAATGGATTGCTGCACCGTCGTTTGTAAGCAAAGAATAACCGTAAGGGGCGCTAAATAAGGATGCTTAGAGCCTGCAAGTTCGGCGAGTTCCCATGATAATCCAGAAACTGCCGCCATTTTCAAAATTAAGATACCCGTGTTCATCACATAAAGCTTACGTTTCTGCTTTGTCTCGTTCATGCCTTTACTCCATACTCTTTTTGACTCTAGCGTTCGCTAACGATTCATTTTTTATAACCTCATTACATATGAAAAAGACATTGCCACAGCGTACATTCCGTAGAATTACGTGAGACAATGCCTTTGTTTATGGAGAATACCAAAGCGCAGCCTTCGATACTCGCCCAGCCGATTAATTCACAATAAACTTACTTGTTCTTTCTTGCAGACCTTGAGCTCGCAACGACAGTGAATCCAATACCGTAACTTCCGTATAGCTTTTTACGAATGGTCAACTTCATTTTGTTCCACCTCTCCTCTCCCTGTCTTATCTGAATCGAAAAAGCGGATGTAAAGCGAAAATATTATTTACCGAAATTACCGGAATTGTAATCGTCAAATGCTTGCTTGATCTCTTCAATCGTATTCATGACAAAAGGCCCATGTTGAACTACGGGTTCGCCAATCGGTTCGCCTGCAACGAGAAAAGCATGTAGTTTCTGCTGTGCACGAATCGTAACTTCGCTTTCTGACCCTTCCGAAGCGGACCCAAGCCATAATACTTGCTGCTTCTTGCCTTTCGTCTCCTCTGCTCCGAAGTAACCTTCTCCATTTACAACATAAATAAAGCCGTTATAACTGCTTGGGAGATCTTGCGTCATGGAAGCGCCCGGTTCCAAAATGATTTCTACGATCGTGACAGGCACATGATTAAGCGTGTTCGCTGCTACTCCATTAGATGAGCCAGAGAAGACTCTAATCAGCGCCCCTTCCTCCCGGAGCACCGGCATATCCTCTGCATGGAGATCTTGATACCTGGTCTCAACCATTTTCTTAGCGCTCGGAAGGTTAATCCATAGCTGCAGGCTATGTACGGTATCTCCAGGTACAGGTTGTTCACTGTGTATAATGCCTCTGCCTGCTGTCATCCACTGTAAATCTCCAGGCTTTAACAGACCCGAATTTCCCTTATTATCCAGATGCTCTAGAGTTCCTTCAAGTACAAATGTAACTGTCTCCATTCCCCGATGAGGATGAAAGTCAAATACCCCGCGTTCAAACTTGTCTTCCATCATCATCAAAAAAGGATCAAATTCAGCCCAGTTCCCCGGCGGCAATACGGGACCTGCGGTATGTTTGGCTGAATGTCTTTGGAGAGTTACATCCCATACTCGGCGAATTCCCCGCTTTACGGCTTTATTCATCTTATTACCTCCTCAAATTTTTGAAGATTACTAATAATTATATAGATACTAACATTTTTCAAGTTTTCGAATTTATTATACTCGTTTTATATTCATATATTCAATGTTCATTTTGCCTGCCGTAATCATACAAAAGCAGCTGCCGCAGAGAGGGGCTCTGCGGCAGCTGCTTTAAATTAAATCTTAGCTTAGATCATCCTAAGATAGCTCCCGAATACCTGTATTCGCCTTCACTAATATTTCATCGAACTTCGCATCGTCTTGCTTCGAAGAGAAATACGTTCCAATAAAGGCCCCTAAGAAACCTAGCGGAATGGATATAATACCCGGATTGGTCAGTTTGATAAGAGGCGTACCTACAAGTATCGCTTTACCGGCTTCTGGATTCCATACGTTAGGACTAACAGCAACTAGGATAAGAGCGCTGAACAACCCGAGAAGCATACCCGTAACCGCGCCAGAAGTATTGAACCGTTTCCAGAATACGGTGAACACCAGTACAGGCAAGTTCGCACTAGCCGCTACTGCAAATGCGAGCGCCACCAAGAATGCGACATTCATCTTTTGCGCGAATAGAGCGAGCAAGATCGAAATCACTGCAACACCAACGGAGGCTAACTTCGCCATTCTCACCTGCTCCTTCTCGGTAGCTTTCCCTTTGCGAACGATATGGCTGTAGAAATCGTGCGCGAATGCCGAAGCCGCAGAAAGCACTAGACCCGCGACAACCGCCAATATCGTTGCGAACGCAACCGCTGAGATAAAGGCAAACAGGAAATCTCCGCCAAGCGCTTTTGCAAGAAGAGGCGCGGCCATATTACCGGCAGCGTTCGCCTTCACAATAGCATCTTTGCCTACAAAAGCAGCTGCGCCAAAGCCAAGGAACAGTGTCATCACGTAGAACAGTCCGATCACCCAAGTAGCGACGACTACAGACTTGCGAGCTGTAGGTGCGTCTTTAACGGTAAAGAACCGGATCAAAATGTGAGGCAGTCCAGCCGTTCCTAGCACTAGAGCAAGGTTAAGCGAAATGGTATCAAGCCCATTCGCGAATTTATTGCGAGGGTTAAGGAATGCTTCCTTAAGCGGAGTTGCAGTCCGCATTTCGTTAAACATATGACCGACATTAAAATCAAATTTGGCAAATACGATTAACGAAATAATAAACGTACCGGCTATAAGCAGTATACATTTAATAATTTGTACCCAGCTTGTAGCTGTCATGCCGCCGAACACAACGTATACAGTCATCAGAACGCCGACAATAAGGACGGAAGCCGTGTAGTCCAGACTAGGAATAAGAAGAGTAATAAGTGCGCCTGCGCCAACCAGCTGTGCAATCATATAGAAAATGGAAATAACAATCGAATTCAGCGCTGCAACGCCGCGAATTTTCTTGTTATCGAAACGAGCAGCAATCATATCCGCCATCGTATATTTTCCTAAATTACGGAGCGGTTCTGCCACAAGATACAGTACAACCAAGTAAGCGACGAGGAATCCGATGCTGTAGAAAAATCCGTCAAAACCAAACAACGCGATCATTCCCGCAATACCTAAAAAGGATGCAGCAGACATGTAGTCTCCAGCAATAGCCAGACCGTTCTGCCAGCCTGTCAGTCCTCCGTTAGCGGTATAAAACTCGCTTGTCGTTTTTGTACGTTTGGAAGCATAATACGTGATGACGAGAGTACCAAGAACAATGATAAGAAATAGGAGAAATGCTGTATTCATCGATTATCCCGCCTTTCTTTCCGACGTTTGCACCTCTGCTTTAATCTCTGCACAAAGCGCGTCGAACGATTTTGATTTACTGGAATAGATCGAGCATAGAACCCATGTCATAATAAATTGGGTAGAGGCGAATACCCATGCCCAACTGATTGCACCGACCGCGGGTTTATTAAGAACTTCGGAGTATGCCGTTAGAACCGGAAGTGTAAAATAAAAGGCCAAGAAGAACAGTGTCATCGGAATGATAAACCGTTTCTTCTTCGTGATCAACTTGCGGAAAAGCTCTGAGCGGGCAACTTCACTGTACGTTAATTGCTTCTTACTCAACAGAAATCCCTCCACATTATGAATTGCGCTTAACCGATTGGACAAGTAATGTAAGCGCTTTAATATATTATAACGTGTCTTTGTTTCTTTGGATGAATTTAGGTGTAAAACGTCAAATTTCCATCCTCAAATACAAAAAAACAGTCCTGAGTGAAGTGACCCCTAAAAGTTAGACACGGCTATTTCATCAGGCAGATTTCTCAAAATGAGTTCGATATTGTATCGGACTCATTTTTAATTTTGCCTTAATCCGTTTCGCATTATAGTATCCTATATATTTTTCTAATTCTAGTTTAAAGTGTTCTACACTTTCGAATTCTTTGAAGTAGAGGAACTCTGATTTCATAATACCAAAGAAATTCTCCATCACGGAATTATCATAACAGTTTCCTTTACGAGACATACTTTGTAGAACGCTTCTTTCTTGTAGCGCATGACGATATTGCTTCATTTGATAGTGCCAACCCTGATCGGAATGCATGAGCAGTTGGTGGTCTTCTGGTAGGCGCTCTAAAGCCTTCGCCAACATCTCTGAAACAAGTGAATAAGTCGGTCGTGAGCCAATTGTGTATGTAATAATTTCTCCGTTAAATAAATCTAACACAGGTGATAAATACAGCTTTTCTCCGAATAATTTAAACTCCGTAATATCCGTAACCCATTTTTCATTCGGTGCTTCCGCCTTGAACTGACGATCTAGAAGATTGGGCGCAATTTTACCGACTGTACCTTTATACGATTTATACTTTTTCATACGTACAAGACATTTTAAACCAAGCTCTTTCATAATGCGTTGAACCTTCTTATGATTTACTTTCTTCCCACGATTCACTAGTTCATCACGAATACGACGATAACCATAGCGGCCCTCATGTTCATCGTAAATTGATTTGATTTCAGCCTTTAAATCGGCATCAAGATCTGGTCGGTTCATTTTCTTTACAAGATCATAATACGTGCTACGTGGAATGCCAGCAAGCTTCACGAGCACTTTCACCGGATATTTATGCCTTAACTCATAGACTACTTGAGCTTTGTCTTGCTTGGTGATTTTTCCTTGTTTTGAACTAAGGCATTCAACTTTTTTAAATACTCATTCTCCATTTCAAGTTGTTTAATTCGTGCTTCAAGTGTTTCGACAGATCCTTCAACGGAAGTTTGTTTTGCTTGTTTCGTTGGCTCTTTTTTCATCGGTGGACGCCCCTTTTCCTTCGAAACGAGTGCGTCTATTCCGAAAGTACTCAGCTGTATTCTCCATTTTCGAATCAATGCAGGAGATGAAATATTAAAGATTACTGCAGCTTCGTTTGGGGACGCCCCATTTTCGTTCATATAATTAAGTACATCCATTTTAAACTGCGTTGTGTAAGAAGTATAGGACTTTTCGAAAGCTGCTAATCCGTGATATTCATATTGTTTGATCCACATACGTACGACTTCCTTATTCGCTCCGATTGAACGAGCAATTTTATCCACGCTCTCTAATTGCTTCTGGTATCTAACCACTGCATCAATTTTATGTTCAACAGTAAATTTACTCATGAAAAAACTGCACCTCCAATTGTTAGATTGTGTTTAACAATTGGGGTGCAGTTCAGAGCGGACTGTTCAAAATATTGTATATGATCTACCCCTCTAATAGCTTGATCATATCTTTACCCGCAATCCGGGAAACTGGTATTTTCGTTCGACTCATATCACTGAGAATGGCGTTGTAAGCCCCGTTGAACCATGGCTCTATTTCTTGGATATAATCGAGATTCACGAGGTAGCTCCGATGGGTACGGAAGAATGCTGTCCCAAGCTTCTCCTCCAGCTCTTGCAGTGTCTGCTTTGTTGCATAAGACCGGCCATCAGTTAAATGAATAAGAGTCACCTTATCCTCCTTCACCGCATAGAGAAAATGTTCCGCCTCGAGGACAATGATCCGGCCGCCTTCCTCAACGAGCAGCTTATTTTTTTTGAAAGGGAGCACCTGTGGCGGTTCCATCTGCTTGGCTGCACCCAAAGTACTCCCGCTTTCTGCCTTCCTCGCCCTAATCCGCTCCAAAGTCCGTCTAAACCTTTCTTCATCATAGGGCTTGAGAAGATAATCAACGGCCTCTACTTGAAAAGCCTCCAGAGCATATTGATCGTAGGCTGTCGTAAATACAATAGACGGCTTTGGTTCCATCTGATGAAGCCTGTGAGCAGCCTGAATCCCGTTCATCTCAGGCATTTCGATATCCAGAAAAATGGCATCTGGTCGATGCTTCTCCGCTAGATCTAATGCCTCAATTCCGCTTGCAGCTGACGGGAGCAATACGACATCTGGCTCTTTAGAGAGCAGATAAATGAGTTCTTCCCTTGCCAGCCGTTCATCTTCGGCAATCATAATTCGAAGTATCATACAGATGTACTCCTTCTTTCCTTCCGGCATGGTATTGCAAACGTAACTTTTGTCCCGCCTTCCACTCGATTTCGATAGTTCAGCGAACATTCCGAACCGAGCAGACTAACTAGACGCTGATTTACATTATGAACGCCAAGACCTGTACTCTCGCTCCCCCTCATTGGGGCTGTGCCCAGCTTGTCTATGATGCTCTCCGGAATTCCGGTACCGTTGTCCTCTACGATGATCTTGACCATCTTCCCTTCCCGCTTAAGTTCAATGCGTATCCAGCCTCCGCTTGCCTTCTTCCTAAGGCCATGCTGGATGCTGTTCTCCACAAGCGGTTGAAGTGTTGAAGGCGGAATAAGAACCATTTCCAAACTCGGTGCCAGTACACATTCTACCTTGAGCTGATCAGCGAACCTGGTTCGAATGATCTCTAGATATGTATTTAAATGCTCTACTTCCTGATAAAGCGGGATAAGCGGCGACTGCGTCATCTTGAGGCTCATTCTCATGAACTGGCCCAGCTGTACAGTGACATGACGCGCGCTGTCTGGATCGATGCGAATAAGTGTAATTATGGAATTTAAAGTGTTGAACAAAAAATGCGGGTTAATTTGTGCTTGCAGCGCCCTTAGCTCTGCATCCTTCATAAGCGCTTCCAATTTCTCAGAGCGCGCGCTCGTTAACTGACTCGAGATCAGCTTGCTGAAGCCTTGGGCAAACTCCACTACTACCTTGTGAATCTGTTTCGGACTGCGAAAATATAAATTGATAAGCCCCGCCGTCTGACCAGATTGGTTGAATGGCATAATGATCGCTGCAGCCAGATCAGGATGATGCGGCTGAATGTGATCGGGGTGCAGGACAACTTGAATTTTCCCAGTAGCAATGGCTAGCCTAGACAATTCCGTTACGATCAATTCCCCAGGCAAGTGCCGAGATGTGCCGATGCCAACATGAGCCAGAATCCGCTCTGTATCCGTTACGGCCACCGCGTCAGCCTGCAATTCATTCATTAGAATCGAGGCAGTTGCTTCGGCTGTTACGTAAGTGAGACCTTGTTTAAGATGCGGCAGTACCATCTCTGCAATGTGGAAAGCCCGCCCAGTCTCAAGCGCAGCTGCCCGATCTTCCTCCTTCAAAGCTACGCGGATCATCGCGACGAAGATCGCAATGCCTACGCTGTTTGTTATCACCATAGGGACGCCTATACGATTGACGAGCGTTATTGCGGTGTCTGAAGAAGTCGTAAAAATAAGTACAATTCCGACCTGCAGAATCGGAGCAAACACGCCAATGAACATCGCTTTAATAGAAGAAATGACCCTTTCTTCATAAAAGAAACGAGCAATGAGCCCGGCGAGAAGTCCAATTACAGGAGTGGATACCGCATAGGACGCACCCGCAATACCTCCAATCAAATAAGCGTGGTAACCCGTCAATATTCCCGCTCCCGCACCAACGTAAGCCCCTCCAAGCAATCCTGCGATAACGACGCCGATGAGTGCAGAATGAGCCATAATTTCATTAGGGCCAAGAGATATAATCCAGAACGCCGACCCAGTCTCCTGCGGACTTACTACGACACCCGCATATGTACCTGCAATACCGATCAGCCCAAATAATACCGCAAACATACTTCCTGTCAGTATATTCATATCTCGATCAAGTATGTTGCGGAAAAGAGAGATCCGGGTCAATATAAACATAACAATTAGCAGCATCCCCATACGTTCGAACAATATAAGCGTGAGCTGTTCCAGACGTATTCCTCCCGCTAACCAGCAATATAAACCTTTTTATGTAAAATGATAAAATGTTTCTCAATTTTAGAATAAACTCTTATTTTCATCCAATCAATATAAAAAAAAGAACAGCCTTCGCAGAAACGATTCTCTTCTGCTAGCAGTTCTCACTTAAGATTACTTATTTTCTATTTGTACACCCTTTTTGAGCGTTTTCTGATTAGGATTCGAATTGACAAGCACGGGGAGCTGCTTCATATCCCTTACCATCGGAGAATTACACAGGCCACAAGTCGGCTCCGCCTCAAACGCAAAGTCATCCCTAATCCATCCGTTACAACCTTCTACCGTACATGACCAGATTGCCGTGTTTTCTTGTGGAATTTCTTCAAACGATTTTTTCCGTAAATACATGAATGCCCCTCCTTGCTTAATATATCTAACTGTCTAACAAAAAAATGCCCCTAACTATACGTTAAGGGCATCTTTTTGTGAATTACAATTTAACTACGTTTTCAGCTTGTGGTCCGCGGTTGCCTTGTACCACATTGAATTCAACGCGTTGGCCTTCTTCAAGAGTTTTGAAGCCGTCGCCAGTGATCGCGCTGAAATGCACGAATACGTCGCTTCCGCCTTCAACTTCGATGAAGCCGAAACCTTTTTCTGCGTTAAACCATTTTACTGTACCTGTTTGCATGAGATTACCTCCAAAATAAGATATACATGACCTTCTTTATTTCATGAAATAAAAAAATTCACATATTGCACAAGGTTATTGTGCCAAAACAACAACCCTCTACAATATGTGAATTCAGGTCACGATTTGTTAAACCAATAATAACATATTTCAGCTTAGATAGCAAATCATTGAAAAGTGGAAGGAAAGGAGAGAATTACCTCATCCTTTTTGCCACGTTTTTTCCCATCCTACGCGAAGAGGGCACCTGAATATTCGATATAAGAAGGACACTGCTTAGTATGGTCAAAAGACCAATAATCATACTTATGGAAATATGTTCATTCAAAAACACACTGCCCCAGATCATCCCAAACAGCGGCACCAATAAGGTCACAGTAAGTGTCGGAGTGGGTCCGATGCTGGATATTAAGTAGAAGTACAGCAAATATGCAATCGATGTACAGAAAATCGCTAGTCCAATTACCGAAAAAATTACGATCGGCGAAACGGAAACCAAAGACCTCGGCAAATGAAATAAAGTAAATGGAAGCAGTGCGACTGCCGCTCCAAGCTGCTGTCCTGTTGCCAAAGAAAGCGGAGAGACTCCCTCGAATGCTTTTTTCGAATATACCCCGGCGAAGCCATAGGATACGGTAGCTAAGATAGACAATATAACAGATATGATTACTTCACTTGTAAAAGAAATTGGACTCCATCCGACAAGAATGAGGACACCGATGATCCCCATCAGGAATCCGAAAATTTTCTTAAGCGTCATCTTCTCTTTCATCCATCCCCAAGCGACAAGCGCTGTAAACAGAGGAGTTAATGAATTCAGAATGGCAGATAACGAGGCATTTAAATAAAGAGCTGCCATCGCGATAAATGTGAACGGTATGGCTGCATTGAAAATGCCAAGAATGAGATATTGTTTCCACCTGCTCTTAAGGTCCAGCTTCTTGTGTGTAGCCACAAGATAAATGAGCAGAACCACTCCCGCAATGATGACACGAGCTTCAATGGTCAGAACAGGACCCAGGACAGGAGATGCGATCTTAATAAATAGAAAGGACGCTCCCCATAATGCCGCTAAACTAAACAAAGTAATGAAGTCTTTAAGTTTCATATCGTAATCCCCTTGCCGTTATTAAATTCAATATATGTCCCTTACTTGGTTGTAACATAATTTAGATTAAGATGCATTTCGAAATATTGCTCTTATATTCGTATAAAAATAAAGCCGCAAACCAGTTTCCTTCATCAGGGTCTGGCTTACGGCTTTTTTTTACTATCCGTACCTGTTTCAAATTAATAAGTTCTAGCTTCCAATCTGCGGGCGATGAGCGAGAGCATGTAATTGACGATAAAATACAGCGCTGCGGCAAGCAGGAGTGCCGGAATCGCGTAATCGAATTGATGACCGCTTAATATTTGCACATTATGCATCAGCTCCGGTAAAGAAATAATGATCGCAAGCGACGTGTCCTTGAGCAGTGAGATGAACTGGCTCACAAGTGGCGGCGACATTCGGCGCAGTGCCTGCGGCATCACGATATGTCTTAACGTCTGCATGTAACTTAGCCCAGACGAACGAGAAGCCTCAATTTGACCTTTGTCAATGGAATTCAATCCGCTGCGGACGATTTCTGCAATCATAGCACCTTCGAAAATGGTTAGTCCCGTAGCAGTAGCCCAGAACGCCGTCATGTTGATCCCTAACTGGGGAAGTGCAATTTTAATAAAAAAGATAATAAGCAACAGCGGCAAATTGCGAATGGTATCAATGATAATGGCCGTTACCTTAGCTAAGGCAGGAAACCTAGTATATCGTATCGTTCCTAGGACGGTTCCCAAGATAAAGCTGAAAATAATAGAAACAAAGGCAACTTCCAGCGTAATGAGGAAACCCTGCAGGATGAACTTTAAGTTAGTCAAAGAATAAGCTCCAATAAAATTCATAACAGTGTCCCTCCTCTTTAGCAAACTTTATGAACTCTTCGCAAAGCGGCGTTCCATATAATGAACTGCAAAACTAAGCGGAACCGTCAGCACTAAGTAAAAAAGCGCTACAAACGTATACACTGTTACCGGTAAGAACGTATCCGAGTTAATTAAATCGGCAAAATACATTAAATCCATTCCTGCCACGACGGCTAAAATCGAAGAATTTTTAACCAGGTTAATGAACTGATTGCCTACGGCTGGAAGTACAATTTTAATCGCTTGGGGCAAGATCACATACAGCATCGTTTGAACGTAGGACAGGCCCGAAGAACGTGCGGCTTCAGATTGTCCGCGAGGGACGGACTGAATGCCTGCACGGATCGCTTCGGCAATAAAGGAAGCCGTATATACAATAAGTCCGAGCGTACCGGATACGAATCCATCCAGCGGAACACCTAAAGATGCGGGTCCAAGATAGAAAAAGAACACGACAAGCAGCAGCGGAATGTTACGAATAAACTCGACATATACCGTCCCAATCCAATTCAGCGGTCTTACTGGTGATATTCGGAAAATGGCAATGATCGTACCGAGAATGAAGCAGCCGACAAGAGCCATTAGACTTACCTGTATCGTATTGATAAAACCTTCCCAGTAGCGGTCCCAGTTATTGATCACGACGTGAACATTAAATTTCTCCATAGCTGCCGTTCCCCCGCTTTTCGCCTTTCAAGATTTATTCAGTTATTTCTCTGGTTTTTGTCCCATCCACTCTTCATAGAGCTTGTCGTATTCACCGCTGTCTTTCATCTCTTTCAGCAAATCATTGACGGTCTTCACAAAGGCTGCATCTCCTTTGCGAATAGCCATGCCGTAAGGCTCCTCGGTAAATGTGCCGCCGACAATCTCATAATTCGGATCTTGCTTCTGCATGCCAAACAGAATCGCGTTGTCCGTCGTCAAAGCATCACCTTGGCCTGCTTTCAGCGCAGTAAAAGCATCTTGATAATTTTCAAATTCAAGTACCGTAGCATCTGGCGCCTTTTCCCTAATATTTTTAGCCGAAGTAGAGCCTTTAACGGTGAGCACTTTCGTGCCTTTGACAATGCTGTCAAGTCCCGTTATTGGACTGCCTTTCTTCACAAGAAGAGATTGGCCCGCGTTGAAATAGACATCGCTGAAATCAACCTGCTGCTTGCGCTCATCTGTAATCGTCATCGTCGCGATGATGATGTCGATGTCTCCGTTCTGGAGCATCGGAATACGTGTTTTAGACGTAACCTCTTTAAGCTCCAGTTTATTTTCATCACCGAGGATTTTTTTGGCTAATGCTTTGGCGATGTCAATATCAAAACCTTCAACCTTGCCAGACGCCGGGTCTTTCAGACCGAACAGCTTCGTATCGTACTTCACGCCTGCGATGAGCTTGCCGCGAGCTTTAATCGCATCAAGAGTGCTTTGAGCTGTCGTATCCCCCCCGCTGCTCGCTTTCGAAGCATCTGTACCTTCCGCCTTCTTATCTGCCCCGCATCCTGCTGCAAATAACAGCATCGCTAGCAGCAAAACTACCGCATTCCACCTAAGCGCCTTATTCATAAATACCTTTTTCATTTCTTTTGCCCCTTTCGGTTCACATGATATCTTAATGATGAATTAAACGGCTGAGAAACGTCTTAGCCCGGTCTTCCTGAGGTTTGGCAAAAAACTTAGATGACGGAGCTACCTCTAATATTTGCCCTTCATCCATGAAGACGACCCGGTCCGCCACTTCACGGGCAAACCCCATCTCGTGAGTCACAATGACCATCGTCATTCCTTCATGGGTAAGCGACCTCATGACGTCAAGCACTTCACCGATCATTTCTGGATCGAGCGCTGAAGTAGGCTCGTCAAACAGCATAATTTTAGGGTTCATCGTCAAACTGCGCGCGATGGCCACCCGCTGCTGTTGGCCACCAGACAACTGCGCGGGATAACTGTCTGCTTTATCAGCAATGCCTACACGCTTCAAGTACCTCATCGCCGTCTTCGTCGCTTCTTCTTTCGAGAGACCAAGTACCCTAGTCGGCGCCAAAACAATGTTGTCGATCACTTTCTTATGAGGGTACAAATTAAACTGTTGGAACACCATTCCGATATCTCGGCGAAATTGGTTAATATCTACCTTTTTCGTATGAAGCAGCGTTCCGTTTACAATTAATTCTCCGCTCGAGATCGCCTCCAGTCGGTTTATACAGCGCAGCAGTGTGCTTTTGCCCGATCCAGAAGGGCCGATAATAACGACAACCTCGCCTTCCTCAATCTTCAAGTTGATATCCCTCAGCACATGGAAGTTGCCATAATGCTTATTCACATCAATGAACTCGATCAGAGCCAGCCCCCCTTTCATTTCTCTTAACCTATTACCATATGTAAAATACGACCTCTTAAATACGTATTATTAAAGCTCTTAAAATATGATTAGTATATGCGGTGTAATAACGAGCCGCCAATCCAACAAAAAAGAACAGCTGTCACAGAGAAGAGCCTCTATGTCAGCTGATAAAAGGACGCAAACTGATTCGTTGAAGGAAACAACAAACCCCGACCTCACTTGGTCGGGGGTGTTAGTTCTTTTTATTACAGCGGCAAATCACGTTTTCTAAATACTTGAATACCGATCCCAAAGGAAACGAGTCCGATCACTAACAAAATGAATGACGCTCTCACCAGGTTACCATCACCAATGGCGATCTCGCTCGGTCTATAAAGGGAGAATATAGAAAGGTTTCTCATCCATGCAATTTTGTCGCTAAGCTTTCCAAGTAGATCTAAACTGAAGAAAATAAACGTAATCGCTCCGGACGTACCGAGTGCTCTTTTCTCATCATTCGAGATTGAAGATACCAAAAATGAAATGCCGCTGACGGCAAAGAAA
Organism: Paenibacillus sediminis; assembly: GCF_017873765.1. Lineage (GTDB taxonomy): Bacteria > Bacillota > Bacilli > Paenibacillales > Paenibacillaceae > Paenibacillus_AG > Paenibacillus_AG sediminis. Next base: position 165,872 of record NZ_JAGGKP010000003.1, read on the forward strand.
AGCAGAAATGCAGCCAAATTCAGTTCAATGAATCTGGAAGGATCAAACCCGCTGCCATCTTTAATGAACCATGCGTAACCGACGAATCCGGAAATGGTCGTCACGGCCATAATAAGAAACAGTCCAGTAACTAATACGATCGCTTGAGTGATTGCAACCTTTCCTCTTGTGGTCGGTGTAGACAATAAATAAGCCATAGAACCTTGGTCAACCAATTTAGCTATGAGCTTCGTCGATAATAGAACACAGAAAATCGAAAGGATAAGAATTAATATTAATCCGTAGTATTCTCCGGATATGAAAGACTCTATATTTCCCAAACCGCCTTCCACCCCAAACACTCTACCCATGCCTTCTGGCATCGATTGTAAGAGATCGTTGATAGAATCTGAATTTTGAGCAATGCTGGGATACAGTCCGAACATAAGAAGAATATAGAAAGCCGACCCAAATGCATAGTTCATCACAGACTTCATATTCACTTTCATCATTTGTTTAAATAATGGAATATTCATTGCACGGTCCCCTTTCTATCGTAATAATTCATGAATATATTCTCTAAATTTTGTGTATACACATCAATATTTCGAATATTATACTTCGCCGTCTCCTCAGCGAACTTATTGTAATTGCCCTGAATAGCAACTCTGACTCGGTTTCCTTCACGCGATTCAATATGTAAACCTGAATTAGCAAAGGATTCGGCATCTGAACTATTGTCAAAAGTAACCTCGAAAAGTTTGCGCTGCATCGACTGCAGTTCGTGAATATCCTTCACCGTAATGATTTTACCGTCTTTAATAATGGCAGCTCGGTCGCAAGTTCGTTCAATTTCAGGAAAGCTGTGTGACGACATTAGAAATGTTGTCCCTTTCGCCTTTTCTTCGAGCACAATTTCAATGAACACCTTTTGCATCAGCGGATCGAGGCCTGACGTTGGCTCATCCAGTATAATCACTTCCGGACTATGCATAAATGCAGCCACAATGCCTACCTTTTGTTTCATCCCTTTAGACATTTTTCTGATCGGGGTATTCACATCGAACTGAAGGCGGTCAATTAGATTTTGGCGCTTCGATGTATCCTTAACTCCTTGCATTTCAGCCATAAAATCAAGAAAGGCTTTACCTGTCATCCCTTCAATAAAAGAAATTTCGCCAGGCAAATACCCGATATATTTCTGAACGACACCCTGCTCCTTCCAGGTATCTAATCCATGTACTTTCACGAAGCCCTTATCTGGCTTCATAAACCCCATAATATGCCGAATTGTCGTCGATTTTCCCGCTCCGTTTGGTCCTAAAAACCCGAACACTTCCCCTTTATTTACTGAAAATGAAACATCCTCAATTCCTTTTCCATTCGAAAACTTTTTCGTTAAATGCTCAACCGTTAACATCCTTGCACCTCCAAAGGTGAAATTATGAAATTTAATCGATTAAATATTTCATGATTATAGTACGCTTGAGAAACTCCGAAGTCAATAGAATTATGAAATATTTATATGTTATAATTTCATTAATATCTACGCATCATTATAGTGAGTTGGGGTGACAAATATGAATGGTTTTGAGAAGAGAGCGAAGCTCATCAAGCAGAAAATTATGAAGACCACATTAGATATGTTAAGAACGTGGGAGCCTAAAAAAATTCGGATCGCTGATATTGCAAAGCTTGCAAACGTATCGCAAGTCACCATATATAATTATTTCGGAAGTAAAGAAGCATTATTGCGGGAAGTACTAAAGGACTATGTAGATCGCTCCATTCAGCAATTTGAGGAATATATGAGAGGGGATCATTCATTTAAAGAAAAAATACAGTTCATGATCTTGCAAGAACAACAGTCTTATCAAACATTATCACCCCACATTATCAAAGAGTTAGTGTTAGACGACCTAGAAATATATCAATACGTTGAAGATCAGAAAAATAAGAGAGCGATCCCACTCTTCATTCAATTAATAAACGATGGAAAAGAAGCCGGTGAAATTTCACCTAGAGTGTCTATCCAAACGATTTTCACGTATATTGGTTTATACATGAGCCAAGCAAAAGAGCTGTATGATGCAGCCGAACAAAGCGGGGATCCAAAGGGATTCTTTGATGAGCTGATGCATGTATTCTTCTATGGTATTTGCGGGAAAGAATGAGTGTTATAACTATTTAGAGTTAATAAAAAATCGGCTAGATCAAATTTCACCCTTGATTTAGCCGATTTTTGATGATTTCAAATACGCTTACTTCTGACGCGCCGCCTTGATAAATGCTTCGCATAGTTTGGCCATGTCAGCGTCCTCTAACCACATATTTTCGGGATGCCACTGTACACCGACGGCAAAGCGATAATCTCGAGATTCTATGGCTTCAATGACACCATCTTGAGCAAATGCGCTGGCCGTAAAGCCAGGAGCAACGCTCTTAACCGCCTGATGATGAAAGCTATTTGTAAACACTCGTTCTTTCTGGAATATTTCATGCAGCTGAGTGTTTGGCTGTATGTCAACATAATGAGTTGGCTCTGGGCGAGGCGCCTTTTGCATGTGCTGACCTGAACCAGGCTCTTGTGAAGGAAGGTCCTGCACTAGCGTGCCCCCCATAGCCACATTCAACACTTGGACACCGCGGCATATGCCGAGAACCGGCTTGCCGAGAGAAAGTGCATGACGGATCGCAGCCATCTCAAGTCTGTCACGCTTCGGCATCACTTCGCCAAGCTTCGGATGCGGCATTTCACCGTACAAGTGAGGACCAATGTCTTCACCACCGCTAAATAGAACACCATCCACCCGTTCAATTAGTTCTTTAACAACCTCCTCATCTGACATGAGAGGAATAACAACTGGAATGGCCCCATAGCGCGCCAAACCTTCAAAATAACCATCAGCGACATAGCTCCCAGCCGTACCAGGTCTAATCGATACTAATGTGCTTGTAATCCCAATAAGCGGTTTGTAAGTCGTAGATTGAAATGTACTCATGATTTTCCCCTTCCCATCCATTCCTAAAGTCTCACCCTGCCAAGATCACTTCACCGTAATCGGTTTATCTAAAACGATGCCGTCCGCTTCAATCGTTAACGTCACTGTTCCTTTGCCAACGGGTGACAGTCGTCCGTCAGAACTTGCCTTTAATATGTGTTCATCACTGCTTCGATAAGTTACAGCGAGCGGCGTACTATGTAACCCATTGTCGTAGGTTAGAGTAGGGAAGACAACGATCGGATTTGGATAATTCGCCGGAATTTTGTCCCAACCCTTAACCTCTAGCTTAACTGGGCGCGGATGATGTTCTTTGCCGTAAAGCCCGAGCAGAATGTCATCGATTCGTCCTGCCCAAGCAGATTCATTGTGCACTCCGCCTTGCTCTTCATAATAACGGAAATCGCTACCTGGTTTATAGCCTTTTTCCTGAAGAGCTTGGATCATACTCCGTGCATCATCTACCGCATCAATGATTCCATCATTGTCGCGGTCGCTCGTCTCCTCAGCTGTTCCAATGTCGATCCACATTCGCAGCGGCTTCTTATCAGAGGATTGACGTACGATGCGCTCCATATATTTGTCATCCCACCAGAAAGAAGGAGAGACTGCACCGATTCGCGAGAACGTCTCCGGATGATTCCATCCAGCGTAGAAAGAAACAAGTCCTCCAAGCGAGGAACCGACAACACCGGTATGCTCAGCATTAGGCTTCGTTCGATAGTGACCATCGATATAAGGCTTGCATTCCTTAATGATAAAATTAATATACGCATCTGCCTTTCCGCCTGCGCTAAGTCCGGGACGTTCGATGTGAGTGGGAGCATACTCATTAAGCCGGTCGCTAGTATTTGAAATACCGACAACGATGATCGGCTCGAGTTTGCCTTCTGCAATGAGTCGATCAAGAGACTGTTTAAGTCCCCATTTCGTACTGCTTCCCCCATGCGTCTCGGTGAATAAATTCTGCCCATCTTGCATATAGAGAACCGGATAGCGCTGCCAGAACTTAAACTTATAGCCTGGCGGCGTATACACGTATAAATCTCGTTCTTTCTCCAAATGGTTAGAAGGGAACGAAGCGATTGTAACAAGCTGAGCCGTACGATTTGATACGATATGCCATCGTATTACGGCCGCTGCAATCAAGCAAATCAGTAACGTTAAGAGTGTTATTTTCCACATCACTATACCCTCGATCCTTTATTGATTCATAAGCCAAATGAACGCGTCAGGAAATCTTCTTTGCCACGATGTTTTCGAATAATCTCCCTTAGGATCGATGACTGTCTTAATTTGAGAGCTCTTAAGCCCACCATCGCTTTGTAGGAGTTGTGCCATCTCCTTCACGTCTCCTACTGCTGCCGGAAACTGTTCCTCTTTCTCCCCTGAGTCTAAATATACGGCCTTGAGCTTGTCCGCTTTCGTCTTGCGGATATAGTTCTCGTAAGGAGGCTTGTTAAAGGCGAACACAGGCGATAACGCCAATACTTTTCCGAAATGATCTGGATATTTTACAGCGGTATATAATGAAATATAGGCTCCTCCCATGGATGAACCTCCGATAGCTGTATGCTTGCTATCTGTTTGCGAACAATAATGCTCGTCTATGTATGGTTTTAATTCTTTCGCTAGGAAATCAGCATAAGCGTCGCCTTCCCCGCCGTCTCCGACTCCATTTTTCCAAGGCGCATATTCATTAAAACGTGTATTTGGGTCACTAGATATGCCAACGACAATCGTTTCCGGCGCTTTTTTACTCACAAATATCGATTCGAGCGCTTCATCCACCTGCCATTCCACATTATCAGAGGTAAACAGGCTTTGGCCGTCCTGCATATACAGAACGGGATAAGTCGCGTCCGATTTGTCATAGGAAGGCGGTAAATACACTCAAATGTCCCGTTTTCGATTGAGAGATTTCATCTCGAATTGAGGAAAGATGCAACATAGCAATATGAACATTGTCTACTTCATATAATTCCCCCTATAAATCTACTGTTTATTCTACAATAACGGAGGGGGTAATAGAAGGGAATATTAGTAAATAGTTATACTAGTAAAGCAGCTTATTGATATGGAAGCCGGAGTCTCCATTTATACCGAATGGCGAGCATACGAATAACGACTATACCTAGTACGACAAGCGTAAGCTGAAGCGGATTTGTCCAACCCAGCCAAACGCAAAAGCCGCAAAGGATCGTCAGCACAGCATGAATCTCTTCCTTCAAAGCAAGTGGTTTTCTCCCTGCCAAAAGGTCCCGAATCATCCCCCCGCCAAGACCCGTGAACATCGCCGAAAGCAGCATAATCCCTAAATGATCATGAACCTGTCTCGCCGACAGCGCACCATGTAATGCAAAAGAGGCAAGACCAATGGAGTCGAAGAATAACCCCCATTTTTTCCAATGATGAGTCCATTTTATCGGTAATAATACGATGATCGTGAGCGCTACTAATACCATGGAGATCGTAAATGGATCCCAAAGCGCGGATACAGGTGCACCGATAATGAGATTTCGAATAATTCCTCCCCCAAAGGAAGTCGTTAATCCGAGCACATAAACGCCTATAAATGAATATTCCGCTTCAAGCGCTACTAAAGCCCCGGTTGCAGCGTAAGCAATGATTCCAATGAAATGCAAGACTACCCAAGACATTCAAAACCCTCCATGATATGGTTATAAATAAAAAACTCCCCCATAAGGCACAGACCGTTTAGCGGCCTGTCATCCTTACAGAGGAGTAGTATATTAGCAATCCATACTAAAGTACCATTCCACGAATCAAGAGTCATAATTAGAACGATAACAATCCTTATTAACGCTCCATCCATATGACGCTTTACCATTATAAATGAATCTCTTCCTATCGACAATGCAAAATAATCGTATGCTTGTTTCATTTTGGAGTATTATAAGAAAAGGCAATTTAACAAAAGGATGAGATGGATTTGAAAAAAGAAACTTGCGTTAACGATTTCATAAGAAAAGTACGAAAAGAGCTATTCGGAAAAGGACCAGAACGGATCCAGACGAATTTTGTCGGCAATATGGCTGTCAGCATGCTATACGGCAACTTAACACCCACTGAAAAGTTTATCGCTCGTACCCCTGAAGGCAAAGAAATGGTACATACGGCACGCACACGAATGATTCAAGAGATTTACTCCAAACATCGGCCTGATGAACTTGAAGATGTCATAGGTTCGAAGTTCGTACATTTATTTTCGGATATCAATATTGATGATGATATTGCTGTATCTGTGTTCGTTTTCGATCGCGTCATTGAACCGTAAGTCTTGAGATATTAAATGTGAACAGGCAGCTCTGACAATTTTCGATCTACCCGCTTGGGCTAACGGACTGTAAGCCATAATCGGCATTTTGTGCTCTCTTTGCCAAAGCAGCAAATCATATTCTATCCCGCGTGAACCCAAATGGTAGAGCACTTGGTTTACGGTACAATGAGAACCTTTAGACAGACTATACAGCTCCTCCATATCATCGGTATCTAGATTAGAGACGCCCCATCTTAATATTTTCCATTGATTATAAAGCCGCAGCTCCTGCGTCTGTCATAATTACTATTTTCATAGAATAGTATGATAGAAACGATGTAGTTCACGAAGAGGAGGCAATCTTGTCATGATTGAAAACACGATTATACTGCCAGACGGAAGACAAATGGGATACGCGGAATACGGACGTAAAGACGGGACGCCCATTATTGCCATGCACGGTACACCGGGGGCTCGGGTGTCTGCTTTCTATTCGTTACTAGATCAGATCGCACAAAATCCATCCGTGCAAGCCTTGCGAATATTGGCGATTGAAAGACCGGGCTATGGTCTGTCTGATCCAAGCCCAGAGCGAACAATAGGCACCGTAGTTCAGGATACAATCCACTTTGCAGATGCCCTTGGATTGGAACGTTTCGGTCTTTTTGCCGGCTCGGGTGGCGCGCCCTACGCACTCGCTTGCAGTTATCAGTTTCCTGATCGCGTATCAAAAACGGCAATTACGGCAGGGCTTGGTCCGGTATATTTGCCCGAGTTTCGTGAAGGGCTATCCGCAGAAGAGCAAGCTTTACTGCATGCGTCAGTATTTGCACCAGAATCTATTTCCGCTTTCACAGGGAAAGCCCAAGCGGATCCTGCCGCATTCGTTGAACAGTTTCTGATACATATGCCAGAAGAAGAACGCCTTCAAGTTCCGGCATCGCTGCATAGTGCATTCATCCAAATGGTTGCAGAAAGCACCAAACGCCCTGACGGAATGATTGACGATTATCGATCCTTCTTGCAGCCATGGAACATCGTATTTGAGGACATCCGAATTCCCGTCAAATTTTGGCATAGCGATGAGGATAGAGTCGTCCCTATTTCACATGCCGAGCACTTGACAGACACCATTCCTGGGGCAGCTTTGGCGCGCATGCATGGTCTTAGTCACCTAACAACATCTCTGGCTGTTGCTTTTGAGGTGCTTACCTTCTTGAACGAAGAGTAATGCGCGCCACTAATATTTCCAAAACTAGATTATTGCACCTTTAGCCGATAAAGGTTACGATAAAATAATAATTGTCATAAAATAAATCATCATATACCAATTGGGGGCTGTACATGAAGGCGTTTTTCAAGCAGTGGTACCACGCATTAGGCATTTTATCGATCCCCATTCAGGGTTTCATTTATGTTTGGATCACTCACCATATTGGACCAAACATTTATTACGACTATGGCTGGCTCGATACTAAAATTCCATTTTTGCGTTGGTTCATTTTACCCTATGTAAGCTGGATGCCAATCCTTTACATTAGTTTTTTATATTTTGCCATCGTGAATCGCAAAATCTATTGGCATACACTCATCATTTACAATATTGCTGTCGCGATTTCCCACGTTATTTTCTGGGTATATCCTACTCATGTCCCTAGACCCGCCGTTGACAGCGCTGATTTAGCAGGTGTGCTTGTTAATTTTATTTACCGCTCTGACATGCCATACAACTGCTTTCCTAGCATTCACGTAATGACGAGTTATTTATTGTACATCACAATAAGACGTGCAAAACGGCACCTGACTCTAAATACCTCTATACGATCTATATGGAGCGTTCTTCTTTGGTTCATTATTGCTTCTACCGTATTTGTCAAACAACATTCAATACTCGATGTAATCGGTGGAATCATCTGTGCTGAAGTTACTTATCAGCTATTCTATTACGTCATTTCTCTAACTCAAAGACGGGAGAAACAAATGACTGGCAGTTATTGATGATTTAGTAAATACAAAACCCTGACCGCATGTGGTCAGGGTTTTTATGTTGCGATGATCAGAGAGATCGGGTTCCACCATTCCTCGGCATTCTTATAGATAACAGCAAAATACAGCACCCAATGATAACACCTGCTATCGCAACGATATGAAAATGCGCCGTTGAAATTTGATGCGCGAACACAATACCGAGCAAGCTCGAGGAGAAGATGGTTCCTAAATAACGTGAGGTCATGAATAAGCCGGATGCAGCACCGGTTTCCTCTGGTTTGGTGAAGGAATACAGCGCCGTCTGCATAGCGAGATTATTGAATCCGTTACTAATGCCAAGGACGGATAATACAGCAAAAATATATGATGACTTAGAATGATCTTGAATCGTCAGCATCAGTAATGTTCCCGCAATTAACGTCATTGCACCTGCAAGCAGCGCTGGTGTGGATCCGCTTCTGTCAATCCAGCGGCCTGCTAACGGAGCAACAACGACCCCGAAACCCGCTACAGCCAGCATAACAAGTCCGGTTAATCCAGAATCAAAATGCTGTACATGCTGCAAATAGGTCGGAACACCGAAGAAGATCGAATAAAAAACAACGTTGATCAAAATAAACTGCACATATACCAAACTTAAATTTATGTTCTTAGCCAGTGCTGTCACGTCAATAAATGGGTCTGATTTACGCTTTTCGTAGAAGTAAAAGAGAAGGGTCAAAATGACACTTAAGCTTAGATACACCGTGTTCACATGCTTCTCAAGCGACAGCAAGAACAGCAGCCAGCCCATAATGCTCACCGAAAATAAAAGTACACCAAGCCAATCAATCTTCTCCGTGTTCTGGTGCGGTGCGTCTTTGGGAAAAACTCGTAAAGCCAGCAAAAATGACCCTAAAATAAACGGGAAATTAATCATAAAGATAGCCGGCCAATCGCCGAAATGAATGAGGAAACCCCCAATCGATGGACCGAAAGCAGCAGAAGTAGAAGTGAATATAGAGAGCACTCCGAGCGCCTGCGCTTGACCTTCGGTAATTTCTTTGCGGATCATCCCCATACCGGATGGGAATAACGTGGAACTGCCCACAGCTTGGATGATTCGAAAGGCAATAAGCCAGCCGAAATTGGGTGAGAACGGAGCTAGGACACTGGAAATGGTAATGAGCAGAAGGCCAATTATATATAATCTCCTGCGTCCCCATATATCACTCAGCTTCCCCATGACAGGCTGGCCAATGGCGCTTGCCAAATAATATGTAGATATAAGCCATGTTGCATCGGTAAAGCTAAGCCCGAACTGCTCCTGCAACCGAGACAAGGCTACCGAAATCATAGATGAATTGAGTGGATTGAGCATCGTTCCCAGCCCAACGGTAATGACAAGCCACTTTGTTCTGTTCCTCGAGTGGTTTGTTTCTGGTTGAGTCATGTCTGATTGAATCATCTCTGTTCGCATCCCTTTGTGTAATAATCACTTTCATCAAATTATAGAAGTTAACCGCTGTGACTTCAAACCAATTATAAGGTAAAATAAATAACCCCGATCAGCGGTCGGGGTATTGCTATACGAAATTTAATATAAAAATAATAAATTTCTACTGTCTCACCGTGCTTTCTGGAACAAGTTCAAGATGATTGCCTGCAGCTCTGTAGACGGCCGGGTCCATACTAGTCAGATGGTATTTTCCTGTCGTCCACTCATCAACCTGGTCGTGGTACCAGCGGCTAAGGAGATGCCCCGATTGTCCTGGACCGACAACATTGAACGACTGCATTGGATTTGACAGGTCAATGACGGTACGCCAAGCTCCTCCATGATCCACTTCCCCTGTTTCATCATCCCATCCAGCTGCGCCGACAGTAACTCTGCTGCCTCCCATTGGGGTAGCTTTTGCATTGAAAATGAGATTAAGCGGTTTAACCGCGCCTAGTGGGTGGGCAAAATCAACCTGATGATAATTGCCCCACTTCCATTTATCCGGATTGTTCCCCTGCAGAGACACGGCTTGATCAACAGCCTGCTCGAAAGAACGAAGAGCCACCTTCTCAATACCGCCTTTCCCATCAATCCACGGCTCCGGTTTGCCTGCAAGCGCCTTACGCAGCAGCTCATCTCTTACAATCGACTTGTCTTCGAACAATTTAATCATATCGTCCGTAATTTCTGGTTTGAAAACGACGTCTTCAATCTGATTGATCCAGAATGCAAAAGCTAACGGAGCTCCCTGCTGTGGATCATCTTCCTTGTTCCATGACTGAAGCAGTCTCACGACATCTTGGTCAACCGGGCGCAGATCACTATTTTTGGATAGCACAGATAAAAGTCCTGGCAGAAATTCCTCAGCAAGCAGATTATGACGGTCGAACTGAAGCACCTGCAAATCGGAGGTTTGCAAGACAGGTTTACTTTCCAGCACTTGCTGAATTCTCATCTCACGGTAAGGTTCCGCCCAGCTATTCGAGATGTGATAAGGGTAGCTGTCATCAATGACCTTATTATTGGCGGTTGCGATATATCCTTTGGGCGGATTGACAGTGGTCGGAAGCTCTTCCCACGGAATGTATCCTGTCCACTCATATTCGTCCGTCCATCCTGGAACGGGCACCATGCTGTCGCCTTTTTTCCGAATTGGAATTTTGCCATTTGCTCGATAAGCAATCGTTCCGTCATCGGCAGCAAACACAAAATTTTGCGCAGGCGCCTCAAAATAAGTTAACGCTTCTTTAAATTCATCCCAATTGCGAGCTTTGGCGAACTTTTGTACCGCCTCAAGTTCAGTTGTAGGCGCAAGCGCAGTCCACTTTAATGCGAGAGCCGTATCTTGGCTCTTGTCATCCGCGAACTCAGAAATAATTGGACCGTGCCTTGTTACCTGCACTTGATACGATACTGCCGGCTTTCCTTTAACTTTTATCTCTTCATTATAGATGGTTGCCGGCTCCCACTTGCCCATATACTCGAATTCGTTTGGATTGTTTGGATTTCTTTTCTCAATATATAAATCCTGTACGTCTGGTCCAACATTCGTAACGCCCCATGCCACATGTTCATTATGGCCTACAATAATACCCGGAACCCCGGCAAAAATAACGCCGCTTACATCAAGATCAGGCGCCTTAAGATTCGTTTCATACCATATAGAAGGCGTGCTTAAACCAAGATGAGGGTCGTTGGCCAGCATAGGCTTGCCTGACGCAGACTTCTCTCCAGAGATAACCCAGTTGTTACTCCCGTTGAACGGATTCGGTATATCGGCGGCCGCGATCAGCCGTTTGAGATCGACTGGATTATCTTTGAGCGCTTGAATGATGGTCACTCCCCCTTCGGGATAAGAAGGGAATAGCTCAAGCGCCATCTCTGGCGACACCTTCTGCGACAGCTCATACCGGAACGCTTGCCCTTGCCAGTGACCTCCGAGGTCATACGCCATATACTTGCCGATCGTCAGCGAATCAATAGGACTCCAGTCAGATGGACTGTATCCTAATATGCGAAACTCGGCAGGCAGCGATCCAGAATCTTTCGCTTGATGAATATAGTTGTTCACGCCTTGAGCATACCACTCAAGCATATTTTTCGATTCGGCAGAATAACCAGCCAGCGAAGCTTCCGCCGCCCTTCGTAAACCGAATGCACGGAAAAATTTATCTCGATCCACCGTTGCATCCCCAATAACTTCACTAAGCTGCCCTGAAGCTTGACGTCTGCTCAAATCCATTTGAAACAGCCGGTCTTGAGCGGTCACATAGCCTTGTGCCATATATAAATCATGATCATTCTTGGCCTCGATATGGGGTACCCCGTTCTCATCGCGCCAGACAGAAACCGGTTCCTGCAGCCCGGCAATCGCTAATTCCCCCTTAATGACAGGGAGGCTTCTATCCAGAATCCAATAAGCAATGCCGAATACGGTACCGAGCAGCAGTACGAGAACAAGTCCAGTTATCCCTAGAACACGGCGCCAACGTATTTTCTTCTTTGTAAACGCTTTCTCTGTTGAGTTCAACTCGGTCGCTTTCATCATCACATTCCCCTTATATGGATTATATTTCCTATTTATTATATATGATGGAAAGGAATTCGTCTCTCAAAATCTTTCATTTTACAGGGATACCTTTTATAACAGAACTAGACACCTTTCGGGTGTCTTTTTTTTTATAAAATCTACGGCTTGTTCGCGCATTTCGATAACATATCTCCAATATTCTGATAATAGTGTTATTTTCCAAAATAAGGATAAAAGAGAGGTGTTGTTTTTTGTTAAAAACACGCATCATCCGAATGGCATTCGCTTTCATGCTGGGAATAGGCTTGACGTTCCCATCTATGGCGTATGCAGCTCCACCGGCACCAACGCTCCATGATGATAATCCTTCCGGCAATTTCGGGGATTGGTACACGGGCCCCGTCCCGCAAGGTTCATCCAGCAAGCCGGTCATTCTATTCGTGCAAGGGCTTCACTCCAACTACGGTACTTGGACAGGTACGGACAGCTATTACGAAGCTGCTTATAATGCCGGATATCGAACTGCTTTCGTTCAATTGCAGGATGCAGATGGTCCAGGGGGCAATATGTGGACAAATGGGCCGGTGCTCGCGAACGTCATTCGCAAAGTGGCCGCATACTACGGTGTCTCCACAATAAACATCATCGCTCACTCCAAAGGCGGAATTGACGCGCAAACTGCCCTCGTTTATTACGGTGCAGCGCCTTACGTGAATGTTGTACATCAGCTGTCCACTCCGAATAAAGGCTCAGAGCTCGCAGACATGGCATACAGCACCTGGACCTCTTGGCTCGCTGATATTCTGGGTCAAAAAGATGATGCCGTCTACTCTCTTCAAACCTCCTATATGGCTAACTTCAGAACCCAAACAGACGGTAAATCCGAAAACAGTCTGACGAAGACGTACATGTCCGGAGGGGAGGGCGATGACGGGATATTTACGAGCGGCTGGTTTGCCCACGCTGTACTGCCTGGCGAAGATGACGGAGCCGTATCGGTTTACTCAGCGATGGGCCTTCCTTATGGCATACAAAGCTTCACCAAGAACATTTCTCATAGCGCCATGGCCAAAGCTTCCCAGACGTGGAGCCTGGTGCAGCCTAAACTAGCCCTTGCGACCGCCAGCATGGCGGCCACTTCAGCAGAAGCATCAACGGACCAAACGTCCGCTTCCGTCAAAAGCACAAATGTTGAAGAACCCGGTGATCTGATTTTAAGAGGCGGCCAAGTCGAGGGAAGCACTTCCGTATCTTTCCCACTTGAGAGCGGTATTCAAAGCGCAGCATTTAATGTGATGACAGCTAGCGAAAGCACCGACGTTACTCTTATATCACCGTCAGGTATTGAGTATCGTCCTGAAGCGGCTCAAGCCGATTCAGACCCAGAGGGCATTTTCTCCAAAGCAGTGAAGCACGTCTTCAATGTTGATAAACCCGAAGTCGGCGAATGGACGCTCAATCTAACCGGCTCAGGCGACGCTTACTTCTTACTAGGCAAGATTGAAACCTCAGTAAGCACTCGAGTAAAAGCCGGCAAAAAAGTGTTCCAAAAAGGAGAATCTGCCGGCCTCACTGTCGATTTCGGGACGAGAATAAAAGGCTCTATCAAACACCCTGGCGTGACAAAATCGGTTCCAGGCCGAGCTTTCACGCCTTCGCAAAATCTCCAAGAGACTCAAATCGACGGAAGCGTGCAGTTGCCATTTACAGCACCAACTGAACCGGGTGTATACAATCTCTCCTTCGACGTGGAAGGCGTGAATGATAAGGGCGAGAAAGTCACCAGGTCGGTAAACTATAATTTTGCGGTTACAGATGAACAAGGGAATATTGGACGCTAATATTTTTATCATTTTTGGTTTGCATGAAAAAGAGCCTGTTGATCAAATTCAACAGGCTCTTATCTATATCTATCGAATAAGATTCGTTTTCGCTAGCTCGATCAGATCGTTACCATGACCGTTTAGAACGGCCTTGATCATCCAGAGTGTAAATCCATGCGCTTGTTTTATCGTTATTTTAGGCGGCAAGGCAAGCTCCTGGCGATTCACGACGACATCAAGCAATACGGGTCCATCGTGCTCAAAGGCGCGGCGTATAGAAGCTTTCAGCTCTCCAGGATCCTCTACTCTTATCCCTTCGATTCCCATCGCTTTCGCCACGTCCGCAAAGTTCGGATTATCAAGCTCCGTTCCGATCTCTAAATAACCAGCAGCCTTCATTTCCAGCTCAACGAAACTGAGTGCACCGTTATTGAATACAACAACCTTGATCGGCAGCTTGTGCTGTCTAAGGGTTAGCAAATCGCCCATTAACATGGTGAGACCTCCATCCCCAGATAGAGAAATAACCTGACGGCCTGGCTTAGCGATCTGTGCTCCAATCGCTTGCGGAAGAGCGTTCGCCATCGTGCCATGATTGAAAGAACCTAACAATCTTCTTCGTCCATTCATTTGCAAATAACGCGCAGTCCATAGTGTCGGCGTTCCGACATCACATGTAAATATCGCGTCCTCTCCAGCTAAATCGCTGACAACCTTTGTAAGGTACTGTGGATGAATAGGTTTTCGGCCCGGTTTCCCTGTTGCGAGTTCATCCAGTTCCTTACGGACATTTGCGTAGTGAGAAGTAAATTGCTCTAGATGATGCGAATCATGTGACTCTGTCAAATAAGGAAGCAATGATTCGATTGTAGCCTTCACATCACCGCATAATCCGTAGGTAAGCGCCACTCTCCTGCCGAGATGATCTGGCTGAATGTCCACCTGCAGAACAACCGCGTCCTTTGGATAAAATTGTCTATACGGAAAGTCAGTTCCGAGCATAAGCAGTACATCGCAGTTCATGATGGCATGGTAGCCGGACGAATAACCGATAAGCCCAGTCAGACCTACGGAGTATGGGTTATCATATTCAAGATACTCTTTGCCTCGAAGAGCAATAACCATAGGTGACTTCAGTTTATCGCAAAGCTGCATGAGATCTGTATGTGCGCCCACACAGCCAGCACCGCATAATAGTGTAATGCGTTTGCCTTGGTTCAAGTATTCCGCTAACTGCTTCAATTCCCCATCAGAAGGACGTATGACTGGCTTAGTGACATGACAGACATGTTCAGGTATAGGACTTTCATCCGCTTCAAAAGCAGCGACATCACCTGGCAACACGATGACAGAAACGCCTGACCGTGATACAGCTTTCTGGATTGCCATCGTGACTGAGCGAGGAATTTGTTTGGAAGAAGTGACCACCTCGCAGTAATAGCTGCAATCTTTGAACAGATGGTCAGGACGTGTCGCCTGAAAAAAATCGCCCCCAATCTCGTCAATTGGGATATGAGCAGCAATGGCGAGTACAGGAACTCGGTTGCGATGACAATCATACAGTCCATTAATGAGATGCATATTGCCAGGACCACTGCTTCATGCACATACGGCGATACTGCCGCTCATCTCTGCATCAGCACCCGCTGCGAACGCAGCAACCTCCTCATGACGAACGTGAACCCACTCGATCTTCTCTGAACGCCTTATGGCGTCGAGAAGCGCATTCAGCGAGTCTCCTATGATACCGTAAATTCTCGTAACACCCGCATTTATTAACGTCTCAACGATTGAATCGGCTACCGATCTTTTCATTTTTCCTCTCCTTACCTATTTCTGCTTATTTTCACCACTTCACGATGGCTCTATACAGAAACTTATTGGACGATCATTACACACTATCTACACAATCTCTTTCTTACATCTATGAATATTGTAATTAAAAAAAGGAGACGATAACCGATGACTGTCCAAGAACTAACCATTTCAATACTTGGAAGTAGCGGTGGTGTAGCGAAAGCGACGCTGTCTATTCTCAATCAATCTATTAAAGATGTTCATGACCCGCTATATTCATATATTAACCATAGTAAAATTCATTTAATTGATTGGAAGCAACGCGATATGGAATACTACAAAATCTTTGCCCCAAATTTGGTGGACAGGTTGACCTTACACCAATTTGATCTAAGGAATAAGGGCGCCTGAAAGTGCAGAGGTGGATGACAATGAGGAGTATGAAGGATTTACCTTAATCGAACGATACCGTATTTTTGAAGATAACAGAAGTCGATTTACAAACGTAAAAGCGATTATTGGCTCCGGAATGAATCCTGCGGATGCATGGACAATGAATCCGTTTTTCTTCAGTACAAAACAAACGCAACTTATTTCCAAGTGGCATGCGGAGTCTACGGGGCAACAAAACAAAAACCGACTATAGCAAATATGTCACATATTATTTGAAAAACTTTGTTCATGGAGAAAATACTGTTTCGGACGGGCCTTTGCTCAAACGAATGAGAAAAATATCGACAGTTTAAAAAAATTTGCCATGTTACATTTACCCAGACCCAGATGAAAAAATGTGAACGCTGTGCTACAATACTGGAATTGCAACGGGAATCACTAGGGAGGGTTATTGAATCAAAATGCTTATTATTGGTATCGCCGGCGGTACCGGCTCCGGTAAATCGACGGTAGCCCGCTCCGTCATTGACCGTCTTGGAACAGATAAAGTAACATTCATTTCTCAGGATAACTACTATAAGGATCATTCGCACCTCAGCATGGACGAACGCGCATCGATCAATTATGATCATCCGTTCGCCTTTGACAACGAGCTGTTAATTAAGCACCTTATGCTCTTAAAAGAAGGACAATCTGTAAACGCTCCAGTATATGACTTCACAGTTCACGCTCGCTCCACTACTGAGACGGTAGAGCTAAAGCCGAACAATATCGTCATTCTCGAAGGACTTCATGTTCTGTCCGACGAAAAACTTCGGGAGCAGCTCGACATTAAGGTATTCGTTGATACCGACCCCGATGTGCGTATACTCCGCCGGGTGCTTCGAGATATCGAGGAACGCGGCCGGACGATTCAGTCGATCCACCAACAATATTTGGCTACAGTAAAGCCGATGCACGAAGCGTTCATCGAGCCGTCCAAGAAATACGCTGACCTGATTATTCCAGAAGGCGGTCACAATGAAGTCGGTATCCAGCTACTGGCTATATTGACCGAAAAATATTTGACCGGCGATCGGAAATGGTCTGACGATTAATGTCCGGTTTTGCTCGAGCGGATTAAAGCCCCATACAGGTGACGCTTCCAGCGTTCCTGACCAGCGCACCTGCGCGGTCGGGAACGCTTTTTTTAATGACTACTATTTTTACAGCACTTTATCGACTCGGATGAATGATATATACGCCCTGTGAATCAGGAATATAGGCAGAACGAAAATTGCAGCTAACGCACCAATAAAGAGTACGCTGATCAATATTATTCGATTCAAAGGAAATGATTCTTCTTCTGGTCCGCAATAAATTGGACTGAGCCTTTACGTACGAAGAGGGCATTTTATTAGATCTTCTTAAGCTACTGAGCCATAGTCATACAGAAATTGTTGAAATGGCTTCATTTAATTCCTTTTCTTTAACAAGGTTAGGCAACTTCCATAGGTAGATTATACTTGCTAGCAAAAGCAATCCCCCCATTAACCAGTAGGTCAGCTCAAGGGAAATAAAATGCGGATACAAAATGGCAATTAACCCTAGGGCAATCGATTGTGCGAGCATCATCAATGGATCGATCCAAGCACTAACACGTCCCATCTTGTCCGGAGCTACCAGCTCAGGCAGCCATCCGCCAATCGCAATGTTGACAGGCGCCAGGACGCATCCAATTACGCCGATATACGTCAGGTACATCCAAACTTCATTCGCATATATCAACCCGATAGTGAGCAATCCTGACAGTAAGACGCCGACGATGATGATTACATGCTTCTTCATAACCTTAACAAGAACTGCACCGAGTCCGCTTCCAACGAGAAAACCGATACCTATAAAAATTGCGAACAAGGAGGCAGACTGTTCAAAATGATCCGGAGCCAGTTTATATTTCATTGTGAACATTGGCAATACAGCGAAGCCCCCATTAATAAATCCGAATAGAAAGAAGCCAGTGAGGAGTGTGAACAATAGACGATGCCCGCGGATATATCGGTATCCCTCTCCGAAATCTTGAAAAATCTCACTTATTCCTAACTGGCGTAAGTTCGAGGGTCCATTCGGTAGGACTACGGTAGTGTCGATCCGACAAGAGCGGATCAGAAGCCCCGATACTACAAAGCTTAGTCCGTCAATGATAACCGCTCCCGTAATGCCAACTGTGTTATACGCAATAGCGCCAAGTGCAACTCCGAATAACATAAAAATCCCGAAGATCATCTGATTGAGACCAGCTGCTTGATCATACTGTTCTCTAGATAAAACCCCTTGGAGAATGGCCATTTCTGCTGGTGAAAAAAACTTGGAGACTGCGCTTCGCAGGAACAAAATGCAGAAGGCAGCAGGAAGCCATGCATACATTACCGCGACAACCAGCAAGACTGATAATCCGGCACGAATCCAATCGCTGTTTTCAGCAATACGTTGTCTGTTGAAGCGGTCAGCGAACACCCCTACGAGAAAAAATACGAGCAAGGTGGGCAGCGCATACATCATCTCCGCTAACGTGGCGTAGTAAGGCTGACTCGCAAAGCGGTCCAAGAGAAAAAACGCAAACGCCATATTCCCTACAATCGTTCCTAGCTGCGAAGTGAATGAAGCTATAAATAGCCTGACAAAATTTCGATTCACAAATAGCTGTTTCATTTCGTTTCTACCCCCAATAAATGTTTCAAAATGGTTAAAGATGCATTTACTTGTTCCTCTAATGCAATGCGGTCCGCCCCAATCATACAACAATCCAGCAGTAAATCTTGATGACCAACATCATCTCTTCCGTACTGGAAAAATACACATAGACACCGCCACGGCTGAGACCGCTCTCTTCGACCACATCCTTCATCGTCACGGCTAAGTAACCTTAACGTATAAATACTTCTGTAGCCGCCTGCAAAATTTCTTGTCTTTTCTGTTCCTTATACTCATCGTTTACTTTCGGAGGCATTGTTATTTTAAATCATATTTCCCCTAATTTGTAAATTTTTTATTCGCGTTATAAGGTTTGGCATTCTACAACATTCTTTGAGATGGTTTAAATTAGGGATGCCATGAGGAAAATCGGATAGCGCACGGAGTACGGGCAAATGGAAAGTGACGGATCATCATGAAAAGTTGTTACTAGGGGGAATCGACCGCATTGGGCTATTATTTATTGTGGATTTAAAACCAATTGTTATAAATAAAGCCCGACCTCATGCGGTCGGGTTAATGATGGTGCAGGCAAACCATGGCTGCTTAAAACCACAACTCGCCGTCTCTTGTTGATTCAGTTATTGGGTTCAATCATATTAGGATACTAAGCTCCTGATTCAATAGGTGAAAAGCTTCTCTTAACCTATCTTTAGGCAAATCCGCATATGAATCCCCAATGCTTACTTCAAAATAACAACTATTCTCGCTAGTCTCTTGTAAGTATCGAGTGAATCCAATACCCGTCTTCTCATAAATATTCACGAAGATAGATTCAAGATGCTCTTTCGACACCTCAACATGAACATGAAACATATTGGACACCGGTTCGATAGGTCTTATTGTTACACCACTACACTGATTGTACAAATCCGCAAGTTCTCTTGCTTCATTATAGTACTGCTCCATCTTATCAATTCTTTGCATGAAATAATAATCAGCACTCAAGATATAAGGATATAGGCTAATCAAATCGCCGCCATGCCGTCTTTTCCATACTTTTGACTCCCGCACAAACTCCTTATCCCCTGCGAGAATCGCTCCTGCAATCCCACCAATCCCTTTATAAAAAGATACATACACACTATCAAAAAGCCGACAGATTTCCGCCGCTGACTTCCGGTAATACGGTGTACTCTCAAAAAGCCTAGCCCCATCCAGATGCAGCTTGATTCCTCGCTCGCGGCAATAAGCCGAGATCGCTTCGAGCTCCTGATAATCCGGTAATTGACCGCCAATCTCCCGCTGAGGCAATTCAAGTAATAAGCACGCAATGTCTTCTTGCAAATTCATAATGTCTTCCAAGCCTATTACTCTCGTCTTGTCCGCCAGCAGAATCGGTTCGATGTGATGCAATTTTTTCAAGCCGTCTTCTTCATGAATCTCTAAATGACTTAACGGGTGATAGGCTATTTTGGGAAGTCCCTTTCGATCGCACCAAATCCGCAGAGCAATTTGCTGCGCCATCGTCCCGCTCGGAAAAAATACCGCGCTCTCTTTCCCCAAAAAATCCGCCATCCGCCCCTGAAAATCCTCTATGATGTCCCCTTTGCCATAAACGTCACTATCTAAATTCTCGTCAATCTCTTTCAAGACTTCTTGTAATACACGTACATTTCTCTTCCCGTGACCACCTACTGGATAAGGCGCTTCGTTGAATGCCTGCAATAAAGTCTTCATTTCGTTCATGTGATATATCTCCTTTCAATTTATCTCCTCGTTCGCTATTTACCTTGAGGTCTACTATTTTCTAAACTTTAATGAAGCACATTATTAGACATGTACGTTTTAAATCTAAAAAAAATAACATAAGATAGGACAATTTTGATATAGAAAAATTCAAATCATCGGCTAAAAACAAAAATTAAATAACTGGGATGACAAAGATTAAGTAGGTATAAGAGGAGTGGCCAAATCATAATATGCAAAAAGCCGACCTCATGCGGTCGGCTTAATGATGGTGGAGGCGAGGGGAGTCGAACCCCTGTCCGAAGATAACGCCACATAGGCTTCTACGGGTGTAGTCACGGTAGCAGGCCTAAGTCAATGATGAGGCTTAGTAATAAATCTTCGAATTGCCTCATTCACAGAAGACTTTTGCTCTAGGATCAGGCAGTGCCCTGCTCCTCGAATCATCATAACCTCTGAATCTTGCAGCGTTTCTTGGACGCACTTCAATACTTTCTCTACATTGTAAATTTTCTCTTCATCTCCGACGAGAAAGAGAACGGGGGCCGAAAGCCTGCTCCAAGCTCCTTTTTCAATGACACGAGGGACAACGGGAAGCTGTGAGCGACCATGCGTGTATGCTGCAATCACCAAGTTCATAACATGAGACGGGAGAGAATATCCTTTCGAACAAAACCAATCCCACGCTCGGCGAATTCGATCAGGCTTGGGCCATAACATCGCAGGATAGACTTTTTGGAGCAGTTTCAGAAATGGAACTGGCAAAAATGTCGCCACTGGAGCAAGCAGAACCAGCCGCTCGATACGCTCTGGTCGCACTGTAGCATAATTCGAACAAAACCAGCCTCCCATCGAGTGACCGATAAAGGTCGCTTTAGTAAGCCCAAGTGCGTCTAAAAATTGATCCATCCAACGAACAGCATCTTCTGGTGTACGTATACATTTAACAACTCTACTTTTACCAAAATCTCCAGGCGTGTCGATGCAATAAACCCGAAAATCTGTCAGCGCTTCTATGGTAGGATACCACATCGCTGAATTACCCGTCATACCATGAAACATTAGAATGGGCTTCCCTTCCTTAGGTCCGCTCACGATCACATGACAGAGGCCATATTCGGTTTCGACCTCCATCGTTTCATACTGGCTTGGCCAGTACTCCATAAGCTTATCGTAAGTATGCTTAAAAATCTGAGATCCTGCTTCGCTTTTAAAGACAGGTAAATCATTTTGTGTTGTACTTGTCATTGATATTCCTCCAGTTCAATTGGCTTAAGTATGGATCGGCAAACCGTCCTTAAAAAATCGAATTGCTTGACTAATTCTATTCTTTCAAAACCATTGATGATACTCTCCAAAAAAATTCCGTCCATAAACGAAATAAGCCAATGAACGAATGTTTCTACAGGCTGAGACGGATGAAGCTCTCCTCGCTGTACTCCATCATATATGAAGGTGAAGATACTTCCGTACACAGCCTGATACCGATCCTCAATTAACTTACGACGACCTTCTTCTCTACGACCTACGATAAAGTATTCATACATGCAGGGTGCTAATCCACTATCCACCTCTTTAACACGTCTCTCTTGTTCTCCCATGAATTGTTCAAACCTGCACCACGCACTCATCTGTTTCTCTGATGCAAAATCCAAAGCCATATCCTCATACTGGCGACGCAGCAAGTCAAGAAAAACATCTTCCTTGTTGGAATAATAAAGATACACACCTCCGAAGCTCCTTCCAGAGCTAGTTACAATATCCTTCATAGTAGCCGCTTCATAACCTTTTTGTATAAAAACATTTCGTGCTGTATTCAATATATCCATTCGAACGGCATCTTTTTTCTGATCTGTTATTTTAGGCATGAAGAAGTTTTCTCCTCCTCCTCTTATTAATAAAACGAGATTAATCTCTTTTTTATTATAAAGAGATCAATCTCGTTTTTCAACCTTTATTTTACAAATTATAAAATTCCCAATTGACCGCCTAACACCACTCTAAAAAACAAAAACACCATCCTCATGCGGATGGTGTTAATGATGGTGGAGGCGAGGGGAATCGAACCCCTGTCCGAAGATAACGCCACATAGGCTTCTACGGGTGTAGTGACAGTTTTGATGTCACCCTAGGAACTCCCTGTCACCGGATTCCCTTTGGGTCAGCCTGATTGTCTTCTTCAGCTAGCCGCAGGCGGAGACTAGACAGCGTATCCCACTAAAGTTGAGCCCCTATCCCGGCACATGGGCGATGCAGAGTAGGAGCACGCTCACAGGTTATTAAGCTGCGAAAGCGTAGTTGTTTTGTTGTTTGCCGTTTAAATTTGGCTTTAGCGTTGATGAAGTGGACGCGTCCCCACTACCCGCTACCCATGCTCGAACTATCCCCGTCGAATCCAAAAACGCCCCCTTAATAATAAGGTAAAGGGTTTTCGGATAGATCTAGGAACGTCAAGCAAAGGTGATCTATTCCGTCATCCTTTCCTCCACGAAAGGATGCCTTTAAGCTTGAATATCGTAAGGTCACATCATCATCTGAAGTGCCTTACAAACAAAGTATATCACATTTTGCAGCAAATATGTGTTCTAACTTTTTGGAAATAGAGCCAGCTTGCTGCACAACATCCATTGTTAACGAGCGATTTTCTGTCTTTCCTTCAGCGCACGCTGGATATCACGTTGAGCGTCCTTCTTCGCAGCCGTATCACGCTTATCATACTGCTTCTTCCCTTTACCGAGGCCAAGCAGAAGCTTCGCATATCCGTTACGAACATATACTTTGAGCGGGACGATCGTGTATCCTTCCTGCTTCGTTAAGCCGAGCAGCTTGTGAATCTGCTCTTTATGAAGCAATAGCTTTCTTGCACGAGTCGGGTCGGATGGATTGAAACGATTCCCTTGCTCAAATGGGCTGATGTGCATGTTATGAATAAAAATCTCACCGTTACGAATGGTTGCAAACGCATCGCTGATATTCGCACGGCCCATTCTTAGTGATTTGATTTCGGTACCCGTCAGCACCATGCCCGCTTCATAAGTATCTTCAATGAAGTAGTCATGGGAAGCTTTCTTGTTCTGGGCGAGTACCTTCCCGTCATTCTTGTTACCCATGATCTCACTCCTTCATTATAAAAATGGGTTTCTAGTATACCCACAAACGACATACCAGAAACCAATTGTATCAACTTCAAGTTGTAAAATCAAGAATGTACGAGCTCTGAAGCCTGCTTAATTCTACTTTTTCTTCTTCCGAACAAAAGCAGCGGTACTGTTCTTGCTGGTACCTTTTTTACGTTTTCGGGCGCCCGCTCCGCCAAATGCAGCACCTTCACCAATGAAAATACCGCTGGATGACGTTTTTTTGCGCCCTTTATTTTCGGATTTCTTCGCTGAACTGTTGTTAGAGCCCCCTCCGTAGCCTCCCTTGCCAGAACCGAAACTGAAGGTCTTGGAAGCGGATGAAGTTCCCTCGTCTGACACGCCATTTTGCGCCCCTCTACTCTGATTACCCATGGCAACGCCAGACGATTCCTTTAACCATGGAGCGCCCTTTTTGCTCGCTTTATTTTTGCCTTTTCCTTTCCCTTTACCGCTCTTAGGTTCGCCAAAAGTACCTTCCGAACCCCCGCGCGATCGCCCGCCTTCATGAAAACTGCGGCGCTGTTTCATATCAACCATTTCAAAATCAATCGTATGATCGTCCATGTTCACTTTGGCAACGCGAATCTTCACTTCATCCCCGATCCGATATATCTTGGATGTCCGTTCGCCAATAAGCGCCATATGTTGTTCATGGAAATGGTAGTAATCATCCGTAAGTGCGCTCAAACGGATTAACCCCTCGACTGTATTATCCAGCTCAATAAACATCCCGAAGCTCGTTACACTGCTAATAATGCCGTCGAACTCCTCGCCCACTTTATCGAGCATAAATTCAGCTTTCTTCAGCTGTTCGGTATCTCGTTCGGCATCTACAGCAACTCGTTCTCGTTCGGAAGTATGCTGCGCAATTTCCGGCATTCGGCTAGCCAAATATTCGTGTCGGTCTTCAGACAGAAAGCCGCCGTTCTCAATCACTTCACGGATGATCCGGTGAATAACAAGGTCAGGATAACGACGAATTGGCGACGTGAAATGGGTGTAATATTCTGCAGCCAGCCCAAAATGGCCAAGGCTCTGAGCATCATATTTCGCCTGCTTCATCGAGCGAAGCATCATTGTACTAATGACCGTCTGCTCCTTCGTCCCTTGAATATCTTCAAGCAGCGTCTGTAGTGCACGCGGGTGCACGGAATTGCCCTTGCCTTTGATCGTATAACCGAAGTTTGCGGCAAATGCCATAAAATTCATCAGCTTCTCCGGATCCGGATCCTCGTGAATACGGTAAAGGAACGGCACCTTCAGCCAATAAAAATGCTCAGCCACTGTCTCGTTGGCAGCCAGCATGAATTCCTCAATAATTTGCTCAGCAATGGACCGTTCTCGTTTCACGATATCAATAGGTTTGCCGTTCTCATCGACGATCACTTTGGATTCTTGAAAATCAAAATCGACCGCACCGCGCTGCATCCGTCTTTTGCGAAGTTTGAGCGCGAGCTCCTTCATGAGCATGAAGTCATCTACCAAGTGACGATATCGTTCCGTTACCTCTGGGTCTTCATTCTGTACTATCTTACGGACATTGGTATATGTCATCCGTTCCTTCGTCCGAATAACACTTGTGAAAATGTCATGACTCACTAGTTTCATATTCTCGTTAAATTCCATCTCACAAGAAAGAGTCAGCCGATCTACTTGAGGATTCAAGCTGCATATCCCATTAGATAAACGGTGAGGCAGCATCGGTATAACACGGTCCACCAGATAGACGCTGGTACCTCGGTTGTATGCTTCTTGATCAAGCTTCGATTTTTCACGGACATAGTAACCGACATCGGCTATATGCACTCCAAGGCGGTAATTGCCGTTCGGCAATCGCTCGACATTAACGGCATCGTCCAAATCTTTAGCGTCTTCTCCGTCAATCGTTACGATCGTTTTATTTCTTAAATCCCGGCGACCTTGGGCCACAATTTCTTCCTCTGTAATCGAATCTGGAACCGCTAACGCTTCCTCCATAACTTCATCAGGGAATGCTTCTGGAAGTTGATGTTTACGAATAATGGATAATATATCGACACCAGGATCGTCCTTATGACCTAGAATTTCAATGATTTCACCCTCGGCAGACGAACGTCCTTCCGGATAGTTTACAATTTTGGCGACAACTTTCTCACCATCGACCGCACCGTTAAATCCTGTCTTAGGAATAAAAATATCGCGATTAATCCTCTTATCATCAGGAATGACAAAGCCGAAGGCTTCGTGGTTTTGGAACACCCCTACCACTTGTGTCACCGCTCTTTTGACAATACGAACGACTTCCCCTTCCATCTTGCCGCCCGCACTTCCTTTTTCATTGACACGTACAAGAACGATATCGCCATTCATTGCGCTCTTCAGATCATTGGCGTGAATGTAGACATCAGGATGATCTCGATCATCTGGAATAAGGAATGCAAAGCCTTTAGCATGTGCTTGCAGACGTCCGCGCAGCAAATCCATCCGCTCAGGCACACCATAGCGTTCCGTACGTGTTAAAATAATTTTTCCTTCCTGCTCGAGCTCATTCAGCAGTTTCAGGAATTGTTTAAATTCTGCGGCATCTTCAATTTGAAAATGCTGCTCTAATTCTTGATAGGTCATCGGTTTATAAGCCGTTTCACGCATAAAATCAAGCAAAATTTGCTCTGTAATCATGTTCTCCCTCACCTCGGGTTCCTTATCTACGAAGCCCGTATATATTATTAAATAAACTTCTAGTCTGTATATACACTAGTATACACGATTTTACGCATCTGCATCCCTTTTCCTTAGAAAAGAATACCACTCTGCAACCACTCTAAATCCTTCGATATGAAGCGACAACACCCGTGATTATTTCCAAGGAAATGACAAGAGATCTATTAAAAATAAGGAGAGCTGCGAGATATCGATCATTTAAGCGAATATAAAAAAACCTTCGTCCATTTATTCAATAAGGAACGAAGGTTTCTTGTATTCAATACTGATGTGTAACGTGTACGGTAAATTATTTTACAAATACAGCAACGAGGATCGCCAAAATAAAAAATCCTGCTGCTACCCCAATTGTAATACGTTCCAAAACTAACTCCATACCACGAGCTTTCGTTTTACCGAAAAGATGTTCTGCACCCCCAGAGATGGCACCGGAAAGGCCAGCGCTTTTCCCTTGTTGCAGTAGAACAACTGTAATCAAACTGATGGAGAAAATAATAAGAAGCACTTCCAAAAAGATTTCCATAGATTCCACCTCCTAAGCGTAAAAAACATCCATTTTCGTATCGTTAGTTTGAAGTCTTATATTTTATACTATAAAAACAGCATTTTAATTTTATCATAGCTCTAATAGGAAGACAATATTGTTTATTTATAGGATTCGAAACAACCCTGTGCCTAAGGCAATAAGTTCACCGCCGCTTGTCTCAATACGAGCCTGTGTCGTCAGTGACCTTCTCGTCTGATGAAGCACTTCCCCTTTAACAATGAGTCTGCCTTCCTTAGCAGGAGCTAAGAAGTGAATGTTCAAATTGCTCGTCACCGTTGGTTCTCCTGGTCTAAGCATCATTACTGCTAGTCCCATCGCATTGTCCATTAAGGATGAAAGCACGCCGCCATGGACGATTTTCATTAAATTTAAATGGTGCTGTTTCGCATCCAGACTAATGACAACCCCATTCTCATCCATAGACTCCATCTTACAGCCCAAATACCCCCAGAAGGTTGGCTGCGCAAGCTTGATCAGCTTTTCAAGGGATTGTTCCTGGTTTTCTTGTTTTTGCATTGTTGTGTCCTCCTCAAAGTTTTACGAAGTAAAACTCACTTCGTAAGCATACGCTTAGTTTTACGAAGTAAAACTCACTTCGTAAGCATAAGCCAAAGTTTTGCGAAGTGAAACTCACTTCATGGACCTAGTTTTGCGAAGCAAAACTTTACTCCGCAAGCATACGCCCTGTGTATTGCGGAGCAAAATTTCACCTCGTAACTATAAACTTCGTTTGCCGGGCGGAGCCTCACTTCACATCTGCTTCCGCCCCGGGCAAACTAAGCTTTCTTCTTCTGAATCTCGGCTTCTTCCTCTTCAATCAGTTGCCGCCGCAGCACTTTACCTACCATTGTCTTAGGCAAAGATTCGCGGAACGCATATAAGCGCGGAATTTTATAGGCAGCTAATCGTTCGCGGCACCACTTCTCTAATTCCTCGGCTGTCACGTGTTCGCCATCACGAAGTACGATATAGGCTTTGACCGTTTCACCGCGGTATGGGTCCTTCACTCCAGCAACCACTGCTTCTTTAATCGCTGGATGCTCGAACAGCACCTCTTCAATTTCACGCGGATAAATATTGTATCCGCTTGCAATAATCATATCCTTCTTACGGTCCATGATCGTGAAGTACCCTTCCTCATCCATCATGGCCATATCCCCCGTAAATAACCAGCCGTTCCGAAGTTCGTTAAACGTCTCCTCTTTACGGTTCCAGTAACCTTTCATAACCTGAGGACCTTTAACAATCAGCTCGCCGACTTCACCAATTGGCACATCCTCACCCGTTTCAGGATCGACAATTTTCGCGTCTGTATCTGGGAATGGGATACCGATCGTACCGATCTTGCGCCGTCCCCAAATTGGGTTCGCATGCGTTACCGGAGAAGCCTCGGTCAACCCATATCCTTCAATAAGCCGTCCTTTGGTTAATTCCTCGAAACGGTCCTGAACCTCTACAGGAAGAGCCGCCGACCCGCTAATACATGCATTAATGGATGAGAGATCATAGTTTGTAATGTTAGGATTATTGATCAGTGCAATATACATGGTAGGTGCGCCCGGGAACATGGTAGGTCTCATTTTCCGGATCGTTTCTAAAATCATGTTCACTTCAAACTTCGGAATCAAAATAAGCGAAGCTGCATGGTATATCGCTTGATTGAGCACGACTGTGAGTCCGAAGACATGAAAAATAGGCAGCGCCGCTAAGTAGCGCTCCTTGCCTTCAACGGCCTTATAACTCCATTTCGCACTCTGAATGGTGTTGGCAATTAAATTCAAGTGGGATAACATCACGCCTTTCGGAGTTCCGGTTGTCCCGCCAGTGTATTGCAGCAGAGCAAGATCGTTCTCGGCATCTATTTCTTCACAGATCGGTGAATTAGAAGCATTGTCAATCAGCTTCGTAAATGAATGCACACCATCACCATAGACTACTTTAACAGCCGTTCCTTCTTTTTTAGCTACAATTGGATATAGCACGTTTTTAGGGAATGGCAAGTAATCTTTAATCGATGTAATGATCATGTGTTTAAGCTGCGTTTGATCCTTCACCTTATTAACGCGCTCATAGAATTGATCGAGCGTTACGATAGCGGCAGCTCCTGCATCACTTAGTTGGTGCGAAATTTCCCGCTCCTTATAGAGCGGATTGGTTTGGACGACTACCGCTCCAATGAGGAGTGCCCCGTAGAAAGCAATGACAGCTTGCGGGGAGTTGGGCAGCATAATCGCTACCCGGTCCCCTTTTCGAATGCCCAGCTCTTTAAAAGCATTAGCCATTCGATAGCTTAAATCTAGCAAACGTTCATAGGAGATTGTCTTCCCCATAAAATAGAGCGCGTCCTGGTTCGGATATTTGTTTGCAGAATCAACGAGAAAGCTTCCCAAATTTTTATTCGGATACTCATAATTGGGGGCTACTTCTTCTGGGTAATACTGCAGCCAAGGCTTTGCTTGCATACAAAACCATCCCTTTCCCTTCATTTCTCCGCCTTTAATCATATTATTCTTATGAATGAAGACAATCCGTTTATCTCTTATACCGTATATTTTTCATTTTGAATGACGCGAGCAGCGATTTTGCGTTTCAAACTTACGGTATCGATTGGACTGAACTTCGTAATCTTCTTGAGTACGGACAATTGCATGCGCAGTGTATCGCCGGAGTCGATAACTGTCAGCGTCTCTCTCGCCAAAGCATCAATACGTTCAAATGCTTCTTGCGTGAATACACGCGTCATGTCAATCATATTTTCCGCTTTATCTTCGGACGAGCGTAGAATTTGTTTACGAGTACGAACCAGAGCGCTCTCGATTGCAAAAATTTGAATGATGATATCTGCTAAGTTGCTGAGCACTTCTTGCTCGTTCTCTAGTTTCGTTTGATATTTCTGTACTGCTAGACCGCCAACGAGCAAGAACACTTTCTTCGCTGCATCCAGCAAATGCGCTTCCTGCTCAAGCGTTCCATCGAACGTGAGTCCAGGGACAGATTGCAGCAATTCTGCTTGCAAGCCTTGCACTTTTTGAAGGAGAGGAAGTTCACCCTTCATTGCTTTCTTAACGAGCGTTCCTGGAATGAGCAAGCGGTTAATTTCATTCGTACCTTCAAAAATACGATTGATCCGTGAGTCACGGTAAATACGTTCAACTTTGTACTCTTGAATAAAGCCGTATCCGCCATGAATTTGTACGCCTTCATCAGCGATAAAGTCGAGTGCTTCCGAAGCGAATACTTTATTGATCGAGCATTCAATCGCATACTCAGCAATGGCTTTCGCCGCATGAACGCCTGCACTTTCCGCAGTGTGATCGATATCTTTAAGCGCATTGTCAAGCAGTCCAGCAGTACGGTATACAAGACTTTCTGTAACAAACGTTTGAATGTTCATTTCCGCCAATTTTTTACCCATAAGCGGGAAGGAGGAAATTGGGCGATCAAATTGTTTACGTGTATTCGCGTATTTCGCGCTGAGTGAGACCGCTTCTTTATCCGCGCCGATCGTTCCAGCAGCCAATTTGAAACGTCCCATGTTCAGAATGTTAAACGCAATGACGTGTCCTTTTCCGATTTCACCGAGCAGATTTTCTTTCGGCACTTTCACATCTTCGAAGAACAGCGGACGAGTGGAGGAACCTTTAATACCCATTTTCTTCTCTTCAGGACCTAATGTGAAGCCAGGCATATCCTTCTCCACAATAAATGCGCTGAAATGTTGTCCGTCAATCTTCGCATACACGATGAAGACATCTGCAAAGCCTGCGTTCGTAATATATAGTTTTGATCCATTCAAAATATAATGTTCACCGTCGTCGGATAATCTAGCTGTTGTCTTCGCGCCAAGAGCATCAGAACCTGATGTTGGCTCAGTCAGACAGTAAGCTGCGATTCTCTTACCCGTAGCAAGGTCTGGCAAATATTTTCGCTTCTGCTCTTGCGTACCGAAGAAGACGATTGGCAGCGTACCAATACCAACATGCGCTCCGATGGACAAGGCAAAGGAGGAACCTTTAGCCAACTTCTCGCTAATGAGAGTTGAGCTTACTTTGTCGAGGCCAAGACCTCCGAATTCCTCGGGAACATCTGCGCCTAGAATTCCGAGCTCTCCTGCTTTACGCATCAATTCCACAGTGAGTTCATAGTTCAGCTTCTCAATATGCTCATCGTTAGGAACGACTTCTCCTTCGATGTAGTCCTCCGTCGTTTGTGCAATCATGCGATGCTCATCTGTAAAATCTTCCGGTGTAAGCACCTCATTCAAATCGATATCTTCAATAAGAAAACTGCCACCGATAACCTTTTTAGCTGCTGTTGTCATAGGTAAATTCTCCTTTCGATTATGAAAAATTGAAAAGATATAAGATCTACTTGAGCTTACGCTCCATGCACTTCGAACACCGCTGCTGCACCCATACCGCCGCCAATACACATGGTTACGACACCGTGACCTCCGCCACGTCTTCTTAGTTCGGAGATCAAGCTAACCGTAAGTTTCGCTCCAGTGCATCCAAGCGGATGACCCAGTGCGATCGCCCCGCCGTTCACGTTCACTTTCTGTTCGTCGAGTCCTAGCTCACGAATAATTTGAACGCATTGCGAAGCGAAAGCTTCATTGATTTCAAACAAATTGACATCCGATTGCTCAATGCCAGCCATCTTAAGCGCCTTCGGAATGGCCTTCACAGGACCGACACCCATAATTTCCGGTTCAACACCGGCTAAAGCGAATGAACGGAATGTCGCAAGCGGCTTAAGGCCGAGTTCGTCAGCTTTCTCACGGCTCATGACGACGACAGCCGCGGCGCCGTCGCTCATTTGTGACGCGTTACCTGCGGTAACAGTCCCTTTCACTGCAAATGCTGGCTTCAGCTTGCCAAGTCCTTGCGCCGTCGTATCCGAACGAACACCTTCATCAGTATCGAACGTAAATTTTTTCTCCCATACTTTGCCTTGCTCATCAACACCTTTGAGCGAAGTCTCAACTGGGACAATTTCATCTTTGAATTTGCCTGCTGCAATCGCTGCAGCGGCTTTGCGATGGCTTTCAGCCGCGAATGCGTCCTGATCCGCCCGTGTTATACCAAAGCGACGTGCTACTTCTTCGGCTGTATGCCCCATGCCCATGTATACCTCAGGCATTTCCTCCACAATGCGCGGATGCGGAGCTGGCTTAAATCCCGTCATCGGTACGTGGCTCATTGATTCGATGCCACCTGCTACGATGACGTCTGCGTGACCGAGCATAATGCGTTCAGCCGCATATGCGATAGCTTGGAGGCCCGAAGAACAGAACCGATTCACCGTTATAGCCGGTACGGTAACCGGATATCCTGAATACAAGGAAATAATGCGGGCTACGTTCAGCCCTTGCTCTCCTTCCGGCATCGCGCAGCCAAGAATTACATCTTCAATATCTTCCTTCTGAAGGCCTGGAGCCCGATCAACAACAGCGCTAAGCACTGCTTTACCCAAATCTTCGACCCGGGTTTGCGCAAGACTGCCTTTCTTCGCTTTCCCTACAGCCGTACGTGCAATAGATACAATGACAGCTTCTTTCATGACAATCACCTCTTTACGTTTATAGACGAAAAGTGAAAAGAAATGCTTCTGTTCTAATTGCGAAGCGGCTTACCTTTGGCAAGCATATATTGCATACGCTCCTGCGTCTTTTGTTCCCCTAGCAAACTGAGGAACGCTTCCCGTTCAAGATCAAGCAAATACTGCTCTGTAACCATCGTTCCAGCAGGAACGTCTCCGCCTGTCAGGATGTTCGCCAGTTTATTCGCGATCTTCTGATCATGCTCGCTGATATAACCGCCTAACCGCATCGTGTATGTTACGAGTTCTAGAACGGCTCTGCCATCACGTCCAACAACACGAGCTTTCGATGGGAGCGGTGGCGTATACCCTGCACGGTCCATCTCAAGCACAGCTTGTTTGGCTTCATAAATACGGAAATCTTGATTAATGATGACGCTGTCCTGAGGACGCATGTAGCCTAATCTCTTCGTATCATGACCGCTTGTCGATGCTTTTGCCATTGCGATTGTTTCGAATATTCTGTTGATCGCAGGCTGTAAATCAGCCTCTGGATCTGGATTTGCAAGGCTTGTGCGAAGAACGAGTTCTTTACAGCCGCCTCCTGCCGGAATGAGACCTACCCCTGTTTCTACGAGACCGAAATAAGTCTCGGCTGAGAACAAGATGCGATCGGCTGGCAGACATGCTTCCACACCACCGCCAAGCGTCATCCGATGAGGCGCCGCTACAACTGGCTTCTCTAACTTCTTCAGCTTCATCATGCTCGTTTGGAACATGTGAATAATGTCATTCAGCTCATCCCACTCGCCGCTTTGCGCTTCCATCAACATGAGCATGATGTTCGCACCAACGGAGAAATTGCGGCCTTCGTTAGCAATGACAAGTCCACGGTAGTTATTGCGCACTTCATCAGCACTTTGCTGAATCATGGCTAGAATATCTGCGCCAATCGCATTGTTCGGTGACGTAAACTCAAGAAGAGCAACGTCATCGCCAATATCAATTAAATTCGCGCCTGAATTAGAGCGTATAATTTTGTTCTGCTCTTTAAGCGCCTTAAGCGAGATGATCTCAGGGCGAGTTTCTACACCTTTATACTCACCGCGGGAATAATAGAACAGCTTGCCGCCTTGATTTTGATAGAAGCTTTCATTACCCGCTGCGAGCCAGTCTTTCACCCATGAAGGAACAGTCGCGCCTTCAGCTTCCATACGCTCCACTGAGCGGCGAAGACCGATCAAATCCCACGTTTCGAATGGACCAAACTCCCAATTAAAGCCCCATTTCATCGCATTGTCGATATCGACAATCGAATCGGCAATTTCGCCGAGCTTCTCAGCCGAGTAGACGAGTACTTGCTTCAAAATATTCCATGATAATTCGGAATAACGATCTGGAGTAGCCAGCAGTGCTTTTAGTTTCGCTTTAGCGCCTTTTGCTGCTTTCGACGCTTCGAGCGATGCCGACTTCACTTTCGCACTCGGTGCATATTCCATCGTTTGAATGTTAAGTGAGAGAATTTGATTTCCTTGGTCAGTCTTCACTTTTTTATAAAAGCCTTGACCGCCCTTCTCTCCGATCCAGCCGCGAGATACAAGATCTTTCAGCACCTCTGGCACGGCAAACGCAGCTTTCTCTGTCTCGGAAGATACGTTATCGAATACGTTATTCGCAACATGTACAAACGTGTCGATACCTACTAAATCAAGCGTGCGGAATGTAGCGCTTTTCGGTCTACCCATAGCAGGACCGGTTACTGCGTCAACCTCTTCCAC
This sequence comes from Paenibacillus sediminis, assembly GCF_017873765.1. Lineage (GTDB taxonomy): Bacteria > Bacillota > Bacilli > Paenibacillales > Paenibacillaceae > Paenibacillus_AG > Paenibacillus_AG sediminis. The sequence continues at coordinate 200,273 of NZ_JAGGKP010000003.1, forward strand.
GGTGTAACCTTTGTTCACCATTTCTTGAAGAGTAACGAGCAGGCCGTACGTTCCGATACGGTTGGAGATAAAGTTCGGCGTATCTTTCGCAATCACGACCCCTTTGCCGAGATTCTTCTCACAAAATGCAGTCATGAAATTGACAACTTCCGAATCGGTCTTCTCACTTGGGATCACTTCGAGCAGCTTCATATAACGCGGCGGATTAAAGAAATGAGTGCCTAAGAAATGTTTCTGAAACTCTTCGCTCAAGTGTTCTGACATGGCATTTACCGATATACCAGATGTATTCGTACTTACGATGGTGCCTGGTTTACGAACGCTTTCGATTTTGGAGAGAATGCTCTTCTTAATCTCAAGTCGCTCAGTGACAACCTCAATAATCCAATCCACATCAGCAAGAAGGTTCAAATGATCTTCTACATTGCCTGGAGTGATGCGTTCTGCAAATTCCTCGCTATAGAGAGGCGCAGGGTTTGTTTTCTTCAGCAGCGCGATAGCGTTCAGCGCAAGTCTATTTCGAACCTTCGGGGAAGATAGCGTCAGGCCTGCTTCTTCTTCCTGCGGCGTAAGTGCAGCAGGTACAATATCAAGTAATAAACACGGTATACCCACGTTAGCGAGATGGGCTGTAATAGCGGAACCCATCACACCGGAGCCGATGACAGCAGCTTTACGAATTGTTCTTGTCATAGCGGTTCAACCTCCTGTTCTTATTGACCAAATACGGATAGTTCCAATATTTCTGCAATATCCCGTGCTTTAACGCTCTCATCCACCTCCTTCAATTTCGTTCCATCTTCGAGCATCGTGAGGCAGTAAGGACATGCGGAGCTAATGACGGTAGGTGATACGTCCAAAGCCTGTTCGGTACGCGCCAAATTAATACGTTTGCCAGAATCCTCTTCCATCCACATCAAGCCGCCTCCGGCGCCGCAGCACATTCCATTCTCACGGCTGCGCTCCATCTCAACCAGCTCAACCCCTGGGATTGACCGCAGTATATCTCGAGGCTGGTCATACACGTTGTTGTAACGTCCCAAATAGCAGGAGTCGTGGTACGTAATTCGTTCGCTAACCTCATGTTTAGGGGATAAGCGTCCTTCTTTCACCAATTGATCGAGCAGCTCCGTATGATGAAGCACTTCGGCCTCGAGCCCAAACTCTGGATATTCATTTTTCAGTGTATTGAAGGTGTGCGGACAAGCCGTCACGATCTTCTTAACGTTATATTTGCGGAATGTCTCAATATTTTCTTGGCACAGCTGTTGGAACAAGAATTCGTTGCCTAGACGGCGCGGCGTATCGCCAGAGTTCTTCTCCTCATTGCCAAGAATAGCGAAGTTGACACCCGCTTCTTTCATCAATCTGACGAAAGCTTTCGTTATTTTACGGCTGCGGTTATCATAAGAGCCCATAGAGCCTACGAAGAACAGCACATCAAAATCCGGATTTTCTTTGACCGTTGGAACATCAAGTCCAAGTACGCCTTCTGGGTCAATATCTTGTACCCATTTGCTGCGATCGTTACGGCTAATCCCCCAAGGATTGCCTTGACGTTCAATGTTTTGCATTGCGCGTTGACCTTCTTGCGGCATACTTCCTTGCATCAATACAAGATGACGGCGCAGATCAATAATTTTATCCACGTGTTCATTATCAACAGGGCACTGGTCTTCACAGTTGCGGCAAGTCGTACAAGCCCAAATTTCTTCCTCAGTCATGACGTCGCCAATCAGCTCTACGTCCTCGATTTTGCGATCTTGCGTCAAAGTCCAACCATGCTTCTGGGCGTTGATTGTTGGTTCAATATCTGTGATGCCTTCACTATGCCAACCGTGCAAACTTGCAGCAGCGCTGCTGTCCATTGTATGAATACCAGAAGTTCCAAATGCAAAAGCAGGCATCCAAGGCGATTTCGATGTGAGTGCAGCACCCTTCTCGGTAAGGTGATCTCTCAGTTTAACAATCATATGCATAGGGGATAGAATCTTGCCGGTGCTTGATGCCGGACAGACATTCGTACAGCGGCCGCACTCTACGCATGCATAGAAATCGATCATTTGTTTTTGCGTGAAATCTTCAATTTTGCCAACCCCGAACTCTTCAGCCTCTTCATTTTCTAAATCAAGCTTCTTCAAGCGGCCTACAGGCTCGGTACGTTTCAGTAACACGTTAATCGGTGCAGTAATGAGATGGAAATGTTTCGATTGCGGAACATAAACAAGAAAGGAAAGCAGAATGAGCAGATGCATCCACCAGAATGCATAAAAAAGGACGTTAGCAGCTCCCTCAGACATACCGCTGAAAGGCACAGCTATCAAAGAAGAAAAAGGTGCGAATGCCGAGTACGGAAGCCCGTCTCTGACTCGCTCAAATGCAAGGCTGAACAATACAGAGATCATCAGTCCAACAATGAAAAAAATAACAATACTCGGTTTCCAGCCCCGTTTGAGCCGTTTAAGCTTCTCCACATAACGTCTATAGGCTGCATAACCGATGGCTAACAGAATAAGCACGGCGGTTATTTCTTGTATGAGTCCAAATGCCTCATACCCTGGGAACGGAATCGGATGACCCGATAACCCTTTCCAGATTAGATCCAGCGCGCCGAATTGCAGAACGATAAATCCATAGAAAATGACGACGTGCATAATTCCGCTCTTACGGTCTTTCAGCAGTTTCTTCTGTCCCAGTACTTCGGCAAGGACGGTTCTAAGGCGAGACTTTAATTCCTTCGAGAGATTTGCCGGCTGCCCTAGCTTCACATATAGGTAGCGGTGATAGACGACTTTCGCAAAAGCGTATACCGCAAGCCCCGTCACGGCTAGGAACAATAATAGAGTAATAAGTGACCATACCATCTGAAAATCAACTCCTTCATCATGTCCATTTTGAAAGTAGATGTGTCTACTAAGGAAAACTACGATAATTGTTAACATTTTTCGACAATATCTGAAGCGCTTACAATAGCGACGTAAGAAGTGACTGGTTGATCTTTGTGTAAATGTTTCTTCGAGTAAATATATGCGAGAGGACTTGCCAATATCTCCGAAAACACTAGGTACAGCAAGGTTTGGATCTTTTCTTAAGAACTGAATTGACAATGTTTAGTGAGTAGATTATGATGAGGTTACAAAAACTGAATGAGTATTCATTCATTGATGTAACTGTATTTTAACACCGGGGTGGTTGAATGACAAGTAAAAAAAATGATAAATATCACCTAATTTTGCAAGGCGCCCTCAAAGTGTTCGCTGAATATGGGTTTCACCGTTCCCAAGTTTCCAAGATTGCGAAGGCAGCTGGTGTAGCCGACGGAACGATTTATTTATACTTTAAAAGAAAGGAGGATATTCTGATCTGTCTCTTTCAAGAGAAGCTCGGGGAATGGGTCGACAAATTCAATGAAAGTGTCGAAAATACCTCACACGCTGAAGAAGCACTTCGTAAGGTATGTGAAATGCATTATTCAGAGCTTGAGAAAGATATAGATTTTGCATATGTCACCCAGATCGAACTAAGACAAAATGATTTGGAGCTGCGCAAAGAAATTGGTAATGCTTTTAAACCATATATTGTTCTCATCGAAAATATATTAAATAAGGGCATCGAAGAGAAGCGATTTCGTCCCAATATGAACGTCAAGCTGGTGCGGAACTTAATTTTCGGCGCAATGGACGAAGCCGTAACCTCTTGGCTTATAGCTGGACGCAAGTACCGGCTCACAGATCAAGTCGATGAGACGCTTAGTTTCTTCCTTCAAGGTATTCAAGCTTAAATAGATTTATGAGCTTAGGCTAAATCACAGGGTCAAGTTTGAAAGGAGAGTAGATTCATGAATATTTATGTATTGCTCAAACAGACATTTGATACCGAAGAAAAGATTGCGATTGAAAACGGCTCTATCGTAGAGGATGGTGTCAAATTCATCATAAATCCTTACGATGAGTATGCAGTAGAACAGGCTATCCAGCTGCGCGATGATCTCGGAGGTTCCGTTACGGTCATATCGGTAGGGCCAGACCGCTCCGTTGAAGCTTTGCGAACTGCCCTAGCAATGGGTGCGGACGAAGCTGTGCTGATCAGCGATGACCGCATTCCTCAAGATGAATATGCTGTATCCAAAGCGCTGCATGCTTATTTGTCTAAACAAAATGTTGACTTGCTTCTCGGCGGCAACTTCTCCGTAGATAACGGAGGCGGTCAAGTAGCGATTAGAATTGCGAGTCTGCTCGGAATTCCTCATACAGGTTCCGTAACGAAGCTTGAAATTAACGGAGATACAGCGCTTGTCCATCGTGACGCCGAAGGTGATCTTGAAGTGTCTGTCGTTACACTGCCAGCTCTATTTACCGCTCAGCAAGGACTTAATGAACCGCGGTATCCTTCGCTGCAAGGCATTATGAAAGCGAAGAAGAAACCGCTCCAGACCCTTACACTAGATGATCTGGGTATTTCTCCTTCAGAAATTACAGCCCAAACTTCGCGTGTAGAGCTGTCACTCCCTCCTGTAAGAAATGCAGGCAAGATTCTTAAAGGTGAGCTGCAGGATCAGGTGCGTGAGCTTGTCGGACTTCTGCGTAATGAAGCTAAGGTCCTTTAATTGAAAGCGTTCTTATTATGAGTCATATACAGGGAGGTAACGTTAAATGAGCAGAACTTTTCTCGTATTCGCTGAAAGTCGTGATGGAAAGCTTCGTCAAGTGGCATTCGAAACGCTCAGCGCGGCACGTGCCAGTGCCGAAGCAGGCGACCAAGTATTAGCTCTCGTAGTAGGCTCTGGAGCTTCATCCATCGCTGGTGAACTCGCAGCCTATGGCGCTGACAGCATTTATACCATAGAGCATTCAGACTTAAACCAATATAATCCTGAAGGCTATTTTGCAGCTGTTAAGAAAGCGATTGACGAAACGAAACCGGATGCCGTATTGTTCGGACATACCGCAATCGGCCGTGATTTGGCGCCGCTCGTTGCAGCGAGTCTGCAAGCAGGTCAAATCTCGGACGTGACTGCGATTAGCCGCTCAGGCAGCGATGTCGTGTTCACTCGTCCTCTATATGCAGGTAAAGCTTTTGAGAAACGCTCCTTTACATCTTCACCTTGGGTTGTTACGGTTCGTCCGAACAATATCCAGGCACCTGCTCCCGACTCTGGACGTACCGCATCCGTTACAGCATTGACTTATCCAGCACCATCTCTGCGGACCATTATTAAAGAAGTCGTGAAGAAAACAACGGGTAAAATCGATCTGTCTGAAGCGAAAATTATTGTCTCCGGCGGACGCGGCGTAAAGAGCGCAGATGGCTTCAAGCCGCTTGAAGAGCTTGCAGATGTACTGAACGGTGCAGTTGGCGCTTCACGCGGCGCGTGTGACGCAGGCTACTGCGACTATTCACTGCAAATCGGCCAAACGGGTAAAGTGGTTACACCGGAAGTTTACATCGCTTGCGGTATTAGCGGAGCGATTCAGCATGTAGCCGGCATGAGCCAATCCCGTATCATTATCGCTATCAACAAAGATCCAGAAGCTCCGATCTTCAAGATCGCAGATTACGGGATCGTAGGTGATTTATTTGAGGTTGTTCCTTTGCTGACAGCAGAGTTCCGTCAAGTGTTGAACGTATAATAACATGGCATGATATTAAAAAAGGCTAGCCAATCTATAAGATTGGCTAGCCTTTTAGCGCTCGGTTAGAGCAGCTTATTTTTTCAAGTTGTAGAACGATTTCAGGCCGTTATATTGAGCAAGTTGACCCAATTGATCTTCGATGCGAAGCAATTGGTTGTATTTCGCAATACGGTCTGTACGGGAAGGTGCACCTGTTTTAATCTGACCCGCATTTGTTGCAACTGCGATGTCTGCGATTGTGCTGTCTTCGGATTCACCGGAACGGTGGGAGACAACAGCTGTGTACCCAGCACGTTTAGCCATTTCGATGGCATCAAATGTTTCAGTAAGTGTACCGATTTGGTTCACTTTGATCAGGATCGAGTTACCGATACCTTTCTCGATACCGTTAGCAAGACGTTCTGTGTTCGTTACGAACAAGTCGTCACCCACGAGTTGAACTTTGCTGCCGAGTTTGTCAGTGAGCAATTTCCAACCTTCCCAGTCATCTTCAGAGCATCCGTCTTCGATCGTGATGATTGGATATTTATCAACCCATGAAGCAAGCAAATCAACGAATTCTGCAGAAGTGAATGATTTGCCTTCGCCTTCAAGATGGTATTTGCCATCTTTATAGAACTCAGTGGAAGCAACGTCCATACCGAGGAATACGTCAACACCTGGTTTGTAGCCTGCTTTTTCAATCGCTTCAACGATCGTTTGCAGTGCTTCTTCGTTAGAACCAAGGTTTGGAGCAAAACCGCCTTCGTCACCTACAGCTGTGTTCAAACCTTTGGATTTAAGTACAGCTTTCAGGTTGTGGAAAATTTCCGCACCTGTACGAAGTGCTTCTTTGAAGCTAGGAGCGCCGACAGGCAGAATCATAAACTCTTGTACGTCTACGTTGTTGTCTGCATGCGCACCGCCGTTCACAATGTTCATCATTGGAACAGGAAGTTGTTTTGCGTTAAATCCGCCAAGGTATACATAAAGCGGAAGATCCAAAGCATCAGCTGCTGCGCGAGCTACTGCCATCGATACCGCAAGAATTGCGTTTGCACCTAGTTTACCTTTGTTAGGTGTTCCGTCTAGTTTAATCATCATTTTGTCGATACCGATTTGATCAAGAGCATCCATACCGATGATTTCTGGAGCAATAATTTCATTTACATTTTCAACCGCTTTAAGAACGCCTTTACCAAGGTAACGGGATTTATCACCATCGCGAAGCTCTACAGCTTCATGCGCACCTGTGGATGCACCAGAAGGAACGATAGCGCGGCCAATAGCGCCAGATTCCAAATATACTTCAACTTCTACAGTTGGATTACCGCGGGAGTCAAGGACTTCGCGTGCGTATACGTCAGAAATAATTGTCATGATTGATTACTCTCCTTTGAATTAAATAGTAAGTTAAGCCTTGCGGCTTGCAATGATGGATGTGCCTGTCATTTCAGCAGGTTTTGGAAGCTGCATCAAATCCAAGATGGTTGGTGCAATATCTGCCAAGATGCCACCTTCACGCAGTGTAACATTTTCATCAGTCACGATGAAAGGCACTGGGTTCGTTGTATGTGCTGTATGTGGACGTCCTTCTTCATCGAAGACCATATCTGCATTACCATGGTCTGCTGTAATCAGAGCAACGCCGCCTTTCGCAAGGACAGCTTCTACTACTTTACCTACGCATTCATCCGTTGCTTCAACCGCCTTAATTGTAGGCTCAAGTTTGCCGGAGTGGCCTACCATGTCAGGGTTAGCGAAGTTCAGAATGATAGCATCGTGTTTATCAGCTTCAATTTCTTTGAGCAAAGCATCTGTAACTTCGTAAATGCTCATCTCAGGTTTCAAGTCATAAGTCGCTACTTTAGGGGAGTTGATCAGAATGCGCGTCTCACCTGGAAGCTCAACATCACGACCGCCGCTGAAGAAGAACGTTACGTGCGGATATTTCTCCGTCTCAGCAATGCGAAGCTGTTTCTTGCCATGCTGAGCGAGAACTTCACCGAGTGTGTTATCCAGATCTTTCGGCTTGTAGGCAACATAGCCGTCTACCGATTCACTGAACAAAGTCAAGCAGACAAAATGCAGATTGCCTGGGAACTTAGGTCCACGATCAAAGCCTCTGAAGTCTTTGTTCGTAAATACTTGAGACAACTGAATGGCGCGGTCTGGGCGGAAGTTCAAGAATATGACCGAATCTCCGCTCTCGACAAGCCCAACAGGCTGATCATTGTCATCTACGATCACCGTCGGCATAACGAACTCGTCATATACCGATTTCTCATGGGATTCCAAGATCGCTGTCATCGGATCTTTATACTTAGGACCTTCGCCATAAACCATTGCACGATATGATTTCTCAGTACGCTCCCACCGTTTATCGCGGTCCATTGCATAATAACGGCCTTGAACGGTAGCAACTTTCCCTACGCCAACTTCTTTAATTTTATCTAGAAGCTGAGTCATGAACACTTTCGCGCTGTCTGGAGCAACGTCACGGCCATCCAAGAAGGCATGAATGTACACTTCTGATAATCCTTCTTTTTTAGCCAGATCCAGCATCGCAAATAAGTGTTCGATGTGGCTATGCACACCCCCATCGGATATTAGTCCGTAAAGGTGCAACTTCTTATTGTTATCTTTGGCATTGCGAACGGCTGCAACCAACGTCTCATTGTCGAAAAATTCGCCTTCACGAATCGATTTCGAAATCCGTGTTAAGTCTTGGTATACAATACGTCCTGCGCCGATATTCAGGTGACCCACTTCGGAGTTCCCCATTTGCCCTTCAGGCAGTCCCACAGCTTCACCGCTAGCGGTTAGCGTGGTGTGTGGATATATACTCATGTAACGATCGTAGTTAGGTTTATGCGCTTGAGCAACAGCATTACCTTCTGCGGTGTTACGAAGACCAAATCCGTCCATGATGATTAATGCTACTGGTTTTGGTGCTTTCATTTATTTTGCCCCCTCAACAAGCTGGATGTAAGAAGCAGGATGTAGGCTGGCTGCACCGACTAGAGCTCCGTCTATGTCGCTTTGTCGCATGTATTCTGCAACATTCTCAGGCTTCACACTTCCGCCGTATTGAATGCGCACTGCGCCAGCTACATGGTCGCCATACAATCCTTTCAAGAGGTCACGGATATAAGCAATAACTTCGTTTGCATCTTGCGGCGTCGAAGCTTTACCTGTTCCAATAGCCCAGATCGGCTCATAGGCAACTACAACCTGCTCTGCTTGTTCCGCGGATATTCCTTGGAATGCAGCTTCTATTTGTACTTTGATAACTTTCTTCGTATCGCCTGCTTCCCGTTCTCCAAGTTTCTCTCCTACGCAGACGATAGGTATTAATTGATTGCGGAATGCAGCGTGCACTTTTTTATTCACGATGTCATCCGACTCGGCAAAATATGCACGTCGCTCTGAGTGACCGACAATGACGTAATCGATCCCTATATCTTTTAACATCACGCCGCTAATTTCACCTGTGTAGGCTCCGCAATCTTCACAGTGCATGTTCTGCGCACCGATTTTAATTCTCGTTCCTTGTACAGCATCGACAAGAGCATGCAAATGCGTAAAAGGTGCACATATAACGCATTCTACACCTTCTATCTCCACTTTACCCTTAATCTCTTCAATGAATGCTTTCGCTTCAGAAACAGTCTTGAACATTTTCCAGTTACCAGCTATAATTGGCGCCCTCACATGGTTCACTCCTTCTGGTTCCTATCCCAAATCGACTCAGAACCGAGAAGGAGACTTCACGGCTCGAGCAAATCTTGTGCGTATCTGGTTGTTATTTATCGTTCAAGGCTACAACGCCTGGAAGTGCTTTGCCTTCCATGAATTCAAGTGAAGCTCCGCCTCCTGTGGAGATATGATCCATTTTGTCAGCAAGGTGGAATTTCTCAGCTGCTGCTGCAGAATCACCGCCGCCAATGATCGTATATCCTTCCGTCTCAGCACATGCCTGTGCAACTTCACGTGTACCGTGCGAGAACGGTTCAATTTCAAATACGCCCATCGGTCCATTCCATACGACCAATTTAGAGTTTTTAATGACTTCAGCGTATTTAGCGCGAGTCTTCGGTCCGATATCGATGCCTTCCCAGTCCGCAGGAATGCCGTCGATATCAACAATTTTCGTATTGGCGTTGGCGCTGAAATCATCTGCTACGACAATATCTACAGGCAAGTAGAAGTTTTTGCCCAGCTCTTTTGCTTTTTGAATAAAGCCAAGAGCTACATCAAGCTTCTCATTGTCCAGCAGCGATTGACCAATTTCATAGCCTTGAGCTTTTAAAAATGTATACGATAGTCCGCCGCCGATCAAAATATTGTCTGCAATGTTAAGCAAATTGTTGATCACATCGATTTTATCTTTGACTTTAGATCCGCCGATAATCGCTGTGAATGGACGTTCTGGATTAGAGAGAGCTTTGCCAAGCACTTCTAGTTCCTTCTCCATAAGAAGACCGGATACTGCCGGCAAATGATGAGCAATACCCTCTGTCGAAGCATGAGCACGGTGAGCAGCGCCGAATGCGTCATTGACGTACAGGTCCGCAAGTTCAGCGAATGCTTTTGCGAGCTCAGGATCGTTCTTCTCTTCACCTGGATAGAAACGAACATTTTCAAGCAGCAGCACATCACCTTTGTTCAGCTTCGCTACTTGCGCTTTTACAGCTTCTCCAATCGCTTCATCCACTTTTGCTACAGGTTTGCCTAGCAGTTCAGACAAACGTGCCGCAACCGGAGTTAGACGCATCGATTCCACCACTTGTCCTTTTGGACGGCCCAGATGGCTCGCCAAAATAACAATTGCGCCTCTCTCTATCAAATAATTGATGGTAGGCAACGTTGCACGAATACGTGTATCATCTGTAATTTTACCATCTTCTAGAGGGACATTAAAGTCCACACGGACAAACACGCGTTTACCGGCAACTTCTACATCACGTATACTTTTTTTGTTCATTTGGTTTCCTCCTAAAAGTTATCCGAAGGATAACTAACTTCGAAAGCATTTACTAAGTTATCCGAAGGATAGATCGCATCGTAAGCATAAGCATTCGCTTATGTAATTCATGACGTATATCAAGCACCAAAGAGGAGCCCTATACATAGGTCTCCCCTCTTTGATGTTAAGTCAGCTATTTAATCAATTATAGGCCTTTGCTAGCGATGTAAGCAGCAAGGTCCACAACGCGGTTGGAATAACCCCATTCATTATCGTACCAAGAAACGACTTTAACCATGTTGTCGCCTACTACCATCGTGGACAAAGCATCGATTGTAGAGGAAGCTGGGTTACCATTGTAGTCGCTAGATACAAGCGGCTCTTCGGAGTAGTTCAAGATCCCTTTCAAAGTTGTTTCAGAAGCTTTTTTAAGCGCACTGTTAACTTCTTCTTTAGTTACGTTTTGGGAAAGTTCAACAACCAAGTCTGTTACAGAAACGTTTGGTGTAGGAACGCGCATAGCCATACCGTTCAATTTGCCTTTCAATTGTGGAAGAACCAAGCTAACTGCTTTTGCAGCACCTGTAGTTGAAGGGATGATGTTCTCAGCAGCTGCGCGTGCACGGCGAAGATCTTTGTGCGGCAAGTCAAGAACTTGTTGGTCGTTTGTGTAGGAGTGAACAGTTGTCATCATACCTTTAACGATACCGAAGTTTTCATCAAGCACTTTGGCAAATGGAGCCAAGCAATTTGTTGTGCAAGATGCGTTAGAAATGATTGTGTGGCTAGCTGGATCATATTTATCTTCATTAACGCCCATAACGATGGTGATGTCTTCGTTTGTTGCTGGAGCAGAGATAATAACTTTTTTCGCTCCGCCTTTCAAGTGAGCTTCAGCTTTTTCTTTCGCTGTGAAAATACCAGTGGATTCAACAACGATTTCAACGCCGTTTGCAGCCCATGGAAGGTTCTCAGGGTTACGTTCAGCAAACACTTTGATTTCTCTGCCGTTAACGATTAGCGCGCCTTCTTTAGCTTCTACAGTCGCGTCCAATTTACCATGAGTTGTGTCATATTTCAAAAGATGAGCAAGCGTGTTAACGTCAGTCAAGTCGTTAATTGCTACAATTTCAACTTCTTTGTTATTCAGTGCTGCACGGAACACATTACGTCCGATACGTCCAAAACCGTTAATACCTACTTTAACCATAGTTTGGTTCCTCCCAAGTAAACATTTTTTATTTATTTGATCAAAGACAGCTCCACTTATGAAGCAGAACCATCCTGATTAACGAATAAGGTTAAATATTCTTCACGATGTCTATCGCGGCAGCTTCATCAGTCACTAAAATATGTTCATGTCCAAAACGAAGCACAGATTGGATCGCTTTCGCTTTACTTTTGCCCCCAGCAATTCCAATGACAACTTCAGCATTCTTAATATCTTCCAAACGAAGCCCTAACGTCAACATCCGATGAACGACAACGCCCTGTTCATTGAAGTAATAGCCGTAAGATTCCGATAACGCGCCTTCTTCCTGAAGTTCCCGAACCGTCTCTGAATCTAGCTTACGGCGACGCGCCATCTCCATAGCATCTCCAATACCATGAATGATAATCTGAGCTCCGCGGATCATATTAATCATTTCTAAAATATTTGGATCTTGAACGAGCGATTGATAAGCATCTTCGCTTAGCAGATCTGGTACATGCAGCAGCCGATACTGTGCTCCCACGTGCTTAGCCATTGTGGATACAATCGTATTCGCTTGAATTTCCAAGCTTTCTCCAAGTCCACCCCTTGCAGGCACGAACCAGCTTCCCTTAAGAGAAACATTCGATGGAGGTGTAAGCTGTTCCGCTACTTCAGCTAAGGTGGATCCCCCTGTTACCGCAACGATTCGATCATTGCTCATGACACTAAGCAGTGCTTTGGCACCTGCACGGCCTAGTTCACGCTTTGCCAGCGGCGACGACTCACTATCACCAGGCACAACCACTACTTTTCGCAGTCCATAGACCTTACGGATCTTCTCTTCCAAATTGGACAGCCCAAACAAATCCTTCACAATAGGCTCAAGCTGCTCAAGCAGTATGCTACCAGCTTCACTGATCCTCATGCCCACGTTCTCTATCTCGATCAGTCCTTGAGCCTTTAAAAGATCAGTTTCGGCCCGCAGCACACGTTCTGTCATGTTTAGCGAAGCTGCCAATGTCCTGCGGCCGACCACATCTGATAGCATGATCTGATGAAGTATGGTGTACCTTTTTTTGAGAATATCCATGAGATCAGGCAGAAGCTGCTTTTCTATTTCTAATATATTCCGCATACTCTCCACTCCTGCAGGCTCCGTCTTTCTCTCCAATCCTCATGGACTCAAAACGTCCCACGATAACTTTTTAAGTCCCACCATTATTTTAACCAAAATTTGCGTATCTTGCAAGGGTAACGTCACTATAATTTGCCGCTTTGTTTTTTCTTATACATTACGCCTTTCAAGTTAACACTTGCAATTTCAAGCAGGATAACCTATAATCTTTTTTGTTATCCTAAAAATGTGCGCCCGTGGTCCAATGGATATGACGTAGGCCTCCGGAGCCTGAGATCGAGGTTCGATTCCTCGCGGGCGCGCCATATTCCTTAATACATAAACGAGTGAAGCCAGCTTCAACTCTTTTTTTTATCAAAAGTTTGACTTTCTTTGACTTTATGTTTTAAATTGTTTATGATGTGGATATTAAGGTAACAGTTAAAATGTAATGAGATTTCAAAGGAGGGTATTTACTATGAGTTATATCCCTATGGTCGTTGAACAAAGCAATCGCGGCGAACGCGCCTATGACATTTATTCTAGACTGCTGAAAGACCGAATTATTTTCCTTGGTTCTCAAGTGAATGATGTTGTGGCGAACTCCATCATTGCGCAAATGCTGTTCTTAGAAGCAGAGGATCCAGAGAAAGATATTCATTTGTACATTAACAGCCCTGGCGGGTCGATTACGGCTGGTATGGCGATTTATGATACGATGCAATTCATTAAACCTGATGTATCTACCATCTGTGTAGGTATGGCAGCATCCATGGGAGCATTTCTGCTGAATGCAGGTGCTAAAGGTAAACGTTACGCGCTGCCAAACAGTGAAATTATGATTCACCAACCTCTTGGCGGAGCTGAAGGCCAAGCGACAGATATCGAAATCCGCGCACGCCGCATTTTGAAATTGCGTGATAAGCTGAACCGCATTATGGCTGAACGTACGGGACAATCATTTGAACAAATTGAGAAAGATACTGACCGCGACAATTTCATGAGTGCACAAGAAGCTCAAGCTTATGGACTCATCGATAAAGTCATCGACAAAACACCCGTTCAAGGTGTATAAGAAAATAAGAACCGCTTGAACAGCTGAATGCTGTTTAAGCGGTTCTTTTATTTATTTTATTCACGCCCACTCTTTAATTCGGTCCACAGACGGTCATACAATTGAAGCGTGTTCCCAACATCGCTAAGCCATTCAGTACGGCTTAATTCATCTTGGGTTAAGTTAATCATATGGTTATTCCGATATTTCTCGCTGTGGAATTCCATCGCTTTCGTATTCGGATCACTGTACCCGATGGATTCATAGTTCTTCGCACTGACCTTCGGATCGAGCATGTAATTAATAAACTTCTCAGCAAGCTCTTTGTTCGCTGCACCTTTAGGAATGGCGTAGTTATCCGAGAAGATCGTTGCGCCCTCTTTAGGAACAACATATTCAATATCTGGATTCTCTGCTGCAATATAAGCCGCATCTCCAGACCAAACGGTACCAATCCAGCCTTCTTCTTGGATCATTTTTTGTTTAATATTATCAGTATCAAATGCAAGAACGCTTGGCAAGAGCTTCTTAAGCTCGCCTACAGCCTGATTGATCTGTCCTTCGTCTGTGCTGCTGTTGGAATATCCAAGCTTCTTCAGCGCCATGCCGATGACCTCGCGGTTATCATCGAGAAGCAGCACTTTACCTTTGTATGATGGGTTCCACAGATCATCCCAACTGTCAATCTTATCTTTCACATATTTTTTGTTATATGCAATTCCCGTTACACCAGACGTATACGCAATCGAAAATTTGTTTCCTGGATCATAGCTCGGATTTTTAAAAGTGTCTGCGATGTTCGCAAAGTTCGGAATGTTGTTTTTATCAAGCGGCTCAAGTAAATTTTGTTTAATCATTGTTTCAACCATATAGTCCGATGGCTGAATTAAGTCATAACCGCTACCGCCTGCTTTAATCTTAGCAAGCAAATCTTCATTATTAGCATAAACATCGTAATTAATTTTGACGTTATATTTATTCTCGAAATCTTTCAGTACCTGCTCGTCAAAATTGTCTGCCCAACTGTAAATATTAAGCGTTGGCCTCGAGGAACATCCTGACAGCACGAGAAGTGCGAATACAACCATAAACAGCAGGCCTGTAAGTCCTTTTCTTTTCATTACTTCCTTATCTCCTCTCTTTCTTAACGTGACGATTACCGTTCATTAGAGCGGAAGCGTCGTTTTTTTCTGACCTTGACCTTTATTTAAAAACATTTGTGCTAACAAAATTAAAATGACACTGACAGCAATCAATATCGTACATAAGGCGTTAATTTCCGGAGAAATGCCTCGTTTCACTTGCCCATAAATATAGATTGGCAATGTCGTAGAACTTGGACCCGTTACAAAGAAGCTGACCATAAAATCATCTAGCGACAAAGTAAAGGCAATGAGTGCACCTGCAATAATGCCCGGTGTTATTTGCGGCAGTGTGACATACCTGAAGGTCTGCCATGAGCTCGCACCTAAATCTTGAGCCGCTTCCTCAAGCTGCTTGCCCATTCCGGTCAATCTCGCTGTAACAATTACATAAACATAGGACAAGCTGAACGTAATATGCGCGATCATTACGGTGATTTTCCCAAGCGGAATATGGATTTGTGTGAAAAGTACGAGTAACGATAGACCCATAATAATATCGGGTATGATGATCGGTAAATAGAGAAGACCGTTCATTCCTGCCCGCATCTTCGAGCCTGTTGTGCGCATAGACAATGCAGCTACTGTGCCGAGGATCGTTGACACAACTGTCGATACGACGGCAATGGTCAAGCTGTTCATCAACGCTTCCATAACATGCCTGTCGGTGAACAGCGATGAATACCACTTCCAAGTAAAACCGCTCCACTTGGCATTAATCCGAGAATCGTTAAACGAATAAATAACAATGAAGACGATCGGCAAATAGATAAAAATCATCATAAGCAACGAATGCAGCCCGAGCAGAGGGTGATTTTTCGATTTCATCATTTCCCCTCCCTAGCGGCCAAATATCTTGATTGCATCGCTCTATTAAATAAGAAAATGAGCACAAGCGAAGTCACTACGAAAATGATGGACAACGCAGCTCCGAACGGCCAGTTGCGTGATCCAAGAAATTGGCTTTGAATAATGTTGCTCAGCATCGCCGATTTCGCGCCGCCTAATATATCGGTAACGACGAACATCCCTGTCGTCGATACGTAAACAAGTACGCATCCCGTCATGATGCCTGATTTCGTCTGCGGCAGCGTAATATGCAAGAATGCTCTCCACTTCGTAGCACCCAGATCGCTTGCTGCATCAAGAAGCCGTCTATCCATTTGTTCAATTGCCACATAAATAGGAAGCACCATGAAAGGAACGAACGTATAGACCATTCCTAGCAACACAGCTCCTTTGGTATATAGCATTTGGATCGGCTCATGAATCCACCCTAATGCGATGAGTAAATTGTTCACCGTTCCTTGTGTTCTAAGCAGCAGAACCCAAGCGTAAGTCCGAATGAGAAAGTTAATCCAAAAAGGAACTGTGACAAGTATAATGCCCCACGTCTGTATTTTGGGCGAAGCATTCGCAATATAGTAGGCTAGCGGGTAACTCAATAATAGACAAATGATCGTCGTTACGACTGACAACCAGATCGTGTCCATGTATATACCAAGATACAGCGGATCAAAAAAAGTTGCATACGACTCTAAACTAAAGGAGTATACCAAATTACCGAGCTCATCTCTTTGCAAAAAAGAGATCCCTATAACAATAAGAATCGGAATAATGAGAAACAAAATAAGCCAGATCATCACCGGCAAATGGATTAGTCGCAACTTCTTCATGAACCGACCATCACCTCATGCAGAGGGTTCCAGCTCACTCCGACTTTCTCTCCAATTTGCCAAGTACGATCATCTGCGAAATCTAGCGCAGCGGTAACGTTCATAGGCTCATCGTCTAGCTGGACGATCAATTTATGAACATTGCCGAGATATACAATATCTTGTACAGTACCTTTCCGGCTCGCTTTATTTATCTCACGCACGACTCTTATATTCTCAGGACGCACAGCAAACAGCCGCCCATCGCTAGAGAAGATATTGTTCTCCCCTATAAAAGTTGCGGCAAATAATGTTCTAGGCGTTTCATATATTTCACGAGGAGTGCCGATTTGCTCAACCTGCCCATTGTTCATGATGACAATGCGGTCTGACAGCATCATCGCTTCCTCTTGATCATGTGTCACGTAAATAAAAGTAATCCCAAGACTGCGCTGCAGTTGCTTTAGCTCTGTTTGCAAACTTTTACGAAGCTGCAAATCAAGCGCACCCAGAGGCTCGTCCAGCAGCAGCACCTTAGGCTTATTAGCAATCGCTCTCGCAATCGCTACCCTTTGCTGCTGACCGCCTGACAGCTCATGAGGATACCGTTTGGTAAGCTGCGTAAGCTGCGTCATCTTAAGAGCTTCTTCTACGCGTTCCTTCTGCTGAGAAGGAGGGGTCTTTTTCATTTTCAGACCAAATGCTATATTCTCTTCCACAGTCATATGCGGAAATAATGCATAATGTTGGAACACTAGATTCAAATCGCGACGATTAGGCGATAGATTCGTTACCTTCTGTCCGTCTAGAAATATATCTCCATCTGTTGGTTGTTCAAATCCCGCAATCATGCGGAGAATCGTCGTCTTGCCGCAGCCGCTCGGACCCAGCAAGGTCAGGAATTCCCCTTCCTTAATGGTAAGCGATAGCGGATGCACGACTACTTGTCCTGAAAAATGCTTCTCGATTTGGACAAGCTCAATCATGTGCATCAACCCCTTATATCTTGTCTTTTTGAAACAAAGAAAGTATTAAGAAAAAAAAGCCATATCCATTGGTATGGCTTTAACGTGTGTCATCAATATTTCGTTTTTTGCATAATACACTATACCTTTTTTTTACTGCAGATACAACAGTTATCTATTATTTTCGACAACCAAACGATTAGAATTCAAAAAAGCGGCCATTCGGCCGCTTTCTGTAACTCATTTTATTTCATCTCATACTGTACGCTCAGTTGTGTTGATACTTTAATCTCACCCGATTCAATGTTCGTTGGCATACTTGCCGTATCAGCTACTTTAGCTACTGCATATGATTGTTCCATAAAGATCGGCGTATCTACACTTCCTTGTGTTACATTCAGCACGATGCCAACTTGACGTTTTGCAGCTTTGGCAATCGCACCTGCTTTCACGTCGGCATTCGCCATTGCCTTTTCTATAACCTGAGTTTCAAATTGATCTGGATCTTCTACTGCGAAGCGAATATTATCGATGCGGTTAGCCCCTGCTTTAGATGCATCGTCAAGCAATTTGCCAACGTTGTCTAAATCACGGAAAGTCACTTGCAGGATATGCATTGCTGTATAGCCTTTTACCTTCTGTCCTTCTTTATCATTGTACGTATAATTAGGCTGCACATAAAATTGGCTTGTTTTAATATCTTTGTCAGCGATTTTCCACGTTCCCTTCAAAAGCGTATTTATCTTCTGAATAACAGCAGCATTTTTCTTCTGCGCTTCATCAGCTGCAGTCGCACTTGCTTCCACACCAATGGATAGATAAGCAACATCTGGTTTTACCGAGATTTCCCCTTTACCTACAACATTAATCACATTCCGTTGGCTTTCATCTGCTGCAGCATTCACCTTACCCTGCTCGCCAAATGAGGCCGTTCCCCCTACCCCAGCAAACAATAATGTTCCGGTAATCAACAGCGCGCTTACAGGTTTTAACCATGTTCTCATTACTTCAAGCCCCCATTCAGATCCGTTTAACTACTAAACGCAACTGCCATAAAAAGGTTGCGGGCGCCAAATAAAAGTAACAAATAACACTAATAAAAGCAAAAAAAGCCCCGAATTTGGGACTTTCTTCATGTTATAATGTTAGCTCAAATGGTGTTATTTATTGGTTTTCTAATTCTTCTTTGCTCACCAAGCTGACTAAAGCGTTTACAGCCTGCTCGGCGTCAGCACCTTCAGCACTTACAATAATTTCGGTTCCTGAGCTGATGGCGAGGCTCATAATTCCCATGATGCTTTTCGCATTCACTTTTTTATCATCTTTTTCCACGAATATTTCAGACGAGTACTTATTCGCTTCTTGAACGAATAATGCTGCTGGTCTGGCATGGAGACCCGTTTTTAATTTAACTACTACCGGGTGCTTTGTCATGGAAATATTACCCCCTATACTTAGTAAACATACATAATTTTAACTATTATATTTATAATATTATACAATATCACAAAAAGGAAACTTTAACAAAAAAATTTAGAAGTCATTTAGCCATTTCGAATTTTCTCAGCAAGTTCATCGATTTTACGCAATCTATGATTAACCCCCGATTTGCTAACCGTCCCCTTAAGCAGTTCCCCAACTTCCTTCAAATTCATGTCAGGATGTGCAAGCCGTACCTCTGCCACTTCACGCAGTTTATCCGGTAAATTCTCAAGTCCGACTTCTTTCTGCAGCAGTTTAATGTTATCAATTTGTCTAACCGCTGCACCGATCGTTTTGTTTAAGTTGGCTGTCTCGCAATTCACAATCCGGTTAACGGAGTTACGCATGTCACGCATAATACGAACATCTTCAAATTTAAACAGCGCTTGATGAGCACCGATAATGCTGAGCAGCTCAATAATTTTCTCGCCTTCTTTAATGTAAAAGATGAATCCTTTCTTCCGCTCGATACAGCGAGCGTTCAAATGAAATTCATTGGCAAGGTCCACAAGCGCACGGCAATGCTCTTCATAGCTCGAAGCAATCTCCAAATGGTAGGAAGATCCTTCAGGATTGTTAACCGACCCCCCTGCCATAAATGCACCTCTTAAATAGGCGCGTTTACAACAGTTTTTCCGAGTTAACTCCGGATTAATCCCCGGTGTAAAGACAAATCCTTCCGAAACAATATGAAGCTCTTTCAGAATATCCTCGACCCTAGCCGGAATCCGTACAATATAGACGTTGTTTTTTTTCAGACGCATCTTTTTACGTACTAATAACTCTGTATGCACCTGAAAATGTTTTTTGATCAGAGAATAAATCCGCCTTGCAATCGCGGCATTTTCCGTGGATATATCCAAAATAACCTTTTTGTTCGAAAGTTGAACCGAACCATTCATACGAATCAGCGCCGATAACTCGGCTCTTTCGCAGCATGGCTCCGCCTCGACAAGGGTTAATTCTTTTTTAGTCTGTGCCGCAAACGACAAGGGTCTCACCTCTTTCTTGAAATCCAGCTATCAACTAACTGAAAAATATGCTCACTAAGTTTGTCCGCGTCATGCCGCAAGTAAGTTCTAAAAAGCACAAGGGTGTCGGCAATGACTTTGTAACCGTGTGACGTCACTTCATCCCAATCGAGCTCTACAGGCTTAGCGCCTTTTTCTGCGTATTTATCCTGTACCTGCGGCGGAATTTCTCCGTTATTTACGATTACATAATCAAACAAGTGATGTCCGATATGGTCATATACAGCCTTCAAATGATCACTCACTGTATAATTATCTGTCTCTCCTGGTTGTGTCATGACATTGCAGACAAAGATTTTAATGGAATTCGAGGCAACAACCGCCTCTGCCAGTTTAGGAACGAGCAAATTGGGAAGAATACTCGTGTACAAGCTTCCCGGACCTATTAAAATCGCGTCTGCTTGATTAATGGCTTCGACAGCCTCAGGCAAAGGCTCGACTTCAGCCGGCTCTAAGAACACTCTCTTTATTGTACCCCGAGCTTCAGGAATTTTAGATTCACCAATAACGATGGTTCCATCTTCCATTTCGGCGCTCAGTACAACAGCCTGCCCAGCAGCAGGAAGAACTCTTCCGCGCACCGCAAACACTCTGCTTAGTTCTCTAACCGCTGTGACAAAATCACCTTTGATGTCCGTCAGAGCTGCCAAAATCAGGTTGCCTAAACTATGACCTGCCAGACCTGCGCCGCTGGTAAACCGATATGCGAGCATGTCGGATAATAGAGGCTCTACATCCGCAAGTGCTGTAAGCACGTTACGGATATCGCCTGGAGGCGGCATCTGCAGTTCGCTCCGTAATATACCTGAACTTCCTCCATCATCAGCTACTGTTACGATGGCCGTGATATCGAGCGGTTTATCCTTGAGCCCTCGCAGCATGACAGACAATCCTGTTCCGCCGCCCATCACGACAATTCGAGGACGTTCTCTCTGTTTGTCAGCTCGACTCATCACTTCACCTCTTAATTCCGGTCGCGGTCTGCGTCTCTATGACTTACACGAACCGTTTCCGTTTCACTTGCTCCTAGCATTTTACCCAAATATTCTGCGATTGCTACAGAGCGATGTTTGCCGCCTGTACAGCCAATCCCAATAATCACTTGGCTTTTGCCTTCCTTACGATACTGCGGTATAAGAAAATGAAGCATATCTAATAATTTGGTTAAAAAAGTTTGCGTCTCAGGCCACTTCATCACATATTCGTAAACGTCGCTGTCTTGCCCCGTCTTCGGACGAAGCTGTTCCACATAATGCGGATTAGGCAAAAAACGGACGTCAAAGATGAGGTCCGCATCAATAGGTACACCGTACTTAAATCCGAAGGACGTTACGTTCACGGATAATGTGCCGCTTTCCAAATGAGAAAATCTTGAAATAATTTTCTCTTTCAGCTGCGCTGGCTTCATATTGCTCGTATCCAGCACTTGGGTAGCCGAATTTTGCAACTCTTCAAGCATTTTACGTTCCAGTTTGATGCCGTCAAGCGGCATACCATTCGGTGCGAGCGGATGTCTGCGGCGGCTTTCCTTATACCGCTGAACAAGGACAGAGTCCGTCGCATCCAAAAATAAGATCTCGCAATGAATAGTGAAATGATCTTTAATATAATTAAGCGATTCGGACAAAGCCGTAAAAAATTCTCTGCCGCGTAAATCGATAACGAGCGCAACCTTAGCGATCTTCCCTTTAGACTGCTCAATGAGCTCCGCAAATTTCGGAATGAGCACAGGCGGTAAATTATCCACACAGAAAAAACCAAGATCCTCTAGACTGCGAACTGCCAGCGTCTTACCAGCACCCGACATCCCTGTAATAATGATCAAGGTCGCTAAGGAATGTTGTTCATTTCCTTGCATACAGCTTCCCTCCCCTGCACTGCATACAAATAACATGATATGAAAAATTGCAGATGATAAGCTTAGGAACGAATATGAAGACCTGCCGCACCAACAATACCAGCATCATTTCCAAGCTTAGCAGGAACGATTTCAACACCCTGCTGAAGCGGTTCTGGTGCAAGTTTTGCATACACTTCTTTCACTTCGTTAAATAGAATATCGCCAGCTTTGGACACACCGCCGCCTAGAATAAACCGCTCAGGATTGAGCACAGCTGCAACAGCTGCCATCGCTTTACCTAAATAAAATGAAGCACGGTTAACGATACGAAGAGCCACTTCATCGCCAGCTTTTGCCGCATCAAAGACAGTTTTAGCCGCAATGTTCTCTTCGAGCGCCAGACTCGTTCTGTCGCCGCGCTCCACAGCATCATTAGCCATACGAATAATGCCAGTCGCGGATGAAACTGTCTCTAAACAGCCCATTTTGCCGCATCCGCATTGGATCGCTTCTAAATCGGGAACGACGGAAATATGACCGAGTTCACCAGCCATACCGGAGAAGCCTTGATATATTTTACCATTTATAATAATACCGCCGCCAACACCTGTACCGAGTGTAAAGCATACGCAATTGTCGATGCCTTTACCTGCACCGCTCCATGCTTCGCCCAGCGCCGCTACATTCGCATCGTTATCTATTTTGACAGGCTTGCCGAGACGTTCTTCTAAAATTTTACGAATCGGGACATCTCTAAAACCAATATTAGGCGCAAGAATAATAATTCCTTCACGAACATTCGTAAAGCCGGCAACCCCTGCACCAACACCAGCCAGTTGGTCCCACGTAAATGGGGATTGTTCAACAATGAGTCTGACATACTTCTCAATGTTGTTAATGACCGTATCGACGCCTTTGTCTGTCTCAGTAGGTCCTTCATAAGTATGGAGCAGCTGGCCCTCTTCATTACAGATTCCGACTTTAATCGCTGTTCCGCCTAAATCTACACCAACGTAGATGTTTTCAGACATGTTTCCAAGCCACCTTTTTTCTACTAAAATGTTTGATCCTACGTATCTCACTATAAGCGAACCCTCCCATTAGGTCAAGAGAACCAGATTGCCTCGGGAAGAGCATTTAACAACATGCATTTACGCATGATTGACAATATAAACCATGAAAAAGGAGCTTTATAAGCTCCTTTTTACGTGTACTAAGAATTCAAGCTCTGGCTCCAATCGTGAGTGCTGCTGTCTTCAAGGAATCTCTCACAATCAAGTGCTGCCATACATCCTGTTCCCGCGGCAGTAATCGCCTGACGGTAACGGAAATCCTGCACATCGCCGCAGGCAAATACGCCTGGGATGTTCGTCTTCGTCGTTCCTGGTTTCACAACGATATACCCGTTCTGATCTGTATCGATTTGTCCGCCTAGAAACTTCGTGTTTGGCGTATGACCGATCGCGACGAAGACCCCAGCCGCTTCGATAATTTCCTCTTGTTTCGTACTATTGTTGAGCACTTTCAGGCCTTGAACAACACCTTGCTCATTCGTAACCACTTCAAGCGGAGTTCGGTTAAGAGCCCACTTAATTTTATCATTTTGGCGAGCACGGTCCTGCATTATTTTAGAAGCTCGGAGCTCTTCCCGCCGATGTACAATCGTAACTGACGTAGCAAAACGGGTTAGGAAGCTGGCCTCCTCCATAGCAGAATCGCCGCCGCCGACTACGATAATATTTTTTCCTCTGAAGAAAAATCCATCGCAAGTCGCACACGTGCTGACTCCGCGGCCCACGTTCTCCTGTTCTCCGGGAATGCCTAAATATTTAGCGGAAGCTCCCGTCGAAATAATGACAGACTCTGCTTCGACTTCTCCCATCCCCTCAACCTTAAGTTTAAAAGGACGTTTGGACAAGTCCACTTCTGTCACCATACCGGCCTTAAACTCCGCACCGAATCGCTCGGCTTGCTTACGCATATTATCCATAAGCTGCGGACCCATAATGCCTTCTGGAAAGCCTGGGAAGTTCTCTACTTCCGTCGTTGTGGTGAGCTGTCCTCCTGGCTCCATACCCTCGATAACAAGAGGCTTTAAGTTCGCGCGAGCCAAATAAATAGCGGCCGTCAGTCCCGCAGGGCCTGTTCCGATCACAATCGTTTTATACATCATGAATAACCTCCTCATAGTCACTATATTGGACGTTATTTATATGTTTCCCGTATTGGATGGAAAAATAGCCTTTATTTTATCTTTTATGCCGCATACTTGGTCGATTTGCCGGGCATATTTACTCACTGTCGATACCGATATGCCGTAGCGCTCAGCCACTTCCTGATAGGTAAGAGGATGACGGTGCATTTTCGCAGTTAAATATTCAAGCGCAGCTGCCCAGCCTTCTACATGGAAAATGACCGGCACATCTGGATACACTTTCGTTAAATATTCAACCCAGAGGTTCTCGAGATCATACTGCTGCATCACATCATAACGACTCTTCATCTGCTTAAAAGCAGTGCTGACCACCCGCTGCCAATCATTATTCCACTCTGGCAGTTCTGAAGTGACGATCTCCGGATTCACGAAGGTTGTAGAACCACCCTGCTTGAGCGGAAGCGGTCCTTTCACCCCGAGATGACGGAGCACGAAAAGCGCAACATCTTTGAGTGACTCCTCTTCGTCTGGTTCTACGAGAAAAGCGCGAAGCGCCTGCTGCACCTCATAGTCCCCAACTTGTCCAAGCGCTTCAATCACCTGCAGCTTCGTATCATAATTACCGTGTCTAAGTGCCCAGAAGAACGAGGAACGAACAAGCGGATCCGCTTTGACACTTTCCGGAATTGTTCCGCCATTTTTCTGCCACAGCTTAAACTGCTCCTCAAACGGCAGATGGTAATGATAGCTGATTGGCTGCGGCTGAAGTGTGCCATCCGCCCAGCTGTCATACTGTGATAAGTAGAAACGTGCAATTCCTGACTCCGGATCCAACTTATCGGCCTGAATCCAGTGCCGTCTCGCATTGTTGTAACGCCCCGTGTTCCATGCCGCTACTGCAGCATAATGGAATAAACAAGGATCGAAATTCACTTCGTCGTCTTTCAGCAATCGACAAAAATGGCCATAAGCCGCCTCATGCTCACCAAGAATGCCCATTGTCGTTGCGAGTTTAAACACATGCTCCTGATGGAAAGGAACGACAGGCCTCAGCGTACTGAGAAGTTCATCTACTGCCTTCCTATTGCCCTCATGCTGATATAAAATCGTTAAATTGCACAGAGCATGCAAATTCCCGGGTTCTTCATCAAGAACCTTCACGATTTCGTCCTTCGCTTCATCAAAAAAGCCCATATAGTAATAGGCAAGTGCTAGATTGTTGCGAGCCGCTAGGAAATCAGGGTGCTCTTCTAGTATTTCTTCGAGCAGCTCTACCGCTTGCGCAAACTTTCCTTCTTCAAGAAGCGCCCGCGCGCGGTCATGTTCAACCATACCTTCTCGCGCCTTAATTTTACTTACCTTGGTAGGCCGATGCAGCTCAAAACGAAGCAATTCCATCATTTCTTCAGCTTCATCTAGAAACTGGCCGTAAGGATCTTCTTCCAAATATGTGATCAGCGCTTCTTCCGCTGCTTCAAACTGTTCCATATTGGCAAAATTATTCGCCATATAAAAATAGCATTCAGTCATGGTCGGATCGACATCATCCAAAATAGATTTCAGCACTCTATTAGAGCCCTCGAAATCTCCCATTTCCGACAAAACTCCTGCTAAATTACAATGATTGACTGCATTTTCCGGTTCATATTCGACAGCTTTGCGAAAATATTTCAATGCCTTGTCATAATGATTGCGATCCAACGAGCGGACAGCTCTCTCAAAGAAAAACGTAGCATCGAGATGAATAGGAATGATATTGTTGCGCGTCTGTTCAGCCCGCAAAGTTTTCTCTTTCATTAGTGCAAGGCACCTCCTTTGAAACTTGTAAACAATCGTTCCACATCAGTAGTATATCATAATTAGAAAACCGCATCTTTACAAGAGAAAAAGAAATTGCCCATATATCTACGGGCAATTTCTTTATTAGCGAGTCTAAATGAGCTCTATGATTAGATAGCCGAATCTGTAAACAACGTTGCAATAGAGCCGCCTTCTCGTATAATGCGAGTCGCTTTTGCAAGAATCGGTGCTACCGATAAAATCGTAAATTTAGAAGAATGTTCCTCAGGCAAAGCAATCGAATCCGTAATGACAACTTCCTTAATATTCGGATGAACGAGCCGTTCAATTGCATTGTCCGAAAATAGTCCGTGCGTTGCGCAGACAATCGCGTCTTTGGCACCGCGCTCTTTCAGGCCTTCCACAACGTGAATAATCGTTGAACCTGTATCAATTAAATCCTCAATAATAATAGGCGTTCGATCTTTAACATCCCCGATAATATGTGTAATGACGGATTCGTTATGTTTTGGACGCTTCTTGATCATAATCGCAAACGGCGAATCTAATCGATTCGCAAGCTTCTCTGCCATCGACGCTCTACCGGCATCTGGAGATACAATGACAGGATTTTCGATATTTTTCGATTTTAAATAATCGCTGATCAGATCGAGCGCTGTTAGATGATCAACCGGGATATTGAAGAAGCCTTGAATCGCTGGCGCATGAAGATCAATCGTAATGACACGTGTTGCTCCAACCGTAGTCAGCACATCAGCAACCATCTTCGCAGAGATCGGTTCGCGGGGAGCGGACTTTCTCTCTTGTCTCGCATACCCATAGTATGGAACGATAACATTAATCGTACGCGCAGATGCTCTCTTTGCTGCATCAATCATGACGAGCAGTTCAACGAACAATTCATTCACGGGGTGAGAAAGGGATTGAACGAGAAAAACATCAGAGTTACGAATACTTTCTTCATAATGTACATAAATTTCGCCGCTCTTGAAGCGAGAAAGTTTGATTTTACCTAGATTGACACCTAGCTTTTCGCTGATTTGTTCAGCTAATTTCGGATTTGAAGAACCCGAAAATATACGCAGATTATTCTGCATAATATCCGCCTGCCAAAACACTATAGAAATCTACGGGCGATTTTCTACAGCGTTGCACGTTTTGACAAATCGGTTTCCCTCCTTAGATTCAATTCGTGTAAAAGAGAAACTTTTCTGTGCAACAATCGTACTCGTTTCTCTAATCGCGTGACAATAAGTCAGAATGATTACTGTTCATCTTATTATATCATGGATAATCTACTATTTATCAAATGACACCATCACGCGTTCACGATTATTAAATGTAGCAAGTTGTGTAAAACCGACTGCGTGAAGCAAAGCGCGTGCTTGATCCAAATTTTCTCCGAGCTTCATTGGATCATGCGCATCGGAACCTAAGGTGAGCGGGATTCCTCTCTTGTAAGCTCCTTCTAGAATTGAACGGCTTGGAAACATCTCTGCGCAAGGCTTCGTCAGTCCAGATGCATTCAGCTCCATAGCGACGCCGCTCTGCTGAATTGCGTCAAGCGCAGCCTCTTCGAGTGCACGGACTTCATCCTCCGCCTCAGGACCAGGAACATGACCAAACCGTTTAATAACATCTATATGACCAATAAAATCATAAAGTCCCGTCTTAGCAGCCTTCTGAACCGCGTCATAATATTGTCTATATACCTGCAGCACATTTTTGCCTTCCCAGTTATGCGTCTGACGAAAATCCGTAACGTCCCATTCCCCAAGAAAATGAACAGAGCCAATGACATAATCGAAAGGATAACTGCTGGTGAGCTTCTCAATCTGCTCTTCCCATCCTTCAATAAAATCGCCTTCAAGCCCTACTCTCACATCGATTTGACCTCGATATTTCTCTTTAAGAGATAGACATTCCTCTACATAACGAGGAAGCTCCTCCATCGGCATCGCCATCTCCGGATAATACGAAGAGGGATCCACATGAAGGAGCGGCATATGATCAGACAACCCAATTTGCTCAAGACCGGTCTCGATGCCTCGAGTAATATATTGTTCCAGGTTACCTACGGCGTGCCCGCAGCGAGCATGGTGTGTATGATAATCAATCTTCATCTCTTGTCCCTCCCCCATTCATATCCGCAAATCTTAATCCTTCCGAGGACGTTCATGGCGGCGGTCAAGCTCAGCCATAATCTCATCAAGCGGAAGCTTCCGTTCTTGCAGCAAAACTAATAAGTGATAGATCAAATCACTCACCTCATAGCGAAGCTCATCATTGTCTCCATTCTTGGCAGCGATGATCGATTCAGCCGTTTCTTCACCGACTTTTTTCAATATTTTATCAATGCCTTTCTCGAACAAATACGTTGTGTATGCACCTTCCGGGCGTTCGGCATCACGCTGTGCGATCAGCGTCTCCAGCTCTCCAAGTACTGCAAAACGATCTGCACGACTTTGGCTTTGGCTTAGCTTTTGCGATGGATTTAACTTAGGTTCAAAGGGAATAGCGTTAAAGAAGCAGCTGTTCTCACCAGTATGGCAAGCCGGTCCGTTCGGCACCACTTGAACTAGCAGTGTATCTCCATCACAATCATAGCTTAAAGATACGATCGACTGCGTATTGTTAGAAGTTGCTCCCTTATGCCACAGCTCCCCACGAGAGCGGCTCCAAAACCAAGTTTCCCCCGATTCCATGGATAGTTTCAGTGATTCCTCATTCATATAACCAACCATCAATACTTCTTTCGTACCTGCATCCTGTACAACGGCAGGCACAAGGCCTGATGAATCCCATTTTATTTGCTCCATGATGCTGTTTACACTGCTGCTCATCTTATTTCCACCCCTCTAGACTTCAAGTGCTGTTTTAAATCTGGAATAGCGATCTCTTTATAGTGAAAAATCGTCGCTGCAAGACCTGCATCGGCTTTGCCCTCGGTGAACACATTATAAAAATGGTCCTTCGTGCCCGCTCCGCCCGATGCAATGATCGGAATGGTTACCAAATCACTCACCGCACGTGTCAACCGAATATCGAACCCATCCTTCGTGCCGTCCGCATCCATGCTGGTCAGCAAAATTTCACCTGCACCCAGCTTTTCTGCTTCCTTCGCCCAATCTAATGCGCGCAATCCTGACGGCGTTCGTCCGCCGTGAGTGTACACTTCCCATTCGCCCCACGCTTCATTAAACCTGGCATCAATCGCCACAACGATGCACTGCGAACCGAATTTCCGTGCTCCTTCTGAGATAAGTTGCGGATTTTTAACCGCTGCGGT
Organism: Paenibacillus sediminis; assembly: GCF_017873765.1. GTDB lineage: Bacteria > Bacillota > Bacilli > Paenibacillales > Paenibacillaceae > Paenibacillus_AG > Paenibacillus_AG sediminis. The sequence goes on from NZ_JAGGKP010000003.1 coordinate 229,576, forward strand.
ATTCATGCCGATTTTATCAGCGCCTGCACGCAAAATACGCTTCATGTCATCAACATGCGATATGCCTCCGCCTACTGTAAACGGAATGGTGATTTCACCTGCCGTTTTCTTCACGACTTCAACCATCGTAGCGCGCCCTTCCACCGAAGCAGAAATATCAAGGAACACGAGCTCATCTGCGCCCTCTTGATCATAGATGGCGGCTAGTTCAACCGGATCACCAGCATCGCGCAAATTTACAAAATTGACGCCCTTCACAACACGACCGTCCTTGACATCAAGACAAGGGATAATTCGTTTTGCCAGCACGTTTCTCACCCTTCCTATCCTGAACTGCTTATATTTCTAGCCGATCGTTCCTACTGCTGTCTTCAAATCAATATTACCTGTATAAAGTGCCTTGCCTACGATTGCACCGCCGACACCATCCTCACGGTGAGCCGCAAGTTTCGTTAAATCTTCCATATTTGTTACGCCGCCGGATGCAATAACGGTCTGCCCAGAAGCTTTTGCGAGTGCGACAATCGCCTCCACATTCGGCCCTTGCATCATGCCATCACGAGAAATATCGGTAAAAATAAATGTTTTCGCACCCTTCGAAGCTAGCTCCTTCGCAAGCACATCTGCCTTTACTTCTGATGTCTCAAGCCAGCCGCGTGTCGCTACGTAACCGTTCCTTGCATCAATACCAATCGCTACTTTGTCGCCGTATTTCGCTAGCACTGTCTCTGTAAATGCGCGATCTTCAATAGCAGCTGTTCCGATAATGACGCGGCTCACGCCGAGATTAAGCAGCCTTTCCACATCTTGAAGCGTACGGAGACCCCCGCCGACTTGCACAGGGACGTTTACACTGCGTGCAATTTCACCGATAATCTCATCATTCACGGGGTAACCAGCCTTCGCCCCATCCAAATCAACCAAATGGATGAAAGTGCCACCCTGAGATTCCCATGCTTTAGCCACTTCTACGGGATTGTCGTTATATACTGTCTCTTGATTGTAATCACCTTGAACCAGTCTGACGCATTTACCGCCCCTGATATCGATCGCTGGATATATGATAAAAGAAGACATGCCATTCCTCCGCTCATTCATTGTAAGAAAGTCCATTATTAATCATTCATTAATTCTTTGCTTCCGTTAGAAGCAAGAAATTACGCAGCAGCGACATGCCGAGCTCCCCGCTCTTCTCTGGATGGAACTGCATGCCGTAAACATTGCCGCGCCCTACAACCCCGGTAACATCTTCACCGTAATCTGTTGTCGCTAGCAAATCGCCCTGCCGCTCCGGCTTCACATGGTAAGAATGAACAAAGTACACATGGCCCTCTTCCAGCCCCGTGAAAATAGGGCTGTCCTGCTGTACAAAGCTCAGCTTGTTCCAGCCCATATGCGGCACCTTCAGCTTGCCGCTGTCAAAGCGCACCACGGTGCCCGGCAGTATGCCGAGCCCTTCGTGCTTGCCATGCTCTTCGCTCTCGCTGAAGAGTAGCTGCATGCCAAGGCAAATGCCCAGCAGCGGCTGCTCGCCCGCTGCTGCTTCGCGCACGACCGCGTCAAGCCCGGTCTCGCGCAAGGATGCCATGGCGTCGCCGAAGGCGCCCACGCCAGGCAGAATAACCCCATCCGCGGCGAGAATCGCGCCGCGGTCTGCCGTGATGAGCGCCTCATACCCTAGGCGCTCTACAGCCTTGCTGACGCTGTGCAAATTGCCCATCCCATAATCGATGATTGCAATGGCCACGGCTACAGCACTCCCTTCGTGGACGGTACACCCGTCACACGCGGATCAATACTTGTCGCTTCATCGAGTGCGCGACCAAGCGCCTTGAACACCGCTTCAATCATATGGTGCGTGTTCTGACCATAGTGAACAATAACGTGGAGTGTCACGCGCGCTTCCAGCGCGAACTTCCATAGAAATTCGTGAACAAGCTCCGTTGAGAAGCTGCCTACTTGAGCGGATGGATACTGCACACGATACTCGAAATGCGGGCGGTTGCTAATATCAATAACGACTTGTGCGAGTGCTTCATCCATTGGAACGAACACGCTCGCATAACGCTTAATTCCTTTCTTGTCTCCAAGTGCCTCTCTAAGCGTTTGACCTAAGCAAATCCCGATATCCTCAACCGTATGATGATCATCAATCTCAATATCGCCCCGTGCCTGTACATTTAGATCAAACTGTCCGTGCTTCGTGAACAGGTCGAGCATATGATTGAGGAATGGAACATCCGTTTCGATTTCCGATACCCCCGTACCATCTATACCAAAGGTAAGCTTAATATCTGTTTCATTCGTTTTACGGCTCACACTGGCCGCGCGTACTTGTTCATTGTTACCCATGATCAGTTCCCTGCCTTTCCTTCTTTGTTCAAGCGAATTTCAATAGCCCGGGCGTGCCCCTCGAGTCCCTCTCTGCGAGCAAGCTCCATAATGGTCTCGCCATTTTGTAGAAGCGCCTCTTTGCTGTAGTAAATCATGCTCGATTTTTTAATAAAATCATCCACATCGACCGGTGAGGAGAACCGTGCCGTCCCATTTGTCGGGATAATATGGTTCGGTCCCGCAAAATAATCACCTACTGGCTCGGAACTGTACGTACCTAAGAAAATAGCGCCAGCATTCTCCACCTTGCCAACATGAGCCATAGGCTCCGCAATCATCATCTCAAGATGCTCTGGAGCAAGCCTGTTCACAACGCTAATCCCTTCATCAATGGAGTCAACTACAATGATTGCACCGTAATTTTCAATTGACTTCTCTGCGATTTCGCGGCGCGGCAGCAAATGAAGTTGACGCAGAACTTCAGCTTGGCACTCTTCAGCAAAACGCTGTGAAGAAGTTACCAATATGGCCGATGCCATTTCATCATGCTCTGCTTGCGATAGAAGGTCGGCAGCCACGTATGCTGGATCGGCGGTGTCATCCGCTAGAACAACGATTTCACTCGGCCCTGCAATGCTGTCAATATCAACAACGCCGTACACCTCTCGCTTCGCTAGAGCAACATAAATGTTCCCTGGTCCGCAAATTTTATCAACCGGCTTAATCGATTCCGTACCGTAGGCCAGTGCGGCAATCGCTTGTGCTCCGCCTACGCGGTAAATTTCATGCACACCCGCTTCGGCTGCCGCCACCAATATATACGGATCAATTCCTTCCTTCCCGCCAGTTGCCGGCGGTGTCACCATCACAATCTCCGGCACACCTGCCACTTGAGCAGGAATGACATTCATAAGTACAGAAGATGGATAAGCCGCTTTACCTCCGGGTACATAGACGCCGACCCGCTTCAGCGGTCTGATTATCTGGCCGAGCAAACTGCCGTCTGGCTGTAAATCCATCCAAGAATTCCGCTTTTCCTTCGCATGGAAGGAACGAATATTAGCTGCCGCAGCACGGATTGCCTCTACAAATGAAGTCTCTACTTGATCATAGGCTCCCTGCAGCTCTTCCTTCGTTACACGCAGCTTATCAGCGGTAAGACGCGTACGGTCGAACTGTTCCGTAAATCGCAGCAGGGCTGCGTCTCCTTCTTGCTTAACAGCCTTTACAATATTTTGTACCGCTTCGTTCTGTTCAGGTGAGCCGTATTCCACTTCACGGCGCAGATCAAAATGCCTAGCTGAAACCATTTTCATGTTCATTTTCCCCTTTTCAAGAGATAGTGCTTATTTCACTTCTGAAGTAGGAATGACCTCTTGCAGACGATCGCATAAAGACTGAATTTGTGTGTTCTTCATTCGGTAACTAACACGATTAGCAATTAAACGACTTGTAATATTAAAGATACTTTCCATCTCCACGAGACCGTTCTCCTTTAGTGTCTGGCCCGTCTCTACCATATCAACAATGCGATCGGCTAGACCGATCAGCGGCGCCAGCTCAATGGAACCGTTCAGTTTAATCACTTCAACCTGCTGGCCTTGTTCGCGGAAATATTGCGAAGCGATATTCGGATATTTCGTCGCCACTCGCTGCTGAATGCCTGGCTTCCAATCCGGCAATGCAATCACCGACATACGACAGCGCGCAATACCCAAATCGAGCAATTCGTATACATCTCTATTTTCTTCCATCAGCACATCTTTGCCGACGATGCCGATATCAGCTACACCGTATTCCACGTAAGTCGGGACATCTACCGGCTTTGCCATAATGAATTCCATGCCCATCTCTTGGACCGGAATGACGAGTTTACGCGTCTCATCCATATCGACTGGAATATCTAGACCTGCTTCACGGAATAACGCGGATGCTTTTTTATATATACGCCCTTTAGGCATTGCTATTTTTAATGTGTCGGCCATACAATGAACCCCCTCTCAGCTTGTTGTTCTTAAGTCCAAGACACATACGTTTTTACGTCGCTGTACACTTGCTGGATCTTATTATCGTAAGCAGCAAGTTCTTGTTCACTATTAACGATTCTAGTCACAACCTTGCTTCCTAGTTGGCGAAGTCTAGCCGCTTCTGCAAATGCCTCCTTGCGCTGCGGGGCATTATAACGAATAAGAACCGGCCCTTCTATATTCACTTCAAGGCCGTCTACACCATCTAGAATCCGATTCGTTTTTAGCGCAAACCCTGTTGCAGGTGCCGGGCGTCCAAACTGCCCCAGCAGGTTGTCATAACGGCCGCCGCTGCATACCGGGAATCCGAGCTCAGCTGCATAACCTTCAAAGGTCATGCCCGTATAATACGAAAAATCTCCGATCATCGTTAAATCGATCAGCACATGCTCTGAAACACCATACGCTTCAAGCACTTCCCACACCTTACACAAATGTGCGATAGAATAGCGGGCTAGACTGCTGCTTAGCTCTAATGCTTGCTTACAAATTTCGATTCCGCCTCGCAGACGAAGAATATCTTCAAGCTCTTTCTTCTGTTCACTCGGCAAATTCAGCTCTGCGACCGTGTCGCGGTAACCAACATAGTCACGACGAAGCAGTTCATCTTTAAGCTTTTGCTGCTCCTCATGTCGTCCAGGAAGCGTCTGCTCGAGAAGACCGTTTAGAAATCCGACGTGTCCAATCGCAATTTTAAACTTCTTCACACCCGCAGCTTGAAGCGAAGCGATCGCTAATGCAACGACTTCCGCGTCTGCCTCAGCTGAATCATCCCCGACTAACTCAACGCCTGTCTGAAAAAACTCAACCTCGCGTCCCGCCTCTTCCTCAATCGCTCTGAACACATTCGAGTGGTAAGAAATGCGAAGAGGGAGCGGCTCTTCTTTTAATAAAGAGGACACTACACGAGCGATCGGCGCCGTCATTTCAGAACGGAGCACCATCGTAGTGCCTCGGTTATTTAGCAGCTTGAACAGCTTTTGATCCGATGTTGAGCTCGCAACACCTACGGTATCGTAATACTCCATCGTCGGAGTCATCATTTCACGGTATCCCCAGCGAGACATGCAATCAAGCACATTACGCTCAATAGCTCGCAGCTTATCGACCACATGGGGCAAATAATCACGAACGCCTGCGGGTTTTTCAAACCCTTTTGGTTTAGACATCTCACTCACCTCAAATATTCGGTCAGATTCTTCATTATGGTAAAGTGCTAATATGCTACCAAAGTAAAGAATATTCGTTATCGTAACATGAATAATTATTTTTCGTCAACGCCTTGTTTTAAGCAAGCAGTCTCGAATCAAATATAAAAAGCTATCCAGCCTGGCTATTCGCCAGTCAAGACAGCTTCATATCCGCTTGTTCCGATTCGTTTTTCTTATGCAATGGTTGTTGGACTGCCTTTGATTTTTCTCTTAAAAAAACAGGAACATTCCCCAAAAACATCCATGCAAAAGGAATGCGCCTAAATGCAAATTGGACAACCGCCCACGACAATAGCAACGCCGACAACAATCCGCCAAAAATCCAAAACATATACGTCATTGATTCCGGGGAAATCGTATAACGGAATTTTCGATACACGGCAAGTACTAATGGATGAACTAAATAAATAGCAAAAGACAGCTCTCCAAGCCTTCTCAAAAGCAAAATGACCGTAGATCCAATAACTCCTTGCCCTTTGCTACTTCCTAACTTATAGATATGGAATGCGGCATGCAGCAGTACAAGCGCCGACAACATCGTATGAACGTTCCATAACAGCTCGTACCATAACGAATCAAGCCATTTGTTCGTTAAACGGCTGACATGCCATACCTCAACATGAACGAGCGCGGCGACGAGCCAGCTTGTCCAAAGTGTAACCGTCCAAAGCTTAAGCTTAGTACTCATATCACTCCATTTTCCTGTCAGCCAAACTTTCCATTGTTGAAAATAAACGGCAATGAACGCACCCATCATGTAATAGGCCAAGTAAGATAACGCATAGTTGCCTTTATCCATCATCTTCAGGTCATATTTATTCCAGAACACAAATGCCCATTGTAAAAGCAGTCCAACCGGGATAGACCATCTTACAAGCCAGCGCTGCGATTTTAACAGAGCTAACAAAATAGGAAACAGAATATAAAACTGCGCACTAATAAACACAAAGTATAAATGCGTATACGCCGTACCTGTACCCAATGCGAATAGAAAACGAGTGAGATGCTCTGCTAGAGACGAATGGGTCAACCCGTTAACATAGGTGGCTAACAAAAAATAAATAAGCGAAGCAAGCGCATACGGAAGCAATATGTACAACCATCGTTTGTGATAGAACATTGTTATAAGACGACTGGTAAACGGCCTTTCGTAATAGTTATAAAACAGCACAAAGCTGCTTAAAAATATAAAACACGGAGTCCCAAATTTAAAAAATATATTCATAAAGCTGTATACATAATAATAGGGAGAGTTTAACGCTTGAATTCCAGCTGCGTACGAAGAAGAATGTACATGCAGGACTCCTAATATGGCAAATGCGCGAAAAAGATCCAACTGAGGTAAACGTTCCTTCTGCTCAGCCAATACATCAACTCCTTTTATGAAGTAAACGCCAAAAAGTCCCGAAGAGTTACTCTTCGAGACTTATTTTTTTACAAATTTTATTTGTTTTCATAAAAATATGGAGCTATTCTGTCTTCCGTTCCAGCACCCTCAGCGGATTCCCACCGACAAAAGATCCAGGAGCGACATCCTTGTGCACGACCGAGCCGGCAGCAACAACGGCACCATCCCCAATCGTAACGCCCGGCAAAATAGTCGTATTCGCTCCGATCAGCACTTCATCACCGATGACGACATCCCCAAGCCGATATTCTGAAATAAGATACTCATGAGCCAGTATGGTCGTGTTGTAGCCGATAATAGAGTTATTTCCCACTTTAATTCTTTCAGGGAAAAAGACATCCACCATCACCATCAGCGCAAATGCGGTGTCACGCCCTACCGACATGCCTAACACATGACGATATATCCAATTTTTAACCGGTAGAATAGGGCAGTAGCGTGCGAGCTGAATAAAAATAAAATTTTTTACGCCCTTCCACGGACTTACTGTCCGGTATATTTGCCACAATGCGTTCGATCCTTCTACAGGATACCGCTCCACCTTTCTCACGGCTCATTTGGCTCCAATCTTACGATATGTGATATAAGTCAGTCATATTATGCAGGATATAATCCGGATTGTACTTCTTCAGTACCTCTTCGCCTTTGAGCGACCAAGCCACACCAGCAGACTTCGTGCCAGCTGCCTGAGCCGATTGAATGTCAATCGGACTGTCACCAATCATAAGCGCAGTTGCAGGATTGACCCCAAGCTGCTGCACAGCTTTTTGCACTGGCTCAGGATGCGGCTTTGGATGCTCGACATCATCGACTGTCACAAGAACAGACATATATTTTCCTAGATCGAACATTTCCATGATTCTGGATGTCGAACTTCTCATCTTAGTCGTTACGACACCAAGTGTGAACCCTTGCTCGTACAATTTGGCGATCACTTCCTTCACGTTCGGGAAGAGTTTAACCATATCGTCATGATGCTTTGCATTGTATTCTCTATACGCCTTCACAAACTCCGTTACATCTTCCTTGCCGGTAAAAATTCGCAATTGCTCTTCCAGCGGAATACCCATGACTGGGATGATCTGTTCACGAGTAAACGGCTGAGGAACATGATCTGACAATACATTTATAAAAGCAGAAATAATCAGTTCATTCGTATCTATAATCGTTCCATCAAGGTCAAACAGTATAGTTTCAATCATGTTGCCACTCTCTACTCCTTCATATCCTCGCTTTTCGCGCTCTGTTTTGTCTTATTCTCTATAGTCTTATTCTCTATATTTGCAGACTTTACATTATTAGACGACAATTCCGTTTCTGTCAACACACCATTGCCCGCAGCCGCCCTTTTCGTAGAAGAAATGGGGTCGCTGTAATAGACAGGTTGTCCGCTTCTGCGGCGGATAATAATAAGGACTACAGCTGCAATGACAATAAGTATAGCAAGCAGCTGAGATATACGGACATTTCCATAATTTAAATCCAAATGACCTGGCTTGAAGCCAAACCATCTCATCGGAGACCATAGCCCATCCACTAAAGATTCAAGCCATGCTGGACCTTTAAAGGCCAAGCTGTCTGTCCGAAGCGCTTCGATATAGAAGCGTCCGATGGAATACCAAATGAAATAGGAGAAGAATAGCTCTCCTGCACGCAAAAATTTCTGGCGTCGCAAGATGAGAAGCACAATCAGACCGACGAAATTCCACAAAGATTCATATAAGAAGGTCGGATGATGGAATACACCGTTCACATTCATTTGGTCAACAATAAAATTTGGAAGGTGCAGCTGGTTTCTTAGAAACAATTCGCTAACCGGTCCACCGTATGCTTCTTGATTGACGAAATTACCCCAACGTCCAATCATTTGACCAACAATGAGTCCCGGGGCACAAATATCGGCAATTCTCCAGAAATTATATCCTTTAGAGCGGACATAGATCACTGCACATATAATGGCACCAATCAACGCACCATATATCGCAATTCCGCCATTCCATATTTTAAATGCATCAATAAAATGATCCTTGTAATCTTCCCACTTAAAGGCAACATAATAAATACGAGCACCGATGATTGCGGATGGCACTCCAAGCAATAACAGATCAATAAAAAAATCTTGAGGAATATTAAATCTGCTTCCCTCTCTAATCGCAAGTGCAAGCCCTGCTAAAGCTCCTAAGCCCAATATTAATCCGTACCAATGCACCTGCAGCGGTCCAATGGAAAAAGCGATCGGATTGAGTAACAATGTGCCCATTTATTCACGCTCCTAGTCTAAATCAATATCTTCAGAGATCGTTTCTGTCAATTTTGTAGTAAATTGCAGTGCTGCATTGTAACCCATCCGTTTCAAGCGGAAGTTCATTGCGGCAACTTCTATGATGACCGCCAAGTTACGTCCTGGGCGAACTGGAATCGTCACTAATGGAATATCCGTGTCGATGATCCGAGTTGTCTCTTCATCTAATCCTAGACGATCATATTGTTTCTCCTGCTGCCAAGCTTCCAGTTTAACGACAACGTTAATCCGCTTATCATTACGAATTGCACCTGCGCCAAACAATGTCATTACGTTAATGATACCTACACCACGAATTTCGAGCAAATGACGAATTAACTCCGGTGCTGTTCCATGAAGCTGATTATCAGACGTTTGGCGAATTTCTACTGCATCATCGGCAATAAGACGATGCCCTCTTTTTACAAGCTCAAGCGCTGTTTCACTTTTACCAATACCGCTGCTTCCCGTAATTAACATCCCAAGACCATATACGTCTACTAATACTCCGTGAATCGTGGCAGTTGGTGCTAATTTACGTTCAAGAAAGCCCGTTATTCGGCTGGAGAGAATCGTCGTTGCCATACTGCTTCGAAGTACAGGAATATTTCTTGCTGAGCTGACTTCGACTAACTGTTTAGGCACTTCCAATGATCTCGTAATAATAATGCAGGGAACATCGTCATTACACAATCTTTTCATTCGATCTTTCTGCTCTTCTGGCGACAGCATCGAGAAAAATGCAAGCTCTGTTTTCCCTAAAATTTGTACCCGTTCATGCGGATGATATTCAAAGTACCCAGCCATTTCGAGTCCAGGACGATATAAGTCATCCACTGTAATTTGTCGTTTTAATCCTTGCTCACCAGAAATCACTTCAAGTTGAAACTGTTGAACAAGTTCCGAAACCTTTACATTCTTAGCCATTATAGGTTCTTCCTTTCACAAACTGGATGTCTAAGCCGAATCCATCATGTATGTACATTACATCCTCATGGAGCACTTTCATCCACTATCATTCATCGTATAGCAATTTGTAATGTAAATCAATGATTGCTGATGTACAGATATGGAAATGGGTTGAAACCAGAAAAATCCGCCTGTTTAGGCGGATTTTGTACTCTGTGATGCGCGCTAAGTATTGTGGCAGTAGTTGTTTCTACTTATTATTGATAGAAAACGTTCAATTCAGTCTCTTTATCGAAAATATGAATTTTGTTCATATCGATTGCGAGTTTTGCATTTTGTCCTTCACGAGTTGTTGAACGTCCGTCTACGCGAGCGATGACTGTGTCGCTGCCTAGTCCGCTCAAGTAAAGGAGCATTTCATGACCAAGGTTCTCTGTTACGTCTACGTTTGCTGTGAAGATTGTATTTGGAGAAGCTTCCAAGAATACCGGTTCTTCATGCAAATCTTCTGGACGAACACCCAGGATCACTTCTTTACCTACATAGCGTTTATCTCTTAGAATATTAGCTTTACCTTGTGGGACTTCAACATCAATGCCTTGAGCTTTGAAACGAACTGTACCGTTTTGCTCAGACAAAGTACCATTGATGAAGTTCATTGTAGGAGAACCGATAAATCCGGCTACGAAAATGTTTTGCGGATTGTTGTACAGTTCTTCAGGAGAAGCTGCTTGTTGAATGACTCCGTCTTTCATAACGACAATTCGGTCACCCATCGTCATCGCTTCGATTTGGTCATGCGTTACGTAAATAACGGTAGTTTCCAAACGTTTTGCAAGTTTTGTAATTTCTGCACGCATTTGACCGCGCAGTTTAGCATCCAAGTTAGAAAGAGGTTCGTCCATTAAGAATACTTGTGGATCACGGACAATAGCGCGGCCAAGCGCTACACGTTGACGTTGACCACCGGAAAGAGCTTTTGGTTTACGATCAAGCAAATGCTCGATATCCAAAATTCTAGCTGCTTCACGCACACGTCTGTCGATTTCGTCCTTTTTCACTTTACGAAGTTTCAAACCAAACGCCATATTTTGATATACGTTCATATGAGGATAAAGAGCGTAGGATTGGAATACCATCGCGATATCGCGATCTTTAGGTGCAACATCATTAACGACGCGGTCGCCGATATACAGTTTACCTTCTGAAATTTCTTCCAAGCCTGCGATCATCCGAAGAGTTGTAGATTTACCGCAACCTGATGGTCCTACCAATACAAGAAACTCTTTATCTTTAATATCTAAGTTAACATCCACAACTGTTGCTTTATCAGTTCCTGGATACTTTTTGTAAATGTGCTCTAAACGTACGCCTGCCATGAAAATTTCCCCCTCTAAGATAAAATGAAATCGAATTCATATTCGATAGCTTTATCTTATATGAAAGCCCATACATTGGCTACTCGCAAACTGCACAAAAATATCAGCTCGTTTTTGTCAGTTTATACAACAGCAGCATCAGCTTCACCGCGACCGCGTCTTTAAAGGATCGCACATCAAGTCCTGTTTCTTGTTTAAATTTATCTAGACGGTAAATAAGTGTATTTCGATGGATATACAAATGTTTTGCCGTTTCACTCACGTTGCAGTCCATTTTGAAAAATGCATCCAGTGTCGCAATAATCTCTTTATCGTGGTACAGCCCGGTATATTCTTCTGCTTCTTGTATAAACCGGTCACGCTGTTCAGGAGGGATGCTGTATATTAACCGTTCTAATTGCAGCTCCCAAGGAAGATGGATATGTTCCGTAACATAGAAAGCTCGTCCTAATTGTGCAGTCTCTCGAAGTAATGACACTGTGCTTAGCAGCGAAGATATTGGATCCATAACAGGCGCCGCTGAAATATGAAAAGTACCCGGCCATTCACTGGCAATCACTTCATACATACCATAACATAACGCAGATAGAAGCTCCTTCTCTGTCTCTTCGCCTTCTTCTTTATCTTCCTGCCCGCCAGTAATAAGGTGTTCCTCCGTGAGGATAAGCCACTCTTTGCGCTGCTTAGACTCTGATAGCAGAATAAGCTGTATATCACCGCCAAAATAACTGGTCATCAGTTTATTCAAACCGCCATAAGAAACGACCGTGTCTTGAATGTTCTCACATATGAGTAAAAAAGGCACCATCTTTTGATGTAGCTTATGAGCTGGACCAATATGGTCTGGTATAACAGCTGACGTGTATCCTTGATGCAGTTGATCATTCAGCCAGGCACCTAATTGCTTACTAAGCCATTCATCCTCATTATTCGATTGGAGTAATCCTTCATTCGCCTCTCGATATGTTTCTAATAGGAGTTCAATTAATTTTCGTTCAGACTCGCTGACCTTATCTTCATCAATTTCTAGAGCAATAACCGAATCCTTTAGCTGTTTCCAAAGAAAATAAAGCTTGCGATTAAACTGAGCCTCAGACCAATGATGTCTCTTGTCCGTATTAGTAGTTAGTGAATTCCACTTTGTCTGACTCATCTTCTTTTCACGTAGAGTCATTCCGAGAATACGTTCCAACTTTTGTTTAAGCGTCTCCATCTCCACCATGGGCAGTTAACCACCACACAAATCGTTTTCTTTTATTGTATCATATCTGCTGTCATTAGAAATGGATAACAAAAAAGCCATCAACCGTTAAGTTGATGGCTTAATTTACAATCAGAGATGAGCCATGAAGGACTCGAACCTTCGACACCCTGATTAAAAGTCAGGTGCTCTACCAACTGAGCTAATGGCTCATAAACTGGTGGAGGATGATGGATTCGAACCACCGAACTCGTCAGAGAACAGATTTACAGTCTGCTGCGTTTGGCCACTTCGCTAATCCTCCACGAAGGAAAGTGGCTCGGGACGGAATCGAACCGCCGACACGAGGATTTTCAGTCCTCTGCTCTACCGACTGAGCTACCGAGCCATATGTAATTGGCAAAAAAATAAAGTGGCGGGAGTTACCTCTCCACTTCGTACTTATTCACAATCGGTTATGTGAATAAAGATGGCGGAACCGACGGGATTCGAACCCGCGATCTCCTGCGTGACAGGCAGGCATGTTAGGCCTCTACACCACGGTTCCGCATCGATGGTGCCGGCGAGAGGACTTGAACCCCCAACCTACTGATTACAAGTCAGTTGCTCTACCAATTGAGCTACACCGGCATAAATGGTGGAGACTGAGGGGATCGAACCCCCGACCCTCTGCTTGTAAGGCAGATGCTCTCCCAGCTGAGCTAAGTCTCCATTATATGTATTGGTAGCGGCGGAGGGGATCGAACCCCCGACCTCACGGGTATGAACCGTACGCTCTAGCCAGCTGAGCTACGCCGCCAAATTTTCATAATAAAAGCTTTGTCCTAATGGCGGAGAGAGAGGGATTCGAACCCTCGCACCACTTACGCAGTCTAACCCCTTAGCAGAGGGTCCCCTTATAGCCACTTGGGTATCTCTCCAAATATCGCAGTGTGCTGCGAGTTATATCCATACTCTTCATGGACTTGAAGCTTTTATTCAGGTATCAATCCCTGAAAACTAGTACCGAAATGTGAATTTGCGTTTCATTCTATTAGGATAAGCCCTCGACCGATTAGTATTGGTCAGCTCCATGCATTG
>NZ_JAGGKP010000004.1 GCF_017873765.1 Paenibacillus sediminis
GGTCTTGTCTATCTGGTATTAGCTCACGTTTCCGTGGGTTATCCCAGTCTTACAGGCAGGTTGCCTACGTGTTACTCACCCGTCCGCCGCTAAGCTTCAGAGGTGCAAGCACCTCATCAGCTCCGCTCGACTTGCATGTATTAGGCACGCCGCCAGCGTTCGTCCTGAGCCAGGATCAAACTCTCCATTAAATTAGAAGAGCGATTAGCTCATTTTGAATCAAACTGACGAGAACATTTCGTTCTCTATTTTTTGAATTTCACCGAAGTGAAATTCACTCACTCGTTGTTCAGTTTTCAAAGATCAAACTCACTTTTTTGTCTCATCCGCTTTTCAGCGGCGACTTTTATAATATATCATATCGTCCATCTCTTCGTCAAGAACTTTTTTTTAAAAAATTCTTTTTTCAAGTTCTTTCTAAAGCCTCAAAACGATTGGTCCCTTTAAAGGGGCGAGATTTAATTTATCACAGACTTCGTATGCTCGTCAACCTTATTTTTATATTATGAATAAAGAAATAAGAGAATAACCTAAACATCAATTATTCTCTCTAATGATTTTGCAATATCTCATAGAGCCCAGTAACGAATTTCGCGTACCAGTTCTGTCTCCCTTTGCATCGTTCTAACTTCTTCGTTAACTAACGATCTATAGACAAGCTTTCGAAGCAACATGGGTAATTCAGCACTTACATGTTGGAGCTCAGGAAGTTCTGCCAGTTCTTGAACCGCCCACGGCTTACTGCGGCTGCGCAGAATTGTTAGAAGAATAGAAGAGCACTCTTCCATCTTAGACATCACTGAAAATTCGCAAGCAATAATCGCGAGCTGTACACGCTTCTCTAATGTCTCATTGCCGCCTGCCAGTTCCTCATACAGCTTATATACTGCTACATTTAAATTACGCAACTGATTCCATACCGTAGTTTCCGGATGTACATTTTGTTTAATCAGTTCAATTCTGGCCCAGTGATGAAGCGCCTCGAGCACACTATGATAGGCGTCTAAAATATGTCCATCCTGAATATAGCGCTTTGCCTCAACATACATGCGCATAAACTTAGCAAATTCCGAAAACATCTTCTGCTCACGTAAGGAATGATCAAATTGGAATAGCTTTTCTTTCATTTGTCTAATGACTCCCCGTTCATCCCAGATAATAGTGCCTTGAAGAAGGTACTCTACGATATCGCGGTTTTCCCCTGAAACGATCCAATGTTTGAAATAGTTCAGACTGACATATAAAACTTGATAGCGAAGTTCTTTATCGATTAGATGCTCAACTTCACGTTTGAGATGCTCACATTCACATACAACGAGAATTAGTATATCGAAATCTTGCAGAAGCGAGCTATGAAAGTTAACATCATGACGGCGATAAGAAACAGCTCCAATAGCATCACTTCCAAGAGAACGATCACCAATAAATGATAGATTCGTTAATTCCACGTTTCCCTCCATACAATCCTTGGCGATTATCCACCTTTTCAGTTATAATATAGTTCTACATATATATTTTAGTTCCTTCTTCTTTAAAAGTTGCTATATTTCTAAGAATGGAGTAATTATGATGCTTCTAAAATCGAGCAAAATTAATGAATTTCGTCTATGGGGCTTGCTCCTGACGGTGCTTGGAATGGGACTAATGATCCTTGGTACAGCAGGTATTGTTTTCTTTGGACAATCTGGTAAAGTATTTGCCGCAATTGGGTTGGTCATTGGACTGATCTCCATGCTCGGCAGTCTAGGGGTATATTTCTGGGCTGGAATGCTCTCTACAAGCGCAGTTCAAGTAGAATGTCCAGAATGTCATAAACTAACGAAAATGTTAGGAAAGACAGACCGCTGCATGTTCTGCAAAACCGTACTAACACTGGACCCGAATAAAGCGAATATTACTGCAGAAGAAGTAGAAGCTGGTCAAATGGTTAATCACCATGCCGGCCATGTTCATCATTAACAAATAAATGAAGACCTTATCCTAAGCGGACTAAGGTCTTTTTTATATCATTCCGAAATTTGTTTAAGTATATCCCACGATTCTTCAGATGCAAAGCTCCGATTCCAGGTCGCAATTCCTGCCAGACCAAGTGATTTAGCAAGCTTAACACGCGCCTCTAAAGATACTTTATCTTCAATCCAAATCTTTTTGTCCACACCATCCTCTTGATACTCGGCAACATTTTGTCCTGTATCCTCAGAGAAAATAGTCTTTAATTTTAACTTTTGGATCGTTTCTTGAACAGTCTCCATTCCTACAGCTTTGGAGCTAACTTCGGTCTTCCCGTCCTTAATTGTCTCAGACCATATTCGAGTGTACAGCGGAATGCCTAGTATAAGCTTGTCTGCAGGGACACCGTCTTCATTCAAAATCCTAGTAACGGCTTTTTCTGCCCAAGGTAAGGATGAGACTGATCCAGCTTTTGGACTCGAAGCCCAATGTTCATCATAAGCCATGACAATCATATAATCTATGAGTTCTCCTAAATCTTGACGGTCTAAAAATAGTGACCACAACTCACTGCTCGATTTGGGTGTAACGTCAATAGAAATGACTAGACCTTGCTCATGAGCAAGCGGTCTAAGCTCTCTAACCAATTGGGTCACATTGTCTCCATCTTTGGAATATACATTTTCAAAATCGATATTGATTCCGTCTAAATCATAGATTTTGGCGTAATGCAGCATTTGAGTAATGATTGTTTGACGTGTTTCAAAAGTAGATAACGCCGAGCTCGTCAGGTCTGGATTAAAGCCGTTATTTAGAAGGGCCCACACTTCCATATGACGATTATGCGCCCATTCAACATAAGAGATGTCTGCTTGACTGCGCACATTACCATTTCCATCTACAATCCTAAACCAAGTCGGACTTACAACATTCACACCTGGTAATGAACCAATGGATTCCGTGCTAGGGTTTTTCTCATATACAGCTTCCCACGTTAAATTAACTTTCTTCCCCTTCCAATCTTTCGGACTGGAAGGGGCCTGTTCCTCTGGTGGGTTCACCTTTTGAGTATCATCCAGCACTACTTCATCCTTATGTACATACCCCGTAAAACCGTTATCCGTCTGAGCATAATACCAATGATCCTGCTCATCCCAAATACGCAGCTTCGAACCTTGAACAACATCTTGTAAAATCGGAGCATGAATCGTTGCATCCGTGCGCATAGCCGCTGTCTTGTTCTTTTTACCGCTCTCTTTAATATGTGACCACTGAATGGTCTCTCCTACTTTCATCAGCAGAATCACCCCTGTATCTTGGTCCTCGTGGACGGAAATACCGTAAATATCTTCTAATGGGCGTATCGGAATATATAAAACTCCACCAACTTCTTCTGGCGCAAAACGAAGCTGATAAGGCTGTTGGTTCAGTGTACCTCTCTTCTGATCCTTCTGAATATGCAGAAGCTTACTTGAAGTCGTTATAATAACAGACTTCGTCGACTCTTCATAGCGAATATGAGGATCGACAATCTCTTCTATTACTGGAAGCGGTAATTTAAGCTGCTCCCCTGTGCCGATCGCCGAGTAGTCCATAAGTTTACCTTGAGAAAAAATAGGCTTGTCGATGCCGCTCCAATCTGGCTTAACATGGTCATCATTAGGCATCAACCTCGTTAATCCTATAAAAGCACAAATACAAATGATAATAACGCCTAACAGACTAAAACATCCGAATTTCGACCCTCGTATTTCTCTCTTTGTGTGCCTCAATCACTGAACCTCCGCTCTCATATTCCAGGTATACTAACGTAAATAAAAAAAGACGCGATGAGTTCGCCTGCACGAACTCCTCACGTCTTTTATTTCTACGTAACCTTTAATGAACCCTGCAATTTTGGCACAATCCGTAAAGTTCCATACGAACACCATTTACTTGAAATCCGGTGCTTTCTTCCGCTTTATTCTCCACTTCTGTTAGGGAAGGATAGTCAAAATCTTCAATTTTGCCGCAACGCTCACAAATCACATGATAATGTTTGGAGACGTTCGCATCGAAACGGCTTGAGCTGTCACCATACGTTAATTCACGAACCATACCCGCTTCAATAAACATTTTCAAATTATTATATACAGTTGCAACACTCATGCTTGGAAACTGAGGTTCCAGAGCACGGTAAATCTCATCAGCTGTAGGATGGGTCATCGATTCCATTAAATAAGATAAAATCGCATGGCGCTGCGGGGTGATACGAACACCATTCATTTTCAGTTGTTCTAACGCATCTTGGACACGCGTTGTCATCCTATCCACCCCCTCAATCGTGATATAGCCAATTAAAAACGGCCTTAACCGACCTTATTCATATATCTGTATTGTACGTTTACTACAAATATTTTGTCAACGAGAGTAAATTATAATACACCTGTATGATCATGGATTAATATTTCCATACATGTAAATCGCTGTTTCCCTCTACTTGAATCAAATAATCGCCGTTGCCGATTTTACCCGACAGTCGCTTGTGCTCGGTAGTAAGCGGTAAATTGGTTGTGATATCTCCATAAGTTGCTGTACCGTCTACCCGGTAACTGCCTGCTTCGGGTAAATATAAATTCATTTCACCCACCGCGCTGTATACCGACCAATCTCCCCCTACGGCATGGGTGCGAATTTCAATCGTTCCATTTAGAGACTCTGCGTCTAATTTCGATTTGGCATCATCCACAAAAATATTTCCGTTCTTGGTATGAACCTGAATATCACCATTGGAACTTACTAATGAAATATTGCCTACTAGTGTTGAGAGTGCGATTTTCCCATTTATATTTGATGCTTCAAAGCTGCCTCTCTTTGTTTCAGCATTCACATCTCCATAGACCCCGTCGAAATATACGTCTCCATTTAATGTTTTAGCCGTCACATCACCGATTACATGATACAATTTAATTTTTCCATTGCCCGTCTCTAGATGTATATTACTTGCAGCTCTAACATGTTCCATAATCATATTGCCGTTGGTTGTTCTAATATCTACATTGAGATTGCTGTACTCAGGGATTGTAATATACAGATTCATACGAGGATGGCGCTTACCCGTCTTACCATAAGTCTGACCATGAGTTGAAATGGTAATGGCTTTATTACTTCCAACCTCCACTGTCGATTGTTCAGCAATACCCAAGGCTTCCCCTCGAGCAATTTCATCTACCCAAATGGTCGTTTGAACGAGTACCTCTTGCACAGCCCCTTTCCTTACTGTGACGCTCCCGTTAACATTGTCAATGACTAGCTTGTCTGCGTTCTTCTCGATTGGTACCGTAATCATAGGTTTGTCTACTCTCGTTCCCGATTCTTCACTAAAATCAGCCGCTGCTGCTGCCAAATTCAAGCTCACCCGGTTCCAAAGATGCATATAAAGCTCTTGCTCCGCAATAACAAACACAGAAGCTGCAATGAACACGGATAATAATATATTCCGTATGTCGAAGTTAAATCGCATCGTTCTCTTCCCACTAGGCTGACGGTAGATCATATGCATAACGATATACTCCATCGCCCCAACAACGAAAATGAACGGCCACCATTTTAAGAGAAGCTGCATATAATCCAGGTCCCGCCACTTATCTACAAGGAGTAACACTCCAATCCCGAACCAAAGAATAGACGAGGTGTAACGGCCAATGCGTACCTTGTTCGTCCGGCTTCTAATAGCTGTTATGACAAGAAAACCAGCGATGGCCATAAAAATAACAGACACAGCATATACACCGGCCTGTTCAACCCACCCATCAAGCCATTTCGGCTTCCGATAAAGCGCTATAAGGATTATTGCCCCAACGACGAGTAAAAGCCCAAACGTTAATGGTTTGAGCTTATTCTTCTTTATATTCCCGCGATTCATTTGATCTGTAGATTGGAGCGCATCATATACATTATAAAAATATAAAACAGGATTTATAACACCGAGAAAAATAAGCAGCGGTACATTGATGTCCATGACCATCGAGGAGAAATAAAGCAGTAAGAACACATCGAGCAACGAGGCATATAGAAAGGCGACTCCTTTCTGAAACAACCCTAAATACAGATGACCAGCGCCAGGCACTAGAGCGGCAAGCAGAACGGCAATAAGTTTTCTTTTACGCGGCATCATCTATATTCCTCCCAGATACTAATCCACCGAAACTTTGCATACACCTTCAACCCGCTTTATTTCAGAAACCAATTTCATTGGATCAAAGCTGTGTGAAAGCGTAACATGAATCGTCAGTTCAGCTTTAGGTGATGTGGGATCAGGATCTCCTGCATAAGAAGCCTGGTCACCTATAATGACTTTCTTAACCCGAATTCCTTCATTTTGCAAATAATTAGAAATGTTATTTATTAAATCAGGCCTACTTGCGGCTAATAATGTAATGACATGATATTTACTAGTCCGAATAAATCGTTGTTCTAAAATATTGAATCCCCAAAGTGTAAGGAGGACAAGTACAGTAGAGACAGAAGCCGCAAAATAAAATCCAGCTCCCACGGCAAGCCCCAGTGCTGCAACAATCCAGACTGAAGCCGCTGTCGTCAAGCCTGTAATGGATTTACCCGTAAACAATATAGTACCCGCTCCTAGGAATCCAATTCCCGTAATAACGGATGCTGCAAGACGCGCTGGGTCAATCCGTACATTTCCTTCATTCACAAATTCGGAGAAGCCGTAAATGGATAATAACATAATGAGAGCTGAACCCAAACAAACTAAAATGTGCGTTCTAAGGCCAGCAGCGTGGTTGGATCGCTCACGTTCCAAACCAATAAGACCGCCAAGCAACATAGCCGTTAATAATCTTAACAATATGTGGACATTGTCAATGAACCATGGATTATACAAGCTTATGCTCCCTCCTTCATAGAATCACGATAAAATGTCGTTAATTCAACTCCTGGCGCTACTTCGTTACGACGAACAGGTATGAAACCATGTTTAGAATATAGATTCACCGCTGGTATATTTCGAGTTCCAGTGCTCACAATGAACCGATCCACACCTGAAAATGTATCAAATACGTATCTCAGCAAACTGCTGGCAATCCCCTTTTGGAAAAAGTCGGGATGCACCATCATTCTTGAAATCGTCAGGGTATTCGGTTCCTCTTGTTCCACGGCAATAGCACCCATTAATTCCCCATCTTCACTTAAACATCCAAAAAATTGCTCTCCGCATTGCTTAATAGAGTCAAATGTATCTAAAAGCGGCGGGATTTGTTTAAAACCAATTAATTCCGCCTCTAGACGATAAGCGATATGCTGCAGACGCCATATTTGATGAACCGTATCATCATCGTTTAATGATAACTGTATAATCACGAGCATCCTCCTCGCTCCGAATATAAAAATGAAAGGGCACGTCAGATCGACATGCCCTTATCCGTTCCTCATGACGATCAGCGCTTTAATGCATCCACGAGCAGTTTATTCACAAGTCCAGGGTTGGCTTTTCCCTTACTTAGCTTCATAACCTGACCGACAAGGAATCCAATTGCTTTGTCCTTACCTGCCTTATAATCTTCTACAGAAGCAGGGTTGGCAGCAATAACTTCGTTCACAATAGCGAGAATAGCACCCTCATCGCTAATTTGTACAAGCCCTTGCTCTTCAACGATTTGCTGAGGAAGCTTACCGCTAGTGATCATTTCTTTGAAGACTGTTTTTGCAATTTTACTGCTGATTGTACCTTTTTCAATCAAACCAATCATTTCGCCAAGGCCTTGACCCGTAATTTGTACATCAGACAATTCAAGCCCATTACTGTTCAAATAACCAAGGAGGTCACCCATAATCCAGTTTGCTACTGATTTTGCATCTTTCGTATACTTCAAGCTTTCTTCGAACAGATCTGCAAGCTGTTTAGAAGAAGTGATCACCTCTGCATCGTAGCTTGGAAGATTAAATTCGGAAGTATAACGCGCTTTACGCGCATCAGGAAGCTCAGGAATGGTCGCGCGTATCCGCTCTTTCCACGCCTCATCAATGTGCAAGGTTACAAGATCCGGGTCCGGAAAATAACGATAGTCATGTGCTTCCTCTTTGCTGCGCATCGAGAACGTCTTGCCTTGAGCTTCATCCCAGCGGCGAGTTTCTTGAACAACTTGACCGCCATCATCCAGGATGTCTGCTTGACGAAGCTGTTCATATTCGAGTCCGCGC
Organism: Paenibacillus sediminis; assembly: GCF_017873765.1. GTDB lineage: Bacteria > Bacillota > Bacilli > Paenibacillales > Paenibacillaceae > Paenibacillus_AG > Paenibacillus_AG sediminis. The sequence goes on from NZ_JAGGKP010000004.1 coordinate 8,152, forward strand.
TGTACACCGCGGAAGGAGTTCATGTTTTTAAGCTCGGCCTTCGTACCTAACTCCTTCTGACCATATGGACGTAAACTGATGTTGGCGTCACAGCGAAGCGAGCCTTCCTCCATCTTCACGTCAGATACTTCACAGTATTGCATAATGGCCCGCAGTTTCTCCAAATAAGCTCTTGCTTCCTCTGGAGAGGAGATATCAGGTTCGGACACGATCTCCACAAGCGGCGTACCAACACGGTTAAAATCGACAAGCGACGCGTATCCGCCGTCAACGTGCGTCAATTTTCCTGCATCTTCTTCAAGATGAAGGCGGGTAATGCCAATGCGTTTCGTTTTACCATCGACTTCAATATCAATCCAGCCGTTCTCACCAATCGGCTTGTCGTATTGTGAAATTTGATAAGCTTTTGGCGAGTCTGGGTAGAAATAGTTTTTGCGGTCAAATTTGCTGACATCCGCAATCGTACAATTAAGCGCCATCGCTGCTTTCATAGCGTATTCCACGGCTTGACGGTTCAGCACCGGCAGAACGCCAGGATGGCCTAAACAGATCGGACAAGTATGTGTATTCGCAGGTGCTCCAAATTCAGTTGAGCAGCCGCAGAAAATTTTCGATTTCGTATGCAGCTCCACGTGAACTTCCAGCCCGATCACCGTTTCGTATTTAGATGTTGACATGAATTTCCCTCCTAGAACATTGTGCAAGAAAACCCGTTAACTTGCGGTGATTACAGGTTTGGACGCTGCTTATGATGTTCGGTATTTGCTTCAAATGCATGAGCGACACGTAAAATCGTTGATTCGTCAAAAGGTTTGCCTATAATTTGCAGACCTACAGGCAGACCTTCTGCGAAACCGCATGGGACACTAAGTGCAGGCACACCCGCAAGGCTAACCGGGATCGTCAAAATATCGTTCAAATACATCGTCAATGGATTGTCCACTTGTGAACCGATTCGGAAAGCTGTCGTCGGTGCAGTTGGACCTACGATGATGTCATATTTCGCAAACACTTCATCAAAGTCACGTTTGATAAGTGTTCTTACTTTTTGCGCTTTTAAATAGTAGGCATCGTAATATCCCGATGACAAAGCATAGGTTCCAAGCATAATACGGCGCTTCACTTCAGAACCAAACCCTTGGCTGCGCGACTTATGATACAAGTCAAGCAGGTTATCTGGGTTATCCGCGCGTACGCCGTAACGAACTCCGTCGAAGCGCGCCAAGTTAGAAGAAGCTTCAGAAGAAGCAAGCAAGTAATAAGCAGCAACCGCATATTCAGTATGAGGAAGTGATACTTCCTCCCATTCAGCACCTAAGCTTTCGAGCACACGAAGTGAAGCCATTACAGACTCCTTCACTGCTGGGTCTACGCCCTCGCCCATATATTCTTTAGGGACAGCGATTCGCAGGCCGCGAATGTCACCAGTTAAAGCGCTGATATAATCAGGTATTTCTATATTCGCCGAAGTGGAGTCCATCTTGTCATACCCAGCGATTGCTTGCAGAACATATGCGGCATCCTCGACATTTTTCGTAATCGGTCCGATTTGATCAAGTGACGAAGCAAAAGCAACGAGACCAAAACGTGATACGAGACCATACGTTGGTTTTAAACCTACGACTCCGCAATACGAAGCCGGCTGACGAATAGAGCCCCCAGTATCCGAACCAAGCGTGAAGTATGCTTCACCCGCAGCGACTGCAGCGGCCGAACCGCCGCTCGATCCGCCTGGTACATAGTCCAAATTCCAAGGGTTACGAGTTGGGTAGAAGCTAGAGTTCTCCGTAGAACCGCCCATTGCGAACTCATCCATATTAAGCTTTCCAATCGTCACGCTCTCAGCTTGCTTTAATTTGGTGACTACAGTTGCATCATAAATCGGGTTATAATTGGATAAAAACTGGCTGGCACACGTTGTACGAAGGCCTTCTGTTACAATGTTATCCTTAATTCCAGCAGGAAGACCGAACAACAAGCCTTTCGGTTCATTAGACGCAAGCTTATCATCTAATTTCTTCGCTGTGCTGCGAGCTTGCTCCTCATCTAAAGTAAGGTAAGCTTTCACACGATCTTCTCTCTCGTTAATCTTACCGAAAGCCTCATCCACCAAATCGGAAACGGATAACTCCTTGCTGCGGAGTTTGTTATGTATTTCTTGTAAACGCAAATCAAACAGCGTCAATGTCTGTTCCTCCCTTCTAAGCGATCCCTATTCCAATACTGCAGGCACTTTAATTTGGCCGTCCTCTTCATCCGGCGCGTTCAAGAGAACTTTCTCGATCGGCAGACTATCCCGCACCTCATCTTCACGCATCACATTGCTTAGATGCAGAACATGAGTTGTCGGCTCGACATCATCCGTATTTAATTCATTTAGCTTTTCTGCATATTGTAAAATGGCATTAAGCTGCTCAGTAAACATCTGCTCTTCCTCAGCATTTAGATTTAACCTAGCGAGCTTCGCTACATGTTCGACATCTTTTACATGAATCGTCATCTTTTTTCGTTCCTCCAGGTCACATTCATTTAGTTCCTGATAATATTTTTTAATTATATTGTAGAAAGGTGGACAATTCAATCCACAGGAAGGAAATGAACGTTTTAGAATACAAAAGAAGAGAGTCGGCATCTGCCGACTCTCTTTAAATCCAAGCACGAAGATTTACTTGTTTTATAAATTCGTCCTGAGACATAACTTCCGTTGAGTCCGCCTCTTCCTCATCTGTATTCTGCGCCAAACCGTTCATCACATGTCTGAACAGCTCCTCATTATGTGTAGCAAGTGCATAATCAATTAGTGCTTCTCGCTCGATTCTCTCAGCTTCTTGCTTTAACAGACTTTCTTCCAAGTCGATATCAGAAGCTGGTACGAAAAAGTTCCGATTGACCTTCGGTGCACGAATAACATAATCAAACGCATTATCCGGATTACGGTCGTAGGCAATAATATATCCATACTCTCCAACAGGAAGATTCTGCTCAAAGGTGTCATTTACAATGACCACTTTCTCACCTAAACGTAGCATCGTCTACCTCCCTGGCTGTGTTATATATTCATTTATTTATATACTCTACTAAAAAAAGATAGTGATGTCTATGGAAAGGTAAATTTAATATGGAATTAGCTGGAGCAGCTGCATAAAACATAATTTATACTATTTACGATACTCTTCCAATTTATAGAACCAATACTGTTTAATTTCGCCGTTTATTTTGAACACATGATCCCATGTTGACAGCTTGATGTATGGATTCGAGCACACATCATCATGATGAGACACCATCCCTTCTAGTTGTCCTATCGAACTCTCATCTGAATGGTCTGAAAACCGCTCATTCAACTCCGTATCCCCCTCTAATTAGCGAACAAAGAAAAAAAAACGCAAACCGGGAATCATCCTCAGCTTGCGTTCTTCGCAACAATGTTCATTCAATTGAAAATATTTTAACAAAATCTTTAGGGGTCGTCTATAGATTTTATGAAAATTTTGTAAATATATTAGATGTGAACAAACGGATTATGTACCTTTTCATACCCGATCGTCGTTGCTGGGCCATGGCCAGGATATACTTTAACCTCATCTTTGAAGGTGTACAGCTTACTTTGAATCGAATTGTATAAATCCGCTTCCCTTCCTCCAGGCAAATCAGTACGTCCTACACTTAAACGAAACAATACGTCTCCCGAAAATAAATCGTTTCCGCACAAGAAGCTTACGCTGCCCGGAGAGTGTCCTGGGGTATGGAACACCTTGAAAGAATGGCCGACAAATTGTAACGTCTGCCCTTCAGCCAGATCGTACTCCGCAGGGTCCGTCTCAATAGGCTCGATTTGAGGAGCCCAATGGGCTGATCTATTCAGCTTCGCAGAAGTAAGCCAATCTGCTTCTAACGGATGAATATATACAGGGCAGCCCTTTAATTTACGAATTTGATCCACGCCGCCAATATGATCGAAATGAGCATGAGTCAGCAAGATCGCTTCAATTTCTAAGTTCTCTATCCTGCGAATTAACGCTTCAGGATTCATTCCTGGATCGATAATAATTGCTTTATTGTCATCCTCACCTCTAATCAGGTAAGCATTTGTCTGAACGGGACCGAGGCAAAATGTTTCTATTCTCAGCTGAGAAGTCATTTATGCATCCCCTTTCTTTTTCTTCGAAACGAACCATTTTATTAGAAAATAGACGATAAGAAGCGCAAGCGCTACGAGCAAGATAGGTCCAGTATATTTAGATGCATATTCATCCACGTGCTCCCAACGATCGCCAAGCACCTTGCCTAAATACACAAAAAGGATGGACCAAGGTATAATCGCAAGCGTTGTAAGAATAGTAAATCGTCCTACTGGCATTTTAGATATGCCTGCTGGAATGGAAATTGCATGACGAACAACGGGAATAAAACGAGCTGTGAAAATAACACCTGTACCGTATTTACGGAACCATTCCTCGGCATGATCAATATGTTTCTTTTGAATAAGGATATACTTACCGTACTTTTCCAAAAAAGGCCGTCCGCCATATCTGCCAATCCAATAAATAAACAGTTGTGCAATGACGCCTCCTACCACACCAAACAATATCGCTAAGGCAAAATTGATTTTGCCTTGAGCCACAAGGAATCCGCCATATGCAAGCACGATTTCACTTGGAATGACTTCCACCATTAGTCCAAGCATAATCCCGAAATATCCTAAACTTTGAATCCAATCAAACAACTGGCCAATGACATTTGATATAAAATCCACTCCAAACCCTCTTTCTTTCACTTTTTGTTACAGGCTTATCCATAACACTATTCTAACATACGCCGAATGATGACTTCTACTTAACAGCATCCGCATTGAAGCGATTCGATTATAGTACCCCTTCCCTTTGTATCCGCATATGTTATGAAGAAATGAGAGAGGAGTGGCCATTTTCGATGAACAAAATAAACGAAAAGCATCAATCTTCACTTCCGTCTCCCCGTAAAATCCGCCGCGCATGCAGCAAAGAGCTGTATCGCACCGTCAAGCGGCTCAAAGTGTATATTGCTCCTGAACTTTTTAAACAAGGGGAGGAATTATACTTCAAAAAAGTCATCAATAACTTGCTTTGGATCGTAGAGAACCAGAGCAATCGGAAGAAATTAGCGGATTGGTGGCATACGGATGTGAGCTCCGAATTAGCAGAACTGTGGAAAATCGATCGGACAGAGTTATCTCAAGCGTTTCGAGATGCCTTCGGTGGATAAATATGCCTAACGCTCACTTCGTTTGGAAGGACAGCTGGCGTGCGAACCGTTCTAATCTATGCCCTGTGTCGTCAGCTTCCTTCGTCAAATAGAACTCTCGGTCGTTACGAAGGTGAATGGTTTTGGATGTTAGCTGGGTTAAACTTTTATATTGATTGTATTTCTCAATTCCAGCCATGACAGTCGCGTGCGCCCCAGGTCCATCCCCTTCGATATATTGTTTAATACCAATATCTAAAAGCAAAGTTAAAGCTTCCGCTTGCTTATTTGTGTTAAAACGATCGAGCCGAAGCGCAGTATCTACTGCGGAAATAACGAGAGAGTTCTCTCCTGCTTGTGCGTATGCTCTTGCCAATTGCCACCAAAGATCAGGGTGCTCAGGATTAAAGGACAAGCCTTCTTTCAGTAAGGTGACTGCTTCCTTCGGGTTTACATCTTGGGATAGTACAATTCGCGGATTCGCGTCGTACGGATTCCAGCGCAATGACCTTTCTAATAAAGACTGTGATTGCTTCGAGGCAGAAGCTTGCAACGACTTAATGTACCAATGTTCACCCATGTTTAGACGTAACGATTGAACCGTAATGCCTAAGAGAACTACGATTGCCATACCCATCATGACACGCTGCAGCGTGATCCGATCATTCCTCAATGTCCAGTGCCACATCACACCCTCATCAGCACGTTTAATAGGTGAAGAAGGGACACCTAGAACGGTTATCCAAATGAATAGCAGCCACGTCAATCCATAGCTCATGTCAAAATCCACGGCACTATGAGTAATCAAAACTGCGCAGCAACCTGTCATTACACTTCTTGCGCGCAATAAGCGGTAACTCATTAGAAACAGCATAAAGATCATAAGTCCAAGCCCAACAACACCTAAATTCAGCAGCATATCTAAATATCCGCTATGAACTTCGCTGCCCACATAGGGTTGTTCTTGAACCTCACGCATGCTCAAACGCCACGTCTCTCCGCCTTGTCCAAGCCATGGATACCGATTAAACAAAGCAAGTGCATCATGGAAAATTAAAGTCCGTGCTGATATGGTGCTAAAATGCTCGGTTAACCTTGATTTGACATGAAAAAATATACTGCCCCCGCCCAGAATTAACATAATTACAGAAGCTGCGTAAGATAGATAGCGAAAAATGAGCGATCTCCCTGATCCGAGCTTAAGTAGACCGAGTGTCAATAAAATAGACAACACCCATATAAAGCAAAACCACAGCATACCAACGAAGCTCTCCGGAGCAAGCTCCACTGAACTTAGCTGCAAATAGATCATGACTGCTCCAAATACAGAGGTGGAGCATATTATAAGAAACGATTTTCGCTCATCCTTATTTAACAGCACTGCGCCGACCAATAAACCAATCAAAGTGGAAAGCCACGCGCCGCGCGATTCCGTTAGAAGGAGAAGTACGATATAAGGAAACAGCGGAAGAGCGGAAATGAACATGGTAGAGGAAGGAGTGTGAGACTTATATGTTGATGCAGAAGCGAATAATCGTTCTAACGTGAACACTCCCATAATGACAGCGAAAGTGTTCGGATATTGCAACAATCCGGCAAGTCTCGCCCCATGTGAAGCGATCTCTGCCTGTCCAGTCCTCATAATAGAATGAGGCAAAGATATGATTCCGTAAATCGAAAGGATAGAGCTAACTGCCAAAACCGCGCCCATCATGTGCCAGCCTATTAGAAGCAATTGTCTTCCTTTGCCCAGATAAGAAGTCATGTACGCCATCCATAAAATAAGACCAATCCACGACCAACGGAGCAGTTCGTTTAATGTACCTTGTATCGATAAAGGTGAGACTGCTAAATGAAAACCATAGACGAGAGCGATGAGCCAAGGCAGAAACAGCATTACTCGATCCCACTTATAGGGGCCAGAGAAACCAAGGGTAAGTCGTAAATGACGACGACGTTTGGAGCTTTGAATGATATAGGGGAGAAGCATAACAATAGCTGTACTGCTGCACACAAATAATAGCGAGTACATATCCCGATTGAAAAACAAGCCTGTGAACAGACATACCGCAATAGCTTCTAATAGCAAAACAAATACAGCCATTCAGGGCCCTCCCGTCAAATATAGAAAAAAATGAGGTCAACAGCCAGTGTTGACCTCATTAGATGCATTCATACTATTTAGATGAAATGCCCCGTCGCCAATACCAGTAAATCGCCGACTGCACGCTCCAAATACGGAGATATATTTAGGAAATCACGAAATGCCGTATATTCTTTCCACAACGATTGGGCATCTCCTGCCGGTGATTTTACGGCACGGATCATAATGTTTTTCGGGGTGTGCTCAATATCAATAAACTCTAGAAGCTGTGTTTTATAACCGAGAATATCGAGTATCTTAGCCCGAACTGCATCGGTGGCCAGCGAAGAGAACCGTTCCTTCAATATGCCGTGAGACAGCAGCGGATCGAGCACTGAGCTTTCGATTTGCGAATACAGCTCATGCTGACAGCAAGGTACGGATAAAATAACACCCGCATTCCACCGAATCGCCTTCTCAAGCGCAGCATCTGTTGCGATATCGCACGCATGGAGCGTGACAACCATATCGACTTGATCTACTTCGTTATATTCTGCAATGTCACCGACAAGAAAGCGCAAATGATCGTACTTCAGTTTTTTCGCCAGCAAACTGCAGCGTTCGATCACATCCGCCTTAAGATCCAATCCGACAACATTCAACTCTCTGCCTTGCTGGATCGCCAAATAGTGATAAAGTGCGAATGTAAGGTATGATTTTCCGCAGCCGAAATCGAGAATTGTAATCGGTCTATCTTGAGGAAGGTGAGGAAGCACATCTTGAACCATTTCCAAGAAACGATTGATCTGTTTGAATTTATCAAATTTTTTCGCGAGCACTTTGCCCTCTGCATTCATAATGCCAAGCTCAATGAGAAAAGGAACAGGAACTCCTTCTTCGAGTACGTACTGCTTTTTACGATTGTGAGCGAGATTAACGGCCATCTTCGTAGGAGACTTCGTCAGAATAGAAACCTTATATTTTTTACTAATGAGCACCTGATAGTCAGCATTCACAGTACAGAACAGCGCTTGACGGAAGGTTGTCTCGAATAAGCTCATTAACTGCGCTTCGAGCTGTTCTGGAGCAATGTTCTCGTGCGTCACTTTATTGGCATAGTGATACTCCAATTGATAATGAAGTTTATTTTTTAACTCGACTGGTTTGATAAGCACTTTAGTGAAGGAATCTCCGTCACGCTTGCGCAATTGGCTAAGTGTCGCTGTAATAAGCGAGCGCTCTTCCACCATGAGACGAATGAGTTTCCGCAGTGATTCCATGATTGTACAGCCTACTTTCTACATGAACTTTTATGTTTCAATCGTAACAATAGCACATTCTGATTTATTAATAAAACTGCAGGGTGAATAACACTTCCTCAAAACAAGAAGCTTAGATCCTTGAAAATAGGTTCTAAGCTTCTTTGCATTATTGTCTTTGCAGCATCGCATTTCTTCCTTCTTCCACCTCATCACGAGGAAGACCGCCTTGCTCCAATTGCTCATCCGAGTACTGAAGTAATCTTTCGTAGAAGGCGATAGCTTCTGCCGGCGAAGCAGCATGACGATCTAGTAATCGATATAGTGCATTTTCTGCCAAATCAAAATGACCTTGTTGTTCTTCATATTGGAGCACTAACTTTTCACTCTTTACAGGCAGTTCATAGCCTTTTAGCCGCTCCTTAAGTTCAGCAATTTGCTGCGGGAGATCTTGCAGTTCAAGATCTGCTCCATGAAGCGCCGCATACAAATATAGATGAAGCGACTTCATAAGCCGAACAATCCCTTCGTCCAGTTCATTCTTAGCTAAAAAGACATCCGCCTCTTCCTTTAAGAGCCTTGCTAAGGTCTGCAGCTTATCCACTTCAACCACTCCGCCAACACGAAGCATTTCAATAATATCTTCTGGAGGCAAAGAGTTGATTAATTTGGAGTTTAAGCCGAAAAACTTACGCATGAGATCATCCAATTCCCAAATCGCTTCAATATATTTCTGTTCTTGCTTTAGTCCGAAGACTTTCGCAACCATCGTTGTCATATCCTCAAACATACGGATTAAATAGTCTCTGCGATAGCTCATAAGCGGGTAATCCTTTCTAGAAAAGAGTGCATAACGTTCGCAAGCTGCTGCGGCTTCTCCATCATACTCATATGACCTGCACCTGGGATAATAGACTGAATAATATTTGATTTCGATGCCGTAAACGTCTTCTCATGCGGAACAACGCCATCTTTCTCACCAGCAACAAGCAGCACAGGCAGCTCTGAATTCGCAATGACGTCTCTTCGGTCTGGACGATCATGCATCGCAAGCGAAGCGCCAATCGCTCCTTGAGGCGGTGTGTGGTATCCGATTTCTTTGGCTCGCATAATCTTTTCTGGCATAAGCTTTACATTGTCTGCTGCAAACAACCCAGGAATCAACCCATCTACAAAATCTGCGATACCGTGAGCTTGAATGCTGGAAACCGCCTGAAGTCGTTTCTTCTTCGCTTCTTCACTATCAGGATAAGCGGTAGAGTGAACAAGGGAGAATCCTTTCATTCTTAATGGATACCGCTCAGCCAAAGATAGCGAAATATAGCCCCCTAGAGAGTGACCAAATACAGTCGCCTTAGAAATTTGAAGATGATCCAGCAGCTTCACAATATCATCTGCCATCTGATCAATTGAATAAGGTCCCATAGGCGCATCTGACCGTCCATGACCCCGTAAATCTGGAACAATGAGCCGGTAATGACTTGAAAGCAGCGGAACAATATCATTCCAATAAGCAGAACTGCCGCAAAATCCATGCAGCAGCACAGCCGCTTCTCCTGCGCCTTGATCAGAATAACTGATTGTATATCCGTCCACATTAACCTTTTCCACCCACAAATCCTTCTTTCTGTGCAAACTATGAACTATTAACAACCATCTATGAAACTTGAATGAGAGCAAACGCTTTCGCAGCGGCTTCGGCAATTTGATCTGCCATCTGCATGACCTGATATAAAGATGTCATTTGTAATGTCCAATACGGTTTAGGTCCGTAAACATTTACAACAGCTGCAATGCTGTAATTTCCTACTGCAGGTAAATCTGTTCCAACCGATTGCGCAGGTATTAGAGGGTTATTCGATACTATGAATGAGCCCACCGTACCTGGCTGGCCAAGACAGGCATCAACAGCAATGACCGTGTGATCGTCTGGTATCGTTTCTAGCTGCTGTTTCAAATTATTTGCATCACACGGCTGTTCAAGAGTGCCAATGACATTCATAAACCCATAAGAGCGAAGTCTCGAGCCGACTAGCGGACCTAAGGCATCTCCAGTGGACCGATCCGTTCCAATGCATACAAAGGTGATCAATTCGAGCGGAACATGCCCATGAATATGCTCAAAAAAAGCAGTTAGCTCTTCCCCTGCCATTTTGCGGCGTCCAGCTCCATCCGGTAATGAAAAGAGGTTTTGAATTGCCATTCACTGCAACCATCCTTTTTCCTGTTAATTTCTATTCACTTCATTCTAACCCAACGGACCCTGATCCCGCAAAAAAAATGGTTGTCAAAGGTACAATCATGATACAATACATACAGCTCTTTCGTGAAAGAAAGCGTAAGAAAGGATGAAACGTAAATGGATTTATCTCAAAAAAACCAGGAAAATGTGGAATATATGATTGAAGAAATTAAAACGAAACTTAGAATGGCTTCAGGTGCTGCCATGCAGCCTTCAGCATTTTCGGTCAACCATTATGATGATATTCGTGATGTGTACGAACTCGTAATGAGCAAACCAAATTTGAGTATTTCCGAAGTGGAAGCTATCGCTACTGAGCTTGGCAAACTGCGGGGAGCCTAATCAAATGACTCATTGATGAATACTAAGAAGTCCATCGTTCTAAGGAATCGATTTCCTTTAGCATGATGGACTTTATTATTGTGCAAGTTATACAAGTTTGAAAACAGTCTCGGCGTGGCCCACCTCAAGTCCAGCATCGTTTACAATTCGATTTGTAAATTGCGCACGCACACGTTCAATCGTCTCTTTATGCTCGTATCCGATTTGTCCCAGGATTGCTTGTACGATCCAGCCCCATTCTTCCTCAGAACCGTCCAGCACTTTAAAGGCAATCCCAAGTCTTTCTTTGCGCAGACCAAGACAGAAGACGCCTTTAAATCCTCCCTTAGCTACAATATTGTGATCATGAAGCAGAACGGTATCTACTCTTCCATTTCCACCGACCAGCTCAGGATAACGATTCATCGCATTCGTAATCCGGACAACAGCATTTCTTGTTGCATCGTCTTCGATCAGATCAGGACAAGCCAGTTTCATATAAGCTGTAGCCAGCGCAGACAATGGGAGGGCAAACACAGGAAATCCGCAACCATCCGTCCCGAGCCCAATTTGATCCACTTGAAGTTCGCTCATTTCAGCAAGCACTTCCAATATCTCTTGCTGTACTTGATGATCTTTACCCGCATAATCATGAAGCGAGTATCCTTTCATTTTGCTGTATGCAAGCACCCCTAAATGCTTACCGGCACAATTGTGGAATACACGCCGCTTTGAGCCTTGAGCACGAATAACTGACTCTCTCGCAGATTCATTTAATGGATAACTTGGAGCACAAATCATTCCGTTCTCTTCTAGCCCCGTCTTAGCCATAATGCTTTCTAATGTCTCAATATGATAAGGCTCAGCAGCGTGAGATGCAGCCATGATTGCCACTTCCTGATCTGACAGTCCGTAATGCTCAATGATGCCGCCGCGAATACCAGGGATCGCTTGAAAAGGTTTAGCTGATGAACGAGTAAAGGCGACAAAATGCGGGTCGCCTGCTGAAGATACAATATTACCGTCCTCACCGACTATACTGATATGACCCATATGGGCACATTCTAGTGTGCCGCCCCGGTATTCCTTCACGAGTATGGACTCCATACTAATACATCTCCTTTATGCTTTAACCATGAATGCATATATAAAAACCAAATTATGAATACACACTAAAGTATAGTACAAATATACATGAAAGCAACCTACCAACCTTGTCTATTGCATAAAGATGTAATATGAGCAATATGATGTCTGCAGTGCCATGCGTAGATACCTATATTTAAGCCAACAGAAACTTCCCCTGATTGCGGATGGAAAAATGTCTTCGAGAGGTCAGCTTCACTTAAACTCCGCAGCAGACTTACCCATCTGGTATGTAATGCTTCTAAAAGCTTCAGAGAAACCTCAACTGGCAACTTAGAATCAGGAAGTTCTGCCCATCGATCTTCCATATACGGCTCCATCCCCCTGGTCGATAAGGAGTATCTAACTGTTCGTCCTGTAAGTCCTTTACTGTTTCTCTTAAAATACGCGGCGCCTCTTCAATTTCTTGTATCCAGCTTTCAATTTGAGTACTCGTAATCTCTCCGTCAAATGTAAACTGACCTACGGGATATCTTAAGTCCATCTCAGTATTCCCCCTCATCAAAATGAATAATCCCCCAACTATAAGCCGTTCGTAGATGGGGGATCGTTAACTATGTTATGCACTTTTACTGTTTAGGTTCCACATGTACATGCACGTGCATAATATTATGCGCTTTTTTCATTCGCTCCTCTATTTTATCACTGATCTCATGTCCTTCAATGACAGTCAGTTCAGGATTTACTTCAATGACAACATCCACAAGCACGTGATTGCCGTGAACTCTAGCTTTGACATCCCTGATTCCTTCAACGCCTTTCGTCCGGGCTATAGTCGTTCGAAGATCGGTGAGCTGGTTCTCGTCAAATCCGTCTGTAAGTCTATGGGTCGAATCGCGAAAAATATCCCAAGCCGTTTTACAAATAAGCAATCCTACGCCAACTGCCGCGACGCCGTCGAGCCATGGCAATCCGAACTGTGCTCCTACAATACCGACAGCTGCTGCAATACTTACAAGAGCGTCAGACAGGTTATCTTTTGCCGCAGCCATTAATGCTTGATTATTAATATGTTTCGCCAATCTCAGATTGTATGCATAGACAGCCAGCATCGAGACTGCACAAATGACGGCGATGCCTGCTGAAAGTAAGCTCGGTATCGTTTCCTTTCCAGTGAAAAGTGACTCAATGGCTTGAATAACGACCTGAATCCCTACCATTGCCATTATAAATGACGCTACCAGTGCAGCGACTGTCTCAGCACGAAAATGACCGTATGTGTGATCGGAATCGGGAGGCTTTTGCGATATACGAAGTCCAATAAGTACAGCGACAGATGCGACAATATCTGTCAGGTTATTGAATCCATCAGCCAGCAGCCCGTCTGAATGATAAAAATATCCGCTTGCCAGCTTAAAGGCAGACAACAACAAGTATGCCGCTATACTGACCCAGGCGCCTCGTTCCCCTTTTTTTATATTTTCGTATACATCCACCAAACCTGTGACACCCCCAGTTGTTTCTCCTCCAAATGAGGTAAAAAATTGACTTTGCTATCTTATCAAAAGAAATCGGTGTGGGTCTAGAGAAACAGTGTTGCCCGCGGTCAAAGTACGAGTCGTTATCCTTTACATTGTTTCCCTTGTACGAGCATTTAAAAACGGATACAATGTGAATGCATAACCTTCAAGGAGGATGAAACCATGACGGAAGAACAGGACTCTCGTAAAATTAGCTTAGCCGATGCTATACGCCAAAAGCTTGAGCAGAAAAAGCAAAATACGGGATCACCCAGGCCTGGCCAGAACCAATTAGGCTCTGCGAAAAAGCTGACAAGTCAAAACACGAAAAAACCAAACAACCAACGCCGCCGTACTGGAGGCTCTTAAAAACAAAGAATGCTGCTTACCTTTCGTCAAAAAGGAAAACAGCATTCTTTGTTTATGAGTAAGAAGCGGCGAGTGGATGATCCTTATACTTCTTCAGGATACATTTCTTCACGCAGCTTTTTAATCTCTTCACTTTCCAAATATTCATCATAGCTCATTACACGATCAATAATACCGCTTGGTGTAATTTCAATAATCCGGTTGGCAATCGTTTGGATGAACTGATGGTCATGAGATGTGAACAAAATCGTACCATCGAAATCGATTAGCCCATTATTGAGCGCAGTGATCGATTCCAAATCCAAATGGTTCGTAGGCTCATCAAACAGAAGCACGTTCGCTCCGCTCAGCATCATTTTCGCGAGCATACAACGAACCTTCTCTCCCCCGGACAGAACACTTGCTTTCTTCAGTGCTTCTTCACCTGAGAACAGCATACGTCCAAGGAAACCACGGAGGAATGTCTCATCTTGATCATGGGAATATTGACGAAGCCAATCAACTAGACTCAGATCAACGCCATCGAAATATTCTGAGTTGTCTTTCGGGAAATAAGCTTGTGATGTCGTTACACCCCAGCTATATTCACCGCTGTCTGGTTCCAGTTCATTCATCAGTACTTGGAACAATGTCGTTTTCGGCAGACCGTTAGGCCCTACAAAGGCAATTTTGTCTCCTTTATTTACAACAAAGCTAACATTATCAAGTACTTTCTCGCCATCAACAGTCTTCGTGAGCCCTTGAATGGTAAGAAGCTGTTTACCCGCTTCCCGCTCAGACTTAAAGTTAATGAACGGATATTTACGATTGGATGGACGAATGTCCTCAAGCGTAATTTTATCAAGCTGCTTCTTACGAGAAGTCGCTTGCTTCGATTTCGAAGCATTCGCAGAGAAGCGCTGAATGAACGTTTGCAGCTCTTTAATTTTCTCTTCTTTCTTCTTGTTTTGCTCTCTCGCAAGTTTGAGTGCGAGCTGGCTTGATTCATACCAGAAATCGTAGTTACCAACGTACAATTGAATTTTACCGTAGTCGATATCTGCAATGTGTGTACATACTTTATTTAAGAAGTGACGGTCGTGAGATACGACAATAACCGTGCCCTCATAGTCCATGAGGAAGTTCTCAAGCCATGAAATGGATTCAATGTCCAAATGGTTCGTAGGCTCATCGAGCAGCAAATTATTAGGATTGCCGAATAAAGCTTGTGCCAGCAAAACGCGTACTTTCTCGTTACCGCTCAGCTCCGCCATTTTCTTATCATGAAGCTCGCGTGGAATACCAAGTCCAATGAGGAGGGCAGCGGCATCAGACTCTGCGTTCCATCCGTCTAGCTCGGCGAATTCACCTTCAAGCTCCCCTGCGCGAATTCCATCTTCTTCTGAAAAATCCGCTTTCGCATACAGTGCATCTTTCTCTTTCATAATTTCATAGAGTCTTGTATGACCCATAATTACAGTTTCCAGCACATTAAATTCATCATATTCGAAATGGTTCTGTTTCAAGACAGCCATTCGTTCACCTGGTGTCATGTGCACTTCACCAGAGTTCGGTTCAATTTCCCCAGACAAAATCTTTAGAAATGTGGATTTCCCCGCTCCATTCGCACCGATAAGTCCGTAGCAATTACCAGGCGTAAATTTTATATTAACATCTTCAAAGAGGGCTCGCTTCCCATAACGAAGCGTTACTCCACTTGTACTGATCATTCACATTACCATCCTTTTTCCATAATCTCTGCCAAATATGTATTATAGCATATAATAGGACGGCTCATGATAGCAATAATAAGAAAAAAAAGGTCAATGGCTGTGTCCGAATAATATAAGTGCCCCCGCTACTTCAGCGGAGGCACTTTTTTTACTTATCGTCCTTCGGGTTCTTATATTTGGCGGCGTATATGAACAAGAACACGATGGTAGCTACAACGACGAGCGGCGGTGCTATAAAAACCGTAATATATTGTTCCATTTCGCATCATCCTTTCTTAGGAGATTGACCGCTCACATACTTGGCATTGAACAAGAACAGCCTCATGATGAGTACAATCGAAGGGATAACGACGAGCAGCCCCGCAGCAAAAACAATAATGAGCGCAATAGCCGTCGATTCGTTCGTAATGCTCTCATGTATGTTGATGTATGGATACAAAATGTAAGGCAAATGCGACCGTCCATACCCGAACCAAGCGAAGCCAAACTGCAGCATAACCGCTATAAAGCCAAGACCCAGGTTTTCTCCTTTAACCATGAAATACACAGCAACAAGGAAGAACAGCAAGGAAGCGACAAACATCCACGAGTTATCAATCATCGCCATAAAGTGTTCAGGATTTTGTTTGTATATTTGAAAGAACGCAAACAGTGATGCCAGAATCGTCGGTCCACTCCAAAATAAAGCATACCCGCGAAGGATTTTAAATGCGCCTTGATCCCTTGCTTTTTTCGCGTAGTAAGCGAGGAACATCGCAGAAATGTACAGTACACTAACAATCGCCAAAATAATAACGGACCATGTATACGGATTCGTAAAAAACTCTCTCCAATCAAATAAGACACGTCCGCCTGCCTCTTCAATAATGCCTCCCTCAGAAATCGCAAGGATGGTAGACAGCCCAGCCGGTATCAAAAGTCCTGTCGCCCCGTACAATGCCATATATACTTTGCTTCTTTCCTTCGTGCTGCTGCCATATGTATTAAAGGCATAATAAGCACCCCGAATCGCTAACAGCACGATAGCCACACTCCCCAATACGAGAAGCGCAGTACCGTAATAGTAAGCCGCATCCGGGAAAAATCCAACCAAGCCAACGTAGAAAAATACAAGAAACACGTTGGTCACTTCCCAGACTGGAGATAAGTAACGTTGTACGATGTTGTGTATCACATTTTGATGACCTGTAACTACACTATAGTAGCTAAAAAATCCGGCACCAAAATCGATTGATGCAACGATGATATATCCGAAGAGAAACGTCCATAAAATTGTAATCCCTACATCTGCGTAACTCATATATGATCCCCTCCTTCCATTCCGCGTTCTTGCATTTCTTCCTCAGCGCTTCTATTTCTAAACAGTTTGCTGAGCACGCGAATACAAGAAATACACAGCACCAAATACAAAATAATGAATAGAACGAGCATAGAGCCTACATTGGTTGATGTCGTCGCCGCTTCTTCTACTTTCATGTAACCGACCAAAATCCACGGCTGTCTGCCTACTTCTGAGAAAATCCACCCAAGCTCATAAGCAGTCATCGCAAGCGGAGCAAGAGCAACGAGCAAAACAAGCAGCCATTTAGGATAATGCTTCTTCCCCGGCAATTTCTTGCGCAGCATATATAGAAGCGGAATGATAACAAGCAGCACACCCGTGGATACTTTTAGGTCAAATAAATAGTGAATATACAGCGGCGGTTCTTCATCATCGGGAATCCGGTCAAGACCAATCACTTCGTAATTTGGCGAATTGCCTGCCAAAATACTTAATGCATATGGAATTTTAATTCCGTATTTAATTTCATTATTCTCACCAAGCACACCTCCAAATACAAAGGGGGCTTGGCGCATCGTCTCAAAATGCCACTCTGCTGCCGCTAGTTTGGCCGGCTGATACTGCGCTAAATATTTACCTGAGAAGTCGCCAATAATCGCTGTAATGACAGCAAACACAAACGCAGAAATCGCCGTAAGTTTCAGCGCTTTTTTGTAATAGACATGCTTGCGGCCTTTAAGGATGTTGTAGGCTGCAATACAAGTGAGCAATGCTGCGCTAACTGTATAGGACGACGCTAAGACGTGTGCTACTTTCGTTGGGGTTGCCGGGTTAAACATGGCTTTAAACGGCTGTACATTCGTGAATACCCCATTTTGAAGCGTGAAGCCTTGAGGATAATTCATAAACGCATTGACAGTTGTGATGAAAAACGCAGAGGCAGAAGAGCCTAGTGCAACGGGAATCAACAGCAGCAAGTGCGTATATTTATTTTTGAATCGTTCCCATGTATACAAATACATTCCTAAAAATATAGCTTCGGCAAAGAAAGCAAATGTCTCCATAAACAGCGGGAGCGCGATGGCGCGACCTGCGACGCGCATAAATGTCGGCCACAGTAAGCTAAGCTGAAGACCTATAGATGTCCCGGTAACGACGCCGATCGCGACGGAGATTACAAAACCGCGTGCCCAGCGGCGCGCAAGCAGAACGTAATGTTGATCATTGGTACGAACCCCTCTCCACTCTGCGAGCAAAATCATAAGCGGAACGCCAACGCCATAGGATGCGAAAATAATATGTACAAAGAGCGTAACTTCAGTAAGTATACGACTCAGCAGTACAGGATCCATCGATGACAGTATGTTCATGGTATATCAACCCCTCTATTCATAAATTTTCTCACGAGAAATAATGCGAATAACGAATGAAACTTCTAATAAACGCATAAAGCATCACAATGGCCACGACGACACAGACGATGATAAGAGTTCTCTCTTGTTTCTTATGGCTTTGCATATAACATTCGACCTCCCCTGTAAGAGCTTTGTATTTTATCTTTATCTTTTTTTGTGATGATTTTCACAATAAATTTGTATAGTCATTGAAGGTTCAATTACGAAAAAATGTTAAATCAACATGTCAATCTTAAGATTGCAATTTCTCAATTGTTTTATGCTTGCTCTAAAAAAGGAACGACTGGAAATGAGAGGATAATTTTCGCATTTCACAAAATGAGGTAAAATAAGAGGTATAAAGGAGGTTGTTACTCAGCCATGAAACTTATATCCATAGAACCGACTCCAAGCCCAAATACGATGAAGCTGCATCTAGACGAAACCGCAGCTCCTGGAGTACGCAAAACATATACATTAGATAATGAACGATCCGCTCCGCCATGGATTCGGCGAATGCTGCACATTAATGGGGTAAAGAGCGTATTTCATACAGCCGATTTCGTAGCGCTTGACCGTAAAGGGGGTGCGGATTGGTCTGCCATATTAGCTGAAGTGCAGGAGCAGTTCGGTCAAGAAGGGCTTGATACTTCTTGGTCCGAAGAAGATCTAAATAACGCTGAGCATTTCGGAGAAGCTGAAGTACTTGTGCAATTTTTCCGCGGAATCCCCATGCAAATCCGTGTGAAATCTGGCAATCAAGAAGAGCGTATCGCCTTGTCAGATCGATTTACGAAAGCAGTAACGGAAGTTGCCAGCGCCACGCTCATTAAGGAACGTAAGCTAGTCGACTACGGTGTTCGATATGGAGAGCTTGCAGACATTGCGCGTGAAGTAGAGCAAGAGCTGGAGGCTGCTTTTCCTGAAGAACGTCTTAAGAAGATCACCCAGCAAGCCATTGCGCATGGCGCAAGCAATGAAGAATTTATCGAAGAGCGGCGTGAACTAAGTGACGACGAATTAGCAGAACGTCTGCAAAGTGATGACTGGCGTATTCGTTATGCTGCCCTCGAAATGATGAAGCCTACTCCAGAGCGCCTGCCGCTGATTGAGAAAGCTCTGCACGATCCGAAGCTGCAAATTCGCCGCCTCGCTGTCGTGTACCTTGGTGATTTGCGGACAGAAGAAGCAATGAAGCTGCTCTTTGAAGCGCTCAAGGATGAATCCCCTGCCGTTCGCCGAACAGCTGGCGATACGTTATCCGACATCGGGGATCCGATTGCTACTGGTCCGATGATGGAAGCATTATTCGACAGTAGCAAGCTTGTCCGCTGGCGTGCAGCACGGTTCCTATATGAAGTGGGAACCGATGAAGCAGAGCAAGCGCTCGAGAAAGCAGCCGAGGATCCTGAATTTGAAGTAAGTTTGCAAGCCAAGATGGCGCTTGAACGCATTCGCACCGGTGAACAGGCTGCAGGAACGGTGTGGCAGCAAATGGCGAAACGGCGTGAGAACGGCAATTCATAACAAGGAAGAAATTGTTATGAAAAATACATTGCGCTTTTCATCCTGTTTCATTTATACTTGGAAACTGTATTAAATAATTTCATATTCAACCTCATCATACTAAACAAGATGAGGTAGAGGTCGCGGTTGTGAAGAGTACGCACGGAGTAGACATTAGAGCTGTCTGTAATCCCGAGCTGAAAGGCACCACCGCCGAAGTGTGTATAGGTGACTCTAACTATACATGCTGGGGCTGTTACCGAAAGGGACAGAACTGTCACGAACGTCTAAATATACCGGGGCGTTCGTGTTGTGCTATCTTTTCGTGGAAGGTATGGTGCGGTAATATAGATCGAGAATGATCAGACCGCTGGTTCCAATGCCTGCGGTCTTTTTTATGCCCTCTTCCATAGAAGTGGATTTCTAAAGGAGGATTATATAGAATGCAAGTACGCAGTAACAACAAGTCCACTTTAAGACAAGGTCTTAAAGCCCGGCACATGACCATGATCGCGCTGGGCGGTTCGATCGGAACTGGGCTCTTTCTTGCAAGCGGCGGAGCTATTGCTTCAGCCGGACCTGGCGGCGCGCTGCTGGCATATGTCGCAGTAGGAATTATGGTTTATTTCTTGATGACAAGTCTGGGTGAATTAGCAACCTATATGCCGGATTCCGGATCATTCAGCACTTACGCTACACGTTTTGTTGATCCGTCACTCGGCTTTGCGATGGGCTGGAACTACTGGTATAACTGGGCCATTACGATTGCCGCCGAGCTGTCTGCGGCGACACTCATCATCAAATATTGGTTCCCGCATAGCTCCTCTTTCCTGTGGAGTGTATTGTTTTTAGTATTGCTGTTCGGTCTTAATATTTTATCAGTAAAAGGCTACGGCGAATCTGAATACTGGTTTTCCATTATTAAAGTCGCAACGGTTATAATATTCCTTACCGTTGGCGTGCTCATGATCTTTGGTATTATTGGCGGTAAATCCGTTGGATTTACGAACTTTACAGTGGGCAATGCTCCATTTAACGGCGGCTTCTTCGCCTTCCTTGGCGTCTTTATGGCAGCAGGATTCTCATTCCAAGGTACCGAGCTTGTTGGGGTAGCCGCAGGTGAGAGTGAAGCTCCGAACAAAAATGTGCCGCGTGCCATTCGCCAAGTGTTCTGGCGTATTTTAATATTTTATATTTTAGCGATTACGGTAATCAGTCTTATTATTCCTTATACAAATCCGAATCTGATTCGCAGTGATATTGAAAGTATAGGTGTTAGTCCATTTACTTTAGTCTTCGAAAAAGCTGGGCTTGCGTTCGCCGCTTCCGTCATGAACGCTGTCATCCTGACTTCCGTTCTGTCTGCCGGCAACTCTGGCATGTACGCATCCTCTCGGATGCTGTATGCGCTCGCGAAGGAAGGAAAAGCACCGCAATTTCTCGCTAAGGTGAACAAACGAGGCATTCCGATGAATTCTTTGCTCGTTACAGGTGCCATCGGCATGCTCGCCTTCCTCGCTTCGTTCTTCGGGGATGGCGTTGTCTATACATGGCTGTTAAATGCTTCAGGAATGTGCGGATTTATTACATGGCTTGGGATTGCGATCAGCCACTATCGTTTCCGCAAAGCGTTCATCGCACAAGGACATTCTCTTGATGAACTGCACTACAAAGCACGTTGGTTCCCATTCGGCCCGATCTTTGCCTTTGTACTTTGTATGATTGTGATTATTGGTCAGAACTTAGGCGCATTTACGGGAGGCAAAATTGATTGGTACGGCGTTATCGCTTCGTACATTAGCATTCCGCTCTTCCTTGTCATTTGGCTCGGATACAAATTCAAGCATCAATCAAAAATCATCCCGCTGAATGAGTGCGACTTGAACCCTCACAATAGATAATTTGATAAAAAGAGCTTATAGCAATCCTTGACAGGATACCGCTATAAGCTCTTTTGTGTACTTACTATTTTGTATCGGTAATAGGTACTTTGAGTGGCGATTGCTCAGTGAACGACTTTCGGTGCAGCAGACCAACCGTCGCAGCTGACAAGCTGATCCCTGCCCCAAGCAAATAAATATGAACAATGCCGATTTTATCCGCAAGCCATGCCATAAATAACAATGAAATAATAAAAATGAAATTAGTTAATGTCGACTGAGCTGACAGCACTTTCGGCAGCAAATCTTTGTGCACAGACCGCTGAATTAACGTCCTTCTTGAAATAGCGGACAGCTCCGTAACTGGACCTGTTAACAGAATAAGCACCAGCGCCATATAGGGATGCGTATTCAGAGCATAAAGCACTGTCAGTATGACATACACAATCATCCCTGTCACCATTGCTGTAAACACTCGCTTTTCTAGCCGGTTAACCATCGTAACGACGAATAAGCCCCCGCCAATTGTACCGGCAAAATAAGCAGAGTTAATAAAGCCCCACCATTCTGTACCTTCATTCAGTCTAGTCGTAACAAAAAGCAATGTGAATGAGCCTACCCAAATGGAACCGCCCAGCATATCAATTGCATCCATGAAAGTTAAGGTACGGAGTCTCGGATGATGCCAAAGAGCTATCCAGCCTTCCTTCATTATATGCCAGCGAGAGGGTCTTGCTTTCTCTCTTTCGATTACCGATTCAAAAGAGGATGTCTTGAAATGACGAAAATAATTACTATTGCTCTCGGTAGGGTCTTTAATCAACATCGTAAATGCCATCGCTACCCCATACAGAGCTAGAGATAACAACAACGTATGTGCCGAACCAAGTACAGCAACAAGTATTCCGCTTAGCCCCCAGCCAGCACATTGTACAATTTGATCGGTTGTCGAAATAAGGCCATTGGCCTTCAGCAGTCCTTTTCCTTCAGCAAGCCGAGGAACGAGCGCATTTCGCGCCGGTGTGGTCCAGCCATCTAGAAACGACATGAAGAATACGATCGTAAACACAAAATAGAAATTATGCCCTTTCGGTACCAAGATCAAATAAATCGTGAGCCCGCCAAACAATATAAACTGGCCGAGCTGTGAGCCGAAGAGCAAAAGCGGCAGTTGATATTTAGATACGAGAAGCGGAGCTAGTAAACCGCTTATTGTCTGTGACGCCACTCGGAAAAATGGCACAAGTACCGCTGCGAGCGCCGAGTTCGTCTGGTCTAATACCAAATAGGTAAGCGCCATAATATAAACGACATCCGCTGCGTTAGAAATAGTCTGCGTTCCCCATAAATAGTAGAATGACTTCTTCAGCATATTTAATTATCGTTCCCCTTAGTTTTCTGATTAGTAAGTTATGAGGCCAAGGGATTGATCAAGGCGGAGTCATTGTTTTTCCAGTTATTTTGTCCATTCGATTTCTACCATCCAATCACCCGTATCTTCAAACGGGCTCATACTATATTTAATTTGGTTTAAGCCTAAGTTATAGAGCTTCTGCAAATCTTGCTCCAGACTGCTCTTGGACCCGTCGTACCGAAAGGTGAGTTTACGATCTCCTGCTTTTACAGCCGCAGTCACCTTTTCGTTTAACTGAGCGGATGTACTTACGATTTCACTCTCGAGATAAAAATTATAGCCTAATTGTTTCTCTAGTTTCGTATAAAAAGCACTCTTGCTCTGATCCTGCCAAATAAGTGCACTTAACGTTTCTCGGTACAAAGTAACCGCGGGAGGATATGTTTTCGTCCAGCTGTGATCCTTCTTCATCTGTACATCTGTTCGCAAATAATAGGCAGTGTGAACTTCGCCCTGATCTGGGAGCGGATCGTCCCAAGTCGTGTCCAGATGGTACCACTTGCCGCCGAGAAGAACTAAGTTCCAAGCGTGAAGCTGGCCTCCAGCCTGTCCTTCCACTATTATATTCGTAATTCCTGCGCTTTTCAGCATTTTGTAAGTAAGGAGTGAGTAACCTTGGCAGACTGCCCTTCCCGTCTTCAATCCTTCATATGCAGTGTAGTAGTCCATGCTCTCATCATATTTTAAATGCAAGACGACCCAATCATGAATGACTTTCACCTTCTCGTGATCGTTCATTCCCGGTTTGATCAGCTCTTTGAGGATGCTCTTCACTTGTGAATCCACGTAATCTGTCTGTTCCTTCGTCTCTCGGTAGGTAAGATCAACGGTCACATTTACAGACATCGACGTTCCTTGCCATTGGAAGGAATAGCGATCTAAAATATACATCGTATACGGATCGCTCTCGAGCGCAGCTTGAAGCGCCTTATCTAGAACAGATTTCAGCTTATCTGTACTTCCTTTATATTTAAAAGTAATGATATGGTTACGCAAGGTAAGTCCGGCGATCAACTTCTGCTGAATTTCGCCCGGTGTCTTGAGAGCCCCTGTACTTGTGGCCGCATACACCTGACTCCATTGAAGCGTTGTCGGTAACACCGCTGTTAGTAAAGATCCTGCAATTACTAACTTAAGCAGCCTATAACGATGCTTGAGCACAGCCATTTCCGCCTCCTCTTTAAACGATGTCTTCTATTTATATGCGGACAAATCGCTATATAATCCGAACTTATCATGAGTTCCAAAGATAACCTTATTTTATCATATGTACCAGAAGATGAATATTTAACTGACAAAGAAACATTGGCATCATCGTTACTCTGTAAAAATATATTGGTTGAGAACGGATTTGAGCAGCTCTTCCCGCCCTGATTTATTAAGACGCGGCTGTTCATTATGTAGAGCATATTCAGCGAGTGACTTCAGCGTTGCTTTGCCCGAGACAATCTCTGCTCCAATCCCTTCGTTAAAGCTGCTGTATCGCTGCTCGGTAATATTCTCAAACACACGATCTTCAATTAATTTTGCTGCTACTTTAAGCCCTTTGGCGAATGTGTCCATACCAGCAATATGAGCGAGGAACAAATCGTCAGGCTCGAATGAAGCACGGCGTACCTTCGCGTCAAAATTTATACCTCCGCGCCCAAGTCCCCCGTTTTGCAGCACTTCATACATGGCGAGCGTAGCAGAATAGATGTTTACAGGGAACTCGTCTGTATCCCAGCCGATGAGTAAATCCCCTTGGTTCGCATCAAGCGAACCGAGCATACCGTTGACGCGAGCTATACGCAATTCATGTTCAAAATTGTGTGCAGCTAACGTCGCATGGTTCGCTTCTAAGTTTAATTTAAAATGGTCATCGAGCCCGTAATTTTGTAAAAATGCGATCGTTGTTGCCGCATCGAAATCATATTGGTGCTTCGTTGGCTCTTTCGGTTTCGGTTCAATGAGAAATTGAGCTTCAAACCCAATATCCTTCGCATAATCAACGGCCATCTGGAGCATTCGGGCCAAATTATCGAGCTCAAGCCGAAGGTTCGTATTCAGCAAAGTATCATACCCTTCACGTCCACCCCAGAACACATAGTTCTGAGCTCCAAGACGTCTGCCTACTTCGAGACCTTTCTTAATTTGACCTGCAGCATAAGCGTATACATCTGCATTGCATGTTGTTGCTGCACCATGGACATACCTAGGGTGCGTGAACAAATTCGCGGTATTCCACAACAGTTTCTTCCCGCTTGATTTCATATGTTCTTCAATTAAATCTACAACAGTATCAATATGATTATAAAATTCACGGAGGCTGTCGCCTTCAGGGGCGATATCTATATCATGAAAGCAGAAGAAGGGAATTCCTGTCTTGTCCAAAAACTCAAAAGCGGCCTCAACCCGAACCTTTGCCAAATCAAGTCCGCTATATTTATGCCACGAACGAACGGATGTATTTGCACCAAACGGATCTGCACCGCCTGCCGTCAATGTGTGCCAGTAAGCCATACTGAAGCGTAAATGCTCTGCCATCGTCTTGCCAGCAATCACTTCTCTAGCATTGTAAAATTTATAAGCGTATGGATTTGTCGACTTGCTGCCCTCGTATTCAATCTTACCCACTTCAAAATAAGACATATGAAAAGCCCTCCTTTTCTGAAAGCGTTTACAAAAATATCCTATCATACTCCATTCATCGTTGTCTATTCGTTTAAACAAGTTTTCAATATGTATGAATATGCTTACTTAAATAAATATAGAATGGGATCTCGAAATTTTAATTACTGAGAATTGACGTAAAATTGACGTATTTGACGCTCACAAATTAAGGAAATAAATCATTCATTTCGGTATAATAGAAATATTGTGATACGCTCTACATACATCATTGTACACAGTATAAAACGATTGGAGAGAAGATTGACGATGACCATTGTCAACATTTCAGACATCTCAGCTGAACTATTGCTTACGGTACTGTTCTTCTTAATTATTATCGCACCGCTTATTAGCCTTGGTATATTACGGTTATTCGAATCTAAGAAAAAAGTTGGACTGCGTCTCATCGGTGCTGGTGTTCTATGCTTCATAGCTTTTGAAATTATTTTATCCGTGTTTTTTGCTTAGGAAGACATCTTTAGTAATTTGATCTCATACATAAAAAGCTGCGTCTGATCGTGTCAGACACAGCTTTTTTATCTATCTATAAGTTAGGCGTTGTATTCAGCGAGTGCTTTATCAAATTGAAGTTTGTTCATACCTAGAATTTTAAAGTCGCCGATCACCGTTAAAGGAACTGCGCGAACTCCCATATCGTATACTTGTTGCGCATATTCTTCGTTAAGCTCAATGTTGCGCTCTTCGTAAGAAATGCCTTTGTCTGCCAAAAAGCTTTTTACTTGTTTGCAATGCGGACAGTTTGTAGTTGTGTATACAACAACGTTCTCCATGATTTTTCTCACCTCAAACTAAAATTATGTCAGCAACCATGCAGTATCTATTATGACAGCGGGCACATTTATTATGCTTGTACCGAGCTGTGTTCTAAGCTTTCAATAAATTTCTCAGCGTCGAGCGCTGCCATACAGCCGCTGCCTGCAGCCGTAATCGCTTGTTTGTAGCGTGTATCCTGAACGTCGCCGCAAGCGAATACACCTGGAATGTTCGTTTCAGATGTGCCAGGACGAGTGATGATATAGCCATGTTCATCTGTATCAATTTGGCCGCCTAAGAAGCGAGTATTTGGTGTGTGTCCAATTGCAACGAACAAACCAGTTCCTTCAATGATTTCTTCTTCACCTGTTTCATTGTTGCGAACTTTGAGTCCTTTAATGCCTGTCTCGCTCGTAACCACTTCAATGGGTGTACGGTTTAGTGCCCATTCAACCTTCTCATTGCTGCGCACGCGGTCTTGCATGATTTTGGATGCGCGCAGTTCATTACGACGGTGCACCACGGTTACTTTAGAACCGAAGCGAGTCAAGAAATTAGCTTCTTCTAGGGCTGAGTCCCCGCCGCCCACAACGATAATTTCTTTGCCGCGGAAGAAGAATCCGTCGCAAGTTGCGCACGTACTTACACCGCGACCAACATTGTCTTGTTCTCCAGGGATGCCCAAATATTTAGCACTAGCACCTGTAGAAATAATTAATGTCTCTGCCTCAAGTTCACCAAGGCCTTCAACACTTAATTTAAATGGACGTTTGCTCAGATCCACGCTATTGACCCAACCGCTGCGGAATTCCGCACCGAAACGTTCTGCTTGCTTACGCATGTTATCCATAAGCTCTGGTCCCATAATACCTTCTGGGAAACCTGGGAAGTTCTCAACTTCTGTCGTTGTCGTCAATTGACCGCCTGGTTCGGGACCTTCAATGACAAGCGGATTTAGGTTAGCACGTGCTAAATAAATAGCCGCAGTTAATCCCGCTGGGCCAGTACCTATAATAATTGATTTGTACATCAATAATTCCTCCCTCATGGATCTTCTTATTTAAGATGATTTTACTTGATAGGACCCATATATAATGTAATACAGATTACAAAGCTAGCATCAGAAAGTATAAAGAATCGTTCCTTTGGCAATAAAAAGTAGCTTTCCTGCATACAGTAAACTATATCATAAAAATGTTTGCTATGGGCAAGGATCTTGGTAAACCCCGTAGGGTATATCTGTACACATAACAATTATTAAAATTTCGATCTTTCTTAATTATAATAATTATTATTTAAAATTAATTATGCTGATAATGTCGTATAATGTCAATATTGATTCGAAAGTTTAAAATGAAGTTTGTATGAACTTAAAGACGCTTTGAAAAAGGTAATCATACGGAGGACTACACTGCATGATTGAGCCATTTATAGGCAGTTTCATATCGGCCATGTCCACTGGACTTGGGGCAGTTCCGATACTATTTATGAGAAAGGTTACTCATCGTTTACGTGATATTTTACTAGCCTATGCTGCTGGTATTATGACCTCTGCATCCGTCTATAACTTAATCCCTCAAGCTCTCGAGTTATCCAACCTGTTCGTTATTTTTGCCGGCATCATGCTGGGAAGTATGTTAATGCTTATTTTAGAAATGAAAATTCCTCATATTGAGCTCGAAAATAGTACGGGCTATCACCTGAACATTGAAACAAGATCATTTCTGATCATTACGGCCATCACGCTCCACAATCTTCCCGAAGGACTATCGGTCGGTGTCAGCTATGCCAGCAATACGGAGAGCCTGGGAAATCTAATCGCTTTTTCAATAGGCTTGCAAAATGCTCCAGAAGGATTCCTTGTTGCACTGTTCCTCGTGAATCAAGATATTAATCGCTGGAAGGCTCTCGGCATCGCGACCTTAACCGGCGTTGTAGAAATTGTAACAAGTATGCTTGGTTACTCGCTTAGCTCCGTTATTTCCGGACTGGTACCGTATGGACTTGCATTCGCAGCAGGGGCGATGATGTTCGTAGTATATAAGGAACTCATCCCTGAAAGCCACGGCGACGGCAATCAGCGGGTGGCTACGGTCTCATTTATTCTTGGACTTGTAACGATGATTTGGCTGACAGAAGTGTTCTGAACGATATACCTATATTAAAAAAATAAGGCTGTTTCCTTCAAAGAGTAAAGACTCAAAGGAAAACAGCCTTTTTTTATAAGGGATCAGTGCTTAGAGCTGACTTGCTTTAATGGCTTGCTCCAAATCATATAAAATATCATCGATTGATTCCGTTCCAACGGACAATCTGATCAGATTCGGATTCACCCCAGCGGAGTGCTGCTCTTCTTCGCTTAACTGCTGATGCGTTGTACTTGCAGGATGAATGATTAATGATTTCGAATCGCCAACGTTTGCAAGGTGAGAGAATAGCTTCACATTTTCGATCAATTTGCGTCCTGCTTCAACTCCGCCCTTAATACCAAACGTGAGGATCGCACCTTGGCCCTTCGTTAGATATTTCTGAGCAAGTTCATAGGATGGATGACTTGGTAGGCCAGAATAACTTACCCATTCAACGTCTTCATGAGCTTCTAAGAACTGAGCAACTTTAAGCGCATTTTGACTGTGGCGTTCCATACGCAAATGGAGCGTCTCTAATCCTTGAAGAAGCAGCCAAGAGTTGAATGGAGAAATGGATGCTCCGATATCGCGCAGCAGCTGTACGCGCGCTTTAATAATATAAGCCACCTGCCCAACAGCTTCTGTATATACAACACCATGATAACTCGGATCTGGTTCTGTTAAACCTGGAAACTTGCCGCTTGCTTTCCAATCAAATTTGCCTCCGTCAACGATCACCCCGCCGATCGAAGTACCGTGACCGCCGATAAACTTCGTTGCCGAGTGGACAACAACGTCGGCTCCAAATTCAATGGGGCGAAGCAGATAAGGGCTTGGGAACGTGTTATCTACGATGAGCGGTATGCCGTTCTCATGCGCGATAGCAGCTACTGCCTCAATATCAAGCACATCCCCTTTCGGATTGCCGAGCGTTTCTGCATACAATGCTTTAGTTTTATCCGTAATCGCAGCACGGAAATTTTCAGGACTACTTGCATCAACGAACTTCACTTTAATGCCGAGCTTTGCGAGCGTCGTCGAGAACAAATTGTATGTACCGCCATACAGAGTAGAAGAAGACACAATTTCATCCCCTGCGCCGGCAATGTTAAGAATAGAGAATGTAATCGCAGCCTGACCGGAAGCTGTTGCAAGTGCGCCTACGCCTCCTTCGAGCGCAGCAATACGACTTTCGAACACATCGGTCGTCGGGTTCATAAGACGGGTGTAGATGTTGCCAAATTCCTTTAGTGCAAACAGATTTGCCGCGTGCTCAGTATCCCGAAATCCATAAGATGTCGTTTGGTATAAAGGCACTGCTCGCGAAAGAGTTGTAGGATCAATTTGCTGCCCTGCATGAACCGCTAACGTTTCAATAGATAGCTTGCGCTCTTCAGACATAGATAAAACCTCCCCTAGTATCATCAATATTATGATTAATTTTCCAATATTCTCGCATACTTTCATTCATTTGAAAAGAGTTAATTCCGATAAATCTGATGCGTAATAATAGAATTGAGTACAATTCCTTGTTGTATAACGAAAAAAGGTCCCTTTCCTGAATTACTTGGAAAGAGACCTCTTCAATGTCATTTAATATGCTGTACTCGATTGCTCGCCTTTCGCAATGGCTACTCCGCCGCTTGTACCAATGCGAGTTGCGCCGGCTTCAACCATGGCTTTTGCGTCTTCTGCGCTGCGAACCCCGCCCGAAGCTTTTACGCCGATGTTGGGTCCAACCGTTTTACGCATGAGCGCAACATCTTCTTTCGTAGCACCGCCTGTGGAGAAGCCTGTCGATGTCTTCACGAAATCCGCACCAGCTTCTACGGACAACTGACAAGCGCGAACCTTCTCTTCGTCCGTAAGCAGGCATGTCTCAATAATCACTTTCGTGAGCGCTTTACCGCGTGCAGCTTCGACTACAGCCGCGATATCCCGCTTCACGAGTTCATTATTACCATCCTTAAGCGCACCGATATTAATGACCATATCCACTTCAGTTGCACCATTCTCAATCGCGTTCTTGGCTTCAAACGCTTTTGTTTCCGGTGTTGTGGCTCCGAGAGGAAAACCGATGACCGTGCAAACCTTAACTTCAGTATCACGTAGAATCTCATATGCAGTACTTACCCATGTTGGATTTACACAAACGGAAGCAAACCCATATTGTTTCGCTTCTTGAGCGAGCTTAATGATGTCTTCTTTTCTCGCATCTGCTTTAAGAAGCGTATGATCGATAATTTTCGTGATGGACTGCTG
Source organism: Paenibacillus sediminis (assembly GCF_017873765.1). Taxonomy (GTDB): domain Bacteria; phylum Bacillota; class Bacilli; order Paenibacillales; family Paenibacillaceae; genus Paenibacillus_AG; species Paenibacillus_AG sediminis. Next base: position 39,260 of record NZ_JAGGKP010000004.1, read on the forward strand.
ATTCATGACTTATTTCCTCCTAGGTTTAATTAGACACTTGATCCAAATCTTCTACACTTTATTCTCCTCATTGTGATCTAAATCCTTCTGTAATCCCTCATATTAGAATGATCAAAGTGCGCATTTTACATGTGCCCAAAAGTTGTTATCATTTAAATAGGCACTTATCTATTTTATATGAGGTCTGATGGGAGAATACATATGGTGAAAATATTAATTGCGGATGACGACCCATCCATTCTCGAATTGTTGCGCCTCTACTTGACCAAAGAAGGATACGAAGTACGAGCTGCTGCGGATGGAAGAGAGACATTGTCATGGCTCGAGCAGGAGTCCTTTGACCTCGTCATTCTGGATATAATGATGCCGTATGTCGATGGCTGGCAACTATGCCAAGAGATCCGTCGATACTATGGGGATATCGCCATTCTGTTCGTTAGTGCGAAGGGCGAATCCGAAGATAAAATTAATGGGTTCAAGCTGGGTACAGATGATTATGTCGTCAAACCATTTGATCCAGATGAACTCGTCATGCGTGTAAGGGCATTGCTTCGCAGATATCGTATTTATGCATCAGAGAGCGTTACGATTGGCGCCCTTACGTTAGAAGCATCTACCAAGTTCGCAAAGACAGGTTCACAGACACTTCCTATACCAGCCAAAGAGTTCGATCTGCTCTACATGCTATCCAGTTATCCAAATCAAGTGTTTACGCGTGATCAATTAATAGAGAAAATTTGGGGGCCGGACTTTGACGGTGATGAGCGCACGATAGATGTTCATATTAAAAGATTGCGTACTCGTTTTCCTGAATCACTCGGATTTCGTATTCAAACCATTCGCGGTATCGGTTATCGATTAGAGGTGAATACATGGTAAAAACGATATACGGGAAGCTCGTGATCACATTTATAGGCGTCGTCGCGGTCAGCATTATTATAACATTTTTACTAACCAACCTATTTTATCAACGCAAAGCGTCTGATTTCCTCGAACAGCGAATGATTGAAGATGCTACCGAAATCACGCGCATTCAATCAAAACTGCCTGCTTACGTTCTTCCAGATTGGCTGCAAAGTATGTCCAAATTGCAATTCAACATCTTGCTCATTCGGGAAGACGGTCGTCAGCTACATTTTGGCAACCAAAATGATAGGTGGCAAATTGATAATGAAATCGTTCAATCCGTACTTGCTGGCAACACGTACCGGGGAATGAAGCAGTTCGGCTATCGACCGGGATTCGTCGGCGTTCCTTTCACTCGAAATGGCGTTCATTATGCTATTTTTCTACGGCCAGCTTCAAATCATTCTATTAATCAATTCGGGCAAATGATGATGATTGTGTTGTCTGTTACGATCGTGGTCGGGACGATCCTATTTCTCGTCGCGGCCAGATTGTTATCTAAGCCGATCCGCACGATATCCCAGGCGATGAAACAAGTGGCAAAAGGGGACTATAACGTGCAGGTTGAAGTGACAAGCCGAGATGAAATCGGGGAGCTGAGCCGTATTTTCAATATGATGACCAAGGAACTGTCCAGCATTGAAGCAATGCGCCAAGAGTTTGTCTCCAATGTGTCTCATGAAATACGAACCCCGCTTACTTCGATCCGAGGCTTTGCAAGAGCGCTTAGCCAGACGGCAAATGAACAAGAGGCCAAGTACCTGCAAATTATTGAACAAGAAAGCGAACGGTTATCAAAAATAAGCGCCAATCTGCTAAAGCTCGCATCGCTGGATACGATTAAATTGAACATGACCCGCTTTGGACTGGACGAACAAATACGAATGGCTGTTGCGGCTTGCGTTCCGCTATGGAGTGTGAAGCAACTACACATCGAAGCAGACCTTCGGAAGGTGGAAATCGATGGGGATGAAGACCTGCTCAATCAAGTGTGGATGAATCTGCTCTCTAATAGCATTAAATTTACGCCAAACGAAGGACAAATTCATATTCAGCTCACTTCAACTCCAACTTATGCAACCATCATCATCACAGATTCCGGAATAGGCATCGCTGAAGAGGACATCCCTCGTATATTTGATCGATTCTATAAAGCAGATCGCTCTCGTACATCCCAAACGAGCGGCAGCGGACTCGGACTGTCCATTGTACGTAAAATCGTTAAGCTCCACGGAGGAAATATCGAGATCAGAAGTCAGCTTGATAAAGGCACTTCTGTCATTGTGACATTGCCGCTATACCAGTACAAATGATAAAAGACCAACAGGAATGTATTCCTGATGGTCTTATCTTTACTTATTTTATTCGTGAAACTTTAAAAACTGTTTGCCGTATTGACCATGTTCATGAATGAGAAGGTCGCTGGCTGGTTCCGTATTCCGATTACCATGCCGCAATGCAGCTATCCGTGCGCATGTCGGTACCACCGATCAATACACCGTTCTCACCTTGCCAGATGATCTGGCCGCGCCCGAAACTGTTGCCAAGCTGCGCCCATTTGACTTGATGTCCTTTTCTTGCCAGCGCTAACGCAATATGTTCCGGGAAGTGGCGCTCCACTTCCACCACCTTGCCCTTCATCCACTGCCAGCGCGGTGCATCCAAGGCAGCCTGCGGGTTCAGATGGAAATCAATGGTGTTCATCACCACTTGCACATGGCCCTGCGGTTGCATGAAGCCGCCCATTACGCCAAACGGTCCAACGGCCTTGCCGTCTTTGGTCAAAAACCCCGGAATAATCGTATGATACGTCTTTTTCCCCGGCTCCAAGCGATTATCATGAGCAGGGTCCAATGAGAAATTATGGCCCCGGTTTTGCATGGCGATTCCGGTGTCCGGCACCACGATCCCCGAACCGAAGCCCATATAGTTGCTCTGAATGAAGGATACCATGTTGCCTTCCCCGTCAGCAGTCGCCAGATAAACGGTTCCGCTGGCGCGCGGTTCGCCCGGCTCCGGCGTAATCGCCTCGTCACCTATAAGGCGCCTGCGGCTCTCGGCATAGTTGTCCGACAACAGTTGTTCCACAGTTGCCTTCATTTTATCTTCCTGGGTGATATAGTGTAATCCGTCGGTAAACGCCAGCTTCATCGCTTCGATCTGCTTGTGGTAGGTTTCCGTTGTCTCTTTTTCATCAAAAGAAAATCCCTTCAGAATGTTAAGCGCCATCAAAGCGACCAGCCCCTGACCGTTGGGCGGGATTTCCCATACATCATACCCGCGGTAGTTGACGCTGATTGGCTTAACCCAATCCGGCTGATAGGCAGCCAGGTCCTCTTTGGTCAGAAAGCCGCCGCTTGCCCGGGAAAAAGCGTCGATCTTCTCGGCAAGCTCGCCGCGGTAAAAGCTTTCCCCGTCCGTCTCCGCGATCAGACGAAGCGTCCGCGCATGGCCCGGTGATTTCCAAATTTCCCCTGCTTTGGGTGCGCGTCCGTCCGGAGCGAAGGTGGTGAACCAGTGGGAAAATTCCTCACCTGTGCACACTTGCTTAAACTTGTTGAAGGCGACACCCCAGTAGTGGGCCAGTGTGGGGGAGAGCGGATATCCGTTTTCCGCGTACTCGATGGCAGGCTTCAGGACCTCGGTAAGCGGCAGCCTTCCGAAGCGCTTGGACAGGGCCACCCATGCCGCCGGCGCCCCCGGTACGGTAACCGGAGTCCAGCCGTAGGCAGGCATCTCGTCATGACCTTTTGCCTTTACGGCGTCAATAGAAATGCTTTTCGGGGCCGGACCGCTTGAATTAAGCCCGTGCAGTTCCCCTTTCACCCAGACCAGGGCAAAAGCGTCCCCGCCTATACCGTTCGATGTCGGCTCCACTACCGTCAAGCAGGCAGCCGTAGCAATCGCGGCGTCAATGGCGTTTCCACCTTTCTTCAAAATATCAAGACCTGCCTGTGCGGCCAAAGGTTGAGAAGTGGCCACCATCCCGTTCGTTGCATAGGTCGTCATCCGTCTTGATGCATATGGGTACTCCATAGCGTCAAAGCGTTTCATCTGCGTTCCTCCGTTTCAAAAATTGACGTTATCTGATGAAAAAAAACCCGTATCCCATGGATGCCGCAATCACCACAGCGGGGTGAACCTTCCACTTTTCCAGTAGAAGAAAAGAGGCTATCACCAATAAACAGGTTTGCATCCAGCCGATTCCCTCCAGCGCTCCCATAAAAAACTCATAGGTCATAATTCCGAGAAGAACGGTTACGATCGGGCGTACTGACTGGGTCATTGCCTTCACCTGCGGCGCATTACGGAACAAGTTCATGAATTTGAGCAGCGCGATCATGGCGACCGCGGTTGGAGCGATTGTCGCAAAAAGCGCTACGATAGCTCCAGGCACCCCGGCTACCTGATATCCCACATAGCCGCCGAGCTTGGTGGCAATCGGACTGGGCAGGGCATTGGCCACCGCCAGCACTTCCCCGAATTCCTTGACCGTCATCCAATGATAGTGGTTCACCACTTCATTCTGGATGAGCGGAATGCTCGGCGGTCCACCGCCATACCCTAAAATGTTGGAGATGAAAAAGGCCCAAAACAATTTTAGGTAGATCATAATACTCCCTCCTTACTGCGCTCCTTTTTTTGTTTTCTGACCGCCCAGGTGGTATAAGCAAACGAAACCACCAGAGCGATGCCGACCACAATGCCAGGATGCCAGTTAAGGAACAACAGTGCCACAAGGGACAGAGCCAGCGTGATCGACACGCCGCTCTTGTTTTTGCTGCCCTTCCAGCCCTTTTGCAAAAATTCCCAAGTGAGCACAGCCGTCATAACAGCGATGACCGGTTGGATAGCCTGGATCATGCCGTAAACGCCCGGCGCATCCTTCCATTGATAAATGACCTCGAGCAGGCCGATCATCAGTAAAACGACAGGAAGCACAACAGCGCAGTTGGCCACCAGCGCGCCGAGCCAACCCTTCACCCGGTACCCGATAAAGGCCGCCAGCTTGGTGGCAATCGGACCGGGCAAGGCATTGGCTACTGCGAGATTATCCGTGAAATCTTCCTCAGTTACCCATTTATATTTCTTTACACACTCGGTATAGAACAGAGGCACCATCGTAGGGCCTCCTCCATAACCGAAAATGCCGATGCGAAAAAATGCAAGAAACAATTGCCAATAAATCATCCTGTCCCTCCGTCCCGTCCAGTCGTTACTTCAGTTGGCCTGACTGCACTAGATGGCAAGAAACGAGCTGTCCTGCTCCAATGTCTGAAAGGCTCGGCGCTTTAGTTTTGCAAATCTCAGTCGCGTATGGGCAGCGAGGGTGAAACGTACAGCCGCTCGGCGGATTTGCCGGGCTGGGCAGATCTCCCTGCAGCAGGATGCGCTCCCGTTTTTGCCTTGGCTTAGCCACCGGCACGGCAGACAGTAACGCCCGCGTATACGGATGGCTCGGATTTTCAAAAAGCGTCCGCTTATCGGCAATTTCCACCACGCGCCCCAAATACATGACAGCGATCCGGTCGCACAAATGCTTGACAACAGACAAATCATGGGATATAAACATCAGCGTAAGGTTGAATTCCTTTTTCAAATCTTTAAGGAGATTCAAAACTTGCGACTGGATGGATACGTCTAGTGCAGAGACCGGCTCGTCTGCAATGATAAGCTTTGGCTTGACGACAAGCGCGCGTGCGATCCCGATCCGTTGACGTTGCCCGCCGGAGAAGTCGTGCGGATGACGGTTGAGGTGCTCTTTTCGCAATCCGACCACTTCAATAATTTCCTCGATAATGCGTTCCCGTTCCGCTGTTGTGCCGATCTTGTGCACCATCAGCGATTCCATCAGGATCTGCTTTATCGTCATCCGCGGATTGAGCGATGCGTATGGATCCTGAAAAATCATCTGCAGGTCCTTGCGCATGCGGCGCATCTCTTCCTTGGACAGCTTCGCCAAATCCTTGCCGTCAAACCAGACTTCTCCCGCAGTCGGCTCCAGCAGACGCAAGATCGTCCGGCCAGTCGTTGATTTACCACATCCCGACTCGCCTACGATACCCAGCGTCTCGCCAGGATACACCTTCAGGTCGATGCCGTCGACCGCCTTGACGTATCCCGTTGTTTTCTTCAAAAAGCCTGACTTGATTGGAAAGTATTGTTGTAGACCCTTTACTTCCAATAGTGGAGTCATTGTTGTTCACCCTCCTCCGCATAGAGCCAGCAGCGGCATTTGTGACCATTCAATTGCAGCAGTTCAGGGGGCTTCTCGTGGCAAATCGCCATCGCCTGCGAGCATCGCGGGGCGAACCGGCAGCCTTTTGGCATCTGATGGGGGAGCGGAACCGTCCCAGGAATAGTATCCAGATACTCCCGCTCATCATCCAGTTCCGGTATCGAATTCATCAGCCCGATCGTATACGGATGCTTTGGATTTTCAAACAAAGTATCCACATCCGTCTCTTCCACAACCTGGCCGGCGTACATTACAATAACCCGGTCGCACATCTCGGCAACAACTCCCAAGTCATGCGTAATCAGCATGATGGAGGTTCCTGTTTTTTCCTTGACTTCGCGCATCAGATCAAGAATCTGCGCTTGAATGGTTACGTCCAGCGCCGTTGTCGGTTCATCGGCAATGATTAGTTTCGGATTGCAGCCCATAGCCATCGCAATCATGACACGCTGCCTCATCCCTCCGGATAGCTGGTGCGGAAATTCCTCGTAGATTTCCTCCGCCCGCGGCATTCCCACTGCCTTCAGCAAGGAAATTGCACGCTTTTTTGCCTCAGCCTTGTCCAGCTTCATATGGAGAATAATTGCTTCTTCAATTTGTCTGCCCACGGTGTGCAGCGGGTTGAGGGAGGTCATTGGCTCCTGGAAAATCATCGCAATCTCGTTACCCCGAACAGACTGCATCTCTTTTTCCGTAAGATCAAGTATATTTTTCCCGTTGAAGCGAATCTCTCCTTCTATCTTTCCGTTCGGAGGCAACAGGCGCATGATCGACAAGCTTGTCACGCTTTTCCCACAGCCGGATTCACCAACGATACCCAGCGTCTCGCCGGCATGAATGGAGAAGTCAACGCCATCGACCACGCTGACGACGCCGTTATCCGTACGAAACCGGGTTTTCAGTTGCTCAACTTCCAAAATGGTCGTCATCTGCTCCACTCCTTTATTCTTGATAGGATATCGGTTATTGCTTTTTTATTTCCGCACGCGGGGGTCTAGAATCTGCTGCAGTCCGTCCCCCAACAAATTAAATCCAAGCACAACCAGGAAAATAGCCATTCCCGGATAAATGGTCGCGTATGGTGCCACGGATAATAACGTTTGCGCCTGGTTCAGCATGCTTCCCCAGGATGGTGTCGGCGGCTGTACACCGAGCCCCAGATAGGAAAGGGATGCTTCGGCAATAATGCCTGACGCCATAGCCAGAGTCGCCTGAATCACGATCGGGTTTAGTGCGTTGGGAAGAATGTGGCGAAATAGAATCCGTGCGTCCTTTACCCCGACTGAACGCGCTGCCTGAATATATTCCATGTTCCGCAGCGTCAGTACCTGCCCCCTGGTAATACGGATAAAGGCGGGTGCGAACCCGATCCCGATGGCGAGCATAGCGTTGCCAAAGCCGGCCCCGAGAACGGCGGAAATCGCCAGCGCCAAAATCAGGAAAGGAAATGCCTGCATCGCATCCACGCTGCGCATCACGATCCATTCATCCCAGAATCCGCGATAGTATCCGGACAAAAGTCCGATCGGAACACCGATCAGCATCGCGATTCCGACGGAAATCAGCGCAGCTTCGATGGAAATTCGTGCGCCGAACACGACACGAGAGAAGATATCCCGGCCAAGGTCATCTGTTCCAAAAAGATGCTCACTACTTGGAGCCGACAGGACCTGATCATAGTTTTGCGCATTTGGATCATACGGCGCGATTTGATTCGCGAACACCGCCACGACGATCAATCCTAGAATGATCAGCGCCCCGATGACACCCAGACCATTGCGCAAAAATTTCTTCACCGTTTTCATCACTCGCCCGCTCCTTTCCCCGCCTTGATACGCGGATCAATCACAGCGTACAGGATATCCACAGCCAAATTAACAATTACGACCAGCGTGGCGGAGACAAGAATCGCTCCCTGTACGGTTACATAATCTCGTTTAAATACCGATTCCACAATCAAGCGTCCGAAACCGGGAATCGAGAAAATGGACTCGGTAATCACCAAACCGCCCAACAGGCCCGCAATCATCAGACCCGAGGTGGTTACTACAGGCACCATTGCATTGCGCAGCGCATGGCCCAAAATGGTACGGGCTTCGTTCAATCCCTTTGCTTTAGCCGTGCGGACGAAATCCATGCTTACCACATCCAGAAGAGACGAGCGCAACATCCGCATCAGCACGGCGGATTCACGAAGGCCAGTGGCCACACAAGGAAGAATCATTGCCAGAAGATTTTGTGTCGGGTTCTGAAGAAACGGCACGTACCCGGAAGAAGGAAGCCATTGATGATTTACAGCAAAATAGATGATCAGCATCATGGCCAGCCAGAAGCTGGGGATGCTCATACCTCCCAGCGCCGCGAAGGTGCTGGTGTAATCAATCCAGGTTCCTCGCCGCACGGCCGCAAGTATGCCCGCAGGAAACGCAATTAATATCGCAACAAGAAAAGTCCCAATTGTCAGCTCAATTGTAGCGGGCAGTCTCTGCATGATTAACGTAGAGACCGGTACCCGGTCGGTGATGGATATACCCAAATTCCCCTGCAGCACTTTTCCCAGCCAGGAAAAATACTGCACTACGATCGGCTGGTCTAATCCCAACTCCGTCCGTAGTGCCTGATATGCTTCCGGTGTCGCCTCTTGTCCTAAAATGACCCGGGCTGGATCGCCCGGGATCATGTGAATCAAGGAAAACGTCATAATCGACACCAGCAGGAGAATCGGGATTGTCAGCAATAGTCTTCTGACCACGAACATCATGACAATTTCCCCCTTATTCGTGCTGTTATGAATAAAGTTACTGCTTATCCAATGTAGCTGTGCGGATCAAGCCGTCTGGTACATAGTTAAAGCCTGTTATTTTCTTATTCAAGCCCAGCATGTTATACTGATGATATACATAGACATAAGGTGCTTCGTCCTGCATAACTTTGTTCACTTCGTCATAAATTGCTTTGCGTTTGCCCTCATCTAATTCAACCCGGGCTTTGAGAAGCAATTCGTCTAGTTTCGGATTAGAAATACGACCGTCGTTATTCGGCATGTCGGTCACAACGAAATCGTAGATGTTTTGATCGGGATCCTGACGACCGGACCATCCCAGTTGCAGCGCCTCGAAATCACCCTTGTCGCCTATATCCAACAGTTGGCCGTACTCCATTTTTTCCAGTTGCACATTGATATTGAACTGTTTCAGCATGTTTTGGAGCACTACGCCGAACTGTTCGTTCTCCGGTGAAGTGGAGATGTACAGTTTAAAGCTGAACCCGTTCGGTTGACCGCCTTTGGCCAGCAGATCCTTGATTTCGCCCGGATTCGGTTTGGTTGCCTTGTCCAGATCGCTGTAAGCCATGTTTCCAGGCGAAAAGGCTGTGTGAGCTGGCAGTGCATACCCATTGAACAACACTTTCACGAATGCTTCCCGGTCGATTGCGCGGTCAACGGCTTGACGCAGGTACTTGTTGTTAAACGGCGGCTTGGAATTGTTCAGGTATATACCTTGGAAACCCATACCTGGCTCGGCAATCAGTTGCAGGTTGGCGTCTGCCTTGATCGCCGGAATTTCCTTGACCGGCATATCGTCGATAATGTCTAGCATGCCGGAGCGCAAGTTCTGCACCTTGGCAGTGCCATTAGTGAATACCTTGTAGATAACCTCATCCACTTTTGGCTTGCCATTCCAATAATTATCATTTCGCTTCAGCGTCACATGATCGCCCTTTACTTGCTCAACAAATGAGAATGGGCCTGTCCCTGACGGATGATTGAGATAATCATCGCCATACTTCTTCACTGCTGCCGGCGAAACCATGATGCCGGAGCGGTCGGTCAAGATGGACAGGAACGGGGCGAATGGTTCTTTTAGCTGAATTTTTACCGTGTTTTTGTCCACAACCGTTACGGAGTCAACTGTTTTCAATTCGCCTCTCCGTTTCGACTTCGGAGCTGTCATGTTTCGTTCGAAATTGAATTTGACCGCTTCCGCGTCGAAGTCGGTGCCATCATGAAACTTAATTCCCTCTTTCAGCTTGAAGGTGTAGGTTTTCCCGTCCGGAGTTATTTCGTACGAGTTCACCAACATAGGAACGATTTTGCCGTTAGCGTCAATGTCAAACAGCTTGTCGTACAAGCTTGCGTACACTTGACGATCATACAGTGAAGTAGAAATGTTCGGATCCATAGACGGCGGATCTGCTTTCAGGCCGATGTTAATGACCTTTTTCCCGGCAGTCGCTGAAGATGTGGCTCCAGCTTTGTCGCTTGCTCCTTGGTTTGCGCCCCCACAGCCAGTGACCAGCAGGGCAGTTCCCAGTAAAGTAATCAGCAGTGATTTGTTCATCGATTTGAAAAACATGAGTCAACACCTTCTCTCTTTGGCGATTTTCAAAAGTACCATCCGACAGACTTTCTCTAATTTTTATCTCCAGCTCCCTACATCCGTCTTGATGGCATCCCCCCTTTCAGAAAGACACTAGCGTTAGCGTACAAATTTGTACTTGGATTTGAGGATCTTCAACTCATTGATTACATTGACTCTGGTGATACCCTCAATCTTGTTGAGCTTATTCATCAAAAATTGTGACAATTCTTCGTAGCTGCGAACCAGAACCTGGATGTTCAACTGATACTCGCCTGACGTGAGCACAACCAGCCGGGCTTCGTGGATTTCCTGCAGCTTGGCCACCACATCGTCCAGCTTGTTTGCTTCCACCGCCAGTTGTACAAACGCCTGCACGTTCAGTCCGGCTTTAACCGGATTTACGATACCTACCAGACTGAGGATGCCCTCGTCCTGCATTTGCTGAACACGCATCCGAATTGTTTTTTCCGTGACACCCAAATCTTTGGCAATCTGAGTAAACGGTAACCGGGCATTATCCTGCAGAGCGCGAACGATGCCATAGTCAAGGTCATCCAATTGGGGGTATAGCGAACGTTGATATTTCTCCTCCATACTTCACCTTCCTGTTTTTCGTCTTTATTTTCGACATACAGAACTATTAACAGTCATACAATAAAAATTTAAGACGATTTGAAACTATTTCTAGATAATATAATACGAATCACGACAAGTTGCAATATAGAATTTGCGAAATTTTATCTAAATAGCATATTTCCACAACTATGAAGCAATTCCATACTTTCGGTCACAGAAAAACAAAAAAAGAGCTGGGCTTTTGGCTTTTGATCCCAACTCTTTTTCCTTCAAGTCACTCGCGTAGCATGTATAAAAAAACAGCAGGAAGGTGTTCCTGCTGTTTTATCTTTACTCATTTTTCATGCGTGAAGCTGTAAAAACTCTTTACCGTATTGACCATGGTCATGGATGAGCGGATCCTCGATTTGAATGGTCGAATGATAAATACCGTATTTCTTCTTAAGCGTATCGTTAATGGCTAGAATAACGCAGTGAGGTTGAATGCTCGGTCTAACAAATACATGGGCTGTAATTGAGTAATGATCGGTAGTGACTGCCCACAAGTGCATTTCATGTACGTCTTCAACGCCTTCAATCTGGCTAATATCATGGCGAATTTCATCCAAATTAAATTTATCAGGCACCGATTCCATAAGAATAAGGTAGGATTCACGAATAATCTTGAATCCGCCTGTAAAAATAATTCCACCGATCACCATACTAATGAGCGGATCCATCATTGTAAATCCAGTAAAGTGAATGACGATGGCGGACGTAATAACACCGATCGAACTAAGCATGTCACCGATAAAGTGCCAAAGTGCGCTTTTAATATTTAAATTTTCTTCTTCTTTATTACTCCGACTTAAAATAACTGTCAGAACGATGTTAACGATTAACCCGATACAGGAGATGGTAAGCATCAGACCAAAATTGACTTCCTGCGGATGAATGATACGTTTAATCCCTTCAACAAAGATACCGATCGCAATAACACCAAGTGCCAATCCATTCAGGAACGAAGCGATAATCTCAAATCGAAGAAATCCAAATGTATATTTCCGGTTTGGCTGACGTGTCGCCATATATATGGCCGTCATACTTAATCCAAGTGCAAGTACATCTGAAATCATATGTGCAGAATCCGATAGAAGCGCCAAGGAATTAGACAATAAACCCCCGACAATTTCCACGATCGTAAAAAACAACGTTAACAATAGCGTAATCCATAATGTTTTTTTCGAGGTACTCTGGACTTTCACGTGATTTAGATGATGGTAATCCACATTATTCATCTTAACCATCCTTCATTCGTTTATTGGGTTCGCATTTTCTTATTTAGAATTATTATAATCTAGATTGTGTGATAAGTATACATCTTAGGATGGCGATTCACAAATGAATTTTTTATGGATAATACTAATGATATTCATTAGAAATACACTGAAGGTTGGTTTAAAAATCCATTACCGTTACTCTGACGATTCAGATAATATTGTTACAACCCGCGAGTAATCTGGGATCGAATCAATATCATACGAATAAATCGCTCGAATAATTTTTTCACTCATATGCTGTTCAAGATCGTGGCGCTCTTGTATTTTGGCCCTTCTACAGGCTTTTTGAATCGCCGGCTGGAATAGAAGGAGGATCTCTTTAAGAGCTTCCTTGTCTCCGTCCTTTGCCCGACTTACAAGGTCGAATAATTCGGGTTCACTCATCTCTACTTGCGCACCTCTTCCTTAATGGCCTGCGACAATTCAATGATTGAAGAGTTCAAAGTATCAATTCGCTTCTCAAAACGGGTAAGTAAATATGCGGTAATGACAATAGGAAACCCAAAGTTTGAGATTGAAGTGGTGATTAGACTGATCAGCTGCGTATCATCCATGTTAGCTCCCTCCCTTCAGTTACGGTGAGATTCTTGCTGTCTATCGGTTATGTTATTCCTCATTTTTTTTAGGGCAGTCTGCCTTGTCTTGGTGATAGCCTGCTGGGAAATGTGCAGCAATCGAGCGATTTCGTTATCTATCGCACTGGTCGAGTAGGCAAGAGTGATGATAAGCTTCTGCTTGTCCGTTAATCGGTTAAAGGCGTAAAATAACGAATCGTCATTGAATGACTGTTGAAAGGTCTTCGGATCGGAAATTGGAATCTCTTCCTCTATCGCAGTACTGTACAAAATCTCTCCAATTGTGGATTCCCCATCACCCATCAGTGCATCGAAGACCAGAGGGTACCGCAGTTCATCACGGGTACGTTTCCTGTGGTAATCAATATCGCAATACCTGATTAAAGAACATAAGTATTTCGTAAAGCGAACTCTAAAAAAATAGCGTAGGAAGGCACCTTCTAATTTCGAGCTCGCCTCCTTGCTGGGGTTCACAAGATGTCTTGCAAGTAACAACACATTTGCTTTATCCTCGAAAAAACCTCGTATCACTGGGTTGCACAGAACCTTCTTATTCTTTTCCCAATAAATCGAAATTGCTGTTAATTCTTCCTTTGTCATGTCTCTGCATTCCATTTCGGTAATCATATAATCCCTCCCCTGTAAAATGATCCTTTTTTTTATAAAAGTGTTTAAAGTTGATAAAAAAACAACCAAAATAAGAACAAATGTTCGTATTTATATCGAAAAAAAAGAGGACAACCCACTTGTGCAATTTCTCCTCCATTCCTATTATGAAACAAGCGTTCTTGTACGTGAAGCGCCTTTTTTACCAATTTTTTTCTTATGATAAGTGAAAAAAAAACTATCTCAGGAATTCGTAAATCCTAAGAAAGAGGGTAGTTGAGACGACGTGAACGTTATTTTTCAGTACCGTATAGATTTCCAGGAGGTTTACAATTGCCCAGAGATCCCAGTCCGCCACTTTGATAAACCAGCTCCGTTTTATTTGGGGTGACGATGTAGAAGGCGTAGTTCACGACTCTCTCATCGTTTAAAACCACATTCCAATCCTCAACAATTGTAACTCCGAAAACATTAGGTTCAACTTCTTCTGCATTCGTGGTATATGTAATCGTGTAAGGTCTGACTCCACAAAACTTAACATCAACATTTGTATCTCCAAATTTTATTTCAGGAATTGGACGGAGTTGATTACCCCATACACGTTTAAGGGCCTCATCCCTGGTTAAAGTCCCCTCCTTTGAAGGAGTGGGTTTATTCGCTTTCCCCGCCCCAGGAGTGTCCACAGCAGGGGGACTTTGTGTAGATACTAAAGGGAGATCTGACGGCTTGGATACATTCGATACTGAACAAGCACTGAGAAGGAGAATCAAGCTTGAGACAATTAGTAGTTTTCGCAATGAGAACCCTCCTTTGGGAACAGCTTATTGAATTTATAGTACCATTATATGGATATTAAACACAATGATGCAGAGAGCCAAAGACTCTCTGCATCATTGTGTTACTTATCCTGTTTTTTCTTTTCAACCCGTTCCTTATCCTCGTTGAGAAGGATATGATGAAGCTCTTTAAAGTGATCAATCTTCTCTTTATGTTTAACAGGATCTCCGTTTGGAACAATCGCCTTTTTATTCATAAAATGGTCTCTCTCCTTCCTTAAGCCCCAGATGGGTTAGTGGTAATTGCAAGATCCAAATCAACCCCGAGCGTAGTGCCATTGTAAGTAATTTTGCACTCAGTACCCGTAGGCGATTGTGCATATTGCCATACGTCAGCATAAGAAACACCGCTATCACTCGGTTCAAGATTCGTAGTCACCGTGCAACCAGGAGATGGATTACTTAAGCGAAATACCCAAAATTTAGTAAAATCTGCCAGAGACACTGTTCCAATCTTAACCGTTTCAAGGCGAGTTTTGATCTGGTCAGCAGTAGATGAGTACGAGCAGTAGATACCCGGATAGTAAGTGGTGTTATCCCAGATTCCTTTGCAGAATCCTTCGATATAATCAAGGAAGCTGCTGGATAACTGGCCACCTTGCTCAATATCCAAGAAGATCGTTGCGCTAGTACTGATCGCTGCGTTACCGTTCGCATCCTTTTCTGCATCTATTTTGCTGCCGGCATCAATGGCATCGGTATTACCTTGGGATTTGGTCAGATTGGAAGAGCTTTTTTGCCGACCAACGTAAACGAGCATCAACCCGTAACCAATGCTCTTGATCATTGCAGCTTGTCCCTTGAAACTCGTGGCGTTGCTCGCATTCGGTCCTGTGTAGAAAGAAGTGAAATAAAACGGTGACCCCGTCCAGAAATTCTGGAGCTGAGTCTTGGTTGGGCAATAGCTAATGTCAAAACCTTTGTATGCCATCCTAGTTCCTCCTAGTGATATTGTTAATCGATTTCGACCGGTCATTGTCGATTACACTATCTAAAGTGAAATAACATTCAGCTTGCACAACCATTTCATATAAAAATTCAACTTCCTTTACTTCAATCACCACAAATCTGTTTATGACCTATGTAAAAGAAGCGGAAGTTAATTCACGTTTAGGAAAAATTACGTTGGGGTATTAACGGTACGAAAAAAGGGCAATTTTTCAGTCGGATGCTTCATCTGCAAGGGACAATCAATCAGAAAAAGCAGCCCTTATTGTAAGAGCTGCTCATAAATACGTTATTTAAGAAATTAAAAAAATTATTTCGTACCGACAAATCGATTTCTTGCTGCGCCTAAACCAAATAGAAGCAACAGAACACTAGCGGCCAGAAGCAAAATAAGTGGAACGTTCCAGCTATGAGTGGCGTCATGCAAAGATCCGAACAGTGTTGGACCTACAGCTGCGAGTAAATATCCGACCGATTGAGCCATCCCTGACAATTCAGCTGCTTCATGAGTCGTTTGCGTGCGAAGTCCGAAGAACATCATTGCTAGACTAAAGGCAAACCCAACGCCAATGCCGATCAATATTGCCCATAATGGAACCAAACTGCTGCCGCCAAGGAAGAGTCCACCGATTCCAATCCAGAAAAAGATCGCCGTCATAATGACAAGTAAACGTTGGCTGTTCATTCGTGCAGCCCAAATCGGCACAATAAAAGTAACCGGAAGAATCGCGAACTGAGCCAAGGAAAGCATCCATCCGCCCAAATTAGAACTCATGCCTCTGGCCCCTAAAATTTCAGGAAACCAAGCTACAACGGTATAAAAAATCGTAGATTGGAGTCCCATAAACATCGTAACTTGCCAAGCTAGAGGAGAACGCCACAAATTGACTTTCATCTTTTCAGACGAGGTCGCAGTTACTTCTTGATTCCGATTACGCATTTGAGGAATCCAGAATACAATCGAAATCAAGGCGAGAATGCCCCAGCATCCAAGCGCCTCGTTCCATCCTAGGCCAAGCTTATCCGCAAGCGGAACGCTGACTCCAGAAGCAATCGCTCCGCACAGGTTCATCGACACGGAATAAACTCCTGTCATGATACCCATTTTGTCAGGAAATTGTTGCTTCACGAGACTTGGTATAAGCACATTACATACTGCAATGGCGAGACCGAGCAGCGCTGTGCCGATGAACAAAGTCGTCGTTCCTGACATAGACCGCAGGACGATCCCAATCGTTAGCAATACTAAAGAGAACATCAGCACAGATGACATCCCGAATCGTCTTGCTAGCCTAGGAGCAAAAGGGGATAGAAGAGCGAAAGCCAATAAAGGCAAAGTCGTAATCGTTCCGGCTGCCGTGTTGGAAATACCGAGTGAGTCCCGAATTTCGCCCACTAAAGGTCCTACTGAAGTTAACGGCGCTCTTAAGTTAGCTCCGATTAAAATAATTCCTAAAACAAGAAGCCACCCTCCGGCGTCAGAGATCTGTTTTGCCGCAGAGCTTGTACTTAGGTTTGTGTTCAACTGCTGTGAATCCATGATGCTTTTTCACTTCCAATTCGTTATCTAAATCTTTCATTCACAATCTTTGTACAATTTACTGATTCTTTCAGACTATCATATGATTTTCATCGTGTAAATTATTAATAGGTTGAATTGTTTCCTGAAAAATCTATTATTGACTTCATTCGGAATTTCACAGGAATTATTTAATTTAAATAGAATAGTACTATGATAGGCTAAAAACTTTTGGGGAGGAAGTTATGAATCCGATTTTAAATCAAATTGGTACGGTGTTTATTCCAGTAAGCAACATCGAAAAAGCTCGTGATTGGTATTGTGACATATTAGGAATACCCGCAGACGGGGAAATATTATTTGGCCATTTGTACGTATTGCCTATGAATGGAACGGGGATTGTACTCGACAGCAAGATTTTTTCAGAGAATCATATTTTCCGAACACCTGCATTCCATCTGAATACGAATAACATTCAGGAAGCATATGAATATATGAAAGCTAAAAATGTGGAATTAATAACGGAAATTGAACATAACCATTGGTTTAATTTCAAAGATCCTGATGGGAACCATGTCATGGTGTGCCATTGCTAAATATAATGGATAGAGAAATCAGATATTCGCTGATGACTCTATCCATTATTATTACATGATTGAAATTAGCGGTGGGCTGTATATTGATTGGCTTTGCTTACTCGGCGGATCGTTTCCAGTTCTTCAGCAGTCAGCGGCGGAATTTCCGATGATTCAATGTTATGCAGCAGCTGCTGCAAAGAGCTGGCCCCAGGAATCGCCACGGCCACTGCAGGATGAGACAGCGAGTACCGCAAGGCCGTTTGGGCAAGGCTTCTCGATTCATGTACAAGACTTTGTAATTGTTCTCGAAGCTCCACAAGCTCTTCACGGGAATAGTTTAAATAACCGTTATCCACTTTATTTCCTCCCCGCTCCGAGAGAATGCCTGACGCAATGGGACCGCGGGCAATGACACTAATACCGTGTTCAGCAAGCAGCGGAAGCACTTCCTCTTCTGCACGCCGATCTAGAATGCTGTATTGATTCATTACGCTTACGATGTTAGACCGTTTTACATATTCCCGAATGACGTTAGGACGAATGGATGAGATGCCGTAATAACGAATGAACCCTTCTTGCTTCAATTCCTCAAAAGCTTCAATCGTCTCCTCAATGGGATCATCCAGCGTTCCCCCATGCAGCTGATACAAATCGATATAATCCGTTTGCAGACGTCTCAGACTTTCTTTAACAGCTGTTTTGATATAAGCCTTCGATGGATCCCATACCCATCCTTCTTGACCAGGAACTCTACGGTTACCGACTTTAGTAGCTACTATTACATCCGAGCGCCGTCCTTTAATGGCTTTGCCGACAATCTCCTCGTTGCGTCCTGCATCATATAAATCAGCCGTATCTAGGAAGTTAATACCTCGATCAAGCGCTTCATGAATTAACGAAGCTCCCTTTGCCTCTTCGGTACCGATGGTCATACAGCCAAATCCGATTTCACTAACATATAGATCGGATTTACCCAAACGGTTCTTTCTCATATTTCAACATTCCTTCCCGTGCATATGTACTCATAATTCTATTATTATACATATTGAGTTATTGTTCCAACTATTAAAAAAGAAGAGAGCACCCCTTATCAAGGTGCCCTCTAACCTGTGTTAGGCGATTACTTATTAATAATGTCCTTCACACGTCCGACTTGTCCGCTTGTTAAACGAACTTTGATCCCGTGAGGATGCTGAGGCGAATTAGTTAGGATGTCCTTAACGATTCCGCGCGTCAGTTTTCCTGTAGGTTGATCCTGCTTGAGTACAATGTCCACTTCAAGACCAGGGCGTATATTAGAACGCAATTGTCCGCTCATTGATGTCACTTCCCATTAACGATCTGTAATACAGTTCAGTATTACAATAGTACACAAAAAGGAGCGTGAATACTACATCGAATAGATTTGAGTGCGATGTCACTTTCCTGCTCCCGATGCCTCAGCATCAAAACGAACATGCTCTGCCAGCAGATCCACAAGATGCACAGCTTCCATTTCATTGTTAAGTCCAGATCTGTGAATGCCCCATTTCATTTGAAGCAAGCAGCCGGGATTTGAAGTGACAACATACTTCGCATCGGTCTTCTTTACATGCTCCATCTTACGATCAAGCACGTTCTTAGACATTTCCGGCTGAGTCATATTGTAAATACCAGCCGAGCCGCAGCAGGTATCCGCTCCCTGAAGCTCGCAGAGTTCAACACCAGGTAGAGCTCTCATTAATTCCCTTGGCTGACCCTGAATACGCATGACATTGCGCAGATGACATGAATCCTGATATGTTACTGTTTTCGGTGCGATTTCCTCCTGCATGGTCAGCGGTCGTCCAATTGTCGACAACAACTCAGACACATCTTTCACCTGATTTGAAAATTGAATAGCAAGCTCACGATGCGCCGCATCATCTTGCATCAGATGATCGTACTCTTTCAACATCGCTCCGCAGCCGCCCGCGTTACTTGCAACGTAATCTACGTCTGCATCAGCGAATGCGTGCAGATTAAGCTCGGCAAGCGTCCTTGCTTCTGCCATCTCTCCAGCATGAGCATGGAGGGCACCACAGCACGCTTGGCTCTCTGGAATGACGACCTCGAATCCTGCTTGACGGAGTAGCCGAACTGTATTGACGTTCGTCTCTATGAACATCACGTCCATGATACAGCCACGGAACATCCCAACACGAGCAACCTTCTCGCCAATCGGAGGTACAATAAATATGCTTTCTCCTGATTTAGTTACCTCGCTGCGTGCTGGCAAACGAAGAGACTTCCACCGTTCAACCAAACCGTCTCCAGATGTTTCCGGCATGACCGCTTCGAGCTCCTGTAAATGTTCAGGAAGCAACTTCATGACGCCGGATGCTCGTACGACCCGCTGAAGTCCAGAGCGCTGATAGAAACGGAGTGTTTTCCCGACCATTCTCATCCGTCCTTGATGCGGGAAAATCCCTTTTAGAAATGTTTTTCTAGCCATGCGAACGGGCAAAGAATAAGATCTTTCATGTGCAATGGCTTCCCTTGTCTGTTCTATTAATTGCCCGTATTTCACATCGGACGGACAAGCAGGTTCACATGCACGGCAGCCTAGACAGAGATCCATCTGATCTTGGAACGATTGATCAGGGTACATTAAACCATCAACGACTGCCTTCATTAACGCGATTCTCCCTCTCGGGGACGCCGCTTCAAGACCTGTCTCAATGAACGTCGGGCATGCATTCTGACAAAAGCCGCACCGCATGCAGTTCGTCAATTGATCTTCATCGATCGTCAGCTTAAGACGCTCTGCCAATGCCTCGGATTGATTTATCATTGCAGTCATAGAATCATCTCCCTCAGCGGTGCTCATTCATAACCATGCGTTTCCTCGTCTCGGCAAACAATTTACCTGGATTCATAATGTTGTCCGGATCAAATGCTTGCTTAATCCGTTTCATCATTTCTATACCAGTTGAACCTACTTTCCATTCCAAATAAGGCGCTTTGACGATTCCTACCCCGTGCTCGCCTGTGATGGTACCGCCTAACCGAACAGCCGCTTCGAATATTTCTTCGAAGGCCTGTTCCACACGATGGATTTCCTCACTATTACGCGCGTCTGTCATGGCAGTCGGGTGCAAATTGCCGTCGCCCGCATGACCAAATGTGCAAATTTGCACGTTATATTTCTCTGAAACTCGCTGCACCTCAAGAACCATCTCTGCAATTTTCGAACGAGGCACTGTCGCATCTTCTAGAATAGTTGTTGGTCTCAGCCGCGATAGTGCAGCTAATGCACTGCGCCGAGCCTCCATCACCTTCGCACCTTCCTCTGGTGATTGTGCGATCTTAAGTTCAATCGCGCCCTCCTGCAAACAAATCTGCTCGATGAGCTTCAGATCATGCTCTACGGTCCCTTCATCTCCATCCTGCTCAATCGCCAGCATCGCCTTGGCATGAACAGGCAGTCCAATTTGCGCGTAATCTTCAACGACCTGTAAGGTGGGCTGATCCATAAATTCAAGCGTGCACGGAATGATACGGTTAGCAATGATACTCGATACCGTTTTCGCAGCCGCATGCAGATCATCGTACATCGCTACCATTGCGCGGCGGTATGCTGGCTTAGGAATGAGCTTGACCGTAGCCTCCGTCAATATTGCTAGAGTTCCACCGGAGCCTACCAACAGGCGGGTCAGATCATAACCCGCTACATCTTTAACGAGCTTCCCTCCGGTTCGTAGCACACTTCCATCCGCAAGTACGGCTTCCAGACCAATAACATAATCCTTGGTCGTGCCATATTTCAGCCCTCGCAATCCCCCGGCGCCAAGTGCGATATTTCCGCCCATCGTACAAATAATCATGCTGCTCGGATCAGGCGGATAGAACAACCCTGCAGCTTCCACAGCTTGATGAAATTGCTTCGTATTCAGACCGGTTTGGAACGTTGCTGTTAAATTGTCCGTGTCGATCTCAAGCAGCTTGTTCATGCGCGTCATCACGATGATGAGCCCGCCTTGCATCGGAATCGTTCCTCCACACAAATTACTGCCAGCACCGCGGCCAATGACGGGAATACGATGTTCAGCACACACTTTGATAATGGCTGACACTTCTTCCGTGCTGCTAGGGAAAATAACGCCGTCAGGCATTGCTTGAAGAAGCGGAGTGGCGTCATAGCTGTAAGATACTAACGTCTCCGTGTCGTCTTTAAACCCGTTGCTGCCAACAATAGCAGTCAATTGTTTCCGAATTGTGTCTGCAAGCATGGCAATCCTCCTTCGATCAAGAAGTTGATGGTTTTCGTTCAAGTTAAGGTAAAGCCAGCTTACCCATAATCGTCGGATGCGCTGCGCCCGTTGCCGAAGGCAGGTTATTGCTTATCCCATTCATAAAATCATTGCCGAGTAATGCAAAAATGACGGCTTCCTTCGCATCGTCATTAAAGCCGAGCGACTCTGAAGTCATGACTGACTGCTCAGGCAACAAATCTGCCAACATTCTAAGCAGCGTTTGGTTATGAGCACCGCCGCCTGTGACGATGACTTCGTCTATTCGGCAGCGAGGAATGACGTGTTTCTGGTAACCATCCGCTATGGAATGTGCCGTAAAAGACGTAGCTGTTGCTACAATGTCAGCATCCGATAAGCCACGCTCTTTGGCCTTTGCGATAAAGGCAGAGGCGTAAGCCTTACCGAACACCTCCCGTCCTGTTGATTTCGGCGGTGCCAGCAGGAAATACGGATGCGACATCATCTCACTGACAAGCGCCTCATCCACTGATCCCTGTGCAGCCCATGTTCCACCTTCATCATATGAGGCACGGCCTTCTGTGAGCACGAGTACAACTTGATCGATAATCATGTTGCCCGGACCCGTATCGAACGCAAATACGTCAGCCGCAGAGCAACCTGCTGGTAAAGCGGTGCAGTTTCCGATGCCTCCTACATTCTGAAGAAGTCTTCCCTTATCCGGATGACGAAAAAGAATAAGATCCCCATAAGGTGCAAGCGGTGCACCTTGACCGCCAACAGCTATATCTGCCGGCCGAAAATCACCGACAACCGGCTTACCCGCGCGTTTAGCAAGTACGGAAATATCGCCAAGCTGAAGTGTCGAGCGAACGAGAAGTAAATCGTAGGCATCGGCCTCTGGTATGTGCCATACGGTCTGACCGTGTGAACTTATGAAATCGATCGATCCCATATCCATGCCCGCTTCACGTGCAGCTTCGTGTACTGCTTCTGCGAATCGGTCTGCTAAGAACGAATTCATACCGCAGACGAGAGCAACATTCGAATATTCCACTGTGCAAAGTGATTTTAGCCGTTCCCTTAGAACAGGTTCGTAAGGCCGGCTGTAATAGTGGAGCAACTCTACCTGCGAATCAAGTCCGCACCCCTCGATTCTCGCAATCGCCACGTCGATTCCGTCGAGAGAAGTGCCCGACATTAACCCAACTACAGTGACAGCTGGTTTATCCCACAAGATGTGAATCATGAATTCGTCACACCCCAGCCTACTGGATACTGATCACCTAGTGATACGGGCAAATGTCCCTTGAACGGGATCAGCCCAAGGAGTGCCTTCGCTGTACTTCGCAGCGTAAGGGGGCGACTTTCATAAGCCGCAACAAACGTCTTAACTTCGGGAAGCACAAGGAGATCGTACGGATTGCGAAGAGCAACCACCGCAAGCGGCTTCCCCACCTTCTGTAAGCCTTGGACAAGACTTATTTGAGCAACACTAAACTGTGCATTGTATGTCCCGATGACAATTTGTTTTACATCTTCGGCAGCTGCTTCATCAAGGAGGGCAGAGAGCTCTGCCGGGACATCCGCTAGCTTAGCAACCCGGTCAACGACGTCCAAACCGTTCTGAAGCAGCGCAGCACCTAGACTTTGTGCATTTTTAAATGTTTCGTCAACCATTGTCACAACAGCAGGTGCGACTGTAATAACAAGCGTTCGTTCTCTTGTTAGCGGAAGCATCTTAGCCTCATCTCGAATTAATGTAATGCTCGCTTCACTTACGCGACGTGCGGCTTCCATATGTTCCTCACAGCCAACCTCGACATGCTGAGTATCAACTGTGCCGCCATCAATTCCCAGTATGCCGCGCTTCGCCTTCAATGCAAGCACACGCGTAACCGATGCATTAATTCTGTCCTCACTAATCTGCCCCTCTTGAACCGCTCTCTCAATCGCTTCGATCGCGCCAATTTGCAGCTCTGGTGTATGACTGACGAGTACGATATCCGCACCCGCTTCAATCGCCATCACAGAAGCTTGAACGGTGCCATAATGTTCAGCGATCGCGTTCATCTCCATGCAATCGGTCATAATAATGCCTTTATATCCAAGCCGTTCACGGAGAAGACCTGTAAGTATGGCATGTGACAACGTCGCTGGGAGCTTCTTCGTCTCTAAGGCCGGAAAATAAATATGCGCCGACATCATCGCATCGACGCCTTCCTGGATTGCCCGCTTGAACGGGACAAGCTCGATCCTCTCCACTCTATCCCAGCTGTGAGCTATCGTTGGCAAATCCAAATGTGAATCCACATCAGTATCCCCGTGCCCTGGAAAATGTTTGGCCGTAGCAGCTACGCCAGCATCCTGATAACCATGCACCATTCGAGCTCCGTATTCCGCAGCTGACTCAGCAGATTCTCCAAACGAACGAACGCCAATCACAGGATTACCTGGATTGTTATTCACATCAAGCACCGGAGCAAAGTTCATATTAATCCCGAGTTCACGCAGCTCCTTACCGCTAAGGTTAGCCAGTTTATATGCAGAATCCAGCGATCCAGCCGCAGCTACAGCCATATTGCCTGGCATCAGAGTAATGCCCTCCGTAATACGCGCGACCATGCCGCCTTCTTGATCGATCGAAATCCACAGCGGCACATTGCCTGAACGAACGGCAATGTCTTGCAGCTGTTCAGTAAGCCTTGCAACCTGCTGAGCCGACTCCACATTACGCGCGAAGTAAATGACACCGCCTATTTGCTGTTCTTCAATAAATCGTTTCAGTTCATTGGTTACTTCCGTACCTTCAAAACCACAAAGCAGCATCTGTCCGATTTTCTGGCGCAAATTCATTCCACTGACGAGTTGTTCCAACTTTGTTAGTTCGCCCACTTTCATTCCTCCCCATACAGCAAATAGGATTTTCGAATGATCTTCCACTCTTCCGCCTGTTCTCGCCAACTGTCTACGATCAGTCTTAGACCATCGTCCGTGCCGATCAACCTTCGTACATCATCTCCGCCGGTCAACAAATCAATAAAATATCGGGACCGATCTTTAGGCGGCTCCAGCCATTTAAAGTGATCTGGATGAAGATTCATGACCTCATGAAGCAGTGTAAGCCCCGTCCGCACAGACTCGAAACGTTCTATGTCAGTAACAAATAATCTCACCCCATCGCATAGCTCTCCTTGATATTTAGAAAAGGTCGGCGACATATATACCGAGTGAAAGTGCACTCCGGGTAATCGATACCCATTCAAACGCTCAGCGAGCTTCCGCCCATCTAACCAAGGCGCACCGATCCATTCGAACGGCCTTGTCGTACCTCTTCCTTCTGAAACGTTCGTACCTTCAAACAAACAAGTACCCCCATACACCCGCACCGTATCCATTGTGGGAATATTCGGGGATGGCATCATCCAAGGAAGCCCTGTAGCTGTGAATTCCATGCTCCGATTCCACCCTGTGAGCGGAACGATGTCCAGATCACACCCCAGCCCTCGTAGATCATTCATCATCCTAGCGAGTTCACCAATCGTCATTCCAGTACGGATCGGCATTGTCCACGCCCCGACCATCGACTCGAACCCAGCCTTTAAGAAGCCGCCCTCACACAAGGCGCCTCCAAGAGGGTTCGGACGATCGAGAACGAGCAAACTTTTCCCATGTTCCGCACATGCTTCCATCACATAAGACAGCGTCGTCAAATAGGTATAAAATCGTACGCCTAAGTCCTGTATATCGAAGACGACCGTGTCCACATGCTGCAGCATATCAGCCGTCGGTTTTTTACTTATCCCATATAAACTAAATACCGGTACGCCGAACCTTTCATCCTGGACGTCCTCTACCCGTTTTCCTGCTTGAAGCTCTCCATAGAGTCCATGTTCACAGGCAAAAAGGGCCGTCAAAACAGACGTTTCAAGGTTGCTGCACACTTCTATAGAAGAGCGAAAATCCGCAGTAATGCCGGTTGGGTTCGTCACGAGTCCAATTCGCCGCCCAGTGATAAGTGGGTGCCCTAGGCGCTGCAGAACGTCGATTCCTGTCTCTACGACCGTGCCCATTCGTGACCTCCAGCTGTTCCGGCGCTTTCCCCTTGCTCTTCTTCATGATGAAGAACATTATAACTAACTTTATGTTGATAAACCGCCCATATACCACCAAACAAAAAGGCGAATCCGACAACCGTTAATAGAAGAGGTACCAGTATAAATACAACCTGGATACAAGCGCCGAGTGTGTAACTTGGGTACCGGAAAAACAGCTTCACACTTTCTGCCATCGCCTTAAAAATACCCATTCCTTCCTGCAATACGAGCTGCAGTGTGTAAAATTGGGATACGAGCGCCATCGCGACAAAATAAGTTTGAAAAACAGCAATCGCCAAATACATGAATCCTTCTTTATCACCGTAGTACCACCACGTCGACCATAAAATAAGTCCGAGTAATACACATAATATGCCGAACAAGGCAGATGTTCCAAACCCTTTGACAGCTCCCTTCAATACATCGCGAAGGCCTGATTTTCCAGTCATCGTCTTCCGGTGATAGGCGTAACACACCCCGTATACAAGCGGCATGTACAGCAGCGGAAGCAGAACCAGAGCAAATATGGTCGGCACAAGGAAAATGATAAGTACAAGTGCTGCGGAGCTGATTACACTGTATAACGCAATACGAATGATTTCTCTGTATATTTCTTTGCCCGTTTGTTTCAAAACATCATTCAGTTTGCGCATCTCTTCACGCTCTCCTTTCATATGAGTCCAATATTCACTTTAATACTCAATTCGTTGCTGCGTTTCCGGATCGAAAAAGTGGACCTTGCTGAAATCAAGGACAAACGTTTTACTTAGTCCCGGATAGGCAACCGTCTCTGGATGCACCTTCGCGGTCACCGTTCGGTTCCCAATAGGGAAATAGATCAAATTCTCTGACCCTAAATGCTCCACTGCCTTAATTTGTTTGGTCAGCCGATAGTTCCCTGATACACTACTCACTACGTCCTCACCGAAAATGTGCTCTGGACGTATGCCAAGTATGACTTCGCGCCCTTGATAAGCTCGTAAACCGTCCGCAATTGTATCCTGCAAGGCAAATTCTGTACCTTCTACAAAAACGCTATTGCCCAGTACACGTGCATCAATAAAATTCATCGGCGGCGATCCAATGAACCCAGCCACAAACATATTTTGCGGGTTTGCATACAGCTCGGCGGGGGAAGCGATTTGTTGAATGACACCTTGATTCATGACGACGATTCGTTCGCCGAGCGTCATCGCCTCCACTTGATCATGCGTAACATAAACGATCGTTGCTCCAAGCCGTTTATGGAGATCAGCCAGCTCAACACGCATCTGAACGCGCAGCTTAGCATCAAGATTAGACAGCGGCTCGTCAAACAGAAACACCTGCGGATCTCTCACGATGGCGCGACCAACTGCCACGCGCTGACGCTGTCCTCCAGAGAGCTCACGCGGCTTGCGGTCTAACATTTCTTCAAGACCTAATACCGCTGCAGCTTCACGAACTTTTTCTTCTATATAAGTCTTTGGTTTCTTCAAGTTTCGCAAACCAAATGACAAGTTTTCACGTATCGTCATATGCGGGTATAACGCATAATCCTGAAATACCATTGCAATGTCACGATCCTTTGGATGCAGATCGTTAACAATTCGATCGCCGATGATGATATCACCGCTCGTCTGCTTCTCAAGGCCCGCAATCATTCTCAGCGAGGTTGTTTTACCACAGCCGGAAGGGCCGACAAATACGACGAACTCCCTATCGTTAATTACAAAATTGGACCCTTCCACCGCAGTGAAGATCCCTTTTTTCTCATCATCAAACTGTTTACGAACATTTCGAAATTCTACGCGTGCCATGGGCTCTCCTCCTCTAGCCTTTAACTGCTCCAATGGTGATGCCTTGTAAGAAGTAACGCTGTAATGAAAAGAATAGAACCATCATCGGCAGCGCGGCGACCGTCGCCCCTGCCATCAGTGCACCAAAATCTGTCGCTTCTGCAAATACGAATGAAGCAAGACCGACTTGAATCGTACGCATTTCCGTGGAACTCGTAACGAGGAAAGGCCAAAAAAAGTCGTTCCATGAAGTGACGAATGTAAAAATAGCTAATACCGCTAAACCCGGCTTCGCCATAGGGAGTATAATTTTCCAAAAGATTCCGAATTCACTGCAAGCATCGATTCTTGCAGCATGAATGAGCGAAGTCGGCAGTGAGGACATGTACTGCTTCATCAAGAAAATGTTCCCGACACTCACGACCCCAGGCAAGATGATCGCCGTGTATGTATCTCCGAGATTAAACACATTAATAACTAAAATGTAGAGTGGAATAAGTGTGACCTGAGCCGGAATCATCATTGTGCCAAGCAACACCCAGAACACCGTTTTGTTTCCGGGAAACTTTAACTTGGCAAAGGCATACCCGGCAAGTGAAGCAAAAAATACATTCGTTACCGTAAGTACACTAGATACAAATAATGAGTTCAACAGCCATCTGATCGCCGCTGTTTTTTCAAAAAAACGTTCATAAGGAGCGATTGACCACAATTCAGGGATCATCTTAGGTCTGAACGTAGCAGACAACTTGGTATCTTGAAATGAACCAATAAACATCCAATATAATGGGATTACCGTAATAAGAGTCCAGATCAGTAATATAACCACAGCTACGATAAATAGAAGCCATTTCGTTTTTGTTTTCATATATACACCCCCAGGTTTTACGAGGCAAAACCGTACTCGAGCGGAACTTAGTACTCGATATCGCTTGAGAAATATTTAAATTGAATAATAGATACGATAATGATGAGTGACGCAAGCACGAATGACTGCGCGGAAGCAAGCCCGAAATCGTAAAATTTGAATGCCGTCTCATAAATGAGATAAGCAATCGTTGTCGTCGCAAAATTCGGACCGCCTTGAGTCATGAGATATACAGAGATGAACACTTGGAATGAAGTAATTACGCCAGTGACTAGCAGATATAATGTCGTCGGCTTCATAAGCGGCCAAGTAATGCGCCGAAATTTCGTCCACATGCTGGCATGATCAATATCCGCTGCTTCATACAGTGATTTCGGGATTCCTCCCATTGCCGCAAGGTACAATATAATGCCAGCGCCATGCGAACCGAGCCAATTCATAAGCATTAGTGACAAGAGCGCTGAGTTTGATTTTCCCAGCCAAATTAGAGGATCGATGCCAAATAATTCAAGCAAGCGGTTCAAGAGACCACTATCCGTCGGATCAAAGATCGCGAGCCATACGATAGAGATCGTAACGCCGGAGGCTACGGTTGGTAAATACAGAGTCGCTTTAAAGAACGTCTGCCATGAATTTTTCATTTGGTAAATGAAGAAGGATAGACCGAACGTGATTATAATATTAATCGGAACCGTACCGATGGTGAAAATGACTGTATTTCGGATTGATTTCCAAAATACGTCATCATGCAGCATTCGCTTGTAATTATCCAGTCCGATCCAGGTCGAATTCATGATGTTGTACTTTTGAAAGCTCATGAGAAACGCTGTGACGACCGGATACAAAGTGAACGACAGAAACAACAATACTGGCGCTAAAATGAACAGATACGCCCAACCGTATTCCCGCCAAAAGCGTTTGAACGGAGAAGGTGTACGTGGTGGTGCTGTCATCGTTTGAGTTTGCATCTCTTTCCCCCTTCCTGAAGCAGAGACAGGAATTAGTAAGAAAGGGAAGTGACTTGCGAATCCATAAGAGGAATCGGGACACTTCCCACAGGAATTGTTATTTCCCTAAAATTTGTTTCCCTTTTTGGATAAAATCATCTGCGATTTCTTGCGGTGTCTTCTCACCCGAATAAAGAGCTTGCATATTTGGTTTTACAACCTGTTCTTTAAATTGTTTCATTTTAGCTGCATCATTGATATCCAAATTGAGAACGACAGGTTTGGAGATATTCTTCGCCATCGTTTCAGCCGCTTCAATATTCACCTTATTACCAAGCCCTTTTCCTGCAAAAAGGTCTGCTTGCGATTTGCGGACGAATGGCAGAACAAGTTCATTTGCAGAGTTTCCGGCTTGTGCCCCGCTTAAAGCTTCCATGACAAGGAACGTATTCTTAGCATGTTCTTCGCCTTTATCTTTCTTCTGCTTAAATGCAACATATCCTTCTCCGCCCATTGTTGTTTGTGCAGGAGCATTATCGTTATGAGGTACAGGCAGCAGTACGAAATCGATCTTTTCACCTTGCACTGTACCTGAATCGATATCTTTATTACGGTTTTGAATCATGACGTCATAATAAGGAATCGCTTTAGATATAATGGCTGCTTGGCCTGCGTAGAACATTTCTGTACGTTTTGCCGGTGCAAGTGCAGCTGTTTCTGCCGGCATATAGCCTTTTTTCAGCAAATCTTGAATAAAAGTTAACGTATCCAATATACGCCCATCATTCCACTGGAATTCACCAGCTTCGTTCAGTACGTCTGGCATGTTATTGTTACGTGTCAACATTTCAATGAAATCAAGTGACGTACCGTCTGTAACAAGCGGATATTGAGTGGAGCCGTCCGGTAATTTCTTCATCAGTTTACTAGCTGCAGCTTCAAACTCAGACCAAGTCCAGCCTTCTTTCTGAATCTTTTGCCAGTCAATGCCTGCTTCTTCAAGAATGCGCTTGTTACCGCCCCATGCCCATTGGAATTGGTAGAGTGGAAGGCCGTACTGTGTTCCTTTGATTTGACCAAGTTCGAGTGTCCCTGGTAAATAATCGTCTTTAATTTCTGGTGTAAGGTATTTATCAAGCGGTAGAACAAGGCCCGTATCTACGTACGATCCATCTACACTGTGGAAATACAAATCAGGCGGGTTACCCGCATTAAGTGCCAGGGTGAATTTCTCTGGCCCTTCTGCCCAAGATAGTACCTCTGTTTCAACGTTGATATTTGGATGTTTTTGTTTGAAATCAGCGAGCAATTGCTTGAGGTCATCTTCATATTTACCATGCACAGGATACGTCCAGACCACGACCGTATCTTGTTTTGCGTCTGAACCTTTTTCCCCTTCAGAGTTCCCCTTTGAGCTTCCACTATTTCCACACGCTGTAATGATTACTAGGATGAGAGCTAACA
The DNA here is from genome assembly GCF_017873765.1 of Paenibacillus sediminis. GTDB lineage: Bacteria > Bacillota > Bacilli > Paenibacillales > Paenibacillaceae > Paenibacillus_AG > Paenibacillus_AG sediminis. The sequence goes on from NZ_JAGGKP010000004.1 coordinate 70,109, forward strand.
TGAGTACGAGCCAACTTTTTTTCATTTGCTTCTTCTCCTTATCATTTTTATTTCTTGTTATATGTGTTACCGGCGGCTAAACTTTAGCGTACCGGATTACAACCTTTTGATCGCTTGCCTGCTCTGCTCTAGATACTCCACCGCATGCTCATAATTTCGGCTGGCAATTCCGAGATACAATATATCGATAACATTTAACTGGGTAATTCTCGACGCCATCGCTCCGCTGCGAATCTCGTTGTCTGTTGAAGAAGTGAAGAGAGGAATGTCAACCGTCCTGCTTAATGTTGAATCTCCATATTTAGTAATGCTAATTGTCTGGCACCCTTTTTCTTTAGCAATCTCCGCTGCACGTACCATCTCTTTCGTCTCACCTGAATAGGAAATAAAGACGGCAGCGTCTTCTGGGGTTAGCATAACGGCAGATGTTAACTGTAAGTGGGGATCAGAGAAGGAGAAACAAACCTTATTAATCCGCAGCAGCTTCTGCTGTGCATCCATCGCAATTAAATTCGAGGCTCCAACGCCGAATAAATAAATCCGCTTCGCCCCGTTAAGCATATCGACTGCACGCTCTACCATCCGTTCCTCCAAAATTTTCATCGTGTCACGAATCGATTGAATATTATTGTTGGATACATTTTGGATAATGGCTGAAATGCTGTCATTAGGTCTAATATCTTGATAGCCCGCAGTCACAGGTTCCTGCAAATCGCCGGCCACCTTCAATTTAAGATCTTGATACCCTTTAATACCCATCGTTTTGCATAGCCGTACAATAGCTGCTTGGCTTGCCCCGCTACTCTCGGCAAGTTCCGCAACCGACATCTGAACCATCTGATCCGGATGTTGCAAAATGAAGGTAGCAACCTTGCGTTCGGATGGATTTAATGTTTCACACACCTCCCTCAAACGAACAAGTCCGCCGTTCATGAATGTGACACCCCCGCAAAATGAATGGTTAGTAAAATTATTCAATATTTAATGTTAGATTTCATAACATAAAAATTCGGAAGTCGAAAATGGTATCGCTTCCAAATGATTCCGATTGAATTCATTATAGGATGAATGAAATTAAATTTCAACATAATTTTGGAAATATAAAATTTTATTTTACAATTCTTCATGTTTCTTCTATACTGAAATGGAAAGCGAAGTGGTGAATTATGGAAATATATATTGGCGTTGACGGAGGCGGCACAAAAACAGAAGCGGCCGCTATTACTAGTGATGGCAAGGTTTTAGCCTCATATACAGGCGGCTCTACTAACCCTTACATTGTTACCTTAAATGGTGCGATCCAAGAGCTTAATCACGTGCTTAACCAATTGTTAAATCAAATAAAAACTTCTGGATTTTCATGTAATGGAATATGTCTTGGTATGTCAGGTATAAGTTCTGACAAAGATAAGGAGCCGATCATTAAATTTCTCCAAACGTATCAACAACGTCAACATTTATTTTTCCCGATCACTATGAAATCGGAAGCAGAAATCTCTCTCATGGCTGCAGTCGAAAGAGAACATGGTATTCTCGTCATCTCTGGGACCGGCTCTAACACTTTCGGGATAATAGAGGGTGGCGCCAAATTTAATAGCGGTGGATGGGGTCATATCTTGGGTGATGAAGGGAGCGGTTATCAAATCGGACTTCTGACGCTTAAGACGGTCATGAAAAGCTATGATGGCATATTGCCTCCAACGACGATGACCAAACGGATTATCGAAACTTTCGGATTCCAGCAAATCTCTGACCTGAAATCTTATGTATATCAGCCTTCTGTTGGGAAAACAGAAATCGCCGCTTTCGCTAAGTACTGCATCGAAGAAGCAGAAGCTGGGGATGAAGCAGCTTGCAATATCGTTCGAAGTCAGGCGATTGAACTAGCAGATACGACGACCGCCTTAATTAGTAAGCACCCCTCTTTGCAGAAAGCGGATGTCGTTTTAACAGGCTCCATATTTAAGCATTCCATAACGTTTCGAAGCGTGTACCGTGAAACGATGCTAGACCGTTTCCCCAATTTGTCGTTCGTCCAAGGAAATAGCAACCGTTCGTCGGCTGTTGGAGCAGCGCTTCTTGCGCGTAAGATATATAAAGGAACAAAGGAGACTAGTCCTCATGAATGAAATTCTCAGCATTTTAACGACCGAACAATTGAATGAGAAGACGCGTAACATCGATCAGATGAGTTCTGAGCAAATCATGAAATTAATTAATGACGAAGACCGTCATGTCGCTGATTGCATTCATGAGATCATTCCGCAAATCACTAGAGCTGCCGATCTCATTGTTGAAGCATTCCGAGGTGGAGGCAGGCTGTTCTATGTCGGCGCCGGAACAAGTGGACGAATCGGTATTCTTGATGCTTCCGAGTGTCCGCCTACCTACGGGACTGATCCGTCGATGGTTCAAGGGTTAATCGCAGGGGGATTCCAGGCGGTGAAGGAATCTATTGAAGGTGCGGAGGACAACGAGTCTCTTGGGGCAGACGACATCGATGAACACGGCATAAATAAGAGAGATGTCGTCATAGGCATCGCTGCAAGCGGCCGTACTCCTTATGTACTTGGCGCCATGAAGCGCGCAGGCGAACTTGGTGCTGTCGTGATCGGTTTATGTAACAATTACGATACACCGATGAAGCAGTATTCACAGTTAATGATTGAAGCTGTTGTAGGTCCGGAGGTTATTCTGGGATCGACGCGAATGAAAGCTGGAACTGCGCAAAAAATCATTCTAAACATGCTGACAACAACAGCGATGATCCGAATTGGTAAAGTGTACGAAAATTTAATGGTCGATCTAAATCCGTCTAATGAAAAGCTCGTTCACCGAGCAAAAAGGATTATCTATATGGCTACTAATGCACCCGATGAAGAAGTGGAACGCGCTTACAGCGAGTCCTCAGGCCATGTCAAAACAGCAATCGTCATGCTGCTGGCTGGCGTAAAAGCAGAAGAAGCACGGGAATTGCTGCAGGAAACTGACGGATTCGTCCGCACCGCCATTGAACATAAAATGAACGAAAGTTGATTTCAGCCAGAAAGAAAAAAGCCAAGTTGACTTCGGTAATTTAACGGAAGTCAACTTGGCTTATCATCTTTTGAAACGTCCATTCACGATTTGTCAACCGATTTGCTATTTATTACAATACACGAACCTTCATATCCGTCATTTGCCTTGAGCTCATCCAGATGCTCGCGCATTTCCTCATCTTGAGGCGCATCTGCTACAATCTTAACGGGAGTAGGTCTAAATTCAACATGCCCCTTCTTAGGCTTGGTCATCGCCACTCATCACCTCCATCACCTAACTATTGTCTTCTAAAAAGATGTTTTCATTCGAAGGATGGAAGCAATTATGCTTCATAGGTTTATCAGTTAGAATAGAGCACTCGTCAATCAGACACAATATTTCAAGATTGTACCTTTGGTCTTTCTATTTGAATGGAGGAGTGAGAATGAGACAGTTTGATCAGCATAGAGGATATTCACGTATGTTTCGAGAGAATGATTTAACTCTTGGTTTATTCTTTCCTCTGGAATCTTACAGGCCCAGCATACCAGTGATGAATATTGATGAGCAAATCAAGCTCGCCATAAGAGCAGAGGAGCTTAATTTTGCTTCATTATTCGTCAGAGATGTTCCGTTATATGATCCTTATTTCGGAGATGTAGGACAGATGTATGATCCGTGGGTGTTTTTAGGTTTTATCGCTGCTCATACAAAGACAATAGCACTCGGTACTGCAAGTATTGTTTTACCGCTACGGCACCCGCTGCACGTTGCCAAATCCGCTGCTTCGGTAGACAAGCTGTCTAGCGAACGGCTTATTCTCGGGGTTGCTACAGGAGATCGCCCTATCGAATTTCCAGCCTTTTCAGTTGACCCTGATGAGCGCGGTGAGCTGTTCAGACAATCCATTCATTTAATGAAAAAAGTATGGAAGAGCAATTATACTTCGATCAGAACACCTGATGATCATATCCCTTATGGCGACTTATTGCCGAAGCCAGCCCTATTTGACATTCCCGTACTCGTAACAGGCCACAGCACGCAGTCTCCTGAATGGATTGCTGAGCATAGTGACGGATGGATGTACTATCCTCGAAATATTAATCAGCAAGCCGATATGATCGATCAGTGGCGTTTATTAACGAGTGAGTTCAAACCTTTCAGTCAGTCGTTATATGTTGATTTAATGGAGGATCCAAACTACGCACCAGTTCCTATTCACTTAGGGTTCCGAATTGGCCGCAACCCGCTGATCGAATTCTTAGATAGACTGAAAATCGCGGGTGTTAACCATGTCATCATTAATTTAAAATACGGCCATCGACCTGCTGAAGAAGTGATTGAGGAATTAGGTCAAGAGGTCGTCCCAAGCTTTCCGACATTAACGGGAATAAGCGATTAAGCTCTCGCTCTTGCGAGCAAATACAAGAAGTATGGTGCTCCGATCATGGAAACAACAATACCCGTAGGCACCTCAGCCGGTTGCAGAATAACGCGTGCTAACGTATCAGCAACGATTAACAATAGTCCGCCTATAAGAGCAGATGTCGGAATGAGTGCACGGTACAGCGGGCCTACTAATCTGCGAGCGATATGAGGGGCAATTAATCCGATAAAACTAATTCCTCCTCCCACAGCGATGCATGAACCCGCAAGCGCTACTGCAGTACCCATCAGCACGAGTCGATCTCGCCCTACCGATGTCCCAAGCCCTGCTGCAATATAATCACCAAGATTCATGACGTCAATCGTTCTAGCTTTAAAATAGACAAAAGGAAGCAATATTAAAATCCAAGGAAGAAGCGCCAATACAAACTTCCAATTCGTCCCCCAAATGCTCCCGCTAAGCCAGATCGTCACAAATTCGAAATTCCGAGGATCAAGCCGAACAGTCAGCATGAGAAGAGCCGCTGAGATTCCGGATGTTACGGCAATTCCCGTTATAATAAGTCTGGAAGGGGAAATCCCATAACCTTTTTTATACGCTAATATATTGATCAGCACTGCTGCCAGACTTCCTCCAAGAAGCGCAATAAATGGAAGCATGAAAATCGGAGACAACTCGTTAAGAGGGAAGAACGTAATAAACAATACGACAGCAAGGCTCGCCCCCGAATTGATTCCGAGAATTCCTGGATCTGCGAGCTCATTGCGGAAAGTTGCTTGCAAAATCGCCCCAGACACCGCTAAACCGGCTCCAACAAGTATAGAGATCACAATTCGAGGGAGCCTGAAATCAAACAATATAAGTTCCTGTCTCGGCGTACCAGACCCAAACAATGTTTTAAATACATCAATGGGTGAAAGCCGGACAATTCCTGTATTCATGCTGATAATAAATGATATAACAATAAGTACAAATAAAATTGAAATCGTCGTTATCGTACGTAAGGATCCTCTTGAAGCTACTGAATTGTTTCGTTTTATGGAAGACATATAAACTACCACTCTCACTTTTCTTTACGGGCAAGATATAGGAAAAAGGGAACACCGATCAAAGCGGTGATCGCGCCAACTGGGGTCTCGTAAGGTGCATTGATCACTCGCGCGCCAATATCAGCAAATACGAGCAGCAACGCTCCAAGCACTGCAGAACAAGGAATACTCCACTTATAATCGACACCTACTAACAGACGAGCGATATGAGGTATGACAAGACCAATGAAGCCTACAGGTCCCACCGCAGCAACCGCTGCTCCGCCAAGGACAAGCACCAGAATTGCACTCGCAGCTCTCACAAGTGTAGTTCGTTGTCCAAGACTGGCAGCAATGTCATCACCGAGACTCATAATCGTAATGGACCGTGACAATACTAGCGAGCCGACCAATCCCGCAGCAATCCATGGACTGATCATTTTAATGATGCCCCAGTCTGTGCCCCCTAGTCCGCCTGCATACCAGAACGATATATTTTGAGCCGTATGAAAATAAATCGACAGCCCTTGGCTAAATGATAAGAGCAGTGCAGATACAGCGGCGCCAGCTAGCGTAAGTCTTATGGGAGTAGGACCTCCTCTGGAGATTGAACTAATTCCATATACAATACCCGTTCCGAGTGCAGCCCCGGCAAAAGAAAACATAATGATACTATGAAAAGACATTCCAGGAAAAAAGCTAAAGCATACCGCAAGCGCAAAAGCCGAACCTGCATTTAATCCTATCAAATCTGGACTTGCTAGTGGATTCCGCGTAATCCCTTGCATAATACAGCCTGCAACCGCAAAAGCAGCGCCTACAATAGCACCAGCTAATGCTCGCGGCAAACGAATTTGCCTAACGACCTGATGCTGTGACGAATCCGGATTAAAGTGAAAAACCGCTTCCCAGACCGTACGGAAATGAATATTTACTGCACCTAACGAGATGGAGAGGGTGATACCCAGAAATAAGGCCGCTAATCCACCCACTATAATAATCATCGCTATAAGAGGACGCGATTGTACTTTCGATTGAACACGTTTCGATTCATTATGCTTCGATTCATTATGTATCGTTTTCATAAGATTTTTATCAACTTCCTCAACAAATAAATGATAACAATTCTCAAAGCTCAGAACAATGATAATTATTATCATTTGTGCTGTCAACATATTTTCACTTATTAAATTGAAAAATTCCCGGGTAAATCATTTACCGGGAATCACTAGGCATTATTTATCAAGCTCTAACGCTACTTCAGTAATTGAATAAACTCCCTCATTAGCCCAGGCAAATCCGGCCATGCTTGGCCCGAAACTAAATTCCCATCCTTATGAACCCCTTCATTGACATAAGTAGCTCCACAGGCTATAACATCTGGCCGGCATGCAGGATAAGCAGTGTACTTGCGACCCTTCATTAAGTCCGGAATAGCTGAAAGCACCTGTGCAGCATGGCAGACCGCGGCGACGGGCTTATTTGCTTCAAAGAAATGACGGACTATCGACGGCAAGGAACCATTCATACGAATATATTCAGGTGCCCGGCCTCCGGGGATAATTAATCCGTCATATTGCTCAGGTTTCACATCTTCGAAGGCTGTATGCGAGCTTATACCATAGGCCGCTTTTTCCACGAAAGTCTCCAATCCTTCCACAAAGTCATGACTTACGGTATATAATTTTTTGACGGTAGGAGAGGCGATTACCACGTCATAGCCTTCTTCTAAACAGCGGTAATACGGATAATAAATTTCAAGCGCTTCTACAGCATCTCCAGATACGATGAGTATTTTTTGGCTCATGGATTAAAAACCCCCATACATTAGTTTAATTTTTAAACACATGAGTTTATGATGCTTAAAAACGCCAGAATATATACACAAAAAGGCATATCCTTCGTTTCTTTCCAAAGGATATGCCTTCTTCTAAGCATTCATCATATCAGTGCGGTACGAACACAAGCTGAAGTACAAACAAGATTGCAAAAATGTAAAGCATCGGGTGAATCGCTTTAAATTGTCCTTTAACCATTTTCATCAGCGGGTACGAGATGAAGCCAAGCGCAATACCTGTCGCAATGCTGGACGTAAGCGGCATCGTCAAGATGACAATAAAAGCTGGGAAAGCTTCATCGAATCGTTCCCATTCGATTTGCTTCACACTGCCGAGCATGAGACAGCCGACAATGATCAGTGCTGGTGCCGTGATGGAAGCAAGGCTGGATACCGACCCAACGAGCGGGCTGAAAAATGCGCTAATCGCGAACAGCACAGCAACGACTACAGCTGTCAGACCCGTACGACCGCCTGCGCCTACGCCAGATGCTGATTCAATGTAGGCAGAAGTTGGGCTAGTTCCGAGCATCGAGCCGGCTACTGTAGCTACGGAGTCGGAGAAGAGAGTCCGCTCTGCACGCGGGAGCTTGCCATCTTTCATGAGACCGGCCTGCTGAGCAACACCGAGCACCGTTCCCGTTGTATCGAACAAGGTCACAAGCAGGAATGAGAACACTACTGCATATAAGTGGTTCGAGAATACGTCTTTTACAGCTTCAATCGGGTTCCACACAATAATGCCCTCTGGCAGCGTCGGCATAGATACAAAACCGTTATGAAAGCTAAGCATGCCAATTAGCCATGCAATAATTCCAGTGACGACCATACCGATGAAGATCGCGCCATTCACATTAAGAGACATTAATACGAGTGTAATACCAAGTCCAACGAGCGTCAGAATGACTCCTGAGGAATGCAGGTCTCCAAGTCCGACCAAATTAGATTTGTTAGCGACGATAATACCGCTGAGCCGAAGACCGACAAATGCGATAAACAGGCCAATCCCTGCGGTAATTGCGTATTTTAAATTTGAAGGAATGATTTCGATCAGTTTGCTTCGTAATGACGTAAGCGAAAGCAGAAGGAACAAAATGCCCGCCACGAACACGGCAGAGAAAGCTTCTTGGTAACTAAGCCCGCTATGCGCTAACACAACGGAATAGGTGAAATATGCGTTAAGACCCATTCCCGGTGCAATCGCAATTGGATATTTTGCAAGCAATCCCATAAGCAGCGTACCGATAATGGTCGAAATAACCGTTGCCGTAAATACTTGATTAAAGGGAACTCCTGCATCCTGTAAAATTAACGGGTTGACCACCATAATATAGGCCATCGTGAAAAACGTAGTAGCACCAGCCAGTACTTCCGTTTTAGGTGAAGTTCCATGAGCTTTGAAATCGAACAACGTAAAGCCCTCCGTTCGTCTTAATTTCAGTAGTATGTGCACGGACTATCCGAGCACTTACCCATTATACAGCTAAACACGAACATTTTCTATATTTTTTTATAAAATATTCGGAAATTATTTATTTCACTCATTTTTATCAGCGATCAGCATTCTAGGGATTGTTCAAAATATAAAGAGCTAGTTCTAAGTCTGGAACTTAGAGCTAGCTCTTTGCTTACTTCATTATTTTATGGATTCTAAGCATCGTGTTTGCGTTTGTTTGAAATTCATATGATACTTTCACTTCTTCCGTGTCCCATCCCTCGTTATGGATACAGGCGAGCAACTCTTCCAAATGTTCATACCGCTTACTCGTAAGGTCTACCATTGGAAATATACGAATTTCCTTTTTGGTGACACGCATAAACTCTTTTATCGTTCGGATATGAAAATCAAGATCCAAGCGATCAGCATACATAAACAAAAAGTGTGCAGATAAAGTTAAATCAAACTTGTTATCACTAAAGGGAAGCTCGGGCAATACGGCAGCTACATACCGTTCTGGTGATTGCTTCATATTCCTTACACTCTCGGTAAGTGCTGACATTCTAACCTTTCTTAAGCCATCAACGGATTTAAAATAATTCCAAAGGAAGTTGTCCTTTGCTTTTTCCATACCGATCATTGCATGTTCAATGTCTTGAAATCCCTTCTTCTCAAGTTCAGCAATAGAGTGGTAATAGGCTATATCGGCCGCAGTTACATCTGCTCCTAGCCCACTCGCCACTGCAGTAAACGAACATGCACCTGCCGGGCAATCAAGAATCTTTTGTCCAAGCAATTGTTCTTCAGAAAGATTGAACATTTGCATGTACTCATCGAAAGTTCTGCCAATAAAAATAATTCTGCTCAAATCTAATCCTGCGTCTTCTCTACTCAACTAAACTCAGCTCACTTTCTTTTCTCAGCTAATAATTCTACTCTCAATTAAATTTAAATTATTCTATACTAAAAAGTTATTTTCCTCTATATGTAGACTGTAAAAAAGAATATGAAAAAGAGCCCTATTAAAAGGGCTCTTACTTCTGACGATTCTAATTCCCACGCCTTGCAAAATCAATAAATCGGAATTTATCTAAGCGATGCCGTGATTCTGTATACTGAAACAGCGTCGCGTCCTCTAAATACACATAGTTACGAACGACAACGACATGGAGATAGTCATGCAAATCCATATACTTTCGATCTTCATCTATCGATTGCTCTACGGAAATCTCCTTCTTGGCAAAGCTAATTTTCAGCTTCAACTCATGTTCTAAATAATCGTAGATCGAATCGCCCGTTATCTCCTTCGTGAGCATCGGCACGATATTCGGATCAAAATAATCTTTATCCAGTATAATGCGTTCCCCTTCAATCTCACGCGCTCGAACGACTTTCCAAACCGTTTCCGAACATTGAAGATGCTGCTTAATATAATGATCCGGCTTAATCAGTTCCGTTTCATACACGATCGTGCGTGAAGGTTTGCCAAGTGTCTTAGTAAGCTCTTTGAAGCTGACTAACCCAGACACGGGAAAATTGAGCCTGCCTACATCGAGTACAAAGGAACCTTTGCCTTTAATCTTTTGAATATATCCGTTCTGAGACAACAAGTTCAGCGCTTTGCGTACCGTTTCACGTGAAATACCGTACTCTTCCATAAGTTCACTTTCAGATGGAAGCTTCGTCTGCGGTTTCAGTTGCCCAGACTGAATTTTGTCCGCATAATCACGATATATCGTTAAGTAGATGTTCTCTCTCATCATCTATCACCGAATTTATTGTAGCATGCTTTTCCGCCCCGTGGGAACAATTATAGATTTTACTTTTCCGCAGTCAGATGGAACACGACAGATTCGTATGGGCGCAGTAGGAAATGATTTATTCCTGCAGGTGCATCTTCATAGTTAGAAAGCAGCACCTCTGATTTGAACCCATCAAGGTCCGCTTCTGCAGGTAAAACAAATTCCGTATTTTGTCCATAGAAGTTGTTAACGACGAGCAGCTTTTCCCCGTCCCCATGGCGTAAATATGCAAATATAGCTGGATCGTCAGGCAACAACAATTCATATCTGCCTTCGGTAATAATATCGTACTGCTTACGGAGCTGGGTCAGCTTCCGGTAGTGATGGAATACCGAATTTTGGTCTTTCACTGCTTCTTCAGCATTGATCTCAAGGTAGTTATCCGCAACCGGAATCCATGGTGTACCCGTTGTGAAACCGGCATTAGGGCCGCTATTCCATTGAACAGGGGTACGAGAATTATCTCTTGATTTCTGCTGCAATATATCCATGATCTCTTCGTGACTCTTGCCTTCAGCTTTCATCAAACGATACATATTGCGCGATTCAATGTCACGATACTGTTCGAGCTCCGTGAACTTCGGATCGGTCATCCCGATTTCTTCACCTTGGTAAATGTACGGCGTGCCCTGCAGCATATGAATGGTCGTTGCGAGCATTTTAGCTGATTCTACGCGGTATTTGCCGTCGTCACCGAAACGTGACACGATACGCGGCTGGTCATGGTTGCACCAGAATAGCGCGTTCCATCCTCCGCCTTTATGCATTTCTGTCTGCCACTCGGTTAAAATTTGCTTGAGCTTAAGAAAATCAAAATCAGCTTTGACCCACTTCTGACCGCCAGGGTAATCTACCTTCAAGTGATGGAAGTTAAATGCCATACTGAGCTCATGGCGATCAGGATTCGTATATAAAATACAGTTCTCAATGGAGGTAGATGACATTTCGCCTACCGTCATCGTATCGTATTTCGAAAATACTTCACGGTTCATTTCTTGTAAAAACTCATGGATACGAGGTCCATCCGTATAGAATTTACGTCCATCACCTAGCACAGTACCTTCATCATCAGGGAAGTCCTGATTTTTGGAGATGACGTTAATAACGTCAAGACGGAAACCGTCAATTCCTTTACGCATCCAAAAGTTCATAATTTTATACACTTCTTCGCGAACCTTCGGATTTTCCCAGTTGAGGTCGGCCTGTGTCACATCATATAGATGAAGATAGTACTGACCCGTCTTCTCATCATATTCCCATGCCGGTCCGCCGAATTTGGACTGCCAGTTGTTCGGCAGTCCTCCGTCCTTAGGATCTTTCCAAATGTAGAAATCACGATAAGGGTTGTCCACCGAGCTGCGTGATTGCTTAAACCATTCATGTTCAGTAGACGTATGGTTCACCGCGATATCCAGTATTATTTTCATATTCCGTTTATGAACCTCATCAATAAGCCGTTCCACATCTTCCATCGTTCCATATGGTTTGAAGATGTCATAGTAATTGCTAATATCGTAACCATTATCGTTTTGAGGAGATTCATAAATCGGTGTCAGCCATAACACATCTACACCGAGATATTTTAAATAATCAAGCTTTTCAATAATACCTTCAATATCGCCAATTCCATTACCGGTCGTATCGTTAAAGCTTCGAGGATAAATTTGATAGACGACCGCTTTTTTCCACCAAGGTTGTTTCATTTTCTACACCACCAGAGCTTAATTTGTTTTGCGCGCTTTCCCGTAAATGAAGGTAATGACAAACGGAACGATAAATGCAATCGCCATTCCGCCAAAGAATGGACCCCAATATTTAGGGAATACCGACAAGAACCCTGGAATACCGCCAACACCGATTGACGCCGCTTTCACATGACTGATCATAAGCACAACACCAGCAATCGCCGACCCGATCATACCGCTAATAAACGGATAACGGTAACGAAGATTAACACCGAATATAGCCGGTTCCGTTACACCAAGAAAAGCTGAAACCGCCGAAGTAAGAGAGAGACCTCTAGACTTCTGATCTTTAAAGACAAACATCATTGCTAGTGCTGCTGCACCCTGAGCAATATTAGACATGACAAGCATCGGCCACAAGAATGTGCCGCCTGTATTCGCGATGAGCTGAACATCGACTGCCAGAAACGTATGGTGCATTCCTGTTACAACGAGCAGTGAATACAGCCCGCCATAAATGAATAAATGAATCCGCCAATCGCTGCAAATGAATCGAAAATATGCACAAAACCGGAAGTAATCGCATTACCGATTGCAAATGTAACAGGACCGATGACGATAAACGCAAGGAATCCGGTTACAAGAAGTGAAACTGGCGCAACCACGAGCAGCTTAATACCGTCGGGTACTCTTTTATTTAAGAAAACTTCGATCTTAGCAAGCACATAGGAAGAAATCAGCATTGGCAGTACTTGTCCTTGATAACCGATCTTCTCAATATGCCAGCCGAACAAATTCCAAGTTGGAACTTGACCCTTACTTACTGCATCCGCATAACTGTAAGCACTAAGCAAGCTAGGATGAACGAGAATAAGTCCAAGTACGACACCTAGCAGAGGACTTCCGCCAAACCGCGTTACCGCCGACCAACCAATTAGAGCAGGCAGGAAAGCGAATGCGGTACTAGCAATCGTATTAATGATGTTAGCAAAATCTCTCCACTGCGTATAAACATCTACAAGCGCTTTATTTTCAAAAAAGATTCCGGGACCTGTCAAAATATTATTAATACCTAGAAGTAAACCAGCCGTCACAATAGCAGGCAAAATCGGAATGAAAATATCCGACAATGTTTTGATTGCACGTTGCAATGGATTCAACTTCTTAGCGGCAGCCTTCTTAACATCGTCTTTCGAGGACCGCTGCGATTCCGTAATTTTAATCATTTCATCATACACTTTATCAACGAGGCCAGGTCCAATAACGACCTGATATTGACCTTGAGCGGAGAAGTTACCTTTGACCAGCTCATTGTTCTTCAGCGCTTCGGTATCTACTTTGCCCTCGTCGTTAAGAACAAATCGCAGACGAGTCACACAGTGTGTGGCCATCTCGATATTATCTTTACCGCCTACGGCTTCTATGATTTGTTCAACTAATTTTTTATCAACAGCCATTCAGAACACCCCTAACGATTAAAAAAGAATTGTTTACGCTTTCTTCACGCCTAAAAAAATAAAATGACAGCTACATAACACAACTTGTATATACATGTTCGCCAACGAACCTCATTCTAAACCTGTATATACATGTTTGTCAATAAAAAAATAAACGCTTACATATTGTAAACGTTCAGGGTTCGCGTCGTCATACTCTAGTTTTTAAATATTTAGTGTCTAATTCAGCATCTAAGGGAATTCTCGAATGAAAGCATCCATTGACTGACCTCTGGATATTCGAACGCGATGGAGGGTTAAAAATCCCTGTTTCTTTACGGCGTAACCAGGCTGTGTCGTTACGGCAAATTCAAAACCGGCTCGCTTAACCGCCTCTACCACTTTGTGGTTGAATTTACCAGAAGGATAAGCAAAAGCGATCATCGGATGTCCCAATCTCTTCTCCAATCTCTGTTTAGCTCCCCAAACTTCGTCCACAAGTTGTAACGGGTTATTTTTTGTCAAATCTAAGTGATGCCGGGTATGTACACCAATTTCAATGCATCCGGATTGTTCCATTTCTTTTATCTGACCCCAATTTAAGTGATTAGGAAAACCTATAAAATCACTGGTTACGAATATCGTTGCTTTCATTTGAAGCCTTTTCAAAATTGGATAAACGATTGTGAAATTATCCAAATAACCATCATCAAATGTAATTAAAATCGGTTTATCTGGGATCACTTCTTCCGTTTTCCAATTGATAAGATCTTTGAAAGTCATGGTATGATACCCGGCATTCTTCAAATGTTCCATTTGTTTATTAAATACCTTTGGGGGCACAAAAAGCGTACTGCGATCATTGAGGCCAATCGAATGATACATCAAGATGGGAATAGAATCTGTGTTGACTCGAGAGATCATTTGAATCGATTTACTTTTTTGGGGTACAGATTGTTGTTCCTCTGTTTGCGACTCAGGAAGATCCGCTTTTTGTTCGCATCCGGTCATTAACATAATGAGCATTACAAGAATGATGTGCATAGTCTGTGGTTTATAACCTCCCTAGTAATATCCTGTTCATTTCCGAACAAAATAAACTGGGAATTTAATCAAGAGATTAGTTCATCCATTCTCCTTTCGCTACTAAGAACACCTTCCCCCCAATGTTTATTCTGAACTGCCTGCCGACCTTTTCAGCTTCTACTTTAATAAGAGAAGGACGACCCATCTCATAACCTTGTTCTACCCTAAGATTTATCTTCGGTGTGTTGTAAAAATTATGCTCAAGCAAATACCCCGCGAGATTTCCATTGGCACTGCCAGTCGCTGGATCCTCAAGGAACCCTGTATCATCCATAAATACTCGAACTCTAAGATCATTTTCTTCTTTTTCAGACTCAGGTGCAAAAACAAGAACTCCTGCTTTTACTGTGTGATCAATAAAGGCTTGGAACTTTTCATGATGAATCGAACATCTTTTTACAGCATCAAGGGTATGTAAAGGCACTATAATACTAGGTAAACCTGTAGATACTACTTGGATCGGATAATTGCAATTTATATCTTCCACGTTGATTTGCAGAATTTCAGCCATCACTTCCGGTTGCTCAATGACCGTTCTAAAATCAGGACCCTTCTGCTCCATAGAGAGTTCTTCTTCCGTGATATTAACGGGTATTTGACCCACGCCTAAATTTAAAATCACTTGATCACACTGACTTTGTTCAAGTAACTGGTTAATGATAAACGCAGTCCCAAGTGTAGGGTGCCCTGCGAAAGGGACCTCTCTGTCAGGCGTAAAAATCCGAACATCATACCCACCATCCTGCTTCTTACCAGACATTATAAAGGTCGTCTCCGAGTAGTTAATCTCTCTAGCGATTTGCTGCATCTCGATTTTAGAACATTCCTGATCAGGTAAGAATACGGCAAGCGGATTCCCTTGGTACTTTTGTTCCGCAAACACATCTACTACATAATATCGCATGAAATAACACCTCACTATTGAATTAGTTCTCCTCTATTCTAGATCCTCTGCCAATAATCCATATACCACATGATCATGAAATCGTCCATCAATGAGTTCTGCTTGCCTGATCGTTCCTTCGTTCTTAAATCCCAGTCTCTCGGGGATGGCTCTGCTCTTTATATTTCCTATGCACGCTCTAATTTCAAATCGGTTCGATTCTATACGTAAACACGGTGTCCCTCCATTGATAAATTCCATATGGTCGAAAAAAATCCGTTCTTGACTTTGATAGTAACTTGTAACTATAATGGATACAGCTTCACATGATTACAAAATTCCATAGGAAACCTAGTATAACTATTTTGATGATTAGAGGAGGATTTACTAATGTCTATCGTTATCACAGGAGCTACAGGAGCTCTCGGCGGACTTGTCGTCGATCATTTGCTCAACAAAAATGTACCTGCAAGCGAAATCGTTGTCAGTGTACGTAACGTAGAAAAGGGTGCCGAACTAGCAAGCCGCGGAATTGAAGTGCGTCATGGTGACTATGACGACGCTGCTTCTCTTGAAAAATCTTTTGCAGGAGCTTCCAAGCTTTTCTTGGTTTCTTCTCCATTGATGGACGATACAGTACGTGTTCGCCAGCATGCTACAGCTATTGAAGCAGCTAGAAATGCTGGAGTAGGACATATCGTTTATACAAGCTTCGCATTTGCAGAGAAGTCGACTATTGGACTGCAAGAAGTTCATTTGGCTACCGAGCACATGATTCGTACGACTGGCATTCCGTATACAATTCTTCGTAACCCGCTTTACACTCACATCTTTGTTAACGAAGGTCTGCTGCCAGCGGTAGAACGCGGAGAAATGATTACTTCAGCAGGAAACGGCAAGCTTAATGTCGCAACTCGCAATGATCTTGCTCTAGCTGCAGCGACAGTTCTTGCGCAAGATGGTCATGAGAACAAAGTTTACAACTTGACTGCGCCTACGGCTT
Source organism: Paenibacillus sediminis (assembly GCF_017873765.1). Taxonomy (GTDB): domain Bacteria; phylum Bacillota; class Bacilli; order Paenibacillales; family Paenibacillaceae; genus Paenibacillus_AG; species Paenibacillus_AG sediminis. The sequence continues at coordinate 86,712 of NZ_JAGGKP010000004.1, forward strand.
GGAGCTTTGATGAGCTTGCACAAATTCTCTCTGAAGTTTCCGGTAAAAAAGTCGTTCATCGTTCAACTTCCGAAGCTGAAGTCGTGGAAGACCTGAAAAAAGCTGGCGTTGCTGAACCGCTTATCGGCTTCCAAGTATACGGTCTCTATCGCTCTGTAGCGAATGGAGAACTTGAAGATACTACTAATGATCTAAAAAATCTCATTGGCGATTCTATCACACCGCTTAAACAATCAGTTCAAGAACTTTTTAACCGCTAATTATAAAGAGATAAAAAACCACAGCACATTTAAATTTGCTGTGGTTTTTTCATATCGGTAAAATTCGATAAATATTTATAAACTTCTGTACTGAGTGCCTTATAACCCTCTGATGTTAAATGAATTCCATCCTCACTAATTAAATCAAATAAATCACCGGCTTGCTTAATAGCCGTTCTGACATCGATTTTAATCACTTCTAATTCATCCACTATTTTATTTAAGCTCCGATTATATAGACCATGCCAATGCTCTATACCGCCAAGCGTACTAATCCAATGACTAACGGAATTGCCATATGTCTTAGCAATCGATTGATAATAACGTACAGGGTCCAAAGGGGGGAGGGTAATCACAATAGGAGTAATATTCGACTTTTTGATCAGGGAAATCATTGTTTTGATGTTATCTAAGTAACGCTCTATAGGTACGATGGGTTGATGCTCTTTATCAGGATTTTCTGCGACTTCATCCCATTTAAAGTTACAATCATTTCCTCCTATAGCTACAATCGCATAATCAGGACTTTCTTCAATGACATCTTTATTTAACCGAGAGAGCAGAGAATCAGAATTATCATTAAAAATACCTTTATTAATAACAGTAACATTGGCTTCATTCTCGTCACCCAGCGTAAATAATTGCTGTAAAAAATACGGGTAGTTCTCTTTAATAATTCTCAAACGACTTTTGACCATGGAAACGCCTCTCGTTAAACTGTCACCAAAACAAACAATTTTCATAAACCATCCCTACTCGCCCTATTTTTTTATTTTAACATCATTATACCATGCATCAAATGTGTTCTTCTAATTTTCAATTTCAAATTACACATTATAATTGACACGCTAACGAACGTTAGTTAATATATCATTAATAAAGCCGAATGGAGTGTATATTTTGGATTCAACTGCCAACAATTCATATTTCGATTTAAAAGGTGAGCCAATAACGAATGCCAATAAAAATAAAATTATCGATGCGGCGATTCAGCTTTTCTCGGAAAAAGGGTTCAGCTCCGTGTCAATACGGGACATTACGAGAGAGGTGAATATTAAGGAGAGTTCTTTGTATAACCATTTCAGTTCGAAGGATGAACTGCTGAAAACGATTTTTTATAATTTCCGAATGGAAACGGCTAAAATCATGCCTCCTACTGAGCAATTAGACAGCATTCTTGCGATAATGAGCCCCAAACAATTTCTCGAGAAGGGATTTCAGAACTTTAAGGAGCATATCTCTAATCCATCGATGGAGAAAATATGGCGCATTATGTATCTCGAGCAGTACCGCAACCCCCTCGCGAGGGAAATTTACCTTCAAGACATCGTAGAGAACACTCTTCATTTTCTAGAAATCGTATTTGATAAACTCATTCTACTTAAACGAATCAAGCCTGATAGTCCTGCCATGCTCGCAGCAGAATACCAATACCCGCTGTTCTCCATGATTGAAGTGTTCATGATGTTACGAATTGACCAGAAAGATACAACTGACATCGAGAGTCGCATGGCTGATCATATCGAATTTTTTACAAAGAAAATAGTTTAGTTTACCAATACTTTTAAGATTGGAGAGCGCTTACCTATGCAAAAAACGATTTATCGTAAAAAAGAAGGGGAATCCCTTTTTAAAGAGGCATATGATAGAACGCTTCAAGAGTGGGATGTTCCATATGGGTCCTCGTATGTAAATACGCGCTTTGGCCGTACTCATGTCATCGCAGCGGGTCCGAAAGGCGCTGAGCCGCTTGTACTGTTACATGGATTTGGCTTCAGCTCTACGATGTGGAAAGATAATATTAAAGATTTGAGTGAGCAGTACAGAGTTTACGCGCTTGATTTTGTGGGTGATATCAATCGAAGTGTAGCGACTAAGCAAATTGAAAGCAAAGCGGATTGTGCAAATTGGTTCAGCGACGTATTAGACGAACTTCATCTTCATAAGGCGAATGTGATGGGAATGTCTTATGGCGGCTTCTTAGCCTTAGTATTTGCTATTCTATTGCCTAATCGAGTCGATAAATTAATTACGATTTGTCCTGGCGCGTCGTTGCAGAAACAAAAGAAACAGTTCTTTCTGCGAAGTCTGCATGCGGGTATCTTCCCATCAGCCCAAAATATTGACCGGTTTATTCGTTACATGTCCGCAGATGCGAGCAAGATCGACAGTACGATTAGATATCAATTTATCGTCGCTATGCAAAACTGTATACCGCGTATTAAAGTGTTCGCGAGCTATTTGACAGACGATGAGTTGCAGAAGATTGAGGCTCCTACTTTACTGCTTATTGGTAATCATGAGGTTCAGTACAATCCGAATGCTGCGATCGAGCGGGCAGGGCGATTTATTCCAAAGCTTGATGCCCATTTGATCAAAGATGCTGGACATGGCGTCACGTTAGAGCAGCCGCAAGTTGTCGATCAGCATGTACTGCAATTTTTGCAAAAATAATGTATGGGAGAGGATATTATGGAACATTTATGGTCAGAGAAAATGCCTGCTGTACAATTTCGTGTGGCTCGTCCGACGCATCAAATGGACAAAATCATTGATTTTTATGGGCAAGGATTAGGACTTGAAATCATCGGTTCCTTTGCAAATCACAACGGATACGACGGTGTTATGTTCGGTCTTCCAAATGCCCATTACCATCTCGAGTTCACACAACATGAAGATGCTTCTGCAGTACCGCCGCCTTCTGAAGACAATTTGCTCGTATTTTACATACCGGATCGAAAGCGGCGCGATGAGATTGCATCAAGACTGCATCAGATGGGATATCCCTCTGTAGAACCGGAAAATCCGTACTGGGCGATTAACGGAATTACGATTTGTGATCCGGACGGCTGGCGGATCGTATTGCAAAATTCGAGTGGACTATCACTAACGTGAAGAATTATCAGTGATATAGGGATCTACAATACGCTTGATACGTTCGAGACCTTCCCACATGTCGCCCGGGCCGTCATAGATGAGAACAAATGCACCATTGAAGCCTGCTGCGCGAGTAGCGTCAAGGCAGCGACGATACTCCGTTTCATCCGGCAGACCAGATTGGTTATAGATTGCTTTGGCGTGAATGGATACGCTGTATGGAACCGTCATCGAAATCTCTTCATACTTCAGAGCGCCATGAAAATTGCCAAAATCGGTAATCATGTTAATTGAACCGTCTATTTGACCAAGCAGCTTCATGCAGCTTTCTCCGGTAGAGGTTAACGATTTGAAGTTCTCAGTGATCACTCGGACGCCTTTGGAAGTTCCATAATGAGTCAGCTCCGACAAAGCTGATGCTGAAGTGCGAATAGCTTCTTCATCTGTAGGCGGCGCTTCACCAGCGACTACTCGTATTTGCCCCGCGCCGCATATGGAAGCAACTTCGATCCACTTACGAATGAGGTTCTTGTCCGCCGCTCTTCGCGCTTCACTAGGTGAAGTCAAATCTCCGTAATCTAGAAGCAGCGTATCAAACGCTACTCCCGCATCCGCGAAAGCGCTGCGAAGCTGCTCTAAGTAAGCCGTTTCCGTAGAGGGGAAATGAAAGTGGCATACTTCCACTGCCTGATACCCTCTCTTGGCAGCTTCAAATGGCAGTTCTAACAGAGTAAGAACTTGAGGCTGATCCTGTATATTCGTGATATGCATCCCAGTTTCGGCATCCCAAGCTGTCCAACGAAGAGGACCAAGCAATCGATGCAAACTCCACGTACTTACGGATAAATAAGACATTGTCTATCCCTCCTTATTCGATCACCATTAAATCTATGCATATAATGGCTCTATCCTTAGGCGTTGAAATATGAAGATTAAGATTCCAAATAAGACGGCTTCCCAGCTTGTCCTATCTTCGCATTTGGTTTACGGTTAACGAGATAAATGCTGACCCCAATGAGTAGAAGTCCTGCAATAAGCGAAGGCGTAAACGGTTCATTTAAGAACAAGGTACCCGTTATTACAGCGATCAGCGGAACGAGGAACGTGTAGGATGCTACTACACTCGCATCGCCGGCGTTGACCAGTATAAAATAAACGACCCATGAAGCTGAAATACCAAGAACGATTCCGAATATGAGTCCGAACAAGTACGGCATGTTCCAAGTGATTTGTGACCATTCTTCAACCCCTGAACCTAGTCCAGTCAAGAAGATTCCGCCGAAAACGCACTGGAAAGCGACAAGCCATAAGGAGTCTACTTGACCGCTCACTTTTTTCACATACACCGTTCCAATAGCCCAGCTAGCTGCTGCAATGAGAGCTAACACAATGCCGAGAACAGCCACATGACCTGAGAATTGTCCGGCGCTGACTGCAGCTACCCCGAGAAAACCAAGAATTAAACCCATGACTTTCATAAGCGACATCGATTCTCCTAACCATAGCCAAGCCAGAATGCCGACCAGCACAGGTTGAAGATAGACAATGACCGAAAATAACCCAGAGGGCAAATAAATTAGACCTACTGTCTGTACACTATAAAATACAGTAACGTTGAAAATAGATGAAATGAAATATTTAGACCAGTTTTGTTTCCAACGAATTTGACTTCGTCTTGGTATGAATAACAAAACTAGCAGCAACCCGCCAATAAGCGTACGCATTCCTGCGAACAGTATAGGCGGCGTATAATGTAAAGCTATTTTGTATATCGGCCAAGTAACACCCCATACAAGAACAAGAAACGAGATCAGAGCAACTCTTTTAAAACTTGATCGTTCTCCCACGATGTTCCTCTCCTTTTTTCTTAAAAATTGCATTCCCAATAATACGCCTCTTGTGTCAGTTTATCAACTGTTATTTTTTTAGTAACTAATATGGGTTTTAAAAAAACGCCGCCCAAGGTACGAGTTCTTATACCATAGAGGGGTTTATAGGAAAACTGAAAATGAAGCCTTCTTGGGATGAGAATCCCATGGCTCTCTCTGTCATATCAACTTTTGAGCGAACAAAGACAAGCGTACAGGCAGCCTCACCTTATCCGAAATATACTGTTGGTATTCAAGTTTGGACTTTCTAACTATTCAATCTTGGATAAAGGAGGTGGTCGTCGTGGTAGAACAATATCATTTCTGCAGAAGCTGTCTGCATCGTAACGTTATTGTTCATACGATCTATGGTCAAACTTACGAAGGGGTTATCACTAATGTAGACTGCAGCAATGTTTACTTGCAGGTTAGTGACGGTGAAGTTCAGACAAGCGCACTTTTTGGCGCAAGAAATCAAATATTAACACTTTCTTTGTTTACTTTGCTTGCAATAGGACTTATCGTATAAGCGCATTCAACTTTAGTAAATTGCTTTATAAAAAAGAAAAAGGGAGAGGATTTCTACATCCTTTCCCTTTCATATATGCGTTTATCACACTTCTGCGTTTTTTACTGCATGATCCCAGCTAGGAAAATAAAACAATGCACTTCTCATGAGCTCAGGATCACTTTGTTTGATTTGTTTTTTATTCACTGAGCCTCCATTTGCTTGAAGTTGCTTAATACGATTAATAACCTCGTCAGCACTTAGAGAAATCTCCACTGCATTCATTCCTTTCCTCAGGCTTATCATTTATTTAGTATCCTATTTTTCTCCATATTGTGCCAAAATATACTTTTTACAATTTGATTGTCAATCAGTACTTAACGCATTCAATTGTTCAATCATCGTATCCAGCATATCTTCCGTAAATATACCTTGGCTAAAAGTAACTAAAGCGCGCAAAGGCATATATTTCATCATGGCCATCGCCATTTCAGGATTATCTTTCAAGGTGTCCATGAGACCGCTCTTCTCATGAAACTGAAGAAGCATTTGCTGAACTGCCGCAGAGGCAGCAGGTTCCTCCATTAAATCGCCGATGGTTGAGTTTCGAGTAAACGTGTTTCGAATGACAATAGATGAGTGAACATACACTTTTTCGGTTAGCACAATCTCCTTTGATGACTTGCCGATCTGAATTTCGAAATCTCCGCTCTCGATATGCCAATCCTTGAGGTCCGTATTATAATATGCAAACGCCCGCTTATTTAGCTGAAATGTAACGATCTTCTCTTCACCCGGCTGAAGCTCAACCTTCTCAAATCCTTTAAGTTCTTTCTCCGGTCTTATCACGCTGCTCTTAACATCCCTCACATAAAGCTGGACAATTTCTTTACCGGCAATCGTACCTGTATTTTTCACATTTACCGTCACCAGAAGTGTTTCACGATCACTCATTTCTTTTTTATCAATAGACAATGACGTATATTCGAAGGTCGTATAGCTCAGCCCATATCCAAAAGGAAATAAAGGTTCAATATGGGCAGCATCATAATAACGATATCCGACGAAGAGTCCCTCTTTGTACTCCACTCTGTTGCCTTCACCAGGGAAATTTAAATAGGAAGGATTATGACTCAGTTGCTGCGGATAGGTTTCTGCCAGTTTGCCGCAAGGATTCGCAGCCCCGAATAGCAAGTCCGCAATGGCGCCTCCGAGCGCCTGACCGCCCAAGTACCCTTCCAATACGCCCTTCACTTTATCAATCCATGGCATTTCAATAGCCGAGCCATTACATAGCACGACGACACTATTACTCTGAACCTCAGCAACAGCTTCTATTAACTTCGAGTGATTTTCTGGAATGCGCATATGTTCGCGATCATAGCCCTCTGATTCATATCGCTCTGGCAGACCTGCGAAAATAATCGCTGTTTGCGAGCGAGCAGCTGCATCCTTTGCTTCTTGAATTAACTGCTCATCGATATTATCACTGTCAAGTATGTATCCATCTGCATAGACCATCTCACCGCTGCTTCCAATCACCTTACTTATTTCTTCAGCAATATCATCGAGCTGAGTAGGGTTAATGTGTGAGCTTCCTCCTCCTTGATATCTAGGAAACTTAGCAAACGCCCCAATTACCGCAATCGTTCCTTCTTTTTTCAAGGGCAAAATTTGATCCTCATTTTTTAGCAAAACCATACTTTCTATCGCAGCTATTTTAGCTAATTGGTGGTGAACATCTGGATCATAGGAAGCGTTCGGCTTTTTCTGATCAGAAGCTTTAAAGATAACGGCCAACAGTCTTTCTACCGCTTTGTTTAACGATTCTTCTGATAGCTTGCCGCTCTGCACCGCATCTATAATTTTCTGATCACCAACACCGCTGCTTGAAGGCATTTCAAGCTCCAAGCCTGCAGCCAAACCTTTCACACGATCATTCACCGCTCCCCAGTCCGATACGACGAAACCTCCATGTCCCCACTCATTCTTCAAAATATCAGTCAAAAAATATTCATTCTCTGAGGCAAACGTTCCATTCACTTGATTATAAGAACACATGACTGTCCACGGCTGTGACTGCTTAACAGCACCTTCGAAGCTGGCAAGATAAATTTCCCGAAGCGTTCGCTCATCGAGGATCGCATCGATCGTCATTCTGCGATGTTCTTGATTATTCACGGCAAAATGCTTCAGCGACGTTCCTACGCCTTGACTCTGTACCCCTTTAATATGATGGGCAGCCATTTCAGAAGATAGGTAAGGATCTTCCGAGAAATATTCGAAGTTTCTTCCGCAGAGTGGTGAACGTTTCATATTAACTGCCGGTCCAAGCAAAATAGCGACATCTTCCGCTTGACATTCTTCTCCTAATGCTGCGCCTACACGCTCTATTAATCCCCGGTCCCAAGAGCAAGCGAGTCCCGCTCCTGATGGGAAACAAGTAGCTGGAACGCTGTCCATTAACCCTAAATGATCTGTACCCTCCTTCTGTTTTCTAAGTCCATGAGGGCCATCTGTTAACAGAATCGATGGAATACCAAGCCGCTCCACTGCTTTCGTATGCCAGAAATCGAGGCCTGAACAAAGACCCGCCTTTTCTTCGAGTGTCATTTGAGAAATAAGCTCCTGAATATCTCTTTCCATCACTACTCCTCCTTCAAAATAAAAAAGCATACTCCATTTAATGTAGAGTACGCTTGCACACTATGATTTAGTTCTATTTATTACTTCATACCCGCTGTCTTCGCGATATCAACAATCTCTTTCTCATCAATCGATCCCGAATCAAAGTGTAAATCATACACGACTTTCTGATCTTTTAATAACAAATAGACATGAACTTGATCAGGTTGTTTATCCGAAGTCGTATCAAACTTAGTTGTCACTTGATACGCCTTAACAGGCAAATCCTCTAATTCTTTCTGGTCCACAATTTCCGATTGATTAGGAATAAGCCGATCCACTGACTCGTTATATCCTAGTCCGTCAATTCCACCAATTGGGTTATTGCCTTCAGAAAAACTAACGGAATCTAATCCATGCTGAACGGTCCAATTTTTATTTACCGATACTTTCAAATGATCCAGCTCAACAAGCTGAGTCGGATCATTTGATTGTTCTTTGGTCTGCGCAGCTGGTTTAGCCGGTTCAATCTGTGCACTCGCATCTTCATGATTTGTCTGTGAAGTGTTTGCGCTCGGCGCAGAGTCAATTAGCTTCGTCTCTGCTTCGCTGCATCCTGCGATCATGAGCCCTAGTAAAGTGACGACTATGCTTATTTTCCATATCTTCATTTCAAATCCCCCCATATTTATTAAATTAGCTATTCAAATTTTAAATCTAGTCTATATAACCCGAAGTGTCTTCCCTTCTCATCGTTAACGTCGCGAAGGAACAAAATTTGCTTGTTATCTTTGGACCATGTTGGATTCCAGTCGCTGTATATTCCCTCGCCCCTGAATTCCATGGAGACGTTAGAATCTCTATTCTTATAACTCTTCAGCATCTCTTCTAACTGCATATTATTTACTGGTGATGCAGTCAGACGACTTTCTGTTTTATTGCCGATATGGATCGCCCATATTTCTTTATGTCCTTCCACGATCTTCGTATTAGGCGGTAACTTCTCGCTCTGACGCTCTTCACTCGTATATTTAGAATAAGCAATGAACTGTCCATTTGGTGACCAAGATGGATCTGTGCCCTCAGTCAATTTCTCCTCATGTAAGCCGTCTATATCCAAAATCCAAATTTCCCGGATGGACTCATCTTGAGCATTTACTCTCGTAACGGCTAATTGATTGCCGATAGGCGACCAGCTAGGCTCGGCTCCGGTACCGATTCTTTGAAGCCCTTGGCCGTTCATGCCTATGATCCATACGCTTTGATCCGTTATTTGAAAACCATGGGGATCATTAGATGCAGTTGTTGTGCTTGTAAAAGCAATTGACTTGCCGTCTGGGGACCAAGCAGGAAGCGTATGAGCCTCATCCATTGTTTTCGGATACGTGATCTGGATGCGGTGCGAACCGTCTATATTCATAATCCAAATGGCCGGAGAACCTTTGATATAACCAGAAAAGGCAACCTGTTTGCCATCCGGAGAAATGGCTGGATCTCTCATGTATAGGAACTTCTCAAGCGGCAACGAAGTTGTTGTTCCATCCGCAGCGTTCCAAATCCACAGCTGATCATTTTTTTCAAACATGACTTGCTCCCCATCATTTATAGGTACAGGATGACTAATTTCAGAAAGACCGAGGTCGACTAAATTGACTTCACTTAATACTTTGATGTTATCGGCACTCGCTGTATTAAATATGAACTGATTGGATAATAAGGAGCATGCAAGAATGATGGTCATCGCTGCAGAGCCTATACGAATCCACCGTTTTACTAGATCATTTCTTGTCTTGAGTGAAGGGGACTTTTTATGACGTTCAGTAGGTTCAGTAATTTCGGCATCTTTACTTGCCTCTCTTAGCTGCGCTGCTACCCTTTCCACGTAGTCGGAGGACGGCAATTCCACTTCTTCTCTCATCGCTTTAATCATATTAACCGTTTCAAACAGCTCCGCCAGCTCTAAGTCGTCCGAGCCCAGCAAGTATAGATCTGCTTTGCCTTCGTTTAAAAGATCGATATATTGCGATAGCTGCTCTTCTCTATCTTCTGCTGTATCCATAGTCCATGCCTCCTGTTCTAGTTAATATTTTTCTTATCATCTCAATCGCTCTAAATTGAGTCGTTTTGATGCTCGATTCACTCTTACCAAGCAGCTCAGCTGTATCCTTAACGGAAAAACCTCGCAATAATCGGTATGTAATCACCTGTTGTTGTTCTTCATTTAGCAAAGAGAGCGCTCTACGCACTTCATCCATCTGCACCACTTCTTCTTCAGGCCCCTTTTCTGGGCTGCTTATGGCAAATTCCATCTCTAAAGGCACCTGATTATTTGTTTTTTTACTGCTTCGCCATTTGTCGATAATCAGGTTGCGGGCAATCGTTTTTAACAAACCAACAATATTGTCATTGTTCTCAATATACCTTGCTTCCGTACGGATCGCCCTAAGGAATGTCTCCTGCGTTAGGTCTTCTGCCTCCTGCCGGTCACTAACCCTGTATGCAATAAAGCGGTATATCTCTTGCCAGTGCTGCCTCCATATCTGTTCCCAGTCCATTTTATGTTCCCCTCTATTCTTCTTGAGAAAAGGTTTCTTACTAGCAAAGACGATGCAAAATCAATTTGGTTACAATTAACAAAAAAAGCTGAGCAGAACTCAGCTTTTGATTACATATAATTTAGAGACTAAAATGAAACGTTCCTTTCTTCGCACCAAGCAGCTTCTCGGTAATTTCATCGACCGCCGCAAGTTTGAGCCGCAGCTCTTCTTCCGTCCAGCTAAAAATGCCGGGGTCAAACAAAAACTGTGAACCCGCTAATAAAAATTCAGTAATTACGAGAGGGTTATCGGTATGGAATACACCCTCCCGGTTCCCTTGCTCTACGATTGATGCAACGAGCGGAGCATATTCCCTGATCATTCGCACGAGCGCTTTTTGATGCAGCATCGCATTATGATCTTCATGTAAATACTCGATTTCATCCATACGGTTATTGCCTTGTGCAAGCAGTTTGCGCACTTTCTCCAGCTTGTCCACTGCACCTGCGCCCTGCTCATCTACAATCTGCTGAAGCGAAGCGATATTTTCCTGCAGTTCCCTGTCAATAAGGGCGTCAGCAATGTCACTCTTGGACTGAAAATAATAATAGATGGTACCCTGGGCTACACCTACTTTTTTGACGATATCGCTTACCGCCGTCCGCTCATAGCCTTTCGTTTGAAAAAGCTCCTTCGCCGCATCCAATATATCTTTCTTCCGTTCTTCCGGAGATTTCGAAACACGTGCCATGACTAGCCCTCCAAAAATGTTCAAGTTAATTTCATTTTAACTATTGACTGATTGTCAGTCAACAATATATAATCTGTCTCGAGTCACTGACTGACAATCAGTCAAAATTGAAGGAGGAACAATTTATGTTCGCAAAAAAACGAGTTCCGTTTATTCTTCTTGCCGTCTTTATTGGCATTTTAATGGTCAACATCGATGGGATGATCGTATCCACAGCCATGCCCACCGTTATCGCTAAACTAGGCGGAATGAATCTGTTTTCTTGGGTAACTGCCGCTTACATGCTTACGACAACCGTGTTTATTCCGATTTTCGGCAAGCTCGCTGATCTTTACGGTAAAAAACCGTTCATACTGCTAGGTCTTCTTCTCTTTACAGTAGCCTCCGTACTCTGTGCCACAGCAGACAGTATGACGCAGCTCATTTGGTACCGCGCACTGCAGGGTGTCGGCGGCGCGCCGCTTATGCCGCTTGCTTTCGCCATGATTTTCGAAATCATTCCGCTCGAGAAACGCGGGCGTATGCAGGCGATGTTCATGGCCACCAACGGTATCGCACTCGTCGCGGGTCCGCAAGTCGGTGCCTGGTTGACCGAAAAGCTTTCATGGCACTGGGTATTTCTCATTAATGTTCCGTTTGGCATCATCTCCATGCTGCTGCTTGCTTTATTTTATTTCGAATCGAGCAGCCGAAAGTCATCTCGCCTCGATCTCGCAGGATTCACCGCACTGACCATATCAATAACTTCGCTCATGCTTGCGCTTGTTATGGGCGGTGTTGACTACACCTGGTCCTCATGGCAAATCATACTTTTATTTGCCGTAAGTGTAATCTTCCTTGTTGTGTTCATCCTCGCTGAGAAGAAAGCCTCAGAACCAATGATTCCGCTTCATCTGTTCTCTCGCACTGTTGTATCCTCGACAGGCATCTCGTTCTTGTTAGGTCTGATCATGGCTGCTGCTATGGCCTACATTCCAATGTACATCCAAGGTGTTGCCGGCCAAAGTGTCAGCAGAGCTGGCAATGCGTTAACACCGCTATCCGTGACACTCATTTTCGGTTCAATGGCGGGAAGTATGCTGCAGAGCCGACTTACGTTCCGTACCAGTATGGCCGTGGCAATTGTGCTGCTCGGCATTAGCTGCGGCATGCTCTATGGGCTCACGCCGGCATCAAGCCACGGCTATGTTATCGCAGCGATGATCGTCATGGGTGCCGGCATGGGTCCGCTCTTCCCGATAACGATGATGCTCATGCAGACCTCCGTTTCAAGGGAGCATAACAGTACGGCTACAGCGCTCGTCAGCTTTTTCCGCAACATCGGTCTAGCGCTCGGCAGCAGTGTATTCGCAGCGATTATTAATAATCGACTCGTTCATACGATACAAGGACTTCCTGCTGCTAAGGATATGAATGCTATACAACCGCAGGCTTTGATGGACACGGCTGCGCGTGCCCGTATCCCAGCTCCGATTCTTCACGTCCTTGAACAAGGCTTAAATAATGGCATCATTATCGTCTTTGCCGCCGGTGCAGCGATCTGTATGGCTATGCTTGCACTTAGTTTACTGGCTGGCAAAGCACGATTGGAGATCGCTCCTAGCGATGCAAAGGCTGTGAAGCCGCAAGTTCAACAGTAGTACGTGGCATAGTTAGTTAAACTTACGGAAAACAAGAGCAAATAAGCGACAACGGGCAGGCGCCTCGGCCACTGCCTATTTAAGTAGAACAATCCCTAAAGTTTTCCATATTGTTAAATTGCAATAAAAGGGGATTGATTTTTGATTCATTATTAGCGTATAGAGCAGCTGTGGGCATACAAACACGACAAGTCGTATCTATGTTGAAACCTGGATAATTTAAGATGAAAGTTGAACAAAACAGAATCAAACGATTTGTTTGATGAGAATGCTATTACGCAAAATGCTAATTGGTTAGCCGACTACTGGAGCAAAAAAAGCATTGCTGGCCTAATACGAATGCCTGCAACAAGACACAATTATTTACACTTGAATAAATGCGTTCGTATAAAGGATAAATTCCATAAGCAGATGAAGAATCCACTCTAATGATAAGGAGTGGCTTTTTCTCTATATGGAAATGTAGATCATACGGTCAAACCGTACTATGTGCTTAGAGAATACTGCGGAGAACCTAATCCTACCAAATTTAAAGCTAGTTAAATAGAACTATTTTTATTATTAAAATTGTAAAAATCATAGATTATTTTGTCGTTTTTTGGTACATTTGATATACCAAAAGTTGTAAAAGGCAAACCCGCGGAAACACGGGGACGCAAAGCTATGTGCCTAAAGGATTAAAAGATCCTAAGGTTGACAGGCCGCCAATGTCATTGTTCTATCTGAATAATGCGTTTTCGCGTACTGTCTAGTATTTTCCTGGCAGGCGCTTTTTTTATTGAGACACCACTGGGAGGAGGGCCGTCAAAAACAGAGAAAGCCGTAAACGTCTGCTAGAGAGAAATTACAATAAAGGAGAAGAGCAATGCAAAAAGGTAGAAATTTATCATTAAAGTATAAGGTATCACTTATCGTTATTGTTATTGTTGTCTTGATTTTTACTGCGGTGACCTACTTCAGCTTAAACATTTTGAAAAAAAATCTTGATAATGATTTGAAGAGAGAGTTGCTTAGTGTAGGTACACTGACAAGCATGCAGATCGATCCCGCTCAGGTTAATCGGCTTTTAAGCAGCAACGGTAACGGTAACCCAGACTTTGTAAGCATGCAGAAACAGCTTGATCAAATCCAGAAAGACCAAGGCATCATGAGCTGGAGCTATATCTGGACCCTGAAGAACGATCAGGTGACTACTCAGGCGTTTACGTCCAATTTAAATGAAATTTATAAGCCAGGGGCTTTGTTTAAGGATATCGCTCCTATCCATCTCCAGACTGCCAAGAAGGTGTATTCCACTGGAACGTCACAGGTTACTGATATTTTCACTGACCCTTTCGGTACTTGGAGAACCGTATTCTCTCCCATTAAGTTAGATGGCAAAGTCATTGCTGTAATCGGTATCGACTATTCCGCGGACTACATTAATCAGCTCTCTAATCAAGCACGGAACCAACAGCTGCTGATCACACTCATTGGTCTGATCATCGTAGCACTTGTGATATATTCCATTATAAATATGATTCTCAAACCGCTGAAAACTATTGTTAACGTGTCTAACCGTATCGCGGAGGGTGACTTAAGCAGCAGTCAGTTCAGTTACAAATCCAATGATGAAATTGGTCAGCTCAATATGGCGATCGCCAAAATGCAGAATAATCTGCGCTCTCTGATTCTGAGCATTCAGGAATCTTCCGAGCATGTAGCCTCTTCATCCGAACAGCTGACTGCAAGTTCCCAAGATACCGAATCCTACTCGGTAAAAGTAAATCAGGATATGTCCGATGTCGCCGCAAAAACATTAATGACATCTAAAATCACTGATGAAACCGTAACTGTCCTGGAAGAGACTGCGCTGGGAATCCAGCGTATTGCTGAATCGACCGCTACCGCTTCCGATGAGTCCGAGCAAATGGCCTTGAGTGCTCAGAACGGTTATGAATCCGTCCAAAAATTGCAGGATCAAATGCACAAAATTACCGATTCTGTAACGCGTATTGCCGATGTAGTTAATATTCTGAACTCGCAGATCGGCGAAATTAATGAGATGACCAATCTGATTACCGATGTAGCGGAACAGACCAATTTGTTGTCGCTAAATGCCTCCATTGAAGCTGCGCGTGCCGGTGAACACGGCCGAGGCTTCGCGGTCGTAGCCACAGAAATTCGGAAGTTGGCCGAGAGCACAGGCCGCTCTGCAAGTACCATTGCCGAGCACCTGTCGGGCATTACACGCAACACTACAGAATCCCAGACTATAGCCATGGAAGGACAGAACGAGGCCTATATAGGACTTAAGCTGATGGAAGAAGCAGGACGTTCCTTTAAGCAGATTTTGGAATCTACTAAAAATGTAGCTATGCAAATGCAGGAAATTTCAGCTTCTTCCGAGCAAATTTCTGCTTCCTCCCAAGAGGTAACGGCTTCAGTAACTGAACTTAGATCTGCCGCAGGGGATATCGCACAGAAAGCTGATCAAGTCTCCTATGCCTCCGGACAACAGCTGCAGTTCATCAAGGAAGTAGCCAAAGCAACGGAATCTTTAAGCCATACCTCGCAATCTCTGCAGGAATTAATTCAGCAGTTCAAAGTTTAGCAAATAGGAGAGACCAAATATGAGTTATACAGGACTAAAAGGCAAGCAGGCGTTAATTACAGGCGCAAGCAAAGGAATTGGTAAAGCGGTGGCATTGGAATTTGCCAAAGCCGGAACGAACGTCATGATCAATTATATTGGCGATGACAAGGACGCTCTTGAAGTAAAAAAAGAAGCAGAATCCTATGGCGTTAAAGCGGAAGTTTTCCTTGCGGATGTAAGTGACTCTGCCCAGGTGCGTGAGATGTTCAGCGCATTTGACCGCTTGTTCGGCACGCTTGACATTCTTGTGAATAATGCGGGTATTGCCCAAGCTGTTACGGTTCGTGAAATGACCGATGAGCAGTGGGACCGGATGATCAAAGTGCATTTATATGGAACATTTTATAATGCAAGAGAAGCAGCACGCCGGATGTGGGACAAGAAGTCCGGCAAAATCATTAACATTTCCTCAGATTTAGCCAGTCTAGGGTGTGAGGAATTTACGCATTATTCCGCAGCTAAAGGCGGTATTACCTCCTTCACTAAAGCTTTGGCCCGGGAACTGGCTCCTCACATTAATGTGAATTCAGTAGCTCCAGGAGGAACACTGACCGATATCCTCGCAGACTTCGGCGAGGGATACGAAGAGGAAGAAGCGGCGAAATACCCGCTGAAGAGGCTAGCTCAGCCTCAAGAAATCGCCAAGTCGGTGCTGTTCCTTGCTTCCGACGATGCAAATTTCTACACAGGCCAAGTGCTCGGCGCCAACGGCGGCAGCGTAATGAACTGATTACATAGGTTACAACAAGGTTGTAAATAGGAGGACCAACATGACGTCCATTATCGTATTTCTCATCTACTTGGTGTTTATTTATTACATAGGCTTTAAAGGGTATCAAAAAATTAACACAGCCGAGGATCTGCTCGTCGCAGGCTGGAGCATGCCGCTGTATGTTGTCGCCGGCAGCCTTCTTGCCGCTATGCTTGCCGCCCCGTTCTTCTTCGCTGCTATCGGATCCGGTTACACGACCGGCGGCTTTGAAGGGACGGCAACCATGGCTGGACTTGGAACATGCATGGTGCTGGGCGCCTTCATTTGGACCCGGCCGCTGCGCAGACTCAAGGGCTGGACCATCGCCGACTATTATGGTCTGCGCTATGCCAGTAAGAAGCTGGGCGCTTACTCGGGAACCGTGATGGCGATTGCCTTCGGCTTCTTTAATGCAGGAGCCCTGACAGTCGGAGGAACCTACATCATACAGGCGATCTTCCATCTTCCTTTCATTCCAGCCGCCCTGCTTTTCGTGCTTCTGACGGCTCTGTATTCCATTATTGGCGGACTGTGGGCTGTTGCCTACACTGAAGTTATTCAGGGCCTTCTCTCCATTCTAGGGATACTAGGAATTACTGTTGCAGTCATTTATTCATATCACGACAACATATTCCACCCCGATTGGTGGAACGTAAGCACCCTGTTCAATAAAGGGGGTGCGACGTTCTGGAGTCTGTATCTTGTGCTTGCGTTTGGCGATATTCCAGCAGCTGACTTAGGGCAGCGGGTCGCTGGAGCCAAGAACCCGAAGATCGCTCAACAGGGTATGATCATCTCAGGTATCGCGGTCATTGCCATCAGTTGGATTCCGGGCATGCTCGGCGAAGCTTACAAATTCATTTATCCGGGCAGCCAAAATCCGGAGAACCTAATGCTGACATTCGCCCAAGGTTACTTCCCGCCTATAGTTTCCGCGATCTTCCTGACTGCGCTTGGCGCAATGGGGATGTCGACCCTGGCAGCCTGTTTCGTCGCTTCCTCAGGAGTATTCACCAAGAACATTTATCTGGATTTCATTAATAAAAATCCGACCCCGAAAAAGCTGTTGCTGATCTCAAGGATTGGTATCGCCGTGAGTGCCGTAATCGGCTTTATCCTGGCGATTAACTTCCAGCAGATTATTAACCTAGCGTATCTCGCATGGGATATTATTTTCGTTACTGTTTTCTGGCCCCTCGTGCTCGGGCCATTCTGGAAGAGAGTTTCCACAATTGCCGTGTGGGCCAGCATCACGGTCGGTCTACTCTATTACATCATCACTTCCATCGTTGGGGTGCCAGGATGGACCACGGACTCCACCGGATTCTTCGGACTTGTCACCGACCTTTGGATGATGCCGAGCATTTCCGGTGTAATCTGGTCAGGGATTACTATTGTGCTGTTCAGCTTCATCTTTCCGGCTACTCCTGCTGTTCGGGAAATGTTTGACAGACAGAAGGACGCTTCATTGGATAGAGTTGATAGCCCTAACAAAGACGTAAAATCCGGTTTTGGAGCACATGCGAAGGCCTAATATATAAAAGGTGTAAATAAAAGGAGCTGTCTCCCGATTTATCGAATCCGGCAGACAGCTCCTTTTTCTTAATGTAGATTTATTCTCTACAGTTCGTCATTTGGGCTTACCTAAATCCACCCTTTCGACTGTGCAATTTTGACTGCGTCTATACGATTTTTGGCCTCGAGCTTCTGCATCAATTCTGACATATAATTGCGGATGGTTCCTTCAGATAAAAATAAATGCTTAGCCATCTCGGCTGTGCTGAGCCCATCAGATGCGAGCTGCAGAACCATTCTTTCACGCTCTGTCAGTGGGTTCTCATCCTCAAATACAGTTACAGCGAGCTCTGGACTGATATAGCGTCCACCTCGTGATACATCTCGAAGCACTTGCGCGAGCTGCTCCACCGGAGCATCCTTCAGCATGTATCCTTTGACTCCAGCCTTTAGTGCACGTTGCAAGTAACCCGCGCGGCCAAATGTCGTAACAATGACTACTTTACTGGGGAGCTTTCTATTCTTGATCGCTTCAGCTACATCAAGCCCGCTCATTCCAGGCATTTCAATATCGAGAATGCAAATATCGGGTTGCAACAATTCTATTTTATGTAAGACTGTCTCTCCGTCAGCAGCCTCGTCGATGACTTCAATATCTTCTTCCATATTAAGTAAGGCGGTAAGAGCGCCTCTCACCATCGATTGATCTTCCGCAATGATGACGCGTATCATGCTCCACCTCCAGACAATGCTATATTGCCAGACACAATTCGCGGAACTGTGACGGTCACAATTGTACCGGTCGCCGCATTCGGATCCATGTCCAGTATTCCTTCAACCAATTCCAGCCGTTGCCGCATTCCGAATAATCCATGACCTTGCCGAATGGCTTCCGTCTTTCTCTCCTGATCATGAGCCCACTTCCCGTTATCGGCAACCTCTAGCTGAGTAGCTGTGCCGGTATCCGTGAACGTAATGACACACCGGGAAGCGCCGCTATGCTTCACAACATTCGTCATACATTCACGCAGACACATGGCTAAAATAGTACAAGTCAGCGAAGAATGCTGCCTTTGTACCGCCTCAATATCTCCGTGTACTTCGAGCTTAATATCAGCAGCTTCCGCAATTTGTCGAGCGCCCAGCAGTTCTTCTTGCAGATTCACCATATGCATATCCGACACTAAATTACGCATTTGGGTGAGTGCCTTCCGTGCCGCTTCCTCAATTTCTTTTAACTCCTGAACAGCTCTTTCCGGATCTCGTGTCACATATTTCCCTGCTAATTGACCTTTTAACGAAATCATCGATAGCGTATGACCGAGCGTATCATGGAGGTCACGCGCAATTCTTTGCCGCTCCTCCTGCTTCGTTAGACGTTCAATCTGCATGTTCGCATCCTTGATCTGCAGGTTCATTTCACGATACCTCCGCGCTGCGCGCATCCCGAACGGAACAATTGCAAGAGTAACGAACAGCGCAAGCTCAGCGCCCAACTGGCCAATGACATCGTAATCATTTGAAGAAAAAAATGGTGTGCTAATAAACGCAACGAGCAAAAATGCAACTGCACCGAGCATCATTTTCTTGCTGCGTAAATTCCCGATCGCCGCTGTTGTGAAAAAACCAACGTACAAAAAGTTTGGGTCCCAGTGTATCGCGAGAGTCATAATAATCGCAATTTCAATCGTTACCCATAAAAGAAGGCGTGCTCCTTGCTCCCAATAAGATTGCCGATAAGCGACCTGAAATATCAAAATCAAAGAAAGCCCAAAGAGGGCTTCCCAAGATGTATGAGACAATTTGAACAAATAGTAAACGGGCATTAACCAGTAGATTAACCACAAATAAGGCATAACCCCCATCGCCGGGGGGAACAGCCGAAAAGAACATTTTTTCATGCATTCACCGCTTCTTGTCGTTTACTGATCATCGTTGATACTATTATAAACAACGCAAGATAAACTAGCAAAACGATTATATCCTGCACATGAACGCTCTTTCCTTCAATCATGTTCCAAACGACGTGAGCAAATCGGTACGTTGGCGTCCATTCAGATACCGATCGCATAGATTTGGAGAAGCTTTCTATAGGCATCCACAACCCTCCGACCATCGCCAATATTAAATATACGCCAGAAGAGATCACCTGCACACTTGCTTTGCCGCTTACAAGACCAAGTAAAATACCAAGCGCCATGAAAGGCAGCGAGCCGACCCAAATCCAAAGAGCACTTTCAATCCATACCTGAATTGATAAATCTACATGTTTAACTAACAGTCCTGCTAGGAAAATAACAGCGATGATGATCGCGCTAAGCACCATCTGTGCGAACATTTTCGCTAAGATGTACTGAGTATGAGATACCGGTGTTATCCGCAGCGTCTTCATCCACCCTTGAGCTCTTTCCTGTGCGTACCGGACACTTAACGTTTGGACAGCCCCGCCCATCACACCAAATACAGCCATCGAAATCATATAATAGGCACTGAAAGTTGTTCCCCCTACCTGCTGATCTCCAAATGTAGAGGTGAAGAATAAATAGAAAGCAAGAGGAAGAAGGACGCTGGAAATAAGAAATCTGCGGTTACGTATCGTCCTCTTAAGCTCCGCTTTACACTGAATCATAAATTTTCTCATTTGATTCCAGCCCCTTCCGTTTCTATCACTTGTTCAAAGACCTCATTCAACCCACCGCCTTTAATCTCGATGTCCTTCATATCAAATCCGCGTTCAACTAGAGAAAATAACAGGCTATCGGTATTCGCCGTATACAGCTTCACATGACGTCCATTCCACTCTGTTCGGTCGATGCCTGGCAGAGCTGCAAGATCATCTTGCTGTATAGCAGGACCCGCAATAAACGAAATATATCTGCCGCCAAGCGACCCTTTCAATTGATCTGGTGTACCATCGGCCACAATTTTCCCGTGGTTAATAACGAGTATTCGATCCGCAATCGCATCAGCCTCTTCCAAATAATGCGTCGTGAGTACAATCGTTCGGCCGCCCTGAGCAAGAGCGCGGAGCATTTCCCAGAAAACCCGTCTTGACGTTACGTCCATGCCAACAGTCGGTTCATCCAGAAAAATCACTTCAGGATCCCCGGATAAAGCTAGCGCAAATTGTAATCTTCGTTTTTGTCCACCGGATAAATGCTCGGTGAACAGCTCCGCTTCCTTCTCCAATCCCGCAAGGCGAAGCAATCTTTCCGTAGGCATTGGATGTGCATAGTAGCTGCGGAACAAATCGATCACTTCCTTGACCTTCAAACGATCAATGACATCCACTTCTTGCAGAATCGCCCCAATACGGCCGCGTATATGTTCATCTTGAGGATTTCCGCCAAGCAGCCGCACCGTGCCTGCTGTGGGTCTCTTTAATCCTAGTATCAAAGAGATCGCTGTCGTTTTACCTGCACCGTTAGGTCCAAGAAGTGCGACCACCTGTCCTGATTTGATCGACAGTGATAAATGATCCACCGCCTTGTTAGGGCCGTATTGTTTCGTGACCCGTTCCAGTTCAATGACATTTCCCATCTATTCCACTCCTTCGTATCCTTCGTTATTTCCTTGTCTTTATCATAACGATTGCCGAAAAAGGTAGTAGTCAGAGCTATCACCTTTTTGAGGTGACAAATGTCATATGAATTTTATGTAACATAAATGTAATTATAAATCTAGCAAAAAGCATGATGTTTTCTCATATATATCCGTCCAAGCAATGGCTCGTTTTCTGACATATGAATATAGAGTAGTAACAACCTATTTTGAAAGGAGAGATCAGTATGGGTGGTGCAGGATACGGCGGAGGCTTATTTACCAGTACAGCTGCGATCTTAGTTCTGTTTATTCTCTTGGTTATTGTAACCCGTTCATTTTTATACTAATCTCTTGAACCTGGCTATGAAAACAAATAAACACTCCATTTGGAGTGTTTATTTGTTTTATACAATTTATTAAAGGTTTACATTTTAATAATGTTCAAAATGCCGTTTCATATTTAAAAATTTCTCATATTTCATAGATTACAAGTGAATATAACGAAAGGGGGCTACCTTTTAAAGGGAAGTCAGATTTTATCAAGAACAACCCAGTTCCGAGGGCTTGCTACCCTATTTATTTCTACAATTCACTCTGTCCATCAATCATCCAAACCGTCCACTAATGTAATCATTGGTCTCTTGCTTCTGAGGGTTAGAGAACATATTGACGGTTTGATCGTATTCGACGACTTCACCGTTCAGGAAGAAAGCCGTTTTCTGTGAAACACGAGCTGCTTGATGCATGTTGTGTGTCACGATAATAATCGAGTAATCCTTCTTGAGCTCAGCAATCAGTTCCTCAATTTTTGCCGTTGAGACTGGATCAAGCGCAGAAGCTGGTTCGTCCATCAGAATAATATCTGGCTTGACAGCGATTGAACGCGCAATACATAGACGCTGCTGTTGTCCGCCCGAAAGCGCCAAAGCCGACTTATGAAGACGATCCTTCGTTTCATCCCATAGCGCAGCCTTTCTTAGCGATTCCTCAACAATTTCATCAAGCTTCTTCTTGCTCTTTATTCCATGGTACCGAGGTCCAAAGGCAATATTTTCATAGATTGATTTATGGAAAGGGTTCGGACGCTGCCACACCATACCGATTCTTTGACGCAGTGAAACAACATCGGTTGCCGGATTGTTAATGTCCTCATCACCAATTAGAATCTGACCCGTAATTTTGGCGCCTGGAATTAAATCGTTCATTCTATTCAAGCTGCGTAAGAAGGTTGATTTACCACAGCCGGAAGGCCCAATTAAAGCCGTAACCTCTTTAGAGGCAAAATCAAGTGAAATGTTCTTCACTGCAGGCTTATCCCCATAATGAACACTCAAATTTCTGGCCGATAATGCGATTTCCTGCATTCGGTTTACCTCCTTATTTAGTAGCTGTAAACTTGCGGTACACGAGACGACCGAGCCATCTTGCAGCAAGGTTAAATAATAACACCGTAATAATCAACACAGCTGACGCACCTGCAGCGATTTCGGACGCATCCGGAGCGAGTCCTTCTGAGTTCACTTTCCATATATGAACTGCCAGTGTTTCCGCCGGTCTAAATGGATTTAGCGGTGACACAGGGCTCAGCGGATTCCAATCTGTAAAATCAAGGCGCGGTGAGCTCATCCCCGCTGTAAAGAGCAGCGCAGCCGCTTCACCAAATACACGCCCTGCAGCAAGGATTGTCCCAGTTAAAATAACAGGGAGCGCATAAGGAAGCATAACGGAAGTAATTGTCTTCCACTTTGAAATACCTAGTGCTAAGCTCGCTTCCTTCTGTTCTCGTGGCACGCTCTTGAGCCCTTGCTCAGTAATGCGCACCATTAATGGAAGATTAAATACGGTTAATGCTAATGCACCCGAGAATAACGAGAATCCAAATCCAAATAAGTTGACAATCACCAAAAGTCCAAACAGACCTACCACAATGGATGGAAATGAAGATAATACCTCTACAACAAGTCTAATGAAATCGGTGAGTTTGTTCGGTTTAGCATATTCACTCATATAGATACCAGCACCAAGACCTAACGGAATCGTAATAACCATCGTAAGAACCAAAAGGAACAACGAGTTAAACAATTGCGGACCTATGCCCCCGCCTTTACGAATCGTTTCTGGAGCAGACGTAAGGAAATGGAAGCTGATATGCCCGAGCCCGCGTACGAGTATAAAGCCAAGCATACCTACCAATATGGCTATAATCAACCCGGCGACAACCACAATAGCAGCCGTTGCTATTTTATCTGCTGTTTTTGCCTTCATATTTTCGATCTCCTTTCCAGCCAGCGGACGATAAATACGAAAACAAATGTCATTAAGAGTAGAATAAGCGCAAGCGTCCAAAGTGCATTATTTTGTGCTGAACCCATTGCAGTGTTACCCATGCTTAGCGTAATTGCGCTTGTAAGCGTAGATGTCGATTCAAACAGTGAATGCGGGATATGCGGCGCATTCCCAATAACCATTTGTACGGCAAGTGCTTCACCGAAAGCTCTCGCTATTCCAAGTACAACCCCAGTAAGCAGTGCTGGTAAAGTGGTTGGAAGCACAATGCGATATATCGTTTGCCAACGCGTTGAGCCTAGTGCGTAAGATCCTTCCTTCAGACCTGAAGGAAGCGCAGCTAACGCATCGGTTGTTATCGTCGTTATCGTAGGCAAGATCATGACAGCGAGTACCACTGAGCCTGCTGCAATCCCAAGCCCTTGTCCTGGAAACACATTTCTAAAAAACGGAACAATCACACTTAGACCCACAAATCCGTATACGACAGAAGGGATACCGGCCAGCAATTCAATCACCGGTTGAAGATATTTACGTCCAAATTTCGGCGCGATTTCAACCATAAACAATGATGCACAAATCCCCATAGGAGCTGCAATTAGAGCTGCCAGTATTGATGTGCTGAATGATCCAAAAATGAAAGGCAGAGCTCCAAACAGCGGCGGCACTCCATCAGGGCTCCATTTTACGCCTGTAAAAAAGTCAGCTATATTCACTTTGTTAACAAAAAAAGTACTTAGACCTTTAGATGCCACAAAATAAACCATCGAAAAAATGGTTACGATAAGCAGAAGGATACACAAAAAGGTATAAATTCGACCAACCCATTCTTCCACAAGATGCGGCTTTGCTTGTTGCCTTTCTGTAGATCGAGCCATAAATCTCTCCCTTTACACGACTATAAAGAGGCAGATGACGCTCCGCCTCTTTATGGTCTTTAATATCAATTAATCTAAGTTAATTATTTCTTCTTGATGTTGCCGTCAACATCGCGTACAACTTGCATTTTACTTACTGGAATATATCCCAAATCTTTAACAGCGCCATTTTGAACTTCATCACTTGTCATGTAATCCAAGAAGGCTTTAACTTCAGGTTTTGGTTCGCCTTTTGTATACATGTGCTCATATGCCCAGATTGGATAAGTTCCGTTTGCAACGTTATCTTCAGTCGGTGCTACACCTTCGTATTTAACAGCTTTTACGGAATCATCAATATAGGATAGAGCCAAGTATCCGATGGCACCAGGTGTTTCAGCGATAAGTTTCTTAACTGTACCTGAGGAATCCTCTTGAATGGATCCTTGAAGGTCTTCTGTTTTCATGCCAAGTGCATATTTTTCAAAGGTCGCACGTGTACCAGAGCTAGCAGGGCGGTTAACAATTTGAATTTTTTGATCAGGTCCGCCAAGTTCTTTCCAGTTCGTTACTTTACCAGTGAAAATATCAACTAATTGTTGTTTCGTAAGATTGTCTATATTAACTTTAGGGTTCACAACTGCAGCCATACCAACAACTGCTACTTGATGGTCTACAAGGTCTTTAGCTTGAGCAGCATCAAGTTTCTCAGATGCGAATACATCGGAGTTACCAATGTCCGCTTGACCGCCGGCAACTTGTGTCAAGCCAGTGCCGCTTCCGCCGCCTTGAACTTGTACTGTGATGCCTTTGTTTTTATCCATAAACGTTTTTGATGCTTCTTCTACCAAAGGTTGAAGCGCTGAAGATCCAGTCGCCAGAATTGAACCAGTCAACTCACTATTTGTATTGGCACTCGATTGATCTCCACCTTCCGCTGAACCTCCGCTATTCTTACCGCAAGCTGCAAGTGCTAACGTGAGTACAGCAGCCAAAATCAGCATCATCGTCTTTTTCATTTGTTTTTGTTTCCCCTTCCTGATCTTTTGTTTATATGTTGATCATTTGCTGATCACAGTTCTTATTGTAGAAGCTGCTTATTAATGTGATGTTTTCTAAATGTAAACGGAATGTAAAATGTTAAAAATAATAACGCTGGTAACGTGGGTTGATTAAATGGCATTTTTCAAACAGCAAAACGACCCTTGCTTTAATTTTTCATTCATGATCTATGCCACCTTTCTTAAATTAACGCATCCAAAATTCGCTTCGGTAATATGTATGATGTTGTATTAAAAAAGCGCGCCTTCAAGCGGAATAATTCCACTAAAAGCGCACTTTCATATTACTTACTTCTCAGCAAATATACTCTTGTCTCATAAGGTTTCAGCTTTATTTTCTTCGGTGTATCTGGCCCTTTAACCGCATAATTATTTAGCAGCAATTCCGAGCGCTCGAACTTAATGTTCGAAGGAAGCTTAAATAACGCTTTGCTATCGCCAAAATTACAGATCACAAGTACTTTCTCTTCCCCTAACGTTCTAGTGTAGGCGTATATTTGTTTATGATCTTTAAGCAGCAAATCATAATGACCGTATACAAGCACTGAATGTCGTTTACGAAGCTGGATCATTTTTTTATAGAAATGGAGTATCGAGTTAGGATCTTCCAATTGTTTTTCTACATTAATTTCCGAATAATTTGGATTCACGCCAAACCAAGGCTTACCAGTCGTAAAACCTGCGTTTTGTTCGTTAGACCACTGCATTGGAGTTCTTGAATTGTCTCTTCCGCGTTCCCAAATCACTTGCATAATTTCTTCGTGAGGGCGTCCGGCTGCAGTTTCAATGTTGTAGTAATTTATCATGCCTACATCATCATAATCTTCGATCGAGTTGAATTTCACATTCGTCATGCCGATTTCTTGGCCTTGATAAATATACGGAGTTCCCTGCATTAGAAAGTAAAACGCGCCTAGCATCTTCGCACTTTCGATCCGATATTTTTTGTCATTGCCCCATGTGGACACAGACCGCGGTTGATCGTGATTTTCTAAGAAAAGCGCGTTCCAACCTTTATTTTCGAGACCTTTTTGCCACTTGGTAAACGTATTCTTCAATCCCAGCAGATCAACCGATTTCTTCGCTCCTTTATCCCAAAGTCCCAAATGTTCGAACTGGAAAATCATATTGAATTTCCCGTTACGTTCGCCCACCCATTCATCCGCTTGATTGATATTCACACCATTCGCTTCACCAACGGTCATAATGTCATATTTGGATAACGTATTTTCTTTGAGCTCCGTTAGAAATTCTTGAATCCCTTCACGGTTCATATGACCATCGAAAGATGGAACATACTGTCTTCCTTCTGGATTGTCCATATCAGGGAGTCCATAAGCTTTCTTAATGTGACTGATTGCATCGACACGGAAACCATCAATTCCTTTGTCCAGCCACCAGTTAATCATTTGATATACTTCTTGCCGCATCTGTTCGTTTTCCCAATTTAGATCGGGTTGTTTTGTAGAGAAGATATGTAAATAATACTGATCCGTAGTCTTATCATATTGCCAAGCCGACCCGCCGAAAATACTTTCCCAGTTGTTTGGTTCGCGGCCGTTTTTGCCATCTCTCCATATGTACCAATCTCGCTTAGGATTATCTTTGGAAGAACGTGATTCAATAAACCAAGGATGTTCATCACTTGTATGATTGATCACCAAATCCAATATTAATTTCATGCCTCTCGCATGAACTTCTGCAAGCAGTTTATCGAAATCTGCCATCGTCCCGAACTCATCCATAATATCCTGATAATCAGAAATATCGTAACCGTTATCATCATTCGGTGATTTATAGATCGGACAAATCCAAATGACATCAATGCCTAGATTTTTTAAATAATCCAGCTTCGAAATAATGCCTTGCAAATCTCCGATGCCATCCCCGTTGCTGTCCATAAAGCTTCTCGGATAAATCTGATACACAACTGCTTCTTTCCACCATGTTCTCATCTTTCTTACCTCTCAAGCGTATTTTGTTCAGATTGACGAGGCTAAATCATCACCTATACATAACAGAATAGCAGCCCAGAACGTTTAAAAAGTTCTAGACTGCCACGTTAATGACTATACGTCCCCGTCTGTTTCTAGAATCTACCTAATAAGCAACATACCATAAGGCCATCACTTATCACAATACATCATTTCAACAAAAAACCGAGGAAAATCAGAGATCATTCTGAATTTCACTCGGCTAACGGTCATACTATTGACGATGATTTATTTTTTCCATTTCGGATTTCGGTAAAACTCAATCATATCGATAAAAGTAACCTTGTAATGCTCGCTTACCTCTTTCAAATCATACACTCTGCCGTAACCTTCATCCTTAAGAGCAAAGACATAGTCATGTCTAAGGTTATCCATTGGGATTTTCCCGATAAATGAGCCCTCGTATTCCCGGTATTTCTCCTTAAATTCATCGTCAAATTTGAGGATAATATCGTAAGACGCTTCAACAAAAGCGTTCACCAGCGTTAATTCTTTCCCTTCACTGTGTACTGCAACGTAATAATTTCCACGTTCGTCACGAATGATATCTTTTAAAACTTCAATCTGCATAACAACTCACCCCTTCATCAATCAGTATATCACTTTTGTTAAGGGGTAGTTTGAGATAAACAACTTCCTATTATGCTGACACTTGAGAAACAACTTAAGCAGCCGCTTCGTCCGGATCGAACCCTTTCGTTTCCTTACCGAAGAACAACACAGTCAGTGCGCCGATGACAATGGCAATGAAGAATATAAAGAATATCGTAGTAATCGGCGTATGCTTCGATACGAGCATGCCTACAAGGTACGGACCGACGATGCCCCCAATACGTCCAAAGGAAGCCGCAAGCCCGACACCTGTTGAGCGAACGGCTGTTGGATATAACTCTGGAGAGTATGCGTACATGCCTCCCCATGCACCAAGATTGAAGAAGGACAAGCAAATTCCAGCTGCAATCAGCATGCCTTCCGTTTCAGAATTACCAAACCATATAGCACTTGCCGCAGTTAGCAGCAAATAAGTGACGAGTACAAATTTACGACCGAATTTCTCGATAAAGTAAGCGGCAGTAAAATACCCTGGCAACTGAGCGAGCGTCATGATGAGAACATATTCAAAGCTCTTAACAAGGCCGTATCCTTTCAGCACCATTACCGTTGGCAGCCATAAAAACATTCCATAATAAGAAAATACGACAGTAAACCATAAGATCCAAAGGGTGATCGTCGTTGTTCGATGTTTGGAAGACCATACAGATGCTACTCGCGCTCTAAATGACAGTTTATGATTTTGCTGTCCGGTAAAACGCGGCGAATCCTGAATAGCCCGTCTTAGGTATAAAGCATAGAGAGCAGGTACAGCACCAATAACAAATGCTGCCTTCCATCCATAATCAGGAATGACAAAGTAAGCAATGAGCGCTGCGAGAATCCAGCCGCCAGCCCAGAAGCTTTCGAGGAGCACGACCGCTCGTCCTCTTACCCTAGCAGGAACAGACTCAGAGACAAGTGTAGATGCGACCGGCAGCTCGCCGCCAAGACCAAAACCGGCAAAAAAACGAAGTATACATAGAGCAGCAAAGCTGCCAGCTAATGCAGACAGTCCACTCGCCGCGGAGAAAATGAGAAGCGTCCATAGAAGCACCGCCCGTCGCCCATATCGATCGGCAAGGGAGCCCGCTACTGCAGCACCAGCGGCCATCCCAATAGAATTAATGGATGTCAAAAGTCCGATTTGCTGCGCACCAAGTTTCCACTCGACAGACAATGCAGCAACGATAAACGAAACCATTCCCACATCCATCGCGTCGAACATCCAACTAAGACCAGCACTAAACAGTAATTTACGCCCTTTAGGTTCACGAAGTAATGCTGCTTTATTCATATCCCAAACTCCTTTTCCATTTTGCTCGCCTTATTTTAGTATTAGATAAAATATTTGTAAACATTTAGATGAATTCATTTATAAAAAAAACCGGCCCTAAAGCCGGTTTCTCTTGGGCAGCAGTTTACGCTGCGCTTTTTTCTTCTTTTTTTCGAACGGTTAATTTGATTTTAGGAAGTGCAAAGGTCAAGAATGCTCCGAGGATAACGAACACAAGACCAGAGATGAATACGATATAAAGGGAATCTACCATCGCATGCTTCATGATCGGATAAAGCGTATCTTTAAGCGGCTGTGGAACCATTTTCTTAAGATCATTGCTGTACAGGAACGAGAAGACATTTTGCGGTTTGTCATTAATCATCCCAATCATCATGTCGCTTAACGCTTTTGCTTGCTCCGGCAATTTTTTCAGCACAGGCACCAAGTTCTCATTTAGTAAGTTCCCTGATTTGTGATTCATCAGAGCTCCGAGAATCGTCATACCGAACGTACCGCCGATGGAGCGGAAAAATTGACTAGAGGAAGTAACGACGCCAAGCTCCGATTTCGGGAAGCTTTCCTGAAGCGCGAGTGTTAGAAGCGGCATCACAAAACCTAAGCCCAGACCCATAATCATCATATATAAAGTAGCCTGTAATTGAGTCGTTTCCAAATCCATCGTGGAGAGCAATCCGAAGCCTGCAGCCATCAAAATCATACCGACAATTAGCTGCGGCTTAATACCTACTTTGTAAACAACTTGACCGCCGATAATACTTGCGACGATCATCGTGATCATCATCGGGGTCATAATGGTACCCGACTGAGTCGCATTAACGCCTACTACGCCCTGCATGAACAACGGTACGAACAGCATTGCGCCGAACATGCCGACAGCCATGAAAAAGCCAATTCCGTTAATGACCGTAAAGGTGCGATTTTTGAACAAGCCCATTGGCAAAATCGGCTCATCCGCACGTAATTCTACAATAATAAACGCAGTAATGAAGATAACTGCAAGAACGAACAGTCCGATGATTTGCCAAGACAACCAATCAAACTCGGTTCCTCCCAAGGAAAGGGCAAGAAGCAAGCTGACTACGCCTACGATCATCGTTACGATACCTGCGACATCAAATTTAACTGGTCCTTTATTAACATGTTTACCAAGGCCCATTGAAATAAATACAACTGCTAAAATACCGACTGGCAGGTTGATGTAAAACACCCAGCGCCAGTTCAAGCTGTCAACGATCCAGCCGCCGACCTGCGGGCCGACCACAGAAGATAGTCCGTACAAACCGCCGAACACACCTTGCCATTTCGCCCGATCTTTACCGCTGAACAAGTCACCAATAATAATCATAGCCATCGGCATCATGACGCCGCCGCCAATCCCTTGAATACCACGGTAAATGATAAGTTCGGTCATGTTTTGTGACAATCCGCACAGAGCGGAACCGGCCATAAAAATAATTAGACCCGTAACATAAACGGTTCGGCGACCTATAAGGTCAGCCAATTTACCGGCGATGGGGACGACAGTTGTGGACGTCAGCATGTAAGCCGTCGCCAGCCAGGTCATTAGGCTAAGTCCACCTAAGTCACCAACGATCGTCGGCATTGCCGTATTTACAATCGTACCGTCTAGCGCGGCGAACAACATCGCTATGATCAGACCGATGATTAACATGCCTCGGTGACCGGTAAAGCTTTGATTTTGTTCAAGAGCTATTTCTTTTTCTTGCATATGTTTCTCCATTCTCCTTTAATCAATTATGATGATGCGAACATGAACTTTCTTTTCTCTTTTGAGCGATAGATGCCAGCTTCTCGTTAAGGATGATAAGCTGCTCCAGCTCTTCATGTTCTAGTTCAGAAAAATAATCGGCAAGTACCTGATTGGTTTTCCGTCTCGCTTCTTCCAAAACTTCCCTTCCTGCGTCCGTTATGGATACAAGAACAACGCGGCGATCCTGTTCATCAGCATGCCGTTTGACGAAGCCGCTTGCTTCCAGACGATCAATCATGACTGTAATGGCGCTCGGTTTGACTTCCAACTGTTCAGCCAAAACCGATAGTTTGCTAGTTCCATAGTGTTCAATCATATGAAGCATCTTGATTTGTGGAAGCGTGACGCCTAATTCCTTAAATTCGGTCATACTCGGCCACAATGTTTGCATCAATATCCGAATAGCTGAATTGTAACGTTCCACATAACGGTCATATTCTTTTATCGGATGTTCCTCCTTGCCCTTACAGATAACTTTAAAATATTTAATATTTCAACAGTTTAAATAATACTCAATTTTATATTTCATGTCAAAACAATAAAAAACATACCCGCAAAGACCTAAATAAAAACCGTTCTTTGCGAGTATGCTTCTTCACAAACGTATCAAGTTTATTGATGTTGATACCCCTTAATTCACTGAAAAGCGACAACTTCTGAGAAGGTCGGCAGTGAGGGAATAGCTCCCGGTCTGGTCGTAGTAATGGCCGCCGCGGCGTTCGCGAATGTCAGAAGCTCCTCTGCTCGCTCTCGGCTTATCTGCTGCTGGACATCTGTCAGCAAATGTAATTGAAACAGCAGCGCTCCAATAAATGAATCCCCTGCACCGGTTGTATCCTCCGCATCTACTAGGTTGCCCGGCACCGACACCTCGAACTCCTTCGTGAACCAAGCCGCGCCCTCTGCGCCGCGGGTATATACAACATGCTGCACGTCACCGACAAATAATGAAGCAATCGCTTCCTTCTCGTCTTCAATACCCGTGATGAATGTCAGTTCTTCGTCACTGATTTTTACAATATGACTGAGGGGCAGAAACTCTAGTATCGTGCGGCGGCACTCTTCCGGATCCCGCCAAAGCGGAAGCCTTACATTAGGATCGAAGCTAATGATCGCTCCGGCAGACTTCGCGGTACGTATCGCCTTAAAGTGTGCATATTTGACCGGGGCTTCAATCAGATCAACGGAGCAGAAATGAAGAATATCTCCTACACTGAACCAATCTCCAATTTCTTCCTCGCTTAAGAGCATATCTGCACTGGGATTACGGTAAAATGAGAAGTCCCGGTTGCCGTCAGCCTTCAAGCTGACGAAGGCGAGCGCCGTATTGGCTTCATCTGTACGAAGTACGAACGAGGTATCTACGCCGATTCCTTTCATCGTATCCACCAAAAAATCGCCGAATGCATCGGCGCCCAGCTTACCAATGAAGGCACTTCTGCCGCCAAGCTTTGATACAGCGCATGCTACGTTGGCAGGCGCCCCCCCTGCCGCTTTCTGAAAGCTGTCTACTGATTTAAGCTCCACACCTTTAACGGCGGGAATGAAATCGATCAACGCTTCCCCGATTGTAAATACTGTCGACACCTGCTGCTCCTCCTTAATGAATATCCCATTTATGAAACGATGTTAATGTACAAGCGCCTTTAGCGAATGCCTTAATACCTAGCGATTCAGGACCTGGATAAATGCGGCTCGTGACAACATGCTCACCGTCACCGATAAAGACTTCAACGGAAGACTTGTCGACGAAAATTCGCAGCAAGAGAGTGCCCTTGGTTAAACTTACCCGCACACGGCGTTCACCGCCTGGCCCGATTCCAGAACGATCGCGAATAAAAGAGAACATTTCGCCATCTGGACGGTAAGACAGTATCGTTTCCTCGCCATCACCTACACGTAGCTTCAGACCGAACTCTTCAGTACCTTCTTCTGCTTTAAACACAGCCTGAATTTCGTAGCTGTCTCCGCTCGTCCCCATATCACGTTCGCCGTCAAGAGGCACATTGTAAAGCTCATACTCATTATGACGGTAAGCCTCTACCTCTTCAACCGGCCTGAACAGTACACGATCTCCATCCAGTATTGCCTCACGAGGTAAGCTCATTGCCCCCGCCCAATAGTGACCTTTCTGGGTCGGCATATCTGTCTCCCACATATCCATCCAGCCGATCACAATTCTGCGTCCTTTATCGTCTAGAGTCGATTGGGGTGCATAGAAATCGAATCCATGATCAACTGGCGCGTATCGTTCAAATTGGAACTGCCCTGCAATCGGGTCAAACTTGCCGACTACATACATCGTGGAATGCAAGTTGCGGAATGATTCTCCCTGTGCAGGCATCCGCTGCGGCGACAGCATAAAAATATCTTTGTCCCCAAGCGAGAACAAATCCGGGCACTCCCAGTTGTCGCCGAACCGCCCATCGCTTGCGGCAAGAATATTCACAAATGACCACTTCTTGAGGTCGTCAGAGCGATATAGCAACACCAGACCGTTGCCCCTCGTGTCATTCGAGCCAAGCACAACATAATACTGGCCATCCTTCACAAATACCTTGGGATCACGGAAATCTTTCTGGCTTACACCTGCTGGAATTTCATCATAGCCAATGACTGGGTTGCCTTCCCACTTGGTAAACGTCACCCCGTCTTTAGAATAGGCAATGCCTTGCGACTGCTTGTAATCATTGTCTCGGTCAGGTCCAGTCATGACGTGTCCGGTATACATAAGTACTAAATTTCCATCCTTCTCGACCGCACTTCCGGAGAAGCATCCATCCCGGTCGAACACTCCATCTGGAGCAAGAGCAACAGGGAGATATTCCCATTTGATCAAATCGCGGCTAACAGCATGCCCCCAGTGCATTGGACCCCATACGGGCTCATATGGATAATGCTGATAAAACAAATGATATTGTCCGTTATATTGAATAAAACCGTTCGGATCATTCATCCAGCCAAATTCAGCCATAAGATGATAGTTCAGTCTGTAATCCGGACGAAGCAGATGCTTCGACTCACGAATGAAACGGTCAGCGTTTTCTCTTGAGTATTCCATAGTCTGTTTGATAAGCCATCCTACCCCTTACTTGAATTATTTGATGGAACCCTGCATAACACCCTGAATGATATACTTCTGAGCGAACAGGTATACGATGATGATCGGAAGAATAGTCAGTACCAAACCGGCCATCAGTGGACCGTAATCAACAGTATAAGTGCCATAGAAACTGTACGTGGACAGCGGAAGCGTATGCTGTTCCGGATTAACAAGAATCAGAGACGGAAGCAAAAAGTCATTCCAAATCCACAGCACGTTTAAGATGGAAATCGTAGCCGTCGTTGGCATGAGAACCGGAAACACGACTCTAAAGAAAGTTTGAGTCCGCGTAGCGCCATCGATCATAGCCGCTTCTTCCAGCTCCACCGGAATGCTCTTCACAAAACCATGGTAAATGAACACAGCCAGCGAGCTGCCGAAACCAACATACATATAAATTAATGACCATTTACTGTCCAACATACCAAGCGAACCGTAAATTTTCACAAGCGGGATCATAATCGCCTGAAATGGAATAATCATCGATGCGACCATGAGCAAGAACGTAATTTGATTGAATTTGGTATTGTTTCTTACAAAATAATGTGCGGTCATCGCGGCACATAGTGAAATGAGCAGAACGCTTACCGTCGTAATAATGAACGTGTTCATAAACGCGGACAAGTAGCCCATTTCGTCAAATGCTGTTTTATAATTCGAAAAACTGAAATGATGCGGAAGCGATAACGGATTAGATGTAATCGCATTGTTATCTTTAAATGAGTTAATAAGGAGCAACACAAACGGAACGATAAACAAGATCAGAACTATAGCAAGAACAATAAACTTGAGCCAAGAAAAAGAGGATTTGCTGCCCACCATTACGCATCCACCTCCATTTTCTTGCTAAAATACACCTGAAGCAGCGTAATTCCAGCGACGAGCAGAAACAGCACAAACGCTTCCGCTTGCCCTAACCCGTAATCCCTTGCAAGAAACGCCTTCTCGTACACATGCATCGAAACTAATTCTGTACTTTTGAAAGGTCCGCCTTGCGTTAAAGCGACGTTTACGTCGTAGACCATAAATCCGCGCTGCAGAGATAAGAAAATGCAGACGATAAAGGAAGGAACCATCAGCGGCAAAATCATTTTGCGCATTTTCGTCCAGCCGTTAGCCCCGTCAATGCTTGCTGCCTCCAAAATATCGTTGGGCACACCCATCAAGCCCGCAACATAAATAACCATCATATAACCCGCATACTGCCAGACGGTTACAATGACAAGTGACCAGAACGCTTTATCCGGATCGGACAGCCAAGATGCACTGAGGAGCGGAATCGCAGCCTTTTGACCCAAATAGACAACTACATTATTAAAAATAAATTGCCAAATAAAGCCGAGAACGATACCGCCAACAAGGTTGGGCAGGAAAAACCCAGCTCTAAAAAAGCTTTGTCCCTTTAACCCTTTTGTAAGCACGTAAGCAAGCAGGAATGCAATGACGTTGATCAGAATGACGGTGAATAACACATATTTAAGTGTTAGTCCGAATGATTTCCAAAATTCCGTATCCTTGAATACTGCTCCATAATTTTTGAAACCAACCAGTGTATGTGTCGTGGAAATACCGTCCCAGTTCGTAAAGGTCAAATAGATACCATAAA
Source organism: Paenibacillus sediminis (assembly GCF_017873765.1). GTDB lineage: Bacteria > Bacillota > Bacilli > Paenibacillales > Paenibacillaceae > Paenibacillus_AG > Paenibacillus_AG sediminis. The sequence continues at coordinate 122,791 of NZ_JAGGKP010000004.1, forward strand.
AGAACGGCACAATCATGACTGTCAGAAACGCAAACAACGTTGGCCCGGTAAATAATAGCCGTGACCGCAGTCGGTTCCACACTCCTTTTTCCGTTATCATAACGATCCCTCTCTATCTTGGATGAATTTAAATCTGTTATGTCCTCCATATGAAAACAATGGACAAGACGCCTTGCGTCTTATCCATTGCCTTTTTTTATGTTAGGCGTTCAAACCATTACTTCACGTTTTTCCAGTAATCTTGAATTTCTTTAGCCAGCGTAGCACGGTCGCTTGCTTTGGCTAAGTATTTCTGCATGGATGCACCGACTTGCTTCCAGTGGTCAGCTGGAAGTAGGCTCATCGATTGTTCGGATTTACCTTTTGCAATATAATCCTGAATGGATTTGCCGAGCGGATCAGCAGCTGGAAGCGTAATATTCTTAAATGCTGGGATGATGTTCATTTTGTTTACTAGGAAATCCTGACCTTTTTGCTCATATACGAGCCAATTGAGGAATTTCTTCGCAGCTGCCTGTTGTTCAGGAGTGCTCTTCTCTTTGTCAATGACAATACGTTTGGAAACCGCTGAAGAAATTTCTTGGTTGCCGTAGTCGTCTGGATTGTTGCTAATTGGCACAGGGAGGAAGCCATATTGTTTATTAGCGGTGTCATATCCGCTGATTTGCGGCCATGCCCAGTTACCCATAAACCAAATCCCAACTTCACCTTTACCAAGGAGCTCCGCTCCGCGTTCATATTGTCCGGAAAGCGGGGAAGCGCTGTCGATATTGTGTTTCATCATGACATCAAACGTATCCATTAGACCGTTGAACACTTTGTTACTTGCGAGATCTACCTGTCCCGCTTTCAGAGCATCGATGAATTTGTTCACTTCTGCCATATCTTTGTTCTGACCAGCATAAGCAAGAGGCAGATAGTGTGCGCCCAATGACCAGTCCATTGGCGAAATGACTAGAGCTTTTTTGCCAGATGCTTCGATTTGTTTGAATAGATTTTCTAAGTCATTTGTTGTTTTAATTGTACTTGGATCGAAGTTTCCACCTACCGCTTTATCAACTACAGCTTTGTTGTAGATGAAGCCGTAACCTTCGATTGCGAATGGGAATGCATAATTTTTACCTTCGAACGTAGTGAAATCCGTAGCATTCGCAACTGCATCTTGGTTCCACTTCTCACCGCTCAAATCAAGAATGCGATCTTTAAATTTCTCAACGTCGCCAGTATCCAGCATAATCATAGTTGGCGGGTTACCGGCTGCATACAATGCGGACGCGCGTTCAAATGGCGAACCTCCATTTGGAACCGCTTGCACTTCAAGCGTAATATTAGGGTTATCTTCATGGAATGCTTTGGCAGCTTCTTCTAACTGCTGTTGAATTTCCCCTTTGGAGTTTAGAAGCGTAATTTTCACATCTTTACCAGAGTTCGATCCTTCGGAAGAACCTTGATTACTGCTGCTCGCGGAATTGCCGCATGCTGAAACAATCATGACAACAAGAAGTGACAAAACTAGTAATTGAATACCTTTAAACCGCTTCACTTGTATTCCCCCATTTGAGTTCATAATAAATTTAAATCGCTTTCATTTCGGATTATATGTCAATCGTTTATCATATGTCAATCCTTTGACATGTTAATCGTTTCACATATTTTTTATTAAAAAAAGCCAATCCCATATATGAAGAACAGGATTGGTTTTTCCGATATCTCGTAAAAAAATTACGTCGTTTGGCGTTCCACGAGTTCGACCGGCAATAAGTTCTCCGTTTCAAACGGCTCGCCTTCAAGCTGTTTACGAATCAGTTCTACCGCGAGTCGGCCGATCTCTTCAATCGGTTGTTTGATCGAAGTAAGCTCCGGTGTCAGCCAAGAGGCAGCATTTACATCATCGTAGCCAATAATGCGGACATCCCTCGGAATTGTCTTCCCAGCTTTCATGCATTCTTTTACCGCAAAAGCGGCAATGATGTCACTTGTGGCGAAGATACCATCGACATTTGGATGCTCCTCAAGCAATCTACGAATAATGCGCTCATACTGCTCTTGATCGAATACATTCATATCCGTTTGAATAATGACATGCTCCACTCCATGCTTGGTCACGACATCACGGAAAGCATCGCTTCTCTGATTAGCAAGAAGATTTAGCTCCAAGTTGCCGCAAATGTGCGCAATTTTCCGGCATCCCTTGCTGACCAAAAGCTCAGTGGCGAGCTCTCCCCCTCGGTAGTTCTCCGAGGAGATGAATGGAATCTCATCATCAATTTTACGATCGATCGTCACAATCGGCGAGTGCACATTTCGGTACTCATCTACTTCCAGTGTATGGCTGCCCATGATGATGCCATCCACTCGATTTCGTCTCAGCATTTCGGTGTACACTTTTTCCTTCCCCGGATCCAAATGAGAGTTGCAAAGAAGCACCTTGAACCCGTATTGGTAAGCGTAATATTCAACATGACGAGCAAGCTCGCTGAAAAAAGGATGGGAAACACTAGGAATAATAAGACCAATAATATGGGACTGCTTACGCAACAAAGAACGAGCAATTTCATTCGGTTGGTAGCCTAACTCTTCCATCGTTTCGTACACTTTCTTCCGTGTTGCCTCGCTGATATACCCCCGATTGTTAAGCACTCTAGATACCGTTGTGACAGACACACCCGCTTTTAATGCCACATCATTAATTGTAGCCATAAGAATAACCTCATCCAGAATTGGTATGATACAAACAAACTATACTAAATCTCCCCTGTATAAACAAGCATTCTATTATGCTGCAAGTCGTTATTATTGGCAATGTTGAACTTAGAAAAAGACTCGTCCGATGTCGTACGTACTGTTATTTTCGCGGTAAGCGGCAGGGGGAATGCCCATGTGCTTTCTAAACACTTTGCCAAAATAATTAGCGTTCGAAAATCCGGTTCGCCTAGCGATTGTCTCCAAATTATCATTTGTAGATAGAAGCAGCTTCACAGCATGCGTAAGACGCACTTCGTTCAAATAGCGAACAGGCGTCACCCCGAGCCTGCTCTCATAATCTCTAGTGAGATGAAATTTAGATATCCCTGCGACCTCTGCCATTTCCTTCAACCCGATCGGCTCTGCATAATGCATTTCAATAAACTTCTTGCATCGTTCAATCTTTGGAGGCAGCGGCTTACTCCTTTGCTTGGTCACATATTTACTCAGTTCCATAACGAACTGATATGCGAAGCTAGAGCACTGATACACGTCATTCATCTCATCGCGTGCTGCCATTTCGTATATTTGCCAGCCCAGCTTCATCAGCTCAGAGTCAGAAGAGACCTGAAAGACCGGCGCGGACATCGTAAGAAGCTGTCTCCAATAAGGAAGTGCATCTTTAGACAACTCAAGATACAATAGTTCCCACTCCTCAGATGAAGACGGAAGACAGTAGCAATGTTCTCCGGGGATATCGACGATAAACGCATCGCCCGGTTTAAGCGTATATGTAGTCCCTTGAATCTCAATTTCTCCCTGCCCACTAATGGTGTACTGGAACAAGCAATACTCTCCCGGCCTGTTTCTGCCATTCCATATATAATCTTGTGAAGTAACCCGTTGCCAACCGATTCCCTTAAGCATAAGCATCGGAATAGGCGTAACAAATTGGAACCCGACGGATGTATGAGGCATTGATGACAGCAATATATTACCCTCCCGATTTACTTTTTTACTCTTGTACCCTAAGAACAGTGCAACTATTCTTAAGCTAAAAGGTGATTCCAATCATCAATATTGTACCTCATTTATTTATGATTCTAAATAGTTCAGGAGGTCGTAAATCAACTATGAAAATTGAATTTGACGCGGAACAAAAGATCTTTCATCTGCAAAGTAAAAATACAAGTTATGTCATGCAAGTCATTCGGGACGGGTACCTAACCCACCTGTACTGGGGAAAAAGAATACATACATATCGCCAAAGCAACCCGCTGCGCTTTATCGACCGGGGGTTCTCACCAAATCCTGATCCAGATGACCGCACATTCTCTCTGGATACGATACCTCAAGAATATCCTGCCTACGGAAATGGGGACTTCAGAATGCCAGCATACCAAGTCCAGCTGGGTAATGGATCGACGGTTACTGATTTCCGTTACAAGGAACATCGCATCTACGAAGGGAAACCTGCGCTTGAAGGTTTGCCCGCCACTTACGTAGAACATAACGATGAAGCGAAGACGCTCGAAATCATCGTAGAAGACAGTGTCACTGGTCTAACTGCAACGTTAATGTACACGGTATTCCGTGATTTTGACGCGATCACAAGATCGGTACGGTTCCATAATCAAGGTACTGAACCTATTAAGCTGCTTCGCGCTCTTAGTGCCAGTGTGGACTTCCGTGATCATGAATACGACTTGTTAACCCTGTACGGTGCGCATATTAACGAACGCAATATTGCTAGACGCCCTATCGTGCCGGGTCTTCAAGGTGTGGACAGCCGCCGAGGCGCGAGCAGCGCTCAGCAAAATCCGTTCTTCGCCCTGCTTCGTAAAGGATCGGATGAGCATCAAGGTGAAGTCTTCGCGTTCAGTCTCGTATACAGCGGCAACTTTCATGCACAGGTTGAAGTGGATCAGTTCCTAACGACAAGAGCATCCATCGGTCTTAACCCGTTCGATTTCTCATGGCTGCTCGCGCCAGGTGAACAATTCCAAACACCAGAAGCGGTTATGGTGTACAGTTCACAAGGCATAAACGATATGTCGCTAACCTATAACCGTTTGTACCGCACTCGCCTTAGCAGAGGTAAATTCCGCGACCAAGTACGGCCTATTCTAATCAACAATTGGGAAGCGACTTACTTTGATTTTAACGCTGATAAAATTGAGCAAATTGCTAAGCAAGGTCAAGAGCTCGGCATCGAGCTGTTCGTGCTGGATGACGGCTGGTTCGGTAAAAGAGATGATGACAAGAGCTCGCTTGGCGATTGGGTAGTCGATCGCCATAAACTCCCGAATGGTCTAGATGATCTTGCCCGCCGTGTCCGTAATATGGGTATGGAGTTCGGCTTATGGTTCGAGCCCGAGATGATTTCTGAAGACAGCAACTTGTATCGCGCGCATCCCGATTGGTGCTTGCACGTGCCGAACCGTCCGGCAACATTAGGCCGCAATCAACTTATTCTCGACCTATCTCGCAAAGAAGTGTGCGACTATATCATAGAAGCTGTCTCGTCTGTGCTGTCCAGCGCGCCGATCAGTTACGTCAAATGGGACATGAACCGTCATATGACGGAAATCGGATCCGCTGCTCTTCCTCCGGAAAGACAGCGGGAAACGGCACACCGGTACATGCTTGGGCTATATCGAGTCATGGAAGAAATTATAAGCAGATTCCCTGACATTCTGTTCGAGAGCTGCTCCGGCGGCGGCGGACGCTTCGACCCCGGCATGCTCTACTACATGCCTCAGACGTGGACCAGCGACAATACAGATGCTGTAAGCAGGTTAAAAATTCAATACGGAACAAGCCTTGTATATCCAGTGAGTTCGATGGGTGCTCATGTATCAACGGTTCCGAATCACCAAGTCCATCGTGTAACCTCGCTTGATATTCGCGGACACGTAGCTATGTCAGGCAATTTCGGATATGAGCTTGATTTGACGAAATTGACGGAAGAAGAGAAGAAGACGGTGAAGGAGCAGGTGAAGCTCTACAAAGAAATTCGCCCGCTTATTCAATTCGGCGACTTTTACCGCATTCTAAGTCCGTTCGAAGGGAACGAGACAGCTTGGGCATTCGTATCCCAGGATCAAGCTGAAGCTGTGCTCTGTTATTTCAAAGTGTTGTCCCAGCCAGCCGAGCCTGTACGAATATTGAAATGCAGAGGACTAAATCCTGACTTTCTGTATCAGCATCTAGATACAGGGGAAGTATTCGGTGGTGATGAGCTGATGAACGCAGGTCTTACAATCCCAGAGCTCAAGGGTGATTTTACGAGCCTCCTATTGAGATTTAAAAAGGTCGGCGAGGCGTAATCGCCCATGTTGAACCGTTTTATATTTAATATTTTCCATGGACAACAAAACGATCTTATAAGGGGACTAGGATTGCCGTTTCTTTACTAGTACTCGCTGCCGTTATTTTAGTTTCTAGTTATGTGTACAAATCAGTTGGAGGCTCTCTGCCTGTTGTTCGGAAATAATTTACTCATAATATGACATCTCTGATGCTCGTCGATGAAACAGGCAATATTCGAAAAATATACAAAATGGGCGAAGAGATGGACAATGATGCGATTGTCAAAGACATTTCCTCTTTGATCAGTCAATAGCTCAAGCCTTCTTATCTCATACATAAGAAAAAAAATGCTCGAATGACTCCATTTCATGTATAATAAAGAAATATGATCACGAATGGAGGAGTATGATGACTCGTTATCTTTTTGAATATAAAATTGTTTCGACAGGATATGTAAGTGAATTTAGTCATGTCGCGGAATCAGAAGAAAAGGCAAAAGAAGAAATTCGTGCTAGAATTGCCGATATTGAGTTTGTTGAAGAGTCTGACGTTGTAGTCGGTAAACTGATCAAAACGTTAGATGCGACAAATCGCTATTATGAATGTGAAGGCTGTAGCGCCTAATTTTTGATTAGATGAGTAATGCAAAGTACCAGAATACAAATTGCGTTGCTCATCTTTTTTTGTATTCAGCAATGTGTCATAAGTTACCCTAAAGCGACAAGAATTGCACCTATTGCAATGAGTCCGATCCCTATCCCTCCTAAAAGACTGATTTTCTCGCCTAAAATAATGACAGCTGCAATTGCCGCAATCACAACGCTAAGCTTGTCAACAGGAGCCACTTGAGATACTTTTCCGTACTTTAATGCTAAAAAATAAAAGATCCATGAAGTAGCCCCTGCAACACCGGTTAATGAGATATAAAAAAACGCTTTTTTGTCCTCAAAGATAGAAGGTATTTTGTGCAAATTCCCTTGGAAAGCAACTACTGCAAATAAAAAAAGGGTCATGATGACCGAACGAACAGCAGTAGCTGTATTGGCATCGACATCTTTTAATCCCATTTTCCCAAAGATACCAACCATTGCAGCTGCCGCTGCAGATAAAAGGGCGTAAATTAGCCACATGAACAAAGCACTCCTTTTGTTTTCTTAAAAATTATTATATGTTTTTTTGTTTATTCTAACTGTAATAATTATCTATCTGCATTATCAATTATCCTTTTTAAGGGTAGCGTCAATATTTTTGTGTAAATGGAAAAGTAATTTGAGCTACGGATTTACTTAATTAATTCTCTTAATTCGTCTGTCATTTGCTGGGCTAACTCAGGTCTGCCATGAAATTGAGCTGGAGTATTCTGAAAAAGCTGGATCTGCCATTGCTATAGCGCGCAAAATCGCTGCGTCAGAACCTAGAAAATGTACACCTTTCACTTTGGTTACATATGGAGCAGAGTTGTTGATATAAGGCACGAATTTCATTGGATTCAGAAGACTTCGTTATTAGTTCCTCCTAATAAAGGTTGATGTGTACCTATTCCTCTTATGGTTACAAATTCATTTTAAACTACAGCTGTGTGTTTCTCCAAAAAAATCTAGATCGAAAATGACCATCATCAAGAGACGAACAAGAAAGAGTGCCGAGGAGGAAATCCTCAGCACTCTTCTTCATGACTCACAATCCGAATGACTTGGACTTGTTACATCAATGCCATCGAAGAACTGTCTCCATGGTCGCCATCATGGCCGTTATCATGAGCGTCATGATGATCGTCATCTCGGTCATGATCATGGATGCTGCCTCCGCGGCCGTTCTTGATCGTATATTTGAACTCAGAGACATCGCTGTGGTTCAAACCATTTTTGACTGTGATGGCCTTGATCGTCGTATCGTTACTTACTCGAATCGGACCCGTGTATAACATACTTGATGTCGTAGGTACGGTGCCATCCGTCGTGTAGTAAATGGCTGCGCCTGACGTTTTGCTCGTGAGCTTCACTTTGATGTCGTTATTATATTTACCCGTATCTGGATCAGCCTTCGGTGCCGAGGCCGCTGCAGCGTAAAAAGAAACGAAGCTGCCTTCTAATCCTTGTTTCACTGTAATTGCGCGAATGACCTTCGACGGATTCACGATAATCGGAGCCCTGTACAGCGTGCTGTCTTTGGTCGGCAGCGTGCCGTCCAGCGTATAACGGATTTCAGCGCCTTCGGTATTGGCGGTTAGCGTTACGATTTGCTCGTCGCCCCGCTGACCGTCACGATCTGTAATGATCGGCGCCGCGGCTCTGCTCTCTGGAATGGAAGCCTCATCTGTAGGTTCAAGCTGGAACCAATCGAGGTTGAAGCCATCTCCATTATCGGTAAGTCTAATCGTTTGCTCACCTGCATCAAGGTGAACAACTGCGGTGGCATCCGTATAGTTCCCCCAGCCGCCCGTTCCAGGCAGGCTTGTTGTTGCTTGGGTCAGACCACTTGCTGCGAGCGAAACAGAAACGCCGCCTTGAGCAGTTGCATACCGATATTTCACAGTATAGTATCCTGTCTGTGGAACGGTAACTAGATAGTCAAGCGTAGTGCCAGCTGCCATATAACCGAGATTGGTTATACCTCCATATTGAATGACGTTCTGACCTGCCTGAATGAAGCCCTCCGCTTCGACTTTCATCATACCGCCATTGTCAGGCAGACACGGGTATATCGGTTCGAATACAAATTCCTTCATATCAAAGCCGCCAGCATTACCGAAAACTCTAATGATCTGTTCTCCTGCTTGAAGATTTAGTGGCAACCGTGCACCGACCCAGTCGTTCGAACCGTACTGGTATGGAATGCTAAATGATCCCATCGTCTGTCCGTCTGCCGATTTTAGCATAAATCCGCCGCCGTTCGGAGAAGCCACTTTCAATATAGCGGCATATTTGCCTTGGACAGGAACGTTAATCTTGAAGTCTGCCCAATCACCAGCTCCGAAGCCTGAAATCTTCCCAGAGTCAGCTGAGACACCTGACAACTGATAGTAATCTTCCCAAGTCACAGTGCCTGGTATGGAGACGGCCTCTGTTCTATGTCCAGTTCCTGTTAGCATGACTTTCCCTGAGAGCGGTTCGTCTCCTCGGGAATCTGAATAAGCCGTTAAAGGAACATTAACCGTGAGCGGCAGATTGCCGAAATACGGCGTATGATCCCATGCAAGCTCTACAGTAACTTCGTGCGGATTTACGTAGTTGATCTTCTTAATAGAGACACCTTTAACCGTCGCTTCTCCTGACAGGGTAATATCACTAACCTTCGTTTCATTAAAAGTTCCCCCATTAAGATGAACCGTAATGAGATGCCCATCTACACCGTAATCAAGCGTTTGAGGCGAGATCGTGAGTGATTCTGGATCGTCGACAGCTTTAATCATTACAATTCCGTTCACGGCCGAATTGCCGTACACACTGTCGGTCACTGTTCCATAGACGCTGTCAGTTACCGTTGCAGCATAAACACTATTCGTTACTTTACTGTAAACGGACACGGTAACTGTCGCTTTCATATCATAGTCAATATCAGCCGCTAAACCATGTTTCAAAGTAATTGCCGCGGTTTTGTCGTCCACAGGCTTCACATTGTCAATGCTTATTCCATCCATGCCGCTCACTTGCCAGCTATAATTGACAATACCGGACTCGAATGTTCCATTGATCAGCTGCATCTCTACGGTTGTACCGTCTTCTTGGCCTTCCTTCAATAGCTGACCGCCTTTTTGCACCAATGTCGTTCCAATCGCCATCCAATTTAGATTGAAAACATCCTTCGCATTTAGCCTGATCAAATAGGTGCCTTCTTTAAGATGTAGAGTTCCCTCAGCATTCACCCAATTACTGATGCCGGTTGAGCCTGTCAGCTCGCCCTTCGTAATGAGCGCACCTGACTCTCCTTCGGTCCATTCGATATGCACAGGACTGTTCGCGGCGGCATATCGGTACGTCACTGGATAGTCTCCTTCAGCAGGCACGGTAACTTTATACTCGGTCCAATCTCCCGCATTCGCAAAGAGGGCGCTAAGCTCTCCGCCATCCGTCCCCTCAATAGGCGCGGCCTTAACATTTGAAGATTTGTTGAAATCCTCTGCCTGAATCAAGCCAGGCACAGTATGATCAACATTCGCACCTTGGCTTGCTGCCACCCTGTTCCAGCGGTAAGTAGCCACTGATTTTGCGGGAAGTGACGCGGCGATTTGAGTGCCGTTACTGACAAGCTTGAACGTTTGCGCCTTATCTGTCTGGTTAATGACCACCGTCACGATCGTCTTTTTGTCCGGACTCATGAAGGCAACGTTCGTAACCTTATCCTTCGACCCATAGTTGCTGTCGATGCGTACGTAACCTGGATCAACGAATTTCGTGTAATGACCTAGGAAGTAATATTCCGGAGTCAGCCAATAATTGTCGCGGTTCGAAGAATCCTGAATGAGCAGCGTCGGATCAGGCGTTCCAATCCATTGATGCGTATTTATGTCGCTGTCCAGCATGGCGACCCAGGAGTTATAGCTTCTCGCCCAATTGCGGAAATACTGGGCAATCCTGTCCGTACCTGTTGTCCCCCATACCGCACGTTCGGTCAGGTACACATTTTCTTCTGGATACATATCGTGCAGCTGCGACATCATTCCTAGATCTCCGCCATAGTCATGGAATGCCGTTCCGTCCACCGCTTCACGATTTGCTGGATCCGAGAGAATCGGAGCCGGGTAATTCATCGTATCGCTCGGGTTATGGTCGAATATCCATAGCTTCACGTCTCCTAGCCCTGTATCCGTAAGCTTCTTCTTCAGCAGCTTCGCAAGCTCGGCTTCCTGCTGCCAAGGCATCTTCGTACTTGGATAATCAATTTCTAGAAGCGGCTCGTTCTGCAGAGTCATCGCTTCGATATCAATCCCTTGTTTCTTATACTCCCCAATGTATTTAACGTAATAATCGGCGAGTACAGGCAAATACTCATCCTTCACTTGTCCCCGAATCATACTGTCTGTTGTTTTCATCCAGCCAGGAGGACTCCATGGCGAAGCGAAAAATTTCACATCAGGGTTGATTGCCTTTATTTTCTGTAAGGTTGGAATAATGCCGTAATCGATATCCTTCTGAATCGAGAAATGACTTAATGTTGGATCTGTTTCACCCGGCGGCATATCGTCATAAGTGTAAAATTTCTGTGCTGTAAAGTCAGCGGTGCCGATCGTTAAACGGAACATGCTCATTCCGATACCGTCCGTTTTGCTAACGAGCTTCTTAAGCAGCTCTTCCTGCTTCGCGGGTGACATCTTGATGAGGTTATAGACTGTAGATTCCTCCATCGATGTTCCGATACCCATCATCGACTGATATGATTTGCCTGGATTAATGTTAATCGTCGTCACATTCTCGTCGGTACCTACCGCCGTTATATCAAGATTCGGCTGCTGCTCCAGCTTCTTGTCACCGTCTTGATAACGTGGAGCATAGTACCATAAACTATTTTGCGAATCTCGCTCATTGGTAACCCAGTTCTCAACAGCGCCAGCCTGAATGACAGGCTGCGGTGTAATCGTCCCGCTGTCTCCGCCGCTTTGCGCCGTAGCTGCGGAGAAACCGCTTGAGCCGAACCAATTCAGATTCAGGCTGCCTCCTGTATATAACAGCTTAAGCTTCTGCACGCCTTGAGTAAGTGTAACACCCGGGACAGTCGCCGTCTGCCAATTTTGCCAGCCGCCAGTGTTGCCCACGGAGAGCATGCCAAGAACATCACCATTCTCATTCAATATTTGAAGTCCCGTTGTCGTATCTGCCCCAACCGCATATCGGAAGTCTACACTGAACGTCCCGCTTTTCGGTACGTTCATCAAATATTCGAGCCAGTCACCTTTATCTGCATAGCCGACATTGAGACCGCCGCCTGTATCAGAAGTGGATTCCGTCTGCAGACCGCTTTGATTCGTATAGTTTTCCGCTTCCACCTTCACATACCCCGCTTGACCAGGTTTATCAGGGATTGGCCTAAGAGCTGGCGTTGCCTGATTTTTGGTCAGTCCATAGCCGTAATCGAACAAGATGTATTGTTGCTCCAGATTGGTTTTACCTGCTTCAGGAGCCTGGTATGCTTCGGTGTAGAATGGCCAGCGAACAGGCAGTTTCCCTTTGAAATCGTAGCCGCCAAACAGAACATCTGCTACTCCTTGACCTTCCGTACCCGGTAGCCATGCTTCTACCAATCCTGCCCAGTCATTCAATTGATCGTTTACGATTAGCGGTCGACCGGATACTAAGATGACAATCGTCGGTACACCTGATTCGCGTATGTTGCTCAAGGTAGCCATGTCTTCTTTATCCAGCTTAAGACCATTCAGATCGTCCCCGTTACCTTCTGCATAAGGTGTCTCCCCAACAACAGCAATCGCAACATCACTTCCCGCTGCGCCGCGGCCATGCTTGTTATATGTGACGGTTTTCTTATCACGGGCAGCATTTTTAATGCCCTGTAAAATGGTCGTGCCTGTCGTAATATTTCCCGCCTGGCCCTGCCAGGTGATCGACCAGCCACCTGACTGAAGGCCAATATTATCAGCACTTTTTCCCGCGACGAAGATTTTTTTCATATTTTTCAACTGGGAAAGAATCGGTTTACCGTTCACATTATCGTTCTTCAGCAGAACAAGCGATTCCCGAACGGCCTGACGGGCAAGTTCTCGGTGCTCCGCTGATCCGAACGTTCCAGCTAGGCTCTCGTCCGTCATCGGATGCTCGAACACCCCTGACTCGAACTTGACTCGCAAAATTCGTCTAGCGGCATCGTCAATCCGTGCGTTCGTAATTTTGCCTTCTTCGACAAGCGCTTTCAGATTTGTAATGGTCACTTTCCAGTCTGAAGGCATCATAAGCATATCTACTCCAGCATTCACAGCGATTCGAATTTGATCCTTAAACTTGTTGTCATTGCTAACCAGGTTGCCATCCCAGTCCTTCGTAATCTGCTGTACACCGTTATAGTCCGAAATAACAAACCCCGTGAAACCGAGTTGTCCTGCTCCGGTTCCTTTCAGAACATCCTGGATCAACCGTTTATTGGCATGCATTTTTAGTCCTTGGATGCTGCTGTAGGAAACCATAATCGTTCTTACCCCGGCATCCACTGCTACCTTATACATAGGCAAATCAAGGTTTACAACTTCTTGCTCCGTCATCTGGGAGACGTTGCCTTGATTCGTCCCGTTATCCGTCAGACCTTCACCCAGAAAATGCTTCGCGGTAGCGACCGCTTTGTCGCTGCTTCTCAGCTCAGAGGTGGTCATACCTTGCAATCCCTGAATAAAGGCCGCTCCCATCTGTCCAACAAGAGCCTGATTGTCGCCGAATCCTTCATACGAACGGCCCCATCTTATGTTCTGCGGATCTGCCATCGTCGGTGCAAACGCCCAGTTCGTACCGGAAGCCTTCATTTCCTGAGCTGTTGCACTGCCAATTTGCTTGACGAGCTCAGAATCCCTTGTTGCTCCTAGCCCTATATTATGGGGGAACAGCGTCGCACCGATCAAATTGCTCTGACCATGTACGGCATCCACGCCATACAAAATCGGGATACCAAGCCGAGTAGATAACGCTCCTGCTTGGTACGAGTCAACCAGCCCTGCCCAGCTCTCACGTGTACTCTCTGCTTGCTTTCCATTCGGAAATGATCCCCCGCCGCTTAACACGGAACCAAGGAAGTAAGTTCTAACATCTTCAGGAGTCACTGAGGCCCTTTCTGCCTGCACCATCTGTCCAATTTTCTCATCAAGCGTCATCCGTCCAAGCAAATCAGACACACGATCTTCTACTGGCAAGGACGCATTCAAGTAGGGAACTAGCTTTCCTGGCATAGTCGGTGCTGCATAGGACGGTACCTGAAATGAGCCCGCCAACATCGACCACATCAATAGAAAAGCAGTGGTTGCTGAAATTTTCCGTTTCAACATGGGTATGTTCTCCTCCTTTAAAATTCGACAATTTTTGTAACCGCTTTCATAAATGGCAACTCTTAGACCTCAGCTATCCTCCTTTACAGGCTTATTTCTATAGCACCTATATTATAAAGGACTTGTTCTCGAAAAGTTAGGTGTTATTTTTAAGGTTTTGGTTTCAGTTTTTTAGGTGGGCACAAAAAGAGCGGCCTATCAACCTGTTAGGCTTGATAGACCGCAGGTACACAAGTGTAATCAATGTCCTGATCCAATGTGATCAACGTGCTTCACATGTCGTGAATTCAGTAATATAAACAGTACCGAAGCCATAACAAAAGCTGCGCCAACTAGAAACGGAACATGCGGATTGAACCAATCCGCTAATTTTCCTGCAAAATACGGAGCGATTGCCCCGCCAATGAAGCGCAGAAAACTATATGCAGCGGATGCCGTCGATCGTTCGATCGGAGCTGCATTCATCACACCTGTCGTAATGAGTGTATTGTTATTTCCGAGCAGTGCCCCAGCAAATATAACAGCAACAATGATTACCCATTGCGTAGATGTCCAAATGCCCATCGCAACGAGAACGAGTGCGAATAGAAACAGCATGGCACACATCGATTTTACCGTGCCGAACTTTTGCTGAAGTTTTGGAGCCATGAACACAGAAGTCATGGCCAGAAGCAGCCCCCAGCCCAGAAATACATAGCCCAAACCATGCTCATTAAGGCCCATAACGAAAGGGGAATACGCCAACAAAGTGAAAAATCCGAAATTATATAAGCATGCTGTGATGCCAAACACAACTAGAGAACGGTGCTTCATCGCCCTAAATGGATCAAGGATCGAAGTTTTGTTTTGGGCTGTCTTTTCATGGTTCGTATTGAGTTTGGGCATAAGCACAATAAGAGCCACAAATGCAATTACCATCAAACTGGCAACGCCAAGAAAAGGTCCTCTCCATGAAATCGAGCCGAGCTCCCCGCCAAGCAGCGGTCCCACCGAGATTCCTAGTCCGATGGCTGCTTCATACAGGATGATGGCTTTTGCTGTACCGCTTTTCGATAGAGATACAATAGCAGATAGAGCCGTTGCTACAAAGAGCGCATTGCCTAATCCCCAGCCGCCTCGTAGTCCAATGAGCGCCCATATATTGTTCGACAATCCTCCAAGCGCCGAGAATACTGCAATGATAAAAATACCCGTAAGCAGTGTTCGCTTAATACCCATTCTTGAAGAAACAGATCCCGTAATAAGCATCGCCACTGCCATGACGGCATTATAACTCGTAAACAGCAATGTCACTTGGCTTGCAGAAGCATCCATTTTTTTAGAAATAGCGAGCAAAATCGGATCCACCAGACCTATCCCCATAAAAGCGATAATACCCGCGAAAAAAATGGCCCATACAGCCCTTGGTTGATTCAATATAGATGTTTTCTCCTGCACCGATGAAGCTGTTCCATGTGCAGCAGTTGTCTCTGGCCTAGTCATTGATGACATATCCTCTTATCTCCTTTATCATTTTAATTTTGCTTTGGCTTCAAGCACACGGTTGTATAATTGATCCATGTCTCTTCTAATGGCCATTAATTTCTCAAGCTTCTGATCGATAATTTGCAGCTGCTTGCCAACGATCTTTTCGATCTCCGCAAGTTTCTCACGTTTTAACGCATCATCTTCCGTTTGTCTGTAGCCTTGACGATGATTTTCAAACTCCTCGCTTATAGAGACAAATTCTTGAAGGTCCTGAAGCGAGCTTCCGAGTACATCCTTCGCAATCGTAATTTGTTTAAGCCTCTCGATATGCCTGTCAGAGTACAAGCGATATCCGCCCTCACTCCGTTCAGGAGGAAAGAGCAAACCGATTTCTTCGTAGTAGCGAATCGTCCGTTTCGTTAACCCGCATTCCCTAGAGACATCCTCAATTTTGTATGTATTCATCTCGGCCCTCATCTCTCTATCCATTCATAATTTAGTCATAAAATACCATATATTTAACATTAACGTCAACGTTAATGTTATTATAGATCGTCTGTAATGCACTTCACCTCTCGCACAAAAACGAAAAAAGAGCCTAGCAAAATAGGTTTGGGCGCCCATTTCACTCGGCTCATGGCAAGCTATTTTTAAACCTTAAATTTATTGACTAAGGACTGAAGTTCTTCTGAAATCTTAGAAAGGGATCTCGCAGAAGCAGTAACCTCTTCCATCGAAGCTAATTGTTCCTCTGAGGATGCTGCAACCTCTTCCGACACCGCGGCATTTTCTCTAGCAATCGATGATATTTCATTTGCAGAGGAAGATACCTCTTGAATACTTGCTGTAATTTGTTGCATCGTACCAGTTACGCCCCCGACTCTTGAAGCTATTTGCCGCATGCTGCTCATAATTTCGTTGAACTTATCAGCGGCTCCTTTAGAGATAGACACACCATCTTCTACATTGCTCGTTACCTGCTCCATCAGCTGAACCGAGCTTTTTGTTTCCTGTTGAACACTGCGGATCAACGCAGAGATTTGAGCAGCAGAGACATTTGACTGTTCGGCTAATTTCTTCACTTCATTCGCAACGACGGCAAAACCTCTTCCGTGCTCTCCCGCTCTGGCTGCTTCAATAGAGGCATTCAGCGATAAGAGATTTGTCTGCTCAGCAATTTCCTTAATCACATCAAGGATATTCTCGATTTCTTTGGAGCGCTCGGAAAGAGACTTCATCATTTCGTTCGATTGAACAACAGATTCGTGAATGAACTCCATCTGTTTCAAATTATTACCCATAAATTCGCTGCCTTCCTGAGCCTTCACAGCAATTCCACTCGATAATTGCGAAACGGATGTTGACCCCTGAGATATATGCAGGACACCTTGCAGCGTTTCTTCTAAAGCCTTTGCATTTCCTTCTATTCTTGAGGTCTGGTCTTCCGCTCCGCTTGCAATATGTTGAATAGCTAAAGATACTTGATCCGTGACTTGGGAAGTTTGAACCGCACTCGCTACTAATTGCTCGGAAGCAGAGCTTACTTGCTCTGTAGAAATTTTCACGTTCGTAATGACAGCATGTAAACTTTCGACCATCTGATTAAAGCTTCTGCCTAATCTGCTAATTTCATCGTTAGATTCAATCGCAATTCTCTGTGTCAAATCTCCACTGCTAATAACCTCTGCATTCTCTGATAAAATTCGCAGCGGCCTCAGGATGGACTTAATGACCCCGTAGATGACAAAGCTGCCAATCAATATAGAAATAAACATAACGATAAGGGTGTTTATTAGAATCGAACTTGTCGCTTCAAATACTTCACTGCTATACATCGTTCCTGCTATTTTCCAGCCAGTGAGTTCATTGGTCACAAAGCTCATTTTCTTCGCTTTGCCATCCAATTGATAATCCAATACGCCTTCCTTGGATTGGTATAGCTGGTCTACCCAGTTATCCTTAATTTCAGTTCCTGTCTTTTGATCGGGGTGGGTCACATATTTTTTATGCATGTCAATAATTGTGGCGTATCCCTTTGATCCAATAGCTACTTTATTCGTTAGATTGGTGATCGTTTTCAAACTGTAATCAATGCCGATGACTCCTGAACCATCCGAAGCGGCCTTCGCAAGCGTAATGATTGTATCTCCTGTGGCACTGTTGATATAAGGCTCTGTGACCATTACTTTCCCCTTATTATCCATTGCTTGCTTGTACCACGGTGCCTGCCTTGGGTCAGAATCTTTAGAACGCTCTACATTGGGAAAACGAATCATTGTCCCGTTATCTGCAGCTGCATATATGGAAGTCACTTCATTTTGCAATCGTGTAAACTGGGAAAAATCATGCTCTAACATACCCATATTTGCATCCTCATACGAGGCCGAATTTATTGTCGTTGAGAAAGAATTCAGCCCATTGACTACCATTTGAAGCTGACTGTTAATTTGACTATTAAGCAGCTTTACATTTTCGCTTGCTGACAACATCAATTGCTTCTCAATTTCGTTCTTGGAAGAATGATAGGATGAATAACCAATCAATAAACTAGGCACCCATAACATTAATACAAAAGAAATAATGAGCCTCTTTCTGATCGTCATCCCTTTAAATCTAAAAAACGGTTTCACCTTGTTCATATCGTTGTCCCCCGTAAGTGATGTGTATTAAAGTAAGAGATAGTAATGGTCCATAGTCAACCAAGTCTGATAATCAGGATGTACCAATACTTCCACTATTTTGAATCCAATTGTAAAACAAACCTCCTTTAAATCAAAACCTTAATTTTACATATTTCGACATCTATCTCCTAAAAAAACGAAATTTTCTAACCACTAGCTGAAATAAAAAAGAGCCACCTCCCAAAACGGATGGTGGACTCTGTTTATACATAAATCTGCCAGCTTTCCCAAAATAGGAATAAATGATGTCATCGCCACATATACACTTCGGCGACCCATCCATACAGTCACATTCCTCCAAGATCGCGGATGATGGTGGGCAGCGCAGTTGTGACGACCATTTTCATCCAATTCCGAGAAAATCACTCCAATGATGAGGCCAGTCATGATCAGTATTTTATTAGCCGATTTCATACCGAGCTTGCATTCGTTAAATTCGCACTGGTTCTTTCCAAGTTTCAACTCCTCCTTCTCCAAAGTTCATCATATGTATAAAATGTAAATTGAATTTAAACTCCATCTGAGAAGACTTCAATTTAAAACAATAAAAAGAACCCCAGGAAATAGTCCTGGGTTCTGTCAAGCTTCTTCATCTTGACCAAAGAGACGGAACGATACATACGGATAATGTCCATAACGTACAGCCAATTCCCGCTCGAACAACGTCATTCTCTCAATGGTACGGTTGTTCTGAAGCAAGCCCGCATCCATTACTCGGAAAGGAATGCCTTGAAGCAGCTCAATTACCGTACTCTTTGCTTCTTCATCGTCCGATGTTACATACACGTCGCTTGGGACACCTTGATGCAGCGGCTGATCAAATACTTTGAAAAATGTATTTTTAAATGCTCCAACCACTCTCGTATCAGGCAGCTTCTTTTGCAGCTCTTCAGCAGCGGACGTTCCCCAGTCTAGAATAAAATCATGAAAATCGTCCGTGAACGGATTCACGATATCAATTAATATTTTGCCTTTAAGGTGCTCCTCATACTGATGAGCCCAAGGAATTAAATCACGGAACCATAGAGCGTGAACAATAATATCCGCATCTAACGCGGTTTCCGTGTCAACTGCTTCTACTCCATGAAAATCATTTTCCTGAATATACATGCGTGCCCGATCAGGAGCGCGCGATCCCCACATGAGATTCGGCACTGCTTGACTCAATATTTTTACTAACCCTTTTCCCATTCGTCCCGTTCCAATTACACTCATAGACATGTCTAGTCACCTCGCCTTGTATTCAGTCAGCCTGCCGCCTTATCTCGATACTGCGGTCTTCTAATTAATCCCTGTAATGTCAATGCATTCACCAACACAACACCACCCAGAACGAATAGCGCGCCTATACCGCTGATAAGACTGAGTTTTTCCTGTAAAAATAGTGCGCCGACGATAATCGCAATCACTGGAGCCACATATGTCCACGTTGTCGGAAATAGCGGGTTCGTCTTTTCGACCAGTCGATAATAAATGTTCGAGGCGATAATCGATGCGATGACGACTAAATAGAATAAGCTTGCGGCACCCTGCCAGTTCATCTGAACTTTGGATGGATCTTCAAAGATTACCGAAAGTGCAAGGAGTACGATGCTAGCGAACAACATTTGCAGCCCGTTCAGCATTTTGGAAGACATCCCGGAACCCATTAGACGCTTGGATATCATCAGGCCTATCGCGAAGAACAATTCAGAAATCATGATGGATGCTTTGGGAACAATCCCGCTTAAGAAACCTCCGGCCGACTGAAAGTCTGTGAAAAAAATGAGATAAATGCCGAACACTCCAATCCCTGACCCAATCCACTGCCACTTGGTCATTTTCCCGATCAGCCCTATAAAGATAGGAGCCGTCGCAACCATAAGCGCCGCTGTCCCAGAATCGATCCGAGTTTCGGCCCAGAATAATGCAGCAAAAGGTACAGCGGTCATAAGCACACCCGCTAGAAACAGATAACCATACGTTTTCCAGCTTTTCGGGAGAGACTCTTTTTTGAGCATCAAATAACCAAGCAACAGTACACTCGCCGCAAAAAACCTAAAAAAAGCAAAAAATAAAGGGGGGAGCCCTGCCCCAATCCCGGTCTTAATCGCCAAAAAAGTCGTTCCGAATACTAAACAAATAAACAGATACTGTATTACAATCATGGCCTAACCCCTTTCCACTCCCCATTCACGTTCTCCCCATTCACCTAACTGTGCTTCGCCAGGTGCATTTACAAGTATCTTCTCTCGGATTCTTCTATTGGGTAGTCGTTAGCACTCATATCTCTGCGCCGCATAAGCCCTTCTTCATCAAACTCCCAATGCTCGTTACCATGCGTTCTCATCCATTGACCGCTTCGAGCGTCGCGCCATTCATATTCGAACCTTACGGAGATGCGGTTGTCGGTATAACACCACAATTCTTTCATTAATTTGTAATCGAGTTCCTTCTCCCACTTCCGCTTCAGAAATTTCTGTATAGCCTCTCTTCCTTGAAAAAACTCATCTCGATTGCGCCAGACTGAATCAGGCGTATATGCTAACGACACTCTCTCCGGATCCTTCGTATTCCAAGCATCCTCTGCAGCCTTTACTTTTGCTAATGCCGTTTCTTTGGTAAACGGTGGTTTAATCGCTGTACTCATATGGAGTTCCTCCTATTGAAATATTTTCATAAAATATAAAGGATTTACTCTCTATATTCTGGTATGATCATATCATGAGTTTCGCTATCACAGTCATGAATACTTTGAATACTTGGTATTTATATTTTCGATACATAGGAGGTGTTTTACGTTGATCGATCTGTTGGAAGGCAGATTTTTCAAGACATTTGTTACGGTCCTTGAGGAAAAAAGCTTCAGCCGTGCAGCAGATAAATTAGGATACGTGCAGTCCACAGTGACGACGCAAATTCAATTATTAGAGCAAACCTGTCAGCAAAAGCTATTCCACAGACTGCCTAGAGGCGTCAAGCCAACAGAAGCAGGACTTAAATTTGCCAAGTTTGCTTATCAATTTATTCAGCTTGGGGTGTCTTTAGAAGAAACGCTTAGTGAGTCGAATGAGCCGCAAGGATTAATTCAAATTCGGTTGCAGGAATCTTTTTTCGTCACCCGTCTCGCAGATCCTCTGTTTCAATTTCTAACGAAATATCCGCGGATCAAAGTGCTGCCTGCAACGGGATTTCGGCAAGACATTCTTAGAAAAGTGCTGGATCACACCGCTGACTTCGGCATTGTCCCTCAGGACCCCGAACGAAACGAAATTAACTACTATCCTCTTGTGGAGGAATCATTAGTCTTTATCGCTTCAGAAGCAATGGCTGAACGTGTGAATACCCGTGGTATGGAGGTACTGAATAATGAAACGATCATCAGCTTTGGTCCAACTTGCTTCTACAACTCGCATGCCAACAAAATATTGAACCAGAACGGCATACAAGTGCCGCGGACGATTGAATTGCCGAGCCTTGAAATGATCAAGAAGAGTCTGCAATGCGGGTTAGGCTATGCCTTAATTCCACAATCGATGGTGGCTAAGGAAATTGAAAGCGGGGAATTACAAGTGCTGTCGTTCAGCAGCCCGCTTCGAATGACTCACGGACTCATCGTTCATAAGGATCGGGAGCTGAATTTTGCATCGAAATTGTTTATAGATTATATTCTGAATTATTTTCAGAAGGCAGAACTTAGAGCAGTTCATGTGTGAGAAAAGCGAAAGACTGGATATCATCTGCTTTGAGGGGATGAGTATCCAGTCTTTTTTACACGTTTAAGGATACGTTATTCTATTTAACATCAACAATGGCCACGGTACACCGTGATACGCATAGAAGCTTCTCTTCCTCATCGACGATGCGAATATCCCATACCATAGTTGTTTTTCCCTCATGCAGTGTTGTTGCAGTAGCCTTAACGATTCCGTCTCGCTTTGAGCGGATATGATTGGCGTTAATTTCTAGCCCGACGGCTGTTTTACCCAGATGCGCCACTTTACTGAACGCACCGATACTCGCCGCGGTTTCCGCTAATGCCACAGAAGCACCTCCATGCAAAAGCCCCATAGGTTGCCTCGTCTTCGGACCTACCGGCATCGTTAATACAACCTTTTCACTCGATACTTCCACGATCTCAATATCAAGCGCTTCTACCAATGTTCCGGCCGTTTGCGCTTCCCAGTTCATCTTATTTGTCATGATCGAACCCTTCCTTCTCATATCAGGATTTTAAAATAATGAGCTTCAGGCAAACAAAAACTTTTTATATTTTTTACAACTGGGTAATGTATGTTCTGTATTGATTAATATTCGTGGGAGAGGGTGAAAATCCCTTTAAGTATTACAACCCGTTCGCCCAATAAATTAGGACAGGGAGGTAAAAAAAGCTAGCCACCGTTGTGATAGCGACAGCTAAAACCACAAGCTCTTTGTCACCGCCATACTTCTCCATGAGTATCACGGAGTTGATTGCAGAAGGCATAGAAGATTGTACGAACAACACCGAAGCCTCAAGACCATGCAGTCCTAGCAGACTAATTGTCAGCCAGGACAGAAGAGGCACACCCACAATTCGCATGGTAACAGCAATCCACAACTCGCGGCGCATGCTGCTTCGCCAGTTCGTCTTTCCCAGCTGCATTCCCAGCATGAGCAGCACGATACCAGCATAGGCACCGCCAATCAGCTCTAGACCATTATGTAAGCCAGTTGGCAGCGGAATTTGAAAGAAATATAGAATCAGTCCAAGAGTTGCAGCATAAATCAGTGGATTGCGGGCCAGCTTGACAGCGGCTTGTATCGGACTGAAAGAGCTACGGGAAGCGATATACAATCCAAGAGTATTCACTAGCACGATGTGCAGGATGACATTCGTCACGCCTATGGTAAAGCCCTGAATCCCAAACGCAAGCAGTAATAAGGGCAATCCATAATTGTTGGAGTTGGCAAATATCGTTGTCAGCTCCATAGCGCGAAGAGAAGGGGTACTAAATCGGAACAGCTTACCTACACCAACAGATGCCGCCCAGCAGAGAGCCGTCTGAATGATAGTGAAGAGAGCAATGTGACCAAAGGTTGAGTTATTAAGCTCACTTCCTGAAACAGCACTAATGATCAGGCAGGGGGAGAGCACGAACAAGCTCAAATCGGCAAGTGTTTGAGTATCTGGCGATTTGAACTTCTGGTACAAAAACCCAAGATACACGCTAGAAGAATAGGTAGACTCACATTTCCAAACAGGGACACATAAGCAATCACGGGAGTACTCCTTCCGAATAACCGAGTTGTTCTCAGTGCCCGCTTCATCACTCATTCCACACATTGTTCACATCGCTTCAAAAAATCATCAACTGCACTATACCCCTGCTCACGAAGGTACCAGTTGTTGGCGACCGCTTCGATTAATCCCGCCACATCTCTTCCCGGTTGAAGCTGGATTTGAATATGTGGTATTTGAATATCCATATACTCGGTAAATTTCGGTTCGAGCTCCAGCTCGTTATGCGGGATTCGATCTTCCCATTTGATGAGTTCAATATCAAGAACGATATTCGTTTCATCTTGAAAAGCCTTGCGCCCGTACAGCCTCGACACATTGATTAACCCAATGCTTCGAAGAGCAAGGAGTTCCTTCGTTTTTCCATCATGTGTTCCAACGATGGCTTCTGGACTTATCTTCTTTAACACAACCAGGTCATCAGCGACTAAACGGTGTCCTCTCCCAATTAGGGTGTGAGCCGTCTCGCTTTTGCCGATCCCAGACTTTCCGCGAAGCAGAATACCAACACCAAATACGTTGACACAAACACCATGAATGATTATTTCCGGTGCCAGCTCCTTAGCTAGATAGTTGTCGATCAGCTCCATAAATTTTGCTGTTGTTTCCTTTGTGCGTAAAAGAGGAATTCCCTCTTGCTCACAATACTTCATTAAATATTTGAGCCCTTCCTGATTGCGGGTAACGACAAAACAAGGCGGGTGATATTTCACGATGTTGCCGATTCGGTCATTGCGCTCTGTCTCACTTAGCGTATGTAGATAGTTGATCTCTTTCTGCCCTAAAATCTGTACATGAGCATGCGAAAAAAAATCAAAATATCCCGCAAATTCGAGTCCCGGTCGATTGACCCTAGGTTTAGTTACCGCTTGATTCAACTGCCCGCTTCCCGCAAGGACCTCTAACGAAAAACGATCTACTATATTTTTAATTGTCACGGACTTCATTTTTCGCGTCCCTCCTAAATTTCTTAGGCTCTTCTGTAACCCCGATTTTTTGATTTCAAAGTACCACAAGCAAATTTTTCATATCTGTGATTTTTATCACAAGCTAAATAGTTACCCACTTCCATGTCTCTGATTACAGGTTTCATCCTGTAATTGTTACTAATTTGTTACGTCCTTAAGAAATGACTCTCACTCGGACGCATAGTGTGATATTTGTCACACTTCATTGTTGCCGGCTTTGCTATATTTGTCGTAACGATTTACAGTAGGGGGAATGAACGATGGAAGCGAAGCAGGATTCCGTACAAAACACACTTTGTTTTTCACCGGAAAACTTTGCGAAAATTAAAAATATTATGTACGACTTCCGCGTTTCTAAGGGATCACACCTGTTTTGGGAAGGAGATACAGCAGATAAACTGTATTACATTAAAGATGGAAAAGTAAGAATTACAAAATCCAATATCGAAGGCAAGCAATTTATTTTGTATATGTTTAAAACAGGAGATTTCCTCGGGCAAATTGATCCCTATCAGGATTCGAAGCAAAGTTTCAACGCCGAGGCGGTAGAGGATTGTGTCATAGGGACCGTGCAAAAAACGGATCTAGAAGTGCTCTTGTGGCAGCACGGAGATTTGGCGATCGAATTCGTACGATGGATGGGTCTCACGCACCGGCTGACACAAACAAAGTTCCGGGATTTGATGCTCTACGGCAAACCAGGCGCATTATGCTCCACACTGATTCGCTTGGCTAATACGTACGGAGTCGAACAAGGAGAGCACATTCTCATTCAAGAGAGACTGACGAATACAGATTTAGCAGACCATATCGGAGCAGCCCGTGAAAGCGTAAACCGAATGCTGCACGAATTGAAAGAGCAGGACGTACTTGCGATTGAGAACGGACATATCCTTATTAAGAAGATGGACTATCTCAAAAATGTATGCAACTGCGAGCTCTGCCCGAAAGAAATTTGCAGAATATAAATAAACGGACACTCTACATTCAATATAAAAAACCGACCTGCGAACTTTCTGCAAGTCGGTTTTCTTTGTTCCGTTAAATATGAGCTGACATATGTTTTTATAACTTTTTTTCACCCACGCTCAGACAACATTTTCTCTACTTCTAGGTAACTTCCTAGGTCGTTAATTTTTCTAGTAAATGCTGAGGAAATACCGTTTTCTAAAAAAACGGTTTCCGTCACCGTATACACATTCAGCAGTTCCTTCAAATGCTTTAGTTCCGTTATGCCTTGATCTAGTAAAACATTCACAGCGCTTAAACATGATTTAAGATAAATGCCGTGAAGCATTTCATGACGACCCCCGATAAATGGAATAATAGCATCCCATCTGTATAATCTGCCCAAGCTCAGCATTAATTTAACAGCAGATGCACAAATAAACGGCATTCCGCAATCGACTACCCACAAGCTGTTTGAAGTACACAAAGATAACGCCGCGTGCATTCCGCCTAGTGGACCTCTGCCTTGTACAAAATCCGTTATAATTCGGACGTCTCTTCCGACAATGGACAAAAATGCCTTCGGCTCATCCGTGACAATGATCACTTCGGTGCATACCGATTTCAATACCCGAAGCTGCCGTTCAATGATCTTTTCACTTCCGATCGTCAACAGCGATTTGTGGATTCCATTCATCTGCGCACCTCTGCCGCCAGCCAAAATAACTCCGGTTAACATGTATCCCCTCTCCTTCTATACGATCTTGCTTGTTGTTCTGTTTAAGTCCAGTTTAACTTCGCAAAGCTTGGCGTTCTGTAGTAAATGTCACACCGAACGGTTAGTGAGCCGCATAAACGATAAAAAAACCCGCAAGTGGATTTCAGCATCCGTATGCGGGGCTATTGGACTCTTTTATATTAAATACGGCAAATTTCTTTAGGGCATGATGGGAACTTAGGGCAATTGCAAATGCAGCGTAAATCCTCCAACCGCCGGATGACGATTTTGCCTTGTACGGTATCAAGCGTTCCGCTTGTTTTTAAGTCGTTCAACATTCGATTGACACTCTCCCGAGTTGCGCCGATTAGGTCGGCGAAATCCGTATTCGTCAGTTTGATGTCTAGACGTATGCCGTCTTCACATTGAACACCATACGTGTTGGACATACGAATCAAAGTGGATGCGAGCGCACCTGGTTTGCCGTACAGCATCAAATCTCTAAATTTCGATTGCGTCGTTCGGTGCATTAAACCGAGCCATTTGGTAAATTCCAGAGCAAGATCACCATGTTGATAGAGTAACACTTCGAGATCCTTCTCTTGAATGATGCCGATCTCTGCATTTTCAATGACTTCAGCACTATACGTAAAATGTAAAGGACCCCATCCTCCATATTCCCCGATCAGATCTCCTTGGCGGCAAATCGACAGAATGAAATCCCTTCCTTCGTCAGTCGATTTTTTCAATTTTACTCTGCCCGAACGAATATAATACAACTTTCCCGCCTCGTCACCTTCCCAAAACAAGTTAGACCCAGCGGAAACATGTCTATAATACATGATAGACTGCAATTTATTGAAATTTCCTTCGGTGAAGAACGTGTTAACTTCGCTATCCATTCTTCTTGCATCAATATCCATCTTGATGCCTCCCCTTAAACGGCTTATATCGTAATCATAAAGCTTTCGCCGTTTCACGGGAAGTTACAAATTATTGTCGGCCCTTTAGCCATGATGGTCTGATACATCGACATGCCCATCTGCATTTGATCTCCCGGTACGTGAACCTTGAACCGTTTCCATCGGAAGTTTAGGCCGCCAACGGTCCGCAAAGGCGCTACCCTATAGATTGGAATAAAGTTATCATACATAGGAGCAAGCAGTTCCAACCCGCAAAGATTTGCTGTTGTTCCGCAAAGTTTTGCGCATTCCGCGCAGAATCCGATTCAAACCTTAATGAGGTAGCCCGCTCGTGCTTAGAAAACTCTAATGCCACTACATGTTCTAATCCATACTCTTCATATCGAAGTCGATAAAATTCATGCCAGGTGGTATCAAACCCTTTAAGTAATAGATACCATCGTCATAACTTATAAGAATGCTGCAAAAAAAGGGTAATCTGGCATAAAGCCGGATTACCCTAATTAATAATAAAAAGTTTATAAGATCGGATCCGTTATTCTGGAATATACGGGAGTTCCTTCATTTTCGGAACGTTAATGACATGTGTCTCGGTGTATGTCAGCAAGCCTTCACGACCGTATTCACGGCCGATACCCGACTGTTTCACACCGCCGAACGGGAAGCGAACGTCAAGTCCTTGTACGGCAGCCGTATTGATCATTGTCGTACCCGCCTCGATACGCCGTGCCACACGAACCGCATGAGCTTCCTCGCCCCATACCGAGCTCGTTAAGCCATAGATGCTGTCATTGACCAAAGCAATAGCCTGTTCTTCATCATCATAAGGCAGAATCGGCACAGTCGGTCCAAACTGTTCTTCGACTACAATACGATCGTTGTATTTTGCGCCCAAAACAAGTGTCGGCTGGAGGAAATAACCTTTCGCGAACACTTCTTCATCGAGAATGCGTCCAAGCTTAATGACCTCGGCGCCGCCCTTCTTAGCGTCTTCCACAAGCTCCTGAACGAATTTCAGCTGACCGGGATTGTTAACCGCACCTATGGTTACTTCAGGATTGAAAGGATCGCCGACGCGGATCCATTTATTCGCCGCTTCAATATACTTTTCCACAAACTTGTCGTAAATGGAGCGGTGTACATATACCCGTTTAGCAATCATGCAAATTTGACCGCCGGTAAGGAAATTCGATATAACGAACCTACGCATTGCACGCTCATCGTTCACATCAAAATCCGGAAGCACGATTGCGGCGTCATTTCCTCCAAGTTCCAAAGTCATGTGCTTAATCGTATCTGCAGCCGATCTCATGATGTGCTTAGCCGTATTCGTTCCGCCTGTGAAAGCGATCTTTGCAACCTTAGGATTCGTAGTAAGCTCGACCCCTACATCAGCCTCGCCATGCACCAGGTTCAACACGCCAGCGGGAAACTCGTCAGCGATGATCTTCATGGCCTTGCTGACGGCCAGCGGAGCAAACGGACTAGGTTTGAGCACCATCGTGTTACCTGCAAGCAGTGCAGGAGCTACTTTGATGGTCGAAAGCGATATCGGATAGTTCCACGGCGTAATCGCGGATACAACACCAAGCGGGTCATGTGCAATGATCGTTTTACCGCCATCCGGATGTTCCATCACTTCGTCTTTCAGTACATCTTGTACAGTATTGCAAGCATATTCCATCCACATGAAGGATACGCCAAATTCTCCTTCAGCGTCGTAAAGAGCCTTACCATGTTCACGGGAGAGCAGTTTGGACAATTCTGGCGTCGCGGCTTTTAGTTTCTCAATCGCACGCTTCATCCGTTCGACACGCTCTTCAATCGGCGTTGCAGCCCAGCTCGGAAATGCCGCGGCAGCAGCATCAATCGCGCGAATCGCCTCTTCACGAGTATTGATAGGACCATAACCCACGATTTCATCAGGGTTCGCAGGGTTTTGACGGGCATATTGTTTTTCAGTCGGAGCCTCTTGACCATTAATAATGGCATGAACGACGATCGGTGCAGTTGTCATGAAAATTCCTTCTTTCTTTCGATTTAATGAGATATGCCTTTTTTTGCTATAGCAACTAAAACACAAACAGGTTGCTATAGCAACTAAATTAATTCTAATCTAAAGCGTTTTATTTGTCAAAAACTGTGTTCATCAAATTGTCGCTTGAAAATTCAACAGCTTCTCGGCGAACTCGTTCAGCTTCTCCGACATCAGAATTCCGAAATTTCCTTGCTGGACGCCGCCTGCTCGTTACCGATCGAGGCGATCTTTTCGATTGCTGTTTGGATCTCATTCGCCACGATTGCGAAACCTCTTCCCTTTTCCCCAGCGTGAGCTGCTTCGATTGCTCCAAAAGCTGCTGTCCGAATTCAGCAAGAGCCCTGCGCGACTTGCAAAATGCCTTCGTTCGCCTGCGACAAAGAGGTGAGAATCTTATCCGATATTTCTCTCAGCTCAGTTTGCCTTCTCATTGCCACGCCTAATCCCCTATAACCCGTCCTTCGCTATCGTGGAGCGGCAAGGCTATGCCCGTAAACTCGAAGCCATAGATATGAGCAGGAGCGTTGGACAATATTTCTTTATTTAATTTCATTGCCTGTGCAATCGGGGTCTGATCGTGTAGGATATCACCATTCTTAATGCCTAGATCGATCTCTTTACCGGGAAATAGTCCTATATCATGTGTCAGGTTACTGAGGATCACAGATGCATCTACCGGATAACATCGCTTGATAACAGGTATAACCCTAAGGTAAATCTCGAGCGAAGCAATATACTCGTTGTTTATGGTAAATCCTACTAATTGAGTTTAGATGCTGAAGTTAACAAGCTTGCTATATTATTATTCGGCCGATCATCCTCTGAGGTTTAGGAAAAACACATACAGATAAAAATTATTTTTTTACAATGTTATAATGACGCCATCACAACAGCAAAAAAAAACGCCAGCTAGTTCATGGGATCAAACCAATGACTCAGCAAAGCGTTATTGTAACATCCATCTCATTAGATAGATTGTACTAGCGCACATTATCGATCAGTTTCGCGAGTACCCTTCTTACCGCATTCAGTTCTTCCTCCGAAATACCTTGCAGCACCTGATCATTGAAATCATCAATGACCGGAATCACTTGTTCTTCGAACTTCCGTCCTTTCTCAGTCAAGAAGACCTTTAGCAAACGCCGATCGTTTTCATCGCTGACCCGACGTATCAAACCCTTCTGCTCCAGGTTGAGAACCATACGGGCGATGTTGGTTTTATCCTTACCAAGCTTGGCCGATAATTCACTTTGAGAAAGACCGTCGTTTTCCCATAACAGCAGCAGGATCAAATTTTGTTCCGGTGCGATATTAAATGGACTGAGCAAGTTTTTAATATAATTAGAAATGATCAAATCCGACTGGTGGATGTATATGGTTATGTAATCGCTGAAATGATGCTTCAACGTGGTGCCCCCTTTCGGTATATAGCGTTTATTTAACAGAACAAAGCCCCCGGGTGACATGTATCTACACGCATTATATAGTATTTTCGTTCCACAAAGAAGACGAACGTATTACGTTGTGCTCCAGCTGCGTCATATGCCCCCTGTGCTTATTGACCTCTGTTATTTGATTTGTTATAAATATAGTTGCTATGCAAACTAATTGTGGTGCGAGGTACCTGCTAGTGAAATTAAAAGAATCGGTCGGTTATTTGATCAGCAATACGGGCCGTAAATTAACGCAATGCTTGACCCAGCTGACTCAAGATTACAATTTGACGTCTGAGCAGTTTGGTCTTCTCCTTTGTTTAAGTGAGGAAGACGGAATCAGCCAAAAAGAGCTTTCTCGGCGAACCGAAAAGGATCCGGCCAATATAACGAGAATTTTGGATCAATTGGAGCGCAAAGGCTTCGTAAATCGAGTCACTAATTCCGAGGATCGTAGATCTTATCACACGTATATTACCAAATCAGGGAAGGAAGCCGTACGTCAGATTGAACCGATTGAAGCGGAGTTCATCCGTGCCTTGTTATTGGATATTCCTGATCATGAAGCTTCGGCCTTCAAAGCATTTATGCAAAAAATAAACAAAAATATAGAGAGATACCGCGAGAGAAACAATTAAAGGTACTGCTTCTTAGAGGAGAAAATATCGTGAAAGAACGAAACACAATATTGTGGAGTGGAGATTTTGTAAAGATTTGTTTAAGCAGTTTTTTTGTATTTTTAACGTTTTACACATTGGCGACATCCCTGCCTGTTTATGTGAAGGACAATTTTCATGGTACTGGACAGCAAATTGGCCTGACAATGACGGTGTTTGTCATCGCTGCAGTTTTACTTCGTTCGTTTTCCGGGAAATGGATGGCCCAGTATGGGGAAAGGAAAGTAGCCGTTATATCATTGGCGGCATTCTTTGTTGTATCCGCAGCTTATTTGAACATTGCCGGTATGGCTATGCTGCTGTTGCTTCGGTTCTTGCACGGTGGCAGCTTCGCAATTGCGACCACTTCAACCAACGCGCTTGCACTTCGTCTTATTCCTGAGAATCGAAAAGGAGAAGGCATCAGCTATTTCAGCTTGTTCATGAGCTTAGCTATGGTCATTGGACCGTTTGTAGGACTGACAATTACGTCACATCTTAGTTATGGTTATTTATTCGGCATTTGCGCCATTTTTGGCTTGCTTGCTTTACTGTTTGGTATGAGTACACGTGCTCCGAAATTACCGATGGCACAGAAAAATGTTAAAGAAAAATTTCATTGGAGCCAATTGATTGAAACGAAAGCTATTCCGATTGGTTTGGCAGGGTTCGTGCTAGCATTCGCATACAGTGGTCTTACCTCATTTATATCCCTCTATGCCAAAGAGCTTTCCATGGGTTCACTCGCCAGTTATTTCTTTGTCTTCTTCGGTGTCATGATCGTTCTTCCGCGTCCGCTTATCGGCAAAATACTCGATAAATACGGAGAACATGTCATTGTCTATCCAAGCATTGGCACCTTCACGATAGGCATGCTATTGCTAGGGTTGGCCCATTCGCCCGCTTCATTTTTATTATCTGGACTTGTGTGCGGTCTCGGCTATGGCGCCCTGCTGCCTTGCTTTCAGACGATTGCCGTGCAAGCGGCAAATGTTCACCGCAGAGCGGTTGCAATAGCCACGTTCTTTGTTTTATTCGATCTTGGTTATGGCGTAGGATCTTACCTTTTAGGAGTATTGGCTTCAAGCTCAGGTTACTCAGCAGTATACATGATTTCTGCCATAATCGTTGCATTCACGGCTATTATTTATTTCATTCTACATCATAAAAGAAACGTCAATCCGGCAATAGAACATGGGGTGGAATAATGTCACTGAACCCCTAAAAAAACATAACCCAGTCAAAACACTGAAATAAAGTGTTAAACTGGGTTTAATTGATTGTGGGAAATCCATTTAGTGAGCAGATGTGATGACGTCTCGTTTGCGGCATGAGTGTCTAATACATTATTTTTCAGTCTAACATTTTATTTTCTTTCTACACTAAATGCTTGCGGTATTTCTACTGTTTCCATTCTTTTCTCGTTTTGGCAGTGTCAACGCGATCGTTCCGATATAATCGGTCACTTTTCCGTCCGTTGTGATCTTCACGGCTGTTTGCTCAACCTTCCCATCCGTGCCGACCCGGCCGCTTCTGACCCAGCGGGCGGGACCCGCAAATCCGCTGTCGTAATACAGGAAGGTCTTGTCGATTCGGGGCGTCGGACCTGTGCGATCCGACAGGAACTCGGTGTCGTAATTCTCCGTTCTATGCAGCGTCTGCAAAGGCGTGGGCTCGTAATGGCCGCCCGCGAACATGGCGCTCATCGCGATTTTCCTGGCTGCCGCCAGATTGCCGGCATAGAGAGCCACCCGCTCTTTCTCGTACAACGGCGATTGTATGGAGACCGTATGGTTGGCCCAACCGACCTTGTAGCCGTACTGCTCCGACACGAATCGAAGAGGCACATAGATGCGGTTATGTACTGATTTGATCGATATGTCTAACTTTACCGTTTCCTTGGAAGACCCATAGTTGCCATGCCATCGATCACAGCAACCTGCTGCCCCATTATCAGCGAAATATTTTGCGTCCACTTGCGTGCTTCGTTCTCCAAATATTAAACGAATAAGGTTTCATTTTGTTTCTCTGCCCCTAACATCGAACTTTTTTAAGTGAAAAAACATTAGCTAATTTGCTTTAAACTTTTAATCAGAGCGACCTAGTCTCATTCCTTATTAGTAAAAAGTCCCGATGAATAATTCTATCATCGGGACTGACTTCGTGGTTCCAGACTTTTTTTACTGGTTCCACACTTTTTTATTTTTGAACTATTCAGTGACATTAGAGTTGGTAAATGATTTGAGTACAACTGTATCTAAATATTGACGGGCAATTGAGAACATTTCTTTTCCGTTCATTAATTCTTCAATCCGCTCATGAAAGTTGATTTTCTCTTGGTCTTCTCATCCGTTTAATATTTCCAATAACAATTCCAACTGCAAATCACGCATAACTGATATTCATAATTTCTACCGGAATTTTGGACTATGGATTATGTTGTAATAAATCAAACGAACTAAATAAACGTTTTAAGCAATCTATAATTGTAGCATTTTTATTGATCATCATCGTCATAATCATCGAAGTAATCAACTTCATCATCATCGTCGTCAAAGTCAGGACCATCAAGTTGATCTGGTCCTTCGAATGGATCTGTTGCTTCGATTACATCAAAATTATTGAATTCGATACAAGTCGATGTCAGATCAAGTGTTTTCGTACTGTCATCATGGTGTCCGGATAATATGTCAATAGTTATAGAAGCTTCTACTTGGCAGATCATTGATCCGCTCATCTCTATATCAGGTTCTCTACTATCAACGTGAAAGTTATGATCCACATAAGCTATAAATTTAACCGTGCAATCAATATCAACATTATCGTCAGAGATCATTTTTGAAATAACCTCGAATTGAATGTCCTCGATTACATCTATCGATATATAATCGGAACCGTAACCAAACCTCCCTACTTCATTCAATTCTTCACTTATTTCGTCATAGATACGTTTATTAATGTATTCTTCAATCTGCGAATACAAATCATCACTACTTTCGAGCTTATCAATTAATTCATCAACATTTTTACTAACAAACTGAGAACTCATAGAGAGCGTAAAATATTATGTGTAAATAGCTGAATAGCAAAAAAGGAAGGCCTTTTCTAGTAGAATGGAGTTACCAGACAACAATCCATAGAAAAGAGGCCTTCCCTATGAATCAGTTTACAACAAATTTAGTCCAAGCACTAGTGACCAAACAAGATGTGACCGAAGTATTTCGTTTTCATCTAGAAATATCCATGAATCACCTTTTAGAAACCGAACTAACCGCTTTTCTAGATTATGAGAAGTATGACCGAACTGGCTTTCATTCAGGCAATTCCCGTAATGGAACCTACTCACGTACCCTTCATACCGAGTACGGAGACCTTCATTTGAGCATCCCGTCTACTTGGATGCTACGTATCTTGCGGTAAAGCGTGACACGGTTACCAAAGAAGCTGTGCATCTAGCCTGGGCATTCGGGAAGATGGTTCGAAAGAAGTACTTGCCTACACCTTAGCGCCTACAGAGTCTGCATTCGTATGGAAAGAGCTCCTACACGATATTCGGGAACGTGGTGCGTATGGTCTAAAGGGCATAAATTACACATTTATGCACAGCCGATCAATGGCTTCCATTGGATTTTGGTAAACACGCTTTATAAATCTGCTGACGGCAGTTCGGATTTTGTAGGTTTTATCGTCAAACACGTTGTGAATGACATCACTCTTCAGCCATTTCCAAAGACCCTCAATGGGATTGAGGTCTGGAGAGTATTTTGGCAAAAACACAAACTCCAGACGCGGCTCATCCTGAACGAAATATTCAATGGTAGCTGCTTTATGGATTCGTCCGTTGTCCAGCACCACCACAATTTTTCCTGAAGGGTATTCATTGAGAAGCGATTATTTCTCCCTAGAATTTGCTACAGATATCTGTTCCTGGAAAATTTTTACCTCACATGTAACTTACGCCTGTTTAAAGTGTTCTAATACTAGATGATTTATCTACCCCCTAATAATATCTTTTCTCTAAAGCTAGTGACTCAAAGACTCTACTTCAATAAGTCAAGTGTGAATAGCTGGCCAGCTTTCATAATAAATTTATTAAAAGATGGGCTTAATGTGAGATTTATACCTAAATCAACGAGCTTAATTCTTTCATTGTTTTTATTGGGAGGTTCTGTAGTATCCGCTTCTTCATTCAATGGTTCAAGTTCAGAGTCTCAAAACAATGTAAACCCTTTATTGCCGGTTAATAAAGCAATTCAAGCTAAAATTGACAGCTCCATTATTGGCAAAGATCGAGATGTAATTGCGGCTTCTGGCGAATTGATCACTGGACCAGGGAACCAAGAACTACCTATGGATCAGCAAGTGATTGAGTCCACTACTCCAAATGATTCCTCAATTATCTCACCTTACTCCTCTATTCCTCCACAAACAGGGGGGTCAGGACCTTACAGAAGAGTTTATTCCAATGATGGATACTCTTGGATAAGTACTTACGTAACTTTACCGGGTGGATCCAATGTAAAAGACAATAATAGTGCAGCACCATACTATGATACAGCTTATGTTTATACTGGAGGCTGGGGAGCGACTGATGTAGGTGTTGATGCTGGAATGCAGCATAGCACAATGTATGATGATTGGGCACCGTCTACCTTGGCAAACGGACAAATGGTAACATCAACTCCACGTTATAAATCAGGACAAGACATCTATTTGAAATTTTATGTTACTGCAACCAATGAAGTTACCTTGGCTGTATCAGGTATTACAACAACAGGAGAAAGCAAAACAACGACGATTGTTCGTTCTGGCGTGAGTGGTTGGACGAAAGATGGATCTAAAATGAGATTAAAAAGAATGACCACTATCGGACAAAAAAACGGAGAAAGTTTTACTACAGGCTCCTTTATGAAGGGCGTTCATTGGCATGATATCACCATTGGATATTATAATAGCACTGGAAGCCTTGTTTATACTGGTTGGGGTTCTAGTCAAACAGGCGGCACTTATAATAATGACTCAGCCCATGTATCTGTAAATTATATCAATGCGGGCGAAGAAACTGTTAATATTCAATTATAGCTTTAATTCAAATGGGGATAAGGATTTCCTTATCCCTAATTCAGGAATTACAATTATTAACGGAGGTGAAAAAGAGTGAAAAAGGCAAAGTTTTTTATTACTGCAATGGTTGCAATGGCAGTAATTTTGGGATTTTCCAAGAACAGTTATGCATCTCCTTCCATCGTTGAAAAGAAAGTACCAGTATTGCTTAAAATCAACGAATATGACGTTCTGTACACATTTCCAAAACAACCTTATCTCGATAAAAACAACCGTTTGATGATCCCATTACGGGCGGTAAGTGAGCTGATCGGCAGCAATGTAAGTTATAACCAAGCACAAAAAACGGCATCAATCCAATTGAACAATAAAGTTTTAAATATTACTGTAGGCTCCAATATTATTCAAGTAAATAACACCGAAAAAGCAATGGATACCATTCCAGTGATGTATAATCAATCTATGTTTATTCCGGTTCGGGCTTTAATTGATAATTCAGATATCCCTTCAAATATAGATCCGAAAACAGGAATGGTGCATATTGAAAGTGAGTCATTAGATAAAAATCAATCGATTAAGTTAATCAAAGAATCTGATCTTCCTCCAGATCAAATTGCAGATTATAACGCCATTCAGCCTCTTACCTACGATTTGACTTTAAACGATAATGAAAAGGGAAAATTACAGAAGGGTTCGATTAATATCACCTCAAAAAATATATCTGGAAAAGCCATAGCTCAAGGGAAGGAAGATCTCCATATTATCTTTATGTTTGATAATGCGTTCCAAATGGAAGCAGACTGGAACACTACGGATCAGAACAATGAACGATTACGACCAGCACTTAGTATTAATCAAACATTTAACAGAGTAGATAATTTTGCGGCTAGTAATTATGAAGAGAAATTAAAATATATCCTGGCGATAGGAAGAACTTTTAAATAATAGAGCAAAACACACGAGGTGGGTGAACTGAACCCCGAATAGTAGACACTTTAAAAAAGTGAATCTATTCGGGGTTTTTTGTTTTTTCTAGCTCAAAACCCCGTTATACTAAAATGTATGAAGTAAATCGGGAGAAGTTATTATGAGTAAGATTATATTTAATGAACATCAACGACAATTATTAGAAATGAATCCAAATGTCGCTTCTGTATCTGATCGTGCGATTCAATATAGAGCTGAATTTAAAATACAAGCGGTGAAAGAAAATCTAGCGGGTAAGGGAGTCTTGCGTTAAAGATGCCGCCACAAGAGAAATTATTGCGTATGATCTCTCCACCAGTTTACGTATGAGTATTGTGTACAGAACACTGGCAAAGTGAAAGGAAGCATTAGATCGGAATATTCATCCGGAAACAATAATTCACTAGGATCAAGGCTTGCAATATACACATCCTGAATATCAAAAACGTGTTAAAGAACTAGGACTCCTTCAATCGATGTCACGTAGAGGAAATTGTCTAGATAATGCCCCCATGGAGTCATTCTTCGGGCACTTAAAAGATGAAGTAGATTACAAGGAAGCACGTAACTTAGCAGAATTGAAGTACATGATTGATGAATATATGGAGCACTATAACACGACCAGAAAGCAATGGAACTTAAAAAAGATGACTCCGGCAGCTTACCGAAGTCATCTCATCGAATGGGGACAAGCACGCGTCCATCCTGATTTTTTGCGCCCTGATCCATTTGTATCTGTTGACTCCCCTTATATGCGACCTTACTGCCTACAGTAATCTTCAAGTATTCTCCGTTTTTATTCTGTAAAGTCACTACTTTTGAAGAAGGACTCCAACTGTATTGAATCCCTAAGGACGCTAATAAACGTATAGGAATAAACAAGCGATTAGTATCCATAGTCGGGTGTACATCCATTGAAATAAAATTCCCATTAACGTTTAGTTCCACAGGCCTTTTATCATAATCCGCCGCTGCATGA
This sequence comes from Paenibacillus sediminis, assembly GCF_017873765.1. Lineage (GTDB taxonomy): Bacteria > Bacillota > Bacilli > Paenibacillales > Paenibacillaceae > Paenibacillus_AG > Paenibacillus_AG sediminis. The sequence goes on from NZ_JAGGKP010000004.1 coordinate 160,867, forward strand.
GCATGAGCATAGCCCATTAAATTAAAACTAAACAGAGCAAGTAAGACGACAAGTTTTCTCAAATTTGCTCCCTCCTAAAGTTCTTAATCATATAGTTGCGTGCGAACTCGATTCGAGCGTCCCAACGTTTTCTCACCTTCTGAACCTTAAACTCCAATCACCTTCGTTCCTATCTCTATAGACGTTGATTACCCAAAATTAGTTGCCCGTACCCATAAAATCCTATAAATTGAGGAACGGCCAAACGACGTGAATCACGTTATGGTTCGCGGCGCTTATCGGTAATGGCAAGCTTAGATAAAACGGGAGGGCGCACCAGGAAAAAGAAAGGGATTCGGGGAGCAGTTGCCGCGGCAAACTGCTACATGATTTGTTGAACTAAAGAGACCCGTTAGTTAAATAAATTTGTTGTCTGTTTTTATTGAGTGTCTTCGTCGCTTTTGTACTCCAAAATATCACCTGGCTGACAATCCAGAGTCTTACATATCGCTTCTAATGTTGAAAAACGAACCGCTTTTGCTTTCCCATTTTTCAGAATGGAAAGATTTGCCATAGTAATTCCAACCCTCTCCGAAAGCTCCGTTACGCTCATTTTTCGTTTTGCTAACATCACATCAATATTAATAATAATTGCCATATGCTCCACCTCAGACCGTTAAATCATTTTCTGATTTTATATTAATAGCTTCTTGTAAAAGTCTTTGGAGAACAGTAGCAAACACGGCGATCACCATAGAGGCGAAAATAATGACCAATCCCATTGGTATGAAACTTGGAGGGTCAACTCTCTTCCCCATGAGATAGTAGAGTGGCATACCTAGCAGGTACAAGGTACTGATTGTGATGGCACAGTATTTTATATTCTTTAAAGCTTTTACCGATAATTCCGAGAACGCTTGATTCTTATCAATATAGCTTAAAAGTTTAAAAGCTTGATACAGAGCTAAGTAAAAAGGAATCGCTGCTGCGTACATATCGATTAAAACGAGAGATTTCATATAAGCCATTTCTGGATACAATTCTCCAGCAAAATTCCCAATCTTAGGCACTAAAAATATGCACAAAGCGAGAATTGGGATTCCAATAAGAATAACAGCTATCTTCAAAAAGAGTGTTTTTCCTCGTATCATAAACTGCACCTCACTTATTTAATGTCAGTTTTTAACTTCACCACATAATTTATCGTTATACAATAAATTAATATCGTTTTTGATAAAAATAAAAAGCATTTCTCATTACAAAGAAATGCTTTTACTTTAAAATGTTAAATTTATAACTTATTCAACAAAACTGCCCGTTAGCTTAATGATACACCGCTGGACAGGAAGAGTCCAAAACTGGGGACAGATTTTACTTCAACTCTCTGTTTTTTCCCAGACCGAATTGGTTCACATTTACGCTAAGCCCCTAGGGACTTAGGATTATCCTTTAATAGAGTTTACACAAAATTCTTGACAGACTCCAATAATACCACACCTTGGAACTACTCTGACCTGTAGTTAAGAAAACGGCAGCCGGTGTTAGTGGCCGTTCTCTACCCTTCAAGTTAAAAAAATGGAGCAGCTGCCGCCGGCAGACTGCTCCACTATTTCTTTAACTTACGTTCCCAGCTTAACTTTATTACTCATCTCTTTCTGGGACCACGGAATTGTATAGAGGTTCTTGCCCTAATACGGCTTTTATTTTGTATAGAAGTTCTTGTCGTTCGACAATTGTGTCACAATGCCTACGTATCGCTCTCATAAATAATCTACACTTTGAAAAGGTATGCCTTAAAGTGTGAGGCCATACCCGATTAGTGACACACATCCTTACCATACTAGCGTAAAGCCACTTGAAACGAATGAACACCAAGCGCGCGGCCATTATGCGTCTTTAGCAGTGATTCGATCATTTTTCTGTTCTAATTTGTTATGAACGTTTATTATTTTTCCATCAGAAATCGTAAAGGTGTGATCACATAATAATTGAATATCTTCTTTGTTATGAGACGTCATTACAATTAACTTTTGTTCTGTTCTCAGCTTCTCTAACACTTGTCTTAATGTTCCCACAGAAGTCTCGTCTAGGGCATTAAAAGGCTCATCCAATATGATAATTTGTTGATTTTCCATAATAGCCTGGATAATTCCCAATTTTTGCTTCATTCCTAACGAGTACTTTTTGAATTTCTTCTTAGTTTCCCAATCTAAATCAAAAATACTCATATAATGTTGAATATCTTCACTTTTAGTAACATTTCTTATCTTAGCTAGCATTTTTAAATTTTCATATCCTGTCAGTTGACCGAGGAAACTTGGTTTTTCAAGTAGTATCCCTAACTTATCAGGAAATGAAATATCCTTCCCCAAAACTCTTCCATCTACTCTCACCTCGCCATTAGTTGGCAGTATCAGGCCAGCAATCATTCTCAAAAACATTGTTTTTCCGCTTCCGTTCTTACCAACTACTCCGTATATATTCCCACTTTCTAGAGATACATTTATATTTTCAAGAACTTTTATTTTACCGACAGACTTGGTGAAATTGGTTGCTTCAATTTTCATAAGATGATAACTCCTTCTTAAGGATTCTTCTTTGAATAAGGGCAATTAGTGCTATAGCAAGAACTATACTTTCAACGACATTTAACAATGTAATCATTGGACTACTGGATCGAGGTAAAATATAAAAAGCCAAAGCCTGATAATGATTGGTCATAGCTAAAAAAATTGAAATCCCCCCCATTATCATAAAAGTACTTGTTTTCGTGAACTTAAGTAATAGATATATCTGAGCAAAAACCGCAATTGTACAAAATAAGTAGACTCTCGCTATAACCCCAACAGTATTCATATTAATCGTTTGAAACACATCGAAATTACCTGAAACAATATTAAAAAGTAACCCTATCAAATAAAATAATATTACAAATGCCGCGGTGATGATTAAAGCGCCTTTTAACAGAGCTTTTAACCAATCGTTTTTATTTCCATATCGAATAGATAAATTATCAGAGTTATCAATATAGAAAACAATATAGTCAATAAGTGTATATTGTAATAATGAAAATATCATAACGAATAAGCTTTTTAACAGCACTCCATTTAAAGGTTTACCTCCAAAAATAGTTTGATACATTGTTGTAAGATCACTAATGCCAATACTTTTTAAATAGCTATAACTAGCCAGAATGCTACCCAATAAAATAATAAGAAAGAATGGTTTTACATGCTTGAACACGCTTATCATATAAAATTCCTCTTATCACTAATCCTGAAATTTAAAAGTAGCGTAAGTAATACTAAACCTAGCATCCAATAATAACTTTCCGGTCCTTTATGAAAGACCCACGAAAATAACAAGTTTATATCTAGTGAGTAGAATTTCTTAATATATGGTCGGAACAATATAAGTTCCAAAGCCAACCATATAAATACAATTAACATGCAATGTCTTCTCAAAATTAAGTTGTTAGACCATTTCAAACATGACATTACGTTTATAAATAAGATAATTCCTAATAAATATCTAAAATACCAGTCTGTCAACTGCAATATAAAACCACTTTCTCTAAGTGACAATGCACCGAATATTATAAACATGAACATAATGTTTAAACAGATAAACCCTTGTGTGTAATATCCAATCAACTCTTTTATGAGTATTTTTCTTCTGTTTCCTATTCTGACATACGATAGATTATTAAAATAGCTGCCTTCAATAGTCAGTCCGATTGTAACTACTGAAATAAATTGAAATACGAAAAACTTATCAAATATCCACTGATCGAACCAGTTATTACTGATAGGCATTTTAAACAAAAAGATGATTCCACTAATTGCAATATAGATCGTAAACACACAGAAAAATATAAATCTATTCATAACAATCTCTCATTTTATAAAAAACTGCACCAATTAATATTAGATCCACTAATATCCATCCTCCAATAACGATAATCACATTTTCCCAAGTTATAATACTTGTTAATGCACCTACCGCTACAGGTTGAAGGATTATTCGAATGTCATAGGTGAACAACGTTGGATAGGAATCAAAAATATAGTTAATTGCATATAGAATAATTACCGGAGTCACAAGAATAACATACCTATTTTTGAAATTAAGCAGCATACTAATGCAAAGTGAAAACACGACAAATATAGAGATTGCTAAAGCATTAATCAGTGTATAAATTTGAACCATATTCATCGGATTCGACAAAAAAGCGTTATATACAAAGCTTCCTGCATGCGGAACCAATCGATCATAATACTCAGTCTTATTGATCGTATCAGGGAATAGCTTATAGGTCATTACAACATTTATCTCCAAAGTGACTAGTACTGTAAGGAAAGACAGCATACCGGTAGAAATGAACTTTGAAACAAAGTACCTACCTTTACCTCCTCGGGTAATTTGATACATATACAGTGAGGTATTCTTATCTTCGTAATAGATCAACCCGGTAAATAACACAGCAAGAATCCAAAATACAGTACTGTATAAATTATTCCCCCAACTTACTGAATTCATTAACATCCAAAACTGGAACGGATTCTGCCCAATTGTCTCTGCTGAACCAGCATATTTAGTAAAATGTCTAGTTACTGTAATTGGATCAATCACGGCAATAATAAGCAATATCAGAACTGCGAATAATACTTTTTTATCTGTAATCAGTCTTTTGATATCAATTTTCAGATAACTTACTAGCAAATCTCCCACTCGATTTTTCCTCTCCTTTGTGACAAAAACATTTTATGAAGAGTCCCTTCAAGTAACAAAATGCACAAACATGGGACGTAAATTACTTGTCCCCATGTTTGTGCTAAATCTCAAGAGCATAAGCATAAATCAGTCAGCTTAGTTGGGACTCCATGCACCTGAAACAGAAACTGTCGAACTTGTAACGACAGGATTGTCGAGGTTTAATATGACATTAGTACCTTTAGTGGGTACTGTGGAGTAGTTAATAGTGTGATATGCGCTATCAAAAGCTACTTGATTATATGGATCTGATAGATTGGGATTCGCACCAATACCACCACTTTTTTCTGTCCATGCTCTAACGTATGTTCCGCTACCTAAACTTGTTATTTTGATGCTAAAATACTTCACAGCAGTATCTTCATTAGCTCTCGCTACGGTACTAATTTCAGTATCGCCTTGATTGGCTGGTAGACTACCCGAGAAAGTAGCTGTCGCGGCAAAGGCTGATGTTGCGGCAAAGAGCACAGAAGCTGCTAGTGTGGCGATAGCCAATTTACCTTTATGCTTCATATATAAATTCCTCCAATTTAATTAGCATTTTTTATATTGAAAGCAGGCCGGCATCTCAATCAAAGATGATACTGGTTACCCATTTCTACCACTTATTTATTAACATGGTTAATTCATACACATGTAATATTATAGAATTATATAGAATAATTCCATAATCCCTAAGCACCAAATTATGTAAAAATTTGTCGGCTTAAACAATTATATCGTTTTTAAAGTAATGATTTTTCTCACTAGCGTTGCATTAATGTTCTCGGAATCTTCATAACTTTCTGTCTTATCTAAAATTGTGCATAAAAAAATCCTTTACAATAGATATGGAAGGTAGCCCTGTCCATAATCCAATGAAAGGATTCACGCATGGACAAGCATATCCTAATTTCTTCATTTGGTAAATGGTTAGCACCAATATGTACGAGAACGTTCACAGATTGGGTTATAGGAACTCAGCAAGATAAGTATGTGAAGAAGCTAACGACTGCAGCCTACTTGAAACTGTTCCTGCATGCACAACTGCAAGGCAGAAAAGGTCTCAGGCACATTGCCGATGATGTGCTCTGCAAGGCATTTCAACGTGAACTTGGGCTGAAGTCCATTTCCGCAGCTCAACTTAGTCGGAAGCATAATCAGGTGGATCCGGATTTGCTTCAACAGTTGTTTGAGCGTCTCGTCAAACGAATTCTCACGACCTATCATGCACCAGCTGCACGTAACAAAATAAAGATTATCGATTCGACTACCGTCGCCCTTTGCTTGCAAAAGTACAAATGGGCAACCTTCCGCAAGACGAAGGCAGGAATTAAACTCCATATGCGACTGGCATTTGTCGGCGAACAAGATGTCTTGCCAGAGAAGGCGACCATTACGAATGCAAAGAAGAACGACCGTACACAGCTCGATGAGCTTACGGATGAACCAGGCTTCACGTATGTGTTTGACCGAGGTTACATGGACTATTCCGCATTCGACCGCTATTGCGAGAATAACATCTCTTTCGTCACAAGGCTGAAGAATAATGCGTGCATTGAACCTATTGAGTTTCTTGAAGTTCCGCAAGAAAGCCGTGTCAGTGAGGATGTCATAGTGCGAGTTGGCTCTCCACAAAAGAAAATGAAGCATTTGCTTCGGATGGTTCAAACGAAAGATTCTCAGGGCAATCTGTTATTTTTGGTTACCAATCGGTTTGACCTGACCTGTGACGAGATCAGCGACATGTATCGCAGTCGTTGGGCGATTGAAACGTTTTTTAAGTGGATGAAGCAGCATCTGAGGATCAAGCATTTCCATGGTCAAAGCGACCGCGCAGTTCATAATCAGGTCTGGATCGCCCTTATCGCCTTTTGTTTGCTACTGCTCGTCAAACTGGATACGAAGGTCGATCACAGTCTACTGCAATTGACTCGATGGCTTATTAAATTACTATGGCAGCCCTATGCTCAATGGTTAAGCCGAATGAAACAAAAACCAAGTCGTTCATCCAAGGGAAGGCGACGAAGAAATAAAACGATTGCTACGACAACTCACTCCGCTGATCTTATCTAATCATACATATTTGTATAAATCATCCAAATGAGACAGGCTACCTTTAGGAAGCTATCGCCTTTTTGGATTTTTGATTTATAAGGGTATTTCTAATTTTCAGACATAACGTTTTCGCAAGGTTTATGCAACGCTAGTGGATTTTTCTAAACTGATGACTCCACTTGTGGTAATTATGTCTACCAGTTATATCCTCCTTTTACATGAACATTATTCTATATTTGAAGTAAACTCACCTATACTTCATTAAAATTGGCAACTGATCTTCTGATCGGCTGCCATTTTATTGTTTTCAACTAACGTTCCCCCATTAGAATCCCTGTAAACAGAATAATTTGGCGTTTTAACAAAAACGAGCGCCTCTATAAGATGGGGTCACGCACGAGGTTATTGTCTCAAAAAACCCATTAGGAGGTCGCTCTACTATGAAATTTAAGGCACAAAATAAGCAAAATCAACTCATTGAATCCATTACTGTTCATCACTTGGTCATCGGCGTAGAGGCCCTGGGAATTGCGAGGAAACATGAATGCTCAGTAAACGTGGCCGGCCACATCTACGTCATTTTCTTTATCTCATGATGATGAGTATGGTCATGACAAATCCGGAAATTCGAGGTTACATTGTTACAATGTAGAGAAAAAGAAACTAAAGAAGATGAAATCCATCATGAAATTATTCGCTAAAGTAGCACGATTGCTCGTAGCTCTATCTAAAAGCCAAGCATCTTACGAACCGTTTAAGGTATTCCCACATGCAGCATAAAGCAATCTGTCCTCACCAGCTCAAGTATTCGTAGGATGACAAGTTGCACGGATTATCGGGAGACATTGAACAAAAGGGCTCGGACCCATTCCGTTAGAAAGACCGACCTCCACCCTGTAGTTAGGGTTAGATGTGACCAATAGGAATGAAAGGGCTATGGTCCGCTGAGACATGGGAGTGAGAATCACTAGGGCGAAGTGGAGATGTGTGAATTATGGAACAATATGGGTGATGATTGCAAATGCTTGGTCTACAGATTTCAGCAGTCCAGCAACGTGCTCTTCGAATGTAATTGCCATAACTTCTGCGCCGCGCGCTTTCACTTCTTTAATATTGCTTACTGTTTTCTCAAGGACGCTTTCTTGTGTTGCAAGTGCAATCACAGGAATTTCGTCTTCGATCAGAGCAAGTGTACCGTGTTTCAATTCACCTGCTGGGTAAGCTTCAGAGTGAATGTAAGAAATTTCTTTCAGCTTAAGCGATCCTTCTTGAGCTACAGCATAGTCAAGACCGCGGCCGATGAAGAACAAGTCTTCATGTTTCGAAATTTGTTCTGCAAAGTCTTTAATGGCATCAGCTTGGGACAGCATCTTCTCAACTTGCTCAGGCAATGCTTGCATAGCAGCAATGATATGAGCAATTTGCTCTGGAGTTTGCGTTCCGCGTACTTCAGCAAGATACAAGCCCAGCAAGTAGAAAGCAATCAACTGAGAAGTATAAGCTTTCGTTGAAGCAACCGCAATTTCCGGACCTGCAAGTGTTGTGATTACATCATCAGCATCACGAGCGATTGAGCTTCCGACTACGTTCGTAATGGCAAGCACATGCGCTCCGTGGCTTTGTGCTTCGCGAAGAGCTGCAAGTGTATCCGTTGTTTCACCGGATTGGCTCACGACGATAACGAGTGTCTCTGGCGTTATAATTGGTGAACGGTAACGGTATTCCGAAGCAACATCCGTTTCCACTGGAATTTTAACGAGCTGCTCGATTACACTGCGACCCACAAGACCTGCATGGTACGCTGTACCGCACGCTACAATTTGAACGTTGCGAATATTTTTAATTTGTTCTGAATTCAGCTTAAGTTCAGGCAATACTACGTGTTTACCAGAAGCGTCAATTCTGCCGCGCATTGTATCGCGGTATGCTTTAGGCTGTTCGTGAATTTCTTTCAACATGAAATGCTCAAAACCGCCTTTTTCTGCTGTTGCAGCATCCCAATCGACACGAATCATTTCCCGAGAAATAAAGTTGCCTTCAATCGTCATCAATTCGACAGCATCCTGTGTCAATACAGCCATTTCGCCGTCATTCAAAATGTACACATTACGTGTGTATTCGAGAATCGCAGGAATATCAGATCCGATAAAATTCTCGTCTTCGCCAACACCGATAATAAGCGGACTTGCTTGACGAACTGCAACTAATTTATTAGGTTCATACTCTGTAAGCACTCCAAGTGCATATGCACCACGCATATGGCTAATCGCTTTTTGAACGGCTTTTACAATATCGCCTTCATATTCACGTGCAATCAGATGAGAAATGACCTCTGTATCCGTCTCTGACACAAAAGTGTGTCCTTCAGCGATCAGTTCTTCTTTCAACTCCAAGTAGTTTTCGATAATACCGTTATGAACAACGGAGAACTTGTGGCTGTCATCTGTATGCGGGTGGGAGTTGACATCAGACGGTTTACCGTGTGTTGCCCAGCGAGTATGTCCAATACCCACGGAACCAATAAGCGGTGTATTTTCGAGCTTCGTTTCAAGGTTCGCTAGACGGCCTTTCGCTTTCGCAATTTCAAGACCTTTGTCTGTGAATACAGCAATACCCGCAGAATCGTAACCGCGATACTCAAGTTTCTTAAGTCCTTCAATTAAGACGTTTTGTGTATTTCTTTTACCAATATATCCAACAATACCACACATATGATAATAACCTCCGAATTTTCGTATTCATTAGCAAAAAATGAAACTACAATAGGAGCGTGCGGCATGCGAGAATTAAATGTATTTAATTTAATTGTCAATGAATCTAAAAAATCCACTCTTTATGGAAAATCTATCTTCACGAATGTACAATCTCCCGCGCAGCACGCACTTTTTCGTACATTTTTCGCACATTCATGAAACCTTAAACGTATCAATCTTGTACAGTTTGCACCCATCGAAACGTTTGTGAGAGCAGTCGCCCGTTCTTCCGCGTCCGCTTATCGGCAAAATACTCGATAAATACGGAGAACATGTCATTGTCTATCCAAGCATTGGCGCCTTCACGATAGGCATGCTATTGCTAGGGTTGGCCCATTCGCCCGCTTTATTTTTATTATCTGGACTTGTGTGCGGTCTCGGCTATGGCGCCCTGCTGCCTTGCTTTCAGACGATTGCCGTGCAAGCGGCAAATGTTCACCGCAGAGCGGTTGCAATAGCCACGTTCTTTGTTTTATTCGATCTTGGTTATGGCGTAGGATCTTACCTTTTAGGAGTATTGGCTTCAAGCTCAGGTTACTCAGCAGTATACATGATTTCTGCCATAATCGTTGCATTCACGGCTATTATTTATTTCATTCTACATCATAAAAGAAACGTCAATCCGGCAATAGAACATGGGGTGGAATAATGTCACTGAACCCCTAAAAAAACATAACCCAGTCAAAACACTGAAATAAAGTGTTAAACTGGGTTTAATTGATTGTGGGAAATCCATTTAGTGAGCAGATGTGATGACGTCTCGTTTGCGGCATGAGTGTGCTCTCAATGTATCCCCGTTTAGAGTCACAAAAAAATGACCAGGTTGCCGAATTGTAACACGTTTCTTACAAACATTAAAAAGCAAGTCAACATTAAATAAGCGATGGATGGAGCGGAGACTAATGAATTGCTGTTTATTGTCGGTGACTAATCGGTCTACCCTAAAGAAAACCCCTTCTTCGCCTTGTGAAAAAGTCTCTTTGAAATAAAACTAGCCGTACCTTATGCCTTTTAATCATGTACATGCCTCTTCTTCCCTAGATGTATTATTAACAGTATGCGGGCATGTTGAGAATTGACACTGTAGCAGCTGTAACTCGGCACTCCTCATGAGAGATAATTGCGAAAAAACCGGGGCCCTTTCCACTAGGGAGCCCGGTTTTAGACATAATTTCATATAAAGAAATTGTATTATTGTAAGACCTTATAAGCTTCTGCAACTTTTCTTGCAAAGGATAAAGGCTCCTCAACGGAGGCGTAGTGAGCATAAACAAGATGAGGATTATCCATTAGCCAGTGGTTATGCAGAGCAGTCAACATGATCCCGTATCTTTGTAGATGCCAGATAAATGGATAAGCTTCTTCTTGAAGGAGCGCTGTTTCCCCTAGGTTTAAAGTTCTCCCCTGATTGTCCATTGATTCAAACGACCACATAGAGTGTAGAGCCAGCCCAGAATGGCTTGGTCTTCCCAATATGCTTATTTTAATATGCGGGCGATCCCTTTCCACCTTACATACTTCATGTTTTATGTTTCCTTCCCCACCCAAAATATGAGCAAATTCCTGACATAGTGCCCCGATATCCTGCATTTAGATCTTTTCCCCTCGTACATTTTTCTTTTCAGCTTATGCCTACTTAACGAAATATGTGTACGTTTATCTATCCCTTTCATCCTCAAAAGTTCTACCTAAGTATCAGTTATCAGGCAACAGAAATTTTATAATTTATTGTACCATTCATCATCAACTGGTTCTAACCATTCTGTTTGCCCTGGTGTAAGTGCTAAGTGTACAAACCAGCTATCCTTCGTAGCCCCATGCCAATGCTTTACGTTCGGTGGAATGTTTACCACATCGCCTGTTTTGAGGAATTGAGCTGGTTTTCCTTCTTCTTGATACCAACCCTCACCGCCAGTAACTAACAACACTTGCCCAGCATAATGAGAGTGCCAGTTATTGCGAGCACTTGGAGCAAAGGTTACATTCCCTATAGCAGTATTGAGTGGTGTTGGATCGGTAAACACCATTTGTAAGTATGCGTCACCGATAAAGTATTGTTCTACTTTTTGGCCCAACGGGAAGATTGTGCTATTGTTTAAGTGTTGGTTCTTCATTTTTTAATCCCTACTTTCTTTTTACTTTTATAATTAACCAACTTGAGCTGCTGGACGAATAATCATCTAAGCCCGATCTCATAACCAAAATCTCGATAACATATAGCCAAATGGCCCCAAGGGGAATAATAATTAAAATCTCCAACGGAAGGATCAGTGCCTGACGGTGCAGCTTCATTGGATAATCTTTCTTCTAGCCTGCTGATTTTTTCAGTTCCAGCATAATCCTCGAAGGTTAACGTTATTGGAAGTCGCTTTATAAAGTCGCGGCTTGACGGATTATCGTCCATGTTTTTCCGTTACTTCCTCGTTGTTAAATATCAACTTTATTTTTACACTAGTCGAATGATTATCCGTAGTTTTCCTCTATTGGTATTACCGCCTTAAGCCATACGGGTGAAGGTCAGCAAAAAAACAAGAGATAGCGAAAACAGTTTGTTCACTAAATTTTCTCAAACTATTCCGGAATGATTTCATTTACGCAACTCAAAGCGTTTAATGTTCTCGGAAAACCCATATATGGAAGGCAATGAGTGATAGCGGTGATCATGGTTTCCTTGTCATTACCGACATTCAGGTTGCCCCGAACATGCGCTTTGACTTGACTTTCACAACCTCCCAGGCTACTTACGATGCAGAGGGTAAGCAGCTCCCGCGTTTTCAAATCAAGACCTCCACGAGTATAGAAGTCGCCAAAACAAAAGGCGGAAAGATAGTCTTGTATATGCTTTTGATTGGATGGGACATTTTCCCGATTTTTCGCAATGACTTCCCCAAAAATCTCTACCTGCACTGCAAGCCCCTTGTCAAACCGGTTATTTTCTTCAACCTGCTTTTGGCTTTCAAGCGGCAATGCAATATTTCTGGCTTTGAAGACTTCGTTGACCTCAATGATGGCATTTAGTGTTTTGGGGAATCCAAGGTATGGCGCGCACTGATAAATGGCCTCTTTGATTTCCACCGGTGTCAGTCCAACGTTCAGCGCGGCATAAACATGTGCCTTGAGCTGGGGCAAGGTTTGATTAGTTGCAAGCACCACTAGGGTGATAAGCTCACACTGCTTGTTATCCAAGTTACCTTGATAAAAAACTTCCCCAAAAATGAAGCGGCTCAGGATGTCCTGAAAATCCGGATCGGTTTCCTTGCTATTCTCAATTCGATCCATAACTAAACCTCCTGCTTGTTTTACGGCATCGTTCTCTCCAGTATGGAAGGATCCATTTTCAATCTTTATCATCGACATCCATCCGCACAAACGAAACATCCAAACCCGACTGCTTAAGGTTTTGGGTAGCTGCATGACCCTTTCTTAGATCCCGGCTCGGCCAAAATGGCCCTATAACCATTTAAAGCCAATTGTTAGACAAGCTTAGGACAACACACTACGATTAATCAAATACCATTGATTAATCAACTTATGTCCATTATTATATAAGCATTACGATTATATTCAATGGTTAAAGTAACGTGATATGTTGATATCTCAACAAATTGCTCGAAAATGTTAATTATTTATGGAAGTTTGGTGCATATTTACGATGACAAAAGTGGATCGTAGAATTCTTAAAACACAAGAAGCTATGAAAAAAGCTGTCATTGAGCTGATGACTGAAAAAAATTTCGATGATATTACAATTCAGGATATTACCGACCGGGCAAACATAAACCGTGGAACCTTTTATCTTCATTATCAGGACAAATTTGATTTATTGGATAAACTCATAGAAACACACATTAACGAATTAGGAGAGATGGGTGAATGGGCGTGCAAGATGGATTGGAACAATGCTCTTTTACCTTTTTTTGAATATTTCGAGAAAAATTATTTATTCTTTTCGACCATGTTAGCGAGTAAAGGGGCCCCATCTTTTAGAACGCGGCTTCTTGATTTTATTATGGAAGGATTCAAAGGTGAGATTGACAGAGAGAGCGGAAAAAATTCTGATTTATATGAAGATGTTATGTTGCAATATGCTGGGACTGCTTATGTAGGTGTCATTGAATGGTGGATCAGAAATGGAATGCCATACTCTCCTCAAGCAATGGCCAAACAAGTCGGGGCCTTGTTAGAAAGAAGTCTGTAGTCCATGTATAACAAGAGCGCTCTTTGTCAGGGCGCTCTTTTGTTATCGTGGGTTGGCAGGTTTTCCTCCAAAGTAAAGAAGCGCACCGATATAGGTATGCCCCTTAAACTTATCTGGGATTGCTCGTTATTCATTCTCCATCGTGCTGATGTCAATCACAAATCGATACCGGACATCTGAAGCGAGTACGCGCTCCCAAGCTTCATCAATCTGCTTGGCGGAAATAACTTCGATCTCAGGAGCAATGTGGTGTTCCGCGCAAAAGTCTAACATTTCCTGCGTTTCCCGAATTCCACCGATCATCGATCCAGCAAACGACCGACGATGACCGATTAGGGAGAATACATTAACAGACAACGGATCCGCTGGCGCACCGACGTTGACCATTGTACCGTCCAGCGCCAGTAGCGAGAGGTAAGCACTGATATCGATCTTTGCGCTCACTGTATTCACAATGAGGTCGAACGAACCAGCCAATTTCTTAAATGTCTCTGGATCGCTCGTAGCATAATATTGGTCCGCGCCAAGCCGCAAACCGTCTTCTTTTTTCTTCAATGATTGAGATAGAACGGTAACCTCTGCCCCCATGGCATGAGCGAGCTTCACAGCCATGTGTCCAAGCCCGCCAAGTCCAACTACAGCTACCTTCTTGCCAGGAGCAGCTCCCCAATGGCGCAGCGGCGAGTACGTTGTAATACCGGCACACAAAAGCGGAGCGGCGACGTCCAGCTCAATACCATCAGGAATTCGAACCACGAAGTCTTCCGTTACGACGATGTGGGTGGAATAACCGCCCTGCGTATACTGCCCATACCTGTCGATAGCCCCATAGGTGCCGGTCATTCCATTAAGGCAATACTGCTCTTCCCCCTTATCGCAGTTACTGCACTCTCCGCAGGAGTCAACCATGCAGCCTACCCCTACTCGGTCTCCAACGGCATACTTTGTGACTTCCGAACCAACCTGGGTGACAATTCCGGCGATCTCGTGCCCTGGAACGAGAGGATATTGGACTGGTCCCCACTCGCCGCGAGCGGTGTGAATGTCAGAGTGGCAAATTCCGGCGTACTTAATCTCAATGAGGACATCATGCGGCTGGAGGTCCCTACGTTCGATCGTGGTCAGTTTGAACGGACCTTCTGGACTAAATGTAGCACGTGCATTAGCAGTAATCATATATAACCTCCTGTAATTTGTGAACAAACACCTCAAATTAATCAACATCTGTTTATAATTATAAATGGAACCAAGATGCTTTCAATGGTTAAAAGATCGCAATTCGTTGATTATTGAACAGAAAAATAATATTTTTGATTATCTTTAGGAAAGTCTTTCTTCAACAGGCATAGATGGTATAAATATTCATATAGCAAGGAATCCAATCATATATACAACCGCAAAGAATACCATCGCCATTTCTAAAGACCGTACACTTTAAAGGGGTCCATATAACGGGTGCCGATTAAGTCGTCAGCACGATGTTAAATTAAAAATGCCCAACGACTCGGTGCGGTACATACGGTTCCTCCAAAAACGCAATTTCTTCAGGTGTTAATTTAATGGAAAGAGCAGCTTCCGCATCCTCGAGATGGGAAATTTTTGTAGCACCGACGATGGGGGCGGTTACCGGTTCTTTGTGCAGAAGCCACGCAATTGCGATTTGAACCCGGCGAACGCTATGTTTTTCTGCGAGACTCGCAACCCGGTCTACCACAAGCTGATCCGCATCTGCTGTTGCATCATATTTTTGTTTTGCAATTTGATCGGTTTCGGCACGATGTGTGGATGCCTCACGAGCCAATCTTCCTCCTGCGAGTGGGCTATAAGGAATGACCCCGATTTTTTCTTCCTTACAAAGCGGCAGCATCTCTCGCTCCTCTTCGCGGTAAATGAGGTTTAAATGATTCTGCATCGATACAAATCGTGTCCACCCATTTTTCTCAGCTACATGTAACGCCTTTTGGAACTGCCATGCGTACATGGCGGAAGCGCCGATATACCTCGCTTTGCCGGCCTTCACCACATCATGAAGTGCCTCCATCGTCTCTTCGATGGGCGTGTTGTAATCCCAACGATGAATTTGATACAAATCAACGTAGTCGGTTCCGAGTCTCTTAAGGCTCTTATCGATTTCGCTCATGATCGCTTTGCGGGAAAGTCCGGCGCCGTTGGGTCCTTGATGCATTCGTCCATTTATCTTAGTCGCGATGACAATTTCATCACGGTTAGCATAATCCTTTAATGCTCCTCCAACAATTTCCTCACTTGTCCCCTCAGCATACACATTCGCTGTATCGAAAAAATTGATTCCAAGCTCCAAAGCTTTTTTTATGATTGGACGAGCACTCTCCTCATCAAGCACCCATCGATGATGCCCTTTCTCTGCGTCGCCGAAGCCCATACAGCCAAGACAAATCCGAGATACATCCAAGCCGGTATTCCCAAGTTTCGTATAATCCATTTCATTATTCCTCCCTTTTTTCCTTAAATAATGGTCAAATGAGAAGCTTTATTGATGTACATCAGGCGTTGGTTTCGCGCGGCGCAACCTTGACTGTCGCAGAACGGGCTCGTGTGCTGATCATCGAGTTTAGATAGGGGCTGCCATTGTATTTCGCACGGTACGCATTGTCGATGAGATCGTTGATCTGCCCATCGATCGGTTCGAAACTGACTTCCTTCGTCGTGCCAGCGACAGTAATTCGCCCCGCCTTCTGCCGTAGTGCTGCCTGGTACCAACGGGAGTTCTGCCCATAGTAGGCACGGACATAGAGTGAGTCGCCAACCACTACGGACCATATCCAAGTCGGGGTGCCGTAGGTTACTCCGTCTTCACGGAATGGCGAGATGTGCAGGTCATCAGCTTCAGCGATCTTGTGCAGTTCTTCTTTCAGCCACGTGTCCATGAATTGCATCCTCCTTTAAACTTGGTATTTCCAGTAACCCTAAACGAACATTGATTGTTTAATCAACTCACGTTTATAATTCTAAGCGGAAAGAAAATACATTCAATGGTCAATATCTTGCGATGTGTTGATTAATCAACAAACCATCATAAATTGCCGATTATCTAAGAAGGGTGAATTTAGAATGACTAAAGTAGATAGAAGGGTACTCAAATCTCAAGAAGCAATAAAGAAAGCAATTGTTGAACTGATGGCTGAAAAAAACTTCGATGACATTACAATCCGGGATATTTCAGACAGGGCGGATGTTAATCGAGGTACAATTTATCTCCACTACATGGATAAATATGACTTACTTGATAAGATTATCGAAGAACACATAAGCAATCTCCGTGATCTTTGCCACTCTGCATCCGAAATGACTTTTAAAGAAGGAAATTATGTCTGGTTCGAATACTTTGCAGACAATCATTTGTTCTTTTCAATAATGTTAAATACTAAAAGTGCAGCTTATTTTCGTAGTCGATTCCTTGATTTAGTTGTCCAAGAGTATAAGGTTGAAGTAGATGTAACCGAAGGAAAAAATCAAGGCTTAAGTGAAGAGGTTATTCTACAATTCTTTGGGGCAGCTGTCGTGGGGGCCGTGGAATGGTGGTTCAAGAATGAAATGCCACTCCCACCTCGGGTTATGGCTGAACAGACAGGGGTCTTGTTGGATAGGAATTTTTGATCGATTTAACTATAACGAGCACTTGCTTAGACCCCTTGCCTTTGTCATCATAAATTTAGCTAGCCTCTGTTTGCTCCATAGGCTGCCGATGTGAGAGGGGCGAGTTCTCTTGCTCCAAGGATTAAAACGTTTGTCATATTCAAAATCAGCCTTTGTTTTATTAATTACTTGTTGCCTTAGCAAGTACCGGATACCATTTCTCTCCGAGTTTCTCAAATTGCATTTTAAGTGTCATACTCCAAGTATTTCTAAAACCATAAATTCTAGCGTCAATTTTTGTATCGCAAATAAGAACAGCTGTTTTACCCGATATCGTGATTTCAGTTTTTTGAGGCATGGTTTTGAAGTATCTCATTTCTTCATTTTCTATTTGTTCAAGCCATTCTTGCTTACATTGTCGATAACCGGTCATGTGAACAAGGATATAGTTATTATCCAAAATGTTCTCTAATACCTCGGTATCTTTATTAACCATCGCATCGTCTATCCGCTGATAAATGGCTAATATTTTTTGTTCATCTTCGTTCATGCATTTCTAAGTAGCCTCCTTCAATGGGGAAATTATGCTACAGGGGTCCATTCTTCCAAAAAATTGCCCCAAGATGATTAATCAAATTGGGGCGGCAGCATTAAATATCAAGTTTACGCGTAGCCATCCATTTCACGATTTCAGGGTCATTATGGGAAAAGAACAGGCTTTTACCGGTGTCTAAAGTGGCTATTTTTCCCATATCCTCTTGGCTTAATTCAAAGTCGAAGATATTGAAGTTTTCAATGATTCTTTCCTTCCGTACCGACTTTGGAATCACAACTACGCCTCGTTGGGTCAACCAACGTAAAACCACTTGGGCAACCGATTTTTGATGCTTTTCAGCTATAGATACTAAAACTTCGTTATGAAAGAGGTCATTTCTTCCTTCAGCAAAAGGTGCCCAAGACTCGATTTGAACATTGTACTCTTTCATCAGTTTTGCACTTTCGATTTGTTGGTTGAAAGGGTGCGTTTCAACCTGATTTACGGCAGGGATAACTTCATTGCGAAGCGTTAAATCAAGCAGACGGTCATCTCTAAAGTTACTCACTCCAATTGCCTTGACCTTTCCTTCGTGGTACAATTCCTGCATAGCTCGCCAAGAACCAAAAACATCACCAAACGGTTGATGAATGAGGTACAAATCCAAATAATCCAATTGCAATTTGTGAAGTGATTTTTCGAATGCTTTCTTTGTGTTCTCATAACCCGTATCCTGAACCCAAAGTTTTGTTGTAATAAATAATTCCTCTCTGGGCACACCACTACGTTTGATGGCTCTGCCGACCGCTTCTTCGTTCATATAAGAGGCAGCAGTATCGATTAGACGATAGCCTGTCATAATGGCATCATAAACAACTTGTTCACATTCATTCGCATCTGGAATCTGATATACACCAAAGCCGATTATCGGCATTTCAATACCATTGTTCAAAATCACTTTTTCCATTTCATATCCTCCCGTTACATTCTTTATTCACAAGCCAACATCGTGCGAAGGAAAGACAATCGCCGCCATTGTGCCCGGCAGCCATTTTGAAGATCAGTTTGCACCAACCACCGGATGTGGTACATACGGTTCTTCTACATACGCAATTTCTTCGGGTGTTAACTTCACTGAAAGCGCACCGACTGCATCTTCAAGGTGAGATAACTTTGTTGCCCCAACAATAGGTGCTGTTACCGGTTGTTTTTGCAACAACCAAGCAAGTGCGATATGTGAGCGGGGGACTCCATGTTTGTTTGCAAGTTCCGCCGCGCGATCCACAATCAATTGATCTGCATTTGCCATTGCATTGTATTTTCTTTTTTGCACTTCATCGGTTTCGGAACGATGTGTTGTTTCCCCGCGATCACGCGTCAACCTTCCTGATGCAAGCGGGCTATATGGAGTTACACCGATTTTTTCTTCCCTACAAAGAGGCAGCATCTCGCGTTCCTCTTCACGATATATGAGGTTTAAATGGTTCTGCATGGATACAAACCGTGTCCACCCATTTTTCTCTGCGACATGAAGTGCCTTTAGGAACTGCCAAGCATACATCGCTGAAGCACCAATGTATCTTGCTTTGCCAGCTTTCACGACATCATGCATGGCTTCCATGGTCTCTTCGATAGGTGTCGTGTAGTCCCAACGATGGATTAGATACAAATCGACGTAGTCGGTTCCGAGTCTCTTGAGGCTTTTATCAATTTCGCTCATGATTGCCTTCCGGGATAGCCCTGCGCCGTTTGGACCTTGATGCATACGCCCCCAAACTTTCGTGGCAAGGACAATTTCATCCCGATTTGCATACTCCTTTAGCGCCCGCCCCACAATTTCCTCACTTGTTCCATCTGAGTATATATTTGCTGTGTCAAAAAAATTAATGCCTAGTTCAAGTGCCCTTTTAATAATCGGGCGGCTCTGTTCTTCGTTGATAACCCATGGGTGTGTCCAGCGCTCTGCTACACCGAAGCCCATACAACCAAGGCAAATTCGAGATACATCTAAACCGGTGTTTCCAAGTTTCGTATACTCCATAATCATTCCACTCCTTTGTTTGATTTGTTGACGGGTCGGACGAATGATCATTTCATTAATCGCGACAATAGTCTGTTACTCAATCGCAAATGCAATAGCACATATTGAAACAGCAGTTCGAGTTTTCTTTCATTATTCTTCAGGTTTAAGTGGTCCGTAAAAATATGAAGCCGTGGCTCCACCGTCAATTAGGAAATCAGACCCGGTGATGAAAGCTCCCTGTGGCATCATCAACAGCTCAGCTACATTTGCAACCTCATCAGCTGTTCCAGGACGACCGACAGGGCATTTTGCAAACATATTCTTGTAGAACTCTCCTCTTGGACCATTGAACTCATCTATAGCCAATGGCGTTACAATAATCCCTGGAGAAATGGAATTGATACGAGCGCCTTTCTCCCCCCAACGTATAGATTCAAACATAACGCGTTTCACATTGCACCGTTTCGCCATTTGATAAGCGTGCAACGTATCCTTGATATTTTCTGGACGAAGGACTTCCAAACTAAGGAGTTCTTCAGTTGGTGTTGTTGCCAGCTGTTCATCAATCTCAATTCCCAATTGATGCATTCTGTGTCCAGATTGACTGGAAATTGTCACACCAACGCCTCTAGGAGCTATGACCTTACCTACTTCCTCTAGCAATACTGCGGTTCCGTACAAATCGACCTTCAGAATCATTTCAATAGGTGCCTGACTAGGGGACACGCCTGCTGCATTGATAAGAGCAGTGATTTCACCATACTTTTGACCTTCTGCAATCAAATTTATAATAGATTCTCTAGATGAAATATCCGTTTCCACAGGCTCTACATCAAATCCGGCTTCTTTCATAATTTTTGTAATAGCCTTAGCATTTTCTAGGTTCTTATCACCAACAATAATTTTCTTACCGAAACCAATCCTTCTAGCTATCGCCATGCCAATCTGTCCAGCACCGGTCCAAAGTATAACTTCTTTCATTGCGTAACCTCCTCACCAAATTCTAGAATTCAAAAAATGAAACGGCAGTGCAGTAACATTCATTCATTCGTAGAATTGTCACGAGCACTTAAGTTTCGTACGAACGTGTTGTGGCATTACGAGCAGGTGCCGTGTAAATCCATCAATAAAAGGTTCCGTTCATTTAGACGGGACCCTTTATGAAGAATATGTCAACATTAATTTCTCTTATGCAACGTTTTCTCTTTCAACACAATCGTCTGTTCATATCGAACAATTTTATCATTAAGTCGTACTAACGTGCTCGTCATTTCCTCGAGTTTGGCCGCTAGCCGGTCTCGTTGCTCGACCAGCAGTTCCTTACGGGTGACGAGCGTGTTGTCTCCCTGTTGAAAAAGAGCCACATATTCGATCAATGCTTCGACAGGAAGCCCTGCGCTCTGCCTCATGCATTTGATAAAATCAACCCACTTGATATCTTCCTCCGAATATTCCCGATTGCCGCTTCTATTTCGGGTAACGGGAGGAATCAATCCGATGCGTTCATAATAACGAAGTGTATCTTGGGAAAGCCCAAATTTTTCGCTCACTTCTGCGATTGTCATCGCCATGCCACCTATCACCTTCTTTCCCGTGTTGGTACAGTTTTCCCGGTCATGAACGTGGTTTCACAGCTCCGACGACAGGGTGTGGCACATACGGTTCCTCAAGTGATGCGATTTCTTCCGGAGTCAACTTAACAGACAGTGCAGGTACCGCTTCTTCGAGCTGGAACAAACTCGTCACTCCAATGATAGGTGATGTTACGATCTCCTTTTGCAACATCCAGGCTAGCGCGATTTGAACGCGGGGAACGCCGCGCAGCGCCGCGATAGCCGCAACCCGTTCTGCGATCGGGCGGTCGGCCGTCATCATCGCATCATACTTCGACTTCTGTGCTTGATCGGTTTCGAATCGAGGAGTCGTTTCTCCTGGATCGCGCAGCAACCTTCCGGATGCCAGCGGGCTATACGGAATTACGCCAATCTTCTCTTCTTTGCAGAGCGGGAGCATCTCCCGTTCCTCTTCGCGGTACTGTAGGTTGTAATGGTTCTGCATCGATACGAACCGGGTCAAGCCGTGTATCTCCGCAACATGCAGAGCTTTGAGGAATTGCCAAGCGAACATCGCGGAAGCACCTATGTATCTCGCTTTTCCTGCCTTCACCACATCATGCAAAGCTTCCATTGTTTCTTCAATTGGCGTATCGTAGTCCCAGCGGTGTATTTGGTACAGATCCACATAATCCGTCCCGAGTCGCTTCAAGCTTTTATCGATTTCACTCAAGATGGCCTTGCGGGAAAGCCCGGCTCCGTTAGGTCCTTGATGCATACGGAAATGAACCTTCGTCGCTATGACGATCTCGTCCCGATTCGCGTAATCCTTCAAAGCCCTGCCTACAATTTCCTCACTCGCGCCCGTCGAATATACGTTGGCTGTATCGAAAAAATTGATGCCGAGATCAAGAGCTTTTTTGATGATAGGACGACTGCGTTCCTCGTCGAGAATCCAGGGATGCGTCCACCGGCTCGCATCGCCAAAACTCATGCAGCCAAGACAAAGCCTAGATACGTCCATCCCGGTATTTCCCAATTTCACGTATTCCATTTCCATCTTTCCTTTCATGATTTTGTGTCCATAGATATGGCGATATTATCCCATATGGAGTTAACTCCAAGTCAAGCATCGATTTCGGAAAAATGCTAACACTGCGAAAGCGTCCATTTTGGTCAATAAATTTATAAGTTTCTTTCCAATAGCACTCCTACTTGTTCTGCCATGACTTGTGGTGGATAAGGCATTCCATTTAGAATCCACCATTCTACTACCCCTACGTAAGCCATTCCGAAAAATTGAACAACTATGTCTTTGTTCAAATTCGAATTTTTACCCTTTGTTATGTCTTTGTCATTTTCGCCTTCTTCGATAAGCGTTTCAAGCAGTCGAGTACGAAAAGAAGGGGCTCCTTTACCCTTTAACATCGTTAAATAAAATGAATAATTACACTGAAAATATTCAAAACATATCTGAGTCCCTTCAATAAAGTCCATTTCTGATGTCGATTTATAAATCTCTTTTAGTTGGTTAAGATGGTTTGTTATTAGTTTATCTAGCAGGTCGAACTTATCGCCGTAATGAACGTAGATGGTCCCCCTGGTAACGTTTGCCCGATCAGCAATGTCCTGAATGGAAATATCATCAAAGTCCTTCTCAGACATCAATTCAATCACAGCCTTAATTATTGCTTCTTTACTTTTGACTATTCGTCGGTCTACTCTCGACATAATTGCATCACCAAATCCCCCTAAAAATTGAACACTTATCTACACAGTTGTTCGTTAACGTGCAGAAGCAATTTAATTGACCATTGCAGCACGCCTATATTTATAATAACATACAGTCGTAAGATAACATACGGTTGTATGATAAAATGGGCATAAGAAATACATACCCATGACAGGGGGTTTTATATGCAAAAAGTAAAGTTAAATAATGGTGTTGAGATGCCGATTATCGGCTTTGGTGTATTTCAAATCAATGATGCAAAAGAATGTGAACAATGTGTATACGATGCTCTTATGGCTGGTTATCGTCTGATTGATACGGCTGCGGCTTATCAAAATGAAGAAGCAGTCGGAAGAGCAATCAAACGCAGTGGTATACCTAGAGAGGAAATATTTATTACTACGAAGCTCTGGATTCAGGATGCCGGTTTTGAAAACACAAAGAAAGCATTTGAAAAATCACTAAATAGATTGCAGTTAGATTATTTGGATTTGTATTTAATTCATCAACCGTATGGTGATGTTTATGGTTCTTGGCGTGCGATGGAGGAATTATATCGTGAGGGTAAAATCAAAGCTATTGGGGTTAGCAATTTCCAAATGGACCGGCTGTTGGATTTGATGATGAATAATAAAGTGGTTCCTGCTGTCAATCAAGTTGAAAATCACCCATTCTTCCAGCAAACAGAAAGTGTTAAATTTATGAAAGAAAATCATGTCCAAATAGAATCTTGGGGACCTTTAGCTGAAGGAAAACTAAACATCTTCCAAAATGAAGTTTTAGTTTCCATTGCTCAAAAGCATAACAAAACAGTTGCACAAGTTGTTTTACGTTGGTTAACACAAAGAGAAGTAGTAGTGATTCCAAAATCTGTTCGTAAAGAAAGAATCGTCGAAAATTTCAATATCTTCGATTTCGAATTAAGCCAAGAAGAGATGGGAAAAATAGCCGAGTTAGATACAAGAAAAAGCTTGTTCCATACTGTTGGTGA
Source organism: Paenibacillus sediminis (assembly GCF_017873765.1). GTDB lineage: Bacteria > Bacillota > Bacilli > Paenibacillales > Paenibacillaceae > Paenibacillus_AG > Paenibacillus_AG sediminis. Next base: position 185,056 of record NZ_JAGGKP010000004.1, read on the forward strand.
TCTTGAACGTGTAAAGATGTTAAATAGCAGAAAATTCAACATTTAATAGAAGGATTTTATCTTTAACCTACATCCCCACCTTCCAATTTAACCATCAGGAGGAAAAACATGAACCAAACAAACGATATCGCAGAGAGAATTAACGAATTAGAAAACGTAAGGGCTCTTAGGGAGCTTGTTGATAATTTTTCCATACTTGCGGATAAGAAAGAAGTCTGGAGGCAAACAGAGCTATTTACAAAAGATGCTACAGTGGATTCATATGTAAACGGTGAGTTGACTTCAAGTTTAAAGGGGACGCAAGAAATAGGAACTGCTTTTGAAGCCTTCCTATCAAATTTCGAAATCGTTTATCATATCAATGGTCAACATGTCGTATCGATTAACGGTAATAAAGCGCAAGGGACACTTTATTGCCGGGTAGACCTAATTAATTCAGTGAATGGCAAAAAAATCAATAACACTTCGGCAGTTTCGTATAAAGATGAATATGTCTTCGAAAACGGAAAGTGGTTGATTGCTAAAAGAACATCAACATTTGTGTGGCAAGATAGAAAAGAAATAAACCAGTAGTTAGTTTCATGCCAACAAAAACTTGGAGTGTGTTTTTGTTTAATTAAAATTTCAAAGAGGAGTTATAAATGAGTCACAAAGTTAATAATCATCCTGTAAGATTTGCTCTTTTGTTAGCAGTATTTTGTGCATTGGGACCATTTACTGTTGACATGTATCTTTCATCATTTCCACAAATCATGAAGTTTTTTGAAACAAACGCATCCATGGTTCAAGCAAGTTTGACATCTGCCCTGTTAGGATTAAGCTTAGGTCAAATAATAATTGGTCCCTTAAGCGATGTACATGGCAGACGTAAACCGTTACTATTTTCGATGATATTGTTTTTCATTTCCTCTATCGGTTGTGCTTTTTCTCCAAATGTTGAAGTGTTTATTGCGCTGCGTTTTACACAAGGATTTTCGGCTTCTGCAGGACTTGTTATCGCTCGTGCAATGGTACGTGATGTTTATAATGGGGTTGAATTAACAAAGTTTTTTGCACTTCTTACGACAATAACCAGTGTTACCCCATTAATTTCGCCCCTTTTAGGGAGTTCTATTATATCCTTTACCTCATGGGTTGGTGTTTTTATTCTTACAGGCATAGTAGGAATATACTTAACAATAATGACTATTTGGAGAATGAAGGAAACATTACCTGTAGAGCAGCGTGTTTCAAGTAATTTTAAGGAGTTATTGGAGAACTATAAAAGCTTGCTTCGGAGTGGAACATTTATAGGTTATGGTCTTGCATCTGGCTTTTTATTTGCAGGCTGTTTCGCTTATATTTCAGGAAGTCCTTTTATTTATCAAAAGATTTATGGTATATCTCCTCAAATATTTTCTATATTATTCGCTTTGAATGGAATTAGTTTAATGATAGGAGCTCAGTTAGTAAAACGTCTGGCAGGACGAATTTCTTCACATAATATATTTCTAATTGGTCTGTTATCTTCGTTTATTTTTAGTCTTGCGGTTCTTGTCGTAGTTTTTTCTCACGGACCATTAGCCGCGTTAGTTATTGCGCTATTTTCATCCAATATATCATTAGGGATTGTTGGACCGATTTCTTTTACATTAGCAATAGAGTCACAAGGTCACATTGCTGGAAGTGCTTCCGCACTGTTTGGTATCTTGCCATTTTTATTAGGTTCTGTTGCATCTCCGCTTGTAGGATTGGCTGGTGAATACTCTGCCATACCATTAGGACTGATTATTTTTATCACAAGCTTACTAGCTATTTTGGTCAATGTATTCCTAATTAAGAACGGTAAACCTGCTTCTCTATCTGAAGAAATCAAATAATCCTTCCTTAACGCTCTGATGGCGAATTGCATTATGTCGATAATTAAACAATATATACTCCAGTAAAAGAGGCTCCAACTGATTCGGAGCCTCCTTTGTTTTCCACGCTAAACTACCCGATAGTTTAATAAAAAGGACCATCCCTTCGCCTTCGCTTGGGCTACGTCCTCCGCTAGATATTCCATTTCCAATGAACTTTTAAAGAACGTACGCGAGTAACATGTAATGCTTAAAAAGAAATTATTAGCACTAAGGAAAGACTTTATTTTTCAGTTATTATATATTGCTTTAAGATGAGCCTTATCTTAATTTAAGCACTGAACAATTAAATTGATCTTAAATTTATTTTCACTCGTATAAACTCAATTATTTCGTTCTTGTCATAATCATCAAGCTTTCTAAAAACTTCAATCAGCCTTTTTTCTAATTCATCTTCATATGTCGCTCCATCTTCTGTCCTCAAATTAAAATAACGTTCCCCCGCTCCTCCTCCCCCTTTTCCCCTCAATCGCTTCTCCCTCTAAGGCTCACGCCCCCTTAACCCTTAACTCTACGATCTCTTAAAGAATAATAACGTTCCTGCCTTTCTCCCGCTTTTTCCTCATTTATGTACCAATTTTGCACTGATTTTGAAATAAAAATAATGTTCCAGAGTAGATATAAGGTTTAAGGCAAAGTAGAGGTAAGGTTTTAGGTGTAAGAGATCTCTTTTCCCTTTCTTTTCCTTTACCCTTAATTTCTACTCTGCCTTGTTGTATCTTGCTATTTCACTGTGCCTCGCAATTAAAGTCGTCTCGCCCATGTCACCTTTCCCCATCCACTCTCATCCTTACAGCCACAAGGCTTCTCCGCCTCTTTACACCATATACCAAAAATTACCAATGTAATTATAGTCGTCATAGGGTTCTGGGAAAAACAGGGATTACGACGTGAAAAAACGGGGTCAAAAAAGCAATTAAAGTCGAACTAAGAGCAGGGGGAAAGGCAGGGAAACAGATTCGGGATAGTGCAAAAGATAATCGGAGGAAATGATCGAGAAAAAACAGGAGAAAAACGTTTGAATCCTTTGTACCACAAGGATTTTCTTCTTCTCCCCTCCCAATAAATCCTCTCCCCTGATTTAAGAAAAGAGCCGAGGAAAAACAGGAGTGAATACCTGAATTTCGCTCGGCTCGTCACATGACTTTTTAGTCTTTAACACGACTTTTTAGGCTTTGAGATGACTTTGATTGGTTTTTACAACAATCTGTATGAGAATAAAAAACCCTGTCATTTCCCCCTTCACTCACCCAACACGCCGCCAGCTCAATTAGAACAAGGCTTGAGAGGCATTTTTGAGTACCATATGGTGATAATAATGCTTGTCCTTTTTCATGTGAAAAATCGGGTAAAAGCAGGGTAAATTGTGAACAAAACGAGATAATAATGTTTGTCGTTTTATAGGGTCAAGTTTGAGGCAATGTAGGATGAAATAATCAGGTTGAAGCTTGAGGAGAAGCCCGAACATCCCCTACCCCTCAAGTCTTCAATCTCCTTGCTACGCCTGTATTTTCCTCATTAAATTATTCGCCCAATCCCCTACTATTCCTTCTCTTTCGTCATAATGAAAAAGGATCGGAGATCCATCGGGAAAACCCAACGGATTTCCAATCCTTGGTGAGTTTGAGGACAATGTTTTGCGATTCAAGACAATGTTTTGCTCATTGCCCAAAGTTTTTTATGCTTCAACACAATGATTCATTACAATAAAGTATTGTTCCCATATCCATTGATAACACTGACTTTTTTTGAATGTCTTTTATCTTTTAAATTACAATAAAGTATTGTTCTAACCGGCAATTGATTACCAAATTGTTATATACACAATTACAATAAAGTAATGTTTTCAGGGATGGTGATGTTACTTGCTTTTTTATTGTATGTCCTTTCACCTTTAGGTTCATTCCAACCTTAATCGAAATTCCGCTGCTTTCGGGTAGGATAGAAAATTATCAAGTAGATCGTATTTAGTGGTACTTTAATTTGCACCTTACCAATGATAACTTTGCTTTATTATTCTTTTTCAATATACTCCTTGCAGTTATCACAAAGTCCGTCTGTGGATTGATTTATTATTGAGTCGCACCTTATCATTCACCAACTGGATTTGAATGCCCACAATGTAGACATTTCCCTTGCTCATATTTTTCATCGTTTTCAATTGATAAAAATATTGTAAATTGATGACATGACTCACATGCATATTCAGCCACTTCATCTTCATCGACTTCCGGCATATGTTCTTCTAGAAGCGTTTCAATGTATTCCTTAAGTTCTACTAGTTCTACAACAGAGAGATCATCGATTGTAACGGGCATGTAGTTGGTTTGATCTTCATTGTACTCTGCTTCGCCATTTGTGTAACTAATTCTAAATCTCTTCTGAAGATCAACATCATTATAGATGATGTTGAATTTAACATAGCTACTTGCTCCTTCTGAATCATCAATAAATGGCTCCGACATGACTTTTAAATTATTTTGACCAACTAAATAATCGATACGAAACACTTCAGAATCTTCTGTCAAAAGTGGTTCATTATATGTGATTTCTAGATCAGCTCTGTAATATAACTGTTCTTTTAGCTCATCGAAGATATTAGTGATGTGCTCTTGAAATAATTCAATTATCGAATCGCGTTGGCGAATATTAACTCCAGCTTCTTCCTCAATAAGACTTTTATAATCTAGTTCTCTTTGGAATGACTCAGCCTCATTCATTTGTTCCAGCTCATCGAGAAACTGGGACATTTCAGTTTCAAGATAAGCTGAGAATCTATCTTCAGCCTCAGTGATTATTTTAAATAATTGACTCATGCTGGTTTTAAATTTTTCATATAATTTATTATCAATCAACTTGTTATGTGCAACGTGATTCCTATCAGTATTGAATTCTCCCCATCGACCTTCAAATTGGCGAAAATCACAGGAAAACCAATTTGAAAAATAGTCCTCCCAAAAATCCTTATCGACTTCTAATTGATTAGTCAAGAGTGAAGATAGCTTCGTTTGAAAGTGAGCTACTGCTCCTTCGTTATAAATGATATTATTCATGATATATTGGAACTGCTTTAAGTGTTCCTTCTCTTCTCTACTTAATGCAAGAACCTGCCTTGCGTCAGTAAACGGGTCCTCCAATTCGATTGAATGACCTCGAAATATGTTTTCTTCTTTGACTTTATAAGTTTTGAATCCCAAGATTTTGACTAAATCCCCTGTATCAATTGACATTAAGTTTGTATGAATATTTTCAAAGCTCGGCGCCCGCCGTTTGTATGGATCATTCCTTTGATTATATTTTTTAGTGAGATCAATAGGCATATACGTTTCCCACCAATCACCACCTAAGTTAAAGAATAATACAGTATTAATTAGCCGCCTCAACGAGTTTTCAACCGAGTGAATATCTTTATACAGACTGTCAGCAAATGCTTCTGATTGACGATCCTCTAGCCAAACACACTGTTCCCAGTCCGTTATCACTAAATCTTTTAGCTTTATTTTTAAATCATGCAGGTCTAGATCAAGTTCATTCTTTTTTACCATTGAAATATCAATTTTTAGTTGGAATGTGCCGTGAGTCATTATGTATGTAAATTGTATTATGTATTCTTTTTTGTTAATTTCCATGCTTGCTTTTCTAGTGCGGTCTTTGTTTAAATAAAACTCAAAATCTGAAGTAATAAAATCACTTTTAACCTTTTCCATTAGATCATTTGTATATTCAGTAAAATTAAAACTCTTGTGTTTGCTGTTGATCATTACAAATCTAATCACGCCCTCGCACTCCTTATGATGTTTTATTGAGTTACTTATCTCAGTAACCTTTGTTCCCATGCCAACTTACTTTGTTCACTTGGAACCGCAATTACAAGTAATTTCCTAGGCCTAGTCATGCCAACATAAGCTATTCTTAATTCCTCATCATCGAATGTATTTAAGCCGCGGGAGAGCATCGTTCTATAAAATGACCCTTGCGCACCCTTCTCCCTTAATATGAGTAGGACAGCATCGAAAGTTACCCCTTTAAACGTATGTACAGTACCCATTCTAAACCCTAAATTTCTTTCCGTTGTAATCTTAAATAATTCATCAAAATCGCAATCCGGGCAATCAGGTTTTAAATTCATTCTTATTGCAACATTGTTCATCTTGAGGATATCCGAAGCCTGTTTTACCCATTCATTAATACTACCAACCGGAGAAGGTAAACACCTCAGTAAATGCATTATTTCTTGTCTATGACGAATAAAGCCCCTTGCAGAGATCCAACTCTCAAGATCATTTGTGGAACAGAAACTTTTATTATGTAATCCTTTGTATAATGCTTTTTCTATCAGCCGAAAGGCTTCAAACACATTCCCATTCTCAGCCATATACTTACCTTTTGCCAAATCTCTTACGAAATACTTACCTACTAACCACGGATACTCAATCTGAACAGGCTGAGTTAGAATTAAATTCTGTATGGACTTACTTCTAAAAATAACAGCAACCTTTTCATGGCTCATCTCAACTTGATGTTTTTCACATATGCGAAGAAAATAGTCAAGTGTAGATTGAATATTGTCCTGATCGTAACAAATAATCTCTGGGACATGTTCATAATTCTTAACAGCCTCAGTAACCGCGACCGAAGGTCTAGCACGAGAGGTGAGCTTATACGTTACATTACAAATGTTTTGAGAGCTTCTTCTATTTTCATCTAGAATGACAGAGTTCTCTTCCCACTCGTTTAATTTATTAATAAATAGATCTGGCCGGGCGTCATTCCATTCGAAAATTGCTTGATCCGGATCCCCAACTAACATTACATTTTCAAGACCATTATCAACTAATTTATTGATGATGCCTAACTGTATCTCGGACGTATCTTGTGCTTCATCAATAATTAGTTCTGGAAATCTCATTGCTATAGAGCGTGCAATATTCGGATACTTATCAAGAATTTTTAATGAGAAGTAATTAGCGTCAGCTTGCGTTGCGTATCCTTGTCTCCAAAACTTCAATTTTGTCTCGCGCAATTTATTCACATGCCCACTCTCAGAACCATCCTTATTTCTCCATTTAAAATGAAACCTCGTGAAGTCTGCCGTCGTTGATATAACACCATCAGTAATAGAAAAACTTGTGCAGTCAAAGTACTGATCATAGTCATAATCATAATTGCCGCCTGACCATGTACCATGTGGTTCACCAACAAGAACAGGCCTCTTCCCACATCCCATTATCAAATGTCCAAAAGGCAAAAATATAAATTTGTTAATAAAACTGTCTAACGTCCCAAGGTAATGTGGGTAACTTATTGCCATCCCTAGGTTCTGATCGAGCATTTTCCGAATTTCTTGCCATGCCACGTTAGTAAAGGATAGTACTGCTATCCCCCTACTTGGTAGTTGCCAATTATTTATCTTATGAGCCAATCTTGCTGCGGTCGTATATGTTTTTCCGCTTCCGGGACAAGCTTTAACGGCAAAAAGACCATTCTTCTCAAACACAATTTTACGTTGGATTTCCGAAAGACTATCAAACATTAAGTTCACCCTTAATGACCCAACTTATCGAACGTTTTATATAGTCGGGAACTACAAACTGCCTCCTAACTGTTTCATCGTTTTCAAGTTTTAGAGCAAGCCGATGAGCCAATTCTGATTTTGCTTTATTGCTCTCCACTTTACTTAGGAAACTATGTGCAAAATTAGACCTTGTGTCTCCAGATATCCTTGAGGCAGATGTAGGATGCATGTCCTTATAAATGCTCAATAATAAATCTTTATTATAGTCACTAGCCATAATTAGCTCGTATTCGAACGTTACAGTCGAAGTTTCGACATGCAGCAGGCCCTCCTTAAGCTCTAATGCATTTTGTGCCCTAGAAGAGATCTCCTCTGTCACCCGATCCCTATCGTCATCAGTAATAATCACACTACGTATATTTAGTCTCTTGCTTTCATCGTTTGAATTGAAAAGTCTTCCAAAGTGTTCAAAAGCAACTCCGTTAACAATGACAATTTCGATTCCCATTTTGTCCAAATCATACTCATTTCCCATGATTTTTGAAAACTTTTGCAATAAAAGTGCTTCTGATATACCTTCGACAAAAATAACTCCATTTGAAAAAAATAATTGTGATTTAGTTACATCAAGAAACTTACCAAGATATTTTTTGTTATTTTCAGACAGTTCGGAATTTGTCAGAGAATATGTGGATACATTATTGTCTTGGCATTGAACCACAATCAGCGAATCAAGATCTGCTTTAGCTGTAATTGTTGGTGAATGCGAAGTAATAAAAATCTGAAACCCTATCGAATCCAACTTGCTTAGGTAATTAAAATAAATACTCTGTAGTTGTGGGTGCAAGTGAGCCTCTGGTTCCTCAATTAGTAATGCAATGTATGACTCCGGTTCTAAATGTTTACGATTCTTTAAATCTCCCAAAACTGTTGCCATGTACAGTAAATTATTATAGCCAAGACCATTTTGTTGAATATCAAAGTATTTTTGTTTGCTGTTATCTCCTCCAAGAAGGCCTGAATCAAACACAGGGAGTATTACTCTTAAGCTATCGACAATTTTCCTGAATTCAAAAGGTAAAAATTCAACCTCCACTGATTGCTTTTTATTCGTTATGGAAGTCTCATCAAGATGCTCATTTATCTTTTGTTTTCCGGTTTCAATGATACTATTCCAATCAGGGTCTCCAGTTAGAGATCCCCTAAGTTTTTGTGTTAACTCATCCCGTTTTTCATCAGTAATTGGATTGCCGTGAATATCCTCACGAAGATAAGAAAATAATTCACCTAACCTATTACCACGAACTGGCCTTAGTTGCTGAGAAGCGTCTCTAAGTGCATCTAGATACACGAAAAGCAACAAATTTAAAACATCTGGCGTAATTTGTTGTCCCTCGTTGTCTCCTCCCCAAACGTTGTATCTGATTTTCTCAATTCCGTTTCTATCTTCTAAATAATATTTATAATGAATCTTCAACCATTGCTGAGTTCCATCCTCAGATTGGGACAATAAATCGATAAAAATTCCGCTCTCTGCAGGGTCTTCTATCTTAAAAAGTAAATGGAATTCAATTGGGTCAATATTGGCATCAGGATCATGTCTGTTAATGTGAAAATCACTTCGCTTCACATATATATCCCTCATTTGTTTACCATAGTTGAAACAAATCCTTAGAGCATCAATTATCGCTGACTTGCCAGTATTATTTTCCCCTACTAATATGTTGAGTCCTTTACGAAAATCAATGCTGATATAAGAGATATTCCTAAAATTTTTTATGATCAAATTGTTTAAAAACATATATCGATCCCCCAAAGTAGCTGATTTCCTTCATCAAATAATTCACCTTCGTTTTCCGACAAAGGTCCCATCTTTATAATTCGACATAATTTCCCAAAATCCTATTATTCGCATGAGGCTATATGAGTTCATTTTAAAATAAAAACCGCCCTAACCCGCTATTGGAGGTAAAGGGCGATCCTTTCATCAGATAATTAATCCTTGATCATTATTCATTCATCGGTAGCCCAACGGCGATTCATAGAAATGATGAAAATCTTTTTTCGGATACCAGGCTGGTATTTCTTCAGCCAAAGAAAATCATGAGTGTGCAGTCCACACAATCACCTCTTAGTCATTACTGTTCATCATTAAAGCTTGCGTCCATTTTCTGTGCCATTCTTAACAAAATACGAACACAATAAAAGGCATCCATGGATCAGGATGCCCTGTGTTAAATCTCACATTTTAATATCCACGATTTCTTGCTCAATTTTCCGCTTATAGTTAAGAATTAAGGCAATCACATCATGAAACATAGCGAATTCACCTTTTCCTAACAGTGAGCTTATTTTTTGCATGTACGTCTCTGTAATTGGGCTACCGTGCTCAACAAACTTCAAATATGTGTTTGGGTCCATATAAATCGGAGTAAATAAAATACCCGTATCCTCACACAATCTTTTATAAATGTACATCCCACCTAAGTCGATATCTCCCCAATGAAAGAAATTAACACCCACTTCATGGGTCTTTACATAATCACTTATCGATAGTAACAGCGTTCGCCTAGCGCTGTTATGAAACCCACCCAGATAGACAACAAGGTGGTTCAGTTGGTTATTGTGACAATACTCAACATAGTCATAATAAGAAGTTTCATTTTCGATTGTAACTATCGCCTTAACATTCAATGATTCCGTACAACGGATGTTTAAATTCTCGGGATGAATCCCTATTCCAAATCTATCCGCCGCGAAGTCAATCTTCCCGTAATCGGTTTGAACCACCCATTTGCCAAATATCTTAACCATTAACGGTTTTGCCGAAACCCCGTAGGATTCTAGAACATCCTTTTCATCCAGATCCTCTTTGTCCGGAGTAACGTACTTCTTTATTACATTAATAATTCTTTTTTCATAAGTCTCAAATTCTTTTGAATCGTTATATAAATAAATACTCCATTTGCGTTTTGTAATCTCTTTGTCATTCAGAAAAAGCTGATTCAAACCATATAATGCCCTACTTGTCTCATCTTCAGATTTCAAAGAAAAGATTGAAGGTAATGAATTTAAACTTCTTATATTTTGTAGCATTTCATCATAAAAAGTGTAAAGTTCGCGCGGCGCATCTTTCATTAATTTTAAACAGATATCTTCCATCTGTCTGTACTGTTCTGATTTTGACTTTCTCCCCAATACAGCCATAATGTTAGGAACTGCTACTTCATTTAATGTAAGTCTTTTTAGTTCCTCACCTCTACTGTATTTCTCCCAGTCACAAATCAAGTAACCAGCTTTTTCGAGCTCAACACAGTCTAAATTAAATTCCTTTCTAAAATCACTCTCACTTACATGAAAATAATCAGGAAATTCTTTTTCATTTATCCCGATTTTTACACGTTGTTTCGGTTTATCATTTGTGCCGTAACCACTTCGATTCTCTAACTTGTCTATTAATTTATGTAGTAGTTGTTTCTGTTGTTCTGTAAGCATCTTGTTCCTCCGCATTAAAACTGAATGGGGCAACAAAACTATGGTAATTATCTTTTAATACTACGAAAGTGTTTTCCATATGCAGTGAATACATATGAACACTTCCAGTCGGCGTAACGATTATCGGTTGAAACCCGCAGCTTTTAATGAATTTAATCGCCTCAGCAACTCTTTCCGCATCCATGCGGTTAAATGCTTCATCGAGAATTACTAGGCGGAAGGTGTCAGTCTTTCTAAATAACTGATACGTGTAATAAAATGATGCCAAAATAGCAACGTAAAAGGGTACTTGCGTTTCACCACCAGATTTTTCCAGGGCAACTTTAGAATATTCAATGGTGTTTCCTTGGCTATCCTTTACACTTAGTTCAAACTCCAGATAACTTCTGTAATCTAAGAGCTCGTGATAATCTTGCAACTCTCTTGAACGAATAATCGTGTCAAACAAATTGTCTATTAAATCCTTATATTCTTCCTGAAAAGAGTAGCTAAAAATTGATGCCCCAATAAGGTTAGGGTCCTTTAACATCTTATAATACTGCATCATTTCATTATCGTTTCGCGCTCCAATCGTAAATCGATACTGATCCGTTCCAAACTTCATGTCTTTTAACGAGCGGTTCAAAGCATTGAAGTCTTCCTCGGCACGCTCAATCTGCTCCTTGAGTTTAGCAATAAAATCTTCTTTAAATGATTGTTGAGCCAATTCTTTGGCTTCAGCTGCTTTCTCTTTATAATCGATTATCTTTTCATTCTCTAGATAAGAATGACGACTTTTATATTTATCATTATTTTCTTCTTTAGCATCATAGCCTATATCAAATTCACGGTTGTAATTGTTTCGTTCTACTATTAAATCTCCCCAGAGTTTCCCCTTGTCCCCTTTTAATAATTCTACTTTACTAATGGCGTTTTTCTTAATTTGGTTAAATGGATGTTTACGTAATTCTTCACCCCAAGCCGCTTCTAAATCACTTACTTTAAATACATCTTGTCCCTTTTCAAACTCATAAAGGAATTGAGTAGCCGCCGCCAGATTGTTTTGCCAATCAATTAATGCGGTTCGATTATCTTGTATCCGGTTTTTAATAATTGCTTCTTCTGCCGACTTCGCTGTCGACTCTTCATTAATAGATTGGGCCTCACCCTTTTTACAATTAATTATCTCGTTCAACTGATCTACTTCCGACATGTCAATATCCATCAATTTTTGATTCAATTCGTTAACCTGAATGGATAATGATTCTAGATTTTGCATTTTACTCGCTTCATTTTTCATTTGAGTGAATTTATCATGCTTGTTGGAACTAAAACTACGCAAAATAATATACTCTTTAATTTGATTTGCGAGCGTTTCGACATGCTCCGCTAGTGTTTTTCTCTCCAATCTCTTAATTTTCAATTGAGCTTCAATAGCATCTTTACCGATGTACGGAACTTCATACCTTTCCTTGGGTATTTGCCTAGCGGTAAAGTTTGAGTAAGTCATGCAAGTTGATGTAATACTTCTTGTATGATTCTTGAGATCGGAAACATCTTTAACTTTCATAATCGAACCCATAAGCTGATTTGCATATTCTAGAGCATATGAAATGCTTGAAGTTATTTCCTCTGCGAGACTTCCAGGCTGAGCTGCCGGCTTTTTCAATATCAACTTATCTGTATTTACAAGACCTACTCTCTCAATCTTATGACTAAATTTCATTCTCTCGTAAATCTCAAGAGCCTGCCCGAAGTAACCTGGCGACACCAAAATATCGAACTTTTGGGTGTGTAAATATCCTTCAATCGCATTTCTCCATTCATCATTCACAACATCAATTACTTCACAAAAGATGTCCACCCTTACTTGCTCGTTATTGTTTGAAACCAAATGCTCCTCAAGAAGACGTTTTAATTTCATTGAAGGTGACTGTTCTGATAATATATTCTTATTTTCAAGTTGATTTATGGTTCTATCCAACTCGCTAAGGGCTAGCATCCCATTGTTCTGCTCGTTTTCCATGTTGAAAAGATGTTGATTTAACCATTGATACGCGTCACTCCACTTTGTTGACAAAACTGAGTTGTTTTGGGGAAAAGCAATACTCTCTATAAATTCCTCAAAAGCCTGCTTTATCTCTAATACAGAATGAGTAAGTTCTATTGGCGCATCTGAATGATGTAGTAAATGCTCTAACTTACTCAATTCCCTGATTTCTATTTTTGAACTGTTTTTCAACTCCACCAACAGGTTTTCAAGTTCTGCAATGTTCGAAGTGAGCAAATCGATCTGTGAGCGCAAGTTATCAGCCTTAATTAATGATTTATGCGCCCCTACCTCTTTGTATAACTCACCGATTTCTCCATCAAGCTTCAAATAACTGTTTTTTAACGACTCAATTTTACGCAAGCAATCATTCTGACGTTCAATATCCAAACTTATATCCGAATTAAGTCTCCTGATTTGTTCATTTGCGGCCTCGACATCATGCTTCTTGACTAGATAGTCATTTAGTACAATCCCTTTTGTTATTTCTTCATACTTCTCAAAAAGTTTATTTATTTTACTTAACCAGGTAATCTCATTCCCTGCTCGAACAATCAGCCGGTTAAGCTCCTCCATACGCTCCATAAAATCGCGCATTCTAGAAACATCTACTGGTTCCTGGTCTAGAATATAGTCATACACAAAGTTTCTGAGATTAGTGATTGGTGAGAAAGCTATCCCCTTAGGTAATAATGTAAAAAAAGAATCTTTAATATTGCCAAGAGTCGTTTTTAAATCGCTTTTATACCCTTCCAAGTCATTATGGAAGGGTTTATGAGAAATGTTATTTTTCTTTAATTCTCGGAAGAATTCTTCTTTAGTCTTTGGAGTACGTCCGTTTATAAATAGATCATCATACAGCGGAACTTTCGGAATGATAAAGAAAGAATGAGTTTCAGTCTGCGTACTATGTTGATAATCAAAAACCGCTCCAACTAAGTATGGGATCTCTCCTTTATTTGTTTGATGAACGATTTCAATAACAATGTAAGAAGTAAAATCAGTATTTCTCAAAAAGTCTTTCTCAACCGTTCCTACTTTCCCTCGAAGGTAGGATAACAATGAACGCTCTGTTTTATGTTCATGAGCTGATGCATTAAACTTAATCTTTCGGAGATCTCCCAAAAAGATAATTTGAAGGGCATCTATTATCGTTGATTTACCTGCGCCGGTATCTCCAGTAATGACGGTCGGTAAACCATCGAATTCAATTGTCTCGTTTGTAAAATAGTGAAAGTTAATCAACTTCGCTTTCATCAGTTTCCTCATTTTCTACATCTCCTTTATCCTTCGACCTCTCTTGTAGTTTTGCGTAAAATTCTTCTATTGCCTGAATAGTAGTGACTATTGTTATCGTCGGGTAAATTACTAAAATACTTTCCGGGTTGTCATAGCTACCTTGAACCAACTTAACTATAGAATGGTTTTCTAATATTCGAAGAACTTTCTTCATGGTATCTTTTGTTGGCAAACGTTTTGAGACTTGAAGCGCTACATATTTGTCCTGCAACTCTTGAATTGATATTGTGATTTGGGTAGCTAGTGATAGTTCCTGCAACTTCTCATCGTATAAATGCCGCAAAATGTAGAGGAACAGTGTCTCTTCAATTGTTAAATGCATCCTATTCTTTTCTAGAATGCTTGACACTGACACTATTCGGTATTCGCGATGTAGCGATACTTTCCAACCGCCTATATTCAAGTACTCCTTTATCAACTCATGATATTTTTCAGCAAATCTATATAATCGTGTGTCGTCATCATTGTGGTAAACTAAGTATGTTTGTGCTAGCAAACGGTTCACCGTTAACGCAAAATCCTCTTTTTCTTTTTCAGTTAAACTCTCGTACTTTTTCATCCATTCCATATTATCGTCCTTCTTTCAACTTTACCTTCATATTCGGTAACTTACCTACGGATACGTTAACCAGTTTCTCAGGGCTATTTTCCATTTCAATTTGGTATACTGAATTTTTCGATGTGCTCCTTATAACGGTGTATAAAGCATTAAGCCAATCTTCTGAGTCCTCCATCGGAAAATCAGACATATGGATATCGCGCTTATTTCTAAGCAATGTTTTAACAAAATCGTTCATTTGTTCTACTGCTTTAACTTCTTTGGTACGTTCCCTTAATTCTTTTAACTTTTGCCTTTTCTTTTCTTCATCAATTTCAAAAACATCAAGTGGAGTTTGAGCGATTTTAGGATTTGCACTTCTCACGACGGATGGACTTTTAATGTCCATTATTTCCTGTTGGAATAGCTGTATGTATTTTGAAAAATTCGCCGATAGCTCCTCCTTGCCTTTCCCGTTCTTAATCAAACTACTTAAAAACCTTAGGATTGAACCAATTTGAGCTGCTAGATTTCCAGAGTTATTATAAAGAAGGGACACCCTTCGTTCAGCTGCCCTTACGTATTTCTGATTCCGAGAATCAATTTCATTTTCGAGCTCAGATACATTTCGAAACGATGCTGAGATAAATTCTAACCAATTATCAATGGTTTGGACTGCCTCTTGGGTCGATTTTGCCATTCGGTCATTTACCATTAATTGAGCCTGTTCTTCAATAACCATTCGATTGTACAGCATATCTTCTGCTCGGCGGATTATTTGCGTCCGATATTTTGATATATGCTCAGATGTCTTAAGACGATAGAAATGGGTATCCAGGATACGTTCTTTATATACAACAAATAAATGGTGGAGCAGCTCGTTAATGCTTGTAGAAGCTAACATATCCTCCATATATCGTTTAATATTATGATTTAATTCACGAAGTCCATTTAACAATGCATCTGTCGTTTCGAAGGCTTGTTGAATTGCTATATACCTATATCCCTCTGAACCAGTTAAGTTTTGAAATATGGAAAGGACTTGTCCACGAAACTCCATTTGATACCCTAGAGCAATTTTTTCAAAAGTATCCAAAATGCGAATCGCATAATCGGGAATAATTGCCTTATAGGACCAGTCAGGTTGTTGTTCTAGCTCAATCCAACCATGCTCGATAAATTTGTTCAAGAAGTGAAAAGCTAGAGCCCGAGTTTCTTTGGGCAAAGTGGCACTCGAATCAGTTTCTTCGTCACCTTCAAGTGTTGTTACTGGATGTGTTTCAAAGTATTCGACAAAATAATCTATTATCACGTCGCGCTCAATGACGTAAATACTACTTTTATATTGTTGATAAATTAAAAACAATAAGTCTGTGTGGAGGTGTTTCAATCTCGTAGAAAGGATTGAAAAAAAGTTATCGGGTATTCGTTCAAAAATGTTCAAGTACATTCACCGCCATTCTGCACATTATGGTCTTCTCTCTTACAGAAAAGCCGCAAGCTTAGAACCTACGGCTTCCCTCACTACGCCTCAAATTGGCCAACCTTTATATTTTTCTTTTGCCTGCTTCAATGATCGCATTTGTCAGAAACCGCAACTGCTCGCCCTTAATCTTCTCCCGAATGTGTACCATCTTCACGGCGTTACTGACCTTTGCCAAGACATCTGCACGGTGCGGATTCATCCAGTCGATTTGGAACTCATTCTTCATGGCTACTACCACTTTACGGATCAAGCTCTTTATTTTAATGCGTAACACTGACCACATGATGTCAATGAACAGATGTTTGAATGTAGTTAGTCCTATATGTATTGAATTCTACGAATTACGACATCAATCCTGCTAGAAACCAAGAGAATTAGAGGCACTCACAAGGAGATAATTGCGATTTTTTACCAGGAACCCAACTATTGTGCCCGGCACTATCGTTATCGTTGTAAGTAGAATCATCACCGGAGAATTCCATACTTGCATCATTACCTGTGCAAGTGCGCGCCCTTAAAAAAGTTGTCTGATTTACTGTTGACAGTCCACCTTAGAACTAACCCCATTATAGGACCAAAACAATATAAATATTAACATATAGTATATATAGTCCTATTAGTTTGAGAATACTAATTATATTTTCTTGCTACCTTCGGTGGTAAATTGTCAAATAACCATTCTTTATCGGCTGTCACTAGCCATATATAGAGACCAGGATTAAGTTGTTGCAATCCTGTCCTTGATAGAAGTGGGTTCTGTTCTTTCATATTTAAGAACTCTTCTCTTCTTTGTTCTACTGATTTATTTAATGTTCTCTGTCCCGTTTCCGGGCTATGTTTTCGTACTCTAGGCTGATACTGTTTGAGCCAGTGAAAGTCATTTTTATGCAACCATGTATAGTTACTTCCACATAATCTTCTAAGTTCCTTAGATGTTGCTCCCATATTGTTCTGATATATATTTAAAAAAGAGCTTCTTCTCTCCTCAATTCCAACTCTCGGATGACTCATTCCTTTTATCTTCAAAGGAGGTGAATGCCGCTCAAACCACTCGCTATCATGAATACGTAGCCAAGAATAATTATTAATATCTAATAGTTTTAGTTCCCCTCTAGATAAGTGAGGATTTCTACTAAGCAACTCAAGGTATTTTTCTCTTCTATTCTCTAAACTAGTTTTTATTATGATTTCCTGTTTGATTTCAATAGGTGGTTGTTTCTTAGAAAACCACTCACTATCGTTTTTCTTAAGCCAAGTGTAATTTGACTTATTCATTTTTCTAAGTTCATTTCTGGTAGCAGAAGGATATTCAATCAGAAGCTGTTGAAACTGTTTCCTTCTATCTTCCAGGCCCCTTGTAGATTTCTGTATAGCCGGTAACTGCTCTAACATCCAGCTTTTATCATACTTAAACAACCATTGATACACGGAGGGGTTGATTTGACACAACTCTTTTCTCGTTGCTAGGGGGTATTTATGTAAGATATCAAGAAACTCTATTCTTCGATCTTCTACTTTTATCTCTTTTTTAGAATAGGTGACATTGTCTCGAAGCCAAACTAAATCATACTTTTGCAGAAATTTGATTAGTTGAGGATCAAGTCCAGTAATTTCATTCAGTTTTATTCCTGGTCGCTCTTTTATAATTTCAAGTACTTGATTCCTTCGTAATTGCTTTGTATTAAGCAGGCGCAATTTATTAAGATTAATATCGCCAAACTTATCTTTTAACTTACGTCGTAGAAAGATCTTACCAACACCAAGTTTATCTGCCATTTCATTAAGATAAATAATTTCGGCACTAAGTAGTTCCTCAAATTTCGAATTCCATAGCTCTCCAGTGTCCGGAATTAAATCAAACTGATAACGATCCTCCTGACTCTTGTCCGGTCCTAATCTTGAGTATACAAACTGGCAGTAAGTACATTTAAAATGTCCTCTCGGTTTCGCAAACTGTCTTGAATTCTTCAGTTCAATTGCCTCGATAGTATTTTGTAAATATTTTGAACAAACTTGGTTTAAGCATGGCCATGGCCCCCTTCCAAAAGGAGCATATCCATCACTATCGGACACTAAAAACTCTTCGAGCGTTTTCCCAAAAAATAAAATAAGAATAATTATATAAATAGGATTGAGGGAAACCTCCCTCTTCCAAAAAAATTTATTAAATCCTTTTATATGCTCTCCATTAAATGAGATTCCAATATCCATCAATAACGGTTTAGTAA
Organism: Paenibacillus sediminis; assembly: GCF_017873765.1. Classification (GTDB taxonomy): domain Bacteria; phylum Bacillota; class Bacilli; order Paenibacillales; family Paenibacillaceae; genus Paenibacillus_AG; species Paenibacillus_AG sediminis. The sequence goes on from NZ_JAGGKP010000004.1 coordinate 203,544, forward strand.
ATCTTAGCACTAAGTCAGGAACAAGCTTCTCGTACAATATAACTGAAGATTGAACGTTTACATATTTCATTGCCCTTGCATAATCCAAGCATTTCTCATATATATCTCGTTGTGTAAACACCAAGTCCGTGTTGAGTAATCTATTATTCTCTTGTGCGATTATCAATAAGTCCTCGTTACTATTCTCCTTCGTTACATATAGATAGTGCCCTTTGCCGCAGTATATTGGAGTGATATTTAATTCTTGGTTGGATCCTTTTATAAAGGGTTCGTTACAGTCTGGACATTCATGCAGTAAACAAACATTATGCTTATGGCAAACCATTGTACCCGGCAATTGATGAGTTCGATGCCAGTAAGGTTCTCCGAATATTGAAATATCCTCACTGGCACATAACGGGCATAAGTAGAGTCGAGAAGTAACAGCACCTGAATGATTTTGTCCCAGAAATGCTGATGGATTTGCTCTACTACTGCCATCACACATAGCCTTTAATAACTGATCTTTTTTATCCTTAGATAAAAATTTTGAGTAATAGGGGTAAATTGTGTGCTTCATGACTATTTCATCCGTACTTATTTCAACATTCATCTTATCCATAAAGTACTTCAATCTTGTTGGCCATAATATATGAACTGTTTTTTCAGCATTACCGAAAAGCTGTTTTGTTGATTTTCTCACAAAATCATTACCACTTATAAAGTGTAGTCTTGAAATAACACTGTACACTAATTCATCCGGATAGGGTCTTACTCTTTGCATTATCATCAGCTCCTAGATTAAGCTGTATATGCATCCCTTAGGAGATAGCATGCTTCGTTTATCTTGTGTACTAAATATTTTTCGACACATTCGGATTTGAATATTCGAATCCCTGCCTCTCGTATAATTCTCCATCTAGCCGGTCTTTTACCTTGCTGCCTAACTCTTTCGAACGCCCAATCAATCCTCCGGATTTGATATTGCTCTTCCGTTTCCAAATTCATTTTTAATAACCCCTGGCATATCGGTAATCTGTTGAGGTGCCGCTCTAATAAAGCACGCTTGCCGATGAAATTCCCAATTCTAGCTAAAGTTAGCCGCTCGGGTTTGTCTTTAGATAATCTCAACTGAACTATAGCTTCATTTATTGCATTAGCAGTATTTTTGTCGCGTTGATTCCAATTTACCCGCGACCTTACTTTTACTCTTCTAGGTGACTTCGGCAGTACTGTTTGGAGCCATTGTTTATCATTCCTATACAGCCACATGTAGTCTTTCGCGTTCATCTGCCTTACAGTCGAGGAGCTATTACTTGGCATATTGTTAATTGTTTGAATTAACCGTTTGCGCCTAAAATCACGGCTATTAATACTCATAGGAGTTTCAGTAATTGTAGGCAATTGTTTTTTCTTTATATAAAGGTTGACCGTTGCTGAATCCACCTTTAATACCCTAGAAATTGAACGAATACTTCCACCCTTTTTTAGGAGCTCGTCAGCTTTCTCTTTCCAGTAATGTCCGAAATCTTTAATTCTCCCGTAAGAATAAGTGTCCTCAGCAGAGTGATTTGGACCTCGTCGTGAGTACTGAAATCCACATACATCACACTTAAATGATCCCACCACTTTTTTTGTCTTTGAGCATCGAGTTATCATTACCGTTTTTATTGTATCTTTTTTATAATGGTCAGCTATCTTGTTTAGGCATGGCCATGGTCCAATCCCAAATGGAAGAAGATGGTTATGAGATATTGCGCTAATCCCTCCCCAAAGAAACTCTATGACCAACACATGTAATAACGGGTGGAATGAATGTCTTGGCTTTCTCAAAATGGTAGCTAGCCAGTTATTAGGTCCAGTAGGTACTCGTACACCGAGATCTTTGAGTACATCCTTTGAAAAAAGTGAAATGAATTTAGAACATACCTCTTGTTGCTTTATTCTCCCCTTTACCGTACACAAGTTCATTTGGGTAAGCCTTAGCAAGTACTTATCTCTCAAATCTATAGGAATTCTGTCACCTAATGCTGCGTTAAATAGATCAGTAATTCCCTCAGTGACTTTTAATGTCATCTCATTATTACAGGCAATAATTTGACTGGTAAGGTCATGACCATACTTGCAAAATGTTGGACAGATGGATATTTCTTTCGAACAGTTACTTGACAGCGATTCATTACAAATCCAACATTGAGTTAATAACCGGCACTTATGAATACGGCAATACAAATGACCAGGTAATTGGTGCTCTCTATGCCAATAAGCTTCTCCATGATTATGAAAATCTTCTACAAGACAACTAGGACATAACCGTAACGAATCATTTAATTTAACTACGCTTGCCAGTAACCCAGCTTTTGAATGCACTGCTCCACCTGGTCCATTGAGCATTTGATCTCTAATGGCTATAACTTGGCTGCTCGATAGAAATGATTTGTACAAAGGAAATAGTGTATTGTTAAGAAGAATTTCTTCATCAGTGCTTGGAAGCACATCAAGTATTGAACGAATGTTAGTGGGAAGATCTAGCGAGGTCTTTTTATGTTTAAGATCATAAACCTTCCTTACCATTTGCTTCATACTTGTATGATTCTGAAATTTATATCTCGCTATTATGCTAACAAGAATTTCATCAGGGTATATTCTCATACTACCTCCTAATTATAATCCTAGCCTGGAACGTACATCTTGAACGTATCCTGCCTTTTTAATTAGTTGATATAAAGTTGCATTTTTATTTTTTTCCTTAGATTCTAAGACTTGAAGCAATCCTCTTGGTTTAAAACCTGCTTTCTTTGTTGAGGCTACAGTGGTCTGCAAATTAGCGTCTGTAATCTGAGTATCAGCTCCCGTAGCCTTAATATCAGCCTCAGTGGCCTGAGCATTAGCTTCATTGACGTGAGTATTAGACTGCTTTTCAGACGATTTTTCCTGGTTAGCACTAGCCATTTGAAAAGCTTTGCGCTTCCACTGGTAAAGATCGGTAGTCTTAGTCTCGACAGCTGCTCCTCTTGCAACCTCCTCTGAAAAATCAGCACTCACCAGCCAATTGATGATTTCTTCAAGCTGCTTTTCTTGTAGCTGTTCATTTATAACTTCTTCCAAGTCAATGCCATATTCATTAGCATAAATTTTCTTATCTTCTTGTGTTATAGCTTGTGCCGGCTTGTAATTCATAAAGATGTCCAAATACTTAAGCATTTCATCCTTTTTACCACTACGAAGAGCATCTAATGGTGGCTGTAGCAGCTTAAATTGATCTTGTGCAACTGAGTGTATTACGTCCGTTGTAATTAATTCATCCTTTCCGATAACTCTCTTTTGTGACTCCTTAAAGATCTTAATTACCAGATCCGGTATTCCTTGAGTCTCATAATACATGGCTTCCTCAAGCTCTGGAGTCAATTCAGCCTTTTGTAAGGTCCATTGATGATTCCATATATAATCTAGTAGTGTTTCCCAATCCCCTTTATCTTTACTTAAACGATCCCAGTCCACACTTCCTTGATCAGTTATACGTTTGGTATTACGAAATTCTTGTGTAAACAAATGACGGGCTTTCGGAGTTCCAATTAATACGATAGGCACACCAATCGTATTTATCAGTGTATTGAAAAAATTGAGCATGAGAGCTTGTCCACCTGATTTAACTTCATTTAAGTATTGTATTTCATCAATAACTAATACTCCTAGATGATGATCAAGGGCAAGTGACGACATAGCCCTAATTAATTCGTCAGTATTAAATCCCTCATAATCCTTGTAATTGATTCCCCCCATAAGTTCACTAATCTCATGTATAAAATTCAAACACAGTTGCTTAATTGTGCCGGTAACAGGACAGTCAAGTTTCATCCAGACGAGTTGATTTAACTCATACTTCTCATGAACAATAATTTGTGGATAGATGTTTAATATTCTGGAGATTCCTGAACTTTTGCCAGCCCCTGATATCCCAATTATTCCTAGTCCAGAACTTGTTGGTAGAGGAATATTTAGTTTTTCTTTCTCTAACTCTGCTATATCTGGTCTTTTAAAATGCATCATTGCATACCGCATTCGACGTACATTGTCTGCATTGGTGATATTACGGGATAGATATCCTTTTCGGATAAAGATAGACATCTTTTGTTCTATATCTAGGTGTGTATTTAATGGGATAATAAAGGTGGAGAGACGCTCTACACAGTGTTTACGTCTACTTGGGGATAGAATTAATTCGTTAGAGTCAAATTTATGTAGAATTTTAATTTTTTTAGCTGCTTCCATTTCATCTAGTATTTCTGGCAAAGCTTCGATTAATGGGAACCCTTGATAGTCTTTAATTCCAGGATCTTTATATTCAGCAAATTCGACTCTTCCACGTAAAGGTTTTCGTACAATCATCCTAGTCCTCCTCTTCAAGAACTTGCCTTAGCAAGTCTGAATGATCGATTGGGGGTATATAACTTCCACTATCTTTTCTCTTAAGTGGAACAACATTTTTTGCTTGCTGTGGCTTATCAGTTGAATCTTCAAACTTCCTTCTTCTTCTATCACGCTCTTCTTGAAGTGCACTATTACGATTGAGCTTAACATCCGTCTGCTGGACCTCTGAGTCAGATGTCGAAGCTTTTGCATTCTTTACTTGCTGAGTAACTTTATTTATTAGGTTTAGTTTACTTTCGGTATTATCAGACTTACCTTTTTTCGCCATCCTCGCTTCATATGCAGCAATATCAAGCTGTTCTTCCCATCGCACTTCTACACTACGTGAGATAAATTTTGTGTGTTGTTCGGTTAATCTGTAACATTCCTCGATAGAACCATCTTCATGTCTAAGATACAATTTGGATGTATTGCGTGGGTCGAAGCTATACTCAACGTTAATTCTTTCTCCATTTCTAGCTTTAAATCGCCAACTTTCTTCTTCAGCAGTATTGCATGTATATATTTCTTTGTTAAATTTTATCCCGCTAGCGGTAAAGCGTCCCTTCCTCGATGGCAGCAAATTAATCCAAAGTTCTTCCTTGTTGGTAGACCTTAAAGTACCCAGACTATTTTTCCTCCCCCAGTGCCATAAATCTGATGGTGTCGGTGCAACATCATCAGCGATCATTGCATCATTTCTTTTATATGAGGTTAGATAGTGCTGATTGTGGTACCTAACGTATTCAATTAGTATCGTTTCAAATTCATGAATGTCCAGCAAATCCTCCATTATAGGCCCTTGTTCACCACGCTCCCTCATTCTTTCCAAGATCGCCCCGGGGACCCATCTAATATAGGTTTCATTGCTAACATCAAATTGCTTCTCTACAAAAGGTTTCCAATCTGGGCGATACGCAGGTAAATGCTCTATCTTTACGTTAAGCGTCTTAATTAAATGACTTGGCTTATTCCCGACATATTCACCGCGATCGGTTGTTAGCCGCTCAGGAAGTCCGATTGAAGGCCATTCTTCAGGCGTAATATCAATGTTAAATCGTTTACAGTACTCTACTTTATCAGAGGCTGCATTTTCTAGAGCAAGAGCTGCTCCTATCCAACTTGGGCCTTCTAAACCAACATACAATCCTGCGATTAATCGGCTAAAGACATCTACTACAAAATAAATGACAGGTCTGCCTATTAGAAAGTTTCTATTCTTTCTATTAACCAAATATAGATTCCCAATAGTAGCATCAATTTGATATAGAGAGCCTGGTCCAAATGATTGTCCATCAAACGTTCCATCAATTTCTCTATATTTCAAATTCACTTTCCTTTGACCATTACGTCCCTTATATTCCTTCTTAATATCTCTTTCAGTTCGGTACCAATAATAAAACTGACGAAAGGTTGGCCGCTCATGCTCAGGTTTCAGAATAATGCCTTCTACTGCATCAATTCCTGCTTTAAAATACGCCCCCAACATAAGCTCATAAACTCCGTATAGCGTTTTTTTATCTCGTTTGTTGTACCATCGTTGGATGGCTGGCCTGAACTTATCTCTTTTCATTTCTTCTGTAACATTAACACCTACTAGGTCTGGATCCATTTTACCTTCCTGATTTGGGCGACCCAACTTTTTTCCTAGTCCACTCCTTTTCTCTCCTCTTGCACCACTGTTTGGATAGTCAGGCAATAGAGCATTCTCAGTCATTCCCCTTTGCCAAAACTTCCTTAAATTAATTCTTATTGACGTTCTTGATATATTCAATCTGTCACTAATGTCATTAATAATGATTCCTCGCAACCTCTTATTAAAAATGTCCTTTGTGTTTTCACCCGAAATAATAGGCTCAATATAACCCCATACCTTGTTGCGAATCTCAATGTCTTTGGGTTTTAACTTTTCATCAGGCAATTGGATTCTAGGAATAAAGTATTCCGTAATCTGAATATTACCTTCTTGTATCTCGTGTTCAACTATTTCGCGACTTTGGATTTCTGGCTGAGCTTTTTTATCCCGTATATCTATGGTTACAAGTGTTTTATTACTCATCCATAGAACTCGAAGTAGCTGCGGCTCAATTACTTCAAGTTCCTTTGCCTCCGCTAAATCGGGCCATACTTCTAAAATACTATTTCGATATATTTCAGTTTGCATATTTGAAATCGGCCTCCAATGTTTTAATTACTGGGATCTCCTGTATAAGCAGCGGTTTATAGGGAATGATGGGTTGCTCCATATCAATGATCCATTTCTTTGTACTAATTAAATGACGTGAAATAGTTAAGCTATTACCAGGTAGAAGCCCCAATTTATCATCAATCTCATTTGTAATCTCAGTTAGCCCTCGCGTTCCTTTTAATAACTGCGGCTCCATTAAACGTTTTACCTTTGCAATAGTACTCTCACTAATTTGATGGCCTGTTAAATCATATACACTATGAACGTAATCTACATTCTTCGCGTAGATCACAGGAATATCTTTATCTGTAACTAGCTCCCAAGGTACTCCTCTGCTTTCCCAATAGATCCGTTCTATCTCCATTTTTTCTACTTCCCTAGGGGTAATCAATCTAAAGGGTTTAAAAGAAACCGCAACTTCAGAATTATCTGGGTACTTCAGAAGAAAATCTGTTGTAATAACTTTCAGATCGTTTATCTTCGGCTCTATAGGATGATCTACATTTAACTCCTTTGCAATTTGAATGGTCTCCTTAATATCCATTAAATCTGAGTCTAGCAGTGGATACTGTTCTCTCATATCAAAAACTCGCCCTGACCAATCCGTGAGTAAAAAATAAAAGTACTCCCACTCAGACAAAAACAAATGCTCTCGGCCTGTCTTAATCCCCTTCGGTCTAAATGTTTTCCCCCTAGATGACACCTGCTTTGCAGTAAACCAAGGTAGATAATCCTTACCTATCCCTTGTCCACGTCCTTCTTTAACCTTTTTTTGTATCTGCTTCTGGATAGACATAAGAATCACTCCCTCTAGAATATAGCTTAGTGCTAATCAAACAAAAAAATGGCACATACGGTTATGTATGTGCCTTCTCGGTGAACGTTATATACTATATAGTGTAACATCCATCATCATTCGACACAATATATTGATACTACTAATGTTAAATATCGAATTGTTAGATATTTACGACCCTCCTCTCAAGTTAGACATCTGTATTAATTTTTGATAATAAAAATCGATTCTCCGGTTAAATTTTTCATACCCAATCAGCATGTATCGAAGTCTTACATCTATTACTTTTCGATATTTTAAAATTTCTTTTTCTCTTATAATCCCTCGAATCATATAAGGTAGTAGCTTTTCGTAATTAATAGTGCCATACTTCATAATTACCTCTTCGCCTAATACTTGATATACATCTATTCCCCTTAAAATCGGATCTGAAGGCGTACATATTATCGAACCGAAATCAAAGCGAATAGATTTGTTATTCTGTAAATCGAGTAATATATGAGCCTTTATTAATTTCCACTCCCTTAGCAATTGCTCAAAATTACTCTTTGTGTGCTTCCACAGCATTACTTTTTCTGAAACACTGTCTTCTCCATATTGCAAAACAAATCTGTTTAACTTTTGAGAATCTTCCTTTAGCCCACCTGCTGGAGAAAACTTCATTTTTGGAGGTAATTTAATCACATATGGTTTTACTTGCAACTGCTCTTTAGGTGTCAATACTCTCCAACTGATTGTTGTAACTAATGGGAGTATGCCCAATTGCATTAAATATTCTTTTACTTCAATACTATCTTTACTAAATACGCGAACACTCTCAAAAATACCTATTACACCTTCAGTATGCCAATGCATTCGCTTCTGACCAGTAGTTGATTGATAATCACTAATTTGGTTACGAAGCAGCTTTAGCTTCTTCTCATTCTCTAACATCTTGATATAACTTCCATTAGTAATAAACTTCTCAACACTGCTTTTCCACTCCAATAAAAATACCTCCAGGGAAGTTATTAATTTACATCAACTACTGCTTTTTCATGTCATCTCTTTTTTGCCTATGATTATATTTAGAAAAACTTTTGGAATAGCTGCGGGCTGTTTTTAGCTGCTGAATACTTTGAAAGTAGCGTTCTAGCTTTAATGCGGATTCTGTAATCCTTTTAATTGCATAACACGTAATCGGCTCATGGTTGAATGGTTCAATAAGTAAAAGTTTATCCGGTGTATTCTGATCAAAAATAACGAAAGCAATCCAAGGACCATTAACACGTGCTTGCTCAAACCATCGTTTTTTAATCGCAATATCACATGAGTAAAAAAGCTCTTTGAATTCCACCCCCTTTTCTGTAACTTGACCAATTCCAAGTACTTTTTTGTTATCTATAAAAATCACTCCTTAATAATTTCATAGTATATTAATATCCGTTTTAGGATATTTTATACAAATAGGTTTTTCTCTCTACAATATGGGTTCCATTCCTTCTGAATACACAGTTCAACTCTTCCTATTTCACCCATCAATCAGAAAGCTGTATGGATACAGCATCCAAGGCTTATACAAAAGCATAATTCCCCAGTAACACTACATCATAATTGACGGAACAGCTGCGCTGCCCGCATCCTTTGCCCGTACAGACTTAAGACTGTGAATGACCGTATTAATCACGACCGCAACTCCAGCAATAAGTGCAAGACCAATCAAATATTGAGAAGTGCTCCCGCCGCCGAATAGCACATTATAGTCCAGGTGTACGCTGTAGTACATCGGAGAAATGTAACTCATGAACTTAAAGAAGGCTTGAGAGTACGAATAACATCTTGCAAATCTTCTGGACTATGCTCTCCAAGAACTGTTATGTTAAAATCAGTGGTCATAACGACTGGATCTCCATTATCATCACTTGGATGAGAGACATTTAATTCCTTCGCGATTTCAATGGTTCTTTCTTTAGGTAAGAGGGGATATTGCTCACGAATATCAACGACACGATCAGAAAACTCCAATGTGAGAAAATAGTGATACTCATCACGTGACATAAAATGATGGTGTCTTCCCGTCTTCCAACCTAATGAACGTGTCCGAACCCCCTTTGAAGAAAAATCATACGTTTTAATGTATGGTTGATAATCAACACCGTGCCCCTGCCCCCGTCCTTCTTTTAATCTCCTTTGCTCAACTTTCCATTGTGGCTGTCCCTTTCTAATCATTAGAGAATCCTCCCAATCAATCGTTTTTTTATCAAAATAACCCTTCATTTGAACATTCAATTGAATATTCAACACCCCTAAAAAGCACGAATGCTTCGTCCCTAGATTCAAGGACGAAGCATTTAAATCAAATTATATCCACTTTTATTCAGATAGAAATTACGAGTAAAATATTCAGATAAGTTAATTTATTATACAATAAAGAAGGCTCGGAGCTCTTGTTTACACATCTATCCCTTCGTGCCGGTCGGAAGTCTACGATTATTACAACCAATCTCTCTTTTGAGCGCTGGGGGGAAGTCTTTCAAGATCCCATCATGACCGCAGCGATGATTGATCGCCTCACGCATCAATCTTACATCAATCGGAAATTTGTATCGCATGAAAGAGACAAAGGAGTGGCTCTTGAAACAGCAGTTAGACTAACGGATACGGATACTCCCTTCATTATATTACTATTACATGGGGTACCGCCAACCTAAATCTTCAATGTAAAAGAGTATTGGAATGCCTGTAGGCCAAGATGAAGTGGCCCATTAACGTGTATTTATTCTACGTTTATAGAAAGATTCTGATAAAGTTTTGAATTTTACAAAAAAACCAAAGTCTATCAAGACTTTATATGCAAACCAGCCTAGTATCCCACCGAAAACATTAAGAATAACATCATCAATGTCTGCCACTTTATTAGGATATTGGGTTAATAAGTCGATGATATATTGAGTTATCTCAATAGACAAAGAAACAATAAAGCATGTTATGAAGGTTCTTAGAAATGAGTAGCTCTTTTGGGATACCAATTGTAAAAGTATGGGTAGTGGTAAAAGCAGAAGCACATTGCCGAAATTCTGTATGTAATTTCCATGCTGAAACGCACCTACAATAGTCTTAAACGGAATCAGGTTATCATATAAATTCGGATAATGAACCTTATGTCCGGCATACAAATATGTTATTGGTAGCATAGTAAATTTAAAAAGCGAAAGAATGTAGAATATAAATGACAATATGTAAGATCTATTTTTCGAAGAAATATTTTTCTTAGATATATAAAACCTTATGAACACTATAAGAACAATAATCAAATAAGCTCCAATAAATGTTAGTGGATGAAAATCAAACGTATAACCAATCATTTATTCTACCTACTTTCTTTTGGACTAATAAAAGCAGTCAAAAAGGCCATGTAGGCCTTTTTGACTTTTTTATAAAAATCTACCATGAATATTTCATTGTCAAATCCCCAGTATTTTGAAAACCGGACCAATCCCTTAAATAAAATCTGTAGGTACCTGCCGACGATCCATGTAAAGTACTATCAGAAAAGGAAGTGGAAGAAACTTGGGTTGAGTCAACATCACTATATCCCAAAATTCCACTTTTCTGTAGGTAAATACCAATATTTGCGCCGGATACTCCAATTGTAGGAGACATCAAGAACTCAAAGCTAGAGGGACCACTGGGACTCCAGGTAGATTTAGAATATACTCCACCTGTCATGTCATATGAAGTGTTGTACGTACCACTTGCTGCAAAAACAAATGGAGTTAAAGAAATCAGTGTACCAATAGCAACCACGCTTGAGATAATTCTCTTCTTTAATTTAGACATTTTTTCAATCTCCTTCCCTAAATCTTATTTTGAGTTCCATAAGGCTGGCCAGCCAACTGAGAAGCTTAGTTAAGTTTCTCTTCTAAAATATGTCACATTCTAGTAATTAATGTATATAGTTCTATCAATTCATTTATTTCTATACAATATTCGACAAAAAAACAAGTTAAAATTGACTTGAATTCTAGGATAACAAGATCGCATAAGGAATATATAATAATTATTAAAGAGTTTTCAAAATTTTACACAAATAATGGGAAATAGGCCTTAAGTCACTTATCCATCCTAGAGTGGTAGGCACTTGGTGATAGCATCCGCTGGTGTTACCACATATTAGAGTATGAAAAAGCTGTTTAGCAAGATCATTTTCAATAGCTCCATTGGCTTTTCGATCCGAACCTTCCTACATTTTATTTGAACCAAAAACAAGAAAGTCCCTGCCACGTATGCAGGGACCTTCTTGTTTCTTTATGAGCATTAAGCTCATTATTTCTATTATGCCGCCGCTGGACCACTATTAGCTGGCATTTTTTCTGCCACGGGATCTTTTCTTGCTATCAGATTTAAGGTCTTCTAGGACCTCTTCAACTGTGAGACCGTACTTTCGAATCGTAAAGTCCACTGCCGACATAAGCTCTTCATAAGTCCACATAACAACCTTCTTACCATACAGTCGAGCGAGTTCAACTAGCCGTGCGGTCAAACCTTGATCGAGCTCCCCAGCTACAATTAAGCCTAAAACATGTACCGATGTGTCACCGCATTTATCCACAAATTGCTGGAGCATTTCCCTACCTTTATCACTGCTCATGTTAATAGGCTTCTTTTCGTAACTTTTTGCAATACCAACAAAAACCGCATCATCCATGTCAAGCATCTTAATCGTAAAAGCAACATCTCCAAACTCCTGGCCATGATGTGGATGGAGTTTGTGATCTGTAAAAGTAACAAATGACTTCATAACACAGCGCACACTTTTTTCCTTTTGGCATGCAGCACAACCCTCAAGACTATGCTTGGAACACTTTTCTTTCAAGAGGCTGAGGACCTCAGCCAATTCATCGCGTCGTTTCTGTGTTATTTTACGCTCGCAGACCTGCTTAAACTGCTCCAACTCTTGAATCTTATATACGACCTTCGTCACTTGCCTGCCAGCGTAGTGAACGGTGTTTTTATGAATATGAAAAGATTCCTCAGTAACAGAGAACCCCACCGTATGAAAGTATTTATTAATTAGCTTTTGAAGAAGTTCGGTAAGTGACGGTTTTGGGACAAGAACCACACCATCATACCAAGAATCAACACGAATCTTATGATTCATAAGACATCGAACCTGATCTTCAGCTAGATGTTCAAGGCAAAATGAGCATGCTACCACAGGATTCTTCCCTTTTCTCGAAGTGATCTCAAGCAACTGCGTTTTTCCACATGATTGGCAGGTAACATCCGCATGATGTCCACAATCCTCACAGTATGGCTGATAACGCATCAATAATGCATGCTTTTTTAATGCTGAAACCAGTTTCTCTGGGATTTGTTCTGTTAACCTAAAGCTGTCTATTTTCTTTTTCTTACAGGTAACAATAGCCTTCATCACTTGAATGATCGCAGCCTTTTCATCTTTGCCATATGCGAAATCGGCAAGATCAACATCTTCCTCCAGACCGAACGACTCAAACAGTTCATCAATCTCACCATTATCGTAAATTGAATTAATCCGACCAATGAGCTGCCCGATTCGCCATAGACCCCAATTACGCATCTGTGAAGCTCGAAGTTGTCGTGTTAAATAAATCTTACCTTTATCGCAGTTTACGCCTAACGTTGAGCTGAACTCTCCATCCTCGTCTATCGCTTCCTCAAACACGGAGCTTGGAGATTCGTAGTCTTCGTATTCTTTCAGCTGATCCAGTTTGCTACCAAGATTGCTATCAGTAACCGTTACCTTGTCAGGTTTGCTAGATGTAGGGTCTGCTTTGCTAAAGGTTGTTCGCTTCATCGATTCAGTATTAAAAACCGAATTCATTACACTTTTAGTGATGTTAATAGGTGTTACAAAGCAGTCAAACGCAAGTTCAACCGCTTTTGTCACATGCCCGACAAGTGAATCCGCTGGCATGCTGACACTAAGAAAACGCTTGTCGAAGTCAATCCATAAAAAGCCATACTGAAGCTCAAAGATGGAGTTAGACATTTCAGTTTCAGGCTCAATATAATCATAGCGCGACTGGTATTTGAAGCTGATCTCCAGTGTCTCGGGATTCAACATCGTTTGTTGATCGGCGGTTAGACCCCTTAATGCCTCTGTGGGGTATTGAAAACTAGATATGCGCTCGTTGAGGGTAACAATAGCTCTACCATCTTTATTTGCATCGATAAACGATGCAGAGGTTCTTTTAGGGTCATGAGAGCGAAGCATAAACAGTCGGAAATTGGGGCGACGACTATAGCGATTTTCTTCAAAGCAATCATCGATATCTTCAGTCCTGATCTCATCGCTTTTCTCGACGATCTCTATTAATTTAGCCTTATCTAGCCTGGAAAGTGCGTCTTGCAAATCCTTTTTGGACTCTCGTCCAGTTACCTTCCGGTAACGATTTAAAAGTTCATCTTCCCCTACCCTTTTATAAAGCAAATGGCGAATCGCTTTATTCTGGACATGTAAAAGCTTATCCGTGTTCTTTCCGACATGTAATGCGAGCCCTCCCTCGTACTCTGTCTACTATATCTTATTAAATAATAACATAAATCTCCGGTCGGATACGACAGATTATCCAAGATTGTGGATAATCAATCAGTGTTCAATGACAATATAATTAATTGGTTCGTTAAGAACATTGTAGTAGCAGGCTTTTGATTCTCATGGGACTTAATAATAAGTTACAGCATAGTTGATTAACCATGAAAATCCAACCTAATACAAATTATAGTTACAGTAAGGTTAGTAATTTCACTGGTGTTCACATAACTTCCCCATTAGAAAAAGCACTCCGAGAAATGAGTGCTTTTTGTTTATCCGACTATGTTAGCAATTTGTATTATTTATTTTCCAATTCACCTAATAATGGACCTAACTTTATTTTTCCGGTTTCAATACTCATGCCAATTTTTTTCGCATTTAGAATCTTAAAAATCTCTTGCTCATCGAACCAATAATTTATATAAAATATACTCTTAAATGGTTTATTGAGATATTTCAATAATGAGCTAATTCCATTCAAGTCTAGAGAGTTTATTAGTGTTACATCAGCAAGCTTTTGCCGAAACTTTAGAGCATTTGAGTTTTCATACACTCTCCATGTCTGATCTGGTTGTGTTATTGAAGTTATTAGAATTCTATCCTTATCCCACATATTTTGAAATCTTTTATGCACTTCAAAGTTAAGAATGCCGTAAGGAACAACAAAGATTGCTCTAAATCCTTTTACTAGTATGGTTTTTGCAAACTCGTAATCCGTATTATTCCTTAAACTAAGCAGTAGTACAGTACTATCTATTGGAATTTCGTTTATTACCCTCAATAAGGAGTCTCTTTCTTTTTCGGTAGACTTTGCATTAACTAAAATCGAGAGTTTCATTTCCTTCAATAAAGCAGTATTACCAATACAGTACACATTATGAGCCGCCCGCCCTGCAATTTCCCTTGGGTACAACTCATCATTTGGAAGAATTGTAACTACATGATGTTTAATAAGTTCATTAACCCAATTCTTATTTTTATGATTTTCTACTGAACTCGTGGGATTAAAAACAAAAATTTTTGCATCGAGATCACCTAGAAACTTACTTATCATATCTTTAACAATATCCCAGTTAAGGCCACCGTGTCCACAACCTAATGCAGGTAGTGTAACAGTTGCTCCCTTATGTTCAACAAGGAAGTCCCTGAACCATATCAGACCTTTTTCAATATATTCGTATTCAGAAGGGTTTTTCCAATGAACTTTTGTCGGAAAATTTATGATTGTACTAGTTGTAAGTAAGTCCGACTCTATCCAAACGTGTGGCTTTCCTGGCGCAACTTTTTTATTTTTACAAGCCAGTGCATAATCGTTGAACATTTGAGGATATTTATTTTTAAATGCAAGTGCAACCCCTGCCCCCATTACTCCTACGCAATTCACAGTGTTTACGCGAATATCAGCTTTATAATCGAAAAAATCACCAGTTACAAACTCTAACACTATTCACACTCCCTTCACAACTACTAAAGAAAACAAAAGGTAATAATAATAATTCCTCGGTATTTATAGATTTTATTAGCTTAGTACATTTTTAATAAGATTAGGAATCCCCATCTTCGTAGTAAAATACCATGTGTAGTTTATTGATTTAATATCTGCTAGTGATAGAGCTGCCAGCATATTTAAATCATTACCAGATTTATTAAGATCTATTAATTCTTTCTTGGTTCTTCCATTATTTATTATGTCACCAATGATATCGTGGTAACCCACTAGAAAACAAATTGAGTCAATTTCATATTCTGATAAATCCTCGAATTCTTCAATAAGTATTCTCTCCATCATCTTTAGAGAATCAGCAGGGTGATCAGCATAAGCAGGTTGCACCCCATCCTTCCACTTTGTTTTTGGTCCTTTCCCTATATCATGAAAATATCCGGCAAGCTTCACAATTGCTTTGTCCTGATCATCAAGTCCATCAAAGTAATTAATTGAGTCTAAATTTCCCACTACATCCTTTGTATGTTCACAAACCATATTCCTATGAGCATCATTCTTTGTCTCTAATTCATATATACCTCTCAACTCTTCAATAATACAAAAATTGTTTTTAATTTTAATAAGCGCATCTTTTACATCTTTAAATGAAGGATTGAAGGGTCTTTCCTGCGATCTTCTTTCAATTATATCATCAGTTATTTCATTATACAGTTCTTTCAAGCTATTTGGACCTGTAACAAGTGTTTCATTATGTCTATCCTTAAAGTTCTCACTATCCTTAAAGAAGAATTTCGTGAAATAAAACCGTGTATCATTAAATGGTTCATAAGTGACCTTAGGCTTTTCCAATCCCTTTTCCTTAAAAAGACCTTCAATTCGTTCCTTACATAACTTGTTGAAAACAATGAAACTTTCTATCCAATCCAACGGTACATTATTGTGAACTAAAACTTCAGCCATTCTCGCATTCAATTCAGCTCGTGGAGTGCCCCATCTTTTAGAATCAATTTGTAACCAGTTTAACTTATCCAGGTGCTGTGGATCACTATAGAAGTTAGGAAGATTATGTGTATTCGCTGAAGCATCCGTAAATATTACGTGATTTTCATTTAATTTCTCAATGGATATAGCCAAATATACTACATATGGCTGATCTATATTTTTATTATTTAAAAGAGAAAGTAGCATTGGATTTGTTCCTGCAAAATAAAAGGGAACATAATCATGTATATTTCCATGTGGATGACAAGGAACCTGAGTATTACTTCTTCTTATTTGAATATTCTCATTAGCCACATTGACATGGCTTATTCCTCTTGAATTTTTTTGGTTCGTTGAAATTAGACCATTATCAATAATTGATTCAATATTGTCCATATGAGTAAAATGATAAAAATATCTGTTAGAATGCTTTGCTGGAATCATAGTTTAAAGCCCTCCGTTAAAACCAATTTTTTATCAATAATGTTTCCGTAAATTTACTAGCATCATCGAGCGGCTATTTATTTACTCCTTATTTCACCACACGCTAAATCACATTCTTGATCGTTTAGGCTGTTCACCAAAAATAAGGTGCCTATAAGATAGTTTTATTACAAAGCATGATCCCCCCATGAAGTCTAATACTCTTTTTTTCTTTATATTTCGACAACTTATATGGGCATACCTTCCAATATCTTTAATAGACCGGTGACCTTAGTACTACTCTATACACTCAGTCCGTGCTCTCGTTTAATCAAGCTTGGCACTTTACTAAACTTCAGGTTCTCACCTCCCTTCGAGGCAAAATTAAAAACGCCTACTTAATCAGTGGCGTTTTCGTCTTTAGTCTGATGGCTAGGATCATTGCCCTCTTTTCTATTAGCACTGTATTACGGCGCTTTTGATCAGAATCTCATCCCTCGATCTATTGATATTAATAAACTACTTTGTTACTAGGCTACAGCCAACTCCACAATACCCATTTATTTCCAACTCGTTTTATTCGACTTCCAATAGTATGAACAGTGGATTATTTATTAGTAACAATAGGGCAAACATGGATAGAGAAAGGACTCACCTCAAAGGTGAGTCCTTTCTCTCGTAGTGGCACGGTGTAGTAAAGTTTAACAACTGCAGGAACGGCATGCTAACACCGGATCCAGGAATCAATGTATGTATCAACTGTCCAAAGAAAATAAAGTTTTAAACTGGGTTTGCTGATCCTACGCGTATCTTTGAATTGCTAACCGTCAGACTCCGAATATTAAGTTTTAGACTGACTCCAATATAAAAACAGCGGCAGCATCGGAATGGAAAATAAAGTCCAAGACTGCTACTGCAGGAGGGATTCGTTAAAATGCCAGTATATCAGACTTGGTAACAACGCGCTTATCGCGCGTCCGCTCTAAGCACTTATTCTTCAAAGAATAAGTATTTGACTGACCCAAAAAATCGAAACAGCGGCAACCATGAACGAGAAAATAAAGTCATAGACTGACGCTTTGTTAATGCTATCGTTTCCCGTTTATTTGATGATTATCGATGTTTTTACGCTAGGATACAACTTGGGTTTATCAGCAAGAAATGCACTATGTCTTTTGAGAGGAAGCGAAACCTTTACGTCATAAGTGCCAGGGTCTGCACGGTTTTTTCCACTCATCGGTACAAAAACTAACTTTTGATCAATCGTTTGACTGGGTTTTAATTCAGAACTGTTGATGTCCGTCGAACAAGCCTTTCGAGTTGCGTCCAATTCTAATTTAGCGTTTAAATACTCTTTTGAATTTTTATTAACAATCTGTATCAACAAGTTATTCGGACAACTGGAACTGCCTGATCCATAACTTATCGAATTTTTACCTATATTTGTAACCTTTGCATATACCGCGATTTCATCATTCAATCCGAATTGTTTTTTACTCAGTAGAATCTCGTATGCTAAGTCTCCAATTGTTTCCTTATAATGAATCGGAACGACTCTACTGGCTGTTGATGAACATCCTGTAACAATTACTATAATGAATATTAATAACAATTTTTTCAATGAGTTTCCTCCTAATGATTTAATTGTCATAATTATTTGCGAGTTAAATTATGGAAGTTAAACGAGGATCGACTTTTATTTATACTAATTAATCTGCCCGTTCGCTAGAGCAATCATTTTACCACATGAATTACCTGCCATTTGCTTAAAAGGCTACCGACAATTTCGGCAGCCTGTTTAGATCACACTAGGTACAACATGTTTATCCGCATTCTCTGCATGGTCTTATCGAGATTAACTTGTACTATTATTAACCCTGTAAACCACTAAGCGGTGAGTCATTTGTGGAAGTGTACTGATCGAAGGCTGAGGAAAAAAATTTCTGCATATCATAAGCTGGTGTTGCAAACATCGTTTCAAACAAGTCTAATTTTTTCTGAGCATCCAGATATTCAATCCCACCTCCAGATTCAATACCTACTAACTTATATCCACTTGCAGTATAAACAGTAGAACCACTATCCCCACCTGCACACATATACTGATTTCCATTACTTCCTACAAATCCAAGACCATCCTTTACAGGAATTTCAATAGTTTTAACACTAAAACTATCACCATAAGTTACATAAAGAATTGGTTGATTTACATATCCACCAGTAATACCCGTCATGTTCCCTGACTTATTGACTGCAAGACCCGGAACGACATCGGTTGAGGAAATCCAGTGGGTCAATTGCCCATCAATATCCCCACCATTGTTCATTGTATAAAATCTAGAGTTTACCCAGTCTGCTGTATTGGTTAGTCGAATCAAGCCTAGATCATATTGTGAAGTAGCATTATATCCACTCCAGTGTTGATAGCCTATCATTCTAGTACCGTATGTTGATCCGCCGTTAATGGCATTATAGGTAGAATTTGTTGACGATGCATGTTTAAGACCGTGCCCTGTGGTAACCATGAAAGCCTGATTGTTTTTAACTGCGATAAATCCCGAAGTAAATTGCTCATAATCTACAAGATTAGAATTACCTACATTATCAATACCAATTTGAATACCGCCGCCAAGGTTATTAAAAGGATAATCACGAGTATGACTAGTGGTACTTGCTTTAACCGGGTCATTAGTAATAGTAAGTACATCCGGGAACTTTGTATTTAAGTTAGCGATTTGTTCAGCAGTCAAATTTGCCTTAACTGTAATTGTTTCATTTTGCAAATCGTAGCCCACTTGGTGATCTTCAGTTGTGAGTTTATCTACATACTTTGCCACATCATCAGTTGTATCACGAAGGTATTTAGGATTATGCTTTGCTGTTTTAAATTTAACTTTAGTGCCTAATGCGGATTCAAGGTCTTTGCGAATGTCCTGCATTTGTTTCGTGTCTGTCTTATCAACGATGAACACAACCTTTTGGTTGTCCGTATCGTTGATGTCATAATAATAAGCAGCTTGGTCAAAAAAAGCGTCCGCATCTTCCGAAAACTCTTTTTTTATTTCATCACTAACAACAGGAGAAACTTGTTCTTGCCAGTTTTTTACTTTTTCGAAATCTGATTTAGCCTTCATCTGTGAAATCTCATCAGCTGAAGCTCTCGTCAAGTTAACTCCACCAACGGTTATCGTTAAAACCAACGCAAAAGCCAATACAGAACGCTTAAACAATTAAAAAACTCCTTTAGATTATTAATTTTAATATTATTCGTATAATATACGGGGTTCCGCAACAAGTCAATGAACACTTTATGGTAATTTTAATATTACAATTCGATATAAAAAAATGTTAATTTAATTACTCCACAGAAAAGTAAACTGAAAATTAGTGGCATACTAGAGTACGTTATTTTTTAATAACGTGGGCATTACCGAACTTTTACGCAGGCGAATGTTCAATCGGATCAGCTATAGTTACGCTAAACTCTGTCGATGTGTTGCCGAAGCACCCATAGAAGTCTAATACTTTATTTTCTGCTGACATTAAAAGCTCTTCCCTTCTCTGTTCCAATGATTTGTTTAATGTTGTCTTCCTTTTTTGATTGCTTAACCTTTTTCGGATACCAGGCTGGTATTTCTTCAACCAGAGAAAATCATGAGTGTACAGCCATGTATAATTACTTCCATATAATTTCTAAGTTCCGTCTGTGCAGCCTTTGAATTATCCCGATAAATTATCAAAAATTGATTTCTTCTATTCACTAACGTGTTATACTTCATTCCATTTCGTCCTATTGGAGGTGGCAAATGCTGCTCAAACCATTTGCTATCTGAGTATCGCCCAGAGAAAAAGAATTGGTTACTCTTTCACAAAAAAGACAGGACTTTCTGCTAAGCATCGTGATTGATGGAGATTTACTTTCCCAAACTGTTCTTTTAATCTGAGTCTTAAAAAACAGTACCTACACCTTGTTCTCTTGCCATTTGTGTCAAATAAACAATTTCATTATTATGTAACTCTTCGAATTTTTCATCGCATAATTTGCCCGGTTTACGGAATCAAATCTACTGGTAGATAACTTCCTTTTTTTATCCGGTCCTAATCTTGCGAACCCGCATTCCGTACATTAAAATTCTGAAAATAATTTCATTTTGATTTTCCCCTTTATTTATTACTTTCCCATTGAGCATTATGTATTTTAAATAAATAACGGATTTTTTTAACAGTATTCTGTTAAGCTGTTGTCAATTGAACGAATACAGAGGACCTGATAGGTGATGGGGGAGTGATAACATACTCTCATCTCACAAAAATAAAGGAAACACCAAAGAGTAAGCTTAATGGCTATATCAATGGTCCTTGCTATTGAGTTATTGATGACAAATAAGTGCCTCAAAAGTAGAAAATGCTGTAGAATAAATAGTAAAGAGGTACGATTGGTTTTTGAAGCAAACAAGGGGACGGATCAGAACTGCAGCGAAACATGAATATTGGAGTGACAACATGAGCAATGAAAATTGGAGTGAACTCTACGATGAATGGAGAGCTCAAGATAATAAAGATCGTTTACAGCAACAAGCAAAACAATATTACAGACCTGTAAAGGAATCTAAAGAGGATGTGGAAATAAGAAAATCAAAACTGCAAGAGGAAATCGCAGAAGCTAACCGGCGAATTGAAGAAAAGAAGAGACTGGAGGCAGAACTCGAGAATAAAAGAAAAGCTGAGCTAATTGCTAAAGAAGAGGAACAGAGACGGGCGGAAGAATTCAAATCCTTGGAAAATGCAGAGGGTGCCCTTAAAGTAGCAGGAATTTTAGCCTTACTATTAATTGTCCTTCTATTAACAAACCACGATATTGGTGCTTTTCTCACTATAATACTGTTTATAGTAGCTGTTTACTTTACGATAAGAAACTGGGATGCTCGCTTTTCAATATTTCTAATTAATATACTTCGGGACTGTTTCTTAGGGTTTATTCAGATCTAATTATAAGCTCAGGCAACAACTATGATGTAAGAGAACAAACTCTTTGTAAGAGTCACCAACTATGATGTATAGTTACCAACTTTAATGTCTCTGAACAATCAGTTGCCATGTTTATTTGTTGGTTTCCAACTTTATTTCCTTGTTTCCATTAATCTATATCGCTTAAAAGTTCGTTTAAATCAACTTTAAATCTCTTTCTTAGTGCAATTAACGTTTCAGCTGATGGCTTCGTAATATCTTTCTCAATTTCACTTAACCGCCCTTGTGAAATTCCTAATAATGACGAGAACTCAACTTGTGTCATCTCATTTAAGTTGCGTATCCTTTTTACCCGTGTACCGATTGTCCCCGACATTTAATGGCTCCTTCATAAAAAGGCCCGATGATCCAATAAGCATCATC
This sequence comes from Paenibacillus sediminis, assembly GCF_017873765.1. GTDB lineage: Bacteria > Bacillota > Bacilli > Paenibacillales > Paenibacillaceae > Paenibacillus_AG > Paenibacillus_AG sediminis. The sequence continues at coordinate 225,715 of NZ_JAGGKP010000004.1, forward strand.
GGGCCTTTTCTAGTAGTTCAATATCTCTTGTTTGGATAATAAAACAACACTTTATTGCAATATCCTACTTTAGAACATAACTTTATTGTTCAGAACAAGACTTTATTGTAAAGAATCACACAATCATTCAACAACTTACTTCCCTTTACTCCACAGTGACGCTCTTCGCCAAGTTACGTGGTTTATCCACATCGTTGCCGCGAGCGAGGGATGCGTAGTAAGAGAGCAATTGCAGTGGTACTACAGCAAGTGCTGGAGTAAGAATCGGCAATGTTTTAGGAATTGCAAATGCTTGGTCTACAGATTTCAGCAGTCCAGCAACGTGCTCTTCGAATGTAATTGCCATAACTTCAGCGCCGCGCGCTTTTACTTCTTTAATATTGCTTACTGTTTTCTCAAGGACGCTTTCTTGTGTTGCGAGTGCAATAACAGGAATTCCGTCTTCGATCAGAGCAAGCGTTCCGTGCTTCAATTCACCTGCTGCGTAAGCTTCAGAGTGAATGTAAGAAATTTCTTTCAGCTTAAGCGATCCTTCTTGAGCTACAGCATAGTCAAGACCGCGGCCGATGAAGAACAAGTCTTCATGTTTCGAAATTTGTTCTGCAAAGTCTTTAATGGCATCAGCTTGGGACAGCATCTTCTCAACTTGCTCAGGCAATGCTTGCATAGCAGCAATGATATGAGCAATTTGCTCTGGAGTTTGCGTTCCGCGTACTTCAGCAAGATACAAGCCCAGCAAGTAGAAAGCAATCAACTGAGAAGTATAAGCTTTCGTTGAAGCAACCGCAATTTCCGGTCCTGCAAGTGTTGTGATTACATCATCAGCATCACGAGCGATTGAGCTTCCGACTACGTTCGTAATGGCAAGCACATGCGCTCCGTGGCTTTGTGCTTCGCGAAGAGCTGCAAGTGTATCCGCCGTTTCACCGGATTGGCTCACGACGATAACGAGTGTCTCTGGCGTTACAATGGGTGAACGGTAACGGTATTCCGAGGCAACATCCGTTTCCACTGGAATTTTAACGAGTTGCTCGATAACACTGCGACCCACAAGACCTGCATGGTACGCTGTACCGCACGCTACAATTTGAACGTTGCGAATATTTTTAATTTGTTCTGGAGTCAGCTTAAGTTCAGGCAATACTACGTGTTTACCGGAAACGTCAATTCTGCCGCGCATTGTATCGCGGTATGCTTTAGGCTGTTCGTGAATTTCTTTTAACATGAAATGCTCAAAACCGCCTTTTTCTGCTGTTGTAGCATCCCAATCGACACGAATCATTTCCCGAGAAATAAAGTTGCCTTCAATAGTCATCAATTCGACAGCATCCTGTGTCAATACAGCCATTTCGCCGTCATTCAAAATGTACACATTACGTGTATATTCGAGAATCGCAGGAATATCAGATCCGATAAAATTCTCGCCTTCGCCAATACCGATAATAAGCGGACTTGCTTGACGAACTGCAACTAATTTATTAGGTTCATACTCTGTAAGCACTCCAAGCGCATATGCACCACGCATATGGCTAATCGCTTTTTGAACGGCTTTAACAATATCGCCTTCATATTCACGTGCAATCAGATGAGAAATGACCTCTGTATCCGTCTCTGACACAAAAGTGTGTCCTTCAGCGATCAGTTCTTCTTTCAACTCCAAGTAGTTTTCGATAATACCGTTATGAACAACGGAGAACTTGTGGCTGTCATCCGTATGCGGGTGGGAGTTGACATCAGACGGTTTACCGTGTGTTGCCCAGCGAGTATGTCCAATACCTACGGAACCAATAAGCGGTGCATTTTCAAGCTTCGTTTCAAGGTTAGCTAGACGGCCTTTCGCTTTCGCAATTTCAAGACCTTTGTCTGTGAATACAGCAATACCCGCAGAATCGTAACCGCGATACTCGAGTTTCTTAAGTCCTTCAATTAAGACGTTTTGTGTATTTCTTTTACCAATATATCCAACAATACCACACATATTATAATAACCTCCGAATTTTCGTATTCATTATGCAAAAAATGAAACTACGATAGGAGCGTGCGGCATGCGAGAGTTAAATGTATTTAATTTAATTGTCAATGAATCTAAAAAATCCACTCTTTATGGAAAATCTATCTTCACGAATGTACATTCTCCCGCGCAGCACGCACATTTTCGTACATTTTTCGCACATTCATGAAATCTTAAACGAATCAATCTTGTACAGTTTGCACCCATCGAAACGTTTGTGAGAGCAGTCGCCCGCTCCTTTTGCGCTTCAATTTACGGCTCTGGTGCATTACCGGGAGGTCCCCGCCGAACATTCCGAACACCTCCACCTCGTCAGCTTCGTTCTGCCGTGGAATTCATACTGTGAAGCAAGCATGTCATCCGCCCGCGCAAGAACAAGCTCTGGCGCTTAATTGTATACCTTACTACCCTCACTTTCTATATCTGAATCATACTCATTTATTATATGCATTATAAATACATTTGGCAAATGGCGATGAACCAAATAAAAAGCTGGCGAAAGTCATTTCACCAGCTCTGGTACAATCTATATTTACATAAGTTCTCGTTTCACGACATCAACAATTTCTGCTACATACTGCTCAACTTCTGCTTTATCAGGGCCTTCGGCCATAACACGAATAAGCGACTCTGTGCCTGAAGGACGTACTAGAACACGGCCGTTATCGCCAAGCTTCTCTTCAACGGACGCAATTGTATCTTCAATTGCTGCGTTTCCTTGATACTTGCTCTTATCTTCGACACGTACGTTCACTAACACCTGAGGGTATTTCCGCATAAGCGACTTCAGTTCACTTAGCGATTTGCCAGAAGCTTTGAGTGTATCCACCAATTGAATCGCCGTTAGAATGCCGTCACCCGTCGTATTGTAATCTAGGAATATAACGTGACCGGATTGTTCACCGCCTAAGTTATATCCGCCGCGGCGCATCTCTTCCATAACATAACGGTCACCCACTTGCGTCTTGGCTGTATTTAGACCAAGCTTCTCTGCGGCTTTATAGAAGCCGATGTTGCTCATCACTGTTGTTACGATCGTGCTGTCTTTAAGCTTGCCTGCGCGGTTCATTGCGTCACCGCAAATACACAAGATGTAATCTCCATCCACTTCTTGACCATTCTCGTCAATCGCGATCAGCCGATCTGCATCTCCATCAAAAGCAAGTCCTAAATGAGCTTTATGTTTCACGACTTCCTCTTTTAATTGCTCTGGATGAGTCGAGCCGCAGTGATCATTAATATTAAGGCCATTTGGCTCTGCGGCTATTGTAATGACTTCTGCACCCAATTCACGGAACAATTTTGGAGCAAGCTCGTAGGCTGCGCCGTTTGCGCAGTCAAGCACAATTTTCATACCTTCAAATGAATTGGAAATCGTCGTCTTCAAATAGTTGATATAATCATATTTCGACTGATTGTCTACATGAACCGTACCTAGTCCGCCGCCAGTAGGGCGAGGCAGTTCATCGTTCTCAGCATCCATCAGTTCTTCAATACGCAGCTCTGTTTCATCAGACAGCTTGAATCCGTCTGATCCAAAAAATTTAATCCCGTTATCTTGAACAGGATTATGTGAAGCTGAGATCATAACCCCTGCGTCAGCTTTAAGCAGACGTGTAATATAAGCAACCGCCGGCGTGCTCACTACGCCAAGACGAATAACATTCGCACCAATCGATAGCAGACCCGCTACTAGAGCAGATTCAAGCATAAGACCAGAGATCCGAGTATCCATCCCAATGACAACTTTAGGTTTCTCTGCTTCACCTGTAAGTACATATCCGCCGCAGCGTCCAATTTTATAAGCCATTTCAGGTGTTAGCTCTTTATTCGCTACTCCGCGTACCCCATCTGTTCCAAAATATTTACCCATGACCTTACCCCTTTTCTTGTTGACTATCACGTATATGCAGCTTAAGGACTGCTGCTCCCCGAGTTTGTGTCCTGACCATTGACACTTCCAGACACCTCAGACGCAGGGTCTGAGCTACCAGGATCGTTCCCAGGAGAATTTACTGGACTTCCTGGGTCACCATTTGGATTAGAGGAGCTTCCGTTTTTATCCCCCGTTGTACCGGTTCCATTAGTCGCTTTATCTTTCTCAGCAATTTCAACTCTAGCGATGAGATTGTCGGCTTGATTTACAAGTTTAATAAACTGCGGCAGCGTAATATGCACCGGTACTTGATGCGTGCCCGGCTTCAAATTGCTTACATTAACAGTAAGCTGTATATCTTCCGGTTTTAATGCATCCAGCAAATTGGATGCACCCGCTAATGTCAACGACATTCTTCCGTTTTGCGGACTCACGATCGTTGTATTCCACTCATCACGGCTTCCTTGGATAATAATCGGAATATCGTCTATAACGCGCTGTGCTTCAGGAACGACACTCAGTTCAACTTTTACAGAACTCGGCTCGATTTTCTCAAAACCTGGCGGTGGAGTCAAGTCTACATTCAGTTCTGTATTTCCCGCTCCCTTCACGTCGCTTAAATTAATCGTAACTCCTTTATAAGACTCCATTCCCTTAAGTGCTTCCTTGGGACCAAATAGAGCGACTTGGTTTACACTTGTCTTCACGCTAGCCAGATTAAGTCCTTCAGGCAGTTGCCCTGTATATTTCAGCTCAAGCGGAACAGTAATGTAAGGGGCTGCAAGGGATAGATCCACTTGGACTGTCGATGGCGAAATTTCCGCTTCTGGAATCTCTTTGCCTTCTTTATCGTAAGCTGCCAACTTCACTTTTTTATCTTTTATCGATGAATCTGCCCCATCAACATCAATAACCCCTTTGACTGATTTCACATCGTCAATTAAGTTTTCCGGCAAAGTGACTTTCACTTTATTGCTCGGCTTAATAATAGGCACACCCACTTGATATCCTTCTGCCGGTGTCCCTGTCGTTTCAATATTAACGTCAAATTCTTTGGTCTTCAGTTCTTCCAGATCAACCGTCACCATTGAAGGATCCATCGACACCATCTCTACGCCAGACGGAAGCTCATATGATAAAGGTATCGTATGCGTTCCAGGTTTAATCCCGCTTAAATCAACCATGACTTTATAATCACCGGCAAAAAACGATGTTATATCGGAACGCTTCCCTCTTACTTCAATACGGACTCTTTCCGGATTGATACTATTCAGTACGTACTTCTTAGTGTCCAAACCATAGGTCTGTACCTTAACATTATCAATAATACGCGTATCCAGCGTCGTCATCTGAGGTTTCGTAGACACATCGCCTTTATGGACCATGGCCCAGAGCAGCACACTGATGGCTAAAGCTAAAATTTTCGCTACATTGTTATTTTTAATCCACCGATCCATGACCGCTGCCTCCTCTCCACTTCCACAGTGATCCGCGTTTCTCTTTGATGGAAGAGTTCGGTTTTAGCTCCTCGTATAACTTAGATATAAGTGACTCCTCTTTAATATCTCGAACAACTTGGCCGTTGATCGCCAGCGATATTTGACCTGTCTCTTCAGACACGACAACAGATACAGCATCAGCCACCTCACTAACGCCAATAGCAGCTCTGTGGCGTGTACCGAGTTCCTTACTGATGAATGGATTTTCGGAAAGCGGTAAATAGCAGGCTGCGGCAGCAATCCGTTTGTCCCTTATAATAACGGCTCCATCGTGCAGCGGCGTATTTGGAATGAAAATATTAATAAGCAGCTCAGAGCTCACGAGAGACTCCATTGGAATTCCAGACTCAGTATATTCATTAATCCCTGTATGGCGTTCAAACACAATCAACGCGCCAATTTTTCTACGAGATAAATAATTAACTGCCTTAATAAGTTCACCGATTAATTTACTGATTTCTTCATCATCCGGCGTCACACGACCGAACATTTTCCCTCGGCCAAGCTTCTCTAGAGCTCGTCTTAGTTCTGGCTGAAAAATGATAAAAATGGCGACCACACCAAATGTAAACATTTGATTCATAAGCCATTTCAATGTATACAAATCAAACCAGGTACTGAGTGCCCAAATGACAACGAGTACCAAAATACCTTTCAGCAGTTGAATTGCTCTTGTTCCGCGTACGAGCAAAATCAATTGATACATAATGTACCCAACCACTAAAATATCTATAATATTCTTAAGCGTGTCTTGCCACGTTAAATTCGCTAAAAAATCCATGCCGAACCCCCGTTATTTCCTTATGTAGATTGGGCCAAACTGGAACTTTTCTTTCTATTTAAAATGTTCCCCTTTAACTCTAGGTTATAACGAACTCTAACCAGTTGCAAGTTTACAGTCATCAGAACAATAAAAAAGACGCCTTTTTCCCGCAAAGGGAGGCGCCAGCTTAACATTGGAAGTGGGAATTAGTAATAGGCGACTTCCGTAAACATATTTGTAAGTTTGTACCACAGCCAATCCATGGCTTGATTGATACTTTTGACTTGTCCGGAAATATGTGCAGTTGACGCTTGGTACAAAGAACCATCAATCACCGTGACATTCCCTTGAACTTCTCCGTATACCTTCGTTTTACCATTTTCGACGGTTAGATCACCAGCGACCGTTTTGCCTTCAGGAACAATGACCGTATCCCCTTCGATGACAACTTGATCTAAACTCGCTCCCTTAACGACGAGCTGATTATCGGAGTTCCAGATCGAAATCGAACTGAACACCATGATCAGCATAAACACAGCGGCAGCTGTAACGGCTGGATGCTGTTTAATCCAAGTCAGCCATACTTGCTGTTTCTTCGGTTTAGGCAAACTGTTAAGTATTCGATTGGTCAACTCGTCCGGAGCTGCAAACGAATGATGTTGCGCAGCATACAGCATCATATCTGTCTGCTCCAGCTCATGAAAAAGCTTAGAACAGTTTGGGCATTGCTCTAGATGACCTTTTAGCACAATCGCTTGATCTTTGGATAAATCATCATCTAAATATTCATGCATTAAAGAGACGGCCAGTCTGCAATCCATATGAGCCAATCCTTTCATTAAGTCTCTTATATTAAGCTGAGAATTATTCAACGTATGAGCATAAGACTTGCTTACTCTTCATACGTGCCGATAAACGATACGTTTCATTTATCTCTAAAATTTATTTTCCAATTTTTTACGCAAAAAATCACGTCCGCGGTGAACACGAGTCTTAATCGTCGTTACAGGCATGTCCAGCACATCGCTAATTTCTTGAAGGGATAAGTCCTGCAAGTACCGTAGAATCATGACTGACTTGTACTTCGCCGGAAGGCTGTCAATCGCATCGCGAATCGTCGTCTGTGTCTCCGATAGAAGAAACTCACTCTCAGGCGTTCGTTCATCCCCAGGAATCATCGCATAACCATCCGATCCCTCTTGATCATTCACCTCTGCATCGAGAGAATACACCGCTTTTCGCTTCCGCAGCCGATCAATACATAGATTAGTGCCAATACGATAAATCCAAGTTGAAAACTTTTGATGCTCATCGTATCGTTCTAAATTTTTATATACACGTAAAAAAGTTTCCTGCACAATATCCTCAGCTTCATGCCGATTGTTAAGCATTCGATAAGCCAAGTAATAAATTTTATCTTTATATAATTCAACGATCTCTGCAAAAGCCCGCTGATCACCTTTGCGCGCGAGCTTAGCCAATCTCGTTTCCATATGTTCCAACATCATTCCCCCAGATTCACGGACCGTTTTTTTTCATACGAAAAACACCCTCTGATCGGGGATGTTTTAAGATCCTGGGTCTATATTCATGGACTTAATAAAAATGGTAATTGAAACGATAGTAAAAATCAAGAAAAAGTCGAGGTCCGGGTATCGAACGCTCGACTTTTTCTTAAGTAAATGCTGATCAGCCTGTATTCCGGAGACCAGCTGCAATTCCATTAATCGTAAGCAACACTTCACGAAGCAATATCGGGTCATCCTCACCTTGATTGCGCAGTTCACGAAGCTCGGTAAGCAGCTGAACTTGCAAGTAACTGAGTGGATCAACGTATGGATTGCGAAGACGAATAGATTCCTGCAGAACAGGAACATCGTCAAGAATATCCTGTTGTCCCGTAATTTTCAAAATCATATCACGAGTAAGGTTGTATTCATCTTCGATTTGACCAAAGATACGATCATGAATCGCTTTATCTTTAATCATACTTGCATATTCCTTCGCAATGGTAAGATCCGCTTTCGCAACAGCCATCTGCAAAATGTCAATTAACTGACGGAAGAATGAGAAGTTCTTGTACATCTCTTGAAGGATTTTCAGATTCTCTTCTTTGTCTTGATAAAAGCTGTACAGACCTGTACCCGCTGCATACCAAGCCGGAAGCAAATAACGGCTCTGTGTCCAAGCGAATACCCAAGGAATAGCACGTAAATCCTCGAATCGATTGCTGTTTTTGCGCTTCGATGGACGAGACCCAATATTGAGCTCCCCGACTTCTTGAAGCGGCGTCGATTCTCTGAAGAAAGTTAAGAAATCCGGATCATTGAAGATGAGATCTTGATATTTCTTAAGAGATACTTCCGACATATTTCGAATGATGTTATCCCAGTACTCTTCATTTACATTATCTTCAGGCAGACGAGCATTAATAGCCGCCTTAATAAGTGCTGATGTTGCTTGCTCCAAACTACGGTATGCGATTCCTTTTAACGAATAACGGGATGAGATGACCTCACCTTGTTCGGTAATTTTAATACCTGCACCAATCGTATGAGGAGGCTGTGCTAGTATACTGCGATTAAGTGGCATCCCACCGCGGCCTAGCGCTCCGCCGCGACCATGGAAGAACTTCAGCTTGACGCCAAAATCAGAAGCTGTTGCCGTAATTTCTTTCAAAGCAACTCTTAGTTCATAGTTCGCTGTAACGACACCGCCGTCTTTGTTGCTGTCTGAATAACCAAGCATAATTTCTTGTACATCATTCATAACCGTGACCGCTTCACGGTAAATTGGCAGACTGAGCAGCTCGCGCATAATACGCGGCGCATCGTGCAAATCGTCAATCGTTTCAAAGAGCGGTACAGATTGCAATGTACAAATGACGGTTCCATCGGACTCTTTACGGAATAGACCAACTTCCTTGGCAAATACCATCACTTCCAAAATATCGCTCGTTCCAGCCGCCATACTAATCAAATAGCTTGTAATACAGTGTTTGCCGAACTCTTGCTGCGCTCTGTAAATAGTACGGTATACGTCCAAACATTCCTTCGTGCTGTCACTATATTGCTGATATGGGGAAGTAAGTGGACGCGGATCATTTAGAAGCTGATCGAGCAGCTTAATTTTCTCATCTTCAGAAAGACTGCCATAATCATCAACAATGCGCATTTTTGCCAAAATTTCAGTCATCGCATTCTCATGCTCTTGGCTATGCTGACGCACATCTAATGTGGCTGTATGGAACCCGAACAATTCGACCTGACGAATTAATTTTTTAATACAAATATCTGCAACATAATCCGCATAATGATGGCGAAGGCTGGCGTCAATAATTTTCAAATCGTTAATAAATTGCTCTGGTGTATCATAACGTTCTTTGGTGCCTTTTTTGCTTTCATCCAGAACGTTATTTAATTTCTCCATCATATATGCCAGCTTAACGCGGTATGGCTCGTTCTCATTACGCCAAGCTTGAGTTTTCTTTAGAGTCACATGTTTGCGATCTTCCAAAATAGACAATAACAATTCATTGGATACCGTTACAATCGTTGTACTGAAGCTCAGGTATTGAACAAGTTCTTGTAGAATACGCTGATACTCGCGAATAGCCAACTTACGCTGCATGCGAAGTGTCTCCCAAGTAATGTCGGCTGTAACGGATGGGTTGCCATCACGGTCACCGCCAATCCAAGAACCAAAGCGCAAGTATGTCGGAACGTGCCAATCGGTCTCCGGATAATATTTGCTTAGGCATCTCTCAAGCTCTTCGTAAACATCAGGCAGAACATGAAATAATGTCTCATGAAAATAATACATTCCGTTGCGAACTTCATCGAGCACGGTAGGTTTACGATCACGAAGCTCATCAGTTTGCCATAATGTGATCACTTCATTCAGTAATTTCTCACGCAGTTGTTCCCGTTCACGCAACGTTAGTGTAGGGTTATCGAGCTGCATTACATCTTCAGAGATACGCTTGTGGATGTCGAGTATCGCTCTGCGCATCGCCTCTGTAGGGTGTGCAGTCATTACAAGTTCAAGTGAAAGTTCAGAAATAATTTCTTGCACTTCTTGATAGGAGAAGCCGCGCTCTTTCAAATCTTGAACAGCACTTTCAATCGAACCTGGCTGAACTGTCTCTCCGGCAGAACGCTCGTAGTCTCTTTTACGACGAATTCGGTGGTTCTGCTCTGCGATATTAACCAACTGAAAATAAATAGCGAACGCTCGAATCACCTGATGGCGATTGTCTGGTTCTAATTTATCAATGATTTGTTTAAACTCCTCATACAATTCAGGCAAAAACACAGAACGCATGGATTTACTTGTCTCACGAATTTTCTCTACGATGTCTAGTAATTCATTTCCGCCTTGATGGACAAGAACTTCTCCGAGAATATTGCCCAAGAACCGTACGTCACGCCGCAGCAGGTTGTTGGAATGATTTTTGCCCTCGGAAACCGTAAGTTCAGTCATAGCTACTACTCCTCCTCACTTATCCGTTCTATACATATCTCTTATTCGTTTCTTAACATCATACAATAAACTGCACCTAAAATCTAAACTTTTATGAAATAAAATTTAAATAGGAATCTATTAAGTCATAATATATATCATTCACACGTCATATTTACCTTTGTCTAGCAAAAAAAGCCATCCCATAGCTTCTCGCTTATGGGACAGCTCATTTTAATATCTTAAGCTTTACTCCACTGCCCTTACCTAAAGTTTCAGATTCCAACGAAAATACTCGGTTGATCAGAACTGTAAATTCAGCTCTCGTCATCGATGCATCAGGTTTCAAACTGCCATCTGTATAACCTTTAATTAACCCAATATCAAGCCATTTGCCCATTAAGCTCGCAGCCCAATGATCTTTAGTTAGAATGTAAGCAATTATTATGCGGCTAGTAATTTGAATTAGGATTGGAAGTTGGAAGATAGATAGGGATTCATAAAGGGAACAGTAACATATATATTCAAAGATATGAATTAATAACTCTGACCTGCAAAACAAGACCATAAAACAAAAAAACATCACTATACAGTGATGTTATCATTATGTATGGAGCGGGTGATGGGAATCGAACCCACGCTACCAGCTTGGAAGGCTGGAGTTCTACCATTGAACTACACCCGCATTATATAATGGTCGGGACGACAC
>NZ_JAGGKP010000005.1 GCF_017873765.1 Paenibacillus sediminis
CAGTCTCCACCATTTATGCCGGTGTAGCTCAATTGGTAGAGCAACTGACTTGTAATCAGTAGGTTGGGGGTTCAAGTCCTCTCGCCGGCACCATCCATGCGGAACCGTGGTGTAGAGGCCTAACATGCCTGCCTGTCACGCAGGAGATCGCGGGTTCGAATCCCGTCGGTTCCGCCATTTACATTACATATGCTTCAGGTATAGAAAATCCGAAAGAAATCAATAATATGCCGGTGTAGCTCAATTGGTAGAGCAACTGACTTGTAATCAGTAGGTTGGGGGTTCAAGTCCTCTCGCCGGCACCACTATGGCGGTCGTGGCGAAGGGGTTAACGCACCGGATTGTGGCTCCGGCATTCGTGGGTTCAAGTCCCATCGATCGCCCCATAATATAAATCACGTTGGGGATTAGCCAAGCGGTAAGGCAACGGACTTTGACTCCGTCATCATAGGTTCGAATCCTGTATCCCCAGCCATTGTAAGAGCCATTAGCTCAGTTGGTAGAGCACCTGACTTTTAATCAGGGTGTCGAAGGTTCGAGTCCTTCATGGCTCACCATTTTCAAATTTAAATATCGTGCGCGTGTGGCGGAATTGGCAGACGCACTAGACTTAGGATCTAGCGTCTTTGACGTGGGGGTTCAAGTCCCTCCACGCGCACCATATTCGCGGACGTGGCTCAGCGGTAGAGCATCGCCTTGCCAAGGCGAGGGTCGCGGGTTCGATTCCCGTCGTCCGCTCCATTATTTTCTCGGGACGTAGCTCAGCTTGGTAGAGCACCTGGTTTGGGACCAGGGGGTCGCATGTTCAAATCGTGTCGTCCCGACCATTATATAATGCGGGTGTAGTTCAATGGTAGAACTCCAGCCTTCCAAGCTGGTAGCGTGGGTTCGATTCCCATCACCCGCTTAAATGTTAAGAGTTGCGAATTTCGCAGCTCTTTTGTTTTATAATCATTAGTGGATCACAAAGGAGCAAGGGCGTCAGCGACGACTTGTTCTTTTTGTTTTACAGCGCAACATTCTTAAAATCGTTTACGTATCTATTTATGCAGTTGTTCAGCTGAATACGCTTTATAGACGACATCAAGAGGAGACAGAAGAAAACAAATGAAGCGACTTTTTATGATTTTTATGCTTGTTATAGGGTTATCTACTAACCCTTTAACCAGTTTTGCGGAAGATTCAAGCAGCAGTTCGATATTTAGCGGTGCTATCATTTTATCGGTTGGCAGTCCTAATGCAATCTATGACAATACGGATCAGATCATTGACGAAGATAACTTTAATGTTGTGCCTTTTGTGAAAAACGGGCGTACTCTCGTGCCGCTTCGGTTCGTCAGCGAATCATTGGAGGCTAATGTCGTATGGAATGGGAAGACTTCAACTGCTACAATCACAAGTACAGGCAAAGTAATCAATATCACACCAGGACGCAGTGTACTTCTTATTAATAATAAAAATTATCCGCTGGATGCGGCTGCTGAGTATAAAGAAGGCCGAATTTTCGTACCGCTGCGCGCCATCAGTGAAGCGTTTGGCAAAGAAGTATTTTTTGATCGCGGCATCATCGTCATAAGTAATACTAGTTATGATCAGGATATCATCAATTATTTACGGTTCGTCTTAGCGCCTTTTAAGAAAGATCCTTATACGGGAAAGACGTTAAATACAGAACAGATTGCAAATTTGGAACAAAGCGTTGTTTTACTTGAGTCTTTTGATCGTGAAGGAAAATCTATTGGTTTTGGAACGGCATTTGCCGTTGGTTACGGTTTGTTTTTGACCAACTATCATGTGATATCGGAAGCGAGTCAATATTTAATTGAAACTGTGCAGGACCGATTTTATGATGTAGATGGTATTGTTGCCGTCAATAAGGCAGACGATCTGGCCTTAGTCAAAACAAAAATACGTACAAACATTCCGCCGCTTCGAATAGGCTCAACCTGGAATTTGGCGAAAGGCCAGTCCATTGTTACAATCGGCAATCCTGAAGGGTTTCAAAACACGATGTCAACAGGAATCATCAGTGGACTTAGAACGATTGATAATGAACGTTATATTCAAATTACTGCCCCAATTACGAATGGAAGCTCAGGCGGGCCATTGTTTAATATAAAAGGCGAAGTTATCGGAATTAACACGATGGGCGAAGATAAGGGCAACTTAAATTTTGCAGTGCCAATCGATTATGCTAGTGCATGGATTGCTAAATATAAGGCGATGAACTTCTCGAGTATTAAAGTGCTGAATCAAGATTTATTTAGAGAAAATAAAACAGTCGATGAAGCGCCGGCGACCCAAGACGGGACGACCGTACAATCGCCATCACAGTCAGAACAATCGCAGGCTCAATCACCAACACAGCTGTAATAATCTTGTATGTAGAGATCATAAATCAAAAACCCGTCAATTTAACGGATAGCGTTAATTGACGGGTTTTCATATTATTTCATCTTCAGTCGCATGATTTCATTACAGCAGTTTCTGAAGATCCACTTCAGGTACGAGTCCTTCTTTGGCTGCGCGGCTGAGCAGGGCAGTTACGGCCGCATAGCCGTCATCACCCAGATTGGCGGTGAACTCGTTCACGTACAGTTTGATGTGCGCCTCTGCGACTTGCGGATTCATCTCTTGTGCGTGCTGCATCACATAGTCACGTGATACTTCAGGGTGCGCCCATGCGTATTTAACAGAAGCACGTATCCATTTAGCGATCGCATCCAAATCCAGCGTTCGGCGGGCAATGATGGCCCCGAGCGGAATCGGAAGACCGGTGTCAGCTTCCCACCAGTTTCCTAAGTCAGTGAGCATCGTCAGTCCGTATGAAGGGAAAGTAAATCGTGCTTCGTGAATGACCAGCCCGGCATCGATTTCACCGTCGCGAACCGCTGGCATGATTTTATCAAAAGGCATGACTACAATTTCGCCTACGCCGCCCGGCACGTTCTGGGCTGCCCACAGCCGGAACAATAGGTAAGCCGTTGACCTTTCGCTTGGCACTGCGACTCGCCGTCCGGATAAAGATGCGGCATCAACAGCGTCGCTGGCCGTCAGTACCAGCGGTCCGCAGCCTCTTCCTAGCGCTCCTCCGCAAGGGATCAGTGCATAATCGGACAATACCCAAGGCAGCGCCGCGTATGAAATTTTGAGTACATCAGGACCTTTCCCGCTGGCCGCTAGATTGTTAGTAATATCTATATCCGCATAAGTAACGTCAAGCTCGGGTGCACCGGGAATTAGCCCGTGCGCCCAGGCGTGAAATACAAAAGTGTCATTTGGACAAGGAGAAAAAGCAATTTTCATTTGAATACCTCCGGTAATATTGAACTTGTTGCTTCTAGCGCTTGCAGCGCTTCTTGAATTCGCCAAGCGGATCGATCGCGAGGCCCTACAGCATTTGAAATAGATCGAATTTCGAGGACAGGAATTCCGTGTTCATTGGCCGCAAAAGCTACCCCGTACCCCTCCATAGCTTCAGCCGCAGCTCCTGGGACTCGTGCGGCGAGTTCAGCGGCAGTTGCAGCCGTGCCGGTCGTCGTTGATACAGTAAGCACCTTACCTGTATTTACTGGAAGCCCAGCTGAGCGAAGAGCCTGTGTTAATCTGGCTGCCAGGTTATCGTCGACCGAAATACGGGAAGAACCGAAACCAAGCTCGTCCACACTGATGAAGCCTTCAGCCGTCTCGGAACCAAGGTCAGCGGCGACAATTTCGCTGGATACCACGATCGAACCGACTTCAGCTTTGCCAGTAAAACCGCCGGCGATCCCCGCGCTTAGTACGATGTCATATTTGCCTGCGGCAAGTGCGGTCATTGTTCTGGCGGCAGCTGATGCGGGACCGACGCCTGCGAGCTGAACATCGAATCTGTCATTCCCGTTTAACCCGCGAATTACCGCATCCCTTTCGGCTGAAACGGCAGTCATGATAAGCACGCGTGAGCTGGATTCCTTCCTTCCTGCGTGTAAATCAACATTCATTCTATAATCAATCTCCTTCATTGTTCTTCGTAAAGATTCCTTATAGCATTTTCGTTTATAGATATGTAATTTGAAAGCGTAAGTAACATGAACTAACCCGTTCTATTATAGCACAGGTGAATATGACAGTGCTTTTTTCTTACTCCCCAAGGTATATTAAGAGCCCGTCCAATCATATGATATTGTACACTTTGCATACGATTATTAGGGGAAGTGTCCAAAGGAGGGGAGCCAAGGAATGAAGCAAAAGGAATGTATTGCGATGCTGCTAGCCGGAGGCGAGGGGAGACGGCTTGGCATGTTAACTCGCAAAATAGCCAAGCCTGCCGTATATTTCGGAGGCAAATACCGGATTATCGATTTTACCTTGAGCAACTGCACCAATTCAGGCATTGATACTGTCGGTGTGCTGACCCAGTACCATCCGCAAGTGTTGAATCGTTATATCGGAATCGGAAAGCCATGGGATTTGGACCGCAAGGAAGGCGGAATTTCGATTCTTCCTCCCTTTATTAAGCAAAGGGGCGGCGATTGGTACAGAGGGACGGCCGATGCAATCTATCAAAACATGGACTTTATTGAAGAATATAATCCGGAATACATTCTCGTCATATCCGGTGACCACATTTACAAAATGGATTATGAGCTTATGCTGCGTTTTCATAAGGACAAGAAAGCAGACGCGTCTATCGCCGTGATCGGTGTGAAATGGGAAGAAACAAGCCGCTTTGGTATTATGAGCGTCGATGAACATAACCGAATTACCGAGTTTGTTGAAAAGCCGAAGCGTGCCACGAGCAATTTAGCCTCGATGGGTGTGTATATCTATACATGGAAAACGCTCAAAAAATATTTGAACATGGATGCGGAAAATGTGAAATCAAGCCACGACTTTGGTAAAGATATCATTCCTGCTATGCTGGATGACGGAATTCGCCTTTATGCCTATCCATTCGAAGGATATTGGAAAGATGTAGGTACAATTGAAAGCCTGTGGGAAGCCAATATGGATTTGCTCGATGATGAAAATAAGCTCAAGCTGAGCGACCGAAAATGGCGCATCTATTCACTCAATTCAAATCAGCCTGCCCAGTATGTCGCTCCATCAGCGAACATTACCAATTCCATAGTGAATGAGGGGTGTATCGTCTTCGGAGATGTCGACCACTCGGTGTTGTTCTATGGGGTTCAGGTCGGAAGCGGCAGCGTCATTAAAGATTCGGTCATTATGCCGAATACGAAAATTGGGAACAATGTGACCATTTATAAGGCGATCGTTGGGGAAGGGTCTGTAATTGGCGACGGGAGTGTTGTCGGTTCATCAGAAAGCGGGGAGATTACACTCATTGGAAGCTATGAATCAATCACTTTCGGAATTCCTGCCAGATAAGGTCATTTAAGAGGAGAGAAAGCCGCTATGAAAAATGTGATGGGAATTATTAATACGGTGAACGAACCGGATCATTTGGAAGAACTGACGTACCATCGGTGCATTGCATCCGTTCCATTTGGAGGCAGATATCGGCTTATTGATTTTATATTGTCCAGCATGGTCAATTCGGGAATTACGAACGTGGCTGTATTTGCTCACACGAAATATCGTTCGTTGATGGACCATTTGGGTTCAGGGAAGGAATGGGACCTGGATCGCAAACGGTCAGGGTTGTTTATTTTGCCGCCGGTAAATGAAGGTCTGGAGCCAGTAAAGGGAGATTTACACGCATTATACGGACACCGAGACTATTTATATCGAAGCAGTGAGGAATTTGTTCTTCTAACCCGCAGCCATATGGTATGCAACATCGATTTTCGGGATTTGCGCAATTACCATGAGATGACCGGGGCCGATATTTCTGTGCTCTATAAAGAAACGGACGATCCGGACTCCATCTCAAGTCGAATTGTGACCAATACGAAAGGCAGAGTGACGTCAATTCGCGAACAAAGCGGGCTCTTGCAGGGGAATAAAGTATCGATGGAAATCTTCTTCATGAAAAAAAGTCTGCTGCTCGACTTGATCGAAACAGCGCTGGCTGAAGGTCATGATCATTTTGTGAGAGATGCGATATTAAAAAACATCGATCATTTAAATATACATGGATACCGTTATCAAGGCTACTTAGGCGTCGTTAATACGCTGCAAAGCTATTACAAGCATAGTATGAATTTGCTGAATCCAAACGTATGGAAAGAGCTGTTTTTCCAGCCCGGTCTCATTTACACCAAAATCAAAGATGAGCCGCCAACACGTTATAAATCCGAATCGAGAACGAGCAATTCCTTAGTCGCAAACGGCTGCATTATTGAAGGTACGGTGGAAAATTCAATTCTATTCAGAGGAGTTAGAGTACATCCAGGCGCAGTCGTCAAAAACAGCATCATTTTGCAAAATGGCATGATTCGAGAAAATGTGAACCTCGAGCATGCCATATTAGATAAAGATGTTGTCATTAACGCAGGTCGAACTCTGATGGGGCATGAGCTGGCGCCCTTTATCGCCGTGAAGAAGAAAGTAATATAGTGGAGGACGGCATCGATGTTTAGACCGTGGGCTTTATCAGGACCGAGTATTCAAGTTGATCCGTTGTTTTCTCATTATTTAAATCGCTCCGCAGTAAGCATTGCTGAAGAAATTGAAAGGGCTGGATACCGCACCGTGCACTATTTCGTCGTAAATGAAAGCAAGGTGAACGGTGAATTGGTGGAAGCTTTTCATAAACGGGGTATCGCGGTGTGGGCGCTCGTTATTGGCAACGGGACGTTCACTACTGCACATTTGCCTAAAGAATGGCCGCAGTGGCGTATGGGGCTCGTGCGAGAACTTCATGACGGCTTCGAGCGGCTTTCTCTCTTTTCACAGCCATATTTGAACTGGAAGAAGCGGGCAGTGGCCGAACTGGTCTCGAGTTACCCATTTGATGGTATCGAAATTGCCGAGCCGTATTTTCCAGAATGGGATGGGATAAGAAGAGGGGTATATGGGGATGTTGGGCTGCTGGCCCAGCAGGCGTTCCGGGAGCAGTATGGCTTAGAAATGCCCGATTTTGTGAATAAAAGTGCTGCTAATTACTACCTTAACAATCCGAAAGTTTATGAGAAATGGATTTCATTTCGTGTAGACGCTGTGAATAGATGTATTGACGAGATCATGAACGGAGTTGGTGGATGCCGGGAGGTTCGTCCTGACATTTATGTTGCGACTTGGTCTTTAGCGATTAATGGAGGACATGATGCCGAAGCGAAGCTGAGAGAGTGGCAAGGACTGGATGCGCCGGCGATGATCGCACGGGTAAGACCGAATATTCATTTTCTGCAAACGCACTGGCCTGATTGGATGCAGAAGAATCTATCGCCGGATTATATAAAAGGCTATGAAAGGTTCGCATCTCCTATTCGTAGGGCGTATCCTAAACTCCCGCTGGGGGTGCAAACAGATATCGGCTCACTGCCAAGCATGGTTAGAGATCGGCGCTGGCTGGATCAGTTTCAAATGAGTGCGTTTGAGCTAAACTATGATGCTTGGACGGCTTATGAGTATCATTTGGGTGGTAATTAAAGTAGACCATCCAGAACCATGATTATCAGAATTTGATATTCAAAAAATCCATGAGTCTCTGACAAGTATAAACATTACTGATCCTAAACTTAGAGCTGAACATATTGAAAAGGCCAAAAGATAACCAATTGATTAATGAAAAGGCACTCCTTATGGAGTGCCTTTTGTATAATTTCAGCTTAAATATTTTTCGCCAAAATTTCAATGATTTCATCTGGCGTCTGTGCATCCGTTAATTGCTGACGGAAATCTTCGTGTATCAGTTTGCGGGAGAGGGCCACCAATATTTGCAGATGCTCGTTGCCGACATTAGCTTCGGGAACGGCGATCATGAACGCCATCGTTGCCGGACTTCCGTCAAGTGAATCCCAATCAATGGACTTATTGAACCTAGCGAACGCAAGGGACGCTTTGCTTACACCAGCTGATTTACCGTGAGGAATAGCGACACCGAAGCCAATGCCTGTTGAGCTTTGCTGCTCACGTCTCAGCACGGCTTCTATATATGCGTCCAGATGAGTGATGGAACCGGATCGCTCCAAACTTGCTGCCATTTGGCGGATCGCATCTTCTCTTGTATCCACATCAAGCGGAAGCATAATTGTCCCATGATTCAGAAGCTCATGAATGTTCATTCGCAGTCATCTCCAATAGGTTAGGTAAGTACGAAATTATGATTGCTGTAAAAATGGATTACTTTGTTCGTTTGAGTAAATTCACAAGCAAGGCGGTAACTACAGTACCAATGACGATTGCCAGCATATACATCAAGACGTTGCTGACTGCATTTGGAATGAGCAGTACGAACAGTCCACCGTGCGGTGCGCGAAGCATAACATCAAACAGCATCGTGAGCCCGCCAGCTACAGCAGATCCGATCATGAAGGACGGGATCATGCGCAGCGGATCGGAAGCTCCAAATGGAATGGCGCCTTCGGTAATGAAGGAAAGACCGAGAATGGAAGCGACTTTACCCGCTTGACGCTCTTCGTCCGTAAATTTCTTCGGCGCGATCATTGTTGCCAGCCATACGCCAAGCGGAGGGGTCATTCCTGCGGCCATTACCGCTGCGATCGGGCCGTATACGCCGCTACCTAATAGACCGACGGCAAAGGTATAAGCTGTTTTGTTGAACGGTCCGCCCATATCGAGTGCCATCATCGCTCCGAGCACAGCACCGAGAACAATCTTGTTAGCGGAGCCCATCGACCCGAGCCAAGTCGTAAGTCCGTCCATCAGCGCTTTTATCGGTTCACCAATAACGTATATCATAAGCAGTCCAATGATTAATACAGAAAGAAGCGGAACAATTAATATCGGTTTTAATCCTTCAAAGTTTTTTGGCAGTTTAATATTTTGAATTAGCCATTTGGCTGCATAACCTGCGATAAATCCAGCTAATATACCACCGATAAAACCGGCACCCATTGAGGTAGATAACACGCCTCCGACTAAACCTGGCGCAAGGCCTGGTTTGCCCGCAATGGAGAAAGCGATGTACCCAGACAGAACTGTGACCATAAGACCCATCGCTGAGCCGCCGATTTTGCCGAGCTGTGCACCGAATGTTCCTTCTTCATGCGTAATGCCGAAGATGAAGGAAATGGCGATAATGAGACCGCCCGCCACAACGAGCGGTAACATATGAGATACGCCATTCATCAAATGTCTGTATACTACGTTCTGCTTTTTAGCACTGGATTGATTGGTTTCATTGGCTTGAACTTTCTGAGAAAATTCGGTTGAAGCTTCTTTCGCGAGCGCACGGTCGATGAGTTCGCTTGGAATTTTTATTCCTTGAGCAACGGGCACTTTAATGACAGGTTTTCCGGCAAATCGACCTTCGTCGACATCGGTATCTGCAGCGATAATAATAGCATGCGCTTCAGCAATTTCTTGCGGTGTAATCTCATTCTCAACGCCTACAGCGCCGCGTGTTTCGATTTTGATCGGTATGTTTTTATCTTTAGCTGCTTTCTGCAAAGACTCTGCTGCCATGTATGTATGAGCAATTCCTGTTGGACAAGCAGTTACGGCTAATAACTTTTTCATGGATTATTCCACCCTTAATTGTTATTTTTGCTCTACCGTTTCAATCTTTACGTTCTGAAGGTTTGCAATTACTTTTGGTAGCCGGCATACCTCAGTTCCTGGTTCAGCAGCTGTAAGCGTACCTGCAGCCGTTGCCCAGCGTGCGGTATCATGCAGTGAACGGCCGTGGACTAGGCAGGAGGCGATAGCCGCTACCATAGAATCGCCGGCACCGACTGTACTTTTTGGAACAATAGGGAACGGACGGGCTCTAATTATTTCTTTGTCGCTGATAAAAATGGATCCATCTCCGCCCATTGAGACGATGACCCATTTTACACCCTGATCTAGCAGCTTCTGAGCGGCGTGTATAATGTCCGTGTCTGTCTCCAATTTCATATTAAACAGCTGCTCCAGCTCATAAATGTTAGGCTTAATTGCAAATGGGACCGCTTTCAAGCCTGAGAGAAGAGCTTCGCCATCCGCATCGAGAATGGTTTTGACGTTTTTGGACTTTGCTTTGTGGATTAGATCGCGATAAATATCCGGAGAAGCGCCTAATGGAAGACTCCCCCCAACTACAAGCACTGAAGCTTCATCTAACAATGTGTCCATTTGATTAAGAAACTGGACCACATCATTATCGGCAATCTCAAAACCGCGTTCATTCACCTCGGTTGTCATTCGATTGTGATTATCGACGATTTTCAGATTTATTCGCGTTTCACCTTCAACTGGAATAAAGGAGTGATTGATCATGAGTTCATCTAAATGGTTTAAAAGTTGCTTGCCTTGGTATCCGCCATTAAAGCCGGTTGCTATTACATTTTCGCCGAATCTTCTCAGCACTTTAGCAACATTGATGCCTTTGCCTCCTGGATCGATGCGGATCTC
This sequence comes from Paenibacillus sediminis, assembly GCF_017873765.1. Taxonomy (GTDB): domain Bacteria; phylum Bacillota; class Bacilli; order Paenibacillales; family Paenibacillaceae; genus Paenibacillus_AG; species Paenibacillus_AG sediminis. The sequence continues at coordinate 10,465 of NZ_JAGGKP010000005.1, forward strand.
TTGAACACGGTTTAAACCGCCGACTTGAAGTGTTTCCAAAGTTATCGTTTTATCGAGCGCTGGATTCAGCGTCACTGTGATGACTGATTCGTTCAAGTGATATACGCCTCCAAACTATGCAATGGTAACACTTACACCTTGCTTGCGAAGTTGATCAATGAAATGGTCATTAGCGCCTGCATCGATAATCAGATGATCGATTTCGGATAAATCGGCGACTTTGGCGTACCCCACTTTACCGATTTTGCTATGATCAGCGAGCAGGATTACTTCTTTGGCAATTTGAAACATTTTCCGCTTCGTTGCTGCTTCGATGATATTAGGTGTCGTAATTCCTTCTTCCAGATCCAAACCGTTGGTAGCTACAAAAGCCTTATCCACACGAACCATCTCAAGCGCTGTTTCTGCCATTGGTCCGACAAAAGCGAGCGTTTCATACCTTAGCAGTCCGCCAACCATCGATAGTTCTAAACCGCGGTAGTCTTTCAATTCGTTCAGTACGATCATCGAGTTCGTAATAACTCGCACGTTCGATAATGAGCGCATCTCTCTAGCTAAATGGAGGGTAGTTGTTCCGGCATCGAGCAGGACAGTATCTCCTTCGGAAATCATTTCACACGCTTTGCGAGCGATTTCCATTTTCTCCTCGCGAAATTGGTCTTCCTTTTCGATGACGGATGGTTCAAAGTTGACATTTTGGAGAGAAACGGCCCCGCCATGCGTTCGTTTAAGCAGGTTAGATTCCTCAAGTTCCTTCAAATCTCGGCGGACCGTAGATTCAGACACTTGAAACACTTCGCCGAGCTCTTGAACGGAGGCACGCTGATGCTCGTTGACGTACAACATTATTTGTCGTTTTCTTTCTTCCTCAAAGAGCAATGGTTACATTCACCACCTTGATTGAAAATGAGCAATGTAATGATCAAATAGAAGTATTTTATGAGCATTTATGAACGATTTTGCTTGTTTTTGATTATAACAGCGTTTACATTGTCTGTAAATGGGTGTTTTGTGAAGTTTTGTGCTTGTTATTAAATGGGAAAAGACTCCTAGAGATTTTTGTCTGATAGGAGTAGAATGAAGGGGATGGTTAAGCAAAAAGTGATCGGACTAAATAAAATTTAAAACTGAATAGTACCGTACCCGGTCAGTACGTACGTGAAAAGGTGTGATGTGAATGGACTTCCCGTGGAAAAGAAACTTGATCGTACTGTGGATAGGGGTGTTCTTTTGCAGTACGGCGTATTCTATCTCGATTCCATTTCTTCCGATTTTTCTGAACACGGAGCTCGGTGTTGAGAACAATTTGGAAGCTTGGTCGGGAATCGCTTTCGGAATTACGTTTTTGGCGAGTGCGTTAATTTCGCCGTTTTGGGGGTCGCTCGCGGATAAATATGGGCGTAAACCGATGCTTATCCGTTCAGGCTACAGCTTAGCAGCACTCTATTTAATAAACTATTTTGTTCATGATCCATACTTCTTTCTAGTGGTTCGTCTGTTCCAAGGTCTGCTTGCAGGTTTTGTACCTGCGTCAATCGCACTTGTGGGGACGAACACTCCTGAAGAGAAGACAGGTTATGCACTAGGAATTATGTCGACTGCTGGAGCTACAGGCGGCATTATCGGTCCGCTCATCGGCGGGGTCGTAAGTCACTATTATGGGAATCGATTCGCCTTTCTCTTTTCCTGCGGAGTCGTTCTTGTGGCGGCATTGATTGCTACTTTTTTCGTAAAAGAGAAAAATTTCAATCGTGCTGCCGTTCGTTCGCATGTCATTGATGATATTAAGCTTGCTTCTAAAAATAGAACATTCATGACGCTGCTCGGTTTGATGGGGATCACGACATTTTCCGTGATGATTATAGAACCTTTGCTCACGGTATATGTGATGGATATGGGCGTTTCTAAGCGCAGCGCGTCACTTAGCTCGGGCATAATTTTCTCTGCTGTCGGAATCGCGACTGTGCTTATGGCGCCGAGATGGGGAAAGATTGGCACAAAGAAAGGGTACCATAAAATGCTGTTCATCGGTCTGCTCGGGGGAGGGATCGGGAACATATTGCAATTTTTCGTACACAATTATATTGGTTTTGGGATATTACGCTTCGGATACGGACTGTTCTTCGCAGCTGTGTATCCGTCGATCAATGCGATGATTGTGAGAGTGACAGACGCAAGTTTCCGCGGACGCGCATTCAGTCTGAATCAGTCTTCTGCACAGCTTGCGACTATGGCAGGTCCGATCATTGGGGGAATTCTTGGGGGGATCATTCCAATCCGCTGGGTGTTCGTCATTAATGGACTTATGCTGGTGATATCGGCTCTGCTTGTGAAGACCAGCGGGCTGAGCTCCGTCAAGGTTAATCGTGAGGACAAGGCCGCTGTGCATAGTTAAGTTTGATGAAGCAAAAAAGGAGGCGCCCAATTTTATTTGGACGCCTCTCTCTATTTAAAGATTCTAACTACCAAAGCAGCAAGCCTGCCGCTAATGCAGCTCCTCCAATGACCATCCCAAATATCTCTGCGGTAGCAATCGACTTGCGCACAAGTTGTACCATACTGATGTTGAACAGACTGTGTACAGGAATGAACACGAGAACGAGCCAAGGATTTGATGCGATACAGAGGGTCGCACCAATATGAAAGGCACTTGCTGAGATACGTTCAATGATACCCCACATGGGGTTAGAGCTACCTGTTCCTTGAGCTTGCAAAATCGCTTTTGCCTGCTCTGCTTTCTCATCCCTACGATTCGCTAGAGATGCAATTGCGATCACTTGAGTGATGACATATACAACCTCAATAGCGGCCCAGCCTTGCCCCAGCGATAACGCTGAAGTTTCCGTTAATGTAATGAAAAATGTTAAAGCGAGCAGTCTCACGGTCTCCTCTAGTGGCCCAGACGCTGAAATCATGATGATTTTGCCAGCCTTAGGCCATTTCAAGGAAATAACAGACAGCGGACCTCTTAAGAACAGCGCAGCGACCCATCCAGCTGCACCGATCCCAAATGCTTTCCATTCGAGCGGATGGCCGCTAACGTGGAACAGAGCCCAAAATGCAATCACGACAAGGACATAGAGTGGTACAGCAAATAAAGATTTTTTGGCCAACCGCCGAAATTGGTCAGCATCGACATGGCGAGTTGGATTAGAATGCTCAAGATTCATCGGATTTTTCTCCTCCTATAATAGGTTCAGGAATGACAATGGTAGAAAATGTTCGCTTTCGCCGATTAGATGCTGGCCCATTAGCAGCTCTTTTCTGAAGAGCAGTTCTAATTTCTAGCAAAGTCTCCTTAAATTCTTCATCACTAAGATAGAGCTCGACTTGCCTGAAAGATACGCCATCCTTGAATAGATCAAACTGAGGCTGTTCAAGATAACGGGAATATTCTGCTGATAACAACGACAAAAATTGAAGGAACAGTCCCATATGTTCTTCGGAGCTCATTTGCCGGAGCTCTTCCTCGGAGATGCTAGCCCCAGATTGATCCATCGTGTAGACTTTCTCGGTTGCGCCTCTTTGTTTCACCGTATGATCTACAACGATAACCCCAGCTTTCTCCAAAATGTTCAAATGTCGATACATAGTAGCTTGCGGAATATCGGGGAGTAATTCACTTAGCTGCTGGCGGCTTAATTTACGTCCGGTGACGAGCGACTGGATTATTCGCATACGGATCGGATGGAGGATTAGATCAGCAGTTTTTGAATCGGACATCGATTTGTAACACCTCTTTGTTATCATTATCAATAATGATAATATTTCATTTTCCATGAAAAGTAAATAGTGTTTAGAAAAAAGTATCACTGTTTCGGGCGAAAAGTACATTAGCAATCTGAAGAGTTTACTTGAAACGGGTGTATGTTGGGTAAATAGAAAGCCGCCAAATAGGCGGCTTTTATTATCTGCATGTAGATTTCTTTACTCCACACCCGTCGCAATTGGATTATCCTTATAACTAATCCAGTCGCTCCAGCTTCCTGCATATAACTTGACTTTATCATAACCAGCTTCCTGTAGTGCGATCACATTAGGGCATGCTGTGACGCCTGATCCACAATAGACGATCACTTGTTGATCGGCAGGAATATCCTCAAACTGCTTTTTGATTAGTTCAGATGATTTCCAGTGAAGCTTGTCATCTAATAGATTTCTCCAAAATTTATTAACGGCCCCGGGAATATGTCCGGCTGCTTTATCCATTGTTTCTTCTATACCAGCAAAGCGTCTCGGATCTCTGGAATCTATGAGAAGTGCACTATTCTCTTTAATAGCTTTTCTAACATCGTCAACATGTGCCAGCATGTCTGGCTGCAAGTTTGGAACGAACGTCTTAGGAATGGTTATTGGCTGTTCCTGACTAACAGGATAGCGGCCATCCTTCCATGCCGTGAAGCCTTCATCCATCACGAATACGTTTGTATGACCCATGTAGCGCAGAAGCCACCATAGTCGTGAAGCCATCGCGCCTCCTTGATCATCGTAGGCAACAACACGGGTCGTGAGATCAATGCCCAATTGTCCTAGGCGCTTCGCGAGACGGGTTACGTCAGGCAAAGGGTGACGCCCTCCATGCTCGGTAACTGGATCAGAAAGGTCTTGCTCTAAATCTAAATAGACAGCTCCCGGAATATGCGCCTCCTCGAACGCGCTTCGCCCCGCACCCTTATGACCTAATTCAAAGCGGCAATCTACGATGACCTGATCCGGTTCGTACAACCGTGCTAACAGCCAATTTTTAGAGACGATATATTGCATTTCTGAACACCTCCTATCATGGATATGCGTAATCTGCCTAACTTAATCATTGTACATGCTATTTGAGTTCTTGAAAATAATACAGAACGAGCACGACACGTTTGGGAGGTTAAGAAATGACAGATTTAAAGGAGGTTTATTCGACATTATTTATCAAATTCGTTAAAACGCCATACTGCATTGAGTCTAATTTTGGTTGGAAAATATACTATTTTCACAATTAATTTATTATTTTTTACTAATTTTCTTGTTTTCAGAAAGGAAGATTAAGGAAATTGTCGAATCATAGTAGTACTAATTCTCATCAAAAATAGAGTGCACCTGGAGGGTTATATGGAATTTGTACCGAAATATACGGCATTGTTTTCGATTCTTTCTTTTCTTTTTTTTATGTTCAATCCTTCGGAAGCGCATGGCGAAACGAAAATCAATTCCGTTTCAATTACGCAATGGCAGATCAAATGGGAGGACAACAATGATAAAGTGCTTCCTTCCTCTGAACGATGGATCAATAGCAATATAGATTCATCTGCTCCTGAAAAGCCGAAGGATACTGAAAGCCTTTGGGTTAAGGTTGTATTACCGTCTATGCACTGGAATCGCACAGCTGTATATTTTGAGAAAGTATATGCCCAGCATCTTACGATTTATATGGGGAATAAAAAGCTGTACGATTCGGAGCGAGGATACGGCAATGACATTCACCGAGTGCTTATCCCCCTTGATTCAAGGGATACGCACAAGGAATTATATTTGAAAATTCAGACCACAAGTGATCGAATTGGCCTGCAAAGTGTCATAAGAATGGGAGATTACAATGAGCTGCTGCCGATGTTTGTTAGCCGAGATTTAGGTGACATTATATTAGGAAGCGGATTTCTATTTATCGCGTTAATTATGTTCGTATGTTCCATATTTTTAAAGAAAACACAAATGGCGGGATGGAATGCTTTAAATGTGATCATTTTATCACTGGGACTTATTATTATTACTTATTCACCTTTTGTCTCCACGTTCTATGGAGAATATGGGAACGTATTAATCAGTCTGTTTGACTTATCTTTATTTATATTGCTGCCAGCACTGACCATTTTTTTCGAAAAGATTTTCGGAGAAGGACCGTATTCTATCATTTCCAAGAGCCGTAAGTTATTAGTTGGGTTTTCGATTATGTGTACGTTATTTTTGATCGTAAATCATCTGACAGACCTTCAATATTCGAATGCTTATTATTTTGTGTCCGTTACTCTGCTTGGGATCGTCTTCATCCTTCAGTTATTTGTAATCGTTGGTTTATCTGTCATGTATGCTATCCAAGGGAATAAGGATGCACTTATTTTATCAATAGGATTTGCTGTGTTCGGGCTAATCGTCATTATCGAAATGATATGGTTCTATATTCGAGCAGGGCACTACGATTTTTTCTTATTTAAATGGGGGATCGTCTGCTTTATTGTTACTCCCATTATTATACTGGGCAGGAATTTTGCTAGAGATCATGATAGAGTCGTGAAATATACACGAGAGCTAGAGCTGTATAACAATGAGATACAACGTTCAGAGAAGATGGAGATGATCAGCGGGCTGGCTGCTTCAGTTGCGCATGAGGTTCGTAATCCGCTTCAAGTTACACGCGGCTTTCTGCAGCTACTGTCGAACAGGACGGATGATAAAGAGCGAGATTATTTGCTGCTTGCTGTAGCTGAATTAGACAGAGCCTCTCACATTATTACGGACTTTCTGACTTTCGCAAAACCGCAGCTTGAGGATATTAAAGTGCTTCACTTGTCCGAGGAAATTAAACATATTGTAGGTGTTCTGAAACCTCTTGCCAATTTGCAAGGGGGAGAGATTATCGTTGATATTCCGAACAATCTGTACATACTTGGTAATTCCTCGAAATTTAAACAAGCCCTTATTAATATGATCAAAAATAGCATCGAAGCTTTGGATGGTCCCGGTCAGGTTCATGTATGGGCTTATATGTCAGTTGACAGGGTGTTTATACATATTAAAGATAATGGGGAAGGAATGGAGCCTGAAGTGCTGTCACGATTGGGACAACCTTATTTTTCAAACAAAACGAAGGGCACGGGACTTGGACTCATGGTTACTTTTCGAATTATTGAGGTGATGGAAGGGAATATCAAGTTTAAGAGTAAGAAGGGAGAAGGAACAGAGGCGATCATTAGCTTTCCCTTAGTTTACGGAAATAAAAATTGATGTGGAAGGTGCGAAATCAGCACCTTCTCACCCCAATCCATTAAAGTTTACCAATAAGAAAGAAGGGTAACGTCAGATTTTTTGATGACTTCAGTAGGTGCCTGCGGGATGATGAGATACAATTGATTGTTTTTCTCTTCGACCGTTTTTATGTCTAATTGATCAGGCAGTGTAACGTTGAAAGCCTCTTGAATAGCTGCTTTCGGATTCGAGAGAAGCTCTTGTTTAAAAGATGGATCCTCCCATGCTTTTTCAATAATTTGCTTCCTAAGAATGGCTTCTGCTGACATTGAAATCACCCTTTCTTATATGGATAAAAATACCAAACAAATTGTAGCATGTATTTAATTTAAAATCTACTAAATTTTGTTGGATTTCGACAAATAATAGTGTAATCCACCTTCTAATAATTGAGTCCTCTCCTCATCAATACGCTCTGCCTCTTGTTGCAATTGCTGGCATAAAAGCTGATGAAAGGCCTCCAAATAAGGGATGTTTACTTGCATTTTCTCTATGTATTTATGGTTGCCTGCAGCCATTTCGGCATAAGGGTTCATTATTCCTTTGAGGTAAAGCGCTTGATTAACGACTTCCTCTGTAATCTGCCCGGGAGCGATCTGATAGGTTGAAGAGATTAACGAGATTAAGCAGTTATAGCTTCCTTGCAGTAAGTCCTCGGACCAATCGACGAAATCATCCATCATTTGTAACGTTAGCAGTACCCGGTCTACCATACTCGAGACAACGGATATGAGCTCAGCTTGTCCATTAAGCAATAATGCAGCTGTACTGGCTAATTTCAAGGGTCCTGCTTTCTTTGCGATCATAGCGGCATGATGATAGAAGTAGTCAGCGTCATTTTCGTGAACAACCGTCAAAGTCCATTCCGTTATATACGTTCTAAAATAAGACCATAACGGTGAATCCGAAGGGAAGTGCTCTCTATACATTTCGAGGAATTCCACATAAAATAAATTGGCTAATGCGAGCTGTTCTTTCCATTCTTCAGGAGCAGTATCCATCAGATCATCCTGTACGAAGAAATAGAGCATGACGAACACATTCGCTAAAGAGAGTTTACGGCACAACTCGGGGGAAGTATGAGTGAGATCTTTCACCCAGAAAGGCAGCAAGTAACAGATGTAATTCTTCGCACTATCTTTCCGAAAAGGATGAAACCCCTGTAAATATTGCAGACCGCGTTCATGAAGTGGAGCGGGAAATCGCGAGATGACTGCTTCACATTCTTCAAAAACAACGGACAGTTCGGATTCGAACTCTTTGAACCAATTCATACATTCACCTGCCTGTCGATTGATCTTTAACAAATTCCATCGCGAACATGGGGACTTCAAGTGTACTCTTCGGGTCGTGCAGCCATAATAACAATTCATTGTTAAGCTCTGGCAAAGCGGCTTTGTCCATGACAAGCTCTGATACTAAGGTCATGTAGTGAAACAGCATTTGTTTCACTTCAGGTTGATTTGCGCTTACACGATAACTTTTGGTATTAGTATGATGAAATCCGCAGTGAGTAAACTCCAGATGAAGTGCTTCCTTTATTGGCAACAGCCTATGCTGCTCTATGTTCTGCCGAGACTTGTTGTAAAGCGCAGTAAACAGAGGAAGGTTCTCTTCGTATTTCATAAGCTCATCGTCCACTTCAATGATAACGACTTGGGTCCCATCTTGGGTATGGTCGTAGAGCCACTTTATGAGATGAGATCGATCTGCAATATGCTCAATAACCAGCCGTGCAATAATGAAATCGTAACGCTCCTGATCTGGCAGCTGCTCGTAGCTGTATGGGTAGAGGGTCATACGTTCATTTTGCCTAATGACTGCTCTTTGAAATATTGGTTCATTGATTTCGATTCCTGTGAATTTATGAAATGGAAAGTGTTGCTGCAGTTTAGCTAAATAGGATGCATTCCCACAGCCAATATCAAGCACATTGCTGGCTTTGTCATGGAGTGAACTATAGAGCAGCTTTTTTTCGATTTCGAAAAAAAGTTCTGTTGTAACGATCAACATTTCATCAAAAACATCCGTTTTTGTTCTCATGACCGTCCCCTTTAATGGATTAATAGGAAATTATTGCACTTTATACTAGAAGTCTACAATATTCGCAGTAAAAATCAAGACAATATATGGCATCATGATGTTAGCCCGTACCTGTTTCTAATAATCCGCATAGTATGTGTATAGCTTTATAGGAAAGGAGGAACTAAGAATGGGTGGAGTTGTAGGCGGTGCTGGATACGGTCATCATGGATTTGGTGGATTAGGAACTTCAACTGGTACTATTTTAGTTCTCTTTATTCTTTTAGTCATTATTACCCGTACTTTCTTTGGCTTTGGAGGCTACGGAGCGGGAGTATATTAACTAGAAAATGAAGGAGCCAGGGAATTTCCCTGGCTTTCTTTATTTTTTATAATGCCGAATGACTTAGCTTAAATGCATGATTGTACAGATTCTCATAATACCCATGAAGGGATAATAACTGATGATGGGTACCTTGCTCGACAATTTGCCCATCCTTCATCACGATAATACGGTCTGCGTGCATAACGGTAGAGAGGCGGTGAGCAATGACGATTGTTGTTCGACCTGCAGCTACGGAATTGAGCGCATGCTGTACGAGCTGCTCAGTATGCGAATCGAGGTTCGCTGTAGCTTCATCAAGAATAAGTATTTTTGGCTGGAAAACAACAATTCTGGCAAAGGAGATAAGCTGACGCTCACCCGCAGATAAGCCGCTTCCACGCTCAGTCAGCAGTGTGTCGTATTGGTCCCTAAGCCGCATAATCATGGAATGAGCACCTACAAATTGGCATGCTTCTATAACTTGCTCACGGGTAATATCTTCGCGGAATAGCCGAACATTATCGATAATGGAACCCGAGAACATGTACGGATCTTGTTGAACGAGTCCGATAATTCGGTGAAGTGAATTTTGCGGTATATGCCGTATATCTACACCATCAATAAGAATGCGCCCGCTTCGCACATCGTAGAAACGATTCAGGAGCGATATCATTGTGCTTTTGCCTGCACCTGTCGTACCTACAACACCGACCATTTCCCCTGGCTCGATATGAAGATTAAGACGTGGAATAATGATTTCGTTGTCCTGGTACCCAAACGATACATCATAGAAATCGATCTGACCGCGCACCTGTTCTGTAGTTAACAGGATTGCTTGATCTGGAGCAGCGTCTGCTACATTTGATTTATTGCTCATAATTTTCCAGATGCGTTCCATGGATACAGTTGTCGATTGAAATGTATTCCACTGCATCGTAATTTGGTTGATTGGCTGGAAAAATTGACGGATATAACTAATGAATGCATACAAAACACCAACTTCGACTTGTCTGTTTAGGACGGCTAAGCCGCCAAGCCATACCATGAGAACGAGAGCTAAATTTCCAAGCACATCAAACGTTCGGTTAAAAAGAACATGTGCGCGAATCTCACGTTTGTTGGCTTGCCAGTAGCTTTCATTGTGCTCAGTAAACCGTCCGTATTGCTCCTTCTCCTGACGGAATGCTTGAATAAGCCCCATGCCGGATACATTCTCAGCAATAAATCCAATGAGCCGGGATAAACGGCTTCTAGCCAGCTGATAATTTCTTCGTAAATATTTGCGAAATATAGCGGCGATGAATATAATGATCGGAACTACGGACAGGGAGAACCAAGCAAGTGTAACATCCAGTTTGAACATGAAAAAAATAATGAGCAACAGAGTCATACCGTCACGAATAATGCTCATTAACACTTGAGTGAAAAATTGACTGATCGTCTCTGTGTCACTGGATACATTGGTGACGAGACTGCCGCTATGATGGCGGTCAAAGAACGGCATTGACATTCGTGTGATATGACTGAATAAGTCTTTGCGAATGCGTGCAATGATGTTCTGTCCGGCAAATTGAAGAAGATTGTTTTGTACATAAGTGAACAGAAAACTGACTAATGATAATAGCGTATAGATAACAGCAATGATGACCAGAAAGCGAATATCTGTGTTCTGTACGGCAAGATGATCGTCAATGGTGATCTTCACAAGATACGGCTGCAGCAAATCGGCAGAGATCGCCAGTATCGTACATAATGCAATAGCGGCAAACGTTTTGCGATGGGGTTTGGCATACTGCAAAGTCGCTTTGAATGCAGCGAATCGGTTAAGCTCCTGTTCTTCTTCCGGCTTCTTGGGACGAACGTCTGATGAAAGCTGACTAGACATGCTGTAACCCCTCCTCCTGAATCTGATGCAGAGATGCATAGATGCCGCCTGCTGCGAGCAGTTGTTCATGAGTTCCGCGCTGCACGATTTGTCCTTGATCGAGCACGATGATCTCATCTGCATGTCTGACTGCACTAATCCGATGAGAAATAATGATCGTCGTTTTACCTTTTCGTTCCTGACGTAAACGAGTGATGATATTCGTTTCAGTTACGGCATCAACTGCGCTCATACTGTCATCCAATATAAGCAGAGACGCCTTCTTCATAAGTCCGCGAGCCAAGCTGGTCCGTTGCCGTTGTCCTCCGGACAATGTAAGCCCACGTTCTCCTAATTTGGTCTCAAATTGATTCGGGAAAGACGCAATACTGTCGTAAATCATCGCTTGCCTTGCAGCGGCTTCGACTTCGCTCATCGGAGCTTCTCTGTTGCTGAACGCAATATTATCGCGAATCGTTGTGCTGAATAAGAACCCGCCCTGCGGGACGTAAGCGATGGATTGCCGCAGACTGTCTAATGAAATATTTAAAATATCTGTTCCGTTGATCCGAATTGAGCCAGAAGCTGGATTATATACACGCAGAAGAAGTTTAACCAATGTTGTTTTGCCGCTGCCTGTTTTACCGACAATGCCTATCGTTCTACCTGCCTGAATGTGCAAATGAATGTCACGAAGAACATTGTTGTCCGTATTTGGGTATGCAAAATTCAAATGTTCAATACGAATTTCCTTAATATGATTCAAAGGAAGCGCATCATCACTGTCTCCTACATCTGGAACTTCAGCAAGCAACCGGTTTACTCGTTCTAGGGAAGCTCGGGATCGCTGCATCATATTAATTACGTTACCGATCTGCTGAAGTGGTCCCATAATAATGCGTAAGTATAAAGTTAATGCGACGAAATTTCCTAAGGTAATCCGGTGAGTTAACGTCATATATCCTCCTACAAGCAAGGAGATAACCAAAGATATGGAGCCAAGGAACGGAAGAAGAGCTTGGAACAAACTCGACATGCGTACTAATTTTAATTGTGAGTCGCGAATGTCATCTACGGTCTGACCGAACCGAGTTTGTGCAATATTTTCCATGGCAAATGTCTTGGTTACTCGAATACCGCCAAGCTGTTCCTCTGCCGATTCTGTCATCGTGGCAAGCGCCTCTTGTACTTTCATCGAACGTTTCTTAATTTGAGGTCCGAAGTAGACAACAAGAAATGGAATAATGACAAGCGGACATACAGAGATGACCAGCAAAGAAATGGGGATACCGCTAATCAGCATCATGACGATACAGGATATTAGTAAAAATACGGCGTTCGTTGTCTGGTTTACACCATTTGATATGGATTCGCGAACCGATGTTACATCATTCATAACGTAGCTTAACAGCTTTCCAGTTCCTTGCTTGGAATAATAGCTCTCGCTCAGCGTTGTGAATTTGTAGAAAATTTGTTGCCTTGTTGTATATTCGAACTTCCTGCCGAGTCTCATTACGGTATATTGACCGATACCAAACAGGGCTGCATAGGAAATGGTAATGAATAATAGTAGCAGGCTGTAGTGTAAAATGGAGCTATGAGTAATGGTGCCTTGCTGGAGTTCATCCATAAACTGTCCGAGTACTCTTGGCAGTGCCGATTGGTCAACGTTAGAAGTGATGATGAGTGCAATGGCTAACACATAGTAAGGTATATGAGCTCTAACGTAATCTTTTAACAATTGATAATCATTCAAACTTTCATCTCCCTTGAATGTATACAAGCCTTCCATATTTTATTCATTTTATTATAGCCCACTTAATATGGTACATTATTAAAGGAATAAGCTCCATAGCTATTGTACGAACGGAGGAATCAAGAATGGAAGAAGATTATAAAGTTAAGCTGAAAGAGCAAAAAGTATTATTTAATCAGCTTGGTATTAAGCTGGATGCTTTGACGATTCATGAGAAGGATTTTTCCGTGAAAATGCGCGGCTACGATAAAGAAGAGGTCGATCGTTTTTTAGATGAAATTATTGAGGACTATGAGCATTTCTATACGGTTATAACCGATCTGCTCAATTCCTATAAAGATTTACAGCGTCGCAATTCATGGGCTGAGGAAAGAAATGCTAAGCTAGAGAGAGATGCAGCAATGATCGAGAAAGCCAAATTGAATGCTGATCAAATGGTTGATCGCAGAGTTGTTGAAGAAGCGGTGAAGCAAGTTGAACGAAGCCTGGATCAATTGAAAATACGTATTGCAGCAGGACCAGATTATTATTAATCAATCTTTTGGATAAAGGTGTGCCTTGTAAGCCAAATCTATGATTTGGAATGACAACGAGGTACACCTTTTTTGTATAGTATATGGATACGATGTAAATATTAATTTAGAGTTGTAATCAAAGTATACGTGTGTTATTATTAAATCAGGATTTAGAATAAGTCTAAATTTAAATATAAAAATGGAGGGATTTCAGATGAATCAAACATTAGAAAAAATGATGAACCAACATATAGCTAACTGGACAGTACTCGATATGAAGCTTCACAACTATCACTGGTTTGTAAAAGGAGCCGATTTCTTTACTTTGCACAGCAAGTTCGAAGAGTTGTATAGCGAAGCTTCTGAAATTATTGACGAAGTAGCTGAACGACTGCTTGCTATTGGCGGCAAACCGATCGCTACATTGAAAGAAGTCATGCAGTATACCACTTTGCAGGAAGCAGAGGGTCAAGCAACAGCCGAACAAATGGTTGGAGCGATTGTGAAAGACTTTGATCAATTGAAAGGCGAAATTAAAGAGGCAATTAAAGTGTCTGATGACGATAACGATGTGGTTACAAGTGATATGTTTACAGAAATTTTAGGTAAACTCGACAAACATACATGGATGCTAAATGCTCTGCTTGGTAAATGAGAGCAGAGGGAAGGGAACTCGCCCTCTAATTATAAAACAGCCAGTGCGTAAAATAGCACTTGGCTGTTTTATGGTTGTCATTTCCATTTGCGAATGATTCTAGAACTTACGATCATCTACACTGTTAAGCCAGTTTTCAATCACTTCAATAACGCTTGACACGCATCCGTCTTGGAACGGAGAGATTAGCCCTGCTTGTTCTACCAGTTCAGTAAACGACATGCTTCCGCCCAAACGGCACAGCTTGAGATAATCGCTCCATGCGTCTTCACGGTTTTCATTCATCCGTTTCCAGAACTGGAACGCACAAATTTGCGCTAATGTATAGTCGATATAATAGAAGGGCGAGTTGTAAATATGTCCTTGTTTCTGCCAAAATCCGCCGCGTTCCAGATAACTGTTACCGTCATGGTCTCTATGAGGCAAATATTTAAGCTCGAGATCACGCCAAGCTTGCTTACGCTCTGCAGGAGTCATCTCTGGGTTGGCATAAATGATATGTTGGAATTCGTCTACTGCAACCCCGTAAGGGAGGAAGAGTAAACTGGAGGACAGATGATCAAATTTATACTTGTCAGTATCTTCAAGGAAAAATTTATCCATCCAAGGCCAAGTGAAGAACTCCATGCTCATGGAATGAATTTCAGCGGCTTCGAAAGTAGGCCACCAGTATTCCGGAACTTCGAAGTGACGGCTTTCATACACTTGGAAGGCATGCCCTGCTTCATGGGTAAGTACATCGATATCACCTGACGTCCCGTTGAAATTGGAGAAAATAAACGGAGCCCGATAATCGCTGATGAAGGTACAGTACCCGCCGCTTTGTTTCCCTTTTTTGCTCACCAAATCCATGAGGCCATTGTCAATCATGAACCGGAAAAAAGCGCTCATCTCTGGAGAAAGCTCATCGTACATCTCAGTGCCCCTTTGGACGATCCAGTCGGGATCTCCTTTAGGTGTAGGGTTGCCTGATTGAAAGGTGAAGCTTTCATCATAAAAAGTCAGCCTGTCAACTCCGATGCGCTCACGTTGGCGCTCTTTCAGCTTCGAGGCGATCGGCACAATTTGTTCCAGCACTTGCTGGCGGAAGTTCGCAACCATTTCAGCGTTATAATCGGTACGGTTCATTCGGGCATAGCCAAGCTCAGTATAATCGGCATAGCCGAGCTTATGAGCTATTTGTGTACGAATTTTGACTAAATCGTCATAAATACGGTCGAGGGTTTCCTCGTTGTCAGCCATGAATTGATATTTCGCCTCGGCAGCACGCTTTCTCATTTCACGGTCAGTGGATTGTTCAAATGGGATAAGCTGGGCAAGTGTGCGCTCCTCGCCTTCGAACTGGATTTTTGCGGATGCGATGAGTGCAGCGTATTCGGTTCTAAGCTTGTTTTCTTTCTGCAAATCTTCGATAATTTCAGGGCTGAACGTTTTGAGGGAAAATTCTGCGAGCCGGAACAGCTGCCCCCCCCACTTTTGTTCTAATTCCGTACGGAATTTAGATTCGGTTAAGGCTCTATAGAAGTCAGTCACATATTCTTGAAGTACGGGTTCCAGTTCGTCGATGTAGTCTTGTTCTGCTTTGTAAAATTCGTCATTGGTGTCAATAGAATGGCGTATCGTCACAAGCTGAAACTGTGTGTCTATTTCGCTGCGCAGCCTGTTGATCGCGGCCATCGCCTCATTCTGATCTTCGAAGGTAGAAGCGGAGCGGAAAGACTCGATCAGCTCCTTGATTTTAGGAATAACGACTTCTTTCTCTGGCCTCTCGTAACGGAATTCACTGAATTTCATCGTGTTAACCACCTTTCAGTTCGCTTTAATAAAACAATTATCCGCTTATCATGCGCCGTTAGGCAATATAATCTTTTGCCCCGGATAAATTAAATTTGGATTTTTCAAGTGATTCAAGTCGCGAAGCATTTGCCACGTCGTTCCGTACTTTCTAGCAATAGACCATAGTGAATCGCCAGTTTTAACTACGTATACTTGTGCTTCTAAAGCGGGCTTAGCAGGTGTGGTACTATTCTTTGATGGTTCTGGTTTCGTTTGCGGTTGAGGTAGAGGAGTGGATTCAGGCAGATTATTTTGTACAGGAGCTACAGGAGCTTTACCTTCGCTAATGCGGCCTTCAGTGGCGATATTTACTTTTCCTAATTTCTTCATGTAAGCAATAACGGCTTCATCCATCGAACCGAATAGACCAGCTTGAGTATATTTCGTAAACATCGTATATTCATCACCGCCAGCAGCGATAAAATCATTGGTTGCAAGCAAATAGGTCGCTTTAACGTCGAGTACTTTACCGCCTACGAGTACGGAATGAACACGGCTGCCTTTTGGTTTGGATGCGTCAATCTTGTAGGTCATACCGGATACGTGTGCGAATCCGCCCTTTGGATTCGGATAATCAGAAGCCCCGTTCTCCAGGGCTGCCAATAAATCTGCACCGGATACTTTGAGCGTAACAATTTGATTGCCGAATGGAAGAACTGTAATGATGTCCCCTTTTGTGACTGTGCCTGTATCAATCGAAGCGCGGATTCCTCCGCCGTTCGTGAGGGCTACGTCTGCTCCCGATATGTCACGGAGTGCATCCGTAATCAGATTACCGAGATTCGTTTCACCAGCACGCACTAATTCACGCGTTCCTTCCAGCTTCACTGCGGTTTCACCTACGACTTCACTTAGAAGCGGCTCTTGACTCTTTGAGATCGAATCTACAAGCTCAGCAATCTTCGCATCTGGTTTTATATTCGCTGCTTCTTTCTCATCGATCAGCGTAGCTTCTTTCTTCGTCATCTTTGCTTTATCGACCCATAGATCAATGACTCCAATATATTTCGTGTATTCACCAGCGCTTGCAATAAGCGTTCCATGGTCTGCTGACAATCCGTTTTGTAGCACCGTATGACTGTGTCCATCGACGATGATATCGATACCAGGAACATCTTTGGCTAATTTAAGACTGGTATCTTTACTCGAAGCGTCCATTCCTAGATGAGCAAGAGCGATGACGACATCGACTTGACCGCGCAGCTTGCTAACAATCGCCTTCGCCTCTTCCGATGGATCTGTAAACGTTAGATCTTCCACATTTTTAGGATTGGTCTTATAAGTGGTTTCTGGTGTAGTCAAACCCAAAATCCCAAATTTCACACCGCCTACTTCCTTAATGATATATGGTTCAAAAAGCGTGTTGCCGTCTTTTGTTCTCACATTGGCGCTGATCATCGGGAAACTCAACATTTTTGACAGCTCAACAAGCCGCTTGTAACCATAATTAAACTCATGATTACCAGGAGCGATCGCATCGTAACCCATTTCGTTCATCACTTTCACGACGCTTTCACCTTCGACAAGGGTTGCAAAGGTAGTGCCGTGAACGGCGTCACCTGCGTCAAGCAGCAGCGTATTCGCATTTTTACCGCGATAATCTTGAATGATTCCAGCGAGCTTGGCAAAGCCCATTTCAGGTGAAGCTTCTTTGGATCTGGCATGCATATCATTGGTATGTAAAATCGTGATGTGTGTTCCAGTTGGGGGAACAGCCGAGCTTTTCACTTCATTTGAAGCTGGTACTTCTTCAGCGAGAGCTGTCCCTAGTGAGCTGAATGTAAGGAAAATTAACAGTAATACAAATAAAAACCGAATCCTTGCAAACATTAAAAAAATCATCCTCCCCCCAAAATACTGAATTACTTCCTAATATTAACAAATAATTGTGAATTTGAATATCATTTTACATATTCGCAGTGTTAACATGGTTCAAATAGTTAGGGCAGCTCGACAATATGTTATATAAAATTACAAACTAAGATATATATTAATGAATGATATAGATCTCTCATTAGAGGAGCCTTTATGTTTAACGTAAAAATGTGTATAATCACTCCAATTACCTTGTTTAGGAGATGTGAAGTATGAAAATGTCAGAACCCAGAGAACGCAGACAATATAATGAGAAGACGAGAGAACGTTCCCCTCGAACGGCATATGAACGTGACTACTCGAGACTGATACACTCTCCTACATTCCGCCGTCTGCAAGGGAAGTCTCAGGTGTTCGGCGCAGGTACAGGTGATTATTATCGCACCCGATTGACCCATTCGCTTGAAGTGGCACAAATTGCAAGGCAGGCTGCGAAGAGCTTGATGAACAAATATAAAGAAGTAAATTTGGAGTACGCAGACAATCCAGGACTTGTCATCGACAATGAAGTGGTAGAATGCGCAGCAATTGCACATGACTTTGGGCATCCGCCTTTTGGTCATAAAGGAGAAGAGGTGCTCGCGAGCATCCTCGACAATTTTATTAAGCAAAAGGTCCGGGATGAAATTCAGGGGAAAATAGTGACTGATGAACAAAAGCAGCAATTGTGGGCTGAGAAGCGCGCGCTTTACGAACATTTCGAAGGCAATGCGCACAATTTCCGATTGATTATGTTTCTAGAGAAAAGAGAAAAGTACGACGGCCTCAACCTTTCGAATGCGGTACTGCTCGGTATTAACAAATATCCCTACTCGGGTCTCGATAACAAAAAGGGGATGTACCGACATGAGTGGGACTATATTCGGGAAGTTAGATCTGAGTGGGGCATTCCATACGGCAAAATGACACTAGAGGCGCAGCTAATGGATTTGTGCGATGATATTGCCTACTCCGCGCATGATCTTGAAGATGGCATCAAAGCGGGAAAAATTCAAGTTCACGAGCATTTTTTCAATGACCCCTCCCTTAAAAAATTAATTATTGAGAAGATTACAACGCTTGAGGATGTATTCTGGAAAGATCAAAGCCTACAAGCCATTGAGAAAAAAGTAGACGATGTGTTGTCGTTCTATTTAGATGTATGGAGAGAAAAGCTGATCATATGCGAGCACGATTTATCAAGCACACGCCGCGAAGTGAAGGCATACTGGGTCAATCGCTTTGTAACGAGTCTTGGCGTCATTGAGGACGGAGCTTGGAAGAAGGTTACCTTTGTAAAAGAAGGACAAGAAGATCAAAATATGCTGCGCACGGTCAGTGTGCTGAAAAGTTTTGCATGGGTAACGATGATTAAAGATTTACGTGTACAGCGTCTGCAGAAGAGAAGCGAGTGGATTATTCGTAGATTGTGGGATGCATTTCTGGATCAAAGTACTTCGACGGCGATTATTCCGAGTGATTGGCTGAATCGATTTGAGAAGGAACAGGCAAAGCCGAATCCCGTTTGGACCTGGGAGCGGATGATTATAGATTATATCGCGGGGATGACGGATTTTTTTGCCGAGAAAATATATAATGAATTGTATGGGCTGAAGATGGGATCTATTTACGATTTGGATTAAACAGCACAGAAGAGACCGGTAAAGCAATGGCTTTATCGGTCTTTTTATTTTTTGCTCATCATGATAGTTAAGTGTATACGATTCGGTTTGGCTCATAGCTATAAAATAGGTGAACGACTTTGATGCAGGCAGGTTGCGGGAGAAAGGAGCGTTGCTTATGAAATGGGATAATCAAAAGAGCCCTTTGCGATTTCGTGAGGACGGAACATTTACGATCGTTCAATTTACAGATGTCCACTGGCAAAAAGGAGATGAGCTTGATCAAAAGTCATTACTGCTTATGAGGAATATCATGCATGCGGAGAAGCCTGATCTCATTGTTTATACGGGTGACACGATTTACAGCATGGGCTGCGATGATCCTATTGCCGCTTTAAGGCAGGCGGTCAGCATTTCAGAGGAGCTTGGGATACCATGGGCTGTCGTGTTCGGCAACCATGATGCAGAGGCAGGAGTGACACGTGAGGAGTTAATGGCCATTTGCACGGGAAGTAAATTCGGACTTTCAGAGCCTGGGCCAAAGACCATTTCCGGCATCGGTAATCATGTAATAACTGTGATTGGCAACAAGGACAATGCTCCGGCTGCGCGACTTTATTTCCTCGACTCCGGTGATTATGCGCCTGAGTCTATTGGAGGCTATGGATGGATACAGCCTGATCAGATCGCGTGGTTCCGCAACGAATCGATGAGCTTTTCTCATAATAACGGTCGCCTTGTACCAGCTCTCGCATTCTTTCATATCCCTCTACAAGAGTATAAACAGCTATGGGAACAGGGGAGTACTCGCGGAACTAAAGAGGAGGAAGTATGCTGTGCACAGATCAATTCCGGCATGTACGCTGCTATGCTTGAATGCAGGGATGTGATCGCCGTGTTCGCAGGACACGATCACCTGAATGATTACGGCGGGGACTGGAATGGAATTAAACTATATTACGGTCGCGCTACAGGATATAATACCTATGGATTTGAGCATCGCGGCGCAAGAATAATCCGAATGAGAGAATGCTCCGAGGATGTTGAAACATGGATTCGAATCGATACTGGTGAATGTATCTATTACCCTTGGCGTACGCCATCGTCATCTTGATTAATTATGTCACTATGTTATCTTAAATGATGAATCAATTTTTGAACAATAATGAGAAGGTGTAGAACTTTTGACAAATATAAAATTAAGCGTGCTCGATCTTGTTCCTGTGCTGGAAGATACAGATGATGTCGGAGCACTACATCAAGCGGTGTTGCTTGCGCAAAGCGCTGAGAAATGGGGTTATAGGAGGTACTGGACATCAGAGCATCACGATATGGAGGCACTCGCTTCAGCAACTCCAGAGGTATTGCTCGCGCACATTGGTGCTCGCACGAGCACGATTCATCTAGGTTCCGGGGCTGTGCTGCTTCCGCACTACAGCCCTCTAAAGGTAGCTGAAGCATTTCATTTATTAGCAGCGTTATATCCTGGACGAGTTGATTTAGGTATCGGACGAGCTCCAGGTGGATCTGCCCATGCCTCGATGGCGTTAAGTGGTAACTATTTAGAACATGTTCGCAATTTGCCGAAGTCGATTCAAGCTCTGCGTGATTTATTAACTGGGAAATATCGCTATGAGGATGTTCCTGTTCAAGCAAGGCCGATTCCGCCCGAAGCGCCGAGTCTCTGGCTCTTGGGAACAAACGTGAAGAGTGCTGGATATGCGGCTGAGTATGGTACTGGCTATGTATTTGGCAAATTTATGAGTGAGCATGATGGAAAGTCGGTCTTGGCAGCTTACCGTGAACAATTTCAGCCAAGCCAGCTAATGAGCGAGCCAAAAGCCATTGTCGCGATAAGTATCATCTGTGCGGAAACGACAGAAGAAGCTAACCGGATTGCGGGCGGTGAAAAGGCTGATATTATTGGTGATCCATCGCTGGTTCAATTGGAACTTGAAAAATTAAGTCAAACCTATGAAACGGACGAGTTCATCGTAATCAATTCCAAGGGGAGCTACAAGGAGAGACTGAAGTCATATCAATTAATTGCAGAGGTCATGTCACTTCAATAAAGGTTATCAATGACGTGTTATTTAATCGCAGTATGGGGGAGACAATGAAATATATTTATACGTATGCTTGTCCTGAGGAAGAATTGGAACTGTGCAGAATGAGCTTGGCGGTTTTATTTGGATCGATTACAGAAGATTTCTACATTGAAAGCGAGCGGTTCATTGATCCGAGTCACAGTCCATTTATCCGAAGCCGAATTCAAGTTACGCATGAGGCAAATAGTTTAGAAGAGTTGTGTAATCGTGTGAAGGACATCATCTTAACGGATCGTACTTTCAAAATTGTATTTATGAAGACTGACGATACTTACAGTTATACTGAGCGGCGTGCTGTTGAGCGAGAGATTGGTCAGCACATTACAGGGGAGGCGCAAATGAAGGGGCCGGATATTACTTTTGGTCTTCTTTACTTGGGCGACAGATGGGTACTTGGAGAATGTCAGATGAGTGAAGCTGTATGGCTGCACCATATGAATAAACCTCAAAACTATTCCACAGCGCTTAGTACCCGCGTCGCAAGAGCGGTTGTTAATGTTGCGGTTCCTGATTCAGAAGGCAAAAAAGTAATTGATCCGTGCTGCGGCATAGGGACGGTATTAGTTGAAGCTCTGTCGATGGGTATTGATATTGTGGGCTTCGATGTTAATCCCTTAGCTGTGAAAGGGGCACGAGTGAATCTAGCTCATTTCGGTTACCCGAATGTCGTTAAAATTGCTGATATGACAACTTTAGAAGGAAACTACGACGCGGCAATTGTGGACATGCCGTACAATGTATGCTCGGTCATTTCACCTGATGAGCAATTGCGTATGCTCCAAAGTGCACGCAAATTAACGAAGCGTCTAGTCTTAGTGACCGTTGAAGATATTGATGATGCAGTTATTGAAGCGGGATTTAATATTAAAGATCGTTGCAATGTCCGTAAAGGGAATTTTAAACGTCAAGTGCTGCTGTGCGAGTAGATTGGCAGCAGAGAGACTCCTAATCATTAATGTTTAGGAGTCTTTTTTTATATTTCATAAGTGTAGAGCGTTACATATTTCCCGTTAATTTGTAATTCATTATTATAATATGTAAAATAATGTTAATCAATTATTGCCGACTGGAGAGTGTGGGCCATGAGTAAAGAAACATCAATGCGTTTATTTGTAGCTGTACCTATTCCATCTGCGATTAAGGAGCAATTGCAATCTTGGTGTGATAGACATAAAGCGAACCTTCATTTTCGAAGATGGGTACATATAGATGATTATCATATTACACTGCAGTTTTTAGGTGCGACCCTTCCAGAGCAGATGGACAAGCTAATCTCCGTATTACGAGAGGCTGGCATGCATCAGACTAAATTTTCTCTCACTGTGCACGGATTAGGAACCTTCGGCTCTCGTGATGCGCCGCGAGTGCTATGGGCAGGTTTGCAAGGGGACTTGCAAGCGCTGAATCGTTTACAACAGGCGATCGTAACAGCGACTTCACAAGTGGGGTTCGTACCGGAAGACCGCCCTTACCGGCCGCATATTACGCTTGCCAGCAAATATGACGCGAGTGCAGAGCAGAAATTTAACGCGGAATTGGCTCCTGTAGACACGATAGAAGCGGCTTTTTCTGTCGATCGTTTTGTATTGTATCGCTCCCATTTGAACGCTCAGCCGATGTACGAAGAACTTGAATCTTTTCAGTTAACCTGAACCGGATCTGAAGTACTTACGCGGAGTCGGATTTCATATAGTTATTAATGAAATTTAAGCATATTAACCATATTAGGGGGTGTATTTATGAAAATTACTTATTACGGGCATTCCACGATTCTAGTGGAAGGAGGCAATAAACGAGTTATTATTGATCCTTTCCTATCGGGGAATCCTCATGCAGTCATTAAATCGGGTGATGTGAAAGTCGATGCAATATTGTTAACGCATGGTCACAACGATCATTTTGGGGACAGTATTGAGATCGCTCGGAATAACAATTGTCCGATTATTGCAATCGTGGAATTAGCGGATTATTGGGAAAGTAAAGGCGTTAAGACAATTGGTATGAATATTGGCGGCAAGTACAAACTGGAAGGGGTTACGGTAAAATTTACACTTGCCTTTCATTCTTCATCGGTTGAGACGGAAAATGGTCCTATTTATGCAGGTGAACCTGCAGGGATATTGCTGACTATGGAGGGGAAAACATTCTATCATGCTGGGGACACGGGGCTGTTTGGCGACATGAGGCTGATCGGCGAGCTGAACCAGATCGATGCGGCTGCACTGCCAATCGGTGACTTTTTCACCATGGGACCTGAAGACGCGTTAATCGCAGCAGAGTGGATTCGGGCGAAACGGGTCATTCCTATTCATTATAATACGTTTCCTATTATAGAGCAGAATGGAACAGCTTTTTGTAATGCGCTTCAGGAGAAGGGTATACAAGGTATTGCACTGCAAATTGGAGAAAGCATTGAAATTTAATGATTAAAAAAGGTTCACATTTTATAAGTCACAAGTTTCACCTATGGGCATAAGCTGAGTAAATAAGCCTGTAGGGGGATGATTTGTGTCATGTATAAGCCGCCAATGTACTCGCCAGTATTGATAAACCGAAATATAAACGATAACGTAAAGCGATTCGGTTATACGCAAGAGCCTATATCCATTCCTGAACTGCAGAATGTGATTCAAGCGAAATATGGAGCCATTCGTTTCTATGGAAGATTAGAGCAGCTTGCGCCGGCAGATCATAAAACGTATATCGAAAATATCCGTGTAGATGAGCAGAAGGAACACCTTCCTAATTTTACAAAATTGTATTATTATTTGACGGGTTGCTATCCTGTATTTAATAGCGTCGAGCTGCCGCAAAATTATGTATCCGGCTTAAAAGCAGCCATCCAGCTTGAGCTGACATATGTAAAAATTTATAACCGGATTCAGCGATCTACCTATGATCCCGAAGTTCGCCGTATATTCTATGATGCTACGGTTGATGAAATGGTTCATGCGAGCTGGCTTACATTTCTATATAGTAACGTGCTGCTTGAAAAGGGTGCTATTTAAACGATGAATAGTGAATGATAAATCGCGGAGAGCGATATCCCCAGAAGGGGATTTTTTTTTGAAAAAGAGTATGTTGAAGTTTGAAAATTTTCATGATAAAGTAGTCATTGACCAACTGACCGAATTTGAATTTTGGTCATTAGCGAGCTGGGTACATCATAGTTATAGAAGAGAGGGATCGGAATGCCTGAGATAGATCGTCGAAAACAAGTGCTTGAAGCAGCGGCTAAATCGTTTGCCCTCTTTGGATACAAAGCGACGACGATGGACCAGGTGGCGAAGATTGCGAACGTTGGCAAAGGAACCATCTATACATTTTTCACAAATAAGGAAGAGCTGTTTGATGAAATTTTACATGAAGCGATTCTAGAAATGAAGAAGATCGCAGATCGAGATATACGGCATGAACAGCCTTTCTTCACCAATCTCTATCAAGTACTCGATTCACTGCTTGAATTTCGTGAACAGCACGAACTGTTCGTCAAGTTGTCTCAGGAGGTTCGTGAAGTGGGTACTAGACAGGCTCAAGATGGTCTATGCAAAATAGAAAAAGCCATTTTGGGTTATGTTGAACGGGAAATTCAACATGCGATTGAGCAGAAGGAAATAAAGCCTTGTGATACGAAAGTTGTATCGTTTATGATGCTAAAAATGTATATCGCTTTAACATCAGACTGGAACAGACAACACGAACCGCTCAGTAAGGAGCAAATTAAGGAGTATGTGCTTTTATTACTGACAACGGGTTTGCTGCCCAAGCCTGAATAAGAATAAATACGTCGAAAGACGTTTTTTTCAAGTCTTGACTGACCGTTTGAGGATTTTAGTCATAAAGTTTCAAAGACGGATGTTTTATATTAAAAATCATAGAAAGAGGAGAGAGGCTTACATGAGACCTATATCGGTTTTTCTTAAAGACATAGCGGCAGCTCTGAAAAATCGAAAGTCGCTTGTACAAATGACAGGTGTCCTATTTATACCTGTCTTGTACGCGGGGATTCTATTGACAGCATTTTGGGATCCATATGGTAAATTAAACGAGTTGCCTGTCGCAGTAGTGAATTTAGACAAGGGGGCTATCTATGAAGGTAAGTCACTAAAGGTTGGTTCTGATTTAATCAATGAGCTGAAGAAGAGCGATGATTTCAATTGGAAGTTTGTGTCCCAGAAGGAAGCGGAGCAAGGAATCGATAGCAATCGCTACTATATGATCATTACCATTCCAGAAGATTTCTCACAAAAAGCGACAACGCTGATGAACGATCATCCTGAGAAGGCGACGATTATTTTTGAACCGAACGAGGGAAGTAACTTTGTAGCATCTCAAATCGGGAGGAATGCGGTCAAAGAAATTAAAGCAAAAGTTTCCGCCAAAGTGACTGAAGCTTATACGGAAACGATGCTGGACCAAGTGGACAAACTTTCAAATGGTTTAGCTGACGCTGGAGATGGTGCGACCAAAATTGATGATGGTGCTGTTCAAGTCGATAAAGGTGTAGCTAAGTTAAAAGAAAATTTAGCAAAGCTCACGAATGGGACTGTTGCGCTGAAAGAAGGAGTTACCACTCTTAATACAGGTACAGTCGATGTGCACAATGGTGCAGTGAAGCTCGATCAAGGCGCAGCAAGCTTGTCGAGCGGCCTGCAGCAGCTTGTTGCAGTGAGTCAGAAGCTAGAAGACGGGGCTGCACAAGCAGCACAAGGTTCTTCTGAACTTGAAACGGGATTGAAATCATCGGCTGCTGGAGCGGATCAACTGACCAGCGGGTTAAAATCAGCCGAGCAAGGAAGCAGGCAGCTTGAAGCAGGTCTTAAGCAATCTGAACAAGCTAGCGCAAACCTAGCTCAAGGTGCAAAAAGTGTAGCAGATGGGCTTGCAGCGCTGGTGCAATCAAATCCGGATCTTGCGAAGAATGAGAGCGTACAAAAGCTTCTCGCAGCAAGTAAATCTGTAGCTGACGGAAGTAGGCAGCTTCACGAAGGGGAGCAGCAGCTCTCACAAGGCAGTACACAACTTCATGCAGCCCATGAACAGCTCGTTCAAGGCAGCGAACAATTGTCTGAAGGACAACAGAAGCTCCTTGCAGGTGCCTCGCAGCTGAATACAGGGCAAACTCAGCTGTCACAGGGCTTGCAACAATTTACAGGCAAGCTGTCAGAAGCGGCAACTGGAAGTAAGCAGTTAGCTTCTGGAGCAAGTCAGCTAGATGCAGGTACTGAGAAACTGCATGCCGGTGTTACTAAGCTAGTTAATGGCGCATCCACGATTGCAGACGGTTCTAAGCAACTAGATAACGGTGCTGGTCAATTAAAAGATGGAACATCCAAATTGACAGGCGGTTCTCACGAACTCGCAACGAAATTGAACGATGCTGCCGCTAAAGCTTCTATTAAATCGAATGACTCCATGATCGATATGTACGCTGAGCCTGTCCAAATAAATGAGAAGAAACATAATGAAGTACCGAACTATGGTACTGGCGTTACACCGTATTTCTTATCTCTCGGTCTTTTTGTGGGCGCTCTACTCGTTACTATTGTTGTACCTATGCGTGAAACTACCGTTCAAGGTGCAACAGCTTTTGGTCGGTTTATAAGCCGTACGCTGACTTTTGCAGGGATGAGCATTGTTCAATCATTGCTGGCCTGCACCATTATATTGTATATCCTTGGACTTCATGTGCAGAGTGTACCGCTATTTTATCTATTTACCTTTATTACGAGCTTAACGTTTATGATGTTAATTCAGGCCATTGTGACGTGGTTAGATCAGCCTGGACGTTTTATCGTTATTTTGATTCTTATCTTTCAATTGTCGACGAGTGCAGGTACATTCCCGCTTGAACTTATTCCAGACTGGATGAAAGCATTCCATCCGTGGCTCCCAATGGCTTATTCAGTGGCAGGTTATAGAGCGGTCATCTCCAGTGGAGATTGGAGCCTAATGTGGAGTGATGTTGCTACGCTTGCGATCTATGGTGTCCTAGGTATCATCTTCACATTGTTGTTCTTTATCCAGGATTCCCGCAAAGCGAAAAGCAGTCAAGACCAAACCGCAGTTGCCTGAATCAATTTTCAAAATTCTCACAATCTCCTTTGAGCGATCAAAGGAGATTTTTTGTATAAATTATCATAAGTAAATAGATAAAATCGTTGTTTATTTGTATAATTATGCACAATTGTTATGTCCATAACGAACATTAATGCGTTAAAGCTTCAATGCAAAATATTACTTATCATAGTCATAAAAAGTTTAAATTGCCTTCATGTTAGGTCGGTGTTAAAATGATTTAAATTAATCAAATGCGAAAAGTTTTATTCATGCAAGAAAATGCATCAACATTAATCATTCTTATAATTATAAATTGTTTTCAAAAGTTCCTTCTAGACGCAGTCTTCGATATAAGACGGTCGATCGGAGCTTTTCTTTTAACCGCTTTTGCTTTACTCTCCTCATTCGTTAATCCTTATTCATATTTTTATAATAGAAAGGTTGCGGTTCCATGAGACATACTGGCTTACCTCCAAAACAGGGACTCTATGATCCACAATTTGAAAAAGACGCGTGCGGGATGGGATTCGTTGCACACATTAAGGGTAAACCTTCCCATGAAATAGTGAGTAACGCACTTACCATGCTGGCGAATATGGAGCATCGCGGCGGGCAAGGAAGCGAACCCAATTCAGGTGACGGCGCAGGAATTATGATTCAAATTCCGCACCGTTTTTTTGCAGCAGAAGCAAATAAATTAGGATTTAATCTTCCTGATCCAGGTGGATACGGTGTAGGAATGATATTCCTATCTCATGATGTCAACGTTCGCGAACGCCATGAGCAAATGCTCAAAGATATCATTGAGGAAGAAGGACAACAATTCCTAGGTTTCCGTACCGTACCAACGTATGATGAAATGCTTGGAAAATCGGCAAAGGCTGCAAAACCTTACGTGCGTCAAGTGTTTATTGGACGGAGTTCAGAGCTTGCGGATCAAGATGATCTAGCATTTGAGCGGAAGCTTTATGTCATTCGCCGCCGTGCGGAACTTGCGATTCGTTACAGCGGTATCGAACATGGGGATTCGTTCTATATTGCCAGTCTTTCTTGCCGCAAAGTGGTTTATAAGGGGATGCTTACCACTTCACAAGTTGGGCAATTTTACTTGGACTTGCAAGACGAAACGTTAGAATCGGCGATTGCTCTGCTGCACTCTCGTTTCAGTACGAATACGTTCCCAAGCTGGGAGCGGGCGCATCCGTATCGTTTTATGATTCACAATGGGGAAATTAATACGCTTCGCGGGAATGTGAACTGGATGCATGCGCGTCAAGCTTTGTTCGCGTCTGAAGTATTCGGTGATGATCTGGAGAAAATTAAACCAATCATTAATCCGGACGGTTCAGATACAGGGATGTTTGATAATACGTTTGAATTTCTATATTTAAGCGGGCGTTCATTGCCGCATGTTGCTATGATGATGGTTCCAGAGCCTTGGAGCAATCATGAGAGCATGGATGAGACGAAAAAAGCATTTTACGAATATCACAGTACATTGATGGAACCTTGGGATGGACCAGCGGCAATGGCATTTACCGATGGTGTTCAAATTGGTGCTATTCTAGACCGGAATGGACTTCGTCCATCACGTTATTATGTAACAAAGGATGATATGATTGTGCTGTCTTCCGAAGCGGGTGTTCTCGATATTGCTCCGGAAAACATACTGTATAAAGATCGCCTTCGTCCAGGCCGTATGCTTCTAGTAGATACCGCTGAAGGACGTATCATTTCGGACGAAGAAGTGAAATCAAAGATTGCTTCTGAGCATCCTTACCGGGAATGGCTTGATGAGCATCTCGTTAATTTGGAAGATCTGCCTGAATCCCCGGAACTTCCAGAGCCTAAGCATGATAATGTGCAGCAGCTTCAGCAAGCGTTCGGATACACATATGAAGAATTACGCAAAGTTATTGAACCGATGGCATCGACCGGTGCTGAAGCAGTGGCTTCGATGGGGTACGATGCTCCGCTTGCCATTCTATCGGATCGTCCGCAGCGGCTGTTCAACTATTTCAAGCAAATGTTTGCCCAAGTTACAAATCCGCCAATTGATGCGATTCGTGAGGAGATTGTAACTGCGACTGGAACGACGATAGGACCTGAGCGGAACCTGCTTCAGCCTGAGCCTGAAAGCTGTCGTCAAGTTCGTCTAGATACACCAATACTGTCGAACGAACAATTTGCCAAACTTCGTCATATTCGCCGTCCAGGCTTCAAATCGATGACGATACCGATTTTCTTCCCGGCAGCGGAAGGGGCAGAAGGTCTGCGGAAAGCACTCCAAACGCTTTGTGATGCAGCCGATCGTGTCATTGAGAAAGGACATAACATTATCATTCTATCCGATCGCGGAGTTGATCAAGAGAATGCGGCTATTCCGTCGCTTCTAGCTGTATCTTGTTTGCATCATCATTTAATTCGCCGCGGCACACGTACGAAGGTGAGCATTTTGCTTGAGTCGGGTGAACCTCGTGACGTGCATCATTTTGCGCTTCTGCTCGGTTACGGCGTAAGTGCGGTCAATCCGTACCTTGCGTTTGAAACGCTTGATGATATGATTCAGCAAGGTATGCTGCGCGGTATTTCACATGAGAAAGCTGTGAAAAACTTCATTAAAGCAGCGACAAAAGGCGTTGTTAAGATTTTGTCCAAAATGGGCATTTCAACGATTCAATCGTACCGCGGCGCCCAAATTTTCGAGGCAGTCGGCTTGAGGGAACAATTTGTGGATCAATACTTCACATGGACACCTTCAAGAATCGGCGGAATTGGACTTGAAGAGGTTGCAGTTGAAACTCTGGCCCATCACAATCGCGCATTTACAGATAAAGACGGAAATGATAAAGTGCTTGATTCTGGCGGTGAGTATCAATGGCGTGCAGATGGAGAAGAGCATCTGTTCAATCCGCAAACGATTCATTTTCTGCAGCAAGCAGTAAGAACGAATGACTATAAGCTGTATAAAAAATATGCCAAACTGGTCCAAGGTGAGAATGAGCAGCATCTAACGCTGCGATCACTTCTTAAGCTCAAACCAGTCGGCGATCCAATACCTCTTGAAGAAGTAGAGTCTGTTGAATCAATTATGAAACGGTTCAAAACAGGTGCGATGTCTTTCGGTTCCATCAGTAAAGAAGCCCATGAAAGTCTCGCTATTGCGATGAACCGAATTGGCGGTAAGAGTAATACAGGAGAAGGCGGCGAAGATCCAGCGCGATACATTCCTGATCCAAATGGCGATTCGCGCCGGAGTGCGATTAAGCAAGTTGCATCTGGACGCTTTGGTGTTACGTCAAATTACTTAGTAAATGCTGATGAAATTCAAATTAAGATGGCGCAAGGTGCTAAACCGGGTGAAGGCGGACAGCTTCCTGGCCGTAAAGTTTATCCTTGGGTTGCGGAAGTTCGGGGATCAACTCCAGGCGTAGGTCTTATCTCACCGCCTCCACATCACGACATCTATTCTATTGAAGATTTGGCAGAGCTGATCTACGATCTGAAAAATGCAAATCCAAGAGCGCGCATTAACGTAAAACTAGTTTCGGAAGTTGGTGTAGGCACGATCGCAGCCGGCGTTGCTAAAGGCCGTGCAGATGTTATCCTAATCAGTGGCTATGACGGAGGAACGGGTGCTTCACCGCAAGCATCCATAAGACATGCAGGAATGCCTTGGGAAATTGGTCTCGCTGAAACACACCAGACGCTCATGATTAACAACTTGCGCGACCGAGTCGTACTTGAGACGGACGGTAAAATGCTGAATGGACGCGATCTCGCTGTTGCTGCTTTGCTAGGTGCTGAAGAGTACGGCTTCTCGACAGCTCCGCTCGTAGCATTAGGATGCATTATGATGCGCGTCTGTCAGATGGATACATGCCCAGTTGGGGTTGCTACACAAAATCCAGCGCTCCGCAAAAACTTCACTGGTGACCCAGCGCACGTCGTCAACTTTATGAGATTTGTTGCGCAAGATTTGCGAGAAATTATGGCGGAACTTGGCTTCCGCAGCGTTCAAGAAATGATCGGACGGACGGATTGTCTAGATACCGTTAAAGCGGATGAACATTGGAAGAAAAGAGGTATTGATCTATCCGTGCTGCTTCACGTACCGGAAATGCCAGAGGGCAGCAGCCGCTACAATACACAGCAGCAAAATCACGGCCTGGAAGAGACACTTGATATGACGCAGCTCTTAGACATAGCTGCTCCTGCAATTGAGCGCGGTGAACCTGTGAAAGCTACATTGCCAATTTGTAACGTGAACCGTGCCACAGGTACGATTGTCGGTAGTGAAGTCACACGTAAATATGGTGCTGCAGGGCTTCCTGAAGATACGATTCAATTCACATTCGTTGGATCAGCAGGGCAAAGCTTAGGTGCATTCATACCTAAAGGGATGACTTTAATCGTCGAAGGCGACTCCAATGACTATGTTGGCAAAGGATTATCGGGCGGTAAAATTATCGTTAAACCTTCTCCAAAAGCGACTTTCGTCCCAGAGGAAAACATTATTATCGGCAATACTGCCTTCTACGGCGCGACGAGTGGCGAAGCTTATATCCGCGGTATTGCAGGTGAACGGTTCGCGGTTCGTAACTCCGGAGTGAACGTTGTTGTTGAGGGTGTAGGAGATCACGGATGTGAATATATGACAGGCGGACGGGTCGTTGTTCTTGGAGATACAGGGCGTAACTTCGCTGCAGGGATGTCCGGCGGCATCGCCTATGTCTATGATCCAAAAGGCACGTTTGTAACCCGTTGCAACTTGGAGATGGTACTTCTGGAACGTGTTGAAGAGGCAGATGAAGCGGCAGAACTTCGCGGTATGATCGAACGTCACGTTCTATATACAGACAGCAGTGTCGGACAAAATATCTTAGATCATTGGGATGAGTTATTAAACAACTTTGTCCGTATCATTCCTAAAGATTATAAACGAATGCTGGAGCAGATTGACAAAGCCCAAAATACGGGTCTATCCGGCGAAGCTGCATTACTTGCAGCGTTTGAAGCGAACATGCGAGAGCTGGCTCGTACAGGGAACTAATACGATTCTTTGAATTTATAGTGATCAATGAGGGACTCAAGAAAATGCCTTTCGAGGGATTTTCTTGAGTCCCTTTCTTTTCGACAAAAATAGAACCTCTCTCGTTTAGGAGCGGGGTCATAAGACGACAACCTTTGGAGTTTTATTCGCTTATAATAGGAGTTGTTTCCTAGACAGGACAAAACTATTTTTAGGTATAAAAGAAAAAAGAAATAAGTGAGGTTGTCTGAATGAATCTGGAGCACGACAGTGGGGAAAAACAGAGCGATGAAAGTAAAATCAGTCCGCTAAAAGTCGAAATCGACATCCTTCGGATTCTGCAGCAAAGCGGGATTGAGTATAATAACTGGGTACAATACATATCTTCACAAGAATTTTCTTCATAAATAGCCATAGAAAAGCCTCATTTACGAGAAAACTTTCATGAATCTCGTGAATGAGGCTTTTCGCATTAAGATTTCATGGATCTCTCCATACGCACAAAAGCAATAAATCTTTTGGCTTCTTCTTCGGTCAATGCTCGTCCGTCTACAGTTAATTGAAAACGTTCAAGAATATCATCATCTGATAACTCTAATTGGTCGACAAATTGTCTTACATCTTCATCGAGAACATTTTCCTGTTTTGCCGTTCTGCCAATCAAGTAGTCGATGGAAACTTTGAATAGATCGGCTAGCTTATTTAGCACTTCGAAATCAGGTTTACGGCGATTTTTCTCATAATGAGAAAGAGCTGCGCGTGTAATGCCAATTAGGCTGGCAACTTCTTCTTGTGTCCATCCCCGCTGTTCCCGCAGTTCCGCAATGCGATTTCCATACTTCATGTGTGATCCTCCTATGATTGCCGTGGAAAGTCATCCTATTTGCAAATATTTGCATTAATAATCAAGAGAATACATAATATTAACTTGACACAATACGAATTGTATCGTATCTTGAGGTTATTGTGATACAAATTGTATCATAAATTATTGTTGTCTGAAAGTCTTATTTATATACTTACAAATTTCAATGTTAAAGGAACGAAGCTATGAATCCATATATCCATGGTTGGACATCGATTCAGCTTAAAGCGCATTTAACGGTTCATAAAGTTCGAAGTGAATATGTTGTTAGTGGTCATCGTCCAGTTCTTCTGCTAGGACTAAGTCCATCGACACTTCAGTTTGTTAGTGACCTAAATCTGCCTGTTACACCCGATGTGCTGTACTGCTTTGAAATAGAAGATCACAGAAATACGATTTGCATCACCGCAAGTGTAGAGTCTAAAGTGAGTTACGACAATGCGGTTTATTACCGGGCGGATATACATTATAGCGATAATCAACGAATGAAAGTAACTAGCTTTTTAAACAGCATGATAGTTAGACCGGACAATACACTTAAACAACTTCGTTACGATTCAGAGTATTTTCACTGGGCCTTAGATCACAATCTAATATCAAAGCTGATCGATATTAAAATTTAGGCATTTACTTACATATTACTATATTTCCTGTATATACGCATTAGTTCTTTTACCTCAAAAAAATCGTAGCGTAAGATAGGGGAGATTAGCTGGATGATCGACATTCACTCTCACATATTACCGGGAATTGATGATGGCGCTAAATCGTTAGAGGAAGCGCTTGAGATGGCGAAAACTGCGGTATTGCAAGGGATTCATACGGTTATAGCTACCCCTCATCATCTTAATGGCCTCTATGAGACACCTGCCAAATTAATTAAGCCAATAATAGATTCATTAAACGATCAACTATATATCCATAACATTTCACTTCGCATTGTAGAAGGGCAAGAAATCAGAGTACATGCTGCACTTGTAAGTGAATTGTACCAAGGAAATTTATGTACACTCGCGGGAAGCCGTTACATGCTGCTTGAGTTACCGAGCAGACTTGTCCCCAGATACTTAGACGATGTGCTTCACGAGTTAAACGTATGTGGAATTACGCCAATCATCGCGCATCCTGAACGAAACTACGAAATATTGTACTCACCTTCCATTTTGAATCATTTAATTGACCAAGGCGCCCTTTGTCAAGTGACAGCACATTCCATCATCGGACATTTCGGCAAAAGAGTGCAAAAACTTTGCATTCAACTTTGTAAAAATAAAATGGTCCACTTCGTCGCATCCGATGCCCATCATCCATTTCGCAGAGCTTTCGCGCTCGTAGAGGCTTATCGAATTATCGGGAGGCTGCTGGGCGATGAACTTGTTCATATTTTCAAGCGGAATGCACAATGTGTACTGAATAATGAACTCATTGTTTATGAAGAGCAGGTTGCTAAGAAACGCAGATCGGTATTTTGGTAGTGATTTAAGTGCTTAGTAATAACAAAATAACGATCAATACTGGGGGTTTACAAGTGGAACTAAAGGAATTTATCCGCGTCATCCGAGAAAAGTTGTGGTTCATTATTGGGTTGATCATTGTCGTATCGGCTTCAGTGGGAATTCAAAGTTACTATTTTACACAGCCAATGTATCAAGCCAGTGCCAAGTTAATTGTCAACCAGTCGGTCCAATTGGGTGGAGTGAACGTACTTGACTTCAGTTCATTGCAGACAGATATTACGGTAATTAACTCTTATATAGAGATTATTGAATCATCAGCGATTATGGATAAAGTGGCGGCGCAGTATACAGAGCTTGGAGTTTCATCGAAACAACTATCTAATATGATTACCGTTAATTCAGCAAATCGTTCCCAAGTCATGGAATTGGTTATCTACGATACCTCCTATAAGAGAGCAGCAGAAATTGTAAATGCTGTGGCGCATGTATTTAAAAATGAAATTCCCAGCATTATGAAGGTAGACAATGTTTCGATCCTGAGTGAAGCTAAGCCTGACGAAAGAGCACTGCCAATCAATTTGAATCCGGTTATTAAGATCATTATTGCAGGTATCGTATCCGCTATGATGGCGGTTGGTTTAGTTTTTTTGATGGATTATTTGGATGACACGATGAAATCGGAAGTTGAAGTGGAAAGAGAGATCGGATTACCTACATTAACGGTCATAGCTAAGATTAAAAATCATGATGTCCGCACACCAAAAACATCCGCGTCAGCTTTACAACAAGTCGGGGAGGGTAAATATGCCACGATCAACCAATAAAAATAATTTAGTTACTGTCATTAATCCAAAATCCCCGATTGCTGAAGCTTACCGAACGCTGCGTACGAATATTCAGTTCTCGTCGGTTGATAAACCAATGCAGGTTATTATGGCTACTTCCGCTCAAATGTCTGAGGGCAAGACGACAACGATTAGCAATTTGGCAGTGGCTTATGCTCAAGAAGGTAAAAAAGTGCTTCTCATTGATGGTGACCTTCGTAAGCCTTCTTTGCATCAAGTATTTGTTCAATCAAATCATACCGGACTTACAAATGTTTTAACGAATCAGTACAGTTTTGAGGATGTTATTAGAGAAACGGATGTGGAAAATTTATATATATTAACATCTGGTCCGATTCCACCTAATCCAGCTGAGATGATAGGCTCTCAGAAAATGCAAGGATTGTTGAAAGAACTCAAAGAACTTTACGATGTGATCTTGTTTGATACACCGCCTGTTTTATCAGTAACTGACAGCCTCATCATTGGTTCAATGTGTGATGGAGTTATTCTGGTTATACTTGCAGGCAAAGTGAAGAAGAGTGCGGTATTGAAGGCTAAATCTAAATTAGAACATGTGAAGGCTCATCTATTGGGGACTGTACTCAATAACCTCAATCGTAAGGATAGTCAGGATCACTTTTATTATTATGGAGGCAATCTTTAGGATGGTAATAGGAAAATAATATTTTGCGGAGGTCATTACGAATGAGCTTATCTACGCAAAGAGAAGAGGGAGACATACTGTTAGAATCAAATCCTTACTATTCTAGGTTGATTTCAAGCACGCAGGTACGAACTGCTCGGTCCAAAAAAAACTATTTGATTCTGAAAAGAATTGTTGATTTCACAGGTGCTCTGTTGGGGTTAATCCTATTATTTCCGCTCTTTATTCTGGTTGCACTTCTCATAAAAGTTGAAGATTTTAATGGACCTATCATTTTTCATCAAATTCGCATTGGTAAAAATGGTACCCCATTTAAAATGTATAAATTTCGATCCATGGTACATAACGCTGAGGAATTGCTTGAACAACTGCTTGATCAAAATGAAATTAGCGGTGCCATGTTCAAAATGAAAGTGGATCCTCGTGTTACAAGGGTTGGCAGAATCATTCGTAAAACCAGCATTGATGAGTTGCCGCAGTTATGGAATGTCTTAAAAGGAGAAATGAGTATAGTGGGGCCTAGACCGCCGCTTCCTAGGGAAGTCGAGCAGTATAGTACGTATCACAAACTGCGGTTATCGGTCAAACCGGGATGTACGGGACTGTGGCAAGTTAGCGGACGAAATCAGCTTAGCTTTGAAGATATGGTTGAGCTCGATTTGAAATACATAGATGGTCGGAATATAAAAATAGATATTCAAATCATGATGAAAACAGTCTCGGTCATGCTGGGAGCCAAAGATGCATACTAGGGATGAATGAAGGGGGTTCTATGGATACAACGATTACGTTTATTTCAGAACTGTATCAAGGTCAACTATCACCATTAAGAGATCAGGTTGAGTATGAGCATATACTCGGTGATATCAAGTGTTTTGGTGCAGAAGCTCAAATATACCATATGCTGCGAGAACAGGAGCTGATGAATGCTGTTCCAGATTTCTTTACCAAGGAATTAAAGCGCCGTGTAGATCCTGTATTGTTTCAAAATTTATTTATTAAATCAGAGCAAAAGAAAATATTAACGGCCTTTGAACAGCAAGGCATTCCGGTTATTCAGCTTAAGGGTGTATGGTTCACTGAAAGGTATTTCAAACATATTTCTGCCAGGGCAACGAGTGATATTGACTTGCTTGTTCACCCTGAGGATGTGCAGAAGTCTGAAGACATACTGAGCGAATTAGGATTTCACTTTGAAGAAGGTGACCCGGCGCATTTTCATATCTTGCTAGCTAAATCATATGATAATCCACTATATTCTCGATTAGAGACTGAAATTCACTGGAATATATCTAGACAAAATAATTCAAATACGGAAATTGATTACTTCTGGTCCGAGTCTAGCCTAATTAGCAATTATACGTATGTAAGAGAGTTATCTCTGCAGCAGACGTTCTACCATATTTGTCTCCATGGTATTAGTCATCATATGAGTTCGTTGAAATATATTTTAGATATTTTGCAATTGATTCACTATTACGGCGATGATATGGATTACGAAAGGCTGCTTCATCAGGCTAGTTCTGATCACAATTACTCTAAAGTTGTACTCGCACTTTCTCTAGTGTACAAATTGTTTCCTTATCTTCAAGAAAGGAAGCCGCTGTCAGTACACAAAAAATATCCGCTTTGGAGCATGGATTTGGCAAGACGTGTGATGCAGGAACAGAAGGACATCCGTTATTTTTTCTTTCGTGTTAGCTCCGCATTTGCAACATACGACACTTGGAAACACAAGCTATCCAGTCTGAGGTATATCTTATTTCCTCCTCAAGTGTACTTTAAACATGAGATAGGCGAGGAAAAATCGGTTATTAAAAGTTACTTTAAGCTCTATCTATCGGTCGTTCGAACTTGGTTGAATGCCAAATCAAAGACCTTATAGGCGAGGAGAATGACCCGAATGAAATATTGGAAACGTATAACCATTTTAACGTTAAGTGTAGTTATTATCGGTATTTGGGGATATGGTTTCTATTTGTATCAGTCGGTCAAATCAACAGCTAATCATATCTACGAGGCTCGAAAGCCCACTGAGATCGTCGTGAGCATTCAAGAACAGAAAGGTACCAAACTGAACCAACAAGGGATAAAGCAAGAGACAAAGAGGATCGATTTGAAGAAACGTGATCCATTTACTGTGTTATTAATGGGGGTAGATGAGCGCCAGGGGGATCGTGGTCGTTCAGATACTCTAATTGTGCTGGCTGTTAATCCTGAAAAAGGGTCAATCCTTATGTTTAACATCCCTCGTGACACGCGAACAGAAATCACAGGCCATGGAACCATAGATAAAATCAATCATGCCTATGCATTTGGAGGCGTTGAAATGGCTCTGGATACCGTAGAGCATTTTTTGAATTACCCAATCAATTACTATATTAAAGTCAACATGGAAGGCTTCGCGAACATGATTGATTTAATTGGCGGTGTCCAGGTGGATAATGCTTATACGTTTAAGTATGAAGGATACATTTTCAATAAAGGTGAACTTAAGCTTCATGGAAATGAGGCGTTAGCATATTCTCGCATGCGTTACGATGATCCTAGAGGCGACATAGGCAGAAACAGCAGGCAGCGAGAGATAATAAAGCAATTGTTAAACAATGCTCTGCAAATGAACAATATGACTCAAGTAGATGCTCTACTAAAACAAATACGGGCTAGTGTAAAGACAAATATATCATTTGATGATATGAAGACGTTTCTTATGGATTATCGTTCGGATCTGAAAAAATTGGATACGGCCGAAATTCAAGGGAATGGACGAACTATAGATGGAATTTGGTATTACATCGTAAAAGATGAAGAACGTGAGCGTATTCATGAATTATTAAACAATCAGCTGTGAATAAAATGATACAAAAATCGCGTTGACAATGATACAAATTGTATCGTAATATAAACCTATACCAAGCAATGGAGGTGATACAAATGGCTGATAACGGAACTCCAGAAGTAGTTGATCAAGGAACAGTAGAGTCAGGAACATGGCACGGCAGCGGCAGAAAATAATCGCCGGCGATGTCGTAGTGAAAGATGACTGGTTAGGTTAATGAATTGTTCCAAAAAGTGCTTCATAATACTTAGATGAAGAAGAGGTCGAGAACCATGTTCAGTTTGCTAACTCAAGTCGGTAGACAACGAATTTATTTTCAGGTAGACAGTGAGCGTCTACGGGACTTCATTTATAGACGGTACCGCGTTTTGCGGGAAGGTGCTTTGGAGACGGTCGAAGCGGATTTGCAGGTTAAAGTTTATGACCTATACGGCAAGGCCTATAATGATGATCAGTCTGTAGTCATTCAGGAAACTGATGATTCGATTACGTTTACTAGACGAGACTATATGCTGACTGCGTCTCTCGATTACAGCCAAGCAACGATTCACACACATGATGATTTTTCCTTAAGGCACGCACTCCTCAATTTATTTAGCTCATGGTTAATTTATCATCGGAAGGGTTTGCTGGTTCATTCATCTTGTATTGTTGAGCATGGGAAAGCTTGGATGTTCTCAGGTCAATCAGGTGCTGGTAAGTCGACTGTTGCGCAGTTATCCCTTCCGCGTCCAATTCTCTCAGACGAGGCAACCTTTGTATACATAGAGGACGATGGTCAGGTGGTCATTTATGATTCACCATTCCGCAGTGAATGGGAGAAACCATGCGAGCTAGTGAGTAGTCCTCTTGCAGGGATACATTTTCTTATTCAGTCACCTGATGTGTACCGCGTCCCTCTTAGTAAGGGGGACGCCTTCATCCAGCTTCTCGATAAAGTTTTCTTTTGGAAACCGAACCATTTTGAAACCGCTAAAATGATTTCTATCTGCAAACAAGTTATGCAGGCAGTCCCTGCGTACCATTTATATTTTCAGAAAAATGATACTTTTTGGGAGAGAATTTCATGAGTGAGATGTTAACCGGAAGTTTAATCAGAAAAGAAAACGTAGAAGTGGCGCAATTTGATGGCGAGTGGATTTTGCTCGAATTAGACAAAAATACGTTCACCAAAGTAAATGAAGTTGGTGGATATGTATGGTCTATTATTCCAGATTGTCCAACTGCTGCGCATATAGTAGATCGGGTGCATGCTGAATATGGTGCGGATCGGGCAGTCGTAGAACGTAATGTTGCAACATTCATCAATAAATTGGTGGAAATTGGATTGATCTCTTTTGAATATAGTGGTTGAAATTGACGAAGCCTGTATACCTCTATTAAAGGACTGTGATCAACGGACATGAGTATATTTTCACCTTATTTTAAGCGAAGAAAAGATCAAGAGATATCATTTGTCACGATAGAACACAGTCATACGCCTTGGCTTCGTCTTAGAGCGGATGTAAATGCTCAACTTCAATTTCAAGATTATGAAGTTCTCCTATACGAAGATCGCTTAAAGGTTGTTGATTCTAAAGGAATTATATTACTTAATATTTTGAAAGAGTTCATTCAAGATGTAACGCTTCGTAGTAGCGTAGGAGGCGTCGCATTATACATAAGAACTGATGACCATGAGCAAGAAATTGCAAGGTGCACGATTCCGTATATCGATACTTATAGAGCCGCCATGTCCTCTATTGAACAGTGGCTGCAGCATCCAGCTGAGCGGGATAATGATGGCGAGGAGTTAAGAGCTGTCCATGGCGGGACGTGCTCAAAATGCGGCGCAACATTACGACCTGGGCAAAGCTCATGCCTTAAATGTAAAAGCAAAATGTTTCAGTTGACTCGCGTACTCCGCTATTGTCGTCCCTATCAGAACCAGATGCTGGTGATGCTTGGGATTCTTATCGTTTCCGTATTTGTGGACCTTGCTCCTCCATATATGACGAGTTTAATTATTGATGAAGTTTCTTCCTCACAAGGTAAAGCAGAAATTTTATTGTGGATGATTGTTACGCTTGCACTCATTCAAGTGGCGAGTACAGGAATGCAAATATTAAGAGGATTTCTTGGGATTCGAATAGGCAGTAAATTAATTGGAGATATCCGCAAAGATATGTTCCATTCGCTTATGGAACTATCGATGCGTTTTTTTGATAAAAGGCAAGTTTCCCAATTTATAGGTCGAATTAATCATGACACGAATGATCTTAGAGATTTTCTTTCAGAAGGTATGATTCAGTTCGTCACTCAATCGTTGACTGCTGTATTTATTCTTGCCATGCTGCTTCATTTGAACTGGCAGCTAACACTTATGATACTTCTTCCAACACCTCTGCTCATTATGGGTATGATGTGGTTCTGGCCTAAAGTAAGAACACTCTGGTATGCCCAGTGGCAATCTTCCATCAGCATTCAAAATCGAATTGGCGAAGCATTACAAGGTATTCGCGTGATTAAAGCATTTGCTCAAGAATGGAATGAGAAGCTTCATTTTGACAAAGCAAATGATCAACTGGTACAGCGTAATATTTCCATTCAAAATATGTGGCTGAGCATTACGCCATTATTTTCTTTATTTACTGCACTTTGCGGTGTTTTCATATGGTATGCAGGAGGCAGGTACGTTCTTTCCAATCAAATGACAATCGGGACGTTAAGTGCGTATATCGCTTATTTATCCATGTTCTTTGGACCGATGAAATGGTTTGTTCAATCGATGAGCTGGGTAAACCGTGCTTTAGGAGCATCGGAACGAATTATGGAAGTGATCGAAGCGCCTATAGATGTAGCTGATGGCCCTAACGCTGTTCATTTGCCCTCCATTAAGGGAGAAATTCGTTTTCAAAATGTGCACTACGGCTATGAGAAGGATCGTCAAGTACTGCATGATATCGATTTGACGATTCGTCCTGGAGAAATGATTGGGCTTGTGGGACATTCTGGAGCGGGTAAATCAACGATGGTGAATTTGATGCTGCGGTTTTATGACCCGGACTCAGGAAACATATTCATAGATGGACATCACTTGAAAGATATTAAGCAAGAGGATTTACGTAAACACATCGGTGTGGTTTTACAAGAGACCTTTCTATTTGATGGAACGATTGCTCAAAACATAGCGTTCGGTTGTCCAGACGCTGAGCCAGAGCAGATCATTCACGCAGCGAGGATAGCGAATGCACACGATTTCATATGCAGGCTGCCTGACGGGTATGACACCAAGGTGGGAGAAAGAGGACACCGGCTGTCAGGTGGAGAGAAGCAGAGAATAGCTATTGCTAGAGCTGTGCTGCTTAATCCGCCCATTCTTATTTTGGATGAAGCGACAGCATCTGTTGATACGGAGACAGAGCGGCAAATTCAAGAGGCGATTCAGCGGCTTATTCAAGGAAGGACCACAATTGCCATTGCTCATCGACTGTCTACACTGAAAAACGCCGATCGGATAGTCGTTATGGAAAAGGGACGTGTGGTTGAGATGGGAACACATCAGCAGCTTTATGAGAGACGAGACCACTACTACCGGCTAGTTGAATCCCAGAAGCAAAACAGAGATACAACGATGGAGGTCGGATAATCAATGAAGCATATTACATATATGAACCGGGTCAAACCATACTTGATCCGGTTTTTTCGCAGTAAGGATGGTACACTGCATGCAGAAGCTGACGGCAAGTGGTATGGTCCAGTGAAGTTAATACGTACATTTCCCTTTTCAATGCCGGAACAACATATTTCGGTTCGTTTAGAGAATGGGGATGAGCTCATGATGATTCCGCATCTTTCTCAATTAGATGAAGGAAGCCGCAGTGAAGCACTTGAGGAGTTAGCACGCTGTTACATGCTTCCTTCCATTACAAAAATCGTTTCAATAAGCAGAAAGGGATGGGATTGGTCTTGGGTAGTTCATACCAGCTATGGAATGAAGACATTTAAAATGGATAATTTGCACGATAATATG
The DNA here is from genome assembly GCF_017873765.1 of Paenibacillus sediminis. Taxonomy (GTDB): domain Bacteria; phylum Bacillota; class Bacilli; order Paenibacillales; family Paenibacillaceae; genus Paenibacillus_AG; species Paenibacillus_AG sediminis. The sequence continues at coordinate 53,786 of NZ_JAGGKP010000005.1, forward strand.
TACCAAGTTACAAGTATGAGTTGGGTAATCACAGATCAAGAAGGACGCCGTTATGAGCTGAGTGGAGTAGAGGATATGGATAAAGTAAGCCAAGCACAGTTCAAGAAGATTAAATGACATGATAACCACCAATCGATTATACAAAATGTATCGCTTGACATCGATTTATACGTGGTGTAAAGTGAAACCAAAATGATACATTTTGTATCATTCAGGTGATGTCTACTGAACCACTATCACCGTAGACACTCGGTCATGCTGTGGGTGCACAAGGATGAGGCCTTAGACGTTCATCGTCGATGGTGTGATGTGAGGCAGGGTTAAATGCCCTAATTTATAAATTTAATTGTTTTATAGCTATAGTTGTTCATAATCTGTCACTTTAGATACAGCGGTTTACATGAGGAGGACGCATAATGGCAAAAGTGAAAAAAGCCATCATTCCCGCAGCCGGGTTAGGTACCCGTTTCTTGCCTGCAACAAAGGCAATGCCTAAAGAAATGCTGCCAATCGTAAATAAACCAACGATTCAATATATTGTTGAGGAAGCTATTGAATCGGGTATTGAAGATATTATTATCGTTACTGGAAAAGGTAAAAGAGCGATTGAGGATCATTTCGATCACGCCTTTGAACTGGAACAAAAGCTTCTCGAAAAGCAAAAATTAGACCTGCTGCACGAAGTTCAGCGTCCTTCCAAAATGGCTGATATCCATTACATACGTCAAAAAGAACCGAAAGGGCTAGGGCATGCTGTATGGTGCGCGCGCAAGTTTATCGGCAATGAGCCGTTCGCTGTGCTGCTCGGGGATGATATTGTCAGTTCTAACATACCATGCATCCATCAGCTTATGCAGCAATATGAAACGACAGAAAGCTCTATTATTGGCGTGCAGCCTGTACCTATGGAAGAGGTAAGTCGCTATGGAATTATTGACTGGGTAGAACATTATTTAAGCTTGTATCGTGTCAATCATTTAGTCGAGAAGCCGCCTCAAGACAGTGCCCCTTCAAATCTAGCCATTATGGGCCGTTATATTCTAACCCCACGGATTTTTAACTTTTTAGAGCAAATGGAAGTGGGTATCGGCGGAGAAATTCAATTGACAGATGCCATTCAAAAGCTAGCTGAAGTCGAGGAGGTATATGCTTATCACTTTGACGGAATTCGTTACGATGTGGGCGAAAAACTTGGTTTTATATTAACATCGCTTCAATTTGCCCTAATGAAAGAAGATCTGCACAAGCCTCTTTTGGATGAACTTGAAAAAATCATTGCTAATTATAAAACATTAACGAGATAGCAAATAAAGCTCAGTTAGAAGGAGATTCTGTCTATGAATCAAGATTCCAAAATTTACGTTGCTGGGCACAGGGGGCTCGTTGGTTCAGCTATTGCAAGAAACTTAGAGAGAGCAGGGTACACTAATATCGTATTACGTACCAGCTCTGACTTAGATTTAAGAGATCGCAATAAAGTGTTCGCTTTATTCGGGCAAGAAAAGATAGACTACGTTTTTTTAGCAGCTGCTAAGGTTGGCGGTATTGCATCTAACAATGATTATCCCGCGGATTTTATTCGAGATAATCTGCTCATACAAACAAATGTCATTGATGCTTCATATCAAACTGGAGTTCAAAAGCTGCTGTTTTTAGGTTCGACTTGCATTTATCCGAAGTTGGCGCTGCAGCCTCTCAAAGAGGAGTACCTTTTAACAGGAGAGTTGGAACCAACCAATGAGCCCTATGCCATTGCGAAAATTGCGGGTATTAAAATGTGTCAATCTTACAATCGCCAGTATGGGACAAAATATATTTCCGTTATGCCGACAAATTTATACGGTCCTAATGATAATTTTGATCTGGAGACATCTCATGTACTTCCTGCTTTAATGAGAAAAATCCATGAGGCTAAAGAACGAGGCGAGCCGAATGTAGAAATATGGGGTTCTGGTCTTCCAAGACGAGAATTTCTGCATGTGGATGATCTTGCCGATGCTTGTCTATTTTTAATGAACCATTACGAAGAGAACGAGATTATAAATATTGGTGTTGGTGAGGATTTGACGATTCACGAGCTTGCCTATTTGCTTAAAGATGTAATTGGTTTTTCGGGAGAGTTCACATTTATTAGCTCAAGACCCGATGGCACACCTCGCAAGCTAGTTGATGTATCTAAAATAAACAGCCTTGGTTGGAAAGCACGAATTCCTCTGAAAGAGGGATTAAAATCTACGTATCAATGGTATATAGATCATCACAAAATATTAAGTCCTAAATGACGGAGGATAATATGAAAACGGCTTTGATAACGGGTGTTACAGGTCAAGATGGATCATATCTAGCAGAATTGTTATTAAGTAAAGGTTATAAAGTATACGGATTGCGCCGCAGAACAAGCACTCCTAATTATGAGAATGTCCGTCATATTCATGATCAGATTGAATGGATATCTGGGGATTTAACAGATCTCGCATCTCTTATTGAAGCAGTTCGTTCAGCGGAGCCTGATGAAGTTTATAACTTAGCAGCGCAATCCTATGTGGCCGCCTCTTGGCCGCAGCCGCTAGCGACAGGGCATATGACCGCGCTAAGTGTAACTAATATGCTTGAGGCAGTACGTATCGTGAAGCCTAATACAAGGTTCTATCAAGCTTCAAGTAGTGAAATGTTCGGTAAGGTAGTAGAGACGCCGCAAAAGGAAACAACTCCTTTTTATCCGAGAAGCCCGTATGGAGTAGCGAAAGTTTATGGACACTGGATCACAGTCAACTACCGTGAAAGCTTCAATTTATATGCTTGCTCGGGGATTTTATTCAATCATGAGTCACCGCGAAGAGGGCTTGAGTTTGTTACTCGTAAAGTGACGGATGCAGTCGCCAGAATTAAATTAGGTCTACAGCATGAGCTTCGCATGGGGAATCTCGAGGCTCTTAGAGATTGGGGGTTTGCAGGGGACTACGTGAAAGCGATGTGGTTAATGCTGCAGCAAAATGAACCGGACGATTATGTTATTTCTACAGGCGAGACACACTCCGTTCGAGAACTGCTAGAGGTTGCATTCTCATACGTAGATCTGAACTACGAAGATTATGTCGTTATTGATCCGAAGTTCGTTCGTCCTGCAGAGGTTGATTTGCTTCTAGGTGATTGCGCCAAGGCGAAGCAGAACCTTGGTTGGGAGCCAGAAATTAGCTTTGAGAAGCTCATTCATATGATGATTGATGAAGACTTAAAGCGAGTTCGAGCCGAAATGAAATATAACGATGCGCTATCTAAAGCTTTGATCTAAGCGCGAATGGGCGGGTCATTAGAGTATGGAATTGAAAATCAAAATACCTACCACCACCTCTTCAGAAAGTAAAATGATAAGCGGCGGTATATGGACCTTTTGTGGCAGAGTTGTTTTCGCCTTTTCGGTTCTTGTTATTAATGTACTGCTCTCGAGAATGCTCAGTTCCACTGATTACGGAACTTACTTGCTTGCTTTTAACATTGCATTTTTCGGCAGTATCGTTGGCGTTCTAGGTTTAAATCAAGCCATTATTAAGTTCACAACAGAGAATTTACAATTGAAGCAATATTCGAGTGTGAAGCAAGCCATCAAGCTGTCAATTCGAATAGCATTAATGGGTTCAATCAGCGCGATGGTTCTATATCTTATTTTGCAACAATCTGTACTGAAATACTTTTTTAATTCCCCTCAGCTATCGCATGTCTCAATACTTACCGGAGCATGGATTGTGATGAACATTTTTCAGCAATTTCTCGGGGAGACGTTTCGCGGTTTGCATGGCATGAAGGCAGCCGTCATATTTGGCGGTGTGTTTAGTAATTTGCTCTTCATTATTAGTGTTGCTATTTATACGTTAGTTAGCAGCCAGACCATTAGTTTGTTTGCCTTTATGCTGATGATTAATCTCACAATTTTAATTAATTGCCTCTTAGCGTGCTGGTTTCTCCACCTTAAGTTAAAGCAGTTCCCACTAACTGAATTCATGCCTAAATACAAAGAAATTCGACTAAGATCGATTCTTAATGTCTCAATACCCATTATGCTGTCCAACGTAGCCTTATTTTTTTTAACTTCCTCTGATTTATGGATGCTTGGTATTGCGCACAACGAGGAACAGGTTGCCATATACGGCTCGGCTGTTCGCTTGATTGCGACGATTAACTTTTTTGGTATTATTCTCAATTCGATGATGTCTACAGTTATTTCTGACAAGAATGCCGCTGGAAAGCTGAAGGAGCTTGAGAAGACAGGGAGGGTTATAACAACGATTTTAACGATACCGGCGATATTTTTAGTGTTTATCTTTGCATTGTTTGGAAGACAGATTCTCGGTATCGTATTTGGTTCTTTTTATAGCCAAGGCGGTCTTATCCTGTTCATTCTTAGCATCGGACAGGTCATCAATTTACTAGTCGGTCCGTCGGGCTTAATTCTAACGCTGACAGGAAATGAAAAAGTGATGCTACGAATTACAGTAATAAGCAGTCTACTCACGATGTCATGCGGAGCAATCACAGCTATTAATGGAGGGCCGACTTCTTTAGCGCTTGTAATGGTTGGAGGATTGGCTTTTCAAAACTTACTGATGTGGATTGCTACTAAGCGGAGGCTAGGTATATCCACTCATTTCAGCTTCTTATTAATTGTGAAATGGGTTAAAGCGATTGTTAAGTATATCCATTTGCGTCTAGGCAAGAAGACTAAATCTAAAAAATCAAGAGAGACTGTATTAAATGAATAGAACAATATCGGTTAAAAACGAAAGCAGTGAGCCTGATCAGGGACTATATGATGCTATGAATAAAGGGATTGAGATGAGTTCAGGGCAGTATCTCATTTTCATGAATTCTGGGGATCTATTTGCAAACGATAAAGTGGCTGAAATGATAGAAGCTATTGCAATACAAAATAATAGACCGGATTTGATATATGGTGATTCGATTGAAGAGACAGCGGAATGCAGACGACTCTATAAAAAATCGATGTCTCACAACAAAGTATGGTATGGCATGTTCACACATCATCAAGCAATGATTTTCATGAGCAGCAAGGCTTAAAGGATCAATTGCTTATACGCAAACATGTTTTCGGCTTGTCATGGCTTAAAAGATATTCGATTCAGGCAATCCAGATTTCAGTTAGATTGCTTAAGAGAAAATTTCCTCATTTTTATAAGAAGGTGCGATTCTCATATGGACAATAAAATTCCGGTTACCGTAATTATCATGACAAAAAATGAAGAGAAAAATATTAGCAAATGTTTAAAGTCCGTCTCTGCATTTGATGAAATTTTCGTCGTTGATTCAGGCAGTACGGATCAAACCATTCAAATTGCAGAAGAGCTTGGAGCGAAAGTGATTCATTTCAACTGGAATGGCCAGTATCCAAAGAAAAAGCAGTGGTGCTTGGATAACTTACCTTTTAAACATACATACGTGCTCTATGTTGATGCAGACGAAGAAGTATCGTCAAATTTAGTCAAGGAAATTCGGGACCTGTTCGGCAAGGGGAATTTGAGTGACGGATATTTCGTTGGATTCGATTATGTATTTATGAATAAGGTGCTTAAATATGGACATCGCATGTATAAATTGGTGCTGTTCAATCGGCATAAAGGAAAATTTCTTGACTATGATGACCTAAGTGCATCGAATATGTGGGAGGTTGAAGGGCATTACCAGCCGCAAATTGATGGACACACTGGTGTATTAACGAATTCCATGATTCACTTCGATCATGATAGTTTGTTCGATTACTTCGCTAAGCACAATCGTTACTCTGATTGGGAGGCGGTTGTTCGTTCTAACGGAGCGATAAGCAATTTAAATGAGTCACAGATCTATATTCGAACACTTCAGAAAAAACTGTTTAATCGGCTTCCTATGAAGTGGGCAGTTGCGTTCCTGCATTGCTATGTACTTAAACTGGGCTTTCTTGATGGAGCAGCAGGTTTTCATTACGCGTTCGCTAGGTCTGTATACTACTGGCAGATCGGGATTAAGATTAGTGAATTAAGAAAGGTACGCGAAGGTACATGAGTCAAAAGGCAGGGTTAGGTGTGGCTCCATCATATTTTAATGTACTGACAACAAACAGGTCTGAAGGTCAGATATGGAGCGGCATGGCATTTGTCTCTGCTCTTCTTTTATACGCAACGCTAAGCGGGCCATTTCCTTCAGCTCCAGGAGTTGTAGAAGTTATTATCGCTTGTCTGCTTGCACTATTCGTTACTTTGCCCACAGGGATTGTAGTGATGAGTGGAGGATTTACGATTTACCAGAAGTATGAAATCGTACCGATGTGGCTTCATTTGGGCTTCTTTTTGTCGCTATGGTGGGGATTGTTTAACGGAGGTATCGTTCATGCCTGGCACGTTACCGATATTGTACGTGATCTTATACCCTGTGTGTATATGTTTGTTCCATTGCTTCTTCTGCCGGCAATGCAGCGTTCCAGATGGAACTGGGCACAGCTCTTTCCATGGCTGCTGTCCATTGTTGGTGTTATTTTATCGATCCGCTTTTTTTATGTGGTACAAATCTCTCCTTTAGACATCGGAAAAATGTCCTATTTTGATAATTTTTTATACCTGGCCTATGATCCAAGCGTTACGTTTGCAGCCATATTTCTACCGATTATGGCCATTCACACATGGAAGAGCAGTAGTCTGATGCATTGGATTAGCAGTCTTATGATGCTTGCTGGCGGATTTATGGCCTTAGCTTCGTTAATGGCAATTGCGCAGAGGGCACCCGTTGGTTTGTCAGTTCTCAGTTTCTTCGTTTATTTCCTTCTTATTTCCTGGAAATCGGTGAAGAAGATCCTTCTATTTCTGATCATAATGGCATGTATTAGTTACTTAGCCCAAGACTTAATTACATCTTCGTATCAATTACTAATGAACAAGCAGGAAACGTACGGAATGAATGGTAAAGCAGATGAGTTCATCGCAGTATTACAGGATACTTCACGTTCCGTTCACGCATTGCTATTTGGTATAGGATGGGGAGGTCTTTTTTATGATCCAACCTATGGCGAAGAGGTTTCTTTTACACATTCCGCCGTTACCTTCTTTCTACTCAAAGGCGGAGTATTGGGATTAACCATTTTTTTGCTCTATTTAATTTGGATATTTAGTAAATTATTTCGCAGTTTGTCGATGGAAAGGCTCCCCTATATATTAGCTGCGACTGTGCCGGTAATGATTGGTCTATTATTTCAACCCAGCTTTAAGACATTAACCTATGGTATGATTATTGCTTTTTTATGTTTAATGGATCAGAAGTCTCTAACAAGGAGTTCAAAAGCATGAATCAGAAGGCAACAATGAACGTGATCGTACCGCAGATATATATGAAGTCGATCGGTATCAATACCCTGAGCAGTCTTGCCTTTATTTTTGCCATGTTGATATATGCCGGCTTTAGTGCGCCATTTCCAGCTAATCCTGGTGTTGCTGAAGTTTTAATTGCATTTCTGCTCGTCATATTTGTTACGATTCCGACAAGTGTCATTGTAATTGGCGGCGGATTCACCCTGTATAAACAATACTTCGCTATGCCGGTGTGGCTACATTTGAGCTTTTTTCTATTGCTGTGGTGGGGTGTTTTTAACGGCGGGGTTGTCTATGCTTGGGGGCTCAACGATGTCGTTCGTGATGTAATTCCGTGTATATACCTGTTTGTTCCTCTGCTCCTGCTTCCAACCATAAATCGTTCCAAAATGAATTGGCTGTATATTTTACCATGGCTTCTGTCTTTGATGGGTGTCATTATGGCTGTACGATTTTACTACGTTGTTCAAATTTCTCCATTTGAGATTGGAAAAATGTATTATTTTGATAATTTTCTTTATCTCTCTTATGATCCTAGCGTTTCTTTTGCAAGCGTGTTTTTGCCGATTATGGCGGTTCACACTTGGCGAAGCAAGAGCCTTATTCGGTGGATCTGCAGCCTACTTATGCTAATGGGAGGTGTGCTTGCATTAGGATCATTAATGGCTGTTGCGCAGCGTGCACCGCTCGGACTTGCTGCGTTCAGTTATTTCGTATACTTCTTAATGATTTCACGAAAATCGATAAAAAAAATTATGTTGCTCCTTGCGCTTGCCATAGTCATTGGTGCAGCGGCGCAGCATCAGATCCAAAGCTCATATGATTTGTTGATGGCGAAGCAAGAGAATTTCGGGTTGAATGGGAAGACAGATGAGATGATGACTGTCATAAAAGAAACGTCTGGCTCAGTCTACTCCTTGCTTTTTGGTATGGGATGGGGAGGATTGTTCCACGATCCAGCTGTTAATAACATTAAAGTTTCGTACACACACTCCGCGGTCACTTTTTTCCTTCTTAAAGGAGGAATATTCGGTTTAACTATTTTTGTCTCTTATTTGTTCTGGCTTTTGCGCAATCTCTTAAAATCGATGAACATTCAAAATTTGCCTTATATACTCAGTTGTTTAGTGCCGTTAATGATTGGTTTGCTGTTTCAGGTCAGCTATAAAACACTATCGTACGGTATCATTTTGACGCTTCTCTGTTTATTGTATCAGCAGAGAACTAGTAACTAATCTCAAAGAGAAACAGAGCTATAAATATTGGGAGATGTCATATGAAGAGGAAAATTGTATTTGTTATTAATTATTTTTATCCGGATTATGCATCGACAGGTCAATTATTAACGGAACTATGCTTGGAGCTTCAACATGAATTTGATATTACAGTCATTGCTGTTCAGCCTGAAGGAACGAATAAGACGAAGCGAAAGAAGCTGTTTGAGAGAGACCAGCTTGAAGAAATTAAAATCATTAGATTGCGTGCACCAGCGGTAGACAAAACGAGTAAAGGGAGTCGTATTAAATTTATGCTTGCCTATTTTGTTCTTGCAGTAGTTGCGCTGTTTAAAATGCAAAAGGTGGATCTCATTTATACAATCTCTTCACCGCCAATTCTTGGAGGGTTGATTGGTGCTATTGGTAAATGGATGAAGCGTACGAAATTTATATACAATATACAAGATTTTAATCCTGAACAGGCCGAGGCTATTAGTTATTCAAATAAAAAATGGGTTTTTAATTTGGCAAGAAAAGTAGATAACATAAGCTGCCGCGCCTCAAATCATATTATTACTGTCGGTAAAGATATGCAGGAGACGCTCATTCGCAGATTGCAAGATAACAAGGTTCCAAACAACAGTGTTATTAACAATTGGACCGACGAGAGTGAAATTATCCCTCTAAACCACAATCACCCTCGAGTAGCACAATTTATGAAAGAGCATCGTCTTGAACAGAAATTTATCGTTATGTATTCTGGGAATCTTGGACTTTATTATGATCTCGAAAACATCATTAAAGTAACGAGTGAATTTAATAATGATCCTCGGATCGTTTTTGTGTTTATTGGAGAAGGTGCCGTGAAAAGAAAGATGGAGCAATATGTTAAAGAGCAGAACATTTCAAACGTACATTTTCTCCCGTTCCAGCCGAAAGACGAAATTAAATATTCCCTCAATGCGGCGCACGTTCATCTAGTTGTCAATCAAAAAGGAATTAAGGGCGTATCCGTCCCAAGTAAAATTTACGGAGTTATGGCAGCTGGCAAACCAATTATTGGGGTGCTGGAGGAGGGAAGTGAGGCAGCTAATCTGATTTACGGCAGTAAATGCGGTGCAGTTGTTGAACCTCATCATTATGAACAATTGATTAGGCAAATATATGAGATGTCCCGAATGGATGAGGGAGCACTGTCTCATATGGGCTTAAATGGTCGAATTTATTTAGAGCAGAATCTAACGAAGCAAACCTCGATCGATAAATATAGAGCGATCCTTCAATCTATATAATAGGGAGGAAGAAAACGATTGAAAATCATACTTTTGTCTGGTGGGTCAGGTAAGAGGTTGTGGCCGTTATCAAATGATCTTCGTTCCAAACAGTTCTTGAAGGTATTGAGGAATGACTGCGGCGAGATGGAGTCCATGGTTCAAAGGGTATGGAGACAACTTGAAAACGTGGGGCTTGCACAGTCGGCTTATGTAGCGACAGGAAAAACGCAAGTAGAAATGATCCACAGTCAGCTGTCAGACCAAGTGCCTATTATTATTGAACCAGAGCGAAGAGACACGTTTCCTGCCATCGCCCTTGCCGCTAGTTATCTATACTCTATGGCCGATATTGATTTAGATCAGACGATTGCTGTTCTGCCAGTTGATTCATATGTAGAAGATGAATTCTTTATCAAAATAAGAGAACTGGAAACGATTCTGAATCAGTCCGGTGCTGATTTAGCACTGGTTGGTGTTAAACCGACGTATCCATCGGAAAAATATGGTTATATCATTCCCTATATGAATGATGAGCTAGAGACAAATCTCAATTACAGTAAGGTGAAGACATTCAAAGAAAAACCCAGCGAAGATGAGGCGCAGCAGTATATCGAGCAACATGCGCTTTGGAATTGCGGGGTTTTTGCTTTTAAATTAGGCTATTTGATAGAGCTATTGATCGATCGCAAACTTCCGTTACAGTATGAGGAAATGACCAAACAGTATGGGAAACTTGAGAAAATAAGCTTCGATTATGAAGTGATCGAGAAAACAGATCGAGTTGTTGCTTTACCTTATGAAGGTCACTGGAAGGACTTAGGAACATGGAATACGTTAACAGAGGAGATTGCATCAAATGTAATTGGAAAAGGGATGATCAGTGAAGATTCAAAGGATACTCACTTAATTAATGAGCTTGATATTCCTGTTGCCATTCTCGGTTTACCCCATGTTGTAGTGGCATCAAGTCCAGATGGAATTCTGGTTGTTGATAAATCTTCGAGCCCTAAGCTGAAAGATTTCATTAAAGATATGGAGCAAAGGCCAATGTATGAGGAAAGAAGGTGGGGGTACTACCGTGTTCTGGATTATCAAAAATTTGATGATGGACATGAGGTGCTAACGAAACGAATTTGTATCCGTGCAGGTAAAAACTCCAGCTATCAATATCATCTTCATCGAGATGAATTTTGGACGATTACAGCAGGTTTAGGTGAAATGATTATGGATGATCGCCTTCTATCAGTGAAAGCAGGAGATGTTATTAAAATACCTGCAGGAACGCTTCACAGTATTCGAGCAATGAATGATATGGAATTAATTGAAGTACAGACCGGATCTGAAATCGTTGAAGAGGATGTCGTCATATTGACCGTAGATTGGACACAAATTATTCATTCTGTGTCATAACTTGCGTAATCTTAATTACGTTTATGGAAGGAAGTTATAAGATTGGGAGAGATCAGTGCAGTTTATTGCTTATGCTGCGAGCAGCTTGTTTCTGTTCGTGAAGCCAAATATATATTTAGGACAGGGTTTTACCGTCAGACGATTCCACTTGCGTGCTGCGATAACTGTAAGCACAATAAGGATATATTTATCAACTGTTCCTATTTTTTGGAGCACGATGAATTGAAATATGTTACACTATGATGGTATATGACAAGGGTGGCATATTTTGCCCAAGATGAAGGAGGAATGACGATGCAGCAAGAACCTGTCGTCCGGATCGAGGGCGTTAGCAAGAAGATCTCATCAAAAACGTTAATACATAATTTGACGCTGCACATCCCTGCAGGACAGGTATTTGGCTTTTTGGGACCGAATGGTGCGGGGAAAACGACGACAATACGTATGATGGTTGGACTTATGTCCATTACGGAGGGGGATATCTTCGTAGGAGGACATAGTGTTAAAAATGAATTTGAACAAGCGATTGCTCAAGTCGGCGCTATCGTCGAAAATCCAGAAATGTACAAATTTATGTCAGGGTATCAAAATTTGCTTCATTATGCGCGCATGATGCCGAATATTTCGAAGGAACGCATTCATGAAGTTGTGGAGCTTGTAGGGCTGCAGAAACGAATTCATGATAAAGTACGAACTTATTCACTAGGGATGCGCCAACGGCTGGGAGTAGCTCAAGCCTTACTTCATAGACCGAAGTTGCTCGTGCTCGATGAACCGACGAACGGCTTAGATCCGCAAGGCATACGCGAGCTGCGAGACTATTTAAGACATCTTTCGAGGATCGAAGGAATTACCGTATTTGTATCCAGTCATTTATTATCTGAAATGGAGCTTATGTGTGATACGGTTGCGGTCATCCAGAATGGCAAACTTGTCGATGTAAGGCAGTTAAAGGGACAAGGGGAAGAATCTTTAGCAGTGCCGATTGCATTTGACGTCGATGATTTGGCGCAGGCGGCTAGAATTGTACCTGGCGGAAAAGTCGAGGACAATGTGTTCATTGTTCAGACCGTACGCGAGGAGATAGCAGAAATTAATGCTAGACTTGTACAAGCGGGCGTCAAAGTATTCGGAATTAACAAAGTGACTAGATCGCTTGAGGATCAATTCTTAGAGATGACGGGAAGTGAATCCATTGAATAATTTTATTCGACTTATACAAAATGAGAATATGAAAATATATGTTAGGGTAAGAACATGGATTATGCTGAGCATCTTGGCGTTGCTCTCGATAGGGGTACCTATTTTATTGTCCTTAGAAAATAATGCAACAAAGCAAAGTGTCTGGGACAGCTTTATGATGTCAACGTCATTTGTTTTCTTCTTAAATACAATTTTTGCTGTTGTCATAGCTGCTGAGTCGGTTGCAGGTGAATTTTCTTGGGGTACGATTAAGCTGCTCCTTATCCGCCCTTGGAGTCGCAGCAAAATATTAGCCTCTAAGTACATCGCAACCTTATTATTTAGTATCTTAAGTACTGTTCTGCTTGCAGCGCTTAGTTTTTTTACGTCTCTGCTTATATATTCAACAGATACAATTCCTTCTATGGTGCCTCCAGGCATCGGAGCTGGCAAGTATGTATTCCTGTCACTCGTTTGCAGTTATGTTGATTTATTTATAACTGTAGCTATCGCTTTTATGCTGTCTACGGTATTCCGTTCAGGTGGCCTATCGATTGGATTATCTTTGTTTATTATGTTCACGAAGGGAATCTTCACAATGATCTTTAATCCGGAAAAATATACTTGGGCGAATTATTTGCTCTTCAACCATATGGATTTAAGTCGTTACCTCGTAACTAATCAAGGTCCAGGCGGAGCTACGATAGGTTTCTCGATTTCTATATTAGCTGTTTATTATTTGATATTAATGGCCGTTACTTGGGTTGTATTCAAAAAGCGTGATGTCGCTGCTTAAATGAATACTAAGAAAAACTGCCGCTGACGAATGCAGCGGCAGTTTTTCTTTTTTAACCAGCTTCAGAATGGGACACACTTTTTACAGGTTCAGAGATGATATATGAGGACTCTTTTTCCATTTTGCTTGCTCCATTTAATAATCCGCCTTCAGCGATGACGAGGGAGGATGCAATGACATTTCCGTATACTTGACCGGTCGATGTAATGGTTAATCGGCCTTGTGTCCGTATATCTCCATATACTTTCCCCGCGACGATGACTCCGTTTGCGATAATATTAGAACGCGCTACACCATCCTCCCCAATGACGATATCTCCGGTGCATTCAATTTCTCCTTGAAAAGTTCCTTCAATACGTAAATTTGCCTCACACATGAGAATGCCCTGAATTTCACTGCCTTGGCCGATTAATGTATGAGTAGCGTTTGTTGTTGATTTTTTGAATTCCTTAAACATGTTTATCCTCCCATTAATGTTGTGATTGATCGTCACTTGATATAGTCAAGCGGGTCAACGGTTTGATTGTTTTTAACAACTTGGAAGTGAAGATGCGCACCTGTACTTCTGCCCGTATCCCCGAGACGTCCAATTTTCTCTCCTTTTAATACATTTTCACCAACATTTACATTCATACCGTCTAAATGCATATACCACGTTTCGAGTCCACCAGGATGGAGAATGATGATGTAATTCCCGCGGGAACTACTTTTCTCAGCGGCAATTACTTTTCCCGCTCCAGCTGCATAGACGGGATCTCCAGTATCACCGGCAATGTCAACACCTGCGTGAAAAGCTGCTCTGCCAGTGAAGGGATCGGTTCTGTATCCGAAGCTTGATGTAATCCGTTTAGATATAGTAGGCCATTTATTAGGTGTACCTTGTAGCGTGTATTGTGTTTGACGAGCTTTTTCTATGGTTGAGGGTACTTGGTTTACCATATTTTCGAGCAACATGTTCATTTCTTGAAAGTCATCTTTCGTCTCCTGGGCGAGGTTTAATATTTCATTCTCGTGTACAGCGATGAATTCACCGCCGACATGCTCTGAATCATCCCAGGACAGGGAAGACACTTTTCCTTCTGAAGTAGCTTGATCAGAGGCTGTTTGATCAAATGTGACAATGCCATATTTTTTAATAAATTGCTGTAATTGCTGTTCGAGTTCCGTGACTTGCTCCATGCGGGACTTCATACTAGAGGCTTCATTAGAAAGAGAGATCACTTCTTTTTGCAATCTATCAATCGCTTCATCTTTATCCGTTACAGTCACTTCCATTTGAACGCTTTGTGCCGATAATTGATGCTCTAAATCTGCAATAACCTGGTTGTAATGAATGCCCAGGCTGACAATGAGACTCGAGATTGAAAGGACAGCAGCGACGGGTACCGCGATAACTAAAGGCTTAGATACGCTAAATTGCTTGACGGGTTGCTGCGCTTCCCTTACAACAAGCACTGTCATTTTCTGATGCAGACTTGCATGTTTCATGGCATCTCCTTTCCTTACCCTGTATTAGTAGTTCATATGTTATCTATTCTTTTGTTCGTGAAATTATGCTAGTTAAGCATCATTTGAGCAGCTTGTATGTGAAGTTCTACTTAATATATGTGCAGTTGGAGAGCCCTGAAACGGAGGGATTAGCGTCATTTTCCTTGCAAATGTTTAATGATGATATCTAGTGATTGCGGTGGAATCGACCTAAGGAGATCTCCTTTCTCTGTAAGACGTTGTTCGAAATTCAGCAAATGAAACTGTGAAGGTTTTACATCGCTGTGTACTTCTTCCCATGTTAGCGGTGTGGATACAGTGGCTCCTTTACGACCACGTGGAGTATAAGGGGCGGCGAGCGTCTTCCCTCCATAGTGCTGTAAGTAGTCAAAATAGATTTTGTCGCCGCGATGTTTCTTAAGCCGCTCTAGTGTAAATAACCGCGGGGACTTCTCTGTAACATATCGGCCTACAAAATGGCCAATGAGCCGCAGTTCATCAAAGGTTACACCATATTGGATGGGAACGATGATCTGCATTCCAGTGGCACCGGATGTTTTGGGAATAGACTGAATTCCTAAAGAACGGAGCACATCACCGACGAGGAGAGCGGCTTCCATAATGCGAGGTTCCTCTTCAAGAGACGGGTCAAGGTCGATCATCCATTCACAAGGAAGCCCTTCGCCGACATAGTGGAGGGAAGGATGGAATTCCAGTGATGCGAGGTTTCCAAGCCACAGCAGCGTAGGCAAAGAGTCCATAACGACATAGGTAATGCCCTCGTGAACCGCTGTCTTTACGAAAGAGGGCAGCGGTTCAGGGGCATTCTTCTGATAGAAATGCTCACCGTGAATACCGTCTGGATACCGAATCGTTGTGAGCAATCGATTCCGGCAGTAAGGGAGCAGGTAAGTGGATAACGCCGCAAGCTTCTGTAAATAGATTGCTTTCGTAATTCCTACTTCTGGCCAGAGCAGTTTATCTGGATTCGTAACAGGAACCGTCTCGCCGTCAACGGTAATAGAACCTTTGATAGAACGCGGCATCTTTTTTCCTCCTGAAACAGCAATTTTACGATTGATCAAAAATACAATCCTTAGGGTTCGCGTCGACAAATGATTGAATGCTCGGATGTCTTAATGTCCCCGCCTCAGTCCATTCCAAATATTGTACTTTAACGGTCAGAGCAGGTCTGAGCCACATCGTTCCCTTGCTTCTCTGCGGGATGTTAGCAAAGGGGCTGTGGCTTATTTCCAGAGTGTTTGTAATAGAAGTGATCTGTCTCCAGTCCTGCTGTGAAAGCTTTCCTGTACCGGCATGACCAATGTAGAGGAGCCTCTGCTGGTCATCATATAAACCGAGAAGGAGGGCATTTACCGTTCCGTCTCGAAACGTAACCCCTCCAACTGTGGCGATCAAATCTTTGAAAAGCTTTCTTTTCTGCCATCGTTTATCTTTACCGCCAATGGCGTAAGTGCTGCTCAAATCTTTAATGACGATGCCTTCTAATTGGAACTGCTCAGCGACCTTGAATAACTCCTCAGCGCTGGGATAGTTCGGTACGATTTGGACAAGCTCGCTCGGTTTGATGACACTCTGCAATAATTGTTGCCTTTGTTCTAAAGGCTTAGATGTTACCCATTCCCCATCCGCAAACAGCACATCAAAAATCATGTAATTCACTTTAACTTGACGCTGGACCAAAGACATATTTCTTGTGTTTCTAACACCGTCACGCCTCATAATTTCGTAAAAGGAAGGCTTTCCGTTCTTTAATGCAATCATCTCGCCGTCTAAAATAACCGAATTTAGATCGCAATAATCCTGTGTCTGATGCAGTTCTGGATATTGTAATGTTCGGTTATTCAAACGCCGATTAATCAGCCTCGTATTCGCACCGTCATAATAAGTGAGTATTCTTACACCGTCCCATTTGATTTGGGCGATCCAGTTGCTCCCCTTAGGAAAAGTTGTCGTACTGATCGGCTCGAAGGGACGAATCGGTTTTAGTTCCATTAAGAGACCGTTTCCTTTGCTTTGGTCCGTCGTTTCGGTTTAGGAGCCTCAGCAGCAGGATCTTCTGGGGCGGCGGCAGTCTTTTTCCGCGATTTAGGTGTTTTCTTTACTGGACCTGGATCGGTCGGAATCGAAGGTGCAACAGCTTCAATACTAGCCTGCAAGGCAGCCATGAGATCGATAACATTCGTTTCTTGCTTGGCTGGGGCAATCTTTACTTCTTCTCCGGCGATCTTTTGCGAAATTAATTTCAGGAGAGCTTCGCGGTAGTCGTCGGTATATTTTTCAGGATCGAATGGAGTGGATAACTGCTCAATGAGCATCTTGGCCATTGTCAGCTCCTTCTCGTTCACGTTGACGTTCTCTGGCAAGTTCGGCACTTGAGATATCGGACGGATTTCATCCGGATAAAAAATCGTCTCCACAGCTAAACAGTTGTCCATAACACGAATGGCCGCAAGGCTGCTTTTAGAACGGATTGATATTTTGGCGATGCCGATTTTCCCGGTTTGCCGCATTGCTTCAAGAAGCAGATGGTAAGCATTAGTGCCTGCTTGGTCTGGAGAGAGGTAGTATGTTTTTTGAAAGTAAATGGGATCAATGTCTGTTAAATCAACAAAGTCTAAGATCGTAATACTTTTGTTTACTTGCTCGGCGAGCTGCTCTAACTCGTCTTTCTCAAACAATACAAATTTGCCTTTCTCATATTCGTAGCCTTTTGAAATTTCCTCCCACTTAACCTCCCGCTCACAAACAGGGCATGTTCTGACATAAGAGAGGGGACTGCCGCATTCTTCATGAATGTAGCGTAAAGCAATGTCTTTATCCTCTGTAGCCGAGAACATTTTCACGGGCACATGAACGAGGCCAAAGCTTATAGCACCTTTCCAGACGGTATGCATACATGTGATCTCCTTTTCGAATGTGATTTTCTTCGTATTAGTATAGGTAAAAAACAATCATTCTATGAGCGGGCAGGCTCGTTTTTTTTCAATTTAATAGAGTTTAGACGATTCCGTGATTTCATTTGCATGATTACGCATGAATGGAGCGGGTTACGGGCATATTGTTCATTGAGAAGACAGCAGCTGCTAGGAGGGATATTGCGTTGGTTAATCCAAGAGAGCAGTTTGATGAATTGGAATTAGACAGTACAGGTGAGGAGACGAACCTTATTTCTGAATCACGTGTTAACTGGGATGCTGTAACCTCAAATATCGATCATTCCGCTAGAGAATCATCGATGCTCGATATAGATCGAATGGTAGAAAGTGCAGCTGAGATTGACGAATAACAATATTTCTGAAGGTGAGGATTTATCATTATGGAACTAAAGCGTGCAAAAGAAATTTTTGAATCCAAAGATACGTACCCGGTTCAATTAGATGGACAGCCTGTATGGATTGAAGATATTGATGAGACGAACAAGATGGCTAAAGTACAAATCGGTAATAGACCAACGAATACGGTCACGGTAAATGTAGAGCAGCTCAAAGAACCTGGCAAGTAAAGGCGACAATTAGACCCGTAATCGCAAATGATTCAAGCAGCGATACGGGTCTTTTTAAATTCGATTCATGAATCGCTTCTTGCGGGTCAGACGACTGACCGATATAATAAGGTCAAGTTGTGACAGGTATGCATATAAAAGGTGGTATTCAATTTGCATTCAAAAGAAAGCAGCGTACAATATAAGTTTATTGCGCGTAGTAGGCAGGATACAGCTCGACTGGCAGCGGCTTTAGCAGAGGTAGTAACACCAGGGACTGTCATCGCGTTAGATGGTGATTTAGGCGCTGGCAAGACGACATTTTCCAAAGCTTTTGCGAAACATTTAGGTGTTCATGGTGTTGTGAACAGTCCAACTTTTACATTGATTAAGGAATACGAAGGCAGAATGCCTTTCTATCATATGGACGTGTACCGCATTTCATTGGAAGAAGCCGAAGAGCTCGGATTAGACGAATACTTCTACGGAGAAGGGGTAAGTCTCGTCGAGTGGGCGAGCATCATTCCAGAGCTGCTCCCTGAGGCGCATTTGCAGCTCTTTATTGAGGTTACTGGTCCAGAAGAGCGGCAAATTCGGATCATAGGGTATGGTGAACCATACGAAACTTGGTGCCGTAACTTGAAAGAGAATGGAGTCTTATCAAATGAATAATGTTGACATAGAGCCGCATCAGCGGTTTTTGGCGTTGGATACATCAACAGCTTCCTTTGCAGCAGCGGTTATGGAAGGGAATGGGCTTCTGAAGGAAATGAATATCGTAGCAGAACGGAATCATTCTGTTCATGTTATTCCTGTTGTACAACGTTTGTTACAAGAAACGGGTACGACAAGAGATGGACTTGGAGGTATTGCCGTGGGCGTTGGCCCTGGATCATATACAGGTATTCGCATCGCGGTATCCGCAGCGAAGACACTGGCTTGGACATGGAATATTCCGCTCGTCTCAGTTTCCAGTCTCCATGCATTAGCATGGGGAGGACTCCATCAAGGATTGCAGCAGCATAGTGAGCTGTCTGCACATACCCACTGGATTGTTCCACTGATGGATGCTCGGCGGGGTCAAGTATATACTGCATTGTTTTCAGCAGAGGGAAGTCATATGCCTAAGCGACTTGCCGAAGATGGGATAAGATTGATGGTGAACTGGGTCGAACAGCTTTCTGACCGCCTTAAGTCTATGCCTGAAGACAATTGGCCTGCGGCTGTATGGGTAGTTGGTGATATTAAGCTGCACACTGATGCGGCTGAACAACTTCGTTCACTTCTGGGTAATCGGCTATATATTTTACCTTATGAGATGGAAGGCCGCTTTGTTGGACAGATCGGTGCACAGAAGCTGCTGAGCGGAGAACGGGAAGATGTTCACACGATTGAGCCGAACTACACTCAGCTTACGGAAGCGGAGGCAAATCTGCTTAAAAAGAAAAGCTGAATAGGGAGGGGAACACGGATATGGAGCAGCATACGAATGGGCTGGCGGAGAAAGTTACTTTTCGCAAAATGACGATGGAAGACATCCCCCACGTGATGGTCATCGAGCATGAATCGTTTTCACTCCCTTGGACAGAAGATGCCTTTCGCAATGAGATGACGATCAATCATTTTGCAAGATATATCATTATGGAGCTGGATGGTAAGCCGATTGGATACGCAGGGATGTGGACGATCGTAGACGAAGCGCATGTGACGAATATTGCGGTTCTCAAAGCTTATCGTGGATACAAATTAGGGGAACTATTATTAAATGAATTAATGAAGACGGCGTCTTCTATTGGTATGAGTAAAATGACTCTTGAAGTGCGCGTCTCCAATCAAATAGCACGAAATTTATACGAGAAAATGGGATTTAAGCCGGCAGGTGTACGCAAAGGATATTATTCGGATAATCATGAAGATGCAATTATAATGTGGGCGGACTTAGAGCGTACTCATCCGGTATCTATGGAAGAAAGAGTTGAAGATGAATGAGCGGTATCGATACAGACAAACAGCCTAGTTACATCTTAGCACTGGAAACAAGTTGTGACGAAACTTCTGCAGCCGTTATAAAAAATGGGCGTGAGGTGTTGTCGAGCGTCATTTCCAGTCAAATTGAGACGCATAAAGCCTTTGGCGGTGTTGTCCCTGAGGTAGCATCTCGCAAGCATGTTGAGAAAATTACATTAATATTGGAGCAGGCTATTCAGGAAGCGGGAATTTCGCTGAACGATTTATCAGCGATCGCTGTTACGGAAGGACCGGGGCTTGTCGGCGCTCTGCTCGTTGGCGTTGTGGCGGCGAAGACACTGGCAATGGCGCTAGACAAGCCGTTAATCGGAACACATCATATTGCGGGTCACATTTATGCCAATAGACTTGTCCAAGAAATTGAATATCCAGCTATGGCTCTTGTGGTATCCGGCGGTCATACGGAGCTTGTATATATGAAGGCCGAGGGACAGTTTCAAGTGATTGGAAGAACTCGTGATGATGCCGTGGGTGAAGCCTATGACAAAGTGGCTCGTGCTATTGGCTTCCCATACCCAGGCGGACCTCACGTAGACCGTTTGGCAATCGAAGCTGATGAAGTCGTAGAATTGCCCAGATCTTGGCTTGAGCCGGATTCCTACGATTTTAGCTTCAGCGGGTTGAAATCGGCTGTACTTAATGTAGTGAATCAGAGCAAGATGCGCGGCGAGACGGTAAATGCGGCAGCCATTGCGCGTGGCTTTCAGGAATCAGTCGTCGAAGTATTGGTGGAGAAAGCGATCAGAGCAATGAAAGAGTACGGCGCTCGTCAGCTTCTTCTTTGCGGCGGTGTAGCTGCCAATAAGGGACTGCGTACGGCGCTGACAGCTCGCTGTGAGCAAGAAAATGTATCGCTGCTTATTCCGCCGTTAACATATTGTACAGATAATGCCGCGATGATCGGTGCCGCTGCCTATTTGAAGTGGGAGCGGGGACAGTTTACTCCGCTGGATATGAAGGCTGAGCCTTCCATGTCCTTAGAAGAGTGGTCAGTTCGAGAGTAAAATAAAATGTGCTATGAGAAGCCTGTTGTCCTTTAAAGAGACGACAGGCTTCTTTAATAAAATGAGTAATGTCATGCTGTGGACAAGGTTGTCCACATATCCCACAAATTTTGTTAATAAGGTAGATGAAAGCTTGGGGCTCAGTGTCTCATGTTTTTATGAAAACGGGGATATATTTTTCAAGATAAATCTGTGGATATTGTGGATAATGTGAATAATTCAGTGGATAATGTTGGATGGAAATTTGAAAACGTGAAAGATTCAATAAAAAAATGGCCCCGAGGGCCATTGATAAGGTGAAGTTACTCACTATTTTTGTGGATAAATTTGTGAATATTTAGAAAGTAGAGGAGACCTTATTCTGCCGCCAGAGCTTCCCAAGCTTCATAGGCTGCTGCCAGCTCCGCTTTTTTCTGATCGATCGAGGTTTGACGCTCTTGAACGGCGACATAATCTTGGTACACTTCTGGCAGCGTAAGCTCTTCTTCCAAAGCGCTTATTTCACTTTCCAATTTTGCAATTTGTTCCTCTAGCTGCTCAACCTTCCGCAGACGATTGCGTTCTTCACGCTTCGCTTGTTTTTCTGCTTCAAATGATGATGCGCCTGACTTGTCAGTGGAATTGTCTAGTTCGGTCTTTTTCTTAGCAGCAGTATTAGCAGCTTCCTCGGCGAGTTCTGCCAGTTCTTCTTTCTTGGCAACAAAATCATCATAATTGCCGAGGAACAGATTCGCACCTTCTGGATGAAGTTCTACAATACGTTCCGCCATCTTATTCAGGAAGTAACGGTCATGTGAAATAAAGAGCAGTGTGCCCTCAAAATCCAGTAAAGCTGATTCAAGCACTTCTCTGCTGAATAAATCCAAATGGTTCGTAGGTTCGTCCAAGATGAGGAAGTTTGCTTCCTTCAGCATGAGCTTAGCGAGGGAGACTCTTGCCTTCTCACCGCCGCTAAGGGCGGAAATCTTCTTCTGCACGTCTTCACCGCTGAACAGAAAGTTCCCAAGAACAGTACGGATTCGGACTTCCTCCATATGCGGATAGGTACTCCATACTTCCTCCAGCACTGTGTTTTGAGGGTTCAAATGGGTATGTTCTTGATCATAGTAACCCACTTTTACTTTCGTTCCCCACCAAATTTCTCCTTCTGCCGGTTTTAGTTCGCCGATAATCGTTTTTAATAGGGTAGATTTGCCGATTCCGTTCGGACCGATTAATGCGACGGTCTCTCCGCGTCTTAAATCAAATGAGACACCGCGAAACAAAGGGGGCGAGCCATCAAACGAAACGGCTAAGTTACTCACTTGCAGTACTTCTTTGCCGGACATATATTCGACTTCAAACGAGAAGTGGGCTTTCTTAAGATCTCCTTGCGGCCGATCCATGCGATCCATCTTTTCTAGTGCTTTTCGTCTGCTCTGAGCTCGTTTGGTCGTTGATGCACGCACTAAGTTGCGCTGAATAAACGTTTCCATACGTGCGATCTCATCCTGCTGTTTCTCGTACTGCTTGAGCTGGATTTCGTATTCTTTCGCTTTTAATTCCATATAGCGACTGTAATTTCCAGTGTAGCGATACGAGCGATGTCGTTCGATTTCAACAATCGTGGTTACAAGTCTGTCCAGAAAATAGCGGTCATGGGATACTACTAACAGAGCTCCCGGATAACTTCGCAAATAATCTTCAAGCCATGTTAATGTTTGAATATCTAAATAGTTCGTCGGTTCGTCGAGCATGAGCAGATCTGGAGCTTGCAGTAATATTCGAGCCAGGGCAAGACGTGTCTTCTGTCCTCCGCTAAGCGTTGATATGAGCGTATCAGGGGCAAAATCGCCAAAGCCCATACCATGAAGCACACTTCGGATGCGGTTGTTCATTTCGTAACCGCCGTGGTCCTTAAACCAATCTTGCCGTACGGAGTACCGGTTTAGCAGCTCACTATATTTTTTCTCGTCTTGCATATTTGAAGGGTCGGCAATTTGCTCTTCCAAACTGCGTAATTCTTTTTCCGCTTCAATAAGAGGAGTGAATACATGAAGCATCTCCTCCCAAATCGTACGGTCCGATTGCAGTCCGCTGTTTTGAGCAAGGTAGCCGATCGTCGTTTCTTTTGCTTTATAAATTTGTCCGCTGTCATAGGAAAGCTCGCCTGCTAAAATTTTTAAGAACGTAGATTTACCCGCCCCGTTGAGGCCGACGAGACCAATTCTTTCACGCTCTAAAATTTGCAGATTTATTCCTTCCAATACGGGAGTTGTGCCATATAATTTGGTAATGCCAGTTGCTTGAAGCAGCATACTCTAATACATCCTCCATATCTCATGAAACATCTGCCCTGTAAAGGGCGTCTATATATAAGTGTACATGAATTATCCTATAAATGCACAGACATTCGAAGAGATGGCACCCGGTGGTCTTTTGTACGGAACAATGATAAACTAAAAGAAAATTTACAGTTGAAATGAATGGGTTACATATATGGATATCTTGGTGATAAAACAGCAGTTAAGAGAAGCGATGAGAACGCTCCGCGGGAATATACCTGAAGAAGATCGATTGCAACAATCCATTGCTGCTTGTCAGCTTGCAACTTATGAATGTATTGAACCGCTGCGCCGTAAATCAGGTCGTAAACAGCTTACCATTTGCAGTTATTTACCGTTTCGTGATGAACCGGACACTCTTCCGCTGATCCGACATTGCTGGGCCCAAGGGGATACCGTGCTTGCACCAAGAGTAGATCCTTTGAGCAGAAATTTCGAGCTTCACGAGATTTCAAGGGAATCTGATATTGAGCAAGGAACTTGGGGGATTCCCGAACCGAAAGAGGATGCCCCAATGTGGGAGCCGGGTCGCGGAAGCATTGATTTCGTGCTGGTTCCTGGGCTTGCCTTCGATCGGCATGGAGGCAGAATCGGATATGGGGGCGGTTATTACGACCGATTTTTGCAAAAAATAAATAACTTCACTTATCAAAATTCACCTGAACTTGCAAAGCCTCTGCTTGGGGCTATAGTATTGACAGGACAGTTGATTGACCATATACCTATGGAAGAACATGATTATTACATGGATATGTTATTTACATCAACCCATGTGATCTATACGGATAAAGGTTGTGAATGTAATGGAACCGTATAATCGTCAGAATGAATTCACTCATTTTAATGAACAAGGCAGAGCTAGAATGGTCGATATTTCTGGAAAAGCGTCTACGGTTAGAACTGCCGTTGCTCAGACAACAGTGAAGATGCATCCAAGTACGCTTGCTGCAATTAAGCAGGGTGTCATCGGTAAAGGGAATGTGCTTGCCGTAGCGCAGGTAGCAGGCATCCAAGCTGCGAAGAAGACATCAGATTGGATTCCGATGTGTCATCCGCTGCCTTTAACTGGCATTGATATTAAGTATGATGATAATGATGTAGACGAGCTGTATATTGAAGTGACAGTGAAGACAGAAGGAAAGACGGGCGTCGAGATGGAGGCGCTCACTGCAGCGTCCGCGGCTGCTCTAACTGTGTATGATATGTGCAAAGCTCTTCAAAAAGACATGATCATTGGACCGACGATGTTACAGTCGAAGACAGGCGGGAAGAGCGGTGATTATTATAGAGAATAGTTAAATAGTAAAATAAATCGGTAGAAGTTGTCTTTAATAAAGGAGGGTGACTTCATGTTATGGAGAACAGCGATTTTGACGGCAAGCGATAAAGGTGCTAGAGGTGAACGTGAAGACACGAGTGCTCAAGTCATCAGAGAATTGGTAGAGGAAGAGCTTGGCGGTGAAATCGTCGAATATCGTATCGTTCCTGACGAACCGGATGAAATTATTGCGGCATTAATTGAGATGACAGATTATTTTCAAGCGGACTTAGTGCTTACAACAGGCGGCACAGAGCTAGCAATTCGTGACGTTACACCTGAAGCAACGAGACGCGTTATCGAACGTGAGGTTCCTGGCATGGCTGAGGCGATGCGATTTACCGTGATGCAAAAAAATCGGGCAGCAATGCTGTTTCGAGGAGTATGCGGTATACGGGGGCGTTCGCTAATCGTAAATCTGCCTGGCACACCAAAAGGAGTCCATGAGAATTTAGCAGCCATTATGGATCAATTGCCAGATGCTTTGCTGATGGTTAAGGGACAATTCCGAGATTCATAGTTACGAAGATTGTCATAGAACTGTACTATTTGTGTCCATTATATTATGGTATGATGTTGTTGATTATAAGATGAAGGAGACAGAATGTATGAGTTCAATTGGCGTACCGGGTATTATACTGCTAGTAATCTTGGCACTTCTTCTGTTCGGACCGAATAAGCTTCCGGAGCTAGGCCGTGCTGTTGGACGGACTTTCCGTGAATTCAAAGATGGTGCGCGTGAAATTATTTCGGATGATGATAAAACTCAAAGCAAGACTGAAGCTCCTAAGGTAACCGCATCTACAGCGAAAGAGGAAGACAGACGTCTTCCAGAATGACATCATCAAATAGTCTACTAGAAGTCCCTTCCTTTGGGAGGGGCTTTGTTTTTGGCTTATATTTTTGATTGAATCGGCTTATATGAGATATAGGATGGTGGAACAATGGCTGAAGAGCTGGATGAAATGACCGTCATTGAACATATTAAGGAACTTCGAAAACGAATTATATATATACTGATCGTATTTGTGGCATGCCTCATCGTGGGGTTGTTTTTCGCTAATCCGATCTATAAATATTTAATACATGCAGAACCTGCTCAAGGATTTGTACTTCATGCATTCTCTTTCTGGGACGGGATCGGCATGTATATGAAAATTTCGATGATATTCTCGCTAGTGGTCACGCTCCCGTTTACGATCTTTCAATTATGGTTATTTGTAAGCCCAGGGCTTAGACCTGTCGAACGAAGGGCGGCTCTGCGGTTTGTACCTTATGTGTTCCTATTATTCTTGCTGGGCGTAGCTTTCTCGTACTATATCGTATTTCCGATGGCGCTGTCGTTTACGACATCGATTACCAAGAGTATGGGACTGGAAGAAACGTACGGAATGGCCCAATATTTTAATTTCATGTTTAACATCGTATTACCTTTGGCACTGCTTTTTGAATTGCCGTTAATCGTTATGTTTTTAACAAAAATACGGATCCTTAATCCAATTAGACTTCGTAAAATGCGGAGATTTGCTTATTTCGTCCTTGTATTTGTTGCGGTAGTCATTACTCCGCCAGATTTTATATCTGATTTTCTAGTGAGTATTCCACTGCTTTTGTTGTTTGAATTCAGTATATTTCTATCGTCAGTTGTGTACCGCAAACAGCTTGCCGCTGATTCGGAATTTGAAGCTAGTTACACTCAAGCAGCAGAAGAATAAATTGTTAAGGCGTTCCTGTTCATCATTGTGAAAGGGACGTTTTTTTTTTGGCGTTTGTGACACAAAATATTTAGGCATATTTTCAAAACCAATTGGCTAAAATGTATAGGGCATGTCCTTACAGAATGTCCGAGAGGCAAAAAGTCATAAAAATTGGTGAGAAATGATCAAAAGGGACTTGAAATCTACGCTTAAGTTGAGTATTATAAAAATGGTTATTAGCACTAGACGTTGACGAGTGCTAATACATAAACAAACTTTATTGATGTCAGCTTTATAATCAAAATGACATCACAACATATTTTAAAGGAGGCTATTTTTCATGATCAAACCTTTAGGTGAACGCGTATTGGTAGAGGCAATTGCACAAGAAGAAACAACAGCATCTGGTATTGTCCTGCCAGAATCCGCAAAAGAAAAACCGCAAGAAGGTAAAGTGATTGCAGTTGGCAGCGGAGTTTTGAAAGACGGGGTGCGAGTTCCTCTTGAAGTGAAAGTAGGAGACCGCGTTATTTTCTCCAAATACGCTGGAACAGAAATCAAATTTGAAGGTAAAGAATATTTGATTATGAAAGAAAGCGACATCCACGCGATCGTAGGTTAATGATAGGTTAATGAACGTACCTGAACATAAGAAGTAAAACAATTCAAATTTACAATTCATAGGGAGGTTATTTTACAATGGCTAAAGACATTAAATTTGGTGAAGAAGCTCGCCGTTCCATGCTTCGTGGTGTGGACGCTTTGGCAAACGCAGTAAAAGTAACCCTTGGACCAAAGGGACGCAACGTAGTGCTTGAGAAGAAATTCGGCAGCCCGCTCATTACAAATGACGGTGTAACGATTGCGAAAGAAATTGAGCTTGAAGATCCGTTTGAAAATATGGGTGCTCAACTTGTAAAAGAAGTAGCAACCAAAACAAACGACGTTGCTGGTGACGGTACTACAACAGCTACAGTATTAGCACAAGCGATGATTCGTGAAGGTCTTAAAAACGTAACTGCAGGTGCTAACCCAATGGTTGTCCGTAAAGGGATCGACAAAGCGGTTAAAGCAGCTGTTGAGGAATTGAAAAAAATCGCTAAACCAATCGAAGGCAAACAATCTATCGCTCAAGTTGCGGCAATTTCCGCTGCTGACGAAGAAGTTGGCGAATTGATCGCTGAAGCTATGGAGAAAGTGGGCAACGATGGTGTTATTACGGTTGAAGAATCCCGCGGATTCCTAACTGAACTTGAAGTGGTTGAAGGTATGCAATTCGACCGCGGATACGTTTCTCCATACATGATTACTGATACAGACAAAATGGAAGCTGTACTCGAAAATCCGTATATCTTGATTACAGACAAGAAAATTACGAATACACAAGAAATCCTTCCATTGCTCGAGAAAATTGTTCAACAAGGCAAACCGCTTGTTGTTATCGCTGAAGACATCGAAGGCGAAGCTCAAGCAATGCTTATCGTGAACAAACTTCGCGGTACATTCAACGCTGTTGCTGTTAAAGCTCCTGGCTTTGGTGACCGTCGTAAAGCAATGCTTCAAGATATCGCTGCCCTCACTGGAGGTCAAGTGATTACTGAAGAGCTTGGACTTGAACTGAAATCAACAACGATCGATCAATTGGGTACAGCTCGTCAAGTGCGCGTAACGAAAGAAAACACAGTGATCGTTGATGGCGGCGGTAACAAAGCTGACATCGAAGCTCGCGTGAACCAAATCCGTGCTCAACTCGAAGAAACAACTTCCGAGTTCGATAAAGAAAAACTTCAAGAACGTCTGGCTAAACTAGCTGGCGGTGTAGCTGTTATTAAAGTAGGTGCGGCTACGGAAACAGAACTTAAAGAACGCAAACTTCGTATCGAAGACGCTTTGAACGCAACTCGCGCAGCTGTTGAAGAAGGTATCGTATCCGGTGGTGGTACAGCCCTCGTGAACGTATACTCTGCAGTAGCTAGCGTAAATGCTACTGGCGACGAAAAAACAGGCGTGAACATCGTTCTCCGTGCTTTGGAAGAACCGGTTCGTACCATTGCAGCGAATGCTGGTAAAGAAGGATCTGTCATTGTAGAACGTCTGAAAAATGAAAAAATCGGCATTGGCTACAACGCTGCTACAGATGAATGGGTGAACATGTTCGAAGCAGGTATCGTTGACCCTGCGAAAGTAACTCGTTCTGCTCTTCAAAACGCAGCTTCCGTTGCTGCTATGTTCTTGACTACTGAGTCTGTCATCGCAGACAAACCTGAACCAGAAAAAGCAGCTGCTCCAGACATGGGCGGAATGGGCGGAATGATGTAATATAGGCTGTAAAGCCCATTTAAAGCATTACAATAAAGAGGCCTCTCATAAGTTCAGTGAACTTGTGAGAGGCCTCTTTGCCATTGTAGACGGTTAATAATGCCCGTGTGGATGATAGTAGTGGTGATGATGATGGTAGTAATGAATGTGATAATGGGGCACGAAGTAAGGGTGATAGTGAGGATATGGATGATATCCATGCGGATAGCCAGGATAATGCCCAGAAGGATATCCATGACCGTAACCATATGGTGCAGGATCTTGGGTTGGGGTAGTTTGTTGTTGAATCATTGAATTTCTCCTTTCGTATTAAACATAATTCATATTATGCCTAAGTCACGATAAGGGCACTTATCCCGTACATATTGGGCTCTTTTACATTGTTTTGTTTCCATAAAACAGAAAGATAATATTCAGCTTGTCATGCTAGTCTGCATAATGTGACCAAGTCCCTCATAGACATGTATCAAGTTTGAAGAAAACAATGTGCAGAGGGGATGATCTCATGCGTCGGATCACATGGATACTTGCCATGTTGATATGCGTAACCGTTATTCTAGCAGGATGCGGGACAAAAGATGCTGCCGGCGTCGTCAAAGATTTGGACGAAGTTGTAGGCAAGCTTGAAAGTTACCAAGGCTCCGGAACGATGACGCTTCACACTGGAGAAACACCGCAGCAGTACAAAGTTGAGGTGTGGTATCAATCTCCGTCTTATTACCGTATTTCGCTGACGAATGCTCAGAAGGATGTGCAGCAAATCGTTCTTCGCAATGATGATGGCGTATTTGTACTTACACCAAGCCTCAATAAGAGCTTCCGTTTCCAAAGTGATTGGCCGGAAAACCAAGGACAGGTGTACCTTTACCAGACTTTAGTAAACAGCATTTTAAGCGATCAATCACGGCAATTTACATCCGATAAAGACAGTTATGTCTTTGAAGTTGCGGCCAACTATAATACGCATGCGCTTGTTCGTCAGAAGATTTGGCTAAATAAAGAAAACTATGCTCCTAAGCAAGTTCAAGTTTCTGATTCGGAAGCAAATGTCGTTGTCGAGGTGAAATTTGATCAATTTCAATTTGGTAAGAAATTCGATAAAGACTCTTTTGACATGGAACGTAATATGGCTGTAGTTACACCTGATGCATTAGGTTCGATGCTTCAAGTCGATGAGAACGGCAACCCGATAGACACGGATAAAGACAAATCGGCAGCAACGGCTGAAGGCAGTAAACAGGTGAAACTCGGATCATTCGGTGTCATTCAGCCGACTTATGTTCCTGATGGCGTCAAATTCAAAGACATGAGCGAGATGGGAAAAGAAGACGATTATGCAGTGTTGCTGCGTTACGATGGAACGTACCAATATACGCTTCTCGAAGCGCGCCCTAAAGATCGTGCAGCTTCTTTAGCGAAATCAACGGTCGTAGACCTCGGTTTTACAGTAGGGTTATTATCCGGTGAAGAGCAGCAGACGCTAACGTGGATGGTCGATGGAATGGAGTATCGGATTACTAGCGCTGATCTTCCAGTATCGGAAATGATTAATATTGCTGCTTCACTGCAGGATCAATCGGGTAAATAACAAACAATAGGCGATGTTCGAAATTGTTAGAGATTTTCTCTGCAAGGACGATTCTTCGCCTTTTTTACTTTCTATAAGGCGAACTTACAAAAAAAGGTTGCTGGGTACGAATTGACAGCAGAGTTCTCTAACATTAACATTAATTTATTACGCAACAATGATATTAGGCCAAGTTAGAGAAGGTGACTGAATTGCAAGTGAACTATCGAGCTACACGGGCGGAAATTAATTTGGACGCACTTTCTGCCAATTATGCTGCATTTAGAAAAGTGCTTCCCCCTGAAATGAAGCTGCTCGCGTGTGTGAAAGCAAATGCATATGGACACGGAGCTGTACAAGTTGCAAAGGAAATGGAACGTTTAGGAGCAGACTATCTTAGTGTTGCTTTTTTAGATGAAGCGCTGGAACTACGCCATGCAGGCGTTAAATTACCTATTCTCATTTTAGGGTATACGCCGCCGGAGGGAATCCAAACAGCATGGGAGCATGATGTAACGGTCACGCTCTTCAGCGAGGAAGTTCTAGAGGCGATCAGAAATATAGATACAGGTGACTCGAAGCGTAAACTTAAAGTTCATATTAAAATTGATACGGGGATGGGACGTCTCGGATTATTACCGGATCAAGATGTTGTATCTTTTGTACAGAAAGTTAATAGACTGTCACATGTTGACGTTGAAGGCCTATTTACTCATTTTGCAAGAGCGGATGAAGAAGATAAAACCTATACACTGGAACAATATCGTCGTTTCAAAAGTGTTGCCACAGCACTTCAGGACAATGATATACAGATACCGATTTTACATACGGGCAACAGTGCAACCGCTATTGATATGCCAGAGCTATCGTGGAATATGGTGCGTATTGGCGTTAGTATGTATGGATTGTATCCATCTGCTGAAGTGAATCGCGCATCGATAACGCTAACTCCGGTTATGTCTCTGAAGACACAGGTCGCATTTGTTAAGCAACTTCCCCCAAATTGGGGTATCAGCTATGGCAGCAGATACGTAACAGACCAAGAGGAATGGATTGCAACCCTTCCAATTGGCTATGCGGATGGCTACTCACGTATGCTGACTGGAAAAGCACAAGTATTAATTCGCGGTCGCCGCGTTCCGATTGTCGGAACGATTTGTATGGACCAGTGTATGGTGTCATTGCAATCTTTCGGAGAAGAAGCGAAAGATATTAAAACTGGCGAAGAGGTTGTACTCATCGGACAGCAGTCTGGCGAAATCATTTCGGCAGATGAAGTTGCTGACCAGCTTGGTACGATCAACTATGAAGTTGTCTGCATGATCGCACATCGTGTACCCAGACTCTACATTCGTAGCGGAAGAGTTGAAACTGTTGTAAATCCATTGCTGCCTTAACCTGAGGAAGCAGTGCCCGTATTGTCTTTAGGAATTATGCTCTGAATGCAGCATAGATGATATACATGGGGCATATATATTCCTTTGTATAAAATTCCTAAAATCATGTTATACTGGTAGACAGGGAATACAGGCCGACAAGGTTTTGTGGGGGTGTAAGATAAGGTGGCTAATATGCAGAGCACTAAAAGAATTATGATCAGCTTACCGGATCATCTTTTGCAAGAAGTGGATGGAATCGTTGCGCTGGAAAATTCCAATCGCAGTGAACTTATCAGACAGGCCATGAAACTGTATTTACTCGAACGTAAAAAACGTTACATTCGTGAATCGATGCAGAGCGGCTATATGGAAATGGCCAAAATTAACTTAACCATGGCTTCTGAGGCATTTCACGCGGAGGAAGATGCAGACCACACTCTTGGCCGTTTAGTTAGCGGGGTGTAAACATTGATCGTAAAGCGCGGCGATGTTTTTTTTGCGGACCTTTCTCCTGTTGTGGGTTCAGAACAAGGCGGTGTTAGACCGGTGCTCATCATTCAGAATGATATTGGAAATCGGTTTAGCCCGACTGTTATCGTGGCGGCTATTACCGCTCAGATTCAGAAAGCAAAACTGCCGACGCATGTAGAAATTGATGCTGCAACTCATGGTTTTGACCGTGATTCCGTTATTTTACTGGAACAAATTCGGACCATTGACAAGCAGAGGCTGACGGATAAAATTACTCACCTTGACGATGAAACGATGAAGAAGGTCGATGATTCCCTACTGATCAGTCTAGGTTTAATTGATTTTTAAATGAATGTTTATAAACATGAATAGTTTCTTGTTAAAAGGCGCACCTGGAATGTAATCATTCCGGTGCGCCTTTTAATTAAGATAAGAAAGGGATTTCAGTCTGTACGCAAGGCATCGATAGGTTTTAATTTGGCAGCTTTATTGGCAGGAACGATCCCGAAGATAACTCCGATAGCAAGCGAGAAACAAAACGCTAATAATACGATATTCCATGAAGTGGACACGGAAAGGGAGGTGAACTTTCCAACTAACTTACTTGCTCCAAAACCTATACCAACCCCTATCAGTCCCCCTAAAGCTCCTAATGTAACGGACTCGATCAAGAACTGGGTAAGAATATCTCTTCTCTTTGCGCCGATGGCCTTACGGATACCGATTTCCCGAGTTCGTTCATTAACGGAGACAAGCATGATATTCATAATGCCAATACCGCCTACGAATAGGGATATTCCAGCAATGCCTCCGAGAGCTATGGATAATGTGTTTGAGATCGAGCTTGCCGTATCAAGCATATCTTGCTGGTTAAACACAGTATAGGCATCTTCGCTGCCGAATTTGTTAAGAAGCTTAGCTTTTATTAAATTCATGGCTGAGTCCATAGTATCCGTTGATTGAGCTTGAATATAGATGGATCTGACGCCTTTACTTTTGAGTAGCCGTTCAGCTGTTGAGATCGGAATTAATATTTTATCATCATTGGAGCTTTGCAGGCTTGAGCCTTTTGAAGCTAAGAGACCAACAATGGTAAATCGCTGTCCGTTGAGCAGAACACTCTGGCCGACGGGGTTACTCGTACCGAATAAATCTTGAGCTGTACCTGTTCCGATAAGTGCGATCCTCTGTCTGTATTCAATGTCTATGGGTAAAATAAATCTACCTGCTTGAACATGGTAATCCCGTACAGTTTCATATTCTGGAGTAATCCCTTCCGTCTGAACAGTTACATTGTCCGTGCCGTTTTTGGCGGTCACTTGCCCTGAAATGACGGGGGATACTTCTTTAACGCCGGGGACAGCAGCATAAGTCAGCGATTCTTCATAGCTTAGTGAAGTGGCTACACCTCTGCCTGAAATATTGACTGTAAGCAGGTTAGTCCCCAGTCCTTGCATCTGAGTGGTTATATTTGAGGCTGCACCTTGACCTACGGAGACTAGCGCGATGACGGCCGCAACTCCGATAATAATGCCGAGCATCGTAAGAAACGATCTTAATTTATTGCTCATAATACTTTTTACAGCCATTTTCAAACTTTGGGTTATATTCATACACGGGCACCTCCATCTATGGCAATGACACCGTCTTGAATATGAATAATGCGATCAGCTTGGCTGGCGACAGTTAAATCGTGTGTGATCAGTATAATCGTATGACCTTGTTCATTCAGTTCACGAATAAGCTGGATAATTTCTTTGCCTGTATTTGTATCCAGTGCGCCAGTAGGTTCATCGGCCAGCAGAATTGACGGCTTGCCGGCAATTGCTCTTGCAATGGCGACCCGCTGCTGTTGACCTCCTGATAATTCTGATGGCCGGTGTAATTTACGGCTTGATAACCCGACTCTCTCCAATGATTGCTCGGCGAGCATTCTTCTTTCTTTGTGGGGCAGCCCTCTATAGATGAGCGGAAGTTCAACATTTTCAAGTGCGGTTAGTTTGGATAATAGATTAAACTGTTGAAATATAAATCCGAGTTTCTCGTTGCGAATGGCTGATAAGCGGTTATCTGACAGTTCCCGCACCTCTTGTCCATCAAGGCGATAGCTGCCCTCATTAGGCACGTCAAGACAGCCAATCATGTTCATTAATGTTGATTTTCCTGAACCTGAAGGACCGATAATTGCGACAAATTCGCCGTGATGAATATGGAGAGATACATCCTTCAGCACTCTAAGTTCTTCATCACCCATTTTGTACCAATGACTTAAGCCGCTGATCTGAATAAGAGGCTGTGGAGAGCTCATCGTGAACCACCTCCGCCGCCGCTGCCGCCAGATACAGATCTTCTTGACTCACCCATGTCGCCAAACCCGCCCATACCGCCAAAGCCACCTATACCGCCAAAGCCGCCGCGCAGTTGCGCCGAGTTGTTTGAATTGCTGACTACTGTTGGAATAATAACCTGTTCACCTTCCGTAAGCCCGCTGACGATTTCGATGTAGTTCTCGTTATTTACACCGACTTCAACGGTTTTCATTTGACGGTTGGCACCGCCAGTAAAGGTTTCAGACCCCGATCGGCGTGTACTGGCTGCACCTGCAGAACTGCTGTTTTGAGCTCCTGATCTCCATGATCTTGATTGCGTTCTAGTTTCATTTGTCGGTGTATTGGTTTGTGAACCGGGAGTACTGCTATTTGATTCGGAAGAACTAGCCGGAACAAAGACTACATGTCTGTTGCCGATTTTCTGAACAGCCTCAATCGGTACCATGAGAATATCTTTTTTCTCTTGGATGGTAATAACGGCTTGTCCGGACATACCTGCTTTTATACCGGCAGTATCTTTGATATTGAGCGTGACATCAAATACAGAAACTCCGTTCGAAGCAGTGCCTTCTTTACCGATTTTCGTCACTTCGCCTGCTATCGTTTGGTCTGGAAGCGCATCGAATTGCAGTTCAGCTTGCATGCCTTGTTTTATTTTATCGATATCGAGTTCATCAACTTGAATGGTCATCGTTAACTGTGAATAATCAACGATTTCACCTATTTCTGAGTTTTCATTGACCTGATCTCCCGCATTTACACTAAGGGAAGTGATTTCCCCAGCGATAGGAGCTGTAACTGGATCGGGCGGATTCTCGCTTTCTTTTAAAGATTTAATTTTGTCATTTGCCAGCTCAATATCAATTAACATTTTGTCAATTTGCTTTTGCAAATCACCTGTATCTTCGCCTGCTGCGGTTTTCTCTTTAAATTGTTGTTGGGTTGAAATGAGATCAATTTGTTGTTTCTGTAAATTCAGCTCTTCTTGTTTAATTTCATCACCTTTATCTTCACCCTCGTAAGTGAATAGGACTTGTCCTTTTTTGACAGTGTCTCCTTCTTTAACAAGAACTTTTGCGATTTTACCGGCTGCGCTTGGCTTTAACGTCTGACGTACCGATGCGACAGCAGATCCTGAGCCGGATACAGTCACTTTAATACTCCCTTTTTGTACGGTGGCCGTATTGACCGACACCGCTGATCTCTGATTGCCTTTGCCCGCAAAAATGAAATATAGGGCGACTGCTACAGCGATTAAGGCGACTGTGATGATGAGCATTAACCACTTCTTTTTCATTGTTTCCCTCCAAAAAAATATTGTTAAAAGTGAAGTTATTCTAGCATTCAAATATGAACGGAAAATGAACAGGCGGCTCTTCGTCTGGCTTACAGGTGGAAATCTAACTGAAAGTTTGTGATAATAGGTAAAGCCCGAGTTTTATGAAGAAAGAGGGATAATCATTGTCAGAGCAAGAAACAGTTTTAGAAATGAATGAAGAACGAATGAAAGCAGAAGAGCAGGAGCGAATTATTAAACAAACCGCTAAGGAGTTAGAGATTTCCTTAAAGCAAATTCGCACAACAGTAACGCTCCTTGATGAAGGCAACACCATTCCGTTTATTGCACGGTACAGGAAGGAAATGACAGGGGAGCTTGATGAGAATCAGCTTCGTGCGATTGAAGAGCGTGTATCCTATTTACGTAACTTAGAAGAGCGTAAACGGGAAGTCATCCGCATTATAGAAGAACAAGGAAAATTAACTGAAGAGCTTAAATCATCCATTGTAAATGCAGTTAAATTGCAAGAAGTAGAGGATTTATATCGTCCATATCGTCAGAAACGCAAGACACGTGCCAGCGTTGCTAAAGAGAAAGGTCTTGAACCGTTAGCGAATTGGATCTGGGAGCAGCCTAAGCAAGGAGATCTAAACTCAGAAGCAGCGAAATTCATTGATGCAGAGAAAGGTGTAGAAACCGCTGAGGATGCCATTCAAGGCGCAATGGATATATTAGCAGAGCAAATTGCTGATGATGCGAACATTCGTGCTTGGGTGCGCCGATATACTTTCGATCACGGTATGATTCGTTCAGAAGCGAAGGATGCTGAACAGGAATCGGTATATGAGATGTACTACAACTATAGCGAGCTTGCTAAAAAAATGCCACCGCACCGTATTTTGGCAATCAATCGCGGTGAACGCGAAAATGTGCTGAAAGTTACGTTAGAAGCGGCGCCAGAATTCGTATATCGCTATATTGCAGGTCAAGTGATCAAGGGGCAATCCAGTGTAGAATCGGTAATAACTGCAGTGATCGAGGATGCCTATAAGCGTCTGATTGCTCCTTCAATTGAACGTGAGGTACGCGCAGAGCTGACGGAAAAGGCTGAAAAACATGCGATTTCCATTTTTGCAGCGAACTTGCGTAATTTGCTGCTTCAACCTCCAGTGAAGGGCAAATGTGTGATGGGGGTTGACCCTGCCTATCGAACGGGCTGTAAGATTGCAGTCGTTGATGAGACAGGCAAACTGCTTGAAGTCGCGGTAACGTATCCG
This sequence comes from Paenibacillus sediminis, assembly GCF_017873765.1. Classification (GTDB taxonomy): domain Bacteria; phylum Bacillota; class Bacilli; order Paenibacillales; family Paenibacillaceae; genus Paenibacillus_AG; species Paenibacillus_AG sediminis. Next base: position 91,000 of record NZ_JAGGKP010000005.1, read on the forward strand.
ACGCCGCCGAACAATAAGAAGGCTGAGGCCAGCGCGATTATTAATGGACTCATTGACAAATATGGCGTTGAACTGATTGTTATCGGTAACGGTACAGCCTCTCGTGAGACAGAACAGTTCATTGCTGAACTGATTGCGGAGCGCAAAGGGGACGAACTCGCATATATTATCGTCAGCGAAGCGGGAGCCAGTGTCTATTCAGCTTCCAAACTGGCTCAGGAGGAATTTCCTGATCTCGATGTAGCGGAACGAAGTGCTGCTTCTATCGCACGCCGTCTGCAAGACCCGCTTGCTGAGCTTGTCAAAATTGATCCAAAAGCCATAGGCGTAGGTCAATACCAGCATGACGTCTCGCAGAAACATCTGGAAGAGAGTCTAAAAGCTGTCGTAGAGTCTGCCGTTAACCATGTTGGTGTTGACGTAAATACGGCTTCTTCTTCACTCCTGTCCTATGTATCAGGTATTAATGCAACGATTGCTAAAAATATTGTGAAATTCCGTGAAGAGAACGGCAAATTTACTAATCGCAAACAGCTTCAGAAGGTTCCGCGTCTAGGTGCGAAAACGTTCGAGCAGTGCGTAGGTTTCTTGCGAATTACAGATGGAGACAATCCGCTCGACAGCACGCCGATTCACCCTGAGTCTTACGATGTAGTGGATCGCTTGTTCACGGAGCTTAAGCTTTCGCTTGATCAGCTGAATACGAAAGAAGCAGCTGCCGCTCTAGAGAAGCTTTCACCAGAACAAATGGCCGAGAAGCTTGATGTAGGCGTGCCTACGCTGCGCGATATTGTTGAAAGCTTACAGCGACCTGGCAGAGACCCGCGTGAAGAGTTGCCGCTTCCAATTTTCCGGACAGATGTGCTGAAAATTGAAGATCTCGTGCCTGGTATGCAGCTTCAAGGAACGGTGCGCAACGTGATTGATTTTGGGGCATTTGTTGATATCGGCATTAAAAGTGATGGATTAGTACACATTTCTGAGCTTAGCGATAACTACGTGAAGCATCCGATGGATGTCGTATCTGTTGGAGATACCGTAACGGTATGGGTACTGAACGTTGATGTGAAAAAAGGCCGCGTAGGTCTGACGATGAAGAAGCCAGCTAACTTGGCATAAGCCTGAATCAGATGTAACCAAAAAATCTCGGGTAAATCACATTCTGTGATAGCCCGAGATTTTTTAGTTGTCATTTATTGATTTTGCTTCCTTCTGGCGCTCACGGAAACGGCGTACCTTCTTTAAATTGCCGCACAATTTATGATCAGAGAACCTTTTTTGACCAGTTGCGGGTATCGTCGTAGTACACCCAAAGGCAATCGGGGTCCTCGCATATTTTAATTCTTGTGAGTTAATGTTAAATTATGGATGTAATATTCGAATATTATTTTAGTGGTTACATATTCTAAGGGTTTGATTGGAGGTAACGGCATGGGTAAATTGGAATTGCTGCTTCGAAAATGGGATCAATGCTACGATCAGGAAGATTGGTATCCCCCGCTAGCCGACGCGATTAAAGGGATTACTAAAGAACAGGCACAGTGGCGTCCACAGGGAGAAGCGTCCAACACCATTTGGGAGACGGTAAATCATTTGCTTTATTACAAGGAGCGATTTTTAAAGAGATTAAAGAATGAGGAGCAGGAAGAACATTTAGGGAATGACGATACTTTTGCTGCAGCATCGAACGGAATGGGCTGGCAAGAGGCAGGAGCACGCTTGAAAGCGGTGCATATGGAGATTCGTGAACTGCTTGCAGGTCTAAACGATGATGATGTAGATCGGCCGCTCCCTAATGTCACCATTGCGGAGCAAGCTGCTAGTCTGATTGCTCATGATGCGTATCATACAGGCCAAATTATACTCATACGCAAGCTGCAAGGATCATGGCCAGCTCGTCGCAGTTATGAGTAACCCATAAACCCTAAGCAAATAAAATAAGCATGAAACAAGCCGGTCCTCGTGACCGGCTTTACATTAGTTCACTTCATTTATTTGACTTCGGTATGACGACCAGGTTGATTATGATAGTAAAACCAGCATTCATTAAGTAATCGGATTTGATATCTGTCTTTCTTATGAAATGCACGCATCAATTGATTACAGAGCCACTGCGGCAAGGGGCATCTCCTCCTCAAGCAAACCCATCTGTAAGGTTAGCATATGGGGAAATGCCCCAATTGGTGCAGGTCCGGTTAAGCTAATTCTTCATCATACCATTGTTCTAATTGTGCTTGGAGCGCTCGAATTTCAGTTAATAATGAAATTAGTGGATAATGGCTCTCGTGGATCGACGCGAAAGCGCGTTCAAGTTCATTAATATATTCCAAACCACTGATGATTGCATAATCTTCCTGTAGTAATTCTAACTGATCACATTCTGCAATCGCTTTTGGCAGCCTGGGAACTTGCTTCGCAGTCAGCTTGCTAATTTCTTTGTTCAGCCGTAAATGAAGTGCACTCAGTTGATATGCGTGATCCGCAGGCATTTCTACAAATTGCAAATCGTGACCATCCTGTAAAATGACATAACGAATTGTCGTCATCTGCCCTAGCCAATCTCCCTCCATACATTTCTACTTGACAGTGTAGCGTAAGAAGAAGTTAAAATTCAAGTAATCATTGGAAAAGTCAAGCTGGAGAGAACAAAGGGAGAAGCATGATGACAAATGAAGAACTGCAAGCCTGGGTCGAAAATATTTCCTTAAAGAGTTTTGGTTTGCCGTTTCGACACAAGGCCAAATTCAATGCGCGTCTACGAACAACGGGTGGCCGTTACTTCATGAAAACGCACAATATAGAAATTAACCCCCACCAACTTAATGCATATGGTGAGGCTGAAGTCGAGAAAATTATTAAGCATGAGCTTTGCCACTATCACTTGCATTTAGCCAAAAAGGGATATCAGCACCGTGATCCAGACTTCAAGGCGCTTCTTAAACAAGTTGGAGGCAGCCGTTACTGCAAGTCACTGCCTGATCAGGGCAAGAAAAGGGTCTTGCCGTACCGATACAAACTGGTTTGTCAAACTTGCAAAACGGTATATATGCGCAAAAGAAAAGTGGATCCGCGCCGCTATCGCTGCGGCAAATGCAGGGGAGAGCTTAAGTTAACGACGGTATAGTTGGTGCTGACTTTGGGTTGACTTTAAGGACAAATCGTGATAAATTATTAACTGTTCACACTTAATGTTCCCTGATAGCTCAGTTGGTAGAGCACTCGACTGTTAATCGAGTTGTCACAGGTTCGAGTCCTGTTCGGGGAGCCATTTTCTTGGAGAGATACCCAAGTGGCTATAAGGGGACCCTCTGCTAAGGGGTTAGACTGCGTAAGTGGTGCGAGGGTTCGAATCCCTCTCTCTCCGCCATACATAATATGATAAAAGAAGCCTTACAGGCTTCTTTTTTGTTGTTTGATTGCCAGACAATGATTGGTTGAAAATACCACATCAAAGTAACCGAAAAATATTAAAAAAGTGCTTGTCAGCTTGTTTGTTTTTTGCTATACTCATTCTTGTCGTCCGCAAGGAGACATAATAATATGGCCCGTTGGTCAAGGGGTTAAGACACCTCCCTTTCACGGAGGTAACAGGGGTTCGAATCCCCTACGGGTCATTATTTGCTTCATTGTCAAAATGGCATGCATCTTTGGAATTCATCAAGAGCCATTAGCTCAGTTGGTAGAGCACCTGACTTTTAATCAGGGTGTCGAAGGTTCGAGTCCTTCATGGCTCACCATTTTAGATGAGGCACCTGAAACTTAATATGTGCGGTCGTGGTGGAATGGCAGACACGCTATCTTGAGGGGGTAGTGGGCGTACGCCCGTGGAGGTTCGAGTCCTCTCGACCGCATACAGATGAAAATGTTAACCTTGAATGAATGGAATTCAAGGTTTTTTTATTTTCTAAGAACCTAAAATATTGTTAATCCAAAGCTGATGAATACTTAGGATAATGTCTTCTAATGCAGTCGGGGCAGATATCGTGGGTAAATTCTACATGGGTGTGTTTCTCGATATAACTTTCTACGGAGTTCCATTCATCTTGTTCATCACGAATTCGTTTGCAAACAGCACATATGGGCAGCAGTCCTCGCAGGGTTCGGATTTGAGACGCCGCATCCATCAGTTCCTGTTCGAGTAATTTCGTTTTTGTAATATTGAAATACGAAACCGTAATTCCTTTAACCTGCCCATTTTCAGCTTGCTTTAGCGGTGAAGCTTCGATCAGAAACCATGTCTGTTCTGCACCCATTGGGAGGCTAATTTCCACCGAGAAATATGAAATGTTTTTATTTAAAACAGCATCAAAGCCGTTCAAAACTTCTATTGTTTCCGTATCGTTGCCTCGTACAGAACACTTATAGTATTCGAAAAAATTGGTGCCAACCCAATTGTAGCTTGAAGGCACTCCCCACTGAATGGTCAATGATACCCATGCTCGGTTGAAGGAATGAATAAATCCTTTCGGATCGATGACAATAATTCCTTGTCTCAGAGAATGGATGACTTCATCACACAAAAACAAGTTAGATTCAGGCAAAATACAGTCGCTCCTCGCGTCGATATAATGAATTGGAAGTGACTTACTTATACTTTGAATAAAGCGGTATGCTATAATTTGAGTTGACTGCTTTAACAAAATAATGTTGACATAATTAAAAATATTATATACGTAACGACGTCATTTTACAAGCTAAATAATACGAACATACGTCATATATTACTACAAATGTTGGAAGGCGGTCGACAGAATGCAATCGATCTATGAACGTATCGAATTATTAATCGAAGCAAGGAACATGACCAAGAAAGCTTTCTGTGAACAGCTTGGAATTAGTACTGGCAACTTAGGGGATTGGAAAAGAGGCAAATCAACTCCGAGCACGAACAAACTTGTTGAAATCGCATCATTCTTTAATGTTAGCTTGGACTGGCTTATTATCGGTCGCGACCCCAAAGCAGAAATCATAAACGATATGAAGGAACGATATTGTCCGGATGCAATGAAGCAACTGAATATCCAAAATGATGATCTGTCTGAACAGGAAATACAATTCATTCGTGAATATATTGAATTTGTAAAATATAGAAAACGAAAAGGCAAGCTAAAGGAAGACGACCTTAATTAGACAAAACTGAGCGCTCCCGCTGTGTGTCCTTACATATTAGGAGGCGCTCCTTTACCATATATTTCATCTTTACTTTTGTGAACAGCAAATGTATAATAGGGAATGTTCTCTGAATTACTTAATGAGCGGTCGTGGTGGAATGGCAGACACGCTATCTTGAGGGGGTAGTGGGCGTACGCCCGTGGAGGTTCGAGTCCTCTCGACCGCATTGAAATGATGCAAAAAATCCTTGCCGGTGGGCAAGGATTTTTTTGTGTTTTTCAGACGATTACCAGACAAACAAACCTACCACCATTGCCGTTAGGAAGGAAACTAAAATCCCCGAAACTAACAGCCTCCACGTATTTTTGGCGATAAAATCTGATTTTTCTTCATTAAATAATGCCTTTACGCTCCCTAAAATAATTCCAACCGTTGAAAAATTACAGAAGGAAACGAGAAAGGTAGAAATTACGGCTTCTGTATGTCTGTTCAGTGTATGCAGAATGGGATGCAGATGTCCCATCGCCACAAATTCATTGGTAGCTAATTTTTCCCCCATGAACTGAGCTGTTGTAAAGATTTGAGACGGGGTGACACCCATAAGAAAAGTGAACGGAGAGAAAACAACAGCTAAAATATTTTCAAATGAAGCATTTTTATAAATTAGCCCTAAAATGCTGTTGATACAGTCAATTAGAGCAATGTAACCGAGAAGAGCTGCAGCAATAATAAGAGCGAGCTTCCCGCCAGTTAACATACTCCCTGTTATAAAATCAAAGAAATTTTTCTTCTCTGCTTTCGTTGGTCTATATACAATATCTTCCTCTTTAGTTACTTTATAAGGATTCAGCAGCGAAGTAATAATTAGTGCCCCAACCGCATTTAATGGTATAGCGATCAAGACATAAGTCGGGTTAATGAGCTGCATGTAAGCACCCAGAACACTGACGCTAATACAGGACATGCCGAGCATACAAGCGGTTAGCAGCCGCTTATCGTTCATTCTGCTGAGCTGATCCCGCGTTATAGCAAGCACCTCATTATTTCCTAGAAACATAACTTGAGTGGCGAAGAAACTTTCAAACCGAGGTGTTCTTGTTACTTTGGACAAAACCCATCCGATGCTGTTGATCAGAGCTGGAAGAATACCGAAATAGGTGAGAATATCAAAAAAGGCAACAATAAATATAATCGGCATCAAAACGGTGATAAAGAACGACCCTGTCCCGTCTTTGCCAACAAGATCCGCAAAAACAAACTGAATCCCAGACATCGAACAATGTATAAGCCATAAGAAAAATTTCGATATGACTTGAATGATTTGTCCGCCAATCGCTGTAGACAGCATAAACCACGTAATCAATATTTGAATGGCAAACATCACTCCAACTGCCCTAAGATCTACTTTTCTTCGATCGATCGAACAAAAATACGCTATTGCCAATACAACGACAATTCCAATCAAATTAATAATTAGAAACATGGTTGACGCCCCTTTTTTAGTCAATAAGCTTATTTTTCTCCTATTTAGAAGAAGCTTATTCCGACTAACGACTCTAAAAGGAGCTTATATGTAAAAAATCCTTGCTTCATAGCAAGGATTTACTTCGTTATAACAATGCTTTAATTTTGTTCTCGAATTTAGCTGGTTCCGTGTTCGGAGCAAAACGGTCAACGACTTTTCCATTTCGGTCCACAAGAAATTTAGTGAAATTCCACTTGATCGATTTTGAGCCTAGAATGCCAGGCGCTTCTTCTGATAAATATTTGAAGAGAGGGTGAGCGTTGCTGCCTTTTACATCAATTTTCTCGAACATTGGGAAGGATACTCCGTAGTTTAATTCACAAAATTCAGCGATTTCTTCGTTGCTTCCAGGCTCTTGTTCGTTAAACTGATTGCTCGGGAAACCTAATATTTCAAGGCCCTGATCATGATATTTATTATATAATTCCTGCAAACCTTTATACTGCGGTGTAAATCCGCATTTGCTCGCCGTGTTCACAATGAGAAGCACTTTGCCTTTGTATTCCGAAAGATCTTTTTCCTCATGACGAATTGTTGTTACTTTATAATCGTAAATGCTCATATGCCGAACTTCCCTCCCTTAAATAAATTTTATACAATTTAATTTTACAAAATAAAAATCAAATGTCAAATGTAAACAACTTTATACTTGAGGCCTGTAACAATAATTGCAACTTTTCCGATGCTTATCCGTTATTACTCATAAAATAAAATTACGGAAGGGGATTGCTTACGCGTTGAAGTATTCAATCCGAATATTTTAGAAGGCAAGAAACGCGGTCAGCTAGGTTCTGTGCTTGATATTCTCTTTGGCGGTTAATCGAGCAAATGCGACAAGAAATATCTAAATTTTGAGATGAGTTGACATCATGCTGAAAATTCATTAATATGTCTAAGTACTTAAGGTGCGTTGAAATTTATGATAATGGGTGATGCATATGTCCTACAGACCGAATATAACGAACTTGAAACTGGCCAGCAGTAATGAAAAAGACGGATTATATGAGTTTATTATTACGATGGCTGACGGAACGGAGTGTCGCTCAGTTTTTCACCGTCATCCTAAATGGAAAATGACAGCTATTAGCCGTTTGCTGAATATACCTTGTCCTGTATGCCGCAAAGATTTTATTTGCAAATGTATGGAGAAATATGTTGGTGACTTGGAACAGCAAATTGAAGATCATAAGTGGATCGAGAAAGCGATTGCGCAGTAATTATTTAACAAGATAGATCGGAACATGAAAACGCGGAAGATAAATCTTCCGCGTTTTTTGCTACAGCATTGGGGGCGATCGGCAGTGATAACGAATCAACTGAAAGCAGATAAGCAATCATCAGATTATTATTCTATTGTGCTCATTGATGGTGTATGTCATTTATGTCAGTGGATAACCCGGTTTATCATTTTGCGGGATCCTAGACATAAGTTTCGCTTTGCGTCGATTCAGTCGGAGTTTGGGCAGCGGCTGCTTGACGAGAAAGGTTATTCCGCGGACCCGCTAGCATCGTTCATACTGATAGAAAATGGAACGATCTATACGCATTCCACAGGCGCTCTTCGAATTGCTAGATCATTGTCGTTCCCTTGGCCGCTAGCTTGTGTATTCATTATTGTGCCTCGATTTATTCGCGATAGAGTATACCGTTACATTGCTCGGAATCGCTACCGCTGGTTCGGGAAAGATGAACAGTGTTTAGTACCGACCCCCGACATGAAAGATCGTTTTCTGTCACAATAAAATGTCCGCCGTTATTTGTTCGATTAGCGAGGTGCGTGAAAGCCAGCCGACAAAGCTTCTTTTTCGGAGCAAAACCATACTTCCGGTTTCGTGTTATCATACGAGGGAGAGCTGGGGGTATGATAAATTTTGTCCCCTTTTGCATTGATATTGCCTTTAATTTTGCATCCATTGGAAGGCTTGACCGGAGTGGTGTGTGCTCCTTTATTGTCTCCCCCAGTCGTTTGCGAGGATATCATATTGTGAATTGTAGACCTCTTAGTCCTCATAACCTCGGGATGGAATCCGTTATCCTGCGCATAGTTTTCAATCTGCCATATTCCGATCCGCTTTTTCTGACTTTCCTTTTGAATCGCTTCAAAGCGGTCTACATATCGAACGTTTGGCGGATAAATGTAGGCTACGCGCGCGAGACCTTTTTCAAGCAGTGATTCTTGCAGCATTTTCCCATCAACATATACATAAGCGAGCAGTCTGGAATATTTATCATGGTTCGGTCCAATATCAAATTCCAGTTCGAGGGTGTTCGCGCCTTCAACCATTTTTTTCGTAAAAGACTTAGCTTCTTGCCCGAAGGGCTGTTCGCCAAGCTTGGGGTGGGATGTCTCTGGTGTATCAATCAGCAGAAACCGCACGGTTCGGGGCTTCCCATTGTAAATGACACTGATCGTATCGCCGTCAATGGCGTGATCTAGTTTGACAGGAACTCTTTTAATATGAAGGTCTTCTTTCGCAGAGGTACTGCAGCCAGTAACCAGGAAAATGGTTAGAAAAAATACGCTGAGAAGTCGAATGAATTTCATGTTGTCACACTCCGAATTAGATGTAAATGATGCTATATTATAGCATGAATAGCGAATGTATGTTTGGCAATGTTAAATTGAATAGTGTCATATATTATTCTGTAAAATATTTGTTGATAACCAAATATGGTTTATGTTATTCTAGCTGTAAAAATATTGTAGCTAACGGAAGCACCGTTCAATATACTGCGATCAGCGCAGTTTTTGACGGTGCTTTTTTTTGTTGTCTGATCGAGGAAGGAGATATGACGGATGGTTCCCATTAAAGTGGTGTTGGCTGTACAAGATGATCAGTACATCGAGCCGTTTCTGCATTACGTTCACAGCAGTGAGTACAGCGATCGTCTAAGGATAAGCGCTTTTTCTCATATAGATTCTTTTATCGAATGTATATCAGGAACCGACAAACCTGATTTCATTGTTGCCGAATCTCATTTTGTAGAACAGATGGAGAACGAAGGATCGTCTCTTCCATATGTGATGTTAAGTGAAAGCGACAAAGGAACGACTCAGGGAAAAGAGTTGAACAAATATCAACCTCTAAATCTTCTTCTGGATGCAGTAATCGAAGCTTATAAGGGGCAGTCATCGATTGTAAGGGCAAGCAATGAACGAAAAGCGGCTATAATAGCTGTTTATTCTGCAATAGGCGGAAGCGGCAAGACAACGGTCGCTCTTAACATGGCGAAGCAACTTGGATTTCAAGGGTTGAATGTTTTTTATTTGAATTTAGAAACGGTGAACAGTGCTGCCCTATATTCTCTTGAGAGCGAAGGTTCTCGCACTGGAAAAGGTTTATCCAGACTACTGTATGATCTTACAGCGGCGGAAGAAGGGCAGGATTGCTCGGCACTTTCTGTACAGCCTTATGTTGTAACTCAAGAGGCGTTGAGAAGTGATATCTTTGAACCACTTGGCAATCTGAAAGAGCTGCTGCAGATGAATAAGGAAGATACCGTTCAATTGCTTAATCTAATCGCGACTAATGGTTCTTATGATGTCGTTATTGTGGATGTGGATTCATTGCCTCATGAGAGAGTTGACGCAGTGTTAGAGCATTGTGATGATCTCATATGGCTGTTGCTTGATGATTTCATAAGCATGTTCAAGTCTAGTAAGTGGCTCGATTATTTGGCACGAGTGGATGGACAGGCATATGCAAGATTGTTTCACAAGACGAGATTTATTGTGAATCGCTATGTTGGGAATTTGGCTAATCAGCCTCCGCATGCAGACATGATTGTAAGTGGAGTTCTTCCTTATATTCCATCTTGGAAGCAAGTAAGTCAGGGGGAGTTGGTTATTAGTTCACCAATCTTTCAGCGTGAAATATTAAAGCTCTGTCACAGCATCATCGGAGAGCGGGCTGGAGTTTTGGCAGGAGGTCATGCCCCTTGATTAATGAGGAGCTGTTCAGAGAACTGCGCAGTGAAATTCGTGCTGGCCTTGACGTAAGGTCGTCTATAGGTGACGAAGAGCTAATCCTTTTCATTGAACAGCGGGTGTTCGGCAACCGTAAGTTGCAAGAGTTAACGGCACATGAGAAACGGACATTGATTCGCAGAGTGTTCAACTCGTTTCGTGGGCTTGATGTGCTGCAGCCGCTAGTTGATGATCGAACCATTACTGAAATTATGATTAACAGTCACGACGAAATCTTTATAGAACAACGAGGAGAAGTTCGCAAATTGCCTGTTCAATTTGAATCCAGAGAAAAGTTGGAGGATATTATTCAGACGATAGTGGCTGGGGTAAATCGAATTGTAAATGAATCGTCTCCCATCGTCGATGCGAGGCTAAAGGACGGTTCGCGTGTCAATATCGTACTGCCGCCGATTGCGCTCAAAGGACCTACGATGACAATTCGTAAATTTCCCGAAAATCCGCTTAGCATGGACGATTTAGTAGAGCTTGGGGCGCTCAGCGATGAGGTGGCTGTCTTTTTGCAGAGACTTGTTCGCAGTAAGTACAACATCTTCATTAGCGGCGGAACGGGGTCAGGGAAGACGACTTTTCTAAATGCATTATCGCAATACATCCCTGCTGACGAAAGAGTCATTACGATTGAAGATTCTGCTGAACTGCAAATCGTAACCGTGCCTAATTTAGTATCTTTGGAGACACGCAACGCCAATACAGAAGGGCGGGGGGGCGTACCCATTCGCGATTTAATTCGTTCTTCCTTGCGGATGAGACCTAATCGAATTGTTGTAGGAGAGGTGCGTGGAAGTGAGGCACTGGATATGTTACAAGCGATGAATACTGGGCATGATGGAAGCTTATCGACTGGGCATAGCAACAGTGTTAAGGATATGGTCAGCCGGCTTGAGACGATGGTGTTAAGTGGAGCCGAACTTCCCATTCAAGTTATCAGGCAGCAAATTAGCTCGGCAATTGATATATTTGTTCACTTATCTAGGCTTCGGGATCGATCGCGCCGAGTTGTGGAAATTTCTGAAGTCATCGAAATGAAGGAAGGAGAAGTTGTACTGAATCCGCTGTACCATTTTCAAGAGGAAGGAGAACGGGACGGACACATTATTGGTAAGCTCGTGTCTACCGGAAATCATCTTCATCATACAGATAAGCTGAGAATGGCAGGGATTTTGTAAGGAGGTAAGGTGATCATGACACTTCAAGATTATACGGTGTATAAGCTTTCAATTCGAGAAAGAACGCTTTGTATCGTCATTGGATCTGCAATCTTTTTTGCTGTAGGATACTTGTTCTATCATCAATGGCTTATTGCTATGATGTTATCTTTCGCTGGGATGCTGGTACCCCGATTTTGGAACAAACATATGCTTAAGCAGCGGAGATCTGCGATGAGTTTACATTTTAAGCAGGCGCTTTATTCACTCTCATCATCTCTTGCAGCAGGGCGATCGGTGGAGAATAGTTTCCGTGAAGCTGCACAGGATTTGAAGATGTTAATTCCGGATTCGGATAATGATCTGATAACGGAGCTACACATAATTTGTACAAAAATGGAGTATGGTCAGCCCATCGAAGAAGCTCTGCAAGATTTCAGCCGCCGGGCAGCGATTGAGGATATAACGAATTTTGCAGATGTATTCACTGCCTGTAAGCGAACAGGGGGAGATTTGGTTGAAGTAGTCCGCCGCACATCGACGATCATCGGAGAGAAACTCGATATTCAGCAGGAGTTATCAGTCATGATGGCCCAAAAACGATTTGAGTCGAAAGCGCTGCTTGCTGCACCTTTCTTATTCCTTATCTTCATGAATTTGACCGCTGCAGATTATATGAAACCCATGTACAGCGGTATTGGTATGGTTGTGTCAACTGTAGGCTTGTTGATGCTAGGAGTTTGCTTCTGGCTCATCAATAAAATCATGAATGTGAAAATATAAAGGGGGCTAACTATGACCTGGGCATTGGTGCTGGTTCTGCTAGTGGGCGGTTGGGTGGTGCTGAATCAGCTTTGCGGGCGAAAATACAACCAGTTTAGATCAATTACTATGGCAGGATTAAAGCTTCAGCAAATATCAGCTCCTTCACTTTTTTTGCTGGACAAGCTGCGCGTATACAACCGTTTACCAGTGCTGTTTTTTAAAATTCAGCGCTCTATTCAAAAGAACTACGGCGTGCAGCACAGAAGTGCGGAAATGACGATCCTTTTCATGGCAGAAATTTTATCGTACAGTTGGTTGCTTGTGACATTGGGCTGCCTTCTCTCTCTCCTGATGAATGGAGAAATAACGGGCTTTGGAATTGGGGTTCTATTAGCTGTGCTTGTTCCGTTCTCCATGATTCAAGATTTGCAGAAGAAGGTTCAGCTGCGTGATCAGGAGATTTTGCTAGAGCTGCCGGAACTGTTAAATAAAATTATTTTGCTTGTTGGGGCTGGTGAAACGGTACAGCAAGCCATCACGCACTGCGCGCGCCAAAAGCAATCCGAAGATAATCATCCATTGTACCGAGAAATATTGAAAATGATTCATGAATGGGAGAGTGGTTATTCGTTTCAACAGTCTTTTGATGCGCTAAGCAAACGATGCGGTATTCAGGAAGTGTCTATATTTACTACGACGGTGCTGCTAAATTACCGAAGAGGCGGCAATGACTTTGTACTGGCACTTCGTGATTTATCCCGTGTGTTATGGGAGAGAAGAAAGGCCATTAGTCGCACGAGAGGAGAGCAAGCTTCGTCAAAATTAGTTTTCCCCATGGTACTTATTTTTTTAGTTGTTCTTTTGTTAGTTGGATCACCTGCTTTTATGATGATGAAAATATAGGAGGGTTATCAATGGTAATGAATATTAATAAGGGTATGAAGCGTTTTTGGAATGAGGAAGACGGAATAGGAACATTAGAGATGATTCTTATTATTGCTGTTATCGTAGCCATTGCTATTTTGTTTAAAAATGAAATTATTGCGATTGTTCGTAAGCTACTTGATAACACAAAAGAAAAAACGAATGATTTTATGAATTAGTGAGCTATGAAAAAGCGCAGCATACTTGATAGTGAGGGAAGTTTCTCCTTAGAGGCTTCCCTTGTCTTTCCGATTGTATTGTTAGTAACGTTTACGTTGTTGTTCTTCTGCGTGTATATGTATCAAAATGCGATATTAGTCCAAGTAGCTTCATCTGCTGCGGAACGTGCGGCGTATAGCTGGGATAACAGTCATAAAGATGCACGTAATGGCTCCTTTGCGAAGGGGGAGTATGATTCTCTCTACTGGCGATTAAGTGACGATCAGATGCTGGGAGCACTCTTTGGTTTCGCTGGAGTTTCATCTAGACAATCTCTTGCATTGCCTGCAGCAGCTTCGCAGAGCGGGGCCTTATCCGTTCAGAAAATAGCGAAAGCGGCATCAGGCATTCCATCTGGAATGAGCGGAGAGATGAGCTATGATCATCAACTGATGCTTCGAAAAGTGAATGTTCATCTTGAACAATTTGTAGATTTACCCGGGATAACGCAGGTAATAGGCGGGAATATGAACAGTGAAGTGAGTTCGGTTGTGACTGAGCCCGTTGAATTTATAAGAACCGTAGAGTTAGTGCGTTATTACGGGGCTAAATTTAAAGGGCAAGGAGGACCTGCCATGAATCAAATAGATGCGGCTGCGGTCATCCGCAAACAGGCAAAAAGCAATTAACAAATCTGCTGTAAAGGGGGAGTGACAAATGTTCAAAAGATGGCGCTCTGAACAAGGGTCGGTATCCATCTTCTTAATGATGATTCTAGCCGTTGTTATTGCTTTCGTTGCTGTATTTATTGATTATGCAAGAATCACCGCCTTTCAAGTTCAAAGTGAAAGATTGTCTCATTCGAGCGTTCGTTCCGTCATGTCGTCTTACGATCCCGCTTTACAGAAGAAATATGGGTTGTTTGCTTTTGGCAGCACCGATCAGAATCAATTGTTAGCTAAAATACTTGATGACAATGTCAATCTAGCAGATAGAAGCGATAGTTTGTCAATTGTTAATGTGTCACTTGACACTTCAACTATCAATCTTGAGCGTCAATTGGGCAATTACGACGTTTTTAATCAACAAATCCGAGAAGAAATGAAATATAAAGCTCCGATTGATTTTACTTTGGAATTAGTACAGAAGTTCAAGCCTATATCACAGGAAATGAAGGAAGCTTCCAATACGGTCGAAGTTCTGAAAAAATTACAAAAGCTATACGATGAGCGTGAAGAGCTCATTGACCAAATGATAGCGGATCAAAGAGAATCAGCCAAAAGTGCAGAACCATTACCTCTTCTTGTGATGGATCCCAAAGGGGAGTCCATTGGAGACGAATCGATAGGAAGTATCAGCTCCGCATCTGATATAGCGGCTCAACATGAAGATTACATTTCAAAAGTAGAGGCCGATCGTGATCGGGACTCGGAAGACCAAATGTATTCAAGTGAGATTTCGGATTATATATTTGGATCTGCCAGACTCATAAATAGGCTGCAAAGGGCAAGTGAAGATACAGCAAATCGTCATGAGCGTCTATTGAACGAAGCGAAGGAACTGATGGATCGAGTTAAGAAACTGAATGAAGAGATGAAGACAATTATTGCAGACGCGGAGAAGCGAGAGGCGACTCAGGGATATGATGCCGTATCTAAGGCAGATGTTCCAGGAAGCAGCTTATCTCCTGATTCTATTGGAAGAGCAAATGATATGATAAAAATCCGTCAAATGAGCGAAAAGCTGATCATATCCGATACACTCCTTACCCAATTAGAAGAGGGTGTAAGTATTCAATCGCAAAATTATACTTCTGTTAACAAGGGAATGATGAGTGTGATCTCCGAGAGCCGTTCCATGTCTTCGATATCAGCGAGTGCGGGTTCTTTAAAAACATCGATCGTAGACACAAGAAAGGATCTTGATCAATATTTACAACAGTATGCTGTATCAGGACCAGAAAACGTGTTAGACCGTACGGAAAAGTCATTAGCAGCATATAGAGCGTCAGATACAGAACGTAAATCCATCGAAAAAACGGTCAAACAGAAACTAAAAAACGTAACAAATATCATTTCACAGCTAAACAAACTTCAAGAAAAGGCTTCGGCGCAGTGGGAAGAGTACACAACATTAAAACAGTACGATGATGAAATCGTTCATTTTAATAAAAGTACGAATACAGAGAGCTCAGGAACTGGTGTCACAGAAGATCCATATGAAGCTGGTGATGAGGCGATGAAAAGTATGGATGGACTGTTCGGCAACATGTCATCACTTTTAACGGGCCTAGGGGATGAGCTTTTTCAAAATGAGTATGCAACGAAGTATTTCTCCCATTTCGATTTTAACAGCTTGCTAAGTACTAATGCATCGGCAGCGAGCATGAAGCTTTCAGAGCAAGTTGTTGACCAGCTTGGTGTTCAAAATCAAGAGCTTGAATATATACTTTATGGTTTTCATAACCCAGTTGGCAATATTATTGCCGCCTATACAGAAGTGTTCAGTACCCGGCTCGCGATTCATACTGTTGAAGGTTTAGTTATGAATCTTAACAAAGGGAATCCGTTATTAATTTTAGCTTCGGCACTGTTATATGCAGTTGAAAAAGCAACTGAAGATATGATCACATTAACCAAAAATGGATCTGTTCAGTTTTCCAAATATATTCCGTTTGAAGTTGATTATAAAGATCATCTCAGATTCTATTTGCTCATTCACAGTAACAACGAATATAAAATGTCACGCATGCTAGCTTTAATTCGGTTTAATACAGGTATTAATCCTGCGGAAAGAGGAACCTATGCTTCCAGTGAAATTCGAACATCGATCAAACTATGGTTTTTGCCAGGGATATTTAAAACGTTTAGCAGTATAGGAGCTTTGCCAGGGGAAGTAAAAGGTAACCGTTATTATTCAACCAAACAAGTATATTTTTCCTATTAAGAGGCTGTCTATGAATAAACGATTATTTCGTCTAGGAAGGCTTAAATCCCATCATGAGGATGGTAATCAGTGTACGCAAGCAGAAGGACAACTTCATAACTCGGAGCGAGGAAGCATGGTGCTTGAAGCGTCGCTTGTACTGCCTATATTTCTATTTTTCATTGTCTTTTTAGTATATATCGTTCAGACGACGCTCGTTTCAACTGCACTGAATACGACTGTATCAGACACGACAAAGGAGATCTCATCACATATGTATATGGTTGCGATTGCTGCAGAAGCCGTTCCTGGTTCGCCATCGTCAGCACCTTTTCTCAATATGAATTTCCCTCAATTGTCTGTTCAGGAGTGGGTAGCTGATTATAGCAGCTTTCTTCCCGAGCCGATTAAAGGGTGGGCTGAAGAAGCTGTTTCCAAAGGTTCTGAGCCGCTCGAACGACTTAAAAATCAAATGTCTGAAGCGGTTTTGGACCCAATTGTAAAACCTATTATGAAGCCGTTTGTTCAAGACAGCATTTTGGACTATGAACGAATTCACGTCTCGAAAGTCATTGTTCCTAACTTTGGTGAACAGAAGAATCCGTATTTCGGTATTCAAGCAAGCTATGAGCTGCCTTTTCGGATTCCTTTTCTTAATAAGAAAATCGTTCTGCAGTCTAAAGCTGTGGAGCGGGTTTGGGTTGGAGACACGGGTGAATTCGCCGTGAACGAGAAAGACAATGGCGAAGATGATCATGGGCGGGTTCAAATTATAGCCAAACCGGAGCCGGCTTATATTGGCCATAATGCAACGATAAAAGTGAAAGTTCAGCCGGGCACCACAGCTGCATTATCTATTTTTTATAAGAGCGGGCAAAGTATTGCCAAGCATTTAGGCAGTCAGCAGGCCGATGAAAATGGTTATATCGAATGGACATGGAGAGTTGGTTCAAATACTACCCCTGGCAGCTGGAAGTTTGTTGTGGAGACAGAGGATGGACAGCATGCCGAAGTCATGTTTGAGGCTCGGAAGAAAAACGGTGAGTAGGAGAGGATGAACGATATGGAATTTGCTTTTTGGGGCTGTTTTATCTTTATTGCAGCGGCATTTATAACTGATATGAAATCTATGAAAATACCAAATGTTATTTCAATGAGTGCTGTTGTTAGCGGACTGTTGTTTGGGTGGATTAACGGAGGATGGGAAGGAGTACTGGTTAGTATAAAAGGTATGGGAGCGGGTTTTGGAATTTTGCTCATGTTATACTTCGTCCGGGCTGTTGGAGCAGGTGATGTTAAGATATTTGCTGGAATTGGAGCATGGACCGGAACGACATTTACGATGCATTCTTTTATGTACTCTATATTATTTGCTGGTCTAATCGGTCTAGTCATCATGCTCTGGCGTCGCGAAGCAGTTATTCGCCTTCGTCTTTTAGCCAGGCGTGTAATTAGTGTAATCATGTTCCGAAATTTTAGTCCGATCACATCTGGACAAAGTGAGCATTTACAATTTCCGTTTATGGTGGCAGTTCTTCCTGGAGTAATTGCAGCCTATTTGTATGTTTAATCTTATTTTTATTTCAGTGTGCAGGGGAGAGGTAAAGGATGGTTAGCTTTCATACGGATTTTATCCAAAATGGCGGAACCTATATGGTATTGCAGCATCCAGAGGGGATTCATACGAAGGAACTAAGTCAGGTGCAATGCGGAATGATTGCTTCTACAAAAATTCCTCATTTGCTGCACCTTAATATTAAGGAGCTCGATTTTAAAGTTACTTTTCAATATGATATTACTGCTAAAAGAATGCTCTCACACTGTCTAAAGAGCGAGAAAATGAATATGACGGAATTTTACACCTTGCTGCTTCAACTTGTAAGTGCACTAGAGGATAGTAAATTATACATGCTCGATCATCATAATTATATTTTGCATGAAGATTATATGTTTATTGATGGTTCCCTACAATTAGGAACACTTTACTTAACTTATGTACCATTACAGAAGCCTATGTCTAATGAAATACAGGAAAGTCTAAATCGGCTTATCTCATTATTTATGACATCGGTATCTCATCTCGAAGGAAACGGACTGCAGCAAATCGTGCAGTTTTGTCGAAATGATTTTTTTACGATTCAAGGCTTAAAGAGTCTGTTGATCCAATTGTTAGCTGGAAATGATAACGAAGAAGCGGCGACTCCCAAATTTAAGATTGAGCTGCAAATGCAGGAAGAAGTTGCAGAAGAGCGTTCCGTAGTACGTTCCATAGATCGTTCTATAAATCGTCCCCTAGATCGTCATGCAGATCATTCAGTTGATCGGTCCATGCCTCATCCTTTTTTCTCGATATCCACAGCGGCATCTTCTGCGAAAATCGAATCAAATGCTGAGCATTCAGAAGCGGAGGAAGATAACCCAAAATCATCTTCGTCTATGAAAACATACGTTACGTTAGGTTGCGTAGTTGGGTCAGTGTTACCTTGGCGGCTAGTATACCTAGAAGCACCCAGTACGGGGACGATGTTTATGTGCGCAGCGATAACAGTCCTATTAGGAATAACGGCAGTTCTGTATTGGATAGGTAAGCTGTCCTTCTTAAGAAATTTTGGAGGTCAGTCAATAAAACAGGTGCCCGTATTTGAATCGATCGATCTAGGTTCTGCTATGTCTTCATCAAAAGGAAAATCTCGATTTGCCGTAGAGAAATTGACTGGATTTATAGATTCGAAACGTAAATCGAATACGAATAAGGAACTGTGGTGCCTGAATGCATCTGAAGCTAAGGAAGAAATTCGTACTGATGACTACAACCTTGCTGAACACTCAATACAAAAGCTGCAAAAGCCGCAAACAAAGCAAAAGCAACAAATACATACTGATGTGGAAGCCATTCGTGAATTCAAAGACCGAAAGAATACGGAAGATTATTATGCTGAACTAAGCTCACGTACAGAAATGCTCTCTTCACCGCGAGGACAAGCGACAGTTATGCTTAAACCAAATTCCAGTAAGGGATCTGCTAGACAGACAACAGCACTATTTCTAGAACGATTAGCGCAAGGTATGAACGAACTTGAGCGAATTGAGCTTCATCATGCGAGCTTTATCATAGGACGTTCATCAGATGTGGCTCAATATGTAGATGAGACAGTGGGCACATCACGAGCTCATGTAGAGCTCATGATTGTTCAAGATGGGTGCCGTATTAAAGACCTGGGCTCTAAGAATGGCACCGTGCTTAGGGGCGAACCGATGGTTCCATACAAAGATTATCCGTTACAGGAAGGTGACACGTTCAACATAGCAGGCACAAGTTATAAGTTATGTTCAGATTGATGATTTGAACAATTCATTTTAGCTTGCCTTCATTTTTTAAATGAGACAGTGCTTCTTCCAGCGTTGGATAGAGGAACTTGAATCCATGCTCCAGGGCAACACGCGGTACAACTCTTTGACCTTCTAGTAAAATGGTCGACATTTCACCGAATAGAATTTTGAACATGAACGAAGGGATAGGGAACCAGTGTGGCCGGCGGTATACTTGGCCAACGATTTTACCAAATTGATCATTCGTTACAGGATGAGGACTGCTGGCGTTCACAGGTCCTGATATATCCTCATTCTTCAAGCAGAAATCGATGAGGCGAACAATATCTTGAATATGAATCCACGACGTCCACTGTTTTCCGCTACCTATTCTTCCACCGACTCCAAGTAGATAGGGTAGCTTCATTAGAGGAAATGCACCACCTTCATTACCTAGGACAAGGCTCACACGAAGCCGGATGACTCTCGTATCTTTAATTCGCTTAGTCTCATCTTCCAATGCTTTGGCTACTTCAGCGGGAAAATTCATGATATGTTCGGATGAAGTCTCGTCAAAAGTCTCAGTCCATGATGTACCGTAGATCGACATCGCGGATGCTTGCACTACGACTTTAGGTTTGTGCTTAAGAGATTGTACGAGCTTAGCGACAGCGCTGACTGTTTGCAGACGCGACTGCATAATCCGTTCTTTTGCTTTTGCTGACCATCTCTGGTTAATGGTCTCTCCGGCCAGATTTACGATCGCCTCGACTCCTTCGAAAGCGTGAGGATCTTTCTCTGCTCGCTGCCAAGTTACGTATGTAATTCCATCGATATTACTATTATGCTTGGTAACTTTTCGAGTAATAACCATTAATTCATGCCCTTCTTTAAGCCAATACTCGACTAGAGCTTTACCCACAAAGCCGGTTCCCCCGCAAATCGCAATTCGCATATACAGATGTTCCTTTCTTATTTGATATTCATTAAAATAGCCCTCCTGCGGACATTTATAAATGCTTCTACAGGAGGGCTTCTTGGTACTGCCAATTATTTATTCAGTAAATGTTGATAAGGCGAATAATCAATTTGATTCTCTTTCAGAAATTTGACGAGAAACTTGTTGTCTCGCTTAGGCGTTGCTACAATATAGCCTTTGATGCAGTGATCGCGAGTCACTTCTGGCGCGCCGCTTTCAATCGCTATTTTTCCGATTTCCGCTGCGATGGAATGTTTAGCGATATCTCGAAACGGCCCTGGTACAGGCTGAACCAATTGGTCGAGGAACGCTTTCGATTCCTCTGTCCACAGCTTCCGACTTTTCTCTACCCAATAATTTTGCCAATCGAGCTTTGATTTACCGTCTGCCTTAGGCAATACTTTTAGAAATTTACGAAACATGAAGTATCCGCCGATGCACATGCTTCCAAGCAGAACAAATGTCCAGAAGGCAATTGTATTCATAAACCAGTGATTTGGTGTTATTGAGAGGAAACCATGTCCAAAATAATGGTTCATATTCTCACCTCAGTAATATGATGACTTTTTTTCTAATTATGAATTATAACGCATTTCTTTATTTATTTCGATAATCAAGTTAAAATAAGGAATAAATTCACATGATAGGGGATAGTTTATGTTGAAAATTGGTTCCCATGTATCGTTTTCGGACAAGGGTCTATTAAATGCTGCGAATGAAGCTGCTTCTTACGGCTCCAGTTCGTTTATGATATATACTGGCGCACCTCAGAATACGCGTCGTAAACCGATGGAGTCCATGTACCTTGAAGAAGGTAAGAAAGTGATGCAGGAAAACGGCGTTAGTGAAATTGTCGTGCATGCACCTTATATTATCAACTTAGGTTCGTATAAATCGAACACATATGAACTTGCGGTTAATTTCTTGCAAGAGGAAATTCGCCGTACACAAGCTATTGGTGTCAAAAATATCGTACTGCATCCAGGTGCATATACAGATAAAGATGCCGAATATGGAATAAAGCGTATCGCTGAGGGTCTTAATGAAGTGCTCGGAGGTACAGAAGATACGGACGTGAACATCGCACTCGAGACGATGGCAGGCAAAGGCACGGAGGTTGGCCGCTCATTCGAAGAAATTGCCGAGATTATCGACAAAGTGCAGTACAATGAACGATTGACGGTATGTATAGATACCTGTCACATTCACGACGCAGGGTATGACATTGTAAACGATCTGGATGGTGTTCTAGAAGAGTTCGATCGTATTGTTGGGTTAAACCGAATTGCCGTTGTCCATATCAATGACAGCAAAAATCCAACCGGCGCTCGTAAAGACCGTCATGCAACAACAGGCTCCGGATGGCTTGGATTTGAAACCATTAACAACGTGGTCCATCATGATGGACTTAAAGGACGTCCGTTCATTCTAGAAACGCCTTGGATCGGGAAAGATGCAAAGACGCAGCGTCCAATGTACGAAGCTGAAATTGCGATGCTGCGCGGAAGTGTGAAAGAACGTTTCGGTGATGAATTTTTGAACGACGTCGATATGCTGCATTCATTCTTTAAAAAGCAAGATATCGATCCTCGGGCTTTCGTACTGGGCACGTGGGATGTGCTGAAAAATGACGCGAAAGCGAAAAAAGCAGATCCGCGTGAACCAATGGAACGTCTATATGATCTAGTTGTTGAAGCAAGACTGTTCCCAGAATTGACTGAGGAACAAATTAACCACCGACTAACTGCCTGGTTTGCAGGCAAGGAATGGCTGCTTACTGTTTAATTATGGAGAGGAAGAATTATAAAATGGAGGCACACATCAAAGCGAATCAACACGCTGCAAAGGATGGTCAGCACAATCGTGCGCGCATGCTTATTTCTTGTCCGGATGGACCGGGGATTGTCGCTGCGGTATCACGGTTTCTGCACGAACATGGCGCAAATATCGTACAGTCCGATCAGTATACAATGAATCCAGAGGGCGGCATGTTCTTCATGCGCATTGAATTTGATCTTCCGGAGCTCGATGCGAATTTACGTCAGCTGCAAGTTGACTTTGCTCAGGTTGCCGCAAACTTTAACATGGAGTGGAAGATTACAACGGTAAGCCGTAAGAAGAAGCTGGCGATCTTCGTGTCGAAGGAAGATCACTGTTTGGTAGAGCTCCTATGGCAATGGCAAGCAGGCGATCTCGACGCTGAAATTGCGATGGTCGTCAGCAACCATAACGATATGCGCGAATACGTTGAATCGTTCGGCATACCATATCATCATTTTCCAGTTACAGCGGATACGAAGAAAGAAGCTGAGCAGCGGCAACTGGAAATTGTCGGCGACGATATTGATGTCATCATTCTCGCTCGTTATATGCAGATCATCTCACCGACATTTATCGAGCATTACCGCAATCGTATTATTAATATTCACCATTCATTCTTGCCAGCGTTTGTTGGAGGCAAGCCGTACCAACAAGCTTATGAACGCGGGGTGAAAATTATTGGAGCAACCGCTCACTATGTGACTGAAGAGCTCGACGGCGGTCCTATTATTGAGCAGGACGTTCAGCGCGTAAGCCACCGCGATGATGTGACTGAGCTGAAGCGAATTGGACGCACCATTGAGAGAGTTGTTCTAGCAAGAGCCGTAAAATGGCATATTGAAGACCGAATTCTTGTTCATCAAAATAAAACAGTTGTATTTAACTAGTCTTGAGTCTCTAATAAGCATGAAAGTTCCATCCATAAGGTTGGAACTTTTCTTATTGGAACTAATTTCTACTTCAATTCGTTTATTACTTTAAAGTGAACATTCTCGAATGTTGAATGGGAAAGGGGTGTGATTAGCGGCATCGCTCAGTTTTATGGCTGTCGTCGTTATTGCAACCCTCCAGTGTACAGCATCGTCTTCTTATATGGTGTTCGACAAAACCATCACTTGACTGAGCAAAATTCATTCTCATGGACCGGCTCCATACTCGGTGTAGATCCGATTGCAGCACTTCTAAAATTCGTCCGCTGAAAAAGCACAGTATAATAGTATAGGATTGAAAAGCTTAGGATAAAACATAAGAAAAAGGCTAGCCTGAAAAAAACAATCAGCTAGCTTTTTTTGTATGGATAAGTAAGTAAAGGTGGTATAGGACAAAATGAATTTATGATGAAAATTTTGAAATGAAAAGGTTTACTTTTAATATCGTTATGGAAAAGGTGCTCACCAAGTGATACAATACAATAAGTCAAAATGACATTTACGCCATTTTAGAGCACTTCGAACTATATACAAACTAGGAGGATTAAGCCATGACTGAAAAAAATCATGCAATTGACAATTTGTCAATTACAACGATCCGTACGCTTGCGATCGATGCAATTGAGAAAGCAAACTCAGGACATCCTGGTATGCCAATGGGTGCCGCACCTATGGGTTACCAATTGTTCGCTAAAACAATGACACACAATCCGGATAACCCAACATGGATTAACCGTGACCGTTTCGTACTGTCTGCTGGACACGGTTCCATGCTTTTGTATAGCTTGCTTCACCTTTCCGGCTACGCTTTGCCATTAGAAGAATTGAAACGATTCCGTCAATGGGGCAGCTTAACACCGGGTCACCCTGAATTTGGTCACACAGCTGGTGTTGATGCAACAACAGGTCCACTTGGTCAAGGTATTGCTATGGCTGTAGGTATGGCAATGGCTGAAGCTCATTTGGGCGCTACTTACAACAAAGACAATTTCAAAATTGTTGACCACTACACATACGCAATTTGCGGCGACGGCGACTTGATGGAAGGCGTTTCCCACGAAGCAGCTTCCCTTGCAGCACATTTGAAACTAGGTAAATTGGTTGTTCTTTACGATTCCAATGATATTTCTTTGGATGGTAAACTAAACCTTAGCTTCTCTGAAAGTGTTCAAAAACGCTTTGAAGGTTATGGCTGGCAAGTTCTTCGCGTTGAAGACGGTAACGACCTTGCTGCAATTGAAAAAGCAATTGAAGAAGGTAAAAAAGATACAACTCGTCCAACTCTGATTGAAGTGAAAACAGTCATCGGATACGGCAGTCCTAACAAACAAGGTAAAGGCGGTCATGGCGGTACACACGGATCACCACTTGGTAAAGAAGAAGCGAAATTGACTAAAGAATTCTACGGTTGGAAGTACGAAGAAGACTTCTATGTTCCAGCTGAAGTTCGTGAACATTTCGCTGCTGTTAAAGCTCGCGGTATTGCTGCAAACAAAGCATGGGATGAACAATTTGCGAAATACAAAGCTGCTTATCCTGAGCTTGCTAAACAATTTGAACTTGCGCTTGCTGGCGATCTTCCTGAAGGTTGGGACAAAGAATTGCCTAAATACAGCGTAGAAGACAAAGCTGTTTCTACTCGCGTTGCTTCTGGTAAAGCACTTAACGGACTTGTAAACGGAGTTCCTCAATTGATCGGTGGTTCTGCTGACCTTGAAAGCTCAACAATGACTCACCTTAACGGTCAAGAAAGCTTCACGCCAGCTGACTACAGCGGCCGCAACGTATACTTCGGTGTTCGTGAATTCGGTATGGCAGCAGCAGTTAACGGTATGATGCTTCATGGCGGCGTAAAAGCATTTGGCGGTACGTTCTTCGTATTTACAGATTACTTGCGTCCAGCTGTACGTCTTGCAGCTATCATGAAAGTACCTTCTGTGTTCGTACTTACACACGACAGTATTGCAGTTGGTGAAGACGGTCCTACACATGAACCAATTGAACAACTGGCTTCCCTGCGCATTATTCCAGATCTTACTGTTATTCGTCCAGCTGACGCAAACGAAACTTCTGCAGCATGGGCATATGCAGTTGAGAACAAACAAAACCCAGTTGCACTTGTACTTACTCGTCAAAACTTGCCAATTCTCGAAGGTACTGCTGAGAAAGCTCGCGAGGGTATCAAACGCGGTGCATACGTTGTATCTGATGCGAAAAATGGCAAACCAGTTGCTCAAATCTTGGCAACAGGTTCTGAAGTACAACTTGCTGTTAGAGCACAAGCTGCGCTTGCTGAAGAAGGTATCGAAGTACGTGTCATCAGCATGCCAAGCTGGGATCTGTTCGACAAACAAGATCAAGCATACAAAGATTCTGTTATCTTGCCAGACGTTAAAGCTCGTCTAGCTGTGGAAATGGCTCATCCATTCGGTTGGGAACGTTTTGTAGGCGAAAAAGGCGATATTCTTGGCATTAACAAATTTGGTGCATCCGCTCCTGGGGATAAAGTTATGGCTGAGTATGGATTCACTGTTGAAAATGTAGTAAGCCGCGTTAAAGCTTTGCTGTAATTTAAAGTCATTTACTTGTAGATGGGAGCAGTGAGAGGCAATGGCACAGTTTCAAAATGCTACGGTTGTTAAAGAAGCAAATGTTTATTTTAACGGTAATGTGACCAGTCGAACTGTGCTGCTTGAAGATGGCAGTAAAGTGACGCTCGGTATCATGCTTCCAGGAACCTATGAATTCGGGACAGACACAAAAGAAGTCATGGAGATTCTATCCGGTGATTTGAAAGTGTTGTTGCCTGATGCGAAAGATTGGACCCACATTCAGGGCCAAGGTACTTTCAGCGTACCCGCGCAGCGTACCTTCAAGCTTGAGGTGCGGTCTGTAACGGATTACTGCTGCTCATATCAGTAAAATAAATAAAAGAGGGTAAGAGCCGAAACTTATGTTTCGGACTTACCCTCTTTTTAACCGATTACTGTAAAGTTATTGAAGCGGTTTACCATTAATCGTGTGACCGATCCATTCCTCATAGCATTTCACAACAGCGGATAGATCTTCTTCACCGTAGCCTTTCGTTTGCCCGGCTTGAAACAAGCTTTTGGCGAGATTCAGCATCGGTGTAGGAACTCCGATTCCGTCGGTCAATGATGATGCTAATTTCAAATCTTTCAGCATGAGCTGAAGTGAGAATTGATTGCTGAAATCGTGCTCAATAATTTTGCGGCCTTTTAGGTCGGCGGCTTTACTGCCTGCTGATCCAAGCTGTACGAGTTCGAGGAAAGCATCTGCTGGAATACCGGATTTGGACGCTATGGCGAAGCCTTCGGCAAGTGCAAGATTGTTGATCCCAACCATCGTGTTATGAGCAAGTTTAGCAACAGCTCCGCTGCCGTTTGGACCCATGTGAATCACTTTTTTACCAAGTGTATCGAATACGTCTTGCTGTTTGGCAATTGTTTCAGCATGACCGCCAACCATGAAGACAAGCGTACCATCGATGGCCGCAGGTTTACTGCCGGTTACTGGCGCATCAAGGAACTGACAACCTTTTGCTTCGATTTGGCCCGCTAGTTTCTTGACGAGTTCAGGCGAAATCGTACTGCAATCGATAACCGTCATTCCGGATGCAAGAGCCTTCAAAATTCCTTGCTCGCCTTCATATACTTGAGCGATCGAATCATCGTCGCTGACCATTGTAATAATGACTTCAGCACCTTCAGTCGCATCACGTGGTGCCATAGCTACGGAAGCGCCTAGTTCCGCTAACGGCGCAGTTTTGGAAACAGTGCGGTTATAGACAGTGACATCGTAACCTTGTTTGAGCAGATTGGATGCCATAGGAGCTCCCATAGTTCCTAATCCGATAAATCCGATTTTTTTCACAAAAAATCACCTTCTATGTCGTAATGGAAAACAAGAAACATTTTATCATGTAAACAGTAAGGTGTATATTAGGAAACTTGTCAGGGCAACTAAATTAAAGTATTCTATTTCTAGTTGTTTGAGACAATATAAAGATAATTAAATCAACAGGGAGGCAACCATACCATGTCTAAAAAAGTAACATTTGACTACAGCAAAGCGCTGTCGTTCGTTAGTCAACATGAAATTGATTATTTCGCAGAACCAATTAAGCTAGCTCATGAACAACTCCATAACAAAACAGGTGTAGGTTCTGACTATACTGGCTGGATTGATCTGCCAACAAATTATGACAAAGAAGAATTTGCGCGCATTAAAAAAGCGGCTGCGAAAATTCAAAGCGACTCCGATGTTCTGATCGTAATCGGTATCGGTGGTTCGTATTTAGGTGCACGCGCAGCGATTGAAATGCTATCACATTCTTTCTATAACCTGCTTCCAAAAGACAAACGCAAAACTCCGCAAGTGTTCTTTGCAGGTAACAACATCAGCTCTACATATGTGACCCATTTGCTTGAGCTTATCGATGGCAAAGATTTCTCCGTCAATGTTATCTCTAAATCAGGTACAACGACTGAGCCTGCTGTTGCTTTCCGTATTTTCAAAGCGGAACTCGAAAAGAAATATGGTAAAGAAGAAGCTCGCAAACGCATCTATGCAACAACTGACAAAGCAAGAGGCGCGCTGAAAACAATGGCTAACGCAGAAGGCTATGAGACCTTCGTCATCCCTGATGATGTAGGCGGACGTTACTCTGTGCTCACTGCTGTAGGTCTATTGCCGATCGCAGTAGCTGGCATTAACATTGATGAAATGATGCAAGGCGCAGCGGATGCAGCGAAAGAATACAGCAATCCGAACGTAGCTGAGAACCAAAGCTATCAATATGCAGCAGTTCGCAATGCCCTTTATCGCAAAGGTAAAGCAACTGAAATTCTCGTGAACTACGAGCCTTCACTGCATTTCGTATCTGAATGGTGGAAACAACTTTACGGCGAAAGCGAAGGTAAAGACCATAAAGGGATCTACCCAGCTTCTGTTGACTTCTCAACAGATCTTCACTCCATGGGTCAATTCATCCAAGAAGGTACACGTAATTTGTTTGAAACGGTTATCCAAGTTGAAGAGGTACCTGAACACATTACAATTGAAAAAGATCCTGAAGATCTAGACGGCCTAAACTTCTTGGCTGGCAAAACGATGGATTTTGTTAACAAAAAAGCATTCCAAGGAACCATGCTTGCACATACAGATGGTCAAGTTCCGAACTTGATCGTAACAATCCCTGATATGTCAGCTTATTCTTTCGGATATCTTGTTTATTTCTTTGAAAAAGCGTGCGGAATCAGCGGCTACTTGCTTGGCGTTAACCCATTTGACCAACCTGGCGTGGAAGCATATAAGAAAAATATGTTTGCACTCCTTGGCAAACCAGGTTATGAAAAAGAAAAAGCAGAGCTTGAAAAAAGACTTTCCGAATAATATAATCTTAGTTTAAATAGATATAAACCAAGAAAGCAGTTCACCCTTCGTATATTCGGGAGAGCTGCTTTCTTGGTACATAAGTAAGGACGGTAACAGTTATGTTGGAACGCTATAAAACAGTTAGACAGCCTGGAATTAAAGAAATTGTCATTCGAAAATCGAGGTTTATCGGTCATATTATGCCTGTCGAAACGGAAGAAGAAGCGATCGCATTCGTTGAAGAGATTAAGAAAAAGCATCGAACGGCTACCCATAATTGCTCCGCTTACATGGTCGGTTGGCGCGATGAGATTCAGCGGGCGTCAGATGACGGGGAGCCAAGCGGAACCGCGGGCAAGCCGATTTTGGAAGTTATTAAAAATAACGGGCTGAAAAATGTCGCTATCGTTGTGACAAGGTATTTTGGCGGTATTTTGCTTGGTGCAGGTGGACTGCTCCGCGCATATACGGATGGCGCGGTCGCTGCTATCGAAGCTGGGGAGCCGATTACGCGTGTACTTCATCAACAAATTTTTATAGAAGTGGACTACACTTGGTTAGGCAAACTTGAGAATGAGCTCCGCAATCGTGAAATGCGAATGGGCGAAACGATATTTACGGATAAAGTGATGCTGACTTGTCTGCCGCTCGTATCTGAGGCAGAAGCATTTAAAGCATGGATCACTGATTTGACACAAGGACAGGCGGCCATATCGGAAGGGGAACAGCTTTATTATATTGAAGGAGAATAATGAGTATGGCGAGAAGAGCAGTAGAGCAGGAGCTTTCACGTGAACGTATTCTGGAAGCAGCCAGGCATTTGTTCATCACAAAAGGTTATCGTGCAATATCGATGCGCAGCATCGGTCAGCATCTCGGGTATAGTCATGGATCTTTATATTATCATTTCAAAGAAAAAGCGGAACTTTTCTATGCTATCGTGGCCCAAGATTTCAAGCATGTTGCCTGCTTAATGCAGCAGGTGATGATAACTCCGCCCAGTGAAGGATTTACGAAGGTAGAACAACTTATGTTGGAGTTTATCGCATTTGGGCTCGATCATCCTCATCAATATGAAATGATGTTCATGATTCGGGATGAAGAATTGTTATCATACTGCAGAGCTGAGCAAGAACGATGTATTAAGCTTTTCTCTACTATGGTCAGGCAATTTATGAATACAGATCGTCTAACGGATTTAGAAATGCAAGCGATACCACTTACTTTGTTTTTAGGTATGAACGGCTTTATCTCTTACTATATTCACGATCGTGTAAGCTTTGAAGATGTGAGGGATGCTGCGATCACACATGTTAAAATTTTGTGCCAAAATGTATAAAAGGCCTTTTATTATCTCTCCGTACTTCATTGCTGTGCATTATTGCGACATTAAATCTTCACATCGTTATAGTGAATGTCTAATTGACGATTATAGTCAACTTTTGGTAAAGTATTGATAAGCGTTAAATTCCAAGTATTACCGTAGGATTAATAGTTGAAGCCTATATGGCTAAGCGCGCTGAGGGGATATCGGAGAGAGGAGTGTGCTCATTAATGCATGTGGAGGTACGTAATCTAAATAAGCATTTTGGTCCATTTCATGCGGTGAAAGACGTTAGTTTTAATATTGCAAAGGGACACCTTATTGGTCTGCTTGGGCCAAGCGGTGGAGGCAAGACTTCTGTTCTGCGGATGTTGGCAGGTCTTGAAGCGCCGGACTCAGGTGAAATTCGCTTTCACGGGCAATTGGTCAATCAGCTCCCTCCTCAGGAACGAGGAATCGGTTTTGTATTTCAAAATTATGCGTTATTTAAACATATGACTGTATATGATAACATTGCTTTTGGACTCAAGGTTAAGAAATCATCCAAAGCTCACATTAGAAAACGTGTTATGGATTTAATTGAATTGACTGGACTCAGTGGCTTTGAGAACCGCTATCCTCACCAGCTCTCCGGAGGACAACGCCAACGGGTCGCTTTTGCTCGCGCCTTAGCCCCTGAACCGCAGCTGTTGCTGCTTGATGAGCCTTTTGCTGCGATTGATGCGAAGATTCGTCAGGAACTTCGTTCGTGGCTCAAGGAACTGATTGAGAATGTAGGCGTCACGTCCATTTTTGTAACACATGATCAGGATGAAGCGATTGAGGTAGCAGATGAAATTATGATTATGAATCAGGGACAATTGGAGCAGAAAGGGACGCCTTGGGATATTTACAAACATCCGCAGACACCATTCGTTGCGACGTTTATCGGTGAGTCCACTTTAATTCATCAGATTGCTGACCTCCGAGGGTTCGAGGAAGCACGACGCTCGCCGAACATACAAGCGCTCATTCGCCCAGAATATATTGAAATTGGGGATGAACATGAATTTAATGTCATTTCCGCTACAGAACAGGGGATTGTCAAGCAATTGCATTTCCGCGGCAGCGAATGGCTTGTTGAGGTGGAAGTAGGTCCATATACGCTTAAAACGTACCGCTCGCTGGAGAAGGAGACACTCCGAGTCGGACAGCACGTGCGTGTACTTATACATCGTGCGTATTTATTTAATGAAGATAATAGCTGGATGATTGAAAATGGGCTGAAGACCGACCCAATGCCGATTATTATTTAGGAGACAAGACCATGCATAGAATAACGTTTCTTGGAACAGGGGACGCCATGGGTGTTCCCCGTGTTTATTGTGACTGCTCTGTCTGTAAAGAGTCCAGAGGATCTGGACTGAACAGACGCCTTCGATCATCCGTTTGGGTAGAAGGAGAAGGGCAGTCTTTTATTGTGGACTGTGGGCCAGATTGGCGAAGCCAGATGGAGATGATAGGGCTTCGCACGATTGAACATTTGCTGATCACGCATGCCCATTTCGATCATATCGGCGGTTTGCCTGAATGGGCAGACGCATGCCGCTGGCTAGGAAAGAAAGGGCAACTCTATGCACCCCAGGAAGTCATTCAGACGATCAGTGATCAATTTCCTTGGCTCCCGAGAAATATCGATATGCATCCGATTGACAGTGGTGTTCAGCTTGCAGGCTGGAACATTTCCGCTTGGAAAGTGAACCACGGGAAAAATGGTTACGCTTATGCTTACCGGTTTGCAAAGGAAGGTTATACTTGGGCGTACTGCTCAGATTCTATTGCACTCACAGAGGAGCAGAAGAATCCGCTGCATGGCTTAGATCTGCTTGTACTTGGCACAAGCTTTTATCATGAGGAAGCAGAATTCAGCACAAGATCTGTATATGATATGATCGAGGCGTTTGAACTGCTTGGAGAAGTGAAGCCAACGCAAGCAATATTTACGCATATGTCACACGATGTTGATTTGAATCGTACATATCCTTTACCTGCGCATGTTCAGCTCGCGAAGACGGGCATGAAGATTTCTTTATAAAAACTAAAGCATGCTGTATGTTGATCATACGGCATGCTTTTTGTTATTGAATACGCACTTCACCTATGTGCTCCATATGACTTTTACGGTTACCTTTATTCAGCCTTTTGCAAAATAAACTTATCAATAACGTGCTTTACACCTTCCTCGTTGTTGGTAAGTGTAACGTAATCCGCAATTTCCTTCAATGAATCGACTGCGTTGCCCATCGCTACGCCGAGTCCGGCGGCTTCAATCATTTCGTGATCGTTCCAAGAATCGCCGATTGCAATGACCTCAGACAAATGGCAATTGTAATGTTTGGCCAAGAAGGTGAGCGCATCGCCCTTCGTTCCTTCGCGGTGCATGATTTCTAAATATTGAGGCTTCGATTTGGTAATATGAACTTCGCTGCCGAGCAAATCACGCAGAATCGGAGCGATCTCATCTAGACGTTCAGGCTCGTCAATAATGAGCATTTTGTAAGTCGGCTCTTCAATTAATGCATCGAAGTCCTGATCTATAATGTATGGAATTTTTGAAGCATTAGCGTAAGCGATAAGCTTCTCATTCTCTTCAAGAGCATGCAGACGATCATTGACATAGAGTTGTACATGGAGGTTATGTTCTTTACAGTATTCAAGCAGCTTACGAGCTGCATTAATCGGCACGAAGCGTTCATACAGCACTTTCTCGTCAAGCAGATTTTTAATGAGCGCTCCTTGGTACGTAATAATAGGAACATTAAGTCCAGTCTGACGAGCTATCGCTTGAGCTGAAGCGTACATACGTCCAGTAGCGAGCGTGACTACGACTCCTTTGTCCGTTGCTTCCTGTAAAGCACGTGAAGTAGCTTCGGTCACTTCCATATGATCGTTGATGAGCGTATCATCAATGTCTATCGCAATGAGTTTATACATTAGGCTCTCTCCTCGAATTTATCTCTATTTTGTTCTCTTGTACAGCGGTATTGTTCGCAGATTTCAATTCGGCAGTGATCATTCCGATCAGAATAAGCAGACATCCGAACAAGGCTAAAGTTCCAATCTTCTCACCCGCGAAGAATACGCCGGTAAATGCAGCGAAGACAGGCTCCATCGTGAAAATAACGGCAACGCGGGATGGTGTGGTGTACTGTTGACAGGCCGTTTGAATCCAAAATGCAAAAGCGCTCGTCGGTCCAATCGAGATTAGAAGTGCGATCAAAACGTCAGGTTGAACGAGCAAATCGAGCGTTTGTGAAAGCGGGCCAACATCTTCTATGAAAAAAGAAAATATTGTACTGAGCACGCCGACTACGGCTAATTGGATGACGGATAGCGCAAGCGCAGGATAGTGCGGCGCATAAATACCCGTGAATGCAATTTGCAGCGCAAAGGCGACAGCACATAGAAGAATGAGCATATCCCCATAGTTCCATTTCATTATTCCACCTGAGAAGGTTAGCATATACAGTCCAGCGGCTGCAAGAAGAACACTGAACCAAGTATATCGGGATAATTTATGTCTCAGTAATGTTGCGGCAATCATCGGCACAAGGACGACAGATAAGCCTGTAATAAACCCAGCATTCGATGTTGTCGTGTACAATAAACCCATCGTTTGCAGCCCGTAGCCTAGAAATAAAAATATGCCAAGCAATGCGCCATGAAGCCACATTTTACGCGACATTTGTCTCCACTGATCTCTATAAAATATACTGATAATAAGTGCTAGCAGAAGCGATGCTCCAATAAATCGGAATCCGTTAAACGCGAGCGGCGGCAATACTTTCACCGCATTTTGCACGATCAGAAATGTACAGCCCCACATCATGGCGACAAACAGCAGGCTGAGATCTGCGAGGCGGGATGATTTCATATCCGTTATCCTTCTAGGAAAATCAAACCGATAAAGTCATCGAATTCGATATTGCCAAAGTAATGATTCAGATCAAAGCCTTTTAGAGCCGCGCGTACTTCCGATTCATCATAACGTTTATTCCGAAGTGCATTTTCAATATCCGAAACGTCGCCAACGCCGAAGAAATCGCCGTAA
This sequence comes from Paenibacillus sediminis, assembly GCF_017873765.1. GTDB lineage: Bacteria > Bacillota > Bacilli > Paenibacillales > Paenibacillaceae > Paenibacillus_AG > Paenibacillus_AG sediminis. Next base: position 125,395 of record NZ_JAGGKP010000005.1, read on the forward strand.
ATTTTCATATTTTGAATACGGCCGTCTTTAATATTCATCCGAAGATCAACAAAGCCAGTAGAGAATTTTTTCGCATGTTTTACATTGCTCTCTGGCGATTCTCCGTAATTCCATTCCCAATTCTGATAGCGTTCTTTAGAGATTTCATGGATTCTAGCCCAGTCCTCTTCCGTAAGTACATACTGCGGAACCTGATCAGGTTCCAACCCGAAAATGTGGCGAAGAAGATTCGCCCGAAACTCTTCGATTGTAATTTTGTGATCCAAAAATTCTGAAATGTTAGCAACACGACTGCGTACCGATTTGGTGCTCTTAGATTCAAACTTCTCAGGTCTAACATGCAGTGCGGATTGAACGTTCTCCAGCTGTGAATCCAGCATGAGTGTCCCGTGGCTGAACATCCGGCCGCGAGTCGCAAACTGGGCGTTACCGGATATTTTGCGCTCGCCGACTTGAATATCATTTCGTCCTGTCAGCTCTGCATTTACACCCATTTGTTTCAGAGCTTCAATGACAGGCTGGGTGAATTTAAGAAAGTTGTTAAAAGATTGTCCATCATCTTTGGTTAAAAAGCTGAAATTGAGGTTGCCTAAATCGTGATATACAGCCCCCCCGCCTGACAAGCGGCGAACTACTTTTACATTATGTTCTTTTACATACTCGTGATTGATTTCTTCAATCGTATTTTGGTGCTTGCCGATTATGATTGAAGGCCCGTTGATGTAGAAGAGCAAATAGCTGTCATCCATCGGCAGATGCTTAAGTGCGAATTCTTCAATCGCCAAATTGATAGCTGGATCTGTGATCCCTTGATTATCAATGAACAACATGCGGTTATCCTCCATTTTTATATAAATTGGCCTAGGATTGATCCAAAGTTCCATTTTTATTGTAAACCAATTATTTGGCAGTGACAAAGGAAAAGAACATTGACGGACGATGAAATGTGCGTACATAATGAGACATTATATTTTTGGAACATAAGAAGATCGTCGGAATCATAGAAGGAGAGCTCGAACGATGAACGGGAAGGTGCGGCTTGTACTTATTCGGCATGGGAAGACACAGTGGAACGCGGAGCGGCGTTATCTGGGGTATACCGATCTGGCTCTCATACCAGGTGCATATAATGAGCTTTCTGTACTGAGGCAGCGGCTCGAAAAGGTCGATTTTCAAACTGTATATTGCAGTGATTTGACACGGTGCCGGGAGACACTAGCGTATATTCGCCCAGATTTAAAGTTAGTGGCGAACTATGACGCACGTTTACGTGAGATGAATTTCGGACAATGGGAGGGTCAGACCTATGAGATGCTGAAGAATAATCCACTATACCGCGAGTGGCTGGACCATCCTAAAGATGTAACACCGCCCGGCGGGGAATCGTGGCAGGTGTTTGAAAATCGGGTGTCTGATTTCATGAACGAGCTGCTAGAAACAGTGCGAATACGGGGAGATAAAGCGATTTATCAAGAGGAACAGAGCAATCACGTGTCTAGAGCAGATGCCCCCAACATTCTGATCATCACGCATGGCGGTGTCATCCGAATGCTATACACATTGCTAAGAGAAGATGCAGATTTCTGGGATCTCCAGCTTGAACCAGGAAGTGCAGTGACGATTGATGTTACTCTTTATACTTCATTCCAATTCCAGTTATAGCCTTGTGTCCATGATCCATCTCATCTAGTGATTCGAGTTTGTGAGAAGCGGCATCGACACGAATGGCAGTTGCCAAAGAAGACAGAAAGAAGATCCCAATAAACACTGGCAGTAAAGTATAAAAAGGCAGGTCAACTATTCGATTTACAAAATACAAAATACCAGGGTAAATGATAACAAAGAAGATGATGAGTGAAATTTTCACTTTAAGATTGAGACGGTGTTTAGGTTTAGACATAAAAAGCCCTCCTTTTTGTATTCTATTTTATATCCATCTTATCGAAATTTTTCCACTAATTATACTTCTTATTGTCAGATTTCCACTTTTCACCTATAATCTATCCTTGAGAAAGGCTTGAACAAACGAATATTTCAATGTCCATGAGGTCCCAACGTATCGATGTATACTTAGGGTTAATAGGGAAGCCGGTGCAAATCCGGCACGGTCCCGCCACTGTAAAACAGGGATAAGCTCATCGTGCCACTGTCATGTTGATGGGAAGGCGAGCTTATTATACAACCTGTAAGTCAGGAGACCTGCCCATGGATGAGACTGACGGTCCTTCGAGGAGAGGATAACGTTCTGCGCGGAAGATAATGCGGCAATACCACGATTGGCGCTCAAATTTGAGATGCTTCAAGGTATTTGCAGCAACTGATATCTAAGTAGACGTGATCCCTTATCGATTCAAGGATAAGGGGTTTTCTTGTTTTTTTGCAAAAGTCAGCAATTGAAATGTTTGTCATCTTCAAGGCGCTCAGATCATGAACGAAGAGGAGAGAGAAACATGCATAAAGTAAGTAAGTTATGGGCGCTACTGTGCCTCACACTCGTTATGTCTTTGGTTATTGCAGCGTGCGGGAGTTCAGCAGAAGAGAAGCAAGCTCCAAGCAGTCAGCAAAGTACGGGTCAATCGAGTTCCCAGAAAGAGGACATCAGCTTATTAAAAACGGTATATCCATTAAAAGTAACGGATGCTACGGGCGAGACATTTACGTTCGACAAAGCGCCAAAACGGATTGTATCCGTATCTCCGGCTGAGACAGAAGCGTTATTTGCCATTGGGCTGAAGGATGAAATCGTCGGGGTGTCTGATTACGATGATTATCCTGAAGCGGTGAAAGAAAAACCTAAAATGGGCGGTATTGAGAAACCGAACGTAGAAGCCATTATTGCTGCGGAGCCGGATATCGTATTTACAGGGATTTCAATGTCTGAGGAATCTGTTAAGAAGCTTCGCGATCTAGGTATCGTTATTTTCAAAACCAATCCGAAAACGATCGAAGACGTCATGAACAATATTCAGCTGTTCGGCCAAATTACAGATCATCAGCAGGAGGCAAAGGCTGTAGTAGACAAAATGAAACAGCAGCTAACACAAGTCACTGAAGCTGTGAAGTCTGTGCCTAACGATGAGAAGAAAAAAGTATATATCGAATTTGCTCCAGGATGGACCGTTGGTAAAGGCGAATTTATGGATGAAATTATTAAATTAGCCGGCGGTGTGAATATAGCCTCTGATCTTCAAGGCTGGAGTGAAATAAACGAGGAAAATATTATTAAAGCAAATCCTGATGTTATCCTCTATGCAAATGGTGTTATAGACACTGAAAGTAAAAAAGCGCTCGATCAAATTATTAAAGGCAGAAGCGGCTGGGATCAAATTAACGCGATTCAAAATAATCAAGTGATTGGCCTTGACCAAAATTTACTGAGTCGTCCAGGTCCCCGCGTTACGGAAGGGTTGATTGAAGTGGCAAAAGCGATCTATCCGGATTTGATGAATAAATGAGCAGAAAACTTGCCGTGTATGGCGGGGCCGGAATCATACTGCTCATCTTAACATTAACAATATGTGTCGGTATTGGATCCGTTGATTTGCCTATCGGGGATATTGCGAGTATTCTTCTTCACCATGTTCCATTCATCGGAGATGCGATATCACCGTCATGGAGTGCATCTGCAGAGCAGATCATCATGAAGGTCCGTTTGCCTCGGGTTGTACTAGGTATGCTCGTTGGTGCATCACTGGCTGCGTCTGGTGCAGCCTTCCAAGGAGTACTTCGTAATCCGTTAGCAGATCCGTTTACATTAGGTGTGTCCTCAGGGGCGTCTGTCGGTGCGGCATTGCTCATATTTTTCGGACTTCAATATTCTGTCTTCGGTTCATGGACGTTGCCAGCTGTAGCCTTTGTTACGGGAATACTGACATTGCTCGGTGTCCTTCGGCTTGCTAGGCAAGGCGGTAAAATTCCAACGCATAGTTTGATTTTAGCGGGAATTGTGATGCAGTCTTTTTTCGGCGCTGTTGTGTCTTTTCTAGCAGCGATGTCCAAACAGACAATTAATGAAATATTATTTTGGACAATGGGAAGTCTGAGCATGCGCGGGTGGTCGTATACGGCCATCCTTTTCCCGTATTTTATTGCAGGTTTCTTATTCTTATGGAGCCGTGCACGAACACTCAATATTCTCGCACTTGGGGAGCGGCAAGCGGCCCATTTAGGACTGAACGTAGAGCGGACGAAGCTGTCTGTACTTATTGTTGCAACGGTATTAACGGCTGGAGCGGTATCTGTTTCAGGTGTGATCGGGTTCGTGGGGTTAGTCGTGCCGCATATGATACGGTTAATTGCAGGACCTGATTATCGGCTTATCGTTCCACTTTCCGCGCTAGGCGGGGGCATTTTTATGATCTGGGCAGATACTGCTGCTAGATTTGTTCTTGCTCCAACGGATATTCCGTTAGGTATTGTTACTGCATTTGTAGGTGCACCGTTCTTTGCTTATTTGCTCGTTCGTCATAAACAACAGCAGAGAGGGAGGGGCGCATGATTACGGTAAAAAACGCCGCTAAAGCATATGATGGTCAGTTTGTTCTTGAAGGTGTGAACTGGCATATCAATCAAGGTGAATGGTGGGGGATTATCGGGCCAAACGGCAGCGGCAAATCGACTTTGCTGCATCTTATTTCTGGAACTGAGAAGCTGACCAACGGTGACATTTCGATTCAGGGTAAGCCTATTTCAAATTATTCACGTAAAGAGTTGTCGCGTATCGTTGCTGTACTGCAGCAGGATGGTGTGCCGCAGATTCATTTTCCAGTTCGGGATGTTATTGAGATGGGCCGGTTTCCTTATCAGGATTGGTTAGGACGCGAACAGCAAGGCTATGAAGAGAAGGATCAACTGCTGAACGAAATTATGAGCAAGCTTGAGCTGGATTCTATTGCGGATCGATCTGTCGATGAGCTAAGCGGAGGTCAGAGACAAAGGGTGGCTCTAGGCAAAGTAATGGCGCAAGAACCGCAGGTTTTGCTGCTCGATGAACCGACGACGTATTTGGATATTCGGTATCAACTGCAATTTATGGAACTCGTTCAGAAGTGGAGAATGGACAACGGACTCACGATAATTGCCGTGCTTCACGATCTCAATTTGGCGGCTCAGTTTTGTGACAAACTGCTTGTCTTGAAAGACGGCAAGGCTGTTAGCTCAGGAACGCCCGCTGAGATATTGACTCGTGACAACATTCACTCGGTATTTAAGGTAAATCCAGCGATTGTTGCTCATCCGGACAGCGGCGTACCCCAGTTATTGTTAAAGAGAAAATTGTAGCTTTAAAGAGAAAGAAGGAGATTTTTCAAAATGAATGGGAATCTATTAAATGAAACGATCGAACGAATAAAACCACTTGATGAGAAGGCTATGCAAGAAGCAGCAAATCATTTAGATCGACTGACGAAGCCTAAAGGCAGCCTTGGCAAGCTTGAGAATTTGGCGGTGCAGCTGGCAGGAATAACGGGCAAAGTGAAGCCTTCCTTTCCGAAGAGAGCCGTTATTGTTATGGCCGGTGATCATGGTGTTGTGGAGGAGGGGGTTACCGCATACCCACCGGAAGTGACTCCGCAAATGGTGCTTAACTTCTTGGCAGGCGGTGCAACCGTAAACGTGCTGTCACGTCAAGCAGGAGCGGACGTATTGTGTGTTGATATCGGAGTTAATGCAGATTTGTCCCATCCGCAGCTGATCTCTCGTAAAGTGCGTAAAGGTACTGCGAATATGGCGAAAGGACCTGCGATGACTCGTACGGAAGTGGAGCAAGCGATTCTCGTTGGAATCGAGACGGTTAAAGATTGTGCCTCTAAGGGCTATACGTTATTCGTAACAGGCGAAATGGGTATTGGGAATACAACGCCAAGCGCAGCAATCGTGAGTGCATTTACAGGACTTTCGCCTATCGAGACGGTTGGACGCGGTACAGGAATAGATGATGCGATACTGAAGCACAAAGTGGAAGTGGTTCAGCAAGCATTAGATGTGAATAAGCCCGACTTCAATGATCCGATCGATGTTCTTGCGAAGGTAGGCGGATTAGAAATTGCCGGTCTCGTTGGTGTCATCCTTGGAGCGGCTTCACGGCGCTGCCCAGTGGTCATTGACGGTTTTATATCGAGTGCTGCAGCGCTGGTTGCAAAGCATATGAGCAAAGAAGCCGTTCATTATATGATTGGTTCGCACTTCTCTCAGGAGCAAGGACATAAGCTGGTCATTGGAGAACTCGGTATATCACCGATGCTGCATATGGATATGCGAGTTGGGGAAGGAACAGGCGGCGTCCTAAGTTTGCATTTAGTCGATGCAATTTGCCGCATCATGTCAGAGATGGCCACGTTCGAGAGTGCGGGCGTATCGGATCGGGAGTAGAACGATGAGCATATTAGTGACGGGAGGAGCTCGCAGCGGTAAAAGCAGTTTCGCAGAGAAGTTATGTATGTCTAGGGCATCTTCTGCTGTGTACATTGCCACTGCTCAAGCCTTTGATGATGAGATGGGTGAGCGGATAGCGCAGCATCGTCTTCAGCGTGAACAAGCGCAGTACAACTGGCAGACGATAGAGGAGCCATTAGAGATTGCGTCACAATTAAATCGACTTGGTGAGAATGAAGATGAGGCTCCTGCCGTATTGGTGGATTGTCTTACTCTTTGGTTGTCGAATGTTATTCTTCTCTATGAGCAATTGCCAAATTTAGATAGCAAGGTGAAGACAAGAATAGAGCAGTTAACTTGCAGCATTGCTTCATATCCTGGTCAGCTAATCCTTGTGACGAACGAAGTCGGTGACGGAATTGTGCCTGAATATCCGCTTGGGCGCATATATCGGGACTTTGCAGGATGGATGAACCAAGAAGCGGCAAGGGTGTCATCTGAGGTGTATCTCGTGACTGCAGGTATACCGATTGAATTAAAGAGCAGGGAGTACAAGCTATGACGAAGTGGATACAGGCGGCCACGGCCGCTTTTCAATTTCTTTCTCGGTTCCCAGTCAAGGCTGAACTCGAATTTACACCAGAGTTGTTAAAGAGAAGTGTGAAGTTCTATCCGCTTGTCGGAGCATCGATCGGACTTGTCGTATGGCTCGTAGGATTCGGTTTTTCATTAATTATGCCGTCTCTTTCCGCTGCGGTGTTGACACTCATCTTGTGGGTGTGGCTCACAGGCGGACTTCATTTAGACGGCTTGATGGACACGGCGGATGCGCTGCTTAGCTATCGTTCCCGTGACAAAATGCTGGAAATTATGAAGGACAGCCGTGTCGGCGCTATGGGTGTTATTGCGTGTGTGTTGCTTCTGCTCATGAAAGTGTCACTTCTAGACAGCATTATAGAACAGAAATGGGGATCAGGTGCGTTCTTGCTGCCGATGATTTGGAGCCGCTCGTTTATGGGATATGCAATGAATCGCTGGCCGATGGCAAGACAGGGAGAGGGACTTGCGGGTCAATTTCGTAATTTAGGAACGAAGCAGGTGCTGCTATCGATAGGCATCGCCGTTTTTCTTTCCGTCCTATTTATTTGGATTGGGATTAGGTTAGGGTTTGGAAGCGAGAAATGGAGCGCAGAGATTGCAATTTTATGTATTATGCCTGTTATATGCTTGGGTGTTGGAACGCTATTTGCAAGTCGGATGAGTGCTAGACTGGGCGGTCTGACAGGCGATACATATGGAGCGCTTAATGAACTGTTAGAAGCTGTGCTGCTGCTGTTTTGTGTTATTACTATGCACATCATTCAAATTTATGGATAGTGGGGTTATGTTCACGGAAAGCCATACGCGAATATGAGTGATGTATTAGATAATGTGATAGAAATAAATAAATCCCTATGAACCAGAGATGATATATTAGCTCTGGTTCATAGGGATTTTTATTCGTTAATTGAAACTTAAATCTTTTTAATCAATTAAATTTTAAATTTGCCTACGGCTTCTTGCAAGGAGATCGCTTGTTTATGGAGATGCTCTACAGTTGCTTTATGTCCTTCCATTTCTTGAAGCTGAGCTTCGGAAGTGGACGCGATCTCTTGAATGCTCTCTAGAGACTTAGCCGTAATTTGAGCCGTTTCTTCTACAGAGGCACTGACTTCCTGTGCGCCAGCAGATACTTGCTGAGTTGCAGAAGATACGGACATAATTTTTTGATTTACATCTTGGATCAGCTGTACAAGCTCATTGAAGGCTTGACCTGCTTCTTGAACGATGTTCGCACCAGCATGCACCTCAGTATTTACTTGATTCATACTATTTACGTTCGCGATCGCTTCTTCTTGGATGAGTTGCAGGTATTCAGCGATTTGTTGAGTTGCTGTTCTGGATTGATCGGACAGTTTTCTAACTTCGGCGGCGACTACAGCAAATCCTTTACCGTGTTCACCAGCTCGTGTTGCTTCGATAGAAGCGTTCAGGGCAAGCATTTGGATTTGTTTCGTAATCTCGGCAATTATTTTCACAACTTCACCAATCGATTGAGCACGTTCATTCATCGCTTCAACATATTGCATCGATTGTTTAGCTGCATTCTCAACAAGGAGCATTTGATCTACTGCATTTTGAGCAAGCTTATTACCGGTAGTTGCCTCTTCAGAAGCTTTACTGATTTGTGAGGATACATCTGTTGAAGCGGAAGCAATATGTTGGATACCTTGAGTAATTTCTTCCATCGCCCGAGCATTTTCGGTTGAGGAGGATGCGATGGATGCACTTCCTTTTTCAATTTCTAATGTAGCAGCCGTTGATCCTTCGATGATTTGACCCATTGTATTCACACGGCTCATTAAGTCATCAGAGCCTTGAACAACTTCATTTGATGTCGAAAGAACTTGAGCAATCATTTGTTTGAGATTATCCGTCATTGTCTGGAAGCTGGTAGCTAGCTGAGCGACTTCATCTCTGCCTTTAATTTTTATATTTTCCGTTAAATCGCCATGCGCCATTTTCTTCGTATGTTGAGCTAGAGAGATGATTGGGCGTATAATGCGTCTGCTGTTTAAATAAGCGACTACGAGACCAAGGATGATAACTGCTAATGTAATAGCAATGCTGATGATCAGCATTTGACTTTTCTGATCAGCGATAAAGCCGGCATCTAGATCAGCAGCTATAACAAGTGAAGTGCCCGAAACACCAAAAAATGCTGTCTTATGCACTCCAAAGTCATCTGAATAAACATCCGTAATATGTATTTCTCCTTTAGCTGCTTCTTTCATCGCATTTAAAGCTTCCGGGTCTTTGACTTCATCTTTTACCTTCAGTGAAGAACCGGTATTTGTAACGACAACGACAGCTTTGTCTTGTTGTAAATCGGCGATATAGATATTAGATAAATTATGTTGCTTTAGTTTATCTGACAGAAAGTACTCTACTTTTGAAGTAGATCCATCATTTCCCTTCTGAGCTTGGACCGTGTCTGATGTGTTCAGAGTGTCATGAATGTCTTTTACACTATTTTGCAGTGTCATGTCCATCTGCGGAAGAACATATTCGCTAATAATGTTCGTAGATGTGACATAGTTGTACACGCTGAAAAGTGCTGAGGATAGAACGATGAAAATAACAAAAGTAGACATGAATTTAATGCTAATGGACCGACTGTTACGAAACATTTGTAGTTACCCTCCTCATTTAGTAGAAACAAATAATAGATATTCTTACCACAGAAACGAACACCAATATTGGTATATTTTACATGAATCGACACCTTTTTGAACAGTGGTAATTTTCATGTTATGGAAAAAAATTCAATATTCATGAAAAATTCATAAATTCACACCTGAATAATAGGGTTAAAAAGCCGTGACATAGATCTTGAATTTATGTTACATTAGTACATGTTTTGCTCTGGAACGTCGGACTTTTCGCAGCAGAACCGCGGTTCGAAAGCCATCCCGCGTTATCAAAACTAGGAGGGGATTTTTATGTTTAATTTTACTTGGGGCGTTTTATTCGTACTTGTGAACTTTACGTTCTTTCTCATTTGTTATCGTCTTTTCGGTAAAAATGGCTTATACGCTTGGATTGGCGTCGCTACGGTTATTGCCAATATTCAAGTCGCGAAAACGATTGAGATGTTCGGAATCGTTATGACGCTTGGCAATACAATGTACGTCAGCTTGTATTCAACAAGTGACCTGCTGAATGAAAAGTATGGCCGGCAGGAAGCAAGAAAGGCTGTATGGTTTGGTTTCTTCACGCTCATTATGACAACCGTTATTATGCAGATGGTTATTAAATTTCAGCCACAGCAGACAGACATCGCTCAATCGTCATTAGAGAATATTTTCGGACTCATTCCACGGCTTGCATTAGGCAGTCTGACAGCTTACTTCGTGAGTCAGTTTCTTGATGTTCGTCTCTACAGCTTAATTCGCACATATTATCCGAAGCGCCATCAATTTTTGGATACGGACAAATGGAAGTACCATGATCAGTTCGTTTGTAGATACGCTTAACACGACCAGAAAGCAATGGAACTTAAAAAAGATGACTCCGGCAGCTTACCGAAGTCATCTCATCGCTGCGTAGATAGCAGCATCTCTTTTTATTAAACTGTCTACTTTATTGAGTGCAGTTCAATTATCAGACCCTCTATCTTTTTTTAATTGTCTATACCCACAAATTGTAATGCTCTTTCATGTTTTCTTTCGTAATCTTTCTCTTTTGCAAAATACTGCTCGGAACCATATTGTTGTACTTGATTATTTTTTGATTAATATTATTTAGCTCCGTTTCAATGACGTTCTGATCATTGGTCTCTATCGATAAAAGTTTGGCTATCTGATCTCTTATTTCATGTTGTAAAGCTAACCAATTCGGTAATACATTTGCATTTTTGAGTGTGCTGTTTAGAACATCCCCGGAGCTGATGTCTATAGGTTTTCCTTTTCCAGGTAAATTGTCAAAGGCTCCTTTTTTCATTTGATCATTTAACATTTCGCCTACAATACTATCTATTGAAAAACCTTGCCAATACTGTTTTGGTTGCTCTATAGAATCATTGTTTTCGGGTTCAAGAGCAAGTTCTGTCTGAGATAAAGAGGAATTCAATGGGGTTGGAGTAATTTCGCCTTGGTTTGTAGCCGAAATCTTCTTATTTTTTCGCTTTGACCAAAAAAACATTTCATCACCCCCAATACATCCCTTTGTATTTTGTTAACCGATAACAGTTAGTTCTTTAGGATAAGAAGTTAAGACTTCAATGCCTGATTCGGTAACAAGTACATCATCCTCAATGCGTACACCGCCTCGTCCCTGTACATAAATTCCCGGTTCAATCGTGAATACCATTCCAGGTTTTAAAAGGTCACTATTTTTGCTATGGACAGAGGGATACTCATGTACGTCCATACCAAGTCCATGGCCAAGCCGGTGCATGAAATAAGGTCCGTACCCAGCATTTTCAATGAGATTTCGGGCAGCAAGGTCAATGGATGCAAAGCTTACATTTGGTTTCACAGCATGAATGGCCTGTTCATTCGCAGCTAGAACAGTATTGTAAATCGCAACTAGCTCATCATTAATGTCGCCAACTGCAAAGGTGCGTGTAATGTCGGAAGCATAGCCGTTTGCATATACCCCAATATCAAACATAATGAACTCTCCCGGCTGTACTTTACGTGTACCAGGCACACCATGCGGCAGCGCCGTTTTCTCGCCAGTCAGTACCATGGTGTCAAAGGAAGGACCGTCTGCTCCAAGTTTTTTCATTAAATACTCAATTTCAGCAACCAATTCAACTTCCGCAACACCAGTCTTCACGCGGGATACGCTTTGTCTGAGCACTTCTTCAATCAAATTCACGGCATGCTTCATCCGATTTACTTCTTCAGGAGATTTAAGAACGCGCATATCGCGAAGCCAAGGACCGATGTCTATGTAGCTGTTAACGTTCAACACTTCTTGCAGCGCTTCATAACGAACTACGGATAAATGGTCTTTTTCAATACCAAGGTTCTCAAGCACGCTCGGAAGTTGTTGCTTCAATAATTCATAAGGGTGGTCCGTATCGGTATGAGTCACAATTTTAGTCACGCTAGATGATGCATGAGCTGCTTCAGCATCCAATGCGGGAACAATGAGAACAGGTTCTTTGTCTAACTGTAACACAAGACCTAAGAAACGTTCGTGCGGGTCACTGGCAAAACCAGTTAAATAATAGACATGTTTAGGATCGGTAATTAACAGCGCTTGAACGTTGTTGTCATTCATGTATTGTGTGAGTGTTTGCAAGCGATTCATGATCAAGATCATCCTTTCTAAGGAAAGACAATTATTTAATCGATAATTTATAAAAAAGGTTCATGTTTATCGTACTAGAGATTAAATGGTGATGCAAACCGAGTGGTATATGTATGGAAGCTGGAATAATTGGGACAATAATTCAAGGAAATACGCTTAAGGCGGTGTAATAGATGGGGTTACTCGATAAACTCTTTGGCAATTCCAATGAAAAGGGGAACAAATCGATGTCTAATGTGAACTTAGCCATTATTTACTACAGCTCAACAGGAACAAACTATCAGCTTGCTGAATGGGCTGCTGAAGGTGGAAGAGAAGCTGGTGCACAAGTGAAGGTACTTAAAGTTCCAGAACTTGCTCCGCAAGCTGCTATTGATTCGAATCCGGCTTGGAAAGCGCATGTGGAGAAGACGAGAAATGTACCTGGAGCTACAAATGAAGATTTAGAGTGGGCGGATGCGATCATTTTCAGTGTCCCAACCAGGTTCGGCAACATCCCTTCTCAAATGAAGCAGTTTTTAGATACAAAAGGCGGGATGTGGGCACAAGGCAAACTTGCGAACAAGGTCGTCAGTGCCATGTCCAGCACAAGCAACCTGCACGGTGGACATGAAGCGACGATTTTGTCTTTATATACCTCAATGTATCATTGGGGCGCGATTGTTGCCGCTCCTGGTTATACGGATGCGGTTGCATTCGCAGCTGGAGGCAATCCTTACGGTACTAGTGTAACAGTAGGTGAAGATGGTAAAATGAAAGAAGATGCGCGCGGTGGAGTTATCCACCAAGCCAAACGAACCGTAACCGTTGCAAAATGGGTGAAGGCAGGACTAGGACAGCAGTAAAATGAACAAAAGGATCACTTTCCTGATCAGGGAGGTGATCCTTTCTTATTTCCTGGGAAAACTCAATTAATTATAAATAAACGTAAGCAAGGTGGAATATAAGATGAATAGAGATATCATTATATCGTTCAGAGGAGCTGAATAGGATGAGTTTATCACAAAGGCTTGGGTACAGTTCTGCCGATCGACTGCTTATTATTAATGGTGATGATTATGGGATGTGTCACGCTAATAACAGAGCTATTCAGGGACTATTATCGGAAGGAATTATCTCATCGGCTACTGTAATGATGCCCTGTACTTGGGCTAAAGAAGCTGTAACGTGGGCTGCTTCCCATCCTCAGTATGATGTAGGGGTTCATCTCACGTTCACGAGCGAATGGGAGTCCTATAAATGGGGACCTGTAACGAGAAATGGTGAAGTCTCTTCGCTCATTACTGAAGAAGGATATTTTCCACAAGATAGCAAGACATTCGAGCTCTCCGCAGATGAAGAAGAAGTGAGGGCCGAGATTATTCATCAAATTGAACTCGCGATACAAATGGGGCTGAATCCTACTCATTTGGATAACCATATGGGAAGTTTATATGGCCTCGCTACGGGCCGAGATTTTTTAGAAATCGTGTTTGATATATGCGCAAGCTATGGTCTTCCGTTTCGAATGCCTCGAAATATCGATATTGGAATCGATGTTCCTTCGGAAATGGCGGAGATTGCGAAACTGCGCGCACAGCAGGCGGATGAGAAAGGAGTAATCATTCTCGATTATTTGTTAGGTCTCCCTTTTCAAGAGGTTGAAGGCGAGACGTATGAAACGTTTAGATATAGCATGGCCTCGCTGCTGCATTCCTTAAAACCTGGTGTATCGGAAATTATTCTTCATCCTTCAGTCGTGACTGACGAACTGCAAGCAATTAACCCCCACTTTAAAAAGAGAGGAATGGAATTTGAGCTCTTCCGCGATCCATTTATTAAGCAAGTGATAAAAGAAGAAGGCATTCACATGATTCGCTGGAGAGACTTGCGAGATCTGCAGAGAGAAGGCTAGAAACCGGCTAGTTCAGAGGCAGAGTTACAACGAACTCGGTTCCGCGCCCGAGCATACTATCTACTCGAATATCTCCACCATGCATTCTGACAATTTCAGATGCAATTGACAAGCCTAAACCTGTACCACTATGTTTCGAGTCTTCCGAAGATAAAGCTGAAGCTCTATTTCGTGTTCGTGGACTTTCTACTCGATAAAATCGCTCAAATATTTTTTGATGATGAATCTCATCAATTCCAGGTCCATTGTCTACGCAGCGAAGTATCGCTTCATTACTTGTCTGTTCTGCGATGAGTTTAATTTTCCCATGAGGCTGCGTGTATGCGATAGCATTATCTAATAATATTGTCAGCAGTTGAGTTATTTTAGCTGAATCAACGTTGGCCACGATGGCTTTATTAGGAACGATTGCCTCTAAATGAAGCTGATGATTTCGCGCTAGTAAGCTGAATTTTTGTACGATTTCTTTCACCAACTCAGATAGATCAGTCTCATTTTTTTGTAGTATGTCTCCTTGGTCAGCGCGTGCTAATTGCAGCATTTGATTCACAATATAAGTCATTCTCTGAACCTCGTCTTGTAAATTATACAGCACCTGCTTCTCATAAGGCTGCATTCGCTCAGAACCTTCGGCCTGCAGAACATCTATTGCTGTTTGCATGACAGCAAGCGGACTTCTAAGCTCGTGAGATGCATCTGCGGTAAACCGTTTCTGTTTGTTCATCGCCTCTTTGATAGGTTGCATCGCCGTATCAGCCATTTTATAAGCAAGCACAGAACAGACAGCTACGAATAAAATCGACATTCCAAACGACACAAACGCCCATAAATGGAGCAGTTGCTGCGCTTCTGTAATATTCAGCGCACCAACAAGCTGCTTCCCTTCAAGATTAGACGGTGACGATAGGAACAGCCAGTAGCTTTCACGGCCTTGGATATGAAGCTCTTTAAAAACAATTTGACTAGGCTTTAGAGCTCCTATCTGATGGATGGTATTTGTATTGAAATACATGGCTGCATATTTGCTTAATTGAATCATTTTACCATTCTTATCATTGATCCACCAAATTTGATTGTCGTCATCGTCTGGTGCAGTGAGATGTTCTCTTAAATCGTGATACTTATTCATAAGATTAGTTTTAAGCACGTTTTCTTGATCGTGACGGAGCACGATGTTTAGAACACTGTATGAAAGCAAGTTAAAAGCAAATAACGCGCCGATCATGACGAAAGTAAAACGTATTGTCAATCGTTTACGAGTGCTCCGAAACATCGCGAACCTCCAATCTGTAACCGACACCCCGCACATTTGATATTTTCCAGTGAGTTGGGACGGTTTCTAATTTTCTTCTTAGTAATTTGACGATTGCCTCTACGGCATTGGGACTCACTTCAACTTCGGTACCCCAGATTCTCTCGTACAGCATGTCCCTAGTGACCACATGTCCAAATCGTTTGAGTAAAATATCCAGTAATTGAAACTCACGAATCGTAAAGGAAACCGAGTTGTCATGTACTCTTAACGTACGTGTAGCAGCATCGATTCGTACATTTCCTAAAGGGACAGAACTATAATTTGATATTCTGCGATCAAGCGAACGCAGTCTTGCAGATAATTCGGCGTAGGTTACAGGCTTAACGACATAATCGTCAGCGCCTGTATCTAGGCCATTTAATTTATCGGAAAGCTCGTCCTTCGCCGTAAGCATAAGGATTCCTCCGTCGAACCCATTGTCCCGCAGTTTACGACAAAC
Source organism: Paenibacillus sediminis (assembly GCF_017873765.1). GTDB lineage: Bacteria > Bacillota > Bacilli > Paenibacillales > Paenibacillaceae > Paenibacillus_AG > Paenibacillus_AG sediminis. The sequence continues at coordinate 141,277 of NZ_JAGGKP010000005.1, forward strand.
AGTTATCCCATCAAGTCCTGGCATCATCCAATCCAGCAAAATTACATCGTAATCTCCTTGTAGTCCATAATCCAATGCATCGTCACCGCTCGCGACCCAATCGACGAGATGACCGTCTTTTTGAAGAAGATGGATTAACATATTAGCAAGACGACTGTCATCTTCAGCAAGCAGCAGCTTCATGATAAAACCTCCAAAAGAGATTAGTCTTTGTCATCCCCTACGTTTTGTTGAGGAGTATATGTCTGACCTGACATATTGTTGTGGTACACAATTTGACCTCCGAAGTGGCCTGTTAAAAAGACAAAAGTTCCTCCTGCCAGTGACAGAACGAGTGCAAGAGGGATAAACCATTTTCGGCTGTTCGCTCTTCGTTTTTCCATTGAAGGAAGCATTAGCAATAATTTGATGGCGAACAAAACTCCAAACGAAACCATTGTCAGAAAAGCCATATTTTCATGCCGATGAACCATATCTCGTGTAGCACCAAATGTATTGATAGCAAATCGGACTCCGTCGTCTCCAGTTAAATAGGCAGCAGCCCCACTCAGCAAGCCAAGACCAAGTAAACCTGTTGCTAATTTATCAAAATGAGCTGGCTTCCACAGCGCTATGATCTGACATATTGCAGCAAGAAATAACAATGCAATCGGAAAATGGACAATAATCGGATGTAATGGTGTGCTCATATAGGTTATCCTCCTATAACTATTATTTTCTACAAAACATAGTAAATCATAAAGATGAAAGAAAGCTGAAAATTGTACTGTTGTAATTATTTTAATTTAAAGATATACTAAATAAAAAGAATTGATCGCATAGGAGGTAACTGGATATGCAATTCAAAGGTATACATCACGTGTCCGCTATTACAGCTAAGGCTCCGGAAAATTTTCAGTTTTATACAAAAGTTTTGGGTTTGCGTTTGATTAAGAAAACGGTCAACCAAGATGATATCTCGGTGTATCATTTATTTTATGGAGACGAGAAGGGGAACCCAGGTACAGAGCTTACTTTCTTCGAGATTCCGATGGCTGCGCGCAATCAAGAAGGCAACAACAGCATATCTGGGCTTTCTCTGCGTGTTCCAAGTGATGAAGCATTGAATTACTGGAAAAAACGGTTTGAGGAATTCAGTGTAGAGCATGAGGAAATTATGAACAGAGCTGGACGGGCTACATTAGCTTTTAAAGATTTCGAAGGACAACGCTTGATTCTGGTGTCGGATGAACATAACAAGGGGGTTCAAGGGGGAATTCCTTGGTCTAAGAGCCCAACTCCAGCAGAGTATGCTATTCGCGGGCTGGGACCAGTAAAGCTGACTGTACCCAATGCAGAACTGACCATCAATATACTGAGAGATCTTATGGGATTTAAGCAGACAGGACAATATCCTTCTCCAGTAAATGGTCAACCCGACATCATCGTGTTTGAAACAGGTGAAGGAGGAACGGGTGCTGAAGTTCACATCGAGGAGAGAGCGGATCTTGCGCGTGAAGGACTTGGCTATGGAGGCGTGCATCATGTGGCATTTCGTGTGGAGGATGAAGAAGAATTGCACAAATGGATTAAACGTATTCGTGAAGTGAGACTCCCTAACTCTGGCTTTGTAGATCGTTTCTACTTCCGCTCCCTTTATTTCAGAGAGCCTAACGGCATTCTATTTGAAATTGCAACGGACGGACCGGGATTTGATACGGATGAAGATTTTGAGCATTTAGGAGAATCACTTGCATTGCCGCCATTCCTTGAGCCTAAACGGGCTCAAATTGAAGCGCTGTTGAAGCCGTTAAATACAAAAGCATAAATCATTGAAGTGATTGAAGAGAGGGTAAACTCCCTCTCTTTTGCTTTTACAAGAGTAAATTGTACCTGGAAATCAAATAATAAACTTTGCGGAGCAAGTGAACAGCAGGAAACAGAAACGGTGACGAATGTGACCGCTGTAGATGGCAAAAACATTGACCAAGTTGCTGAAGTCGTAGCATCTGATGATTTGGTGACAACTGCAGTAGGTGTAGGCGTACTGAAGCATATTGCCGCTGGCATCGCACAAGGGATAGCCACACGTCTCTCTACTGGTGCAAAGCCGCTGCATGTCATTGCATGCGAAAATGCGATTGGCGGGAGTGCCCAATTGAAAGAGCACGTATATGCCCTCTTGGATGAAGATGTGAAGCAACAAGCAGCTTCTTCAATTTACTTCCCGAATGCGGCAGTGGACAGAATCGTACCCATCCAGCACCATGAAGATCCGCTGCATGTGCAGGTGGAACCTTTTTACGAATGGGTTGTCGATCGTTCTCAAATGCATCCAGAGTTCAAACCGGTGGACGGCGTGCTCTATGTGGATAATCTTGAGCCATATATTGAACGCAAGCTGTTCACTGTTAACACTGGACACTGCAGTGCTGCCTATTTGGGATACACCGCGGGCTTTAAGACGATCCAAGAGGCTATGGCCGATGAACGAATCGCCGCTGACGTGCGCGGAACGTTGCAAGAAACCGGCGCTGTGCTCGTTAACAGATTTGGCTTCAACGAAGACGAACATGAGCGTTATATTACGAAAATGTTGGATCGCTTCCGAAATCCTTTCTTAACGGATGAAGTGACACGTGTAGGGCGTTCACCCCTTCGCAAATTGTCACCGAACGATCGGCTAGTGAGACCAGCATTACAGGCGTATGAATTGGGGATTGATACCGACCATCTTACGATGATTATGGCAGCTGCGCTCAAGTTTAACTACACGGAAGACCCTGAAGCTACCGAACTTCAGAAGGCAATTATGGAGCTTGGAATAAGCAAGGCGATCACGAAGTACAAGTCCATTCCTGAAGACCATCCTGTGCACCATAAAATTGTAACGCATTACAACGCAATGAAATAATCCCACGACACAACATCTTCCTAAACGTATTGCGTTTTAGCGGAGGTGTTTTTATTTTAACTCAAAAATGCACAATAACCTGGTCACACATGTCTTAACCATTATTAAAAGCCACACATATCATGTTATCATCTCTCAAATGGAAGGTGATAAAGTGGTGAATCGTAATGTTAGACTTTCTTTATTCTCAGGACGAAACTTTACGGGCCGTCGGCTTGACTTTAGACGCGCTGTTGCGGTTCGAAACCTTGGGGTGTTTGGTTTCAACAATGTACTGTCTAGTTTTAGGCTAAGTAATGTGGTGAATCCCAATCAGGTCACGTTGATATTGTTCTCCCGTACTAACTTCCGTGGAGCATTCCGTGTATTCCGAGGCAGTCAAAATGTAGCTAATTTGGGACTCTTTAAGTTCGATAATGTAACGTCATCGTTTATTTTAGTAGGCCGAAGACTTACCAATGCTCAAATCGCTCAAATTCAGAGTCGTGGTGTAGCATCACTAAATGCTCTAGAAATAAGTGAGTAATTTAAAATCATGAATATGTCCATATTAAATCCCTGACAAGTGTGCTGGTCAGGGATTTAATTTTTTATAGTGACTTTTCGCTTGAAAGTATATACACCATTGCCTAACTAATACATAAATTAGCAATAAGAAGTAATGGAGAGGTGGAGATTCAATTGTATGTTCCTGCGTATTTTCGTCCTTCGGCTGACGCAGCTCTAATTGGCAACATTGCAAAAGCAATCAATGGAGAATATAGTGCAATCGCATGCTATGAGCAATTGGCCAGAATGGCTCCAAATGAGGAAGAGAGAAATCAAATTGTTGAAATTCGAAAAGACGAGATTCGCCACTTTCAAACTTTTTCACAAATTTATACTTTACTGACAGGGAGACATCCTGCACCTCAAATTGTTGAACGATGTCCTTCGGAGTACAAGGCAGGAATCCATTTTGCATTTAGAGACGAACAAGAGACGGTTGATTTTTACTTGGATATTGCCGATCAGGCGAACGATCCGACGATTAAGCAGCATTTCAAGCGTGCATCAGCGGATGAACAGAATCATGCAGTGTGGTTTCTATATTTCATAACTAAGGCGAGGTAATCACCTCTCCAGGTCGTTTTTCTAGGCAATGATAACATGAACTCTTACTGCTCTGCTCGATTTTGTCGAAGGAGTTCAGCAACGTTATGATGACCTTGGCTGATCGCAACCGATAACGCCGTTTCGCCGCCTTCAGCCTTTGAGTTTACATCAGCTCCATGTTCGATTAATAAGCGGATAATTTCTAGATTATCGTCGTGAAAGGAGGCGGTGTGCAAGCATGTGTGGCCGTTGCTGTCGAAAATATTAGTTTGTGCCTTGTTTACAAGCAGCAGCCGAATAACATCCACATTTCGCTCTCCAGCAATGGCTGCGTGAAGTGCAGTGTTGGAAGGGATGAAGGTAATCTTGGAATGAGACACGGCATCAATATCTGCGCCATAATCAAGTAATACTTGCACAGCGTCCTTTTTACCAAAATGGGCTGCATATCCTAGAGGCGTAAGTCCGTCGCTGTTTTCTCTGTTTGCCAGCTCGGGGTGAGCTTCGAAGATGTCTCTTAGCTGTCTATATTTGTTCTGGATGAATGTATTTTTTTCCTGCGAGCAACATAAAGAAGAGAGGCATTCCTGTGCCTCTCTTCTTTTAATCGATAGAACCATGCTTCATATTTTTCCCGTAGTATATTTCGTCCATTTCCGTCTTTAATCGTTCTGTGATCTCATCTTGCTCCGCTGTATTTAATTTGTCTTTTGTATACCCAAATAAATAGTTATTCAAATCAAATTGTCTGAGCTTGCACTTCGTGTGGAATATATTGTCTTGATACACATTTACATCAATCATGTGATATAAATCTTTCACTTCTTCCGGGATGTAATTTTGAATTGAGCTTATATCGTGATCAATGAATAATTTGAGTCCGCTAATGTCTCTGGTGAACCCCCGTACTCGGTAATCGATCGTCATAATATCCGCATTAAACGAGTGAATCAAATAATTGAGTGCCTTAAGCGGTGATATTTCCCCGCAGGTAGATACATCAATATCTGCTCGAAAGGTGCTGATTCCTTCGTCGGGATGGTATTCTGGATAAGTATGAACAGAGATATGACTCTTATCGAGCTGCATGACTACCGAATCGGGCAGAGGACCAGGTGATTCCTCGAATGATTCAGTAGGCACTTCTACGACAGGGCCCTCTGATACAAGCAAGATGACGCTTGCTCCTTGAGGCACATAATCTTGTTTAGCAATGTTAAGTATATGAGCGCCTATAATATCAGACACTGTTTTCAAAATCGTTGTTAAGCGGTCTGCGTTATATTGTTCGTCTATATATTCTAGATAGGCTTCACGTTCTTGTTTGGTCTTGGTATAACAAATGTCATACATATTAAAGCTTAGTGACTTTGTCAGATTGTTAAACCCGTGAAGTGTGATACGCTGTTCCGGTGTTAGTTCCATGAATAGTATCCCCTTTGTTGCTTTAGTAAAAGGATATTATTCCCTTGTAAGATGTTCCTATTCTAGGGGAAGACATTATGCAGCCTTGAATACATCTTATTTATCTTTCTTCACAAATAAGGTGCAACACTCCACATGTGCTGTCTGCGGGAACATATCTACCGGCTGAACCCACTCGATAGAGTAACCGGCATCCAGCAACACCTTGCTATCCTTAGCGAGAGTAGACGGATTACAAGAGACGTAGACGAACCGCTTTGGCTTCGTGCGGACAACGGCATCTAGAAAACGATTGTCTAGCCCTGTGCGAGGCGGGTCGGCGATGATGACGTCAGGAGTGTAGCCCTGTTTCACCCAGCGCGGCAGCAGTTCCTCGGCTTGTCCAGTATAGAAGGTAACGTTATTACGGTTATTGCGGACCGCATTTTCTTTGGCGTCCTCTACGGCTTCGGGAATCGACTCGATGCCTCGTACTTCTTTGGCGTAAGGAGCAAGCCACAAGCCGATCGTTCCTGTTCCGCAGTAAGCATCAACAACAGTTTCCTTCCCTGTCAGTCCCGCTGCTACGCGTACCGATTCATAGAGTTTAACGGTCTGCTCGGGATTCAGCTGGAAGAAGGCGCGAGGGGAGAGATTGAACTCAAGATCGCTAAGCGACTCTTCCATAGCTTCTTCGCCCCAGAGCAGAATGGTTCGGTCCCCGAAAATAAGCGATGTGTTCTTTGGATTAATGTTCATCGAAATGCCAGTCACCTCAGGAATGCCTAGCCGAATTGCTTTGATCAACTGATCCTGCTTAGGCAATTTATCGGATACGGTGACTAGCGTTACTTGGATATGACCGGACTGGAATCCGTAACGAACGATAATCGTGCGCACGAGTCCTGTGTTTGTACGCTCTTTGTAGATCGGAATATGAAGCAGTTCAAGCGCTTCTTTTACTTTTTGAACGGCCTCATTCACCTTCGGATGCTGAATTGGACAACCCGTAATATCAACAATTTCATGTGAATTTGCCGAGTAGAGGCCTGCGATGAGCTGGCCATTTTTTTCACCTAATTGCAGCTGCGCCTTATTTCGATAGCCCCAAGGATGATCCATGCCGATCATCGGCTTCATCTTCAGATCTTCAATCCCAGCATAGCGGCTGAATGCTTCAAGAATAATATTTTCTTTACCGCGAAGTTGCCCTTCATAATTGATATGTTGAATTTGACAGCCGCCGCAAATACCGAATACAGGGCAAGGAGGTTCGATACGATGTGCAGATTTTTTTTCAATAAATTGCGGATCTGCTTTTATGAACTTAGGCTCGATATGAGTGACCTTTGCCTTCACGACTTCATCAGGAAGAACACCATCGATAAACACAGCTTTGCGCCGATAGTAACCGACACCTTCTCCGTTAATGCCAAGCCGTTTTATGGTGACTACGATTTTATCTCCGACTCGAAGCTCTTCTGCATGCTCGGGTCCTTTCATCGCAGCAGGAGCTTTTTTTCTATTCACCAGATTGTTATTTTTAGCCTCAATATTTACTTGTTTTTTATATGAGTTAGTTCCCTTAGCGGGATTATGTTTTTGTGTCATTAGGTACTTCTCCATCCTGCGTTATTTTCCAGTTAACTATACCATTTGTTGCAGTGAAATGCTATGCGGACAGCTTTGATTAGACGCATGATGGAGGCGCATCTTTAGCGCACTTTTTCATACGGTCTTTGGTTGCTGTTTTCGTAAATCCTCGTTAAACTTAAACAAGAGTAAATCTTAGTTTATCGGATCAAAGTTAGGAGATTGAGGACATGAGCTTAGATATTGTGCCTCGGCAAATGGAAGAAGCGAGAGAACTGCTTCAGAAGGTGTATGGATATCAAGACTTTCGAGAAGGGCAGAAGAAAATAGTAGCAAGTGTTCTAGAGGGACGCGACACGCTTGGCATTATGCCTACTGGTGGTGGGAAATCAATATGCTACCAAATTCCTGCACTCATGATGCAAGGACTGACCTTGGTCATATCACCGCTTATTTCCCTGATGAAGGACCAAGTGGATGCTTTGACGACGATGGGGGTAGCTGCTGCATATATCAATAGTACACTTTCGGGCAAAGAAGTAAATGAACGGATTCGCGCAGCCAAGAGGGGAGAACTTAAGCTTCTGTATGTCGCGCCAGAACGGCTGGAGCTGGATTGGTTCCGCGCAGAAATGAGCGAGCTCGGCATTTCCTGTGTAGCTGTTGATGAGGCGCACTGTGTATCGCAGTGGGGGCATGATTTTCGGACTAGTTATTTGGCGATTGCGCCTTTTGTAAGAGAGTTGCCGAATCGTCCGATTGTAGCTGCTTTTACGGCAACGGCCACACCGGAAGTGACCGAGGACATACTCAAGCTGCTTCGTCTTCAAGAGCCAGAGGTGTTCGTTACAGGGCTTGGGCGTAACAACCTGGCCATGTCCGTGCTGCGCGGCGAGAACAAGCGTGAGTTCATTATGCAGTATGCAGCCAATCATACGCACCAGTCAGGCATTATTTATGCTGCAACACGTAAAGAAGTAGATGATTTGTATGAGCGCCTCGTTCGTCAAGGATTGTCCGCGGGGCGGTATCATGCAGGGATGTCAGATCAGGAGCGGGCAGCGATGCAAGAGGCTTTCCTATACGACGATGTGCGCATTATGGTAGCTACAAATGCATTCGGCATGGGAATTGACAAGTCGAACGTGCGTTATGTCATCCATTACAATATGCCGAAAAATATGGAGGCATATGTTCAAGAAGCAGGTCGTGCAGGACGAGACGGGGAGCCGAGCGAGTGCATTTTGCTGTTCAGTCCTCAAGATATTATGACGCAGAAATTTCTTATCGAGCAGAACCCGCAGGATTCAGAGCGAAAGCATAATGAATATCGCAAGCTGCAACAGATGACGGAATATTGCTACACGAATCGCTGCTTGCGTAACGCAATGCTCGATTATTTCGGCGAGCAACATGAGGATCAGCCCTGCGGTATATGCAGCTCTTGTACAGATGAGCGAGAGCTCGTAGACATGACCGTCGATGCGCAGAAAATTTTCTCTTGTATCCATAGGCTCCGCGAACGGTTCGGTGTCGGGGTGGTGGCCTCAGTACTCAAAGGCTCAAGGAACAAAAAGGTGCTGCAGTACGGCTTCGACCGTCTGCCTACCTACGGGATGATGAGCGAGCGTACTGAGAAGGACATTTCGGAGCAGATTAATATGCTGGTGGCAGAAGGGTATTTGGCTTTGTCGGAAGGACAATATCCAGTCGTTCGCCTGCAGCAGATGGCCGCTGAAGTGTTAAAGGGCAAGCGCCAAGTAATGCAGCGTGTCGTACGCACCGTATCTCAGGCGGCTTCTGCTCGTACGAGAGATGGACACCGCAGGCAAGCTCTAGACAGCGGGCCGTCTGCTATGAATGAAACAGTCTTCGAGCAGCTGCGGCTTATACGACGTGAACTGGCAGCCAAAGAGAAGGTGCCTTCATATATTATTTTTAACGATGCGACATTAAGAGAGATGAGTGTGGTATGCCCTGTGACGGAACGAGATATGCTGAACATTAAAGGGGTTGGAGAGGTCAAATTCCGCAAGTACGGGGCACCGTTTTTGCAGTTTTTTCAGAATCAGAATATAGACAGCTTTGCCGCTGATTATGAATGAAGGATCGTGAGTTATGAAAGTCATTTTAACGACACTTAACTCGAAGTATATTCATACTTCTCTTGCACTTCGCTATTTGAAAGCATTTAGCCAACAAGATTTCGATATCGATATTGTGGAATATACGATTAAAGATCCTGTGATGAACATCGTGTCTGATCTTTATCAGCGCGGAGGCGACGTGATCGGATTCTCCTGTTATATATGGAATATCGAAGAGACGATAGAAGTCATTAACGTGCTGAAAAAAGTACGTCCCGAAGTGCAAATTGTGCTTGGCGGACCCGAAGTATCGTACGACACGGAATACTGGATGAATCGTCTCCCTAATGTTGATTTCATCGTTATGGGCGAAGGCGAAGAGACGTTTCATCATCTGCTCCAAGAGATAAGCACGACTAGAAAGTTCCATTTTGTATATGGGCTTGCCTATCGTAAAGGGGACGAAGTGATTATTACTCCTCCTCGGCCGAAAATAGATCTTAACGATATCCCAACGCCTCACCGTTTTGCCGAAGATATTCCCGATTTGGGCAAGCGAGTCGTCTATTTCGAGACAAGCCGGGGTTGTCCGTTCAATTGCCAATTTTGCCTATCCAGCATTGAAGTCGGAGTGCGCTATTTCGATATCGAACGAACGAAGCAGGATCTGCTCTATTTGATTGATCATGGAGCGAAGCTCATTAAATTCGTGGACCGAACATTTAATATTAAACGGGATTATGCGCTCGAAATGTTCAAATTTCTAATTGAGAATCACAGAGGCTGCGTGTTTCAATTTGAAATTACAGCAGATATTATGCGGCCTGAGGTGCTGGACTATCTCGCTGAGAATGCGCCGCCTGGCATATTCCGTTTTGAAATTGGTGTCCAATCGACTAACGATGAGACGAACGATCTGGTGAAGCGGCGTCAAAACTTTACGAAGCTCTCCCGCACAGTAACGAAGATTAAGCAGAGCGGTAAAATTGATCAGCACTTAGACTTAATTGCTGGACTCCCGCAAGAAGATTACAATACATTCCGGAAAACGTTCAACGATGTGTTTGCTTTGGGACCTGAAGAACTGCAGTTAGGTTTCCTTAAAATGCTTCGGGGAACAGGGATGCGAATCGATGCCCATAAATATAACTACATATACATGGATCATGCGCCTTATGAAATACTCGGCAACGACATTCTTCCATTTTCAGATATCGTTCGGTTGAAACGACTAGAGGACGTGCTGGAGAAGTATTGGAATGCGCACCGAATGGACAATACTATTCATTATTTATTGAAACACGAGTTCACATCACCGTTTGACTTTTTCCAAGAGTTCGGGGATTACTGGGAAGCTCAAGGTTGGCAAAAAATCGGTCATCAGCTAGAAGATTTGTTCACACGTCTATATTCATTTCTAGTATGGCGTAAAACAGATCGGATGGATGTCATTCTGGGACTGATGAAGCTGGACTATTTCCTCAATCACAAATATAAGCCGCGTAAAATATGGTGGGATTCTATGATGAGTAAGGACGAATGGAGCCGGCATATTAAAACGGTTGTGAAGTATCCAGAACGGGTTTCCGAGCAGTTTGCTGCTTTTGGATTAACGGAACGAGATCTGCAAAAGTATGCCGTGTTTGAAGTGCTTCCGTTTTCGCCTACCGCTCCAGAAGCTCCAGAAGAGACTTTACTGATCGTGCTGTATCAGCACAATGAACAGGCAAAACCGTTATATTATACAATGCCCCTCTCTAGGGCGGGAGCTATACACTAAAATCATAGAAACAGCTAAACCTTGATGGTTTAGCTGTTTCTTTGTATATTCAGGATGCATAATTAGGCAAATGCCGATTCAGCCAGGCAATCACATCATGCGTGACTTCATCTCGGTTAATTTCATTGAGCATTTCGTGTCGTCCGCCAGGATAGAGCTTACACTCGATATCTTGCAAACCAAGCTCACGATAAACAGTAACTAATCGTTTCACGCCTTTTCCGTTCATCCCGACAGGGTCTTGATCTCCGCTAAACACGTATATAGGTATATCCTTTTGAATTTTAGCCATATTTGCAGGTCTATGAATTTCCTCCAGCAAGCGGAAGAAATTAAGAAAGAAATCGCTGCTGCTAATTGCTCCGCAGTATGGATCATCGATGTACTTATCGACTTCATCTGGATCGCGCGACAGCCAATCGAACGCTGTTCGGGCTGGTGAGAATGCACGGTTGTATCCGCCAAAAATGAGCGTGTTGAGAAGTACACTTGGATGGCGAACACCCTGCAATTTTGACTGCAATAGAGCGATCGCTTTAGCAGCCTTCAACATACTTTGTTTGCCGTTCGTACCCGACAGAATAAATCCGGAGAATCCTTCCGGACTGTCGTACATTACTTTTTGTGTTAAAAATGAACCCATACTGTGTCCTAGCAAAAAGAGCGGAAGTCCCGGATGTTTCTGGGTGATTAATGTTTTCAACTGGATGATGTTGCGCACCATCCAATTGAACCCATCCTCACCTAGGTATCCCAAGTTGTGTATATGTCCTGCGGTCTGTCCATGTCCGCGCTGATCATGAGCGTACACGATATATCCGTGACGAACGAGCTCAGATGCAAAACGGGTATAGCGTTCCGCTGTCTCAGCCATCCCATGTGAAATGAGAACGATTCCTTTTACAGTCATATTATTGTCTTCGGGCAACCAATGATGGACAAAAATATCGACGCCTTGCGGGTCTCTCATTATAAAAGAATGATCCTTCAAGAATATCACAATCCTCTACTAGGTAATGGTAATGCATCAATCTAGTACTATGTCAACTTCTATAAAGGGAGATAAGAACGAAGGATGGCAGATTGCCCTTCTAATATGTACTCTCCTAAGTTTGCAGGGAGCAGAAAGCACTGTCCTGCTTCAAAAGGCTCTGAACCATCGCTGTACCCAATAAGTCCTTCACCCTCGCAAATGACGAGTATAGTGAAGCTGTGAGATGGTGTCGATAAACTCCAAGATCCATTAACAATTCCTTTTTCAACGATGAAGTAAGGTGAGTGAGTGAGGGGTAACCAGTAATTTGGTGCAGCATCCGTTGGCTTTATTAAAGCAGCTCCTGCTCCGTCATATGCAATAACATTTAGTGAATGTTCAATGTGGAGTTCCCTAGGCTTACCGTCAAGTCCAGGTCGGTCATAATCATAGAGGCGATAGGTAGTATCGGAGTTTTGCTGAATCTCAGCTGCAACGATGCCTGCACATAGTGCATGTACGGTTCCTGCAGGAATATAGAAGGCATCACCTGTTTGGACAGAAATGGCTTGAAGCTCATTAATGATTTTGCCATCGTCAATAGCTCTCTGAAGTGACTCTCGTGTAACGCCGTCTTTCAGACCATAAATGATTTTAGCGTCTGGTTTTGCTGCTAGAATGTACCACAATTCTGATTTGCCAAGTTCACCCTTCGGCAATCCTTCATAATAATCCGCAGGATGAACTTGAACAGACAAATCATCGTTGCAATCGAGAAGCTTGATGAGAAGCGGGAAACGGCCATTTACATCCGAAAATCCTTTGGTCCCAAACCACTCCGTACCGAATTTCTCGCGTATTTTGTTCAGACCGAGCCCAGTTAGTTCGCCGTTTACAACATGAGTAGTACCGTTCGGATGATCCGCAATCATCCATCCTTCACCTATTTGGCCTTCAGGCGGAGTTAAACGGAACATTTCTAGGGCTCTGCCGCCCCAAACACGTTCTTTGAATTCAGGTTGAAATCGTAATGGATAAGGCTTCGTCTTCATTTCACATCTCCTCTAATGTTCGAATGAATGCGTATGCCATCAAGCCATTGCTGTATATTTTATTATTTTTTCTCTAAAGCGATTAAATAAGGAGCATTAGGCCTTTGCAGCTGGCGATAGATGATCGACTGTGCGATCGTCTGAGGCAAATTTGCGGCCCATGACTCAACCGCAGAAGCTTCTTGATCACCACCCTTATGACCTGGGTACAGTACAGCAGTAATAACCCCTCTCGGGCGAAGCACATCTAGTGAGGATTCTAGTGCAGTAATTGTGCTGTCAGTAAGCGTAATTAATTTCTGGTTGGCACCGCTGACAGGCAGATAGCCGAGGTTGAACATAACAGCCCCGATCTTGCCATGCAGCTCCAGCGGCAATGCTTCTTTCATTAAGGCGTGGGATTTGAGTAGAAGCGTTACGTCAGCAATACTAGCTGGATCTTCTTTGGAGAGTCGATCCTTCGTCAACTGCAGCGCCTCTTCCTGAATATCGAATCCGAATACTTTACCTTTACGGCCAACTGTTTTTGCTAAAAATAAAGTGTCTGCGCCTGTCCCGAGTGTGGCGTCAATTGCAGCTTCTCCAGGCTGCAGACGTTCCTTGATAAGTTTCTGAGTATAGCTTAGGACAGAAAGGAACCCCATTTAGGACTCCCTCCACAATTTGCCCTGCCATGTGTCGCGCGCTTTAAGTTCGGCGTCAATTGCATTGAGCACTTCCCATTTTTTAAGACTCCACATAGGTCCGATAAGCAGATCGCGTGGCGCGTCACCGGTTAAGCGATGGACAATCATTTCTGGCGGTAAAAATTCCAACGTGTCCACAATAAGCTTCACGTATTCGTCTTTCTCTAAAAATTGCAGCAATCCTGCTTCATACTGTTTAACCATTGGTGTTTTACGCATCAGGTGAAGCAGATGGATTTTGATTCCTTGCACATCCATTTTAGAGACCGCACGGCCTGTTTCCAACATCATTTCATGCGTTTCTTGCGGCAATCCATAAATAATGTGCGCGCAGACTCGAATATTGTGCTTCCGAAGCTTCTCAACAGCATCTAGATAGCACTGTGTATCATGAGCACGGTTAATCAGGTTAGAAGTAGATTCGTGGATCGTTTGCAGTCCCATCTCAACCCACAGGTAAGTACGCTTGTTAAGCTCGGCGAGATATTCCACTACGTCATCTGGCAGACAGTCTGGACGAGTCGCAATAGACAGACCGACTACGCCTGGCTGCTCGAGAATAACTTCGAAATACTCGCGAAGAGTTTCAACAGGTGCATAGGTGTTCGTATAGGCTTGAAAATAACCGATATATTTCGCGTTCGGCCATTTCAAATGCTGACGATCACGAATCGTATTAAATTGAGTGACAAGATCGTCACGGCGACTTCCGGCGAAATCGCCTGAGCCGCGCGCACTGCAAAATGTGCAACCGCCTTTGGCGATCGATCCGTCCCGGTTAGGACATGTGAATCCGGCATCGAGCATAACTTTGAACACTTTCTCGCCGAATTGATTTTGCATTTCGTAATTCCATGTATGGAATCGTTTATCTCCCCATAGCATTGGAGGATTCAACAGTTCTTGTATCATAAGAAACTCCTTTGAAGACGTTAATATGAAATTGGTTTTGTATTTACTATTGTATCAAAAATCGTGAAAAAAAAGGAATCGTACTGCTTTGTAATACCAACATTTTGTTCGATAACAGGCGTTTTCAACTTGCAATACCTTACATGATATGTTATATTTAACTTAGCGTCAAAACTAAACCATTTAATTCAACCACATTAGAATTCATCATTTCGTGACGCTCGGAAATTATAAAACCGTGAGGTGATAAACATGAATTCTTATGTTCGGGCCGAGAATGAAGTCATTTCGGTCGATTTAACACCTGATGAAGCGTTAGCGCTTACAGGAGTGAAGTATCATGGTAACTCAGAAATAGAGGCATCTGCCCGCAGAAAAATTCGCAATGCATTTGAAAAGACATTTGATTTTTTACCTAAAAATCATGTAGACTAATAGATAATTAAAGTTGTTGGACCCCAATTCCAAATATAAAAAAGGAACTTTACCAGCCTCCTGCTCGGTAAGGTTCCTTTTTTGTTCGTTCTTTACTTTTGGGAAAAACTTAGGCACAATAGTGCAGTAGAAAACAGACAGTGGAAAGATGAAAACGGAGGAATAACATGCGTTTACGCGGTAAAAAAGGGATTCGAGAAAATTTGGAGGCACAGAAGGACTTAGTTGTTCTGGATCCTAAACAATACAAGGGACGTTGGGCAGAGCTTTTTGGCAACGATCGTCCTATTTATGTTGAACTGGGAATGGGTAAAGGACAGTTCATTAGCGGGATGAGTATTAAATATCCTAATATTAATTTTATTGGAATTGATATGTATGACGAGCTCATACGTCGTGCCAGTGAGAAGGCGAGAGCTGTATGGAATGAGCAAGAAGAAGGGGTAACTCCTCCTAATGTAAAGCTTGCGCTGACCAACATTGAACAGATTGAAGAGGTTTTTGCCCCTAATGAAATCGAGCGAATTTTCCTCAATTTCAGTGATCCATGGCCAAAGGCAAGACATGCTAGACGCAGATTAACACACCCTAGATTTTTAGCACGATACAAAGAAATATTAAATGAACGCGGCGAAATTCATTTCAAAACGGATTCACAGACGTTGTTTGAATTCTCACTGAATTCATTCGCTGATTTCGGACTGCAGATGACGAATATTAGTTTGAATTTGCACCGTGACGGTATCAATGAAGAGCATGTGATGACCGAGTATGAGAGTAAATTTGTTGGACAAGGCATGAACATCCATCGTTGTGAAGTCATTGTTGGCGAAGAGGCTCTCCGTAACTACGAAATGAGTCGTCTGAACAAATACAAATAACAAACAAAGGTGCCCTTCGTTAGAAGGGCACCTTTGTATCTTCAAGCAACTCAATAATGCTTTGGGCACTTTGCATCGGAAAATATTTGGCGATTTGCTCAAGATTCTGCTTACGCTTAAGCGTGATGTCTGGATAATGATGAATGAGCTGATCCATCCATTTCTCCACCACTTCAAGTGAACTGATCGGTTCTCCCCAGCCTTGCGCGGTAAAGTACTGACAATTCTCTTCCTCTTGTCCAGGCAACGGGTGATAGAAGAGCATCGGAATTCCTTTTGCCAGTCCTTCCGTACAAGTCATTCCGCCTGGTTTCGTAATCAGAAGATCAGACACTTCCATTAATTTATCAACTTGACGCGTGAAACCAATCTTATGAATATTAGGGTGATTGAACATCGGGTTGTCTTCCATTTTGCGCAGAGCTTTTTCGTTGTTGCCTAGACAAAAAATAATCTGCACACTTTCCCGATACCGAGTCAAGAAATCATTAACGACACTATCATCCATCAATCCCCAGCCGCCTCCCATAACGAGTACAGTAGGCATCTCTTTCAATTGAAATGTAGCGCGAATTTGCTCCTTGCTTGGATGTTCATAGAAATTAGGATGAATTGGAATACCCGTAACTTGAATCTTATGCGGATTCACCCCGCGCATCAGCAGCTTCGATTTGACCTCGCCTGTAGATACCAGATATAAATCTACTTCAGGACTAATCCAAGTTCCGTGGGCATCATAATCCGTAATAACCGTACTAAGCGGAATATTAAGCGAGCCTAGACGTTTCAGACGAGAAATGACCGCGCTTGGAATGGGGTGCGTACATACGATGACATCGGGACGAAGCTGCTTAATAATATTTTGAGTGTGTGTATAAAAGAGCCGATGCAATGCAAGCGTCGTCAACCGATTTAGCGATTTTTTATATTGATGGCGATAGACCAATCGAACAAGTCTAGGTTGTTTCGTCACCGTTTTTTTGTAAGCCGTAATAATTAAAGGAGCAACTTTGGGATTCAGAAAACTTCCAAGCTCCAGCACTCTAGTTTGCACATTTGTGGAGAGCTTACGTAGGCTGCTGGAAAGAGCGTATGCCGCTTGAGTATGTCCTGCCCCAAATCCTTCAGATAAGATTAACACTCGTTTTTTTCGCACTGCATTTCACCTATTCCTGCAATGTTCTCCATAAGTATAACCATATCGGCTTTATGTCCATAATGCAACTGTTCCAAAAGCGACTAAGGAACCAATGGTTGCTCCAGCCAATACGTCAGACGGGTAATGTAAACCCAAATATATCCGAGAAATGGCTACATTGAACGCTATAAAAATTAATATTGCAGTCAATATCGGATCTAGCCCCATAAACGGGACGGTTACAGAAAAAATCGCAGTTGTGTGTCCTGATGGAAAAGAGTGATCTTTTAATGGATTACGAAATGTGTTCGTGCCGGGAAAAGCTAAATAAGGTCTTAATCTTGGATACAATTTTTTGGCAATCACTACAGGGATATGACTTACAGACAGAGCGACCAATGCCTGAAGTCCAATTTGTTTCCAAGGCGCGGGAGCAAATAGCCAGATCAATAAACTGGCTGCAATAGTAAACGTTGCTCCTCCTAGATATGTTACGTAGTATAGCCAAAAATTTAAAAAACGATTGTGTAATCGCCCGTTGATCCATACAAAAATTTGATGTTCTAGACGTAACAGTTTCGAGAATAAACCCGGCATGTCATTCCTCCCTAAATGGGCTAGCTTAATCATATGTTGAATTTATAACCTTTTCAAGAACAATGAATCGAAATGGTATACCGTGTCTCACATCATAACAAATAAACATTAAAATTTAATAAAATTTTTTGTAAAAACTTTTTGCAAAACTTTTTCCATGTTTTCGTCGTTTAATGAATATAGATCACAAATTATAAGTTGTTTATTCACAAAAACAGAAGTTTCATGAAATAAAAATTAAGAAAATGGATGAAAATAAGAACTAACCGCCTTCAGGTTAGCGAATGAGGAAGGATAGACCTGATAAGTCGACATAACTGCCAAATACTCCATTAGAAGAACTTTTTAGAGTTTTGACAAAAGGATGAAAACTATAGAAAATCGATATGTTGTATTTGCAGTTTAGACATTGGTGACAGTAAGTAGTATACTGTAAAAATGATTTTTAATGGGGCACATTAGAAAAAGATTAGAGAAAAGACAGAAAAGAAAAAAATGTGGGGTCAAAAAAGGGGGTAACAGAGGAACATGTTAGACGCCATCGTTATATCACTACAAGTGTTCTTGGCAGTGATTGGTGTATATCAATTTGTGTTCTCTTTGTTTGGTTTGCGCAGGAATAAGAAAAAACAACATTTCCCGCCAACGAAAACGTTCGCTGTGTTAGTTGCAGCGCATAACGAAGAAAAAGTAATCGGAGCGCTGATGGAAAACCTGAAGCAGCTTAATTATCCGAAAGAAATGTATGAAGTGTTCGTTATTTGTGATAATTGCACAGATGGTACGGCAGATGTAGTAAGAAGCCACGGCATGAATGCGTGCATTCGTGTCAATTCCAATCAGCGCGGTAAAGGTTATGCGATTGAATGGATGCTTAAGGAACTTTGGAAAATGCCTCGTCAATTCGATGCGATCGTGATGTTTGACGCGGATAACTTAGCTCATCCTGATTTCTTGAAAGAAGTTAATAACGATCTTTGCTCGGGCGCGCGTGTTATTCAAGGGTACATTGATACCAAAAATCCAGAGGACTCTTGGATTACGGCAGCATACGGTATTTCTTACTGGTACTGTAACCGCCTATGGCAGCTGCCCCGCCAAAACTTGAAGATGGCGAACTTCCTTGGTGGTACAGGCATGGTGTTCGAGACTGAGCTTCTTAAAGAAATGGGCTGGGGTGCAACAAGCTTGGTCGAAGACTTGGAATTTACAATGCGCTGTGTAGAACGCGGTGTTCATCCGGTGTTCAACTATGATGCGAAGCTCTTTGATGAAAAGCCGCTTACATTTAAAGCGTCTGCTCGCCAGCGTTTACGCTGGATGCAAGGCCATTTTACAGTGGCACGCAAATATTTCTTCCCGCTGTTCTGGAAGAGCATTAAAGAGAGAAGTATTGTAAAACTGGATATGGCTTTGTATGGCTTGAACGTATACATCGTGTTTATTACGTTTTTGTTGACGGCTTTTATCTGGATTGATACTGCCTTCTTTAAGGGACCTAATGTAGCGAATTTATACAGTTATTTGCCTGCGTGGGCTGGCTTTGTAGCTATCGCTGCGAATGTCTTTACTTTTGCAGCTTCACTTATATTAGAGAAAGTTACATTTAAGAAGGTATACGCTTATTTAATCTTGTTCCCTCTGTACCTGCTTTCATGGTGGCCGATTACGTTCTATGCATTCTTCACTCAAAACAATAAAACGTGGAGTCATACGAAGCATACGCGTGTCGTCAGATTGGAAGAAGTACAAAAAGGTTAATTTAATGACTTGACTTGAATATAATCAGATGATATATTAATTAAGTATGTAATACGAATAAGGATTGTTAAGCAGAAGCCCGCTTCTCACCTGACCAATACAAATGTTGGCTGGTCCTAAATCCGATCATTAATGAATGTTACTTTCATGTAGAATGATGATCTTAGGGATGTGGGTTGATGAGACCTGCATCCCTTTTAATTTTTAAGATTACGAATGTAATCATATGCTCCTCTAACGAGAGGGGAAATTGTTTAACCATTTGGAGGTGGAGAGTTATCAGTAAGGAACATTTGATCAATGAGGAAATACGAGCTAAGGAAGTTCGTTTAGTCGGGCCGGAAGGTGAACAAATCGGCATTAAACCGATTCGTGAAGCGCTGCAAATGGCTGCTGATTTGAATTTGGATCTAGTGAATGTGGCTCCAACCGCTAAACCGCCCGTGTGCCGGATTATGGATTACGGCAAGTTCCGCTATGAACAACAGAAGAAAGAAAAAGAAGCTCGTAAAAATCAAAAAATCGTTGATATCAAAGAAGTATGGTTCCGCGCTAACATCGAAGAGCACGATTTCCAAACGAAGCTTCGCAATGTAATCAAATTTCTAAAAGACGGTGACAAAGTGAAATGCTCCGTGCGTTTCCGTGGTCGTGAGATCACTCATGCGAATATCGGCCAGAAAATTTTGGAACGCGTCAAAGATGAAGTTGCTGAGATTTCAACGGTTGAACGTGTACCTAAACTGGAAGGTCGCAGCATGATCATGATTTTGGCACCTAAAAATTAAGAGGAGGAAATACAATGCCTAAAATGAAAACACACAGCAGCCTGAAAGGCCGCTTTAAAATTACCGGAACTGGTAAGGTGACTCGCTTCAAAGCTTACAAAAACCATTTGTTGTCCCACAAATCCAAACGTGCAAAACGTGTCCTTGGATCTAACCCTGTTATGGCTCCTGGAGATGTAAGACGTTTGAAACAAGGTCTAGCTAATATCAAATAATTGAACAACTAACATACTAGGAGGTATTTTATAATGGCAAGAGTTAAAGGCGGATTCGTTGTTCGTCGTCGTCATAAAAAAGTATTGAAACTTGCTAAAGGTTACTTTGGCTCTAAACATCGCATTTTTAAAACTGCAAAAGAACAGGTCATGAAGTCCCTTGTGTACGCATACCGTGACCGTCGTCAAACAAAACGCAACTTCCGCAAATTGTGGATCGTTCGTATCAATGCAGCAGCTCGTATGAATGGACTTTCTTACAGCAAATTGATGCATGGTTTGAAACTTGCAGGTATCAACATCAACCGTAAAATGCTTGCTGATCTTGCGGTAAATGATATCAATGCATTTAACTCTATCGCTAATGCAGCGAAAGAAAAAATTAACGCTTAATAAGCTTATACTTTATACAAATAAGGTTGCCCAGTGATGGGCAGCCTTATTTTTTTGTCTTTATAGAGTAATAGGGGATTTAGTATATGATTAATAATATTATTCGCAATTATTCGGAAAGATCATTCACAATATTACTAAAATATGTTATGAATGCGGTGGATCGAAATGGCGAATTATGGTGAATTCTAATTAATTTTTTCCATTCTGTTATTTTTGAAGGATTTTCTGCGGTAGATATTGAATGATTTAAGAGGGTTACAAGTATATTTAAACAAATAAGGGGGATTAAGATGAACAAGGTATTCAAGCTTTCTTTGGTCATGGTTCTTGCTATGTCCGTAATCCTAGCAGGGTGCGGAAGCAAGAGCAGTTCTAGCAACAAATCAGGTATCAAAATTGGTATGGTAACTGACGTAGGCGGGGTAAATGACAAATCGTTTAACCAATCTGCTTGGGAAGCCTTAGAAGCACTTAATAAAGATAAAGGTATAAACATTAAATATTTGCAAAGTAAATCAGATTCAGACTACAATCCTAATCTCAATAAATTTGTTAAAGACAACTATGACTTGACATGGGGGATCGGCTTCTCACTTGGCGATGCTGTTAAACAAGTTGCTACAGAGAATCCAAATTCGAAGCTTGCAATTATCGATAGTGTAGTTGATGCTCCAAATGTTCAGTCGGTAACATTCGCTGAGAATGAAGGTTCTTTCTTAGTTGGTGTTGTTGCAGGTATGATGACGAAGACCAACAAAGTTGGTTTTATCGGCGGAGCGGAAAGCCCAGTTATTAAACGCTTCGAAGTAGGCTTTAAAGCAGGTGTTGCAGCAGTAAACCCTAATGCCGAAGTGAAAATCACTTATGCAGGTGCATTTGACAAACCCGATATCGGTAAGTCACTGGCAGCTACTCTATATAATGATGGCGCTGACATTGTGTTCCCTGCTGCAGGTTCAACAGGTAACGGTGTGTTCAACGAAGCAACATCCCGCAACAAACAAGGCGGAAGCAAAGTATGGGTTATCGGTGTAGATAAAGACCAATCCCTTGAATTTGGTGATGATGTAACACTGACATCTATGGTTAAACGCGTAGACGAGGCTGTTAAGAAAGTAACTCAAGAAGTGATCGACGGAACATTCCAAGGCGGTAAGACGGAAGTGCTTGGTTTGAAACAAAACGGTGTAGGACTTCCTGACACATCGAAGAAAAACGTTCCAGCAGATGTTCTTGCTAAAGTGGAAGAGTACAAACAAAAAATTATTAGTGGAGAAATCAAAGTACCTGCTGAATAATGCTTAAGGCAGTTTACGGTTTTTAAACACATAAATGCAGTATAGATAAGTACGAAATCAAAAACGACAAGGCTAGTTAATTAACTGGCCTTGTTCTTACGTCTAATACTTAATTACTAATAAACTAGGTGAGGGTGATCTCATGAATGCTGCGACCCCTGTCGTTGAGCTGAAGCAAATTACGAAGCGCTTTCCCGGCATCGTCGCGAACGACTCCATTAGCTTGCAATTGCACAAAGGCGAGATTCACGCTCTGCTCGGAGAAAACGGTGCAGGCAAATCGACTCTAATGAATATTGTGTTCGGACTCTATCAACCCGATGAAGGAAGCATTGAAGTGAACGGTAAACCGGTAGTCATTGATAGCCCGAATAAAGCTATAGAGCTAGGAATTGGAATGGTTCATCAACATTTCAAACTTGTAGAGCCTTTTACCGTAACAGAAAATATTATCCTTGGTATGGAGCCGAAAAAAGGATTCAATATCGACTATAAGTCGGCAGCGGAACAAGTGACAAAACTGTCAGAGCAGTACGGTTTGCAAGTGAATCCGCATGCGAAAATTCAAGATATATCCGTAGGTATGCAGCAGCGTGTTGAAATTATTAAAACGCTCTATCGCGGCGCCGACATTTTGATTTTTGACGAACCAACAGCTGTTCTAACACCGCAAGAGATTGCTGAGCTTATGGATATTATGAAACGGCTCGTTTCCGAAGGGAAGTCGATTATTCTAATTACTCATAAGCTTAAGGAAATTATGCAAATTTCAGATACAGTAACGATTATCCGCAGAGGTAAAGTGATCGATACGGTAAAAACAAGTGAGACAACGCCTAGTGATCTGGCTGAGAAAATGGTGGGCCGTAACGTAACCTTTAAAGTGGATAAGAAGGCTCCAACCATTGGTGAGACAGTCCTTAAAGTAAGCGATGTTGTGTCTAAGAACAAAGACGGTATTTCTGTGCTGAGCGGACTTAGTTTCGAAGTGAGAGCAGGAGAAATTCTAGGGATTGCCGGTGTTGATGGGAACGGACAAAGTGAATTAATTGAAGCCATTACAGGGCTTCGTAAGATTGATAAGGGCTCAATAATGATGTTGGGCAAAGAAATCAGCAATCTACCTCCACGTAAAATTACGGAACAAGGAGTTTCTCATATACCAGAAGACCGCCATAAACATGGTTTGATACTTGATTTTACTGTGAGCGAAAATTTAGTGCTCGAAACCTATTATAAGCCTCCTTACAACAAAGGCGGTTTCTTAAATGCGGAAGCGATTAATAATAATGCTCAAAAACTAATAGAGCAATTTGATGTTCGGACACCTAGTATTGAGACAAAAGCACGTTCGCTTTCAGGCGGTAATCAGCAAAAGGCGATTATTGCTCGTGAAATTGATAAGAACCCGGAACTCCTTATCGCGGCTCAGCCGACTCGCGGTCTAGATGTTGGGGCGATTGAGTTTGTGCAGAAGCAGCTAATTGCTCAGCGCGATCAAGGTAAAGCAGTCCTTCTCATTTCTTTTGAACTTGATGAAATTATGAATGTGTCTGATCGGATCGCCGTCATTTACGAAGGGAAAATCGTTGGTGAGGTATTGCCTGAAGAGACTAACGATCAAGAGCTCGGTCTAATGATGGCAGGCAGCAAGAAACGGGTAGGTGATGATCGTGGATAAATTTCGGAAAATATTTACGCTAGATAATTATATCGTTCCTGTGGCTGCGGTCATTATGGGGCTTTTCGTTGGTGCGATCGTTATGCTTGTCGGAGGTTATGACCCGATTCTTGCATATTCCTCGCTATTTACTCAAGTATTTGGGGACATGTATGACTTTGGTGAAGCAATCCGTGAAATGACGCCGTTTATTCTGACTGGTCTTGCTGTCGCTTTTGCATTCCGTGCAGGCCTATTTAATATCGGTGCTGATGGGCAGCTCCTTATTGGGATGACTGCGGCTACATTTGTAGGCATTAAGTTTACAGGGTTGCCATTTTATATTCATGCACCGCTTGCTGTGATTGCAGGTGGATTATTTGGCGGATTATGGGCTGCGATCGTCGGTTTTCTAAAAGCGAAGCGCGGCATCAACGAAGTTATTACGTCGATCATGATGAACTGGGTCGGTTTCTATGGGGCGAACTACGTCGTGAATCATTTTCTGCTAGTACCAGGAACGCAGCAGTCTGAGAATATAGCGCCTACTGCTTCGATCTCTATTCATTTCTTAACAGGAATATTCGGAAATGCTAGACTCCACTGGGGTACATTAATCGCTTTAGTAGCGGTAGTGTTCTTCTATGTTTATCTTTGGAAAACGAAGCAAGGTTATGAAGTGCGTGCAGTAGGACTCAATCCGAATGCGGCGGGGTATGCCGGTATTAATGTAGGCCGCAACATTATTAAAACGATGTTTATAAGCGGTGTTTTTGCTGGTTTAGCTGGGGCGTTTCAAGTGCTTGGCGTATTCCAATATCAAAGTGTGTTTGCATCTTCCCCAGGATACGGGTTCGACGGAATCGCTGTTGCTTTGCTTGGTATGAACAATCCGTTTGGTGTTTTATTAGCCGCTATACTGTATGGAACATTAACCTATGGTTCTGCTGGAATGAGTTTTGGTGCCGACGTTCCGCCTGAACTGGTTAAAATCGTTATTGGCGCAATCATATTCTTCATTGCAGCTCAGGGAATCGTGCGCTGGGTGCTGGGACCTTTTTATGGCAAGCGCAAGAAAGAGAAGGTGTTGTAAATGGATCTGATCACACTCGGGCAATTGCTCAATACGACGCTTGTATTTTCAACTGCGCTTATCTTTACCGCGCTGGGCGGTATTTTCTCAGAACGTTCAGGGGTTATTAATATCGGGCTTGAAGGACTGATGGTTTTCGGAGCTTTCGGTTCTGCAGTCGCAACCTATTTCGCTCAAGAGGCTGGGCTAGGCGGATTATCACCTTGGATTGGGGTCATCGCCGCAATTATTATTGGCGTATTGGGTTCGCTCATTCATGCCGTCGCTTCGATCACATTTAAAGCGGATCAGACGATCAGCGGTACCGTTATTAACTTTTTAGCAACTGGCAGTACACTCTATTTAGTTAAATTGATTTTTGACGGTTCAGGGGAGAGCCCGCTTATTACAGAAGGTTTCAATAAGTTTGCCATTCCGTTCTTGTCTAAAATTCCAGTGATCGGGGAAGGAATATTCAATTCCTATCCGACAACGTATTTAGCTTTTGTACTGGTGGCAGTTACGTATTATGTATTATACAAAACTCCGTTTGGACTTCGTCTTCGAGCAGTAGGTGAACATCCGAGTGCCGCAGATACTTTAGGCGTTAAAGTGCTGCGTATGCGTTATATCGGGGTTATGCTGAGCGGCGCGCTTGCAGGTATTGGCGGGGCGACGATTACGCTTACGACAACAAGCACATTTGCTCACAATACAATTTCCGGACAAGGCTATATTGCGATTGCTGCTATGATTTTTGGTAAATGGAATCCGCTTGGTGCGTTTGGAGCTGCTGTGTTCTTTGGATTCTCGCAGGCAATCCGGAACTATGTTCAATTGTTTGACTGGTCCCAGAATATACCGCAAGAATTTATTTTCATGATTCCTTACGTGCTTACGATCATCGTGTTGGCAGGAGCTGTTGGACGTTCTAAGGCTCCATCTTCACTCGGTGAACCATACGATCCTAGTAAACGCTAGCAAATATGATATAGAAGAACGCAAAATGCTGCAGTGTTGGTTGAATGATTTTTCGACCCATACTGCAGTTTTTTTATTGAAATCCCACATATGTGCCTTAACTTCCTTGAGTTGTGCCTTAACTTCCTTGAGTAGGACTAATATACAGACCTCCTGTTAGACTTTTGAATAGTATGAAATGAACAATTTTGGAGGAGGGATTATATGAAGAGGTTAGTTGACAAGAAACAAGCCGAAAAGCTTGTGGGCAAAACAATTTATGCGTTGAAAAAAGACGGAAGCGTTGTGACTGGCAAGCTGCTTCGCATCTCTGGTAATCGTCTTATTTTGAAAAAGAATAGTAAAAAGGCCCATACGAAAGCGATAGTACCTCTTGTTTTGTTTGATTTGCTCGCCATCGGCACTTCACCTTTTGCATACGGTTATCCAGGCTATGGCTATGGCGGTTATGGTTATGGCGGCTACGGTTATGGTTATCCAGGCTATGGTTACGGTTACGGTGGATTCTATTAATAAACAGCCTTGCGATGGAAAAGCATTTTTTCAAGCTCAAAGCATTGGGTTTGAGGGATGAAACGCACGGTGTAATATCCCATTTTTTTATAAAATGAGTGGCCCTGCTCATTACCTGCATCGACCATTACTTTGGCACGTATACACCCGCGGGAACAAGCAAAATTTTCTGCATGTGCCATCAGCATTTTGCCATGTCGCTTACCTTGTTCGGCGGGTGTGACAGCCATCAAATCAATGTATAAAAGATCACCATGCAGCATAAAATGCACAAAACCGATGGCGCCCGACTCATATTGTTTCGATGCAACGAGTGTTACACCGCCGCTTAGACGTTTAGGTAAATCTTTCTTAATCTTCATAAGCTCATCTTTCGGCAAATGAGATAACGGGACAAGTTCGGTTTCGATCAACCGAATAATAACAGGATCGTCTTGTTTCGGTCTTCGATAACGGATCATATCGCAAATTCCTCCCTTCCTGCAGGGCGTATCGACCCGCATTAATTCATCATATGAAGGAAACGGAAGAATGCTCTTATGAAGTAAAAAATTATGAAAAAAGTAATTGACTTATGATTTGGATGAGTCATATAATGTTCATAACATTTTAACGAAATATTCATCGGCAATGATGAGGACGAAGTTTTAAGGGCTCTTTTGTTCAGAGAGTGGAAGGAACTGCTGCGACTTCCATCAAAATCCCTTATATACGAGCTCACCTCGGAGCTGTTTTCCTGAAAAGACCATTTGTCCTATTAGGGAAAATCGTACGGTCTACGTTACAGACTTTGAGTAGAAGGTACATTTCTTTTACTCGCTAAGGCTTGTCACTGCAAAGTGTCTGAGCAAAATTGGGTGGTACCACGGAAGATCAAACCTTTCGTCCCTCGAAATAGGATAATCCTGTTTCTTGGGATGAAAGGTTTTTTTGTTACTTCCAGGTGTAAGCAAAATGTAATTTTTGGGAGGAGGATGAACTTATGAACGCGCAAACTCCAGAAGTGCGATCGACAGAACAATTACGTGAGAAATGGATGAAACCAGAAGTCATTACAGGCTCTGAAATATTGCTTAGAAGCCTGCTTTTGGAAGGTGTGGAATGTGTCTTTGGATATCCAGGCGGCGCCGTATTATACATTTACGATGCAATGTATGGATTTGAAGATTTTCAGCATGTGCTGACTCGTCATGAGCAAGGCGCCATTCATGCAGCTGACGGTTACGCACGAGCAAGCGGTAAAGTAGGCGTGTGTATCGCTACTTCGGGTCCTGGGGCGACCAATCTAGTGACTGGTATTGCAACAGCATATATGGACTCCGTTCCACTTGTTGTCATTACCGGTAATGTAGCGACGAGTCTTATCGGAACAGATGCGTTCCAAGAGGCGGACATTACGGGCATAACGATGCCAATTACGAAACATAGCTACTTAGTTCGGGATGTTAAAGATTTGCCGCGTATCATACACGAAGCCTTCCATATTGCTTCAACAGGACGCAAAGGGCCTGTGCTCATTGATATTCCGAAGGATGTATCTGCAGAGAAGTCGCTCTTTGAACCTGTGAAGTCTGTGAATATACGAGGATATAATCCGACGGTTGTACCTAACAAACTCCAGCTTGATAAGGTAGTTCAAGCGATTGCCGAAGCGGAGAGACCTGTTATTTTGGCAGGCGGCGGTGTCGTATATTCAGGGGCTCATGAAGCATTATATGAATTTGTTAAACGAACGGAAATTCCGATTACAACCACCCTTCTAGGATTAGGCGGTTTTCCAAGCGGTCATGACCTTTGGATGGGCATGCCAGGCATGCACGGCACTTATACAGCGAACCATGCTATTCAGCAAGCGGATCTGCTCATTAATCTAGGCGCTCGCTTTGATGACCGGGTTACAGGGAAAATTGATGGATTCGCTCCAAGAGCTAAAGTCGTTCATATCGATATTGATCCAGCAGAAATCGGTAAAAACGTCAACACGGATATTCCGATTGTCGGCGATGTGAAAGTCGTTCTTGAACTGCTGAATCAGGAAGTGAAACGATCTGATAAAGCAGATGCTTGGAGAAGTCAAATTATGAAATGGAAAGCGGAGAAGCCATACAAATATATGGACTCCGATGATAAGCTCAAACCGCAATGGGTTATCGAACTGCTTAATAAGACGACAAACGGCGAAGCGATCGTGACTACCGACGTTGGTCAGCATCAGATGTGGGTGGCGCAGTATTACAAATTTAATCAACCGCGTTCACTGATTACATCTGGAGGACTAGGTACGATGGGCTTCGGATTCCCATCTGCGATCGGTGCGCAGAAAGCTTTTCCGGATCGTCTAGTCATCTCAGTAAACGGTGATGGCGGAATGCAGATGTGCGCGCAAGAGCTGGCCATATGTGCGATCAATAACATACCGGTGAAAATTGTCATTATTAACAACCAAGTACTTGGTATGGTACGCCAGTGGCAAGAGCTTATCTATGATAATCGCTACAGCCATATCGATCTTGCTGGAAGTCCAGATTTCGTAAAACTGGCTGAAGCATATGGTGTAAAAGGATTACGAGCAACGACGAAAGAAGAAGCGAGAGACGCGTGGCAAGAAGCGCTTAATACACCAGGGCCAGTCGTGGTAGAGTTTGTGGTTGATAAAGATGCGAACGTCTATCCGATGGTAACTCAAGGTTCTACCATTGATCAAATGGTAATGGGGGATTGTGAATGATGACGACGAGACATACGATTTCCGTTCTAGTGAATGATCAGCCGGGTGTTTTGCAGCGAGTTTCGGGTCTCTTCGGCCGCCGCGGATTTAACATTGAGAGCATTACTGTTGGACAGTCGGAGGAACAAGGATTATCTCGCATGATCATCGTTACGCTGGGTGACGACAATACGCTTGAGCAAATCGAAAAACAACTGTATAAATTGATCGATGTCATTAAGGTAGTTAACCTTAGTTCCAAGCCGATGGTTGCCCGCGAACTTGCGCTCATTAAGGTGAATGCAGGGGCGTCAGAAAGACCTGAAATCATGGGCGTCGTGGAAACATTCCGCGCTTCTGTTGTTGATATCGGCAGCAATAGCTTGATGGTTCAAGTGATCGGAGATACAGAAAAAATCGACGCAATGATTGAGCTTATGAAACCTTACGGCATTCGGGAGCTTTCTCGTACTGGAGCGACTGCAATGATTCGGGGTTAACACATAACTTCAGCTAAAACGAAATGATTCAAATGCCCGCATATGAGCGGGTGTTTGAAGGGATTTTCGCTGAACTCTGATTGGAGACCGGCTGGTCCTTTGA
This sequence comes from Paenibacillus sediminis, assembly GCF_017873765.1. Classification (GTDB taxonomy): domain Bacteria; phylum Bacillota; class Bacilli; order Paenibacillales; family Paenibacillaceae; genus Paenibacillus_AG; species Paenibacillus_AG sediminis. The sequence goes on from NZ_JAGGKP010000005.1 coordinate 170,797, forward strand.
AACACCCGCTCATTATGAAGGGTTTAACTAAAAGGAGGACTTTAAACATGGCAGTTACATTGTACTATGAACAAGATGCAGAACTAAGCGTATTAAGAGGGAAAACAATCGCAATTATCGGTTATGGAAGCCAAGGACATGCGCATGCACAAAACTTACGTGATAGTGGTCTTAATGTAGTCATCGGTCTCCGTGAGGGTAAGTCGTTCCAAAAAGCTAAAGAAGACGGGTTCGAAGTATTGTCTGTTGCAGAAGCAACACGCCGCGCAGACGTTGTACAGCTTCTTATGCCAGATGAAACACAAGCGTCAGTATACAAAAATGAAATTGAACCAAACTTGAAAAAAGGTGCTGCACTTCTGTTCGCGCACGGTTTCAACGTACACTTTGGGCAAATCGTTCCTTCCAAAGATAACGACGTATTACTCGTAGCTCCTAAATCTCCAGGTCACATGGTACGCCGCACATATGTTGAAGGCTTTGGCGTTCCTGGACTCATTGCAGTAGAACAAGATGCAACAGGCCAAGCAAAAGAAATTGGTCTAGCATATGCTAAAGGAATTGGCTGCACACGTGCAGGGGTTATCGAAACGACATTCCGTGAAGAAACAGAGACCGATCTATTCGGTGAGCAAGCGGTGCTTTGCGGCGGGGTGAGCGCTCTGATTAAAGCAGGTTTTGAAACTTTAACAGAAGCTGGCTATGCTCCAGAAATGGCGTACTTCGAATGTCTGCATGAACTGAAACTTATCGTAGATTTGATCTATGAAGGCGGTCTGGCAACCATGCGTGACTCCATTAGCAACACTGCTGAGTACGGCGATTATGTAACTGGACCTCGCATTGTGACTGAAGAAACGAAGAAAGCAATGAAAGACGTATTGTCTGATATCCAGCAAGGTAAATTTGCTCGCGACTTTATTTTGGAAAATCAATCAAACCGTGCATTCTTGACAGCTACTCGTCGTAACGAAGCGAATCATCCGATCGAAGTGGTTGGGGCTCAGCTTCGTGAATTAATGCATTGGATTAAGAAATAATAACATTCCTTTTATGAGAATAGAATGAAAGAAGTGGATTTATCTCATCCGCCCACTAACATCCTTTAAAGCGGTGTTGGGATAAAGACAATCTTAGGGAGGTGCAGCCATGCGAAAGATTTATGTCTTTGATACGACGCTTCGGGATGGAGAGCAATCACCGGGTGTCAATTTGAACACAAGGGAAAAGGTGGAGATTGCTCATCAATTGGAGAAGCTCGGTGTGGACCGTATTGAAGCAGGATTTCCTGCTGCGTCGCCGGGTGACTTGGCGGCAGTGAATGCTGTAGCGCGTGCTGTTAAGAATGCGACGATCATTGGACTTTCTCGTTCAAGACAGCAAGATATTGATGCAGTTCGTGAAGCGTTGCAAGGAGCACAAGATCCTTGCCTGCACCTATTTCTTGCAACTTCACCCATTCACAGGCAATACAAATTGCGGATGGATAAGCAGCAAGTGCTTGAAAATGCGGAAGCGGCTATCCGTTATGCGAAGAAATATTTCTCTAAGATTGAATTTTCAGCAGAAGACGCAGGACGTACTGAGCTTGATTTCCTATGTGAAGTGACAGCTATGGCGATCCGCGCAGGAGCGACAGTGATCAATATTCCGGACACGGTAGGCTATTTATCGCCTTATGAATACGGGAACATTTTCAAAACGTTGAAAGAACAAGTTCCAGGTATTGAAAATGTTCAGCTCAGCGCACATTGTCATGATGATTTAGGAATGGCTACGGTGAATGCACTTGCTGCCATTATGAACGGTGCAGATCAGATTGAGGGCACGATTAACGGGATTGGTGAGCGGGCAGGGAATACCGCGATTGAAGAAGTGGCGATGGCGCTTGAGACGCGTCAAGACTTTTTCGGAGCGAAGACTTCCTTGGTTCTCTCTGAAATTGCACGAACGAGCCGTCTTGTAAGCAAGCTGACAGGTATGGTTGTTCCAGGCAATAAAGCAATCGTTGGCGCGAATGCATTTGCGCATGAATCCGGCATTCATCAAGACGGCATGCTTAAGGAGAAAACAACCTATGAAATTATGTCGCCAGAGACGATTGGTCTTAAAGAAAGCAAGCTTGTGCTTGGCAAACATTCAGGACGTCATGCTTTCCGTGAAAAATTGATTGATCTTGGATTTGACCTTGAGGATGAGCTGCTCAATCAAACATTCGCTAAATTTAAAGTGTTGGCAGATAAGAAAAAAGATGTAACGGATGAAGACTTGCTGGCACTGCTTGAAGAGAAGCTGGTAGATACACCTGAAGTGTTCAAGCTAGAAGCGATCTATGTGTCTTATAGCAACGAATCTATTCCGTCTGCGAAAGTTCGCATCCTCACTGCTGCGGGCGATATCATCGAAGAAGAAGCGGAAGGCAACGGCTCAGTTGATGCCATCTACAATGCGATTGATAGAGCAAGCACAGAAGAAGTAACGCTTTCCGACTATTCGATTAAATCTGTCTCTCACGGTAAGGATGCGCTCGGTGAAGTACACGTCGTCCTTTCCCAAAATGACGTTGCCGTTCAAGGCCGCGGACTTAGCACCGATATTTTAGAGGCTAGTGCGAGAGCATATGTGGATGCGCTCAACCAGCTTATTGAGAAGCGGAAAACATTTAGCAAACGTGATCGCGTAAGTCTGTAATTCATACATCTATACATTATTAAAGCAAGCTGTCAGGATCATCCTGATGGCTTGTTTTTTACTGTCTTATAGACAGAACCTATTAAGGTCATAGATTCTATATCTTGGTCAAATGGTTTCTCTGTATGTTACAACTGATTTATAGAATTAGCGCGAGAAAATATTAAATTTAAGGAGTGGGGAAGCATGACGGAAGTTAAGAAAATTGCAGTTATTGCAGGCGATGGTATTGGACCAGAAGTTGTGGCGGAGGCCGAAAAAGTATTGAGACGTACGGAGGAGGTTTTCGGCTACCGGTTTAAGACAGAACACACTTTGTTCGGGGGGATCGCAATTGATCAGAAAGGAACTCCGCTGCCGGAAGAAACATTAGCCGTGTGTAAATCAGCGGATGCTGTGTTGTTAGGTGCTGTCGGCGGTCCAAAATGGGACAACAATCCAAAGGAGCTTCGTCCAGAGACAGGTCTTCTAGGTATTCGCAAGGCGCTTGGACTATTCTCCAATTTACGTCCTGCCGTTGTGTTCGATTGTTTGAAGGATGCATCCACCTTAAAACCTGAAGTGCTTGAAGGAACTGACCTAATCGTCGTCCGCGAGTTGACGGGCGGTATCTATTTCGGCGATAAATTTAGAAGAGATGGTATACAAGGACAAGAAGCGGTAGATACTTGTGTGTATAATGTAGCGGAAGTAGAGCGAATTGTGCGCCAAGCGTTCGAGATTGCACAAAAACGCCGTAAAAAATTAGCATCTGTCGATAAAGCGAACGTTCTTGAAACATCCCGTTTATGGCGTGAAGTGGTGAACCGCGTTGCTCCTGAATATCCAGACGTTGAACTTGAGCATGTGCTCGTCGACAACTGTGCGATGCAGCTTCTGCGCAGACCTTCGAGTTTCGATGTCATTGTCACTGAAAATATGTTCGGAGATATCTTAAGCGATGAAGCAGCGATGCTTACAGGTTCGATTGGGATGCTTGCTTCTGCTTCCTTAGGGGAAGGCAGCTTTGGATTATATGAGCCCGTGCACGGTTCTGCACCGGATATTGCAGGACAAGGACTTGCAAATCCAATTGCGACGATTCTGTCTACAGCTCTAATGCTGCGTATGACTTTCGGATATGCAGACGCAGCGGATGCCATTGAAGCGGCTGTAGCTGAAGTGCTTGATGCAGGCCATAGAACAAGCGATATTGCAGTCGATAAGAGTAAGGCGATCAGCACAACAGAGATGGGCAATCTCATCGTTGCAGCTATTAAAAAGCAGTAACGAAAAAAGGGATTATGTTCACTGAATTTTCTTATTTATAATTATTATAAAAAAATAACTGATATAATCTTGACTTATTATAGTCTCGATGATAACATTTCAATTGTACATTTTTTGTACAATTTTAGACACAATATTATTTTATTAGACAAGAAAAACTACAAACTTCATGTTTTTCTTACATAATAAAGGAGGATTTACGATCATGGCACAACGCTTAGTAGGAAAACCCGCTCCAGACTTCACAATGGAAGCTGTAACTGGTGACGGTAAAGAATTCAAAACTGTTAAATTGTCCGACTATCGCGGTAAATGGCTTGTATTCTTCTTCTGGCCACTTGACTGGACATTTGTATGCCCAACTGAAATCACAGCTTTGAGCGAAGCATATGAAGAGTTTAAAAAATTGGATACAGAAATTTTGGGCGCAAGCACTGATTCTGTTCACAGTCACCGTGCATGGGTTCGCACTTCACCAGCTGATAACGGTCTTGGACCTGTTAACTTCCCGCTTGCTTCCGATATCACTAGAAAAGTAGCAAGTGACTACGGCGTATTGATCGAAGAAGAAGGCGTGGCTCTTCGCGGTCTATTCATCATCGATCCAGAAGGCGAATTGAAATATCAAGTTGTCAACCATAATGATGTAGGTCGCAGCGTTGAAGAAACACTTCGTGTGCTTCAAGCACTTCAATCCGGCGGTCTTTGCGCAATGAACTGGAAACCAGGCGACAAAAATTTGGTTGCTAAATAATAGTTGCTGATTTAATGAGGTCCCCTTTTCCGCTCTCGTGCGGGTGAGGGGATTTTTTGCTAAAATTAAACTAACAAACAGGAATTTGATCACGCAAACTCGAATAGGTTATAGGAAATCATAAAGAGAACTGCTAAGGATAGTCATCATCACGCGAAATTATTTATAAAGGAGGGCGAACTGGTATGAGTTTTTGCTGCGGGGCTAGTATGATTGGAACGAAGGGAACCTTGAAGCATTATCGTACTCAAGTCCACAATGTTCCCCTGCTTTTTTGTCCGGTATGCCACCGGGTGGAGGTTCATTATAAAGTCGAAAACGAATATGAAATATTGGCGGAATACGCACATGGTGACGGAGCCTCCGAAATTGATTTTCAGGATTATGTGCTTGAGGATGAAGATACGATCTTCGAGAACTGTGTAAATCATGAGAATGAAGATCCATTCGAGATGGTTCAAAGCCAAATTGATATGGGACTTGATTTACTAAGTATCGCCAAGCAAATCCAGGATGAGAAATGGGAAGGCGAGCTTAAAAAGCGACTAGCTATGCTGAGCCAACGAAAACTAAAATTAAAACAAAAAAGCAGCAAAATAAGATAGTCTCCGATAGGGGACTATTTTTTTGTTTCTTTTTTTAACAATACTTATTAAAATTAACAAAATTCGACAGTATCTCTGATTGACTTGGATACTACCAAATGACTATCATAACAATAGACTTATATAGTAAAGAGTAGACAGCACGATTTCCCTTTCTAGGCGAAAGAAGATCCCGAAGTATCCAGAGGATTTTTGCATTCCCTACATAATGATTTGATGTTATAAACGTCGATGCATCATTAATGAATAAAGGGGGAGAAGAGCGTGCTTAATGAGTTCGAAGTATCCCTACAACCCGTAGATTCTTTTACTTCTACTCAACTCGTCAAAAATAAGTATGAAAATATTTTACAGCAGCTAGACAGCGCTATTATGTTGTTTGACAGCGAAGGCGTGCTTACGTTTATCAATATGCAAATGGCTAAACTGCTAGAGATGCCGAGAGTAGCTCTGAACGGATGCAATCTGTTGCAAATATTACAAAATCCAGATTTAAATCGGTTTAAGAAAAAGAAAATTATTAAAATTTATCGAGAAACGATTTTTCAGCGCAAAAGATACCATGAACTCATTGATGAGAGCGGTCAGCATTGGCTCATTACTGTAACGTATGGTGACCAGATGGATGGCGATTTTTTAATTAGTATGAAGGATGTTACCGATTACAAACAGATCGAGCAAACGGCATACCGCAATGATAAGCTGGCTACGTTAGGTAAAATTTCAGCCAGCATTGCTCATGAAATTCGTAATCCGCTAACTGCAATTCGTGGGTTCATTCAACTGCTTCGTCCGCATTTACTGCAGCTGGGGAAAGATGAATATGCCCGAATTATATTAACTGAAATAGACCGGGCCAATGATATCATATATGAGTTTCTTAACTCATCGAAGCCTTCGGCACCGCAGAAGAAAATCGTGTCTGTTCATTCCTTATTGAAGGAAGTTATTCTTCTCACTGAGAGCGAAGCGTTGATGACAGGCTGCCAAATCGTTCTAGTAGAGGAAAGCAGCCCTCTATATGTCTCGATTGATGTGAAACAAATAAAACAGGTTATTTTGAATATTGTTAAAAATGCGATGGACGCCATTGATGAACTAGACGGAGAGAGAAATGGCTTCATCGAAATAAAATTGAAAGCGGATAAAAAATACGTTCAAATATCAATACGTGATAACGGTCGCGGAATGGATCCGAATACACTTGCACATCTGTTCGATCCGTTCTTCACAACAAAAGAAGGGGGGACTGGACTCGGGCTTTCTGTCAGCTATCGAATCATTCGAAATCACGGCGGAGTCATTTCCGTCGACAGCACAAAAGGCATCGGTACGGAATTTATTATTTCACTTCCGCTTTGTACGGGGTGTTAATCATATCGTTATAGAAGAACCGGCCCAATATCGACCGGTTCTTTTCGTATTTATGAATATAAATGTGCTACAATGAATACAAGCAAATGTGCTTTACTTTTTCAGGTTTGTTCAAGTATGATTTAAAGATACATTTACCGGAAGGGAGACCAACTCAAAATGAAATCGAATCAATGCAAAATTGTTGACTGCACGATACGTGATGGAGGACTCGTCAACAATTGGGACTTCAGTATCGAATTTGTACAACAACTATACGCTGGTTTAAACGAAGCTGGCGTCGATTATATGGAAATCGGGTATAAAAACTCCCCTAAACTTCTAAAAGGTGCAGATAGTGCAGGACCATGGCGTTTTCTGAACGACGATTTTTTAAGAAAAGTGATTCCGCAAAAAGGAAATACGAAGCTATCGGCGCTAGTTGATGTTGGACGAGTTGATGAAAACGACATTTTACCGCGGAGTGAAAGCATGCTCGATCTCATTCGCGTGGCTTGTTACATAAAAGATGTAGACAAAGCGCTGCAGCTTGTTCAAGTGTTCCATGATCGCGGTTATGAAACAACACTTAACATTATGGCGCTCTCCAATGTCATGGATCATGAGCTCTTAGAAGCTTTTGAACTCATTAAAGACAGTGTGGTAGATGTGGTGTACATTGTTGACTCTTACGGCAGCCTTGACAACAATGACTTCCGTCATTTAATCGATAAGTTCAAGACGCATCTTCCTAACAAACGTCTCGGTGTTCATACACACAACAACATGCAGCTGGCATTCGCTAATACACTAGTAGCAGCAGAAAATGGTGTTGAACTGCTGGATGCTTCAGTTTACGGAATGGGACGAGCAGCAGGCAACTGTCCAACAGAGCTATTGGTCACTCATTTGAAAAATTCGAAATATCATCTTCGTCCAATTCTCGAAATTTTGGAGAATCTAATGATTCCGCTTCGTGAGAAAGAAGAGTGGGGATACTTAATTCCTTATATGATTACTGGAACGCTTGATGAGCATCCCCGTTCTGCAATGGCACTTCGGGCTTCAGAAGAAGACAAAGACAAGGTCGTCGATTTCTACGATAAATTGACGACACCTGAAGTTAATTTTAATAAGAAGAAGTAATTAGAAGAGCACCGTTCATTAGAACGGTGCTTTCTTTATCATTTACCAACGCGAATATATTTACGTTCACCTGTTGCAGGGTTGTAATACACTTGATATTTAATGCCGTCTTTTGAATCAATACAAATTTCGCTCGTACGGATAAAATCGCTCCCAGGAAGCTGATTGGGATCTTCCTTACTGCGATAACGACGGTCAAAGAAACGCCAGCTAATCCATAACAGGATTAAGAAACCAACGATTTGCAGACCAAAATATCCGATCACGAAGTTCATATTATCCGCGCGGCCTTGCTTTAACGACTGTTCCATAAGCAACGATTTCACTCATGTTATTGCCGATATCACCGCTGTCAAAGCGCATCATCACAATTGCGTTACCACCCATTGCATGTGCATTTTGCGTCATTCTATCGATGGCTTGTTTGCGGGCATCCTCAATCATCTGCGTATATTGCTTGACTTCCCCTCCGACTAATCCTTTCAAGGATGCCATAATGTCCCCGCCGATTCCTCTTGCTCTTACAACGACTCCAAAAGTAGTTCCTAGCACCTCGGTAATTTCATAATTTGGAAGATTTTCTGTCGTTGAAATGATCATACATTCATTCACTCTCCTAATGTTCATTTATCATTTATAAGAAAATTATACCATGAACTCCAGATTTACAGTTGAAATTGCATACCACTCCTTGTAGAATAACGTTGTAACAAACTTCCAGTTGCAAACACAAATTGTACGTGGTATATTTATTTTTGTCCTCATGAGAGGATAAAGACATTTTTAGAAATCGGGACGTAGCTCAGCTTGGTAGAGCACCTGGTTTGGGACCAGGGGGTCGCATGTTCAAATCGTGTCGTCCCGACCATTCAATTTAATGCGGGTGTAGTTCAATGGTAGAACTCCAGCCTTCCAAGCTGGTAGCGTGGGTTCGATTCCCATCACCCGCTCCATACATAAGCGTAATGAGCCTTGAGAATATTCAAGGCTCTTTTTTGTTTTGCAGTGACTTTTATCATATTTAATAAATAAGATATCTCATACAATGAATTCAGCACCAATTATTTCTTTAATATCTTCTTAATACAACTTAGGAGGGAGAAATTATGAAAGCTGTTCGTTGGCACAATGTGAGAGATTTACGAGTGGAGCAAATTGAGGAACCTGTCATTGGTAAGGGGAAAGTGAAAATTAAGGTGGAGTGGGCTGGAATATGCGGGAGCGATTTGCATGAGTATGTGGCTGGACCTATTTTCATTCCTAAAAATGAACCGCATCCACTAAGCAGAGATAAAGCGCCGATTGTGATGGGACATGAGTTTTCTGGACAAGTTGTTGAAGTTGGAGAAGGAGTTACCCGTGTAAAACCTGGGACCCGAGTTGTTGTTGAACCGATTCTCACTTGTGGTGAATGCTCTGCATGTCATAAAGGGAAGTACAATCTTTGTGAAAAAATGGGCTTCCATGGATTATCAGGCGGTGGCGGCGGATTTGCCGAATATACAGTGGTTGATGAACATATGGTGCATATTTTACCGGACGATCTGTCTTATGAACAAGGAGCTCTCGTTGAACCTGCGGCAGTGGCTCTTCATGCGGTGCGTTTAAGTAAACTGAAAGCTGGGGATAAAGCTGTAGTATTCGGCGCTGGTCCAATTGGACTTCTGCTGATCGAAGCGCTCAAAGCTGCGGGTGCCGCGGAAATTTATGCGGTAGAACTTTCGCCTGAGCGCCGAGAGAAAGCGGAAGAACTCGGAGCTGTTGTTCTGGATCCTTCCAAGGTGGACGTAGTCGCAGAGATTCATCGTCTTACGGACGGAGGAGCAGATGTCTCCTTTGAAGTGACAGGTGTTCCTGCCGTACTTCAGCAAAGTATTGATGCGACTAAATTTGAGGGCGAGACGGTCATCGTCAGCATTTGGGAGAACGAAGCTTCCGTTAAACCCAATCAAATCGTCATGAAGGAACGGTCGGTCATTGGTATTATTGGGTACCGTGACGTCTTTCCAGCTGTGCTTCAGCTTATGAAGCAAGGGTATTTTCCAGCCGATAAACTCGTAACGAAACGGATTAAACTGGATAATATTGTCCAAGAAGGATTTGAAGCGCTCCTGAAAGAGAAGAACCAAGTTAAAATCCTTGTGAAAGCTGAATAACATAAGATAATAATTGTATAATACTTCCTTTCTGGAATCGTTTCTGTTATAATGTGATTCGTTACATTCATTCCAATGATCGAGAGGTATATATCGTCCAATGAAGTAAACCATCTATTCTCTAAATAACTGCATGTAAGTGAAGCAGGCAGTCTCTGCGGCGCGTAGAGAAAGAGGATAGGTGTGTCTAAATTCGTAAATTGGGATATATGGCTGGATCGTGGGTTTTACCCAAAATCTGCTTATCTTGTTTTGCCATATCAATTTTCGTAGACATCTCATATTCTGTTTGAACAATACCCGCCGCAGGCTCCTATGCCTGCGGTTTTTTTGTTTCACAAAAGAAAGGGTGATTTCATGACGACTATTGTACGGGTTAACGATTTGGCGAAAGAATGGAATGGCAAACGAGTATTTGAAGATGTTTATTTTGAAATTAATGCAGGGGAGCGGCTTGCCGTTTTTGGAGCAAACGGTGCTGGAAAAACAACCTTGTTCGAAATATTAGTTGGTGAAACGGAGCCTTCAGACGGTTTGGTGGAACGACGTTTGCCGCTTGCAGATTGGGGATATATGCAGCAAACTTCTGATATCGAGCTAAGAGATTTTACTGTGCTTGAAGCGGCAGGACATAACAGCGGAGAACTGTGGGAGATCAAACGCAAACTTCGAGTATTAGAAGCGGAGCTAGGAAGCTCATCGTCTGAGCAAGGCGAAGAGATGCTTGAAGAATACGGAACATGGATGGATCGATACGAAGGTCTGGGAGGGTTTCAGTGGGAGTTCGAACTTGAGAAGCATTTAACAATGCTGAATATCGGACCGGACTTATGGTCTCTTCCTTTTGCGCAGCTAAGCGGCGGTCAGAAGACGCGCGTTCGTCTCGCCTCTATTCTCGTAAGGCGTCCTAAGTTTCTGCTGTTAGATGAGCCGACCAATCATTTGGACGAAGCGAGTATTCTATGGTTGGAAAAGTGGCTTACAAGCTATGACGGAACGGTGCTCTTCGTATCTCATGACCGTACTTTTCTAGACCAGGTTGCAACAGGCATCGTTGAACTGAAGGCAGATGGAGCGAAGAAATATAAAGGCGGCTATACAGACTACCGCAGGGAGAAGGAGCGGGAACTTCGCGAGCAGGAGACGCTTTACAAGAAACAGCAGCTTGCGCGAGAAGCGTTGGAGGAGTCTATAAGACGATATCAGCAGTGGTTTAATAAAGCGGATCGTAATGCATCCCAAAATAATGAAGTAAAGATTACAACCAGTTTCTATAAAGCGAAGGCGAAGAAAAATATTTCGAGGTATCACGCAAAGCAAAAAGAACTAGAGCGGCTTGAAGCGGTCAGTGTTCAAAAGCCGAGAGACGATCTTAAGCTGAAGATGCAGCTGGATGAAGGAAACTTTGCCGCTCGTACTCTGATACGGATGGAAAAGGTGACATTCGGATTTAAAGAAGCGAAGCCGCTGTTTCATCGAATGGACCTATGGCTCTCACGAGGAGATAGACTCGCTGTTAGAGGACCGAACGGAGCAGGGAAAACGACTTTCGTAAAGCTGTTTATGAAGAAATTAATACCTCAAGAAGGTAAGATATGGCACCACCCTGAATTGAAAATCGGGTACTTCTCACAAGAGCTCGAAGAGCTGGATGAAGAGACGACATTGCTGGACAGTTTGCTGAGGCTGCCTGACATGACGCAGACGCACGCAAGAACGATTCTTGGCTGTTTTTTATTTTCACGGGAAGATGTTTATAAGACCATCGGAGATTTAAGTATGGGTGAGAAGTGCAGAGCGGCGTTCCTCCAATTGTTATTCAGCGGAGCGAATCTGCTTGTGCTTGATGAGCCGACCAACTATTTGGACGTGAACACTTGTGAAGTGATTGAGGATGCGCTTGAAGCATACCCTGGAGCACTTGTCGTCATCTCTCATGACCGCACATTAGTGCGCAAACTTTCCACTCGATTGCTGACATTGGAACAGGGACAGGCGCCGCGAATATTTGAAGGTACTGTGCAGGAAGAGGAAGAGCATCTGGCTCGTCGAGGCGGCAGAGCAATACACGATGCAGATCAAGATAATAGGCGTGTTCACTTAGAATGGGAGTTATCATGTCTGCTTAGTAGGGATGACGGAACAGAAGAAGAGAATGCAGAACGTCTATTACAAATACGGAAGCTGCGCAAAGAGCTTGAGACTCTCTAACCTTAAGCGACCTAAATTCTCTTATATGCACGACTTGCCATTACGACGAACTTTGCATATAATAGCACATATCGAATATTGAACTCCAAATGCATTGACGGAGAAGAGTAAGCAGTGCTTCTTTACAGGGAGGAGATGCCATAGATTGAGAGTGTCTCTACAGAACCAGGCTGCCGAAGTTCGCTCCTGAGCAGTTCCTTGAACAATGTCGTGTTCGGCTTTAAGTAGAGGATACCGGTTACGATCCGTTACATCGAAATAAGTGAGAGTAGAGTGCTAATGCATTTGACTCTAACAAGGGTGGTACCACGGTCTTTTCGTCCCTTTCGGGAGAAAAGGCCTTTTTTGTTTGATTATAGGTTACTAAAGGGAGGCTTATATTCCATGAAAGAACGTTTGGAATCATTGAAAAGCGAGGCGCTTGCTCAGCTCAAGGATGTATCCGATCCGCAAACGCTGAACGACCTGCGTGTCAAATATTTAGGTAAAAAGGGTGCCCTCACTGAAATTTTGAGAGGGATGGGAGCTTTAAGCGCTGAAGAACGCCCGATTATCGGCCAGGTTGCCAATGAAGTGCGAAGCGCGATTGAACAAATTATTGATGAGAAGCAGCAATTCTTCCTTCAACAGGAGACGGAGAAACGTCTGCAAGCGGAAAAGGTTGACGTTACACTGCCAGGTCGTCCTCTCCGTCAAGGCGGAGTACACCCGCTGAACAAAGTCATTGGTGAAATTGAGGAGATTTTCCTCGGCATGGGATATCGTGTTGCAGAAGGCCCTGAAGTAGAAATGGACTACTACAACTTTGAGGCGCTCAATCTGCCGAAGAACCACCCAGCTCGAGATATGCAGGATTCTTTCTACATTACTGAAGAACTCCTTATGCGCACACATACTTCGCCAGTTCAAGTTCGTACAATGGAAGCAATGAAAGGCGAAGTTCCTGTCAAGGTGATTTGCCCTGGTAAAGTGTACCGCCGCGATGATGATGATGCGACGCACTCCTTCCAGTTCAATCAAATCGAAGGTCTGGTCATTGGCAAAAACATTCGGATGAGCGACCTTAAAGGGACACTGCAGCAATTTGTGCAAGAGATGTTCGGACCGAAGACACAAATTCGCCTTCGTCCAAGCTTCTTCCCGTTCACAGAGCCAAGCGCTGAAGTCGACGTTACTTGTGTACAATGCGGCGGAGATGGCTGCCGGATGTGTAAACATACGGGCTGGCTTGAAATTTTGGGCTGCGGTATGGTTCAACCGAAGGTGCTCGAAATGGGCGGTTATGATCCACAAGAATACAGCGGCTTCGCGTTCGGTATGGGCGTAGAGCGGATCGCTATTTTGAAATACGGCATTGACGATATTCGTCATTTCTATAGCAACGATATGCGTTTCCTGAAGCAATTTGCACGTCTATAATTTGGTGAAAGAAAAGGAAGTGACACTCTCATGAAAGTATCAACCCAGTGGTTGGCTGATTATATTTCTTTAGACAATGTAAAGGCAGAAGAATTGGCAGAACAAATTACTCGTGCGGGTATTGAAATCGACGTCATTGAGAACAGAAATAAAGGAGTTTCTAATGTCGTTGTTGGTTACGTGAAAAGTAAAGAAAAACACCCGGATGCGGATAAGCTGAACGTCTGCATCGTCGATGCGGGCCAAGGCGAGGACCTGCAAATTGTGTGCGGTGCAAAAAATGTGGATGCAGGACAAAAGGTTCCTGTTGCGCTCGTAGGGGCAGTGATGCCTGGCGGTCTTGAAATTAAAAAAGCTAAACTGCGCGGCGTAGCTTCCCATGGGATGATCTGCTCTGCTAAGGAGCTTGGATTAAACGAGAAGCTTCTTCCGAAAGAACAGCAAGAAGGCATTCTTGTGCTGCCAGAGGACACGCAAATTGGTACACCGATCGAGGAAGTGCTTGGACTTGATGATCAAGTGCTTGAGTTCGACTTAACACCGAACCGTTCAGATTGCTTAAGCATGATTGGTGCAGCTTATGAAGTAAGCGCAATTCTAAGACGTGACGTCAATTTGCCAAATCCAGAGAAAGATTTGGTTGAAATTACCAACTTTGCGAAAAATCACATATCGGTTAATATTGTCGATACAGACTATTGCAGCCATTATGCTGCTCGTTATATTACAGGAGTGAAGATTGCGCCTTCTCCGCTATGGATGCAAAATCGGTTAATGGCTGCAGGCGTTCGCCCGATTAATAACATTGTCGATATTACAAACTATGTCATGCTTGAATATGGGCAGCCGCTTCATGCCTTTGACGCTGATAGGCTAGCGAACGGTCATATTGAAGTAAGACTTGCTAAAGAAGGTGAAACGCTCGTCACTTTGGATGGACAAGAGCGTAAGCTTACCCCTCAAATGCTGGTTATTACAGATGGCGTGAAGCCTGTAGCACTCGCTGGTGTGATGGGCGGAGCTAACTCGGAAGTCTCTGAGAATACAGTAAACATATTGCTCGAATCAGCTAAATTCGATGGCGGCACAGTGCGTAGAACGTCACGTCAGCTTGGTCTTCGCTCTGAAGCAAGCCTTCGCTTTGAGAAAGAGGTCGATCCGCAGTCTGTTATACCTGCACTTAACCGCGCAGCAGCGCTCATTGCTAAGCTTGCTGGCGGTGCAGTTCATCAAGGTATCGTAGAATCTGTCAACGAACAAGCGAAGGATCGAGTTATAGAGCTGTCTATGGACAAATTGAACGCATACCTTGGAACTAACCTAACAACGCTTGAAGTGAAGAGTATTTTTGCTCGTCTTCATTTCAAATGCGCTGAAACTACTGATCGTGTGATAGAAGTTCGTGTACCGACACGCCGCGGTGATATTACGCAGGATGTGGATTTGATTGAAGAAATAGCTCGTTTGTACGGCTACGATAATATTCCGACGACAGCCATCGAAGGTCCTACGACACCAGGTGCTTATACGAAATCACAGTTTTTGCGCCGTGAAATTCGCACGCTGCTAACCCATGGTGGATGGCAAGAAGTGATTAGCTACTCGTTCACGCATCCGAAACAGACGGAAACGTTCACTTCATTAGCTGACGGCAGCCGTCCTGTGAAGCTCGCGATGCCGATGAGTGAAGACCGCAGTGTACTTCGTACGAGTATCATCCCGCAGCTGATTGAAATTGCATTGTACAATATCAATCGTAAGCAAGAAGACTTGGCATTGTTCGAAATTGGCAGTGTGTTCGCCACAGATGAAGAGGTACTAACCAAACAGCCTCAAGAAGTTCCTGTTCTTAGCCTTTTGCTGACAGGCAATCGTACTGAGAAGCAGTGGAATGTAACAGCTGAGAAAGTAGACTTTTTCGATCTAAAAGGTGCACTCGAAAGTGTATTCCAGTATTTAGGGCTTTCTAATCAAATTACGTATGAAGCGAATGCTCCGGCTGGATATCACCCTGGACGGTCTGCATCAATTTATTTGCACACAGCAGCAGGTAAACAGTTCATTGGTACTATTGGTCAATTGCACCCGCAATTACAGCAGGAATACAGTATTAATGACACTTATGTTGCAGAATTGAAGCTAGCTCCAATTTATGATCATACAGACAAACATATCGTATATCGTGAATTGCCTCGCTTCCCGGCAGTTGAACGTGATATTGCTGTAGTTGTCGCTCGAGATGTAGAGGCTGGTGCGCTGATGGATACGATTCGTGAAGCGGCTGGCGAATGGCTCGAGTCAGTGAAGGTGTTTGACGTTTATACTGGAAGCAAGCTGGGTGAAGATAAGAAGAGTATAGCGATTGCTCTTGTCTATCGTCATAAAGAACGTACGTTCACGGATGAGGAAATTACAGCTCTTCACGATAAGGTTGTTGCATCCCTTGAGCAAACTTTTAATGCAGAATTGAGAAAATAGCAGGAAATCCACACGGTCACATCGAATCTAGTAGTTGGATTTAGATTCGATGTGGCTTTTTTACAAATATGACACCATAGAATGAACACATCAATGAAGGAGGGCACGCATAGTGACTACGCCTGATCGTACTCGTGTCTCAGTAGAAATCTACGGCACTTCCTATAAACTTGTAGGCAGCAGTTCCGAATATATGAAACAAGTGGCTCGCTTTGTAGATGAGCGAATGCATGCCATTGCAAAAAGCCATTCGCATCTTGATATGTCTCGTATCGCTGTTCTAGCGGCTGTTCATATGGCGGAAGAAGCTATTAAAGTGAGCGATCTGCAAAATGAAATCAAGCAATTGGATCGTGAGAGAGCTGAACTTAGATCCGAACTCGGCGTGATGCAATCCCTTCAATCCAAGCAGCACGAAATGTATCAGAAATTGCAGGAAGATCAAAAGCAGCTTCAGAATGAAAACAAGGAACTGCAAACGAAGCTGTTAGCTGCTCAGAATCAGATTGGGGAGCAGTCTCTGCAAGATCAGAACAATAATCGCCGTATTGGGGAGCTGGAGAAACAACTGTCCGAGCTGCGGGCAAGCAACAATCAGTTGCAGACGAAGCTGCGGTCTACGGAACAAGAGCTTGCAAATGCGAAGCGGCAGAACAGTCAGCTCACTGAACAGCAGAAGGAGCAATTAAAACGGGAAGAAGCAGCCAAAGCTGCAGAGCGTCAGTTGAAAGAACAAGTGGCTGCACTAAATGCGGAGATCAGCAAGCTTCGTGAAGAGAATCAAGCTGCTGAGCACAAACATCGTAAGCTAGAGCAGGTGCTGCAAGAAGTTCATGACAGAGAGGACAAGCTGAAGGCTGAAATAGAGCAGCTAACGAACAACGATATCACATGGCGGGAGCTAGTCGATAAGCAGAAACAGGAGATCGGTGAGCTTGAACTGCAAATTATAGAAGCAGCAGAACAAAATGAAACGCTTGAGAACGGACTGAAAATCGCCCATGACGAGCTTAGCTTTGTGAAGGAGCAAATGGAGAATGCAAGGCAGTCATTGCTTCAAACAAGACAAGAAATCGAGTCGGCACAGCAGCAATATGATAAGCTCGAGAAACGTTATCAAGAAGCGCTTGAACGCGAAGCTGAAACATTAGAACGATTGAAGAAGATGGAGTCTGAACAGCAAGAATGGATGGAGCAGCTTGCAGAGCAGGAATCCGCTTGGCAAGCCGCAGAGCGGAAGCTTCAGGAGGAAATTGCAAGTTGGCGTCAGGAATGTGCCGTAACTGCTGAGGCGAAGGATAGTCTATTGCTTGAACAGGAACGTCTTCAGACTGAAACGGACAGGCTCAGATCAGAGCAAGAGCAAATTGCGAAGAAGTATGATGAAATTGCTGAGCAATTCGAAGTTCTCTCTCATCAGTATCGAATGCAGCAGGTGGAGCGGGAAATGGAGCTGGAGAAAGCGAAGGAAACGGAGAAAGAGCTCGTCCGACTTCAAGAGGAATATACCAAATTGCAAACGGAATATAATGAGTGGATCGAGCTTATAGAGCAGGATCAAGGTTAAGTAATAAATAAGCCTCCGGCAACGATTGCCGGAGGCTGTTATTGTTTATTCGTCTACTACAATTTTAGCAATCATGCCGGTGTGGCCGCTGCCGCAAAATACAGAGCAAGCCATCTCATATTCGCCTGCTTGTTTTGGTACGATGACTTTAGAGCTGTGCTTGGAATCCAGCTGAAGCTTTAATCCTGGAACGAGAATGCCGTGGTTTCCGCTCACATTTTCAAGTACGATTTGTACGGGAACGTCTTTCTTTATATGATATTCTTTTTTGTCAAATTCGTAGTTAGTGGCTTTGATGACCAGTTTATCCTTAGCTGTAATATTCTCTGCTTCCTGGTCTGCTGAATTTGTTCCACCTCCGCAGGCGGCAAGTATCGACATCAATAAAATAGAGATAAGGAGTGCAATACTTTTTTTCATCGTTAATCCCCCCTAGTATAAAATAAAATATGATAAAACAAGGTCACCTTTAATCATAACTCAAAAAAAAGCCCTATGGATGTTAGCGATTTGAATGATTCGTGAAATTATATGTATATAAAATAAATACCTCCCGCCTGACTTAAGGCGACGGGAGGTATAAAGTGCAAATATTGTTTTTGGTCTGTCTGTACGTCTATCTCTTGTCGGTGTCTTTTGCTGCATTGAATGGTGTAGCCACAGGGATGAACAGGTCAATAATACCGATCACCAGAGCTGCAAGCAGTGCCCCAATGAACGATGCTCTTACACCACCCACCACAAATTGGGCTAACCATATGACTAATGCGCTCGTTATAAACCCGACGATACCTCGTCCAAATGGGGTTACTCTCTTACCGAAGATGCCTTCGATAACCCATCCGAAGAGCGCAATGACAAGTGCCAGAATGAACGCGTTCCAAAATCCGCCTATGCTGAATTGAGGAACGAGCCAACCGACAACTAACAAGACTAGAGCTGAAACAATAAATCGCACGATGTGGCCAAGAAACCGCATGTTGTTACCTCCTAATCAATGGATGCAAGTGTTAGCAATGATTATTTTGTACATATCCTGTAGATCTTATGTGCGAAAATGTTCTGAAATGGCGAAATCTTTACGCTTTCGTTATAATAAAGTCATATCTGAGAGGAGTTGTGAAAGTCCTTGGACGACAAAATACTGCATACCCTTGAATATTATAAAATTTTAAATACATTATCGAACTATGCTCAGACATCACTTGGCAAACGGGCTGTAGAAAAGCTCCGTCCTGCCGCCGATTTGGAACATGTGAAATTGATGCTGCAGGCGACTGATGAAGCGTTTGCGGTAGATCGGTTAAAAGGTGCGCCGCCGTTCAGTGGAATTGTTGACATTACCGCTTCTCTGCAAAGAGCGCGAATTGGCGGACTACTAAATCCTCATGAGCTTCTCGGGATCGCAACGACCATTTCTGGAGGACGACGTCTAAAACGATTCATTGAGAATGTCCATGAAGAGCATCCTGTGAAGCAGCTGGCAGACCGCACGGAGCAGCTTAGCGACCAGAAAGCGCTTGAAGATGCGATTAAAGCTTGTATCGATGAAAATGCTGAAGTGATGGACTCTGCAAGTCCAGAGCTGGCACAAATTCGCCGTGAACTACGTACTGGAGAAGTGCGTATTCGTGAAAAACTGGAGTCGATGATTCGTTCTACCTCTGTCTCCAAAATGTTGCAAGATCAGCTGATCACCATAAGGGGCGATCGGTTTGTAATCCCAGTAAAAGCGGAGTACCGTTCCTATTTTGGCGGTATTGTGCATGATCAATCGGGTTCAGGAGCGACGCTCTTTATCGAACCTGAATCGATTGTTACGATGAACAATAAGCTGCGTGAACTTCGGATTAGAGAAGAACGTGAAATTGAAATCATTTTGCAGAAGTTAACGGCGTTAACTGGTGAACAGACTGAATTGCTGCAGTTTGATGTGGATGTGCTTGCAGATCTCGATTTTATTTTTGCAAAAGCCCGGCTTGCGCGAGAGATGAAGGCGACACTGCCTGTAATGAACGACCGAGGATTTTTGAGACTGAAAAAAGGCCGGCATCCGCTCATTCCAATGGATAAAGTCGTGCCCATTGACGTGGAGCTTGGTGATTCCTATACTTCGATTATTGTGACAGGTCCGAATACAGGCGGTAAAACCGTTACGCTGAAAACGATCGGTTTGCTCGCATTAATGGCGATGTCAGGGCTGTTTATTCCAGCAGAAGACGAAAGCCAAATGTGTGTGTTCGATTCGATATTTGCGGATATCGGAGATGAGCAAAGTATTGAACAGAACCTCAGTACGTTCTCAAGTCATATGACCAATATTATTCGCATCTTACGTGAAATGACGCCGAAGAGCTTGATCCTTCTAGACGAAGTTGGAGCCGGTACGGATCCATCAGAAGGTTCTGCGCTAGCGATTGCGATATTGGAGCATATTCATAGCCTCGGCTGCCGTATGGTAGCGACGACACATTATAGTGAGCTTAAGGCTTATGCATATGAACGAGAAGGCATCATAAATGCCAGCATGGAGTTTGATATTAATACGCTTAGTCCAACCTACCGATTGCTTGTGGGCGTTCCTGGACGAAGCAACGCATTTGCAATCGCACAGCGTCTAGGCTTGCCGGAGCGAATTTTGGAATTTGCTCGCGGTGAATTGAAGGAAGAGGATCAACGTGTTGAGCATATGATTGCTTCACTTGAAGAGAATCGTTTAAGCGCAGAAGTAGAGCGCAGCGAAGCTGAGAAGCTTCGCAGAGAGATGGAAATGCTTCGCAGTCAGCATGAACGTGAGCTGGCGAAGCTGGAGCAGCAGCGAGAAAAATGGCTTGAACGCGCTGAAGCGGAGGCAAGAGAAATTGTTGCTAAAGCGCGCAGCGAAGCGGAGACGATTATTAGCGAACTTCGTAAACTGGCAGCGGAGGAAGGGGCCTCTGTGAAGGAACATAAGCTGATTGCTGCTCGCAAGAAGCTTGAAGATGCAGAGCCGAAGGGGCGCAAGAAATCTCAGTCTCGTAAATCTCAAAATCAACCGCGTAACATTGAACCTGGTGATGAGGTTATGGTGTACAGCCTAAATCAAAAAGGTCATGTCGTTGAAATGGCTGGTTCGAGTGAAGCGGTTGTTCAGTTAGGCATTATGAAAATGAAAGTAAGCCTCGATGATTTAGAGCTCGTTAACAAACCTAAAGCTGAACAGACGATTCAGCGTCATGTAACAAGTGTAAAACGTACGAGAGATGACAATGTTCGTACAGAGCTTGATTTGCGCGGAGATAATTTAGAAGAAGCGCTTATTAAAGTGGATCGTTTCATTGACGAAGCATTCCTTTCTAATTTGGGACAAATCTACATCATTCACGGTAAAGGAACGGGGATATTGCGATCGGGTATTCAAGATTATCTCCGTAAGCATAAACATATAAAAAGTTATCGATCTGGCAACTACGGTGAGGGCGGTACCGGCGTTACCGTTGCTGAACTCAAATGATGGAAGGGGAATGACACGTGAAAGGTTCCATAGATCCGCTGCTCGCGACTCCTTTAGGGATGATCATCGGTTACTTTTCGGTGGCTATATTAGAGCTTATTATTTTTCTATATTTATTCGAGCTCGTGACAAAGTACAATTGCTGGAAAGAAATTAAGAAAGGCAATATGGCTGTTGCCATGGCTACCGGGGGTAAAATGTTCGGCATTTGTAATGTGATCCGATTTTGCATCGAAGCAAAGGAGTCGGTCTATGATACAATGATATGGTCTTCCCTTGGCTTCTTGTTATTACTTGTCGCATACTTCCTTTTTGAATTTGTAACACCGGTATTTCGCATCGATGATGAAATCGCCAAAGATAATCGAGCCGTCGGTTTTATTGCCATGATTATTTCGGTTTCATTATCTTTTGTGATCGGTGCCAGCATCGTATAAGAGGAGGAACCTTGTTTGAAGAACTTAGCCCGCATTTTGTTTGTAGCAGCTATTCTTTTTATTGCTGCAGGGGTTATTTACTTAAATAAAATGTAAGTTTGTATAGATGAAAGGAATAGATGAATATGGAAACAACCGTTTGCCCATGGTGTCAAACTGAAATTGTGTGGGATGAAGAAATCGGCCCTGAAGAGGTATGTCCACACTGTGGCAATGAGCTGAAAGGTTACCGTACAATTAATGTACAGATCGATCGTCCGGACGATGAAAATACCGATGAAATGACAGAAGATGATTACAATGAACATGACCATGATCTACATGAACATGCTCATGACCATGACCATAATAATCGAGATCTGCTCAAAAATCCTTTCTGGGAACGAGACAACGCTGACGATCTCTCCGTTATCCGTAAATTAGATTCATACATTGAGAACGGAGAAGAACTTCTAGAGTACGAAGAGTCTATCGAGCAAATATTAGATTCACAAGAAGAAATTCCAGAGTGTCCGCATTGCAGAGAATATATGCTGCTTGCCGGCCATCAAACCGTGACCGGAGATCATTATAACAGTGTAGTACCTGCATCGTTAAACGTACCGCTTTTAAAACCTCCTTATACCTTAGACGTATATGTCTGTTCTGGATGCTTTCACGTGAGCCATAAGCTCTCTGAAGACGATCGTCTTCGCTTCATTCAGACGTTAAACAAATCTGCAAACTAAAAAATAGACATGCTTCCACCTCCTTTGGGGCATCTTATACAAAGATGTGATGAGACTATACCAAAGGGGGCGGAGGATGAAAAGTTCGCTTAATGGACAGTCCATACTTTTGCTGGGTGTAGATGGGTTATTCGTACTCGCAGGCGCTTTATCGGGTACATTTCTTAACGTCTATTTGTGGAAGACCAAGCCAGACTTCGCGATGATCGGTTGGTTCACGTTTAGTCAGCAATTATTTCTTGGCCTTACGTTCTGGATTGCTGGTAAGTGGGTTAAGGAACATAATAAAATGAATGCGCTGCGTGTTGGCACCGCGCTAACCGGACTATTCTATCTGATCGTCCTCTGGGCCGGGAAAGACACGGTACATTTTATTTGGCCGCTGGGCTTACTCCTTGGGGCAGCTTTAGGACTGTTCTGGCTAGCTTTTAATGTCGTATATTTTGAAGTTACGGATTCGAGCAACCGAGATTTATTTAATGGCTGGACCGGACTCATTGGGTCGGCTACGGGAATTGTCGGACCTTGGTTGTCGGGATGGATTATATCTACCATGCATGGTGAACGGGGTTATCGATTTATATTTACCGTATCGCTCGTCATCTATGGCATTGGTGTGGTACTTAGTTTTTTTCTGAAAAAGAGAGAAGTGAGCGGTGTATACTCGTGGAGTGAACCGCTGAAACAGATAAGGAATAAAGGGAATCCGTGGCGTCAAGCGGTACCTGGACTTGCTTTTCAAGGCATTCGTGAAGGAGTTTTCGCTTTTCTTATTAATTTGTTAGTGTACATTGCTACGACAAATGAAATGAAGCTGGGTCAATTCTCGCTCATTACATCGCTTGTAGCGTTAATTAGCTATTGGGCTGCAGGAAAGTGGTTTAAGAAGAGAAATCGTTCTCTTGGAATGATTGCGGGCAGCATTTGTCTTCTGCTCGTTATATTGCCGCTCCTATGGAAAGTGAACTATGGGACACTGCTCTTTTTGGGGATTGGCACTTCTATTTTTGTCCCTTTATATACGATTCCTATGGTTTCCTCTGTTTTTGATTTGATGGGTACGAGCGAGCATAGCGTTGATTTGCGTGTAGAACTTGTCGTGCTTAGGGAACTTAGTTTAATGGTTGGCCGAATCGTAGGCATTCTTATTTTTATCGGGGTGCTGTCTATTCATGAAAGCCAGACAACGATCACTTGGCTGATGATTGTTTTAGGAGCGACGCCAATTTTCAATTGGATTGTCATGCGAAGACTTTTAGGACATGAAACTAAAGCGGCATGATGTTCATAAAAATGCGGTAAGCGCGTCTGTGAGAAGCAGCGCATTACCGCTTTTTTTGTGCGTAATTAATGCAATTGGTTAGCCAAAGTTGGAGATGGGCTTGGATGTACGAGTGAAAGAGAAAAGTTCTAATTCTGGTCGATGTATGCCTTTTATTGTGTCTGTGATTAAATCAGCGCCGATCATCGAGTAGACGGTTCTGTTTCCACCATACCCTTCAATAAAATAACAATGCGGATAGTCTGGATGTTCGCCAATAAGCGGCAAGCCGTCTTCCGTGGAAGCGAACAGCGCTCCCCAGCGATATGCGGCTTTCACTTGTGAGAACGAAGGGAAAAGATTTTTAATTTCTTCAAGCAATTTCTCGGTCCTGCTATATATTCTTGCTTCACGATGCAGCGAATCAGTCGCGTCCTCATCCAACCCTCCGATAACAATGCGCTGATCTGGTGATCTGTATGGACGAAGACCCCATCGTCTTCAAACTGGCATCTGACTGCTTTTGTATCTAGAGAGCATGTATGAAGTGAGCGCGTCGCTCATCCCTCCGCCAATGACTAGACAATCACAATGGATGTCCTTATCTAGCTGTGGATAGCTAGGTATCGTTTCTTAAGAGAGCCTTCATTTATGATATTTGCATAATAACCACATTCAGGCGTTATACTACACTCGAATGTTACATATTTAAGGGAGGGCAACATTATATGCCAGCTTTGCAGCCTTTAACGGGAAAAGAATTAATGTATATTGTGGACTCTATCTCAAATGAAGATTTGTTAATGAAGCAAAATGCAGCGACAGCGGCAATGACGCAAAATCCAACGATTCAACAAGCTTGTCTTCGTTACATTCGTTCGCACGAGCAACATATGCAGTCGCTGATTCAATGTCTACAGCAGCATCAACAAATGGCGCCTACGATGCCTCAGTAAATAGACAAAACAGACCGTAATGAAGGAGGAATATGTGTGTATCAACAATCATTCTTGCCGGATCAAGATTTGCTGTACACGATTTTAGCCGATTTAAAAAGAACTGTTCGTGAATATACAACCGCGGCAACTGAAGCAAACTGCCAATCGGTCCGCCAAACGTTCAACAATTTGATTCAAGATACGATGCGTATACAAGGGGATTTATACCAGCTAATGACGAATGCAAACATGTATACTGCAGCATCACCAGCGCTACGCCAAGAGATTGACAAACAATTAAGAGATGCGCAAAATACGCAGATGCAATGCCATCAACTAGTGATGCAAAAAACGGGCAATCTTTACTTGGGTCAACCTTATCCATCTGTATCCGTGCATCATCCAAATGTTCCACCTCAGGCGCCGTACTACATTTAAAACTGGAATGCAGCAGTTAAATTTATACAACCGCCACCTGGACGAAAAAAACGTTCAAAGGTGGCGGTTTTTTTGTTTGCAGAACCGTCAAATTATTGTAATATAATGATTAAACTCGTTTCCACTCGCGCGTACATAATTAACGTGTAGTCACATGGCCTTGTGGGAATAGCGCTGGAGGATGACGTATGAAACAATTAAGTGAACTCAAACTGAAAGTGCTTGACCTTTTAAAAGAGGACGCCAGACGCAGCCCTGAGCTGCTTGCAACATTGCTTGGCGTAACGACAGAGGAAGTGACCGAAGCGATCACCGAACTTGAAGAGGATCATATCATCGTCAAGTATGCCACGGTGGTCAACTGGAGTAAGGTTGATGATGAGAAAGTAACAGCGCTAATTGAAGTACAAATTACACCTGAACGAGGGCGTGGATTTGAAGGGATTGCAGAAAGAATTTATTTGTATCCTCAAGTCAAATCAGTATACCTCATGTCGGGTGCGTACGATTTGCTAGTTGAAGTTGATGGCCATACGTTGAAGGAAGTCGCCAGCTTTGTCTCGGAGAAGCTTTCGACCATTGATTCAGTGCTGTCTACTAAAACACATTTTATTCTCAAAAAATACAAACAAGACGGGATTATATTCGAGGATAACGAGAATGATCAACGCCTCTTGATCTCGCCGTAAAGGATGAAGGTCTATGATCATGAATGAAGAGCAAATCGAGAGTAAAAACAAGTCCATGCAATCTTATTTGGCACCGCTTGTAAGGCAAATTCCGCCATCTGGCATTCGGAAATTTTTTGATTTGGTGAGCGGCAATAAAGACATCATTACGCTTGGCGTCGGTGAACCCGACTTTGTAACGCCTTGGCATGTAAGGGAAGCGTGCGTATATTCTTTGGAGCGTGGTTTTACAACCTATACGTCCAACGCCGGAATACCGGAGCTTAGAGAAGCAATATCGAATTATTTAGACAGCAGCTTTCATGTCTCGTATGATCCAAGGGATCAAATTATTGTTACCGTCGGCGGAAGTGAAGCTATTGATCTAAGTCTGCGTGCGCTCATTACACCAGGCGATGAAATTCTCATTCCGGAACCTTCGTATATTTCCTATTCCCCAATTACGATGATTGGAGGAGGTATACCGGTTGGGATCGAGACTTTTGCGAAAGATCAGTTTAAATTAACCGCAGAAGCGCTTGAGTCAAAGATTACGCCAAAATCTAAAGTTCTCATTCTTTGTTATCCAAGTAACCCAACGGGCGCAACGATGACATACGAGGACTGGCTTCCGATTGCTAAAGTGGTAGAAAAACACGATTTAATCGTCATTTCGGATGAAATATACGCCGAATTAACTTATAACGATAAACATGTCAGTTTTGCGTCCATCCCTGGAATGAAAGATCGGACAATTCTCGTAAGCGGATTTTCCAAAGCTTTTGCGATGACAGGATGGCGAATTGGTTATATGTGTGCACATCCGGAGTTAATCTCAGCCATTCTTAAAATTCATCAGTACACCGTAATGTGTGCTCCGATTATGGGACAGATTGCTGCCCTCGAAGCACTGACGAACGGTATGGAAGAGAAGGACCGAATGATAGAGTCATATAATCAACGCCGAAGACTTATTGTGCACGGTTTCCGTGAAATTGGCCTGGATTGTCATGAGCCTCAAGGCGCCTTCTATGCCTTTCCTAGTATCCAGTCAACGGGACTTACTTCCGAAGAGTTCGCTCAGAGACTGCTTACCGAAGGGAAAGTAGCTGCTGTCCCAGGAAATGTATTCGGTCTTGGCGGAGAAGGATTTCTGAGATGCTCATACGCTACTTCAGTGTCTCAACTTCATGCTGCGCTCGACCGTATCGGCAATTTTGTTCAAAAGGTAAAAATAGAGGGATAAAATATTTTTTGTAAAAGTTTACAAAATGTTCACAATTGGCTAATATATAATAAACCGGGTATGATATAATTTCGATTTGGGAGTCAAGAGATAAAAATTTCCAGGGAGGGAATACATTTGTATTCTGTTGACTATGATTTACCAACATACTCTGGTGAGTATATTGCCGAACGCACGAATAAATGGTTAACCAAAGCGAAAGATAGAGCGCGGGTGGTTTCCTTGGAAGATGAGATTCAGCTATTGCGGCAGAAGATGGAAATTACTTTTCTTCAAGAAAAGTCGTTCACTTCTGATATTGTCATCGAGATAAGCAGTCTTCTTGATCTTAAGATCAATGAGTATATGAAATATTCGGGCAAGAAAAGAATATAATAAAGATTTGTAGAAGGAAGGTCCTTGTCAGGACCTTCTATTTTTTTGTGTTTTATTACGCTGAAGTAGAGCGTGTCCACCGCCCTTTGCGAAGCAAAGCAGGTGGACGAAAGCGACTCATAGCAGAATAGTAACAGTAGAAGCACGAAGTAGAGCACTTCAGCCAACCTTTCGGGAGTCCAGAGGGCGTAGCCCTGTGGGGTCCTCCTGAAAGTTTCCCAGAGGGAAACTAACATCGGAAGCATAAGCTTAGGGAGGATTTAGGTGGGTAAACTATGTTATATTAAGAGTTACGAGGTGATAGTCTGTGCTGATTATGGTAACGGGAGGAATAGGCAGCGGGAAGAGTGAATTTACACTTCGTTACGCAGCAGGACTCGCGAGGGAAGGTATTTACATCGTTACTCATCATGAAGTAAATCCTGTACAATCGGTTCCTAATTTTCCTTGCCAAACAATTCATACATCGGGGGAACAAGGGCTTACGAGCGTGATTGATCAAATTAATCGTGAATCTAATCTTTTCCAAAGTGAATCGGAGAGTAAATAAAAGGAGGAGATCACCCATGAAAGTTTACACACGAACTGGCGATGAGGGTCAAACCTCAGTCATTGGAGGACGAGTGAGTAAAGACGATGTCCGCGTTGAGGCATATGGCACGATTGATGAGCTGAACAGCTTTGTCGGTCAAGTCATCAGCTATATGCAAGATGAACGTTTTGCGGATATGAAGGACAATTTGCTTGAAATTCAGCATGAGCTTTTTGACTGCGGGGCGGATTTAGCGTTTACGAAATTAAGTGAAAATAAATTTAAAGTGAAAGCGGAAATGGTAGAGCGGCTTGAGCAGTGGATTGATCAATATGAAGAAGAAAATCCGGAAATCGAGCGATTTATTCTTCCTGGTGGAAGCATCATTTCTTCAACGCTTCATGTATGCCGTACAGTATGTCGCCGTGCAGAGCGCCGTACTGTTACTTTAAGCAAAATAACTGAAATTAACCCTGATGTACGCCGCTATTTGAATAGGCTCTCGGATTATTTCTTCGTCATCGCTCGGACAGCAAATGTCAGAGAAGGCATTCCAGATATTGAATATATACGGAGCAAAAAGGTGTTTCGCAAAAGTGATGAATAACTATTACGATCCTATTGAATATGTAGTAAAACCAGAGGAGGATGGCTTCCTGCTTAAGACCATTCTCCAAAAACGACTCCAAGTATCTCGCAAATTAATGTCACGTTTGAAATTGACAGAACAAGGGATTACTTTGAATGGAGAGAGAGTGTATATCAGTGTTAAGGTGAAAGCTGGAGATGTCGTAGCCATACGGATGGAAAAAGAAACGTCCGACGATATTTTGCCTCAGCCAATACCGTTTGATATATTGTACGAAGACGATGCTCTGCTCATCATTAACAAACAAGCGGGCATCATCGTTCATCCGACACATGGCCACTATACGGACACACTTGCGAACGGAGTCGTATATTATTGGCAGCAGCGCGGTGAGCAGTATCGTTTCCGTCCAGTACATAGGCTGGATCAAGAAACATCTGGCGTACTAGCTGTAGCTAAAAACCCATACGTACACCAGCACATTTCAGAGCAGCTTATTGCAGGGCTTGTGAACAAAAAGTATTTGGCTCTCGTTCATGGCAGTCCTGTACCTCCCAAAGGAAGTGTTGATGGACCTATTGACAGAGATCCTTTGGAGCCGCATCGCAGAATCGTGACGCCTACTGGATATTCGGCTCTAACTCATTATGAAGTATTAGAGCATTATAAGTACGGGTCACTGGTTCAGCTTATTTTGGAAAGCGGTCGTACTCACCAAATACGCGTTCATATGACACATATCGGATGTCCACTGATCGGTGATAAAATGTATCAACTGACCAATAAGGCAGAGCTCCCTGAAGAGTTAGCGAAGAAAATGGATGAGCTAGACCAAAGTATAGAGCGGCAAGCGCTACATGCGGCCGAGCTAGCCTTTACACATCCAATTAGCGGTGAGTATATGACATTTCAGGCACCGCTCCCATCAGATATGATACAGCTTAAGGAGCGTCTGCAGAAGGAGGACAACAAGAGTGAGTAAGCTCAAAATATATCAATACCCCAAATGCGGTACTTGCCGTAATGCTGTAAAATGGCTTGAGTCTAAAGGGCATGATCTGGATTTGCAGCACATTTTCGATAATCCGCCAAGCGAGAAAGAATTAACAGAGCTTATTGAGAAGAGCGGACTTGATTTGAAAAAGTTCTTCAACACTAGCGGGGAAGTATATAAGGAGCTTCAGCTAAAGGACAAGCTTCCAAAGATGTCCCGAGAGGAACAAATCAAATTGCTCGCTTCCAACGGCAGATTAATGAAACGTCCAATTGTAACCGACGGTACGCATGTCACGGTAGGTTTCAAAGAGGACCAATATGAAGAAGTCTGGGGTAAATAAACATATGAGGGGTGTTCGTTAAAGACGAACGCCCCCTATTTTATGGTAAAACTATTGAATAAACATGAAAAATGATATAAAATTGAGAAAATTTTACATAATAGAACAAACAATTACATTGTTGCTCACACAATCATAGAATCTAAGACAAAGCATGTCTTGATGCCGCATCTATAGGGAAGAGTGCCTCACGAACAACGAAGCAACTTTCCCGTGGATTGGTTCAAGGCTTTTTTTTGTTTTTCATATCACGTGAAAGGTGGTGATGCTATGAATATATTTAGCGTCAGGAGGGATTTTGTAAGGGCTATTAAGTATCTGTAAATCACATAGTAGAAGAGCTTACTCAAATACTAGAGGAGTGAATTGATGTGAAAAAGGTAGTTTTTAATTTTTTAATTAGCGTTATGATGTTAGGTCTGATGTTCAATATTAAGGGATCAGCCTCTGCAACTGGTATTAGTAATTTCAAAGATGTTCCTAGTACATATTGGGCAAAGGAAGCTATTGATTCTGCTGTAACAAAGGGATATTTCAAAGGGTATGCTGACGGAACATTTAAACCAAATGCCACTGTTACAAGAGCAGAATTTGCAGCATTACTTGCAAGGGCATCTACAAATTCTGAAGTATCAAACAACGGATCTACATTTTCGGACTTAAAAGGACACTGGAGCGAACAAGAAGTGAATAGAGCAATTAGTATGGGCTTTATCTCTACTAAAGACTATCCTACTGGGTTTAGTCCAAGTACTCCATTAACAAGAAGAGAAATGTCTAAATGGTTGGCGTCTGGTCTAGCTGCTAAGGATGCCGACTTTAAACAAGCATTGGATGATACTAAAGACACACTTATTCCCGTAGTGGAGTATTACAAAGGCGGTTTATCTAAGTCTGATTATTCCTATGTTTCCACTGTTTTAGGAACAGGTCTGTTAGGTGGTTATCCTGACGGAACATTTGGACCCAATAACGTGACGACAAGAGCAGAAGCGGCGGTAATCTTGCAACGTTTTGAGTCTGTACAGAACAAGCAAGCACAAGATTTTAGAGGTCTAAAAGAACTTAGAGAAGTAGGAACAACTGGAACCAATCTTACAACCGTAACTCCTTATAAATATGTTGATCCTAAATATGAATTAAAAGACATTTTAGGGAAGAATATTTTGCTTCGTTATGGCGCCGGTAAAGTTCAGCTTCACCATCTTATTGTTATGAATGTGAAAGCATGGAATGACATTAACAGTATTTATGGCCCGATGTTTATTGATAAAACTTCAAAATTACCATATGTTAATGACCAATATCATGTTTTTATAGACGTATCTGTTATTCCGGTTACACAAAATTTTGTGCAAGAACATTTCAGTAACGGTGGTTTTAGTAGATTATATGCAGGGAATAGAATTGGTGGAAATGTCACTACGACTTACGGTTACAAATCTCTTCCTTTCAATGGAGATCCGTCATTTTTTTCTAAAGGTAAAGAAACACGCTTTTGGGCGCAAACATCAATTGATAATAAGTTACGTGCGGGAGCAATTTCATCCGTCTACCAAGTCAATGCAGAAGATGGTACAAGTGCTGAAATTATCTTGGGAGGAGATTTTTAATAGAAATGAAATCGATGAAGAAAAAAATTCTATTTTCTAATTTAATGATTTATTACATTATGTCTTCATTGATACTTTCTACGGGTAACGCTGCTGGAAATATATATCCAAGTGATGCAAAGGTAAGTCCATCTGGACCAGTTCAAAAACAAACTGTAACTAAGCCTGTAACCTTAGTAGCGCCAGCAAAACCAGGGGTTTATTGGTATCAATTGAATGATGGAAGCTGGCAAGCAGACCGAAATGATGGTACTCAGCATTATAATACTCCAAATGCAGGTGATGATTGTGATAATCCAGTTCCTAAAGATCATGATGTAATTGATAAAATTAACATGACAGATTACGGGCTTGGGAAAAATGGGAACACTAATAGTTTTATAGACAGTAACGGTAATAAGTTGCCAAGTACATCTATTCAAGATATGACTATTGTTCCAGAAAAATCCGAGTTTGTAAATGAAGGGATAGCCTACAAATCCAACGGTTCTATTCAAGTCGTTAACAATGTATTCATTGTAATCAATGTTAAAACAGGTAGTTCTTTCACAGCAAACCGTATCTGGCCTCTTGGTATTAAAAAATCTAATGGATGTCAGAAGTATGGGGCAATGTATCCTGTTGATATGAATTTATACTGGACGGGTACTGCGATAGAAACAAAAGAAATACGTGTCAAGGAAGACTCTGTTATGAATGTTGGAGATTCAAAATATTTTAAAGCAGAGGTTTTAACAAAACAATTTGATCAGACACAAGCTGATCCTAATAGTTGGGTTGATATTTCCATAAGAGCTGAAACGAAATGGAGTTCCGATAAAAAATCAGTAGCCACAGTAGATTCTAGTGGTAATGTTACAGCGGTCGGCAAAGGCACAGCAAAGATTACTGCCGAGTGGAAAAGCGGATTATATTGGCTTGTTGGATCGGCAACAGTCACGGTAGGAGACACACCACAATGTCTTCCTGGAGACCCTAACTGTAATGGTGGAGGTAATGGTGGGGGCAATGGTGGAGGTAATGGTCCCGGAGTATCATGTACCGATCCTTCCCCTTCGGGTACAGAAGTGTTAGGCAGTTACACTGACCCAGTCGCAACTGCGGTTATCAAAGCAGATAATCGTGGGAGTGAAAAATTTGACGTAGGTTTAGGTATTCCGACTTCTGAAAGTTTGTACGGCAACGTTCTTGCAAGGAACTATCTATATAAAGATAAATTCGTCCAGATGCAAGGTGCCTGTACATTTACTGTACCAGTCACCAAAACATATACGTTGAAGTGGGATCCGAAAAAAACAATAACAGGACCAGATGGTAAGCCTCAAACGGTTCCAGATCCTCAAACTGATACTCAAGAAGTCACAAAGGAAGTAACTATTGAACGGCCTTATTCTTTCTGGAAAATTAACGAATTACAAGTAAATAAGATTGACGAGGCTTCTTTAGTAAACTATGCACTACCGAACGGCGGAATTGTACTTACACCGTCAGGATACAGTCCTCCATATTACTCTGCTTCAACTAACGGTGGTTTAGTAACACCAGATAACGTGGAAGTAACGGCGCCACCTGAGACAAAAACAGGAGGGACATCACGTCCAGACATAACAGATGAGGATTTTACACCGTATGCTGAACCTAAGGTCCCAAAGGTGAAAGTTAACAATGATACTCTTACTTTTAATGGTGCCACTATCATGAATGGAAGTACAGCAGATCAAGATGGTCCAACACCAAGTCAAATACCAGCACCGACTCCAATAGGAAGTAATGTTCTTTATAGTCCCGGAAATATAATCAGCAGCTCCAAAGTGAACAAAAAAGACACCCCTAGCTTAGGCACAATTTCTTACGGATTGATGAATGGGAATATCAATGGTGGATCCGATCAGAGCTTTCCGATCTATAATATCAACACTGTCACCGTACATACTCCAGTAGTCACCTATGCTTCCGTATCAGACGATCAACCTCATAACCAGAAGACAAAACCAAACATGAACCGCTCAGCGTTGATTTTGGATAGACCGTTTACTGTACGAATTCCGACAAGCGGTCAGCATGCAAATTATCCAGGCTACGGTAATAGAGATTATGCTAAGTATGTACGTACAAAACAGGTTTATTTCCCATTCGATGTTTACAATCTGAGTAAAACGCAATTCATCCCGAAAAATACTTGGATTGACATACCAGTGAATCAACTAGATACAACTTTCTATCTACCTGTTTGGGTAGACGAAGGAGATTATCAGGTCTACTTCCGAACGATAGCCGAAAATGCCCCAGCAGGCTTCACAACACAACCGGATGCTAACCTGAATTTAGCGAATCACGTGTCCACGGATGAAGTTTCCGTTGAAGTGATTGGCAGAGTTTATGATTTTCACATTACGGATATTGCCGATTATAACTGGGAGACGGTGTTCCGAACATCCAAGGGGAGCAGTACGCCAATAGGTAATTCATATTGGACAGGACTAAACGGGATTGACGGAGTGCCAAGAGGGAACACTATACCGTTTGTGCTTCCCATTCGTCCTGGGAGTCATCCGCAGCAAGGATTTAAGAATGTGGCAATCAAAACAGGCTATCACTTTAAATTTGATTTGAAAACAAAAGGTAATATGTTCGGAAAGAACGATTCTATCCGCATCACGCCATCCTTTTATTTTGTGAGCAAAGATGGCAAGACTCGTAAGGCAGTAGATTTGTATTATCATTCAAGTACTCAAAATTTCGTTAAAATCGGCTCGAAAGAGGATAAGGTTCAGCGGTACGTCATTTT
Source organism: Paenibacillus sediminis (assembly GCF_017873765.1). Lineage (GTDB taxonomy): Bacteria > Bacillota > Bacilli > Paenibacillales > Paenibacillaceae > Paenibacillus_AG > Paenibacillus_AG sediminis. Next base: position 204,889 of record NZ_JAGGKP010000005.1, read on the forward strand.
AAATGAGCGGCTGCGCAATGTGCCAGAGGTCGAGTTAACGGATGCGGCACAGTTCAAGTATGATCACTACCCAGTCGTTGGCTATTTGAACCGTTCACAGTTTGTGAATGAGTTCAAGAACAAAATTTCAAAAGAGAAGACCATCGTCGGCAGCTACAGTGCCTTAATGCTTCCAGAGCAAATTCGTACTTTCATTGGTCCAAAAACGAATATACCTGCCGGCGTTGATCCCGACCGTGCATTAGCTTCGATTCAAAAATGGTATGGAGAATATAGTTTGCCAGCAGATGTGTACGCAGTGGCAGCAGGTACCAACTTGGCAGAGTACGGAAGAACGAATGGGGGATTAGACGACAAATCACCAATTTTTTTGAAAAATGGCTATATCATCGTGAACTTCAACATTGAAACGGTTCAAAATGGGGATGCTACTAACCCGCATTTGCAGTATATTCACGCACCGCTTATGAATCAGTGGCAAATGGAGGGCTTTAAACGAACTATTCAAGATTCGTTCGGCAACACTTTTAACTTGCTAGATGGAGACGTTGCGTTCTACCATGCTGACAAATCGAGCCGAGATGATTTTAGTTCACAAGTTCCGCATTGATTCGTCTGTTTATATTTGAACTTTACGTTATGTAGATGGATTATGGTGAGATTTTGTTGGATATTTATTTAGTTCATTAACACCGTACTAATATGCGAGAATTTATCTTTACGTAGTGGGATATAAAATTCCAATATTGATAACCTCCAGAATCATTTTTACCGGCAACTATAGATTCGTTCGCTTTCTTTTTGAAGTAGTTCTTGGTGTATAGTCCAGTTCGAAGGAGATCTGTGAACACCTTCTTTACGCAGCCGATCTTTCGTTGGGGTTACTCTTCATCATTGGCTGATACCTTTACTACAAGATCCAAACACATTTGAACAAGTTCGTCGAAGTACGATTGTTAATGTGATTCAGAGTAACCTGGAATATTATATTAACCTCCACAATGAATACGCGCGCCGATACGGAATAACATATACCTTTACACTTCCAACGATAGATCAGGAAGAATGGAACAATACCCTAAATGATATTGGCGTTATGGCTTTTATACAGGGAGTTCCCATCGGGGATAAGATATACAAAAACTACGCTCTAGGATTCAAGTGAAAAAGAAGCAGCTGAGAACGGTTATTTTCCTAGAAGCTGCACGAATTAAAATATCTAACGACATTTAAAAAGCATGGATACCTTCCGGCGATTGCCGGAAGCTTGCGGCCTATTATGGCGCTTGCCGCGTGTGCTCAGCTTATTAGGGCACTTGTGGTTATCAAAAGTTTTCCGCGGCATATCCTCGGACTCCGTCCTCACGGTATTCCAGTTTCCTTTTGACAACCAAGTTCAACTACTCCGGTAGCGCTTAACAGCGCTTTGCGGAGCCTCCAGTTAACTACGTGCGAAGTATCTCAAATGGTGTTAATTCGGTCTGATAATCTTGTGCCAAGCGGCAAGCACACCGGCCGCCTAGTTAAATAAGTATGATTCTGTATTTGCTTATAGTAGGGATACAGAAGGGACACTATCCCTTCACTTCTTTCGAGAAGGGAGGTGGCGAGAATGGATAAACTACAATCCGTTTTAGCGGTGTTGGGAATAATCGGGGCTATTCTGACTGCTGTTAAAGCAGCACTTAAAGAATGGACCGAGATCCAAAAACTTTTGAAGGACCTAATAAAGCCTAACAAAAGAAAAAAGGATGATTCCCCAACGCGTCCAAACGATAGGTAACATCCTTCTCGGGCAGGGGCGAATTAGCCTCGTCCCTTCCCTTCTTTATCTTTATTATAACCAAATTCAATTATGCATACAACTTGGAAAGGGGTGATGCCATGAAAATATTTTTTAGTATTGGTGGAGGGATCTTAGTCGTTTTAATGTTGGTTTGGCTATCCCTAGTTACTTACCGCAAAATGTTAGCTAATCGAATGAAAAGACACTAAGGAGAGTGGAATTTAGATGAAAAAATTACTTATGTTCGTAATGACAGGGGTATTGGCAGTTAGCACGATTGCGGGTTCTTCCGGAACGGCTACTGCTGCAGCAAGTAAAGGTAATCAAAAACAAATAGAAGTTCTTCTTAATGCTAGAAAAATTGCTTTCCCTGATGCCAAACCTTACCAAGATTCTAGTGAGAGAGTTAAGGTACCTATTCGATTTGTATCCGAAGCATTGGGTGCTAAAGTATCGTGGAATAAATCCAAGGTTACGATTCAAAAAGGGGAAAGCTCGGTAGAATTAACTATCGGACAAGCTACAGCGGTTATTAACGGTCAAACCAAAACATACGACACTAAAATTGAACTTAAACAAAACCGTACCTTTGTCCCACTTCGATTAGTAAGCGAAGCACTTGGTGAGAACGTAGATTGGGATGCTGTTGGACGCTGGGTATGGATCGGTAAAAAGGATGCTCCAAAATTGGAGGATATTGGTTTTAAAGGGGTTGATGTTGAGCCATATAAGAAATGGTTTACTCTTAATCCTGAGCTTTTAAAGAATACATTTGATAAGCCTTACGAAAAAATAATGTTCTTTAAAAAATCAGATCTTCCAGTTTCTTTTGTTAGGGATATTTATGACATAGACACTTATATAGATCAAAAAACAACAGCATCTTATTTAACACTTCGTGCAAAAGCGACTACTCGTTCGCCTGGTAATCTTTTTTATGTTACTAAATATGGTGATACTCGGTTTCGTTATGCTAAAGCTGATATGAGTGTTAGGAACGGTGATGGAACAACCACATATTTCTATCTTATTTCTTCTACAGCTGATGAAGTTTATTACGGTGATAAAGTTAAAATGGATATATCTTTAAAAGATATTACTTATATAGGATTTGCTTATGGTTCAGTGGATTATATTCCTTTAATGGAAAATCCTTGGAGATGATAAAAATGAAGCGTAATCGAATAAATTTTTTAGGTAGATTAAGCATCTTATTTCTAGCAATTATCATTATAATTCAATCATTCCCTGCATTTGTACCAGTAGCAAAAGCAGGGGCTATTACACCATTGAAATACTATCAAGAAGCAAATTATAGATATTTCGTGGGTTTGATGTATTTTGATATGTGGAAAAATACAGCGGGTGTTTGGGTAACAGATGGAGGTAAACAACCTAATAAGGGGATGCATGGCGATGCAACATTTACTTACAATTTTCGATTTCCTGGGCGGAAAATTAAAAGTATAGATGCTTCGATATATGTCCACAGTCAAGCTAATGATATTTATTTTAGTGAATCACGTTCAGAGTCATATTCTGATTATCAAGGTGCTATAAGTACAGGAACTAATGACAGTAATATTACTAATTTAAGTAAACAAGGAATCGGAACAGATACATCTACTATAGACATTACTGTTAATGCACTATTAGATGCTGCTACTCCAGAAGATATTAAAGATACATGTAGCAATTGTGCTGCAGGAGTTGAAGCATATCGTATTTACTGGCCAGTTCTCTTTAAGATCGAACTAGCAACTCGGCTAAACGTCAAATACTTTACAACAGATGGACAACCTTTAACGATCTTCCCTGCAATTACTGATCAAGAAATGACAGTAGGTAAACTGTATGACTTTGTCCCTCCGGCTGACGCTAATTATGATTATGTTGGTTTTAAAAAATCTACGACAGGGAGTCCCCCCAGTGGAAGTATCATTTCGGGAGATGAAAAAATTGTCGAAAATCTGAATGCCTTGTGCGGGAAAGGATTTCAGCATTTTGTTAATTACTGCTTATTTCAGCATTGCCGCCTCAATGCAAAATGGGTTCAAAATCAGAACAAAAAAAGTGACGATTTCCTTGTTGTATCAATAATTTTTTGATAACCTAATTTTAGGATTTTATATGAACGTAGTGGGATATAAAGGTAAAATTGAAAACTTGTAATTGACTCATATCATTTGTTTTATATGAACGTAGTGGGATATAAAGTTCTTAAGCCCCTTTAAGTTAATGACCCGATAGCCAAGTTTTATATGAACGTAGTGGGATATAAAGCTTATAGGAACTATTTGCGCAGGTGACGGATTGCTTGCGTTTTATATGAACGTAGTGGGATATAAAGAACAAAAAGAACCGCGAACGGTCCTTGAGTTAGAAGTTTTATATGAACGTAGTGGGATATAAAGTGTTCAAAACGATCAAGATTCATGCTGACATCTCCTTGTTTTATATGAACGTAGTGGGATATAAAGAAGATATGCACATACCCCCGCTTCCCTATCGTGCTAAAGTTTTATATGAACGTAGTGGGATATAAAGTATGATTACTCATGGTATATGGAAGATGGCAGCGTGCGTTTTATATGAACGTAGTGGGATATAAAATTATGATTTTTATTATCTTGGACTGAAAATCTGAACATTGTGGGACTAATTAGAAAGATGACACAATCAATGTCATCTTTTTTAATAGATGCGGACAGAACATTCGTTCCCTGACAAACTATTGTCCAATACGTTTGTTTATAATAAGAAAAAACAACCATTTCAATATATTGTAAATTGTCATATGATGTGATATTTTGGAATTAATAGATTCTAATAATAAAAATCATAATGGAGGTGAATGAATGAGATTATCTGTATCTTACAGAGTAAACAGACTCCCATTGGGCTACAGAATGGTCGTATTGAGCTTAATAAAGGAAGCTTTGCGCCGCTCTAACGAACAATATTATAAGCAACTTTATGAGGTTAACCGCCACTCAATGAAACCATTCAGCACAGCTACCTATCTACGAGACTTTACATACCTCGAAGACGAAATTCATTTAAAAGAACTAACCATTACCATCGGATCGCATGATATGGAGTTTATGCTTAACCTTTTTAATGGCCTTCAGCAGCTTCATACCTACACAACAGCTGGTGAAACGTGGAAGCGTGTAAGCATGAAAATGTTAAAGGAAGCGACTATTACTAGTAATACCGTCTACTTTTCTACCTTGTCTCCTATTTTAATCGAATCCCAAGAGGGTAAGCCTGTTCACCCCGAGGACGCATCTTATGAAAAAGAATTCAACTACTATGCATCATTACGAATTCGTGAATTAACCGGTCGTGATCCGTTTCAAACTATACAAGTTAAGCCCATTTCATACCAGAAAACTGTAGTGAAAGAGCAGAACTCAGTGTTCCTTCAGCAAACGGCTTCACAAAAGAACTCTTATTTATACTTCACGGCCTACCGAGGTACATTTAAACTAATAGGTCATCCAGAAGATTTACAGATCCTATACTACTCAGGGATTGGTAAGAGAGTGTCTCAGGGATATGGACTTCTGGAATACGAACGGGAGGAGGGAACATTGACATGACAGCAGCCGTTCATATTGCTGCGGAAGATTGGATGATATCTGCAGGGCTTATTGGACTGACTCGACTCTTTGAAGATGACCGCGAACTTATGGATAAGTCAGGCGTTAAGCTCACGTCTAGTCATCTAGACACTCTCTCTGAAAAGTACATCTACTATTTAATAAAAACATACAGCATCGTCAACCGTGATGTAGGGCGTATGCAGTGGTTTGTTAAACAGCTAAACTCTCATCCAGATCGAATAAAATCGCATGCGGCGGAAGTTCGTAAAATCATGAATGAGCAGTTGAAAAAGGTGGAAAAGTACTTCGCTGATTCCAAAGAACAGCACCAGCTAGCCGAAGTAGTTGAATCATTAAAAAATATTAACAGCGAAGCAGAAATAAATCTAGTGTCAGAATCAATTGAACGATACAAGAAGATTATGTCCACACCATTCATCGAAGAGAAGTTAACTATTAACTATGTTAAAGCGATGATCCTTTCCCCTTTCTTTGGACAAGCATCAATCCTTCAACCAGTATTTAATTCGAAAACGATTCAAGAGCACATTGAACAGATAAACAAGGATTTTGTGCTACCTGCGAAATTGGAGTTAGAATTTTATGAACAACTTCAATCTACAACAGATGTCCAACAACTTATTTCTTATCTAGATGAGCATAATGACTATCCACCATTTAAGGATTGGTTCAAAGTTATAAAGAAAATGAGCAGTATGGAAGAAGTACATCAATACTTTTCCAATGAAATATTTCCATGTGCTTTTATTGATGGGTTAATGGCTACACAGTCCTATGAAGAAAAGGTTTTCTCGCCACTTGCCCTATCACGTGAAAAAGCAGTGAATTTCAGCTGGGATTTTGACAATAGTTACCCTGTCCCAATAAGCTCTATAGCAAGGTTGATCTTACTACTAAGTCCATTAGGTATGACTTCTTATAACAGGAGGTTAGGAACAGAGCAGGCAAACGAAAATTTCAGATTCTTTGGACTTGTTCTATCTCAGAACTCCTTCATCGAAATTGTTAGAGATAACAACAGCTACCATACGAAGCGTATGGGAGGAAGTACTTTCGAAGAAGCCATTGTAGGTCTACTTAGTGAATCGATAGATAAGGGACAAAAACAACAAAGCGGTTATTTCTATATTGAATTCCACTCGGACTATCAATCTAAAAAGACGCTGCTAGATTATTATCACATGCCCCTTTATTTGGCAACATTTCTAAGTAAATATGGAAAAACATTAACGCTGTTGTTTCATTCCAATTTACGTGACAAGTTTTTGCGAACTGTACTTAAAGGACTAGACCCGAAGCAAATTGTGTTTGAATACTTACGCGAAGCTATCGATAACTCATTCCATGCAGAAGGGGCTTATCATGCGACTGTAGCGCGTAAACGAATTATAGAAGCGGGAAAAGGAGTGGATTCAATGGGTAACTATGACAAAACCATCTCTCATGTCTACTACCAAGGTGTAACTTTACGTCAATACATGGGAGGGAATCGACGGACCGAAGATGGAGAGACCTACCGGGCGAGTAATCGTAAGAAAATTGAAAGTATTGCCTATCGATTGCTGAACGCAACCAAAGCCGGCAATAAAGCCGAATTTATGGATACGTTGTTCCGAGTGTACATGTCTGCTAATACATCCAAGAAGGAAGATGGGAAGGACTTGACTATTTCATCTGTATTTCTTGATTCTTTCAAAGAAAACGGGCTTGATTTTGAAACCATTGCCAGTGCATTTATTGCAGGTCTATTAGGTCAAGATGAATCGAAAAAAGAGGAGGCTGTTATCCATGAGTAAAGCGTTATCTTTTACTGTTATATTTCGTGCAAATTCATTAAACTACGGCGAGGGTATTGCTAATATATCGGAACTGAAGAAAATTCACCGTGGGAATGGAGATGTATTCACCTTTGCTTCCCGGCAAAGCTTGCGCTATGACATCGTGAGACTCGGCAACGAATGGTTCGGCTGGAACCTCGATACTGTCGATAAGACAAAAGGAACTTTGCAGTTTAGAGAAGACGTGTCGATTCAAGACTCAGTAGAAATGGACTTATTCGGTTATTTGAAAACAGGAAAGAAATCGCAAAAACGTCCAGCTGTCGCTCGATTATCTCATGCCGTATCTCTAGAACCATACCGTAGTGATATGGAGTTTCTTAACAATATGGGGTTCGCCGAACGGATCAATGAGACACCTAATCTAGCTAACATAGAGCAGCATGAGAGTTTTTATACATATACGATAACTGTAGATTTGGACAAAGTGGGTCGTGACGGGGAAGTTAATCTTTCAAATGAGGAACGCACGGAGCGAATGCACCAATTTCTAGACATCATCAAACTGCTCAATCGCAATATTCGCGGCCGTCAAGAGAGTCTGTCTCCGTTATTTGTCGTTGGCGGTGTTTATCCGGTTGCTAATCCATTCTTCCTCGGCCGTATTCAGCTTGAGACACAGACGAAGGCTTGGAACATCAACGTTCGATCGATTGAAGATGCGATGACAACGACGTTTGCTGGACAGACCATTGCTGATGCTACACGAATTGGATATGTATCAGGTACATTTGGAAATGAAAGTGCCTTAAGAGACTTGCTCGGTGAACGAGCAGGTTCAGTTGAAAATTTCTTCGCGGCTGTTAAAGATGAGATTACTGCATATTACGGAGATCGTGTGTAATGAAAGCGCTACGTCTTAAACTGTACCAGCAATCCGCTTGCTATAAGAAGCCGTTCGCATTTAAAGTTGCTGAGACATATCCGCTTCCGCCTCACTCAACAGTGAAGGGGATGCTGCATGCACTCCTAGGAGCTACTTCGTTAATCCCAATGAGGATCAGCGTACAAGGAAGATATGATACGATCCTGACTGACTATCAGACACATTATTTCTTTAAAACCGATAAAACGGAAGAATTTGCACTGACTGCAGACGGATTAGGTATCGAACGTGAGATGGAACATATTACGACAATGCCTATCTATAGTCATATGTTGTACGATGTGAAGCTGATCATTCATGTACATGCGGATGACGCTGTCATGGAGGAAATATCTCAACGATTACAAAACCATTCTACACATCTTAGTCTTGGACGATGGGAAGATCTTGTAAGGGTAGATGAAAGTGAGATTGTCGATTTGGAACTGTGTGAAGAAGACATTATTTTGAAAAATAATGCGTATGTTCCAGTCAGGCTACTAGGCGATGTCGCACATTTTCCTTATAAACTCAACTGGACATACCGAATCGTTAAGGGGGTTCGAGTGTGGGACAAGCTTCATGTTGGTTATGTACAAACAGGTGCCCCGCTGGCAGTTGAAGATGACATGTGGTTAGACTCACATGGAGATGCTGTGTTGTTTGCGAATTAATAAATGAAGAGAAGAGGTCGAATCGGACTTCTTCTCTTTTTTCGAAAAGGGGGAGTTATGATGATATTTTATGCCAAATCATTTCCGGTAGAAACGATTGAGGAGCATACTAACGAACTGCTAACGCGTTATGACATGCTAAAAAAATATTATCAATCAGCGCTCAGGTCAATGAATGAAAGAGATTGGGAGCTTTTACGAATAGCTGTTCAATATCACGATGTGGGCAAATACGATACGGTATTTCAAAACAAAATACGTTCAGTTCTCGAAGAAGAGTTATTAGAGGCAGCTTCCTCCTATAACGTCCAGCACAATTATTTATCGGTTATGGCCATTCCAGATAAGGAGCTCGGACTGGATAAGGATGAGAAAAGAATATTGTTCCAAGCCGTGGCGTACCACCATGAAAGAAATGTTCCGCCGGAAGTTGATCAAGTTTTAGCGAACTATAAAGCAAATTTACTTCCTCATTGGGAGCATATCGAACGTGAACTAGGGATTTCAATTGACTCCAAATCTAGTATAAGCAAACTGAATACGATCGGGTTAAATAACCGAATTCGTGAAAGTGAGGGAGAACTTTTCAAGAGATATGTGATGATTAAAGGCTTATTGCACAGGCTGGATCATGCGGCAAGTGCCCATGTGCCTATCGAACTTGCTTCCGACATGAATGTCTCTGAGTACGTGACTCAGTTTATAGACAAGAACTATAGAGGACATAAAAATAAGCTGCAACAGTTTACCGAGTCCCATCAAGATAGTCACCTTGTAGTCGTAGCTCAAACCGGAATGGGAAAGACAGAAGCGGGGTTGTTATGGCTCGGTGAGAAAAAAGGATTTTTCACGTTACCTCTACGGGTAAGCATTAATGCGATGTACGATCGAATTACAAGTGCGGATAACATTGGATTCTCAAGACAAACCAATCAAGGAGAGGAAGCGACAGGACTGTTGCATTCTACTAGTCTGGATTATCTCTACGATCAGCATGAAGGCAACGATGAAGCTCTGGAAAAAATGCATGCCCAATCACGAGAATATGCTAATAAGCTGGTTATTTCCACGATTGATCAAATATTAAAATTCCCATTTTTTTATCTAGGTTTTGAAAAGGAATATGCTACGGTCGCGGGGGCGAAGATTATTATTGATGAATTGCAAGCCTATGATCCTCGAATCGCAGCTTTGCTCGTGCGTGCAATGACGCTCATCGATGATATGGGCAGCTCCTTTATGATTATGACGGCAACATTGCCTGATTTTTATTATAAGGCTCTTCAGAGAGAACTTGCATCATCAGCTCTACCGCTTCATTATAGTGAATTTATTGATGACAGCGTACAGCGACATCATGTTTCTATTGAGGCTCGTTCGATATTAGATGAAGCTGAAATCGATAAAATAAGTGAGGTCGGTCTTAACCAAAAAGTGTTAGTCATTTGCAATACAGTAAATCGTGCCAAAGAAGTATTTTTAAAACTTCGTGAGCGCAAGGATAACGTCAAATTGTTGCATTCTCGATTCACAAGAGGGGATCGTTCCAATCTAGAACAGGAACTCCTTTCTTTTAATCAGGGTGAAAAAGCAGGTATATGGGTTACAACTCAGCTTGTGGAAGCGAGTCTGGACATTGACTTTGACGTGTTATATACCGAAATGTCCACACTGGATAGTCAGTTCCAGCGATATGGAAGATGCAACCGGAAAGGAAAGAAACCCGTCGATCAGGTGAATATTCATGTATATACAGATGACGTATCGGGAGTCGGCTCCGTTTATCACAAGGAGATCTATGATCGAAGTCTTGCACTTATAAAAGGGCATGATCAAGGGATTTTGCTGGAATCGATTAAACACTCCATGATTCAAGAGCTTTATGATGAGGAACAGTTGAAGGATTCATCATTTAAAGAGGTATTCGATAAAACGTTATCCCAATTAAAAAATAGACCTATGTATGAAATCAAAAAGCAAGATGCTCAAGATTTGCTTAGAGATATTCAAGAAGTGCAGGCTGTTCCAATACAATATGCTGGTCATTCAGAGATTGAAGAAGCTCTTGAAAGATGGAAGCAAGCTACAACCAAGTCTGAGAAACGTAAAGCGAGACAAGCAATCGAGAAATATACTGTGGGAGTTAATGAATGGAAAGGGAAAAAAGAGGGATTACTTTCGGAGTTTCCACTCATTAAGGGACATTACTTTGTGAATTGTGAATACAGCGAGGAGACAGGCCTGGAAATGAAAAAGTCTGTGTTATCTATTATTTAAGAGGTACGACTACTACTAAACGGTGTCGGAGGGGACGAGATTATGTCTATCCGGGGAATTGAAATGAACTATTATGCAATATGCAGGCGTAAACTGTGGCTGTTCAATCGAGGATTAGGCTTAGAACAGGGGAACGATCGAGTTACAGAAGGTGCTGTCTTACACGAGCAGGCCTATGGACGCTTAGATAAGGAATGGAATATTACAGAAGATGCGGTTGTCGATGCAGTGGAAGATGAATGGATTCGTGAAGTGAAAATAAGCAGTCGTATGGAATATGCCGACCGACTGCAAATGATGTACTATCTATACTTACTCAAAGAACGCGGAATTGAAAAGAAAGGTTTGCTTAGCTATCCGAAGGAAAAAAAGACGACTGATGGATCGTCTACACTTAGTTGGACATAAAAAATAGGGGCTAGTAGAATGAAATCAATACAATTAGGAGCGGATCTACTATGCCAAAACAAAGACG
>NZ_JAGGKP010000006.1 GCF_017873765.1 Paenibacillus sediminis
AGGTGCAAGCACCTCATCAGCTCCGCTCGACTTGCATGTATTAGGCACGCCGCCAGCGTTCGTCCTGAGCCAGGATCAAACTCTCCATTAAATTGAAGAGCGATTAGCTCATTTTGAATCAAACTGACGAGAACATGTCGTTCTCTATTTTTGAATTTCACCGAAGTGAAATTCACTCACTCGTTGTTCAGTTTTCAAAGATCAAACTCACTTTTTCGGCTTATCCGCTTTTCAGCGGCGACTTTCATAATATATCACGTTCTTAACTTTTTAGTCAAGAACTTTTTTAAACACCAATCAAGTCATAAATACAACCAACTTCATTGTTGTTCTTTGGCTGTGTACTTCGTATCAGCCGGAACTAGAATATATCATGCCATTCACATTCATGGCAAGATGTAAAAATATCCAATGATATAATGAGTCGTATCTCGTCTATCAGTAATTTTCCCTTCTATATAATGCGAGATAATGCGAATAATTCAATCCACACAATAAAGCCGCCAAAGTATACTTCAGCAGCTTCCTCATGAATGCACAATTTGTCCTTACTTCCCTGCCATCTCCTTCAACTGCAAATAAACCGAGGCCATATCAAGATCTCCTTTGTTATTCGCTTTAGCCGCTAGGAAGGTATTGAGAACTGTAGCGACTGTCGGCAGAGGGGTATTCGCCTGTGTTGCCGCATCAACAGTCAGCTTCAGATCCTTGGTCATCAGTTTCAATGCAAAAGCAGCCGGGAACTCTTCCTGAAGCAGCATTTGTTTCTTCGCCTGCAACAAAGGAGAATTTAAAGCCGATTCCGACATCATGAAGAGCACCTGTTCTGTGTTCAGTCCTAGCTGCGATGCCAACATAAGAGATTCCGATATGCCATGCATCGTAATACCGAGTAAAGAATTAATAACAAGCTTAGCAGAGCTTCCGCTTCCGTTGTCCCCGAAATGAATCGAAGTTTTACCTAATACATCAAAAATCGGACGACACTTTTCATAGACTTCCGCATCACCGCCAACCAGAACAATGAGTGTACCGTCTTGAGCTGGCTTTACCGAGCCGGATACTGGCGCGTCTAGAAATAGACCGCCATGATCATTTACCAATTGAGAGAATTTCTTCGAATCGTTAGGTCCGGTCGTACTCATATCTACAATAATCTTACCTTGCAGTTGCGCTGATAAAATACCATCTGAACGGGTCAACACACTCTCTACCGCTGCCGAATCAGACACCATAGTAATGATGATATCTGAATGTTCACTGACTTCCTTCGGTGAACTCGCCAAACAAGCACCCGCCTGAAGCAATTCCTCTGCTTTATCTTTGGTACGGTTATATACGTAAACCTGATATCCTGCCCGCAGTAAATTAGCTGCCATTGGTTTTCCCATAGCACCAAGTCCAATCCAACCAATCTTAAGCATGATGATCACTCCCTATTTATAATTATTCATTTATAGAATTATCTGTTAATTACTTCCTCCATTATATCAAATGCCCACTTCATATTACCAATTTTCCTAGTAAGACTGCATTCTTGACAAAAATGTGTCTGTAAATATGTCGAAAATCGTAAATGTAATGCTATACATATGTACTAATGGATGAAGTTGTATATTATGTAAGAAGATTCGTTTGTGCATCTAATAAGTTGAATATATGATATACGATGGTTATATAAAAAGTTCAACTAAGTAAGGCGATATAAAGATCGCCAATCATCAAAGAAAGGGGTACCTTATGAAAAACAAAGGACCGTTATTTGTCGTGTTTTTATTATTTGCTGTCCTTCTATCGGGTTGTAGTCCACTCACTGTATTAGACCCTAAAGGACCTGTTGCGAAAACACAGTCCGACACCATTATGTTCTCTGTATTTGTAATGGCCGGGATTTTGGCAGTGGTGTATATCCTTTATATTTACATGCTGACAAAATACCGAGCTACAAAAGCAAATGAAGATTATGTGCCGCCTCATATCGAAGGAAGTAAATGGTTGGAATTGATATGGACGATCATCCCAGTCATTATTGTCATTGTTCTTTCCGTAGTTTCGGTTCGTTCGACAGCTGCCGTAGAAACGACTCCAAAAGGATACGAAAATGAGAAGCCGCTTGTTATTTATGCTTCTTCTTCCAACTGGAAATGGCACTTCAGTTATCCTGAAGAGGGGATTGAGACGGTCAACTATGTGAATATTCCTACAAACCGTACCGTTGAATTCCGTCTGTACTCTTACGGACCAATTACAAGTTTCTGGATTCCACAATTAGGTGGCCAAAAATACGCCATGAGCGATATGGTTACAAAACTTCGTTTAGTCGCAGAACATGCTGATTCTTACCTCGGCAGAAACTCTAACTTTAACGGTAAGGGCTATGCTCAAATGGAATTTGAAGCACAGGCTATGTCTCCTGCAGACTATCGGAAATGGGTTCATGATGTGAAAACGACTGCACCTGCTTTGACGAAAGAAGAGTTTAACACTCTATTAAATACACCGTTTGTTGGTCGTAAAACTTATTCCTCAACACATCTATCCTTTAGCCCGCCTCCAATGGAAGGTAAGGATATGAGTAATATGAATATGGACCACAAAACGGACGAAAAAGATTCATCTTCTTCAACAAAAACAGATGGTATGAATATGAATCACATGGACGGTATGAACATGGATTCTATGAATATGGATCACACGCAACACAGTAACAACTAAGAAGGGAGTCAATCCTCTATGAAATGGGATGAATTTTTCGTAACGGGCGAACCGATGATTTATGCAGCCGATATCTGTATTGTCCTCGCTTCGCTCGCTATAATCATCGGTTTAACTTATTTCAAGAAGTGGGGCTATTTATGGCGCGAATGGTTAACAACTGTCGACCATAAAAAAATTGGTGTCATGTACATCATCTCCGCTCTGCTCATGCTGTTCCGCGGAGGCGTCGATGCCCTGCTCATGCGTACTCAATTAGCGATGCCTAATATGACATTGTTAAATGCGCAACACTATAATGAGATCTTTACAACACATGGTGTTATCATGATATTGTTCATGGCGATGCCATTTATTATCGGACTTATGAACGTTGTAGTTCCACTGCAAATTGGTGCCCGCGACGTCGCTTTTCCTAGACTGAATGCTGTAAGCTTCTGGTTGTTCTTTGCCGGAGCTATGCTTTTCAATATTTCGTTTGTTATTGGCGGTTCTCCGGATGCCGGTTGGTCCGCATACTTCCCGCTGGCGAGCAAAGAGTTCAGCCCGTCAGTAGGTAATAACTATTATTCACTCGCTCTGCAAATTTCTGGTATCGGTACTTTGATGACAGGGGTTAACTTTGTTGTTACGATCTTGAAAATGAGAGCACCAGGCATGACATTAATGAAAATGCCAATGTTCACTTGGTCTATTCTGATTACAAGTGTCATCATCATGTTTGCTTTCCCGGTGCTAACTATTGCACTGCTGCTCATGATGTTTGATCGTCTCTTCGGCACACAATTCTTCACCATGACAAATGGTGGTATGGACATGCTGTGGGCCAACCTGTTCTGGGTATGGGGACACCCAGAGGTGTATATTGTAATTCTCCCTGCGTTCGGTATTTATAGTGAAATTATATCCACTTTCGCTAAGAAAAATTTGTACGGTTATAAATCAATGGTCGTAAGTATGGTAGCTATTTCGCTGCTTTCATTCTTAGTTTGGGCCCATCACTTCTACACAATGGGTATGGGCGTAGTCGGAAACGGATTCTTCTCCATTGCAACAATGGCGATCTCAGTTCCAACTGGGGTTAAATTATTTAACTGGTTATTCACGTTATATAAAGGTCGAATTGAATTTACGACGCCTATGCTTTACGCGCTCGCATTTATCCCAAGTTTCACCATCGGTGGGGTTACTGGGGTTATGCTTGCAATCGCAAGTGCCGACTATCAATATCACAACACGATGTTCCTAGTGGCGCATTTCCACTATGTATTGATTCCAGGTACAGTATTTGCGGTTATTGCAGGTATGCATTTCTGGTTCCCGAAAATTTTCGGATTCCGTCTTAATGAACGTATTGGTAAAATTGCATTCTGGTTCATTGCTATATCGTTCCAAGTTGCGTTCATGCCGCTGTTCTTCTTGGGACTTAACGGTATGACGCGCCGTATGTACACTTATTCACCGGAAACCGGCTTTGGTCCGCTGAATATGATTGCTACGATCGGTGCATTCGGCTTGGCAATCGGATTTATTTTCTTAGTGTATAACATTTACTACAGCTTCCGTTACAGTCCACGTGACACAACAGGAGATCCTTGGGATGGACGTTCCTTGGAATGGGCAACACACAGTCCGGTTCCAGAATACAACTTTGCGATCATTCCGACTGTAGACAAACTAGATGCATTCTGGTTTGCTAAACAAGATAAAAAATCATTGTTTGAAGGTAAAAAAATCGAAGAAATTCATATGCCAAACAACACCGGCGGTCCGTTTGTTCTAGGCGTGGTATTCTTCTTCTTAGGCTTCTTCCTTGTGTTTAGTTGGTGGATTCCAGCTATCATTTCGGGAGTTGTTGTTCTCATTCTTCTTGCAATGCGTTCCTTTGAACGTGACCATGGACACCATATCCATGTCGAGGAGATTGTAGAAACTGAACAAAAACTGCGGGGTGATAACGCGTGAAACACGATACATCTCTAGCGCTCGAATATCGTACAGAGGAAAATGAGAACCGTATCTTAGGGTTCTGGTTGTTTCTAGGAGCGGAGATCGTTCTCTTCTCTACTCTGTTTACTGTCTTTTTCACTTTAAGTCATCGCTATGGCAACGGTCCAACACCTCATGAACTTTTTGAGCTAAAAGGCGTGCTATGGGAAACATTCCTACTCTTAACAAGTAGTTTTACGTGCGGTCTTGCGATCCACAGTATGCGTCTTGGTCTTAAGAAACCGATGATGACTTTCTTCATCATCACCATGCTTTTCGGTCTTGGCTTCTTGGGAGTAGAAGTTACCGAGTTTATTACGTATGTTCATGATGGTGCTACAATCCAAACAAGTGCGTTCTTGTCCAGCTTGTTTACTCTGCTTGGTACTCACGGAGCGCACGTTACCTTCGGTCTTCTGTGGGGGACTGCCATTATGATTCAAGTAAAGAAATATGGGATTGATGAAGCAACTGCTAACAAATCCTTTATCTTCTCTTTGTACTGGCACTTTCTCGATGTTGTTTGGATCTTTATCTTCAGCTTTGTCTACTTGAAAGGATTGATGTGACATGAAACAATTGTTCCCTGTTAAGCATGTGATGGGATATATTTTCTCCCTCATCCTTTCACTTGTTGCTCTAGCTGTTGTTTTCTTTGATATGTCGTTTGCCGCTGGCATGACCATTTTGCTGGTTGCTGCAGCTATTCAAGCATCACTGCAATTATTCTTGTTCATGCACATCGACGAGACTTCATCGAAGAAGACTTTGTATCTCAACATTGTATATGCCTTATTTGTAGGTCTAGTAACGATCTTTGGTTCATTGCTTGCAATGATCTGGGGTATTGTATAAGAGATTCAATATTGCAATACAAAAGCCTTACTTCGGGTTTTAGCCGAAGTAAGGCTTTTTTTGTGAATAAACATAAGATTGTAACTCGATCTAAACCCTTTCCTTCACTACCTCTTTCAACACATTCATCGCATTAATAGCTGTTGGAAATCCCGCATAAGGGACCGTCTGAATGATTGTCTCTTCCACTTCCTTCGCAGATAAACCAACGTTAAGCGCCGCGCCTATATGTACTTTGAGCTGCGTTTCGCGGCCTAGAACTGTCAACATGGCAACTGTAGCAATTTCTCGTTCTCGCAGACTAAGACCTTCGCGGTTGTAGATATCGCCAAAGGCGAATTCTATAATGTATCTGCCGAGGTCACCTAGCGGGGCTACAACCTCTTCCCCGGCCTTTCCATCTACTTCAGCAAGTTTGGCAAGCCCTCGCTCATAGCGAGTTTGATCATTTAGTTGCAAGCTCATCTTCTTCCAGCTCCTTATAATGAACAATTTTATGTTCAATGGATTCTAAATTACTCTGAAGTTCAAGAAGTCTCATCCTAACTTCCGCTTGATGTTCTTCTAGTATGACTCTCCTTTCATGAATGGTTGCAGAACCTTTCCGCCTTAAATCAGCAAACTGTTGCATCTTCCGAATGGTCATTCCCGTTGCTCGAAGGCGATTTAAAAACTCAATCCATGCCCTATCTGCATCCGAATATTTACGGTAACCACTGTTTGTTCGGGCCACATGATCAAGCAGTCCAATTCTTTCGTAATATCGTAACGTGTGAACACTTAAGCCCGTCAGTTTAGCAATCTCTTGAATGGTCAATTCTTTTTCCATGTACATAGTGTATACCTTTGAGCGCGCTCAAAGGCAAGCCTTTCGATGATATGTTCAAGCCAAATACCTATTTCACATCATTAGATACTTCTATTAAATTCAAATCAGGGTCACGGAAATATACGGATGTAATTTGCCCGAGGGCACCAGTTCGCAGAACAGGGCCTTCCACAATATCAACTCCGTTTATTTGCAAGTGACGAATCACCTCATGAATAGGTGTACTCGTAATAAAACATAAGTCCGCTGAACCAGGCGTAGGTTTATTCGCTTTCGGCTCAAATTCGCGGCCATGCTGATGGAGATTGATCTTTTGATTGCCAAATTTCAGCGCCACTCTGTCTCCTGAGAATTGAATAATGTCCATTCCAAGAACCTTTGAATAAAATGCAGAAGTTGCTTCAACATCACGAACCGTCAATACGAGATGATCCAAATGATCCACTTTCATCATGACTCACTCCTCTTACGCATTAGCATAAACCATTGGAATTCCACTACTTGTTACTGAATCATTCTGAGCTTCAAGAATCGCCACAAGCGCGTAATACGCGCCTTCTTTAATATGATTTGATCGCGCGTGATTTCTTAACTCCATCAGAAGGGACTTATCCTCGGTGACTTGTTGCAGTCTCTTTTTCAGATCTGATGCATTGGAAGCTTCTAACGCCACGCCTAAATTGACTAAATACGCCGAATTCGCTTGCTCTTGTCCAGGCAGTGGTCTGTACAGGATCATTGGCAGCTCAAGTGCTAACGCTTCGGAAACGGTCAAGCCTCCTGCCTTGGTCACGATAAGATCCGATAAAGCCATCAGCTCATGCACATGATTGACAAACCCTGTAACCAACACTCGTTCCCTAATATCATCATCGACGTCACAGAGCTCCTGTACAAGCGATTGCCGCAGTCTCTCATTACGTCCACATACGATAATGAATTGGACAGAAGTCAACAGTTCATTAGCTACGATGAATGACAAGAATTGCTTGCCAATCAGCCCGTCTCCTCCCCCCATAACAAGCACAATAGGTCTCTCGCGATCAAGACCATATTTGTCACGCAGCATGATACGATCATATGAATAAGTAAAAGACAGCTTGATCGGGATGCCTGTCACAACAATACGCTCATCGGGAACATGATGCTTCAGCAGTGCCTGCTTTACGTGTTCTGCGCCGACAATATAGCGGTCAGTAAATGGATGCACCCAGTAGCTGTGATCGGTATAGTCCGTAATCACCGTTACCGTAGGAATATCCGTCATTAGGTTCGATTTTAGAAAAGACATCGCCGCAGCTGCTCCGGGAAACGTACTTACCACCACGGTCGGTTTAATCTCCTGAAGGAGCCTCAGCATTTTATCTGTGCTGAATGATTTAATACTTTTAAATAAACTAGATAGTTTATTGTCATCGCGAGTTTTGCGATATAAATACCCGTATAGAGATGGCAAACCCTTCACCCACTGTAAGTAACAAAACTTGCCGAATGTATGTAAATAAGGATGTGTCCATTCTAAAAAATCAACGATCTCTACCTCGGCCCCTGGGCGATAAAACCGAGCTGCTTCTAGAATGGCTTGTGCTGCTTGGTTGTGCCCATCACCAAGAGTGCCACTAAGAATCAAAATTTTCTCTTTGTTATTATTCAATGTTAAGACACCTCTTTTTCGATCCTTCCTTGTTAAACGAATAAATTTGAAAATAGTTACATTTTTTTCTAAAAAGAACTTTATTAATCCACTTTATTATTTATTACTCCAATCTTCAGAAATACGAATACTAAGGATGAACAGAGGAAAAATTACAAAGACTGGTCGAAATGGATCTTGCTCCAGAACCGGCTGTTTTTCCATAACATTGAAATACATAACCTACTGGTGTATACTCTTTAACTGGAATTATTATAGTCACAGTTTCACAAAATGCACTTATAGGAGGCTCATAACATATGGCTGAGGGCAATTCCGCAAATAAGCGAAAACAAATACATGATATTCCTGTTTCCATATTAGATCTCGCTCCAATCGTTAAGGGAGGCACAGCTGCAGATTCTCTGCACAATACACTTGATCTTGCACAGCATGCTGAAAATTGGGGGTACAACCGGTTCTGGCTAGCCGAACATCACAATATGCCCGGAATCGCCAGCTCCGCGACATCAGTCGTTATCGGATATGTGGCAGGTGGAACGAAAAAAATTCGCGTAGGTTCTGGCGGAATTATGCTGCCTAACCATGCTCCCCTAGTGATTGCTGAGCAGTTCGGAACGCTTGAATCTCTCTACCCAGGACGTATTGATCTAGGTCTAGGAAGAGCGCCTGGTTCCGACCAGTTCACATCCTACGCACTGCGCCGCGGACTCGGAAGCGACGGTCATAATTTCCCTGAGCAATTAAATGAGCTTCGCGCTTACTTTAATCCAGAACTGGACTCCCGTCCGATGAGAGTTCGTGCTATTCCAGGTGAAGGTCTGAACATTCCGATCTGGCTGCTCGGTTCAAGCGGCTTCAGCGCTCAGTTAGCAGGTCAACTCGGACTTCCATTCGCCTTTGCAAGTCACTTCGCTCCGGATTATTTGTTGCCCGCGCTCGAAATATACCGTACGAATTTCCGTCCTTCTGAAGTACTGGATAAACCTTACGTGATGGTAGGGGTAAACGCCATTGCGGCCGATACGGAAGAGGAAGCTCGCAGACTTGCGACTTCACAGGAACAACAATTCCTTAATCTGATTCGCGGTCGTACAGGTCAGCTAAATCCTCCAGTAAGCAGTATGGACGCGATATGGAATGAACATGAGAAGGCTGTTGTTCGCAAACAGCTGAGTTACTCCGCTATCGGAAATAAAGATGCAGTTCGGGATCAGCTGCAGCACTTTATTGATATAACAGGTGCTGACGAATTGATTGTAGCTGGAACGATCTATGATCACGAGGCTCGTCTGCGGTCCTATGAAATTGTAGCTGAGGTCTTTAAAGGAAACTAATCATTTGAGGATATTTTAAAAAACGACGCTGGATTTGCAGCGCCGTTTTTTGTTTATTCCCTCAGCCCCCCAAGTATGACATTTCGGCCTTCTCGATTTTAAGATCAGAAGATTGATTCAACCTTACCTCTGAATAACGGTCTCCTCTCTTCTTCCATGTTCCCCGAATAAGCTGCTCCAAATCATCATCGCTTGCTCCATTTCTTAGCGGTGTGCGCAAGTCGACGCCTTTGGAAGCGAATAGGCATGTATACAACCGCCCTTCCGCGGACAATCTGGCTCTCGTACATGTTGCACAAAAAGGCTGTGTCACAGACGAAATGAAGCCAATCTCTACATTAGTTCCAACATAGCGATAGCGGCTTGCCACTTCTCCGTAATAGCCCTCCTCGACCGGCTCCAGAGGCATCTCCGCGTGAATCATATCGACAATAGTGCGGCTAGGCACCACTTCATCCAGCTTCCAGCCGTTCGTATTGCCTACATCCATAAATTCGATGAACCGAAGCGCATGACCTTTTTCCTTGAAATAGCGTGCCATTGGTAAAATGTCCTCGTCGTTCGTTCCCTTTTTGACGACCATGTTAATTTTGACGGGCAGACCTGCCTGAGCCGCCACTTCGATGTTATCCAGCACCTTCTTAACCGAATAACCAACGCCGTTCATCAAGCCGAAGCGCGTATCATCCAAGCTATCTAAGCTCACGGTAACTCTGCGGACACCCGCTTCCTTTAATGCATGAGCCTGCTTGGCAAGTAGTGAACCGTTCGTCGTTAGAGCAATATCCTGAACCCCATTCACGCTATCAATCATGCGGATTAGCTTTGGCAATTCACCACGAAGCAGAGGTTCACCGCCGGTAATCCGAATTTTCTCTACACCCAATTTTGTAAAAATACCCGTGAGGCGAGTGATTTCTTCAAAAGTAAGCAGTTTCTCTTTCTCTAAAAAAGCATACCCCGCTCCGAAAATTTCAGCAGGCATACAATATGTACAACGGAAATTACACCGATCCGTAACCGATATTCGCAGATCGCGAAGTGGTCTATCCAGCATATCCTTCACTCTATCACGAGGTTGCCCCATTCCCCACACTCCTTTATGAACAACTTAACGCCAGCTTGACGATCTCTCTTATATTCATTATAAGTGGTTAGTCAATTATGAATATGTTTCAAATATCATCTCTACTCAACATTTCGTATTGTTCGGGAGTATCGACATCTATTGCAAAACGCGGATTTAGCTTGTGACCGATAAAATCAGCTTCATCGATTTGAATGTACCTAATATGATCAAGAAGGCTTCTCAACCGAAACTGTCCCTCACGAAGCAGCTTAGACACCAGTTCCGCGCAGCTTTGATGATATAGTCCGTGCAACATTTGCAAATGTCCATCCACAAAAGGGATAACCGCATCTATCTGCTCTCTGATCAGCTCTCTCTCCCACCGCTCCATCATAAATCTAGCTGCGGAAGCAGATATGAAAGGCTCATCACAGCCTACGACCCAGATCCGTTCGTTACGTGCTGCGGCAAATGCCGCCTCCATTCCGCTAAGAGGTCCTCTGTCAGGAACATAATCGCTGACAACACGAACGAACGGACTCACATATTCCTTATACCAGTCCGCCCTATTCGTAACGAGTACAATTTCGGAGCACACCTTCTCCATCTCTTTCCATTGCCGGGTTAAAAAAGACTCTCCTTCTATACGAAGCAAAGCTTTATTGAAGCCGCCCATTCGTGAGTTCTGTCCGCCTGCCAATATAGCGCCTGTCAGCATTTCACTCCTCCTAATAATAGAACGGAGATTGGCTCGCCCGCTTTTAGACCCTGCCCGCCGGGAGGGATAACGATAAGGCAATTTGCATCTTTAATCGATGTAACAACAGCTGATTGATCCGCCCCGACCTGCCTGGCAAATAGCTTGCCGCCTTCTGTATAGCACACGCCTCTTACATACCGGGTGTATGCATTCACCTTATTAAAATCGTTAGCAAGATACGCTGTACATTCCGGTAAAAATAGTTTTCGCTCACCCTGCATCCCTAACAGAACAGGCCTAACTAACAGCTCGAAAGCGACGAAGCAGGCCCCCGGATTACCTGAAAGTCCTAAGATAAGTTTCTCATCTTTCAATGCTGCCGAAGTGACACTGCCTGGGCGCATGGCGAGCTTATTAAACAGTACAGACTGTTTCCATTCTGAGAAAATATGAGATACGATATCATAATCGCCAACCGACACTCCGCCCGTTGTAATCACGATATCTGCCTGTTGGAATGCCTCGTCAATGAGCTTCGACACTTCTTCTATATCATCAGAAGCTGTTCCCAGTGCTATTGGTTCACCGCCATACTGCTTCACTTGAGCAGCAAGCATACTTAAATTGCTGTTTCGTATTTTACCGGGCACGAGCGGTTCAGCAATTTCTAGAAGCTCTGAGCCTGTTGCGATGATCGCTGCCTTCGGTCTGCGATATACCGGAACTCGGTCATAGCCAAAGGAAGCGAGCAAGGCGATTTCTCCAGCCGAAATTTTCTGGCCAGATTTCAGGACTAATTCTCCTTCTCGAAGTTCAGAACCGATGTCTGAAATATTCGTTCCTGCTGGTATAGACTTCGTAATTCGGATATATGGCTCGCCATGCTCTACCAACTCCTGAGTCATTTCAAGCATAATGACCGCGTTAGCACCTTCAGGCACCATCGCCCCCGTCATCGTTCTAGAGGCTTGCCCTCTACTAATCGCACAACTCGGCAAACTGCCGCTCGGAATCGTATCTACCACTTTTAAAATGACCGGATTGTCCAGAGTCGCAAACCTAATATCTTCAGCTCGAATGGAGAAACCGTCCATCCCTGAACGTCTAAAATGTGGAAGTGGATGATCAGCGCTTACGGTAACAGCAAGATATCTGCCGAAAGCATCCTCAAGCACAACTTCTTCACTAGGCAGCGGCGAGATATACTTTGTGATTCTTTGCAGTGCATCCTTCACTTGAATGGTATGCCGATCGATATTATTGTTACGGGAACTGATGATTTTATTGTTCATCACTTCTCCTCCGGACCATGATTTGTAGTTATGTATATTCACGCTTCTTATATTTAATCAAGACTCCCAATTTTCATTGATGATCCAGTGAAACATTTTATCCGTCTCATCAATATGGAATTGCGGCAAGGAATAAGGCATTTCACTTATCTCTCCCCAGCTGACGACCGCGCGAACTTTCTCGCTTTGCTCAACGAGTGCTGCTTGATCCGCACACTTAACAATGACGATCTTCGGGTAGCTTTCTTTCTTAAACCCTTCTACCAGTATGTAATCCATATGTTCCATTCTGCTAATGAGTTCGGCTAACGGAACTTGTGTCTCTTCTAAGTAGGCACTTTGCGTCTTCGAAGTAATGGCAACAGCTTGCGCTCCCGCTTCACGAAAGTTCCAAGTATCTTTACCGGGGTGATCCATTTCAAAATGATGAGCATCATGCTTAATCGCTCCTACTTTGTACCCCGAATGATTGAGCATGTTTACGAGCCGGCATACCAAGGTGGTTTTGCCCGTATTCTTATATCCGACAAATTGAATGACTTTCATTAGCGCCACCTCATCATTTTTTAGTAAGAATAAAATTCCTTTTTCCCGCAATATAATATATCCGTTAAGTCATAGAGCGAAGGAGTGCAGGTCTATGATTCCACGAGTAACGACAAGGTGGCATATCCGCAAATTTGACGGCAATATAGCTATTGAAAAAGATGATGAAATTGCAACAGAGTTCGCGCTGACGTTTCGTCTCGATGGTGAGGAATTTGCAACGATTGTATGTTCTCCTTCCGACCTTCACGAGATGGCTATTGGTTTCTTGGCCTCCGAAGGGGTTATCCGAACCATCGACGATATTAAATCGATCGACATGAATGAAGATCGCGGTTTCGTCTATGTAGAGCTGCATTATAAGCAGTCCACGAGCAAAGAGTATTATTCCAAACGGTTTATCGGTTCTTGCTGCGGCAAAAGCAGACAGTTTTATTTTCAAAATGACGTCCGCACAGCCAGAACCTCAACCACTCGTACCCGAGTTTCAGTAGAACAATGCCTTAAGCTTATGCGTTTGTTACAGCAGAGCTCGGCCGATTTTCGAAGTACAGGCGGGGTTCATAATGCAGCGATTTGTACAACGTCTGAATTGCTTGCGGTACGTTCGGATATTGGAAGACACAATGCGCTCGACAAAGTGTTCGGATACTGCCTGCAGAATCGGATACATACGGGAGATAAAATGATCGCTTTCAGCGGCCGGATGTCCTCCGAAGTCGTCTTGAAAGCATCGAAAATCGGTGTCGGCATACTGCTGTCCAAATCCGCGCCAACCGATTTAGCACTGCAACTGGCGCAAGATCTCGGCATTACGTGCGTCGGATTTATCCGAGGCAATGAGCTCAACGCGTATACGCATATGGATCGTATTATATGGGATTCAATTGATGATTAGACTGCTAGACTTGGTCATATTCATCTGTTGAATCCTTTTTTCATGTGGATCGTGATGAAACACCCTTAGCCCGGCACGTTGTACCGGACTAAGGATGCGCAATATTTGTGCAATCGACTAAGTGTGTTGCCCTTGTTCCTTCTTATTGAATTCCTCGCCCATGCCCCGAAGAAAATGGAGCATCGTTGACATCGCAGAGGTTACGTACGGGTCGCGTACTGAACTGAGCAGGCTCCATACACTTCTAGTCGCTTTCCCTTCTGTCTTCATGGACTGTTCAAGGCCGTTATCCAGACCGTTGATTAATTTTTGCGTGGCGGCAGGATCGAGGCGACCCAAAAACTGTGACACGATGATCATATTTTTGAGCATGGTCGGAATGTTCGCCACTTTCATAAACTCAAAACCGACGAAGCCTAGACTGTTCCGATTTTTCAAAATCCCTTGAACAATATCTAGCGCTCCAGCTTCCTGCAGTTCCTTAAGAATGTCAAGGAATTGCACAATCGCCTTGCGATTATCGCTGACAGCTTTCAAAATTTGTTCAAGCGACTCAGCCTGAAGCTCTTCCTCAGTAGGGATTCTTCTTTCAATTGTATTAATGGACTTTGCCACGTTGTTCACTCTCCTTCCGGACGGTATCAACGACAGGCTCAAAGTCAGGACGTTTCCACTTATCTTCCACTTTCACGCCTAATTGAGACTGACGGTTGCCGAAC
This sequence comes from Paenibacillus sediminis, assembly GCF_017873765.1. Lineage (GTDB taxonomy): Bacteria > Bacillota > Bacilli > Paenibacillales > Paenibacillaceae > Paenibacillus_AG > Paenibacillus_AG sediminis. The sequence continues at coordinate 14,604 of NZ_JAGGKP010000006.1, forward strand.
CGATGGTTTACTCTCGGCAGTGGAGATTCTCCATCCTCCTCAAGAACCTCCATACGTACTTTCATTTCTTTATAGTTCGGCGTGTGTGTCACTAGGTCGTAATAGCTGCTGGTCAGACGGTTAACCGCCTCATCGACATTTTGTGTATGCATCGGCAAGTACAACTCATTGCCTTTGACATTCTCGGTAACAAGTACCCGAATTTTGACAGCCCCATACGGAGAGGTCAGTCTTACAAGACCGCCATTTTTAAGCCCTCTTTCTGCAGCCAGCTCTGGCGAAACTTCCACCCAAGCACCAGGCACCTTATGCGTGATTCCTTCCGATTTATACGTCATATTGCCTTCGTGGAAATGCTCCAATATACGGCCATTGTTCAGATGGAGGTCGTACGATGTATCGTCTGGTTTAAACGGCTCTGTCCATGCTACAGGGTAAAGTCTTGCTTTGCCATCTGGGAAGGCAAATCGGTCTTCATACAGAATTAATGTGCCTTTGCCATCTGGTCCGACAGGCCACACTTGGCTGTTCCAACCTTCAAGACGTTCATAGCTAACACCAGCGAACAATGGTGCAAGGCTTGCTGCCTCGGCCATAAGTTCACTTGGATGGGTGTAATTCCAGTTCGCCCCCATACGGTTAGCAACCTCTTGAATGATCATCCAATCTGGTTTGGATTCACCGAGCGGTTCGAACACTTTATGGAATCGTTGAATCCGTTTTTCCGTATTGGTGAACGTTCCATCCTTCTCAAGGCTTGGAGCAGCCGGCAGAATGACATCGGCAAACTGTGCTGTTCTGCTGAAGAACACATCCTGTACCACAAAAAATTCAAGCTTGCCAAACATCTCTTCGACAAAGTTGGAATTGGAGTCCACAAAAGCCATTTCTTCACCAAACAAGTACATCGCTTTGAGCTTGCCTTCTTGGATCCCATCCACCATTTGGTGGTTATCATAGCCCGGTTCAGCTGGGAGCGAGACATTCCAAGCTTTCTCATAGCGAGCGCGCACGTCAGGATCGGTTACTTTCTCATAACCTGGGAAATAACTTGGCATCGTTCCGAAATCGCAAGCGCCTTGTACATTGTTATGTCCGCGCAGCGGATAAGCACCTGTGCCAGGACGCCCGAAATTGCCGGTTACAAGCAGCAGGTTGCAAATGGCCGTGCTTGTATCCGTGCCGCCTAAGTGCTGAGTAACCCCCATCGCCCACAGTACGCAAGTGGAACTTGCTTCATGGATCATATTCGCTGTCTTGATCAGCTCTTCCTTCGTCAGCCCAGTGACCTCTGATGCGTATTCAAGTGTATACATGTCTAGCGACTTCACATATTCATCGTAGCCGTTCACGCGGTTATTAATAAATTCGCGGTCTACCCAGCCCTGATCAATAATATATTTCGTTACTGCCGACAACCAAATAAGGTCTGTCCCTGGTTTTGGATGGAGGTGAAGGTCGGAGCGCTCTGCCATTTCGTTTCTGCGCAAATCTGCAACGATCAGCTTCTGCCCGTGCAGCTTATGGGCACGTTTCACCCTAGTAGCCAGCACTGGGTGCGACTCAGCAGGGTTAGCACCTATGATGATAATCAGATCAGATTTCGCAATATCGACGATTGTTCCTGAATCTCCTCCAAGTCCGACCGTTCTCATCAGCCCTGCTGTCGCAGGTGATTGGCAATAGCGAGAGCAGTTATCTACATTGTTCGATCCCATAACGGCACGAGCGAACTTCTGGAATATAAAGTTCTCTTCATTGCTGCATTTTGAAGAAGCGATATATCCAATGGAGTTAGGTCCGTATTGTTCCTTAATAGAGCCGAGCTTGCTTGCAATTAAGTCAAGCGCTTCGTCCCATGAGGACTCGACGAACTTGTCGCCTTTGCGGATGAGCGGCCTTGTCAGCCGCTCTTCGCTGTTCACATAATCCCAGCCGAACTTACCCTTAATGCAAGTGGATACGCCATTTACCGGCGCTTCTACAACCGGTTCAATTTTAAGAATGTGCCGGTCTTTGGTCCACACTTCGAAGCTGCAGCCCACACCGCAATACGTACAAACCGTCTTCGTCCGTTTAATTCTGGACTTCCGCATCGCGGCTTCCATTTCGGACACCATGAAGATTTCGCGGTAACCCGGCTCAATTTCTTTCGTCAGATCAATCATTGGTTCCAATATATTCGAAGCGATACCCGTTAAGTAACCCGCTTCTCCAAGCATCGACTTCTCCATAAGCGCGTTGCATGGACATACCGTTACGCAGTGACCGCACGATACACAGGAAGATTGGTCAATTGGAACGTCATCGTCCCAGATTACCCGCGGAGTCTCAAGGCTCCAATCAATGGTGAGCGTCTCATTCACTTGCAGGTCTTGGCATGCCTCTACACAGCGGCCGCAAAGGATACACTGGTTCGGATCATAGCGATAGAACGGATGAGACAGATCGACACTATACGGCTTTTGGCGGAACTCATATTTCTGATGATCCATTTCAAGCAGTTCTGTCGTATTATGTACGATGCAGTTTCCGTTATTGTTATCGCATACCGTGCAATACAGCTCGTGATTTTTCAATATGCGCGACATTGCCTCCATCTGCGCTTCCTTCGCAAGCGGAGATTTCGTATCTACTTGCATCCCAGGCTCAATAGCCGTAGTACAAGCACGTACTAACTCACCGTTCACTTCAACAAGACAAGTATCGCAAGTCTGAATGGCTCCAAGCATCGGATTGTAGCAGATACTGGGTATGAATAGATTATTGTCAGTTGCTACCTGCAGAATCGTCTGCCCCGCTTCACTTTCAAATTCCTTACCGTTTATGGCTATACTCTCCACGTCAACTAACCACCTCTCATAACGGCAATTTTAAGTATCATCCCATAGTATTAACCAATTCCTCCTTGGATTAAGCAGAATAAAGTTGATGGGGAATAAAAAAAATCGAGTTAACGGATATAGTATCCGTTAACTCGATTTTATGCGGGAGGGGTGGGGGGAAGAACGGGAAATGGTAACCGAACCATTCTTTATGTTGCTTGTTAACCCTCATAAGACATATGAATTCCAAGTACTCTCCTTGCCACATCCACCTGCTCATGATCTAATTGAACTTTGACACGACCCTGACGGCGTTTCTCTCTCCACTCTTTGAGTTGTTCTTCCGTTTCTAGTTTGAGTTCAGCAATCTCGACAGCTCTATCGAACATATACTTGGTTGTTAGCAGACAACTACGAACTCCTTGCCCTCCAGAAACAATGGGAGTTTCTCTATACAACCATTTTTCTATGTTGAATTTTACATACAAATTTTGTTCCGTACCTCGCTTCGCAGGTCGTTCCTTAATATCTCCTCGCTTTAATACTTGCCAATCGCTGATCTTACCATATATATAAACACCCTGCCCTTCCGAGCCAAACCAGTTTTTAGACTGGTAAATTGCAATGTACTCCAGCTGTGTGAGCAACTTATGGTCTGTAATGTTAGACAAAGGAGTGTGGTAAAATAGGTGCTTTTTGACGAAATCGAGCTGAGATTTATCCTTCAATGAACCAACCAGCACATTCTTACCGCCCAGCTTGTTCTGATAGTAATCATCCGTACCTCGAGGACGAGTAGAACGCTCGTAAGCTTTTTCCGGACTATCCAAGATCAGTTCATCCAAGAATTGCTCCATCAAACTTGTTGCATTCGGCAAAAATGGAAATGCTCCGATATTAACCAACTCGATACTTTTATAAAAACGATGCTGCTTAAACTTCTCTTCATCCGCATAGGGAAATAGAACGTAAGCACCGAACATACTGCGCTCGTAATCCAAACTGTCCTTATCTTGATATACAATTGCATCCCTATAACGGTGCATCGTATTAATGTCATCCTCTTGAGGCCCCGGCAGACCCTGATAGTTCCGATGATATGGCGTACCTTCGTAAGCCGGATCAAGTCGATACTTGGCGTCGAATATATACTTGTATACTTTTTGCTGCTTATTGACATCAAGCTTTCTTAAAGTTAGAACATTATCCGGTCGCTGAGATAACGTAGTTCGCTCCTTTTTATCTTCCGGCGGCAGTTTATTGTAATAAAGTTCGAACCGTTCCCCATTCGCTGGATTCTCATATTCCACCTTGGCTGATTGCGATCTATCCAGTGTAACAAACAAGCCATTTCGATTAACTCGAATGATGTCTTGCTTCACAAGCTTATACTTTTCACTCAATAAACCATGAATTTTTAAAAAGCACCAATATTCATAAAGCTGCGCCATATCCTTCATCGATAGATGGAACAAATCGCTCTGTATGGACAGCCCCTTCATTAACATTAGATACATGCGATACGCATCCCGATAACCAGGAGCCATCTGAAGCACTAAGGAAACCGACATTTGTCTCATCGGCCCTACATCACGCAGAAAATCTACTTGTAACAGACGCTTCAAATGTGTTTGCATCTTGTAGATTCTATCCAATAGAACGGGATCCTTCTTGTAGTCCTTAGTGTTTAGTTGAGCGTTGAGCTGTTTAAGCTTCGTCTCAATCCGTATAAGTAGCCACCGCAAAAACCGGTTCTCTCCTGTATCAAAATCCAATCTCTTTTTCGTTTCAATGAGCTTATGAGGCCTGTACTTTGACCCTTGAACCTCAATAAAACCATTGGAATCATCTATTATTAATTGGTGCGAATTTTTTGATAAAAATGCAATATTCTCTCTACCCGCCCGCCTCACTTTGGATGCATCGGTCACTTTGTGCACATGATATAACCTGTGATGAGGTGCATCCTTAATTCTCTCAATCGCACCCACCAGTTGCTGAAACACGTGCTGCAATATACTAAAGAACTCTGTCAAGCTCTGGTTGCTGGTCTCCTTCAAACCCGTTAAATGATATGTTTTACGCATAAAATCAAAGGATAGATTATAAATCTGTTGATTCACGTCGTGCAAAATAGCCTGATAATCCGACTTATAATCTAGCTTGGTCGGAAATATTTCTAATCGAATAGCAAGACTTTCAGTTCCATCAATAAGTACTCTTAGATCTGTGTAGCCAATCTCATTCTGAAAATTCAACATCCCAGATAAAATATTGCGTCCGAGCGGCTTAATGGCTTGTCGTAAATATAAATTGTCATGATAAAATTCCAGCTTATGTGTACTTTTATTTTCAATGACAAGCTGGTAATTCTGTGTTTCATAAAAGCATGGTAGGATCCTTTCTCTTAAGCCATTTATCATATTACCTGTCACAGGGGAAAACACTTGAACTGAATGTATGTCTAAAGAATGGAGACGAGGTGCAACTTCCAAGGTAGCATCAACCCAATCGTCCACAGCATCACGATGCAGCTTTAGAGTTTCCACCGTCGGATGAAACGGTTTACCCAGTATGTATAAATCGAATAGATTCGTCTCTATTCTCAGCAGTTCGACCGCTTGATTAAGAAAGCCAGAAGGATGTGAAGCCATCTTCCTCTAACCTCCGTAACATGTAAGCTAACTTTCGTGCGCTTTGTGGGTATGTAGCTGTGAGAATCGTCTTGTAGAGTTCTGATGGATCGTTCATTAGTTCCTCCACATCCCCCTTATGACCTGTGCAAAACAGCATAAGCTCAATGAGTACACGTCTTACCGTATGACTGCTGCCTTGAATTCGTGGTAATATTTTTTGAAGAAGCTGAAAATCAAACGCATACTCTTCTTTCATAAGTCCAAATCGCTGGTTATAAATCAAATAAAAACAAACGGCGTCCCTCACCCTAAATCCAATATGAGAGTGATTTTCTTCGAGTATATTATTAATCGTAACCAGTTTTTCCGTAGTGCGTTTCACTAAATCCTCATAATCCGCAAAGGCATCTTGTAACTGTAAGTAATCGCTGCATAAGAATGTATGCGCCAGCTTCTTGGAATTCATTGGCTTCGTATTATTATCCAAAATAGGATAATCTTCTAATTGTACATAGTTAAACTCTATCGTATTAGCTCGGTCCAACACCTTTTTACTAAAAGGGTGCGTCGTCTCATCCATGTTTACAGTACCAATTAGAAACACGTTGTCAGGGATGCCCACATTATCATTAAACTCACCGTAATCCCCAGTGTTTAACGTATCTTTTGAAAGGATAGCATCAGTAACAATTTGACCTTCCTTCCATTTTTGTGTCTCAAGTACACTTAACAAATCACTAAAATAGTGCTCCACTCGAGCCAAGTTCATCTCATCCAAGCATATAAAATAGGGCTTGTTACAGTTTTCTATTTTGGAAGCCTCCAATAAAACCTCAGTCAGCTTACCAACACGGAATCTACCAGACAAATCCTTGTATCCTAACAAATCTGAAGGATCACTCCAATCCGGACGAACCGGAATCAACGTAAATTGGTGATTATTATCGGTTGCTCCTAATGCCTCAGCAAATAACTTCACTAGTTTTGTTTTTCCAGTCCCCGAGATACCTGCTAGAATGACAAATGGCTTAGTCTTCAAAGAAAGGTAGAAGTTCTCTATCATATACTCTGGGTAGGAAAAGCCTCTTTGCTTAATGTAGGCTTTAATATGAGTAAGTTGATCCCTAACAGACAAATCGTCCATTACAATTAGCTCCTCTTCATCGTCAATACCTTTTTCTATTAAATCGTTCTGCTCATTATTGGAGATTACACTTTGCACATAGGCTTCATAATTTACTAGCAAAGCATGAAGATCAGAGAGTAGTTCTTGGTCAGTAGGTAAATCAAGACTGTCGTATTTCCGATATGCAATAGTAGATACTTGATACGCCTCTCCAATACCTTTAGTGGTTAGATGTATACTCTCATCTTTTTTAAATCCATCTAGTGGTATGATTTCTCTTATTTGTTTTGCTTTTTCTCGAAGATATTGATAACCTGACTTTTTCCCTTCTCTTAAAGGTTCTGTCACACCCTGAATAAGGGTCAAATATACAGAACTCATATCATCAGAAAACAAATAAACAATATAAACTCCTTGTTGAGTAGTCATAGTGATTCGGGGATCCATAATAGCTATCCACGGAATATCCGCCCAGTTTCCTTGTCCTACGGAGCCCTGCACTTTATATTGGTCACCAATAAAATGTACAGACCTCAATTGAGAAGGGATGATCTGACGAACAAACTCCCCAAGCGTATGTTTACCAAATGGTTGTGTTTTGGCTGTTAGATACTCAGAAAGTATTTTTGAGAGAATATCTGATAAAGGAATTGGAGAAGCAAGCTTCTTATAGAAATCATCCAGTTCTTTTAAAGCGTAATCCCTTAATTCATGAATAACATCAGATCGCATCTCTTCCCAAACATCGGGTCTAAACCGAATCCATTCACCATCATTTATTAAAATTGATGATAAAGCATCTATGGGTGTGCTTATGATAGGTTGTAATTGTCCAACGGTTATTTGTTTCCAGTTCATTGCTAATTTCTCAGGAGGCTTTTCTACTATTAGACCTTCCATTTCTCTAGTCTGATAGAATGATAAAAACCTTTCCTTTACATCATTAAGCGGTACTATAGAGATATGTTGTTTATCTAACTCGTCTAATAAAGATAGAATAAGTACCATTTTATATGATTTTTGTTTGCTTTTAAAAATATCTGACATTACTTTTGGCAATGACATGTTAGTTCTCCGTTACCTTTCTGATTTAATCTAGTTGGCATGAGGATTAAATTACTACATATCCTATCTCTGCCTATATAAATATTATACATGATATTTTCAACAATAGAGTTCATTAAACATATACTTAAATACATAGTCCTATTTACAAGAGATATACGTATTATCTATTGATAAAAAATACCCGACAACGATTTGATATTCGTCAAAACGTTGTCGGGTTAATTTAATTTTTATTACTATTTTTCACTAACAAAAGACATAGGCAGTCTCTTACACCCTACACCCTCTTCAAAAACTCCACAATCGTGAGAAGCCCTTTATCAAAGTTCTCGAAATTAAAGTGCTCATTAGGCGCATGCAGGTTCTCGTCTGGAAGACCGAAGCCCATCATGACAACTGGAGCTTCAAGCACACGGGAGAAGGTTTCCACAATTGGAATCAATTCGCCGTCTTTCGTGAATAGGGCACGACTCGTAGGCATCTGCCGCGACTTGAAGGACGCGCTCTGAAGGATCGATATTGAATGCGCGGGCCTCCTCACCGTCGGTAATAGTAAGCTTCGCACCAGGGTGATATTTGCGCAGATGGCGATTAATACTCGTCAATTAAACACCTCTCATTTACAATATTGCATTAGTTTATTGTCAGTTCTACTCATGGAGCAATTATGTATGAAATGTCTTGGAACATTTTTCCTTAAACTGCGTCTGAGTAGATAGGAAAAATCACTCAGACCGTTTTCGGACGATACGGCCTAGCATGCTACATCATATGAACGGAGGAAAGAACATGTATAGTTTTCGCAAAAGTGCATTCGCCCTGCTCTTGATTCTGCTTATCGTTCTAGCTGGCTGCCAGAACCCTGCTAATACCGCAAGTCAAGGAGCAATTAACGGTGAATCAGTTAGTTTATCATCTATTGCCTCTGTAATAGATAAGACACCTGAAGCAGCCGGGTCTCTCTCGAACCCCAAAAACACTTCGGCACAGTTGGCAACAAAAACATTGGCAGATAACCAGCTTACCCCTTCACTTGTAAAGGTATCCTCAAGCGTAACCATGGGGAAAGTCAGCGCCTTAAGGATGGCCAGTGCCGAATCCGGATGGATCGGCGGCGATGGATGGATCGCCCGGACGGACGACGGCGGGAAGCATTGGAAGATCCAATATCATGGCAGCGGTATCGTCAAACAGATCTTTGCGCTGAACAATCAAGACGCCTGGGCGGTTACTGATAAAGCGAAGCTGCTCAGCACATCAAACGGTGGAGAGCACTGGGTATTAACGGGGAAAATGCCTAACGAAGGCTTCCTGCATTTCGTTTCTAAAAATGAAGCATTTAGTGGAAACGCAAGAACGACGAATGGCGGGAAAAATTGGAGTACGCTGCCCGTTCCCAAACAAACTGTCGGCGACGCCTACTTCCATGACAAAAATAACGGATGGGCAGTAATCCAGAATAATGGTATGGGCATTGTGGAGCGGACGCAAGATGGCGGGAAAACATGGAAAATCGTCATGGGTCTGAAGCTCATCTCGCCACTCAACGGAGCAGTGATCCGCTCTGCAGGTACAGATGACGCATGGGTCGAATGGATTGGAGACTACGGCATGACTCAAAACTCCTACTCCCTGTTCCATACATCTAATGGCGGCAAGAACTGGCAGACAGTTCTCGCCAACTCAACTGCCGGCGGGGGCCCAGCTCCTGGATTCCAGGAAGAATTCGACGGACCGAAAAACCAAGGCTCTAGTCCAGGACCGCTGTACGTCCTTAATCACAATGTGGCCTACATGGGCGGAGACTGCCAGGCCTGCGACAAACCGAATACGGTTGGTAGAACTATAGATGGCGGGAAAACGTGGGTGAATGAAAAGGTATCTTTCCCTGGCTTCGGAGGAGCTCTACTAGCTTTCTCTGACATCAATCATGGATGGTGGATTTGTACAGACAATTCCGATCCATCGGTGCTATATACCACCTCTGACGGCGGCACCCACTGGAAGAAGATTTATACGTTCCCCCGTCCAAAACAGACTTCCTAAAGACTCATAGTACCTTAAGTCATGGTAGTGTAAGAGAACAAAGCAAAAACGCCGACCTATACTAGTCGGCGTTTTTCACTTGTACAGCAATTAAACTCTCTTCAAAAACTCCACAATCGTGAGAAGCCCTTTATCAAAGTTCTCGAGATTAAAGTGCTCATTAGGCGCATGCAGGTTCTCGTCTGGAAGACCGAAGCCCATCATGACAACTGGAGCTTCAAGCACACGGGAGAAGGTTTCCACAATCGGAATCGATCCGCCGTCTTTCGTGAATAGGGCACGTGTGCCGTAGACTTGTTCGTACGCATCTGCCGCGACTTGAAGGACGCGCTCTGATGGATCGATGTTGAATGCGCGGGCTTTCTCACCGTCGATAATCGTTAGCTTCGCACCAGGTTGAACATATTTGCGCAGATGGCGATTAATTTTAGCTAGAATGTCCTCTGGATCTTGATCTCCAACAAGGCGGCACGTAATTTTCGCATGTGCTTCCTTCGGAATGACCGTCTTCGTTCCTTCGCCTTGGAAGCCGCCCCATACACCGTTAAGTTCAAGCGTTGGTCTAGCTCCAGTACGTTCTACGAAGGAGTAGCCTGCTTCTCCATATAGAGTATCAAGCTCAAGACTTTCTGCTAATTTCTTCTCGTCGAACTTTTGTTTCGCGAATTCTTCTCTCATCATTGGCGAGAGCTGAGGTACGCCTTCATAGAACCCTTCAACAGCGACGCGGCCATCTTTGTCGTGAAGGGATGCAAGCAGATCGACAAGGGCATGCAGCGCATTCGGCACGCCGCCGCCAAATGTACCGGAGTGTAAATCAGTATTCGCAGTGTTAATCGACACTTCCAGTGAGCATAGTCCGCGCAGTCCTGTACTGATCGCAGGTTTGCCAGGTTCGAGGAGTGCTGTATCGGAAATGAGCACAGCATCCGCAGCCAGCTTGTCTCGATTCGCATCTAGGAAAGGCGGCAGGTTTGGACTTGAGATTTCCTCTTCGCCTTCAATGCAGAACTTGATATTTACAGGCAGCTTGCCTTCCTGTTTCAGAATCGCTTCAACGGCTTTAATATGTAGGAACAATTGCCCTTTATCGTCCGTTGCACCGCGCGCATACAGCTTGCCGTCACGGATGTCCGGTTCAAAAGGCGGCGTTGTCCACAGATGAAGTGGATCAACTGGTTGTACGTCGTAGTGGCCATAAACGAGTATCGTCGGTTTACCCGGAGCATGCAGATGATCTGCAGTAATGATCGGATGTCCATTCGTTTGATGTACTTCTACATTCTCAAGGCCTGCCTTCTTTAGTAGGTTCGCAATCCATTCAGCGGCTTTATTCACGTCCCCTTTGTGTTCGGACAAAGCTGAAATACTCGGGATCGACAGCAATTCCTTCAATTCATCCAGGTGCTGTTCCCGTAAATTTTGAAAATAGGTTTCATAACTCATAAAGATTCGTTGCCTCCTAGCATGTATATATTCTTTATTGTACTACGTTTTGGCTAAATTGCGAAAAGCGAAAAAAAGAAGCAGCCAAAATTGTATCGACCGCTTCTTTATTCTCCACCAAATTGTTACCCCATAATCTCTACTCTGCTCAAAAATGACTTCGTCCGCTCAAGCTGCGGATTGCCGAAAATTTGTTCAGGCGTGCCCTCTTCAGCAATCTCGCCGTTATCCATGAAAATAACCCGATCAGCCACGTCTCTTGCGAAGTTCATTTCGTGCGTCACGATAATCATCGTCATGTTCTCTTCCGCCAATTGCTTAATGACCCGAAGCACCTCACCGGTAAGTTCGGGATCTAGCGCAGAGGTTGGCTCGTCGAACAGCAGAATTTCCGGCTTCATCATAAGCGCTCTCGCAATCGCTACCCGTTGTTTCTGTCCCCCGGAGAGATTAGCAGGGTAAGCATTCGCTTTGTCCGCTAGTCCTACCTTCGCTAATAGTTCCTCGCTTCTGCGGCGTATTTCCGCCGCGTTCTCCTTCTTCACCGTCTTCGGAGCAAGCTCTAGATTGTCCTGCACCGTCAGATGCGGGAATAGGTTGAAATGCTGGAACACCATCCCCATCCGTGAAGTTATGCTCTTAATCTTCGCAGGGGTCGCATATTTGCCGTCTTCGACTAAAGCTTCACCCTGAATACGAATGCTTCCGCCTGTTACCTCTTCGAGGTGGATTAGGCTGCGCAGCATTGTACTTTTCCCGGAACCGGACGGACCAATAACAGCCACTACCTCCCCCGGCGCAACGGAGAAATTAACCTTTCGGAGTACGTCCAAATTACCGAACGATTTCTTTAAATTGTGTATTTCAATCATACTTGTCATCTCTAGACAGTCCTTTTATTCGAATTTAAAACGTTTCTCAAGTGCTTTGAAGAACAGTGTCAGTACAAGTGTCATAAGCAAATAGATTACACCTGCGACTACAAATGGCGCAATCGTAAAGTCACGGTTGACCGCCGTCTGCGCATAATGGAGCAGCTCAGGTACAGCGACAGCATACAGAAGCGCTGTATCCTTCACCAAAGTAATGGACTCATTCGCTACTGCTGGCAGTGCTACTCGGATCATCTGAGGGATAATGACCTTGGACATCGTCTGCCATCTACTTAATCCAAGCACTTGTGACGCTTCATACTGACCTTTGTCGATAGAGAGCAGTCCCCCTCTGAAAATTTCCGCAAAATAAGCCGCATAGTTCAGTACAAATCCAATACAAGCTGCCACAAAGCGGTCTATGACGAGATATTGTCCGATCACCGGCAGAAGCGGCAGACCGAAGCAGAAAAATAGCAATTGCAGCATAAGTGGCGTTCCCCGCATCACATAGATGTACGTATGTGCGATCCAAGCGAGCGGTTTGACACGACTCTTGGCCATGAGTGTAATAAGAAACCCAAGAGGAAGAGACAGCAAAATCACAATCAGAAAGGTAATGATCGTCGTCTCTGCTCCCTGCAGCAACGGCTGCATAATACTTGATATATAATCCAAACTCATTTCTCTTTCGACTCCTAAGTACAAGAAAACCGGATTTATTTCAATCATCCGGTTTCTATTCTTTAATTTGTTTATTCTGTAATCTAGAAGGCTTTTATTTTAAGACCTTATCTACTCCGAACCATTTCTTCGAGATTTCCGCGGCTGTTCCATCTTGATTCAGTTCATCCAGCGCTTTTTGAAGTTCATTCAGAAGCTTCTCATTACCTTTTTTCACACCAACACCATACTGTTCTGGAGCCAGTGATTCATCAAGAAGTTTGTAAGTTCCTGGTTCCTTCGCCATATAGTATCTTGCCACAACTTCGTCAATGACAACCGCATCAAGACGTCCTGTTTTCAAATCCGTTAGGGCAAGCACGTTATCTGGATATTCGGAAACTTTAGCGATTTTAGACTTAACAGGATTTGCATTCAGCGCATCAGCTGCAGAAGAAAGAGACTGGAGTCCGACTTGTTTACCCGCTAAATCTTCAAGCTTCGTAATTTGTGATTTTGCGGGTACAACAACGACTTGGCTGTTAGCAAGGTACGGCTTCGTGAACAACACTTTCTTTTTGCGTTCATCTGTGATCGTGTATCCATTCCAAATCAAGTCGATTCGGCCGCTGTTCAGCTCAGACTCTTTGGCAGACCAGTCAATCGGTTGGAAAACAGCTTCCTTGCCCATTTTCTTAGCAGCTGCTCTCGCATAGTCAATATCGAATCCCACGAGCTGGTTCTTATCATCTCTAAAGCCCATAGGTGCAAATTTGTCGTCAATCCCAATGACTAACTTATTGTCATCCTTTGCTCCGCCTGAGCATCCGGCTAACACAGTCATGATCATTCCAAAAATGATGGCTAGCAATGCTGTCTTTTTCATTATGTCCCCTCCAAAATATTAACCTTTTTGTATAAACGCTTTAGTTCGTTACCACGTTATCAGAGTCTTATGATAACATAGCATCGTGAAAGAGTCGAGAGGAATTGTTAGGTATTTAACAACAAAATTATTCATGTTAGAATTGTAGAATGTAATTACAATCTGTAAATGTGGCACGAATAGGAGAGTTATTATGATTAAGCAGTACCCCGCTTCATGGTTATCAGGCGTATCCCTTGGAGAATCCATCGCTTGTGAATTAAGACTACAAATTATTCGTGGGACGATCCGCCCTGGCGAGGTTTTATCGGAGAACCGGATTGCCGCTGATTTCGGAACAAGCCGGTCCCCTGTCAGAGAAGCAATGAAAACCTTATCCAATGAAGGATTGATCCGTCTAGAACGGATGGGGGCTGTCGTAACTGGTTTAAGCCTGAAAGATGTAGGCGAGCTGTATGATCTCCGCTATTTAATTGAAAGTTTTGTTCAAGAGCGTCTCGTCGGTTCTGACATCAGCGAACTTCTTAATACACTCGGAAAAATCGTTGATAAAATGAGACTAGCGGCGCAGCATCATGATATTGTCGAATTCTCGTATCAAGATTTGTCCTTCCATGAAGCGATCATCACCGAAGCGAATCATACGAGAATTTTGCACCTATGGAAAAATATCCGTCAGCTGGTGATGACCGTTATGCTGATCACCACTGAAAATGTGTTCAAACAAGGCGACGAGAAAGTGAAAACCGTTATTGGAAAGCATGAGAAGCTTATCGAGGGGCTGGCGTCAGGCGATGCTGAGCGGATTCATGAAGGCGTCCTAATTTATTTTGCCGATTCGCGTACAACCCTATCTAAGAGCATTCCAAACAACTAGGCTGAAGAAGAGCGTACTCCTGCTCTTTCTCAGCCTTTATTTGTCCACATCTATATGATGGATTACCTTCGTTTCTATTATTCTTTCCATTTCCAAAAAAGAGGAATAAAAGCATACTCTCTCGAACTATTCAATATTAGTAATACAGTATTATTAAATCCTATAAGGCTGAGGGGGTATAGTTTTGAAAGCGTTCACATTAACGATGCGTTCGATGCTTGAGAGAGCAGAAATGTTGTTCCCGAACAAGGAGATTGTATCAAGAACCGCTGCTCAAATATTCCGGTACACTTACACGGATTTTGCGAAACGGACACGGCGGCTTTCATCCAGCTTGCAGGCTCTCGGGGTACAAAGAGGCGATCGCGTAGCGACATTTGCTTGGAACGATCATCGCCACTTGGAAGCTTATTTTGGCATTCCGTGTATGGGTGCAGTTCTTCATACGGTCAACATTCGCCTTCCGGATGATCATATCGCCTTTATATTGAATCACGCGGAAGATCGCTTTTTACTATTCGACGAGACGTTACTGCCTATTATTGAGCGAATTCAGCACAAGCTGACAACGATCGAAGGCTTCATCTTAATGACTGACAAAGAAACGTTGCCCCCTAGCTCCTTAGAACCCCTATACTCCTATGAACAGTTAATTACGGACGGCAATCCTTCCTTCGAATACCCTATAGACCTTGATGAGAACTCTCCAGCGGGCATGTGCTATACATCTGCCACCACGGGCAATCCGAAAGGCGTCATTTATACGCATCGCGGCATTTATCTTCACAGCCTTTGCATAGGGCTAGCTGATACGCTTGGTCTGTCTGAAAGAGATGCTGTCATGCCTATTGTGCCGATGTTCCATGTGAATGCATGGGGATTACCTTTTGCCGCGGTATGGTTTGGCAGTAAACAGGTTCTCCCGGGGCCGGCTCCTACGCCTGAATTGTTATTGAATCTAATTGCAGAAGAACAAGTGACGATCGCTGCGGGAGTACCGACCGTATGGACGGCCGCCCTCAAAGTTATGGAACAGAAACCGTTCGATCTCTCGAAGGTTAGAGCTCTTGTCTGCGGAGGGTCCGCTGCACCGCGCAGCATCATCGAAGCTTTTGAGTATAAGTACGGTATTCCATTCTACCACGCATACGGCTTAACGGAGACGAGTCCGCTTGTTACTGTTGCGAAGGTGAAGAGCTATCAAGAAGATCTGCCCAAGGATGAACTGCTCGATCTTCGCTCTACCCAAGGGCTTCTTGTTCCAGGACTTGAAATGAAGATTGTTGGACAAAACGGCGAAGTCGCATGGGACGGTCAAGAAATGGGAGAGCTTCTGCTTAGGGGCCCGTGGATTGCTGATGAATATTACAAGGATGAACGCACGAATGATTTTTTCCAAGACGGATGGTTTAATACGGGCGATATTGCAGTCATCAATTCAGAGGGCTATTTGAAATTAGTTGATCGATCGAAGGACTTAGTCAAAAGCGGCGGCGAGTGGATATCTTCTGTTGACCTGGAAAATCATCTCATGGCGCATCCTGCAATCTTCGAGGCTTGTGTAGTAGGCATTCCGCATGAGAAATGGGCTGAACGCCCTCTTGCCTTCGTGGTGCTGAAGGACCCTGTGAATCATCCTGTCAGCAAAGATGAAATTGTGCACTTCTTAAGTCAAAACTTTGCAAAATGGTGGATTCCGGACGATGTCGTCTTCCTTACCGAAATTCCGAAGACATCTGTAGGCAAGTTCCTTAAGCGTCAGCTGAGAGAGCAGTATCAGGAGCATTACTCTCCAGTAGCAGAATAATAAAAAGACTGAGAGCCTACACTGTAGGCTCTTCCTTATAGGAGGACTCTAATGAGCACAACTTACTTTTTCACTGGCTTTCCGGGATTTTTAGCTGCAAATATTGTAAAGAACATCGCGATCCAAAATAATGAAGCACAATTTAAATTGCTCATTCATCCCAGTCAGATGGACAAAGCGGATAAAGCAGTCGATCGGCTGCTCACAGACGGCCTATTACATAGAGAACAATTTGAGCTTCTTGAAGGCGACATTACGCAGCCAAACCTCGGTCTTCATGAGATCACTCTAGAATCGCTTAGAGATACGGTGAACTATGTGTTCCACCTTGCAGCCATTTACGATCTTGCGGTACCAAAGGATTTCGCCTACAAGGTCAACGTCATCGGGACAGGCCATGTGAACGATTGGGTACTCACGCTGAATAACCTTAGAAGATACATTTATTTCAGCACCGCATACGTATCCGGAGAACGGAAAGGTCGGGTACTTGAAACCGAACTGCAGATGGGGCAAACTTTTAAAAATCATTACGAATCTACTAAATACGAAGCGGAAGTACTTGTCCAGCAGATTCGGAGCCAGGTTCCTACCACGATCATTCGTCCCGGCGTTGTCATGGGCAACTCTCAGACTGGGGCAACGATTAAGTTTGACGGACCCTATTTTGCCATGCGCTTTCTTGATAAGTTCGCTGCGTTTCCGATTCCCTATGTTGGGAAGGGTGAGGCAACGTTGAACCTTGTACCTGTTGACTATATCGTTAATGCTACAAGTTATTTGGCCCATGCCGAAGTCGCGGAAAACAAAGTATACCACCTAACCGATCCGAGTCCTTATCCTGTAAGAGAAGCGTATGCCCTTATTTGCCGTAATCTGATCGGAAAAGAGCCTTCGTGGACCGTTCCTGCTTCCTTTATTTCATCAGCCCTGTCGATCCCTTCCTTCCGAAGATGGACAAGTGTTGAAAAGGAGACGATTGCGTACTTCAATCATCCTGCTGATTATGACACGACACAAGCTGCGAAGGATTTAGAAGGTTCCGGCGTTTCCTGCCCTGATTTTGCGGACTACATTCAAATTGCTGTGTCTTTCTATAAGGAGCATCGCCATGATCCTGATAAAATGATTCCGGTTCGCTAAGCCTCCCATGAATAAAGAAAAGCTCAAGCATAATTACTGCTTGAGCTTTTCTTTATATTCTTCAATTTGAGCCAAATGCCGCCCTTCATGATAACCAATAAATGAAATCCATTGTTCTACGTTCAACAATCCAAGATTCCGATGCTGAAACGATTTTTGCTTAAGATCATCTTCACTGATTCCTGCAACTAGAGTTGTCAATGCCTCTCGAGATTGGTCTAACTTACTCTTTATTTCTTGCAACGTTGTGAACGTGTCTGACGGAACAAGATGCGCAGGCGCTTCCAACTTACGTGTTCGATCAACGACTAAATGAACTGGTTTCGGTTCTGTGGGATTGTTCTCTTCACTCTCTAGAGCATTAGATATCCCTTTTAGAACAGTCTGCTCCGTTAAGTAAAGATGCTCTAACACCTGCATAATCGACCATTTACCGGCTTCTACATGCTCATTCAACTGTTGATCAGACAAATCACTGACACTTTGCCAAATTTGCTCACGGGCTTTTTGGGTTTCTTCCACGTTGAACCCTCCTTTTTCGTAACCTTACAAGACTGAATCGGCACTGTATATATGTATACTAACATACTCTCAAAGATTCTAGTTGGCCTCTAAAATTTGTACACTGATCTGTTGAACAATTTATTGATATTTCAGAATAAGGGTATAATATTGGCAAAATAATCTAAATCAATCCAAATATTGTATTAGTAAAATGAATTGAATAATTATTCTCAAGCAAGTATTATTATTTAATGTGATAAATTAAAACATCGTTAGAAAGGTGAACAACTACAACTATGAAGTCTACAGAAAAAAAGAAACTTGGTGTATTAGGGTTATCTATTATTAGTATAAATACAATATTAGGTTTAAAAAATATCCCTTTTGCTGCTACAGTTGGACCCTCTGCTATTGTATTTTGGATTGTAGCTGCATTCCTATTTTTTATTCCGATTAGTTTAATCGTAGCTGAGTTATCGACGACTTACCCTGAACAGGGAGGAATAAGCGCATGGGTAAACCGTGCCTTTGGCAAAAAAGCAAGCTTTTTAACCACTTGGTTTTATTGGGTGGCAAACTTCACCTATTATCCTTCTCTCTTACTCGGAATAACGATAAATATTGCTTATGCCATTAATCAACAGCAACTTATTCATAACACATGGTTAACGACGATTATATCACTTACTATTTTCTGGGTTTTTACGTTGTTAACATTGCGTGGTACGCAAATGAGCGAGAAGCTGGCGGCAATTGGAACCCCACTTGGAGTCATTGCGCCAGTCATCTTAATTTTTGGATTTGGGTTAGCCAGTATTTTAAGCGGACATCATTCAGCAACAGAATTTACAGTACGGACGATTACACCTAATAACCTTTCACTCGATACAGTCATGTTTTTGTCCACATTGATGTTTGCCTTCGCAGGTGTGGAAATGCTTGGAACCATAGCAGGAGATGTAAAAAACCCGCAAAAAACATTTCCAAAAGCCATTTGGTATTCTTCAGTGATTATAGGATTAGTTTATATTATTGGTACAATCGCTTTTCAATTTGTCATTAACATCAAACCAGATCAAACGGCAACGGCTTTATACTTATTTGCTGATCAAGTCACAAAACAGTTCAATTTACCGTTTCATTTATCGCAGATTCTTGCAATATGTTTTGTAGTTTCAACTTTGGGCGCATTGTCATTTTTAATTTTGAATCCAAATGTCATGTTCTATGAAAGCGGAAAGACGGTTCTACCCAAAGTTCTCACAAAAACGAATAAAGCAAATATGCCCGCAAACCTTATTCTTTTGCAAGCCGTAGGTATTTCCATTATATTACTGCTTTCTGGGTTTGTTCCGACGATATCTAAAGCTTTGAATATGCTGATTCTTATGGCAACTCTCGCTTTTTTTATTCCTTATATCTTTTTAATTTGTGCTTATATCAAGCTTCGTTTGACAGACCATGCAGCAGTCAGACCGTTTAAAATAAAAAATAATAAATTAGCCTATTTCGTTTCAGGCATTGGGTTATTGTCCGTTATAGGAACCATTGTATTAACATTAATTCCTGCTCCTGATACGACCATTTCACAATATGCACCGCTTGTTGTTGGACCTATCATATTTGCTATTTTAGGTTTTTGGTTTTATCGAATAGGAACAAAAGAAAAAAGATACAATGCTTCATAGAGAGCACTGGAAAAGGAGATGATTGTGAATCATCTCCTTTTTCCTCTATATATGAATCATGGGAACGAAGCCATTCGAGCTTATTTAGGATTGTGCCCGCACAAAAAAGAGCCTGCTGACAAAAGTATCAGCAGGCTCTTTACGTTCATCTTTATGACTTATAGGAAAATAACACCGAGGATCGCTACTACAATAATCCCCACAATACCTTGTACGAGCGTTGCCATCGTCTGTGCGCGGTATGCAGTGTTCAGCTTCATGCCTGAGAACTGAGTAACAACCCAGAAATACGAGTCATTGACATGACTGACAACCATAGCTCCGCAGCCAATTGCCATAACGGTAAGCATTTGCCCAATCGGGACAGTGCCTGCCATAGCATCAAGTCCAAGGGATGGAAGCAGCGGCATCATGATCGTTGAAGTAACGACAAGGGATGTCGTAGAGCTGCCTTGTGCTGTCTTCAGTACAGCGGCAATGAGGAACGCTAGAATAAGCGCGCCTACGCCGACAAATGCAGCATTTCCATTAATTAACGACTTCACGTAATCCGCGATTGGAGTCGCTTTAATGACCCCGCCGAGTGCTCCGCCTGCTCCAGTAATCATAATAATGATTGCGGAATCAAGAAGACCTTCACCCATGAGTTTTGTTAAATTTTCTTCATCCCGTTTAGGAAGCAATGTGAACATTGCTAGCAATACACCGATGAACAGTGCATTAACAGGAGCACCTAAGAAGGTAAGAACCGTATTCGTGAAGCCGCTGGTAAGCAGTACTTTGTCCCCTGCTTCATTTACGCCAACTGGGAAGTTCGCAAATGAACCAATAGCGAGCAAAATAATCGGCACGACGATCGGTCCAAATGCTGCCCATGCGGAAGGCAATTTGCCGAAACGTTTCTTGTATTCTTCGAACGTCTCCGTCGATTCTTCAAGCGTAGAAGGAAGCTTGTCCGCAACCTTTCTAGCCCAAATGTGACCCGCAAGTGCAACCGGAATGGA
Organism: Paenibacillus sediminis; assembly: GCF_017873765.1. Taxonomy (GTDB): domain Bacteria; phylum Bacillota; class Bacilli; order Paenibacillales; family Paenibacillaceae; genus Paenibacillus_AG; species Paenibacillus_AG sediminis. Next base: position 35,195 of record NZ_JAGGKP010000006.1, read on the forward strand.
AACAACGAGACCAATGAGAATAACCCAGAACAGACCATCTGGTCCGATACCAAGATTCGTTGCAGCTGCAATCGGTCCTGGTGTCGGCGGAACCAATGTGTGAGTAGCATACAGACCAGTAGATAGAGCAACAGACAGCGTAACGACGTTAACGCCTGACCGTTTTGCAAGTGATTTTTTAAGAGAAGACAGAATAACGTAACCTGAATCACAAAATACAGGAATAGAGACAATCCATCCGATAATGGACATTGCGATAGCTGGATGACGGTCACCTAGCAAACGAAGTACAACTTCAGCCATTTTAACGGCAGCGCCTGTTTTCTCGAGAATTTTACCAATAATTGTCCCGAAAATAATAACAAGACCGATACTGGTAACAATCCCGCCGAACCCGCCTGTAATTGTAGCCCCAATGTCTTTAATGATAGGACCGCCTTCCACGCCCTTCATTTTGCCAATGAGATTCGTTCCAAGTGCAAGTATGTATGTCGAAGAGATGATTGAAAGAAACGGATGCAGCTTCCATTTTGCGGTGGCATAGACGATAAAGATAATACATAACAGCAGCAGTACTAACAAAATCGGACCTAACCCAATAACATCTGCGCTAAAGCCTGCTTGATTGTTCATTGTAATCCCCCTTTAAGTTGGTAAATACGAATGACTTGCTCTGCGGCCAGTTCCAGCAGTGATTCCGTTAAACCCATTGCTTCGTCAAGCTTCATCGGCCGGTTCAGAATACTTATGACGGCAGATACACCATGCTCGTACAAGCTTTCAATCCCTTGTCCAATAGAGCCTGCCAGTACAATAACAGGCACGTGATATTTGCTAGCCACATGCGCGACACCGCAAGGTGTCTTTCCTCTTGCCGTCTGAAAATCAACTTGCCCTTCGCCAGTAATGACCAGATCAGCATCCTTCACTGCAGCTTCCAGCCCTGTCACTTTAGATACAATCGAAACACCTGCTTCCAATTGCCCATTCATGAATGCAACAATGCCGCCAGCTAAACCGCCTGCAGCGCCAGCCCCAGGAAGATGATGAATCGATTTCCCTATCGCTTCTTCGATCAAATCAGCAAAATGATGCAAATTACGATCAAGCTGCTGCACCATCACGGGCGTTGCACCTTTTTGAGGACCGAATACAGCCGATGCACCAGTTGGACCTATGAACGGGTTATCTACGTCGCATGCAATGATAAAGCTGCTTTCTGCAATACGGGCATCTAATCTTTCTAAGCGAATCTCGGCAATTTTGCCTAGTTCACCTCCCCCATAGCCTACTGGATGACCTTTGGCGTCAAGCAGATCCACTCCGAGCGCTTGCAGCATCCCTGCCCCGCCGTCATTCGTCGCGCTACCGCCCACACCAAGAATAAATTTCCGACATCCTTGGTCCAGACCGGCCTTAATCAGTTGACCAAATCCGTATGTCGTTGTAAGGAGCGGATTTCGTTCAGACTCCTCAATGAGATACAATCCTGAAGACATTGCCATTTCGATCACACATGTCGTGCCATCTCCTAAAATCCCGAACCCCGACTTAATTTCTCTCCCCAGCGGGTCCTGCACGACAGCTTCAACAAATTGTCCGTTTGTTCCGTCAATCAAACATTCCATCGTTCCTTCGCCGCCATCTGCCATAGGAATTACAATGATATCGCTTTCATAATTGACTCTTTTAATTCCTCTCTCAATCGCGAGGCCTACTTCCTTGGCTGAGAGACTTCCTTTGAAAGAATCAGGTGCAATGACAATTTTCACGCTCAGTCAACCCCTTCCTTCAATGTACTCATCACATTCTCAATTTCATTGACATAAGAAGCGATTTCTTGCAGCGCAGCATGTTGTTCGTGAGTTCTTATTTCATTATGTTGAGCCTGTTTTGAAATACGATCAAAGGAGCTGTTCACCTGTGCTAGAAGATTGCGAATAATTTGGACATGATTATGACTGTTCGCAGCGAGCTTCCTCACTTCTGAGGCGACTACACCAAATCCTCTTCCGGCCTCGCCTGCATGTGCAGCTTCTATCGAAGCATTGAGTCCAATCAAGTTGCTGTGATCTGCAGTTTCTTTAATAAAATTAAGTGCTTTTTCCATGGCCTGAATGTGCTCAGCAGCGGATTGCACTTCATTTAGCGCCTCTTTACTTGCCACAGTAAATTCTTCAGATTGTGCACCAATCTGCTGTATGGCAGCGGCCATTTGCTGCAGTTGATTATACACATTATCCGCGGTTTTATTTCTCTCTTCCTGCTGCTCATAATTTCGAATCCATAGAGTAACAGTACGTACAGCGACTCGTACGATTTGTATCATCCGTGCCGGGTCCCCAGACATGCCTACAACGCCTATCCGTTCGCCGTTATATTCAATAGGCAGATTACAACCCGCTCTTACTCCTTCAAGCTTCTGTGCCTCCTCCTCCGTTACGAGCGCGTCATCGATCAATTTGTCCATAATTTTCTTGGCTGCTTCATGGACAGAACCGATCCGTTCGGGGCGGGTAGAGGAAACGATGACGCCCCCAGGTCCCATAATGTTGACATGCTCACCCGTTTCTTCGTGGAGAATCTGTACAATTTCATCAAAAAAACCTTCTTTTTGAAAAAGCAACAACTTGATCACCTCTTAAATTTTGGACTGAAATTTAAAGTCATACGAGGCCATGCAATGATTATAGAATGATTATACAAAAGGTAATTTTTCTTCCTCAATGTATAAATCAACCTAGAAAAATGACTCATTTACCCATTTTTTTGTGCAGAATGCATATAAATTTTTCGTTTGTAATCACTTACATATTTAGTTTGTACAGCAGAATTGCTAATTGTGTCCGAACGGCTTGCCGAAACTGTTTTGGACTAGCCTTAAGAAAACTATCAATTCGGTCAAGACGATACATGAGTGTATTCCGGTGAATCCCCATCGTGCGTGCTGTCTCACTATAATTCATGTCACAATCATAAAATGCTTGCAGTGTATCTATCAGATCCGGATAATGAATCAACTCCCCAAGCTCTTCCTCTATCATTCGCTCTCTTGAAGTGTCCGAGATTTCTGACAATATCATTTCCAGTGAAGCATCATCGATGTGTATGATTGGTTCTTTGATGGGCATCTTACAAGCAAATTCCAACATATGCAGCAGTTCATGAAACGATCTTCCAAGCTCGTTCACATCTTTGCAAAGCTTACCTAGCGCTATTCGCGCATCCGTTTGCAATCTGTCAGAGATCGTCTTCATTATTTTTGCAGAAATATCGATGAGATCCTTCTTGGCATGCTGTTCATTTCTATAAGCCGAGAGTTCGGTAATAACAACCCATCTGTCATGGCCGAACTGCGCAAGTAGCGTTTGCTTCGGACTGCGAAACAATTGGGTAATATCCATTAGTCGATAATAGCTCTGATTGAAGCTCTCGCTCACCCTGTCATTCATTCCAAGTTGAATAATCATGATGGAACGAGGCAATGTAAGGTCGATTCCAAGCAATTGTCCTCTAGCTTGCAAAATATCCATCGAAGAGTGCTCTATGCCGGAAATCATCTCATGAACAAGGTATGCCTTGGCACGCTCTTTCATCTCAATCTGCTCCGTCAAATAGGACTGCTGAAGAAGCATCTCCGTCATCATTTTAACAGCACGACCGAAAGGAATAACGTCTGCTTCCTGCCCCGTAATGCCAATTACGCCTATAATTTCGTTATGAAACAGAATAGGCATATTAATTCCCGGTTTCGTCCCTGCCCATCTATTCGTCATTTCGGATGAAATAATGATTTCTTCCCCTGTTCGTACAACTTCAATCGCCCCTTCATGAAGCTTACCAATCCGCTCTGGATCACTGGAACTGATAATAACCCCTTCTTTGTCCATCACATTCATATTCATCTGAGTTAGTTCTTTGGTCTTCTTCACAATCATGTCTGCAAGCTGTTTCGTCACTATCATCAATCACGCCTCCCAACCAACCAAGGACTAATTCACCTTATGTCGCTTTATGTCACTTTATTAAGAAAATAACGATATTCATGAAATTAGACAAGCCTAAATAAAATGAATGTAAATATATATTGACAGTAACTTTCATTTTATATAAACTCTCATTATCAAATGTGAAATACGAAAGGTGGAGTTTGAAAATGAAAAACCTTGAAAAGCGTAAATGGTGGGTGCTCGCGACTCTGTCTTTCGGCCTCCTTGCCGTCGGCCTCGACATGACCGTTCTTAACGTCGCCCTTCCGACCTTGGCAACAGATCTGCATGCATCGACTAGCGAGCTGCAGTGGTTTGCCAACTCGTATAACCTCATGCTGGCTGCCATGCTTCTTCCTGCCGGTATGCTAGGAGATCGATTTGGGCGAAAGAAACTGCTGCTCATTGCACTCATCCTGTTTGGAGCGGCTTCACTGGTATTCCGATTCTCCGGCGATGTTGATCATTACACGAGCGGCACTCGGATTTGGTGCTGCCTTCCTGATCCCACTCTCCATGTCGGCGCTCCCTGTATTGTTCTCACCACAGGAACGAACGAAAGCGATGATGATTTGGGCGATGGCAAATATGCTTGGCATTCCTCTTGGACCGATTGTAGGCGGATGGCTTCTTGAGCATTACTGGTGGGGCTCCGTGTTCCTCATTAACCTTCCTTTTGTCGCTATCGCACTCATTGCCATATCTGTGCTGATGCCGGAATCCCGGAGCAGCGAACACCGCCCGCTCGATTTGATTGGCGTTGTATCCTCCAGTATCGGCTTGGTCAGCGTGACCTATGGCGTAATCCGTGCAGGAGAGAATGGATGGGACGACACCATTTCAATAGTCACACTATTTATCGGTCTCATCATATTGACAGCCTTCGTCCTATGGCAAAAACGTAACCGCCATGCACTCATTGATCTATCCCTGTTCGGTTCGAAAAGCTTCACTTGGGGATCTATATTGGCTACGTTGGTCTCATTCGCCTTGTTCGGATTATTATTCGCATTGCCGCAATTTTTCCAAGCTGTAGGGGGGACCGATGCGCTCACTACCGGTTTACGCTTGCTGCCGCTTATTGGCGGCTTGATTGTAGGAGCTAAAGTATCCGACCTGCTTGTAACCGCCATCGGTTCCAAAGTGAACGCCGCACTAGGATTTGCAGTCATGGCTGCAGGACTGATGATTGGGTCGACTACGGACGTACAAACCAGCTACGGGTTTATTGCAATGTGGATTACTGTGACCGGCATCGGTCTAGGTCTCGCTCTCCCTACGGCAATGGACGCGGCGTTAAGTGCTCTGTCTGCCGAAAGAAGCGGCATTGGCTCTGCACTTATTATGGCTTTGCGGCAGGTCGGCGGAGCTATTGGCGTGGCGCTTCTTGGCTCTACTCTAAATTATAGCTACAGAAGCCAGCTCGATTTGACTGGACTTCCGAATTCTGTGGTCAGTACGGTACGGCAAAGCGTATCCGCTGGTGTCGCCGTCGCCCACAAGCTGAATTCCCAAGAGCTGCTTGATAACGTTCGTAACGCTTTTATTCACGGAGAAGCAACCATGCTATGGGTATGTGGCGGAATCGCCTTACTCGGCGTCATTCTTACCCTGAGCTTCCTGCCTCGTCAAGCTAGTGGATCTCAAACAGAAGAAGTCTCCTAAAGTTGTCCACCCGTTCAACAACAGGTATACTTATGGGAAGAAATTGATGGGGGGAGGTGTCACAGTGAATACGGACGATCAGTCAAAAATCGGATTGCGCGAACGCAAAAAAATAAAGACTAGGGCGTCAATCCAAAAGCATGCTTTGCGTCTATTTCGCGAACAAGGCTATCACGAGACTACCATTGAACAAATCGCGGAAGCTGCGGAGATCTCCCCCAGCACGTTTTTTCGATACTTCCCAACCAAGGAAGCGTTAGTGTTGGAAGATGATTACGATCCTATCCTCATTCAAATGTTTCAAGAGCAGCCTCCTGAGCTGACCCCCATTCAAGCATTGCGGAGAGCTATGAATCAAGGACTTGCCATGATTCCTGAACAGGAGAAAGAAGCCCTTCGGGAACGGATGGAACTGACCTTCTCCGTTCCTGAATTGCGCGCCGCTTCACTTAATCAATTGACGGATACTTTGCGTATGATCGCGAAGCTGTTGGCTGTTCGAGTAGGGAGAGAGAGTGATGACTTCTATGTGATGTCGTTTGCTGGAGCGGTGATAGGAGTAATCATGTCGATCCTAGTCTACAGCGCAGATAAGCCCGACGCTGACTACCCTTCCTTGATTGACGAAGCACTAGCCCATCTGGAAGCTGGCTTTCCACTTCTTCCTGATTGATACGGAATTTACACCATTCAAGAAAAATAAGGACACCCAGGGGGTGTCCTTATTTTGCACTAGACTACAGCATTACAGAGCAGTATTTAAAAAGAAAGGAACTTTTTCAACACCGATCATTCGAGTGTATGTAAACAGTTGGCCTTTGTGATGAATTTCGTGTTCCTTTGCCGTATTAATCCATGCTTTACCTGGAGCGGAGAACTGATTGACGACTACAATTTGTTCTAATTGATCCTCTGTTAATGATTGGAGTTCATCTTTTGTTTTCTCCGTATATTCCTGCACAATTCTTCTGACATCATCCATCGTTTCAAACGGATTAGAAGCAGACGGCGGTACAAATTCCCCATTCTTCACCGCCTGAACGAACATATCCGTAGAACTCACAATATGTACTGCTAATGATCCGAGTGAATAAGCTTGATTCCAAGGTTTAAAGTGTGTATGCTCGTTATCAATCCCTTGAAGCAATTCAAGCAGTACACTTCGATGCCGAAGCCACCCTTGCACATATCCATCGATTTTCCCCATGTTCTACCTCCAATAAGCCCTTGGCTTCCTTTAAATCACACTTCATTCTATTATATAACTTTACTTGTAAATAATGTCAACTTATATTGCTTAATTAGCGTATAGATACGACTTCACATCTTTCCCGACAAAAGCTCTCCAAATGATCAGATTGTACGGATAATTCCAATCCATATCGTCCTGATTCCGTTCAAACATTTGGTGAAGCCGATTGTTATTAAAAATGATCGATCCCTTCTGATCAAACGCCACGCCGTCTACCCACAGCATCCGATCGTCAGAAATAAATTTATAGAATCTGTTTCTCTCTGAATGATAAATTCCAATGCCTTGCCCTTCTAACATCGTGTAAAATACATTTCCTCGGTTGTCTGCATGCATCCCGTCGGTATTCGTACGTTTACTGCCGATCGTTTGAACCGAGCTACTTATCTTCTCGAGCGGGGTATTGAAATTTCTCACAAGCGCAGTGTCTATGGCATACAGATTCCGTCCCGTCACTGGGCAGTAGTACAAGGTCCGGCGGTCCGCAGACAAGGCGATGCCGTCAGAACCAATCTTCATCGGTCTGTCTCTAAATACCGGTCTATGGACAATTTCAAACACAAAGCCCGGATAATCCTGCGTGCTGTAGTGTCTATCTAGCACTCTTCTGAACGTCTTCGTCTTCATATTGTACACAATGATTCCGCCGACAACTGGGCTCGACCATCCCCCGCCATTCCCGGAATCTGTAATATAGACGAAGCCATTTTTGTTGTCCACAACCAAGTCATTGAGAAAAGAGTACCGATACGATGCGATCTCGTTCGGAATTTTAATCGAATCGATGAGCTTGTTCTTGTTTAAATCCCAAATGACCAATTTCTGCGAACCATCCGGAGAAGGATTATATGCTATTTTACCTTGATCCAGTAGCCACATGCGATTATTCTCGTCAATTTCATACCCTAAGACGGATTGAAGTACTTTCACATCTCCTGCTTTATTCCATTCCCAGCTTGGAAATGCTTCAAGAAGCGGCTTGCCATTTTTAACTACGATACGATTCATCGTTGAAGGAATGCCCTGCGCCCAGCGCGGTACGGAGACATAATAGTTGCCTTGCTGATCGACCTTAATTCCTGCAGGCATAGACTGCTTCCAATATTGGTTCACTTCAAATTGCTGCTTCATTCTTGGATCGGCAAAATTCCAGTCCAGACGGTTCCAATGATAGACGACTTCGTAGCGGCCGATTTTTTCTGAATCCTGCTGCGAAGGAGCAGGCGCTGCGGCCCCAGTGAGCGGATACATAATATTCACACATAGCAAGACAACAAATATTCGGTAAAAAAATATGGCAGCACTTCTCAAATTGTGGAGACCTCCTATCATCTGAAAATCAGAATTATTGTGCACTTGCAAACGATAGGTAACATTCCCCATATATGTTTTGATTATTCGGATTCTCTGTTTGTCAAAGCGGCTGGAAAGTATAATAATAATATTATGTCTTTAAGAAATCATTGATAACAGATAGGATGGTCACACATATGAATGACAAAATCGTGATGCCGGTATGGACGTTCGGCCTGTTCATTGTGGTGATGAATACGACGATGTTTAACGTGTCAATTCCGAGCATTATTCAAGATCTTAGTATCTCAGCTGATCTCGGATCATGGGTTATATCAAGCTACTCGATCGGCTATGCCTTGTCGACCGTCATTTACAGCAGACTTTCGGACGCCATACCGATTCGCAGACTGCTTGCTGTAGGGTTAACTGTCCTCGGCCTTTCATCGGTCTTCGGGATCTTTGCGCATGAATTTCATCTATTACTGATTGCCCGCATTCTGCAGTCGGCAGGCGCAGGTGTAATGGCTGGCCTTGGACTCGTTCTTGCGAGTCGTTATATTCCTTATGAAAGACGCGGAAGAGCTATTGCGATGATTTCCTCAGGAAGTGCGATGGCATTCGGGCTTGGTCCAATCGTTGGGGGGCTTATTAGTGAATACTTAGGGTGGAACGGATTGTTCGCCGTCACTTGCCTCGTTCTTGTTATACTTCCAGTGCTGTACCGTATGGTACCGAAAGAACAGGCGAAGCCTTTTCACTTTGATGTTCTCGGTGCTGCGCTGACTGTCGTCAATGCGGCAACACTTTTGACAGCTGTAATGCAGCGCTCAGTCATCTGGCTAGCCGTCAGCATTGTTTCTTTCATCGCTCACGCTTCGTATCTCAAGAGAGCGAAAGAACCTTTTATTAACCCGGCCTTGCTGACGAAGCCAGCGTATAGAAAACTTTCGGCTGTAGGTTTTTGTATCTTGGTCCTTAACCTAGGCAACCTATTCCTTATGCCGCTTGCTCTAGCCAATTTATTCGGCAAATCAGCGATGGCCATCGGCTTGATGATCGCACCTGGGGCTATTTTATCCGCTTTCTTAACACGATTTGTCGGACGATGGATTGATCGGTACGGTAACTTACGATTTCTATTTCTCGGACACGGCATTCTTGCCTTCGTGTTAGCTCTGTTTGCTGCCGATCTCGCTGCCTCGCCTTTCATTATTCTTGCAGGCTACATATGCTTTTCGCCTGCCTTCTCTGCAACAATTGCATCATTAAATAACGAGACATCTCGCATTCTGCCTAAAAAGCTGATCGGCTCTGGTATGGGACTTCTGCAGATGATTCAGTTCTTCGGCGGCTCTTTTTCCGTTGCCGTGTGCGGTCTTCTTCTCGCATTTCAACAAGATGTCCCGCTTGTTAGTGCCTACAGGCACGTGTACGAACTGTTATTGCTCGTATGTCTGTGCTCACTAGGCGTGCTGCTGTGGTACCGGCGATCTAACCATAAAGAATTGGTAAATCAAGCGGCCTGACGAAGAGACATTAAAAAAGCTCAAGCGTATTTCAGCTTGAGCTTTTTTATGTAACTTTGTTTATTCCCAATATTTATTTGTCGTTAAATGTTGAGCGAATTTTTTACTTTCTTCTCTGCGCAATCTGCGCAAATCCGCGCGGCCTTTCGCCGTCTCGTACATCATTTTTTCTTCAGCCGTTTCTGGAACAACTGGTGGCACAGGGGTTGGAACTCCATTCTCATCAAGTGCCACAAAAGTTAAGAAAGATGTTGCCGCAATTCTTCGCTCTCCAGTAAATAAATTTTCCGCTATGATTTTAACGAAAATTTCCATACTTGTTTTACCTGTATAACTGACATACGATTCAAGACATACTGAATCGGTTTGTTCGATAGGACTTAGAAAGTCGACAGAGTCAGTAGACGCAGTAACGACGGATTTACGGCAGTGCCGCATCGCAGAAATGGAAGCGACATCGTCGATGTTGCGCATTAAAGCGCCGCCAAACAATGTACCATGATTGTTGACGTCATTTGGAAAGACATGAGATGTTTTAATCGTAAGCGATGTTTTACATGTGACCGGTTCCATGATGTAATCCCCTTTTTTTGACCTATACTTGTTTCCTATATATTGTAGCACATTTTTTTCATTTTTTATTACTGTAAAATGCAGAAAGGGGATATTATGCTTCGGCAACAGCGAGCTTATCCAGCGCCTTCTTCGCGAGGGCACGTGCTTCTTGGGCCGAATCCGCTGACGATAACGCTACCGCCACTCGTCGTCCTACCTTCGTAACCGGCTTACCGAAGATACGCAGCTGCGTGTTAGGTACGGACAGCGCCTCGTCTATTCCAGTAATGCGATAATTGTCCTGCTCACGACCTGCTTTCAGCGGTCGGCTGGCGCCCGGCGTCATCAGCACAATCTCTGGGATAGGATACCCAAGGATCGCACGGACGTGAAGGGCGAATTCGGAAAGATTTTGCGTCACCAGCGTCACTAATCCTGTATCATGCGGCCGCGGCGAAACTTCACTGAAATACACTTTGTCTTCCGCTAAGAAAAGCTCGACACCAAACAGACCATATCCGCCAAGCTCGTCCGTAATTGTCTTCGCGATGCGCTTTGCTTCCTCGATCTGGCTGTCTGTCATGTCGTGGGGTTGCCAAGACTCGATGTAATCCCCGTTCTCCTGAATATGCCCGATTGGCGCGCAGAAGCTCGTCCCGCTCACCGAACGAACTGTAAGCAGCGTAATCTCTGACTGGAAGCGGATAAACTCTTCAATGATGACTCGCCCGTTCTGTACTCGCCCGCCTTCCATCGCAATATTCCAGCTGTGTTCAATGTCCTTCTCTGAACGACAAACGCTTTGCCCTTTGCCGGAAGAACTCATGAGAGGCTTGACGACGCAAGGGTAGCCGATATCTTTGACTGCTTGTACGAACTGCTCGTACGTATCGGCGAATTTATACCCAGCTGTAGGTAGTCCCAGTTTCTCAGAGGCAAGCCGACGAATACCTTCGCGATCCATTGTCATTTTCGCCGCACGAGCGGTAGGAATGACGCGATAGCCCTCTTCCTCTAACTTCACAAGCTCGGAAGTAGCTAATGCCTCAATCTCAGGTACGATGAGGTCCGGTTTTTCCTGTTCGATAATTTCCCGCAGACGCTCCGGATCCAGCATATCAATCACATAACTGCGATGGGCAACATGCATGGCTGGTGCGTGTGCGTAGCGGTCTACCGCGACCGTCTCCACGCCTAACCGCTGAGCTTCGATAATGACTTCCTTCCCCAATTCCCCGGCGCCGAGCAGCAGCATTTTCTTTGTTGTTAACATTTCTTCATCCCCCAATTCATCCTATTAGAGTGCGTAGAAACATAAAAAGAGGCAAGGAGTATAAATCTCCTTACCTCTGCCCAGGCGTACGGCCGCTTCCATCTATGTGCTCCCTCATGGTTACCCATGCTCCGCCAGTCACACATAGACATTTAAGTTGTTAACTTGAGCATACTGAAATCTTCGAGGAATTGCAATATATCGTATCGCATTTCATTTCAAATTCATACTGTTACGTTTGCACCTTCGAAAGCAATGATTTTGGCCCGGGCGTCGTCTGGCAGCGGCAAGCTTTTCCCGCTCTTTGTATCGATATAAACCATAGCTCCTCGGCCGACTGCCTTCAATTCACCTGTCAGGGCTTGGACGACTGCATATTCCAAATCGAATGAGGAACGACCAAGCTTAGCGATTCTTACATGGAGCTTCAGCGGATCTTTTATGAAAATTTGCCCTAAATACTGACATTCCAAATCCGCAACAACCGAAATCGTTTCTTGGTTAAAGAGAGAATCTGATAATTCCAAATGCTCAAGATAATCCACCCGGCCTTGTTCGAAATAAATAAAATAGCTTACATTGTTGAGATGTCCCAGTAAATCCGTCTCTGAATAACGAACTTTGATAGGAATTGAAAATTGGAACTTTTGGAGCCATCCCTGCGGATCAGGCTGAACATACGATATTTGTCTCATCGTTCTTCCTACTTCCCTATGTATTGTAAACTTCATATTCAATTTGATTATACTAAACAATTTTTATCTAGCCAATTATTACCATATAAAAGAATCATACCATTCTGACAGTCGAGCACCTTTTTGTCGAATGGCCACGAATTTGCCCGCTTAAATGACTAGATTCAATAAGGCTTATTTCACATGCTGCCGCAATATAATTTTGCTAGACTATGATTGTAATGAAATTAGGTTAAGGAGGATGAACAAATTGGACAAATCAAACCTGGAACATGCCAATTACGTTCGGATACCCGGCAGTGAGCGAACCGCTTTACCTAGTGCTCGAAAAATAGGTTCGGCAGAGCCAAACGAGCAGATGTCCGTGACTGTACTCGTACGTCGTCCCTCTATTACCAACATTAAGCCGAGTCAAAGCCGATTTCTTAGCCGCGAACAATTCGCTGCTGACCACAGCATCGACCCTGAAGATTTGAAGAAAGTAGAGCAATTCTCACATGAACACGGACTCGAGATTAAGGAGATTAACGTCGCTGCAGGAACTATAGTACTGACAGGATCGATACTCGATTTTAGCAAAGCCTTTGATGTTGAACTCACGAATTACGAACACACGGATTTTACTTACAGGGGACGTGAGGGCCATGTCCACATACCCGAGGACCTCGCTGATATCATTGAAGCCGTTGTAGGTCTAGACAACCGTCCGCAAGCTATTCCTCATTTTCGCATTCTTGAAGAAACTGAACCATTTGCAAGAAGTAATGCGGCCAAACCATCCTTCACACCACCCGAAGTGGCACAGCTCTATAACTTCCCATCTGATATAAACTGCAATGATCAATGCATCGGCATTATTGAATTAGGCGGCGGCTACCGCAGCGATGATTTGGAAACGTACTTCAATTCTCTCGGTATTCCCAGTCCAACCATTACAGACGTATCTATAGGGGGCAAAAAGAACCAACCAACTGGCGATCCAAATGGACCAGACGGCGAAGTCGTACTCGACATTGAAATAGCCGCGGCTGTTGCACCAGGAGCACGTATCGCTGTTTATTTTGCTCCAAATACAGATGCTGGATTTCTGCGCGCCATTACGACTGCTATCCATGATAACGTCAGTAAACCTTCTGTGATCTCGATTAGTTGGGGTAATGCTGAGAGCAGGTGGACACTTCAGGCGATGAAAGCTATGAATCGTGCCTTCCAAGATGCGGCGGCACTTGGTATTACGATTTGCTGCGCTTCAGGAGATACAGGCTCGTCCGATGGTATAAACGATGGTCTTGTTCATGTTGATTTCCCGGCTTCGAGTCCTTACGTTCTAGGATGCGGCGGCACGCGCCTTGAGGGCTCCAATCATACAATTACAAATGAAGTTGTGTGGAATGAAGGAATAGACAGCGGTACTGGCGGCGGAGTGAGTCATGTATTCGATCTGCCGAGCTGGCAAGAGAAAGCTCATGTTCCTCCTTCAGCAAACCCTGGAAGCCGAGCAGGGCGCGGTGTTCCTGATGTGGCTGGCAATGCCGATCCTGCTACTGGTTACGAAGTATTAGTTGACGGAAGAAGATTTATTATTGGCGGAACGAGTGCGGTAGCACCCCTGTGGGCAGGATTGATTGCAATCATCAATCAGAAACTAGGTCGATCGGTTGGCTTTGTTAACCCTGTTCTCTATAGCTTATCTCCTGAAGGAAAAGCATTTCACGACATCACAATCGGCAACAATGACACCGATCATGGAACCGGACCTTATCCATCACAAGCAGGCTGGGATGCTTGTACTGGCCTAGGCAGTCCAGATGGCACACAATTGATGAAGGAACTTATTACACGGTACAGTTAACTGCCGAAGAAATCAGAGGTCAGCCGGATCTTTCTGGCTGACCTCTTTATTCATACTCTTCACCATGATATATGACGAAACCGACCGGTCTGTGCGTAAAATGGATACACGGCTCTCCTTCGCGATTGTCCGGGGTAATGTACACATGGTTTTCATCTATATATTCGCCCTGAAGTTCGATCGATTGTCCTGCTTCAAGTCCTTGGATAGGCTTAGGAATTCCAAGATGATCCCCGTAACGAACTGCAACAAAATGCTCTTTCTCCAAGTTAACTATAGAAGGATCGCTTCCCTTAATGCTAATGATTTGTTTGATCATCACAAAAAAATGGTGGTGCATTGATCCCTTCGCTTCTGCATCTGGATGCACTTTAATAATGTCAGCTATGACGTGAATAACCGGTCCATGCAAGGAAAGCGGATGGAGCTGATGACCGTAACAATCGTCCGTAATCGTATGTCCGAAATGCGGGTGTTTAAATAGGTTATTTTGATGACGAGACAGCAAAAATGATCCTTTCATCATAAATCCCTCCTTAAGCATAAATGGACGTATATATAAATTAATTATAGTTTTGAACATCATAATAATATATAGGTTCATAGAAGCAGGACTACCTGCTCTCCTATCTGTTGTAATATATTGTAAATTGACTTATTCATTCTCCTTTGCTAGATTGTTTTTTAATTTAATAAAGGAGAGATTACTTTGAGGAAACTGGACACCTTATTTATTGGATTCATGCTGTTTTCGATGTTTTTTGGAGCAGGGAATCTGATTTTTCCGCCATTTCTAGGAGCGCAGTCTGGAACCTCATATTGGCTCGCGATGTCAGGATTCATCGTTACAGGAGTTGGACTTCCTTTTGCCGTACTGTTTGCGATTTCCCTTGTACAAGGCGGCATTCAGACGATTGGGAATCGTGTTCACCCGCTATTCAGTACCATCTTTATGGTTATTATTTATTTATGTATTGGGCCATTCCTTGCCATCCCTAGAAATGCCAATGTTGCATATGAGATGGGGATTAAACCGTTCCTTGGCAGTTCATCCTCGGCATGGGTGTTATTCTTATTCACCGCTCTATTCTTTGCCGTTGCGTATATCGTGAGCTTAAACCCGTCCAAAATGGAAAAATATATGGGGCGCTGGATTACGCCTGCCCTGCTCATCTCAATGGTTGTCTTATGTGTAGTCGGATTTATTAAACTGGATGATCCCTTCCAATCCCCAATAGGACAATATACTCATGGAGCTTTTTCTACAGGGTTCATTGAAGGATACAATACGATGGATGCACTTGCTTCATTGGCTTTTGGGATTGTCATTCTTACAGCAATCCAGCAAAGAGGCATACATGACAAAAAGCAATTGACCAAATATACGCTCACAGCCAGCTTAATTGCCGGAGTATTGCTTGCAATGATTTATGTGAGTCTCGGATTAATTGGCGGCAAAATGGCTGCAAACGGCTCGTTTACAAATGGTACGGACATCCTAACGTCTGCCTCGACCCTTTTACTCGGACAAGGCGGAAAGGCGCTCCTTGGATTCATCTTTACTCTTGCTTGCTTTACAACCGTCGTAGGATTGACAACAGCTTGCGGCCAATATTTCTCGAAGCTCATTCCAAAGGCAAGCTATAAAGCTGTCGTAACCATCGTCACACTGATCGGTTTCACTCTATCGAATCTAGGGTTAAACCAAATTCTTAAAGTGTCAGTTCCATTCCTTGTTACTGCTTATCCGTTAACGATCGTCTTAATCACGTTAACCTTTTTCCACCGTTTCTTTAACGGTTCGAGAAAAGTGTATGCGAGTGCTCTTCTATTCACAGGTGTGATTGCCTTAATTGAAGGATTAAATTCGTTCGGCTTGGATTTAGGACCGCTTCAGACCTTTAGAGACATTCTTCCACTATCCTCCGTTGGATTAGAATGGATTCTGCCAGCTCTTGTAGGTATTGTTGTAGGTATGGTCCTTAGCAGATTCAGCAAAAAATAGATTTTATAACAGAAACTGCTATAAATTTCTTACTGAGACATTAAATGACCGCCCTATTCATCGAGCAGGTTGCATTGGCATCCTGCTCTTTTTCATTTAGTTAAGCCGAAAGTAAAACTTATATTACCAAGTGGATAAGTTCGCAACAATTTGATCAACCTATTTGAATATAACGATAGGGGGTTATTTAATGTGGATTTTTTGGCTTTACATATTGAATGCAATCTTTATGTTAATCATAGCGATCCGCGAGGTGCGCAGGCCGGCAAAAGCTTTAAATTGGCTAGCTATAGGTCTTATTTTGCCAATTATCGGTTTCGGATTATATCTCATGATTGAAAATCCAGTGAGCATTCGTCGGGAAAGACTCACTTCTCCGCACAATGAGTCAGATCCATTACCGGATTCGTTCAGCCGTACATCCTCGATCATCGCTCAATCTTTAAGACAGTTGACAGTTCATGGGCTTAGGATGGGCCGAGTCCAGATGCTTACGAACGGCATTGAAACCTATGATAAACTCATCGAATCCTTACAGAACGCGCAAAGCACCATTGATGTGGAATATTACATATATCGGTATGACCAGATTGGCAAACGGATTACGGACGTGCTGATCGGACGGGCTGAATCCGGTGTGCATATCCGTTTCGTTAGAGACGGTTGGGGAAGTAGACAATTTCCACGTAATCAGATCAATCGGATGATAGACGCCGGAATTGAGTGCCGGACGATATTTCCATTACGTTTTCCTTGGATACCTACTTTGACTTACCGCGATCATTGTAAGATTGTCGTGATCGACGGAAAAGAAGCTTTTACAGGTGGTATCAATGTTGGATATGAGTATACTGGATTAAAGCCAGACATAGGATTTTGGCGCGATACCCATATGCGAATAATAGGGGAAGCTGCAAGGGATTTGCGGACAATATTCGATGCCCATTGGAACATCGCTTCGCAGGAAAGGATGAAAACAAAGACACCGCAGAAGCCCGCTCAAGATAAAAGGTATAAGTCACAGCACATCACTCCATCAGGCAGAGTAGCTCTTTCCGGATGGTCGGAAGAATGGGGTGCTGAGTTTGTTACGGGCGTTGATCCCATTCCGGGCTCAGAGGCGTTGCATAATGCATACATCCAGACGTTGGAAAGTAATCCTGGAATTCCAACTCAAGTCATCCGTCAGGCCTACTTTATTTGTCTGACACAAGCGACTCATACCATTGACATAATCACCCCTTACTTTGTGCCTGAAGCGGATATCATTATGGCCCTAAAGACAGCCGTGGCACGCGGTGTACGTGTAAGATTGCTAGTTCCGCGCCGAGTAATTCCCCAAATCGTGGGGCCTGCGAGCCGTACTTACTATGGAGAACTGCTTGAAGCAGGGGTTCATATTTATATGTATGAGAAAGGAGTGGTTCACGCGAAGGTGATGATCATCGATGAGGAAATGGCTGGGATAGGTTCAGCGAATTACGATATGCGAAGTTTTCGTTTGAATTATGAGGTCATTGAAATGGTGTACAGTGCTGACGTGGCCCGGGAACTCACGGAGCAATTCGAGCGCGATCTAATGGATTCCGCACCTTTGCTTATAGAAGAATTGAAACAGCGCTCCTATCCACAGCGTGTAATCGAGCAAGCAACACGCCTATTTTCTCCTTTATTATAAAACCTTGAATCTCTATGCATTTTTAAATTAACTGGGCAAGGAGTACTTGCAGTTCCTCGTCTGTAAGATCTCTCCACTGCCCTTTATCTACGCCATTTAAGTAAATGTTCATAATTCGAACACGCTCAAGCCTTTCCACTCTATTAATTCTCATATAAAACTCGCTTTCCTAACTGATTTATTCATTGTATATGAAGTTAAAATAAAAAACATCCGATTTTAATAAAATCAGATGCTGTACGATTGAGCTAGACTATACCGGATACACCGGATGTTTGCGCTCTGAAAAATGATAGTTTTTCGACGAATATACTTCAAATCGTTTGATTAATTCGTCTCTTAATGAACCCGGAGAAATAATTCCGTCGATGACCATTTCTGAAGCAAGGTGATACAGGTCTATGTCTTTACGGTATTCATCCCGCTTCTCAGAAATGAAACTTTCTCGCTGCGATTCAGGAAGTTCGGCGATTTTGTTCGCATATACTGCGTTTACCGCAGCTTCAGGACCCATGACGGCAATCTGCGCTGAAGGCAATGCGAGACTGCAGTCTGGTTCGAACGCAGGACCAGCCATTGCATACAGACCTGCTCCATAGGCTTTTCGGACGATAATAGAGATTTTAGGAACCGTTGCTTCGGAGACGGCCGCAATCATTTTTGCCCCATGCCGAATGATTCCCGCCTGCTCCACTTGAGTACCAACCATGAACCCAGGGACGTCTACCAGAAACAGAAGTGGAATATGGAAAGCATCACACAGCCAAATAAATTTGGCCGCTTTATCGGCAGAATCATGAAATAAGATCCCCCCCTTTACCCTCGGCTGATTCGCAATGATTCCTACTGGCTTCCCATCCAGCCTTGCTAAGCCTGTAATGAGTTCCTTGGCAAACAACCTCTTGATTTCAAAAAAAGAATCTTCATCCACGATCCCGTCAATCAATTGGTACATGTCAAATGCAGTATATTGATCTTCAGGGATAATCTCTTCAAGTGTCTCCTCCATATGTTTCGGAGGCTTTGGCTCCATGACAGGCGGTCTTTCCGAATAATTGGCCGGAAAATAAGCGAGATAATCTCTGGCAAGCCTAATCGCTTCTTCTTCGCTTTGAGCAAGCACATCACCACAGCCGGATATGGAACAGTGCATTCTGGCACCTCCAAGCTCTTCCAAGGTAGCCTTCTCCCCAACAACCATTTCGACGATGCGCGGAGATCCGAGGTACATCGAAGCATTCCCGTTTACCATGATGACAATATCACAAAAAGCTGGAATGTAGGCTCCACCCGCTGCTGACGGACCGAATAAAAGGCAAATTTGCGGAATTTTCCCCGACAGCTTTGTCTCATTATAAAAGATTCTTCCTGCACCTCTGCGGCCCGGGTACATCTCTAGCTGATCTGTAATGCGTGCACCCGCGGAATCCACTAAATATAGGAGCGGCACCCGCATTTTATCCGCCGTTTCCTGCATGCGAATCATCTTCTCCACCGTCCGCGATCCCCAAGAACCAGCTTTAACTGTCGAGTCATTGGCAATGACACATACCGTCTGCCCGTGTATTTTACCTATGGCAGTTACTACCCCATCAGCAGGCAGATCAGGCTCTATGCAGTTGGCAAACAACGCATCCTCAAGCTCGAAACCCGGATCAAACAGCTTTTGTAGACGGTCACGAACAAACATTTTCCCCTGTTCAGCATTTTTCTCATGATACTTAGGGGCTCCGCCCTTCTTAATCTGCTCGGTCCGTTTCTGTAAATCATCATCCTCAGGTTCAAATAAGTTGAACTTCATTGTCGATTACTCCCCTTTAAATACCGGGTGGCGTTTCTCTTTAAATGCTTGCAGTCCTTCCAAGCGATCCTTCGTCGGAAGAATCACTTCATACGCCTGCCTCTCAATCGCAAGTCCGGTATGGATATCAGCGTCCAATCCCTTATCAATAGCGTACTTGGCCTGTGCAATAGCAATTGGAGCGTTCCGCACAATCTTCTCCGCTAATTCTATGGTTGTACCCATCAAGGCGTAGGCTGGTGTTACATATTCAACGAGTCCGATATTTAGCGCCTCCTCTGCTCCAATTCGTCTAGCTGTATAAATGAGCTCTTTCGCTCGCCCTTTACCAACGAGCCTTGGCAGCCGCTGCGTTCCGCCTGCACCAGGAAGAATGCCAAGGGACGTTTCGGTAAGCCCCAGATTCGCGGTCTCGGAGGCGATACGTATATCGCAGGCAAGCGCAAGCTCCAATCCTCCTCCGAATGCCGCACCGTTAATTGCCGCGATAACCGGTTTAGGGAGTGCCTCCAGCCCATTGATCGTATCACCAATTAACTCAACGGCATCACGTGCTTCCAGGTCATTCATAGCTGCACGTTCTTTCAAATCAGCACCTGCACAGAACACTGTATCCCCCGCTCCGACTATAATTACACAGCGCGTGACAGGATCGGATTTGCAGCCTTCAATTGCTGCCTGAAGCTCACGCAGCATTTGCATGGATAACGCATTTGCTGCTTGAGGACGGTTCAAGGTAAGGATCGTAATTCCCTGACCATGCTTTGAGACCAAAACTGCTGTATCCATGCTGGCTCCTTTCTTAACATCCTTTAACATCCGATTTGACTGGCAATGACCATCCGCTGAACCTCTGAAGTTCCTTCTCCAATTTCTAAAAGCTTGGCATCCCGGAAGAATCGCTCCACCTC
This sequence comes from Paenibacillus sediminis, assembly GCF_017873765.1. GTDB lineage: Bacteria > Bacillota > Bacilli > Paenibacillales > Paenibacillaceae > Paenibacillus_AG > Paenibacillus_AG sediminis. The sequence goes on from NZ_JAGGKP010000006.1 coordinate 55,693, forward strand.
GTACTCCCGTATGTAGCCGTATCCTCCATGAATTTGGACAGCTTGATCACAGACTCTCATACACATTTCGGAGGCGAACAATTTAGCCATCGCCGCTTCCTTCTTGAATTTTCCGCCTTGGTCTTTGAGCCATGCCGCCTTATATACCATGTTGCGGGCGATTTCAATATTCATCGCCATGTCGGCCAATTTAAACTGAATTGCCTGAAAGGAAGATAAGCTCTTCCCGAATTGTTTTCTTTGCTTGGCATACGCGAGCGATTTCTCATACGCCCCTTGAGCGATGCCGACAGCCATCGCGCCAATTCCGATTCTTCCTCCGTCTAACGTTGCTAGAAACTGTTTGTAGCCGCTGCCCTGGGTTCCGAGCAGATTTTCTCTAGGTATTCGCACTTGATCGAGTACCAGCTCTGTTGTATTGGAAGCATGAAGTCCCATTTTCTCATAGTTATTGATCACCGAAAAACCATGCGCATCGGTAGGCACGATAAAAGCACTTATGCCATTCGTTCCATTGGAGGGATCTGTTACGGCGGTCAGAGTTAGATTATGAGCGTAACTGCCATTCGTAATAAAACATTTCGAGCCGGTAATGACCCACTCACCTCCGTCTAGGACAGCCGTTGTTCGGGTTCCGCCCGCATCTGATCCAGCATCCGGTTCAGTCAGTCCGAAAGCGCCTAAGTATTCACCTTTACAAATGGGAGTTAAATATTTGACCTTTTGTTCTTCCGTTCCGAATAAATGAATGGGTGCTCCCCCTAACGAAATATGCGCAGAGTAGGTGATGCCCGTCGAAGCGCAAACTCGGCTTAACTCCTCTACAACAATCGCAAAGCTAATCGTATCAGCTTCTCCGCCTCCATACCGTTCAGGGAAAGGAAGACCCATTAACCCAAGTTCCGCAAGCTTCTCAAATACTTCCTTAGGAAAATCGCCCGTTCGGTCTCTTTGGGAAGCCCCGGGGGCAACTTCCGAGTCTGCAAAATCATGGATCAAATTTCTAATCATCAACTGCTCTTCTGTTAAATCGAAATGCAATATCTCCGCCACCTTTCTTATTAAGACTTAGAGAAATTCACGGCAACTACGTCCCCCATTTCAATTTCTAAACGCATCAAGTTAGATGCGTAGCACTTCCCGAGATTATCCATTCTGAGCGATGCAGACCCACCGCCGCTTAATGCCTTCTTGCACACAAAATTGATCGCTTTGATGTTAGGCATTAAATAACGAGTCACCTCACCCTTCACCCATCCTGTAAAATGCGCTTTTACTCTCTCGGTTGTTACTTCGTTGATCAGCAGTTCATAGACATCCTCATTTGGAGCAAACAAAGCGATGTTCACTGTGTTCCCTTTATCGCCTGAACGTGCCTGCACAATATTACGAAGCTGTATCTTGGCCATTATTACACCTCCATAACGGTCACACGAACACCGCTGTCAATGATGTCACGCGGAACAAGACATGACCACATCCCAAGCAGCTCGCGCGGCTTCATCATCCCTAGAAAACCGCCCATGGAAGGAGGACCGCTTAGCATAAGCGGGGGGAATAGCCTGCCAAGCTTAGCTGCATCTTCCCTATTACGGGTCCTTACCGCTATACGCAAATACACTTCATTTAATTCCTCCTCAGGCAATTTCGACAGCGGTCCGTGCAATGAGTTGTATCCCATATAATCAGTCTGAATTTCTTCATACTGAAGTCCCATTTGCTGTAATTGCCTGCGAATGATTTGATCCGCGTTCTGTGCCTTCGCCAGAGCGTCTGGCCACGAATACCCGCAAATCGCCTGTCCCATGAAGCCGTCCGCATATCCCATGACGACTTTGAGCATATTCGTTGGTTTCTTGCCGCGAGCACCCGTAACACGTACCTGATTCGGAGCAATATCCTCTAATCGAACTTCAGTCATATCGAGCACGATGTCCGGCGTCATATAAGCAGACGGATCATGAATCTCGTAAAGCAGCTGTTCCTTAACCGTGTCGATGGACACAAGACCTCCGGTTCCTTCGGTCTTCGTCAGCACGAACTCCCCATCCTCACTTACTTCTGCTACCGGAAACCCGATCTGATCTAAATCTTCAATCGACTGCCAATCTCCGCTGAAATTGCCTCCCGTCGATTGTCCAGAGCACTCCATTAAATGACCCATGAGTATCCCTTGCGCGAGCCGGTCCCACTCATCCTGTTCCCAGCCAAATTCATAAATAAGAGGAGCTAGGAACAGAGCAGAATCGGTGACTCGTCCTGTAATCACGATGTCAGCTCCTTCGCGCAGCGCTTCCACGATGGGACCACTGCCTAAATATGCATTGGCAAATAAGATCCGATCTTGAATCGATTCAATATCCCTTCCATCTTCCATATGAGCCAGCCATATCCCATCTTGTCGCCATTCCTCTAAACGATCCAGAACATCGTCACCTGTAACTACAGCTACTTTAAGACCCTCGATGCCAAGTTCACGAACGATACGCAGTACCTCCTGCTGAGCTCCAAGTGGATTCATTCCCCCGGCATTCGTCAGAAGCTTAATACCCTTCTCTTTGATGACAGGAAGCAGCTCCCGTATCGTTACGCTAATATCTGCTGTGTATCCCTTACTCGGGTCTTTCTTACGGTCTTTTTGCAAAATAGCCAGCGTGAGCTCAGCAAGACAATCGAAACAGATATACTGTATATTCCCTTTCTGCGCTGTTTCGATTGCAGGTAAAATGGAATCACCATAGAATCCTTGCCCTGCTCCAATCCGTATCTTTTTCATGTTATCCCCCTTAGACCTACATATTTCGGCGGTACTGTCCTCCCACTTCGTATAAAGCCGTCGTAATCTGTCCAAGGGAAGCCACTTTAACGGTCTCCATTAGCTCTTCGAAAATGTTGCCGTCCTGTAAAGCAACCTGTTTCAGCCTAGCAAGGGCAGCCCCGCATTCATCCTGATGCTTCGACCAAAATGCTTGAACATTCGTAATCTGAGTCTGCTTCTCTTCCTCCGTCGATCTTGCCAGCTCAATTTCGTATGCATTCTCGTTCGCATTCGGATTGATGAATGTGTTCACCCCGATAATAGGCAATTCTCCAGAGTGCTTCTTATGCTCATAGTAGAGCGATTCCTCTTGAATTTTTCCGCGTTGGTAGCCCGTCTCCATCGCTCCCAGCACGCCCCCGCGATCGTGAATGCGCTGGAATTCAGCTAATACACTTTCCTCAACCAGGTCGGTCAGCTCATCGATCATGAAGGAGCCTTGAAGCGGATTTTCGTTCTTGGCGAGGCCGAGTTCCTTGTTAATAATCATTTGAATAGCCATGGCTCTACGGACGGAATTTTCTGTCGGAGTCGTAATCGCTTCATCAAAAGCGTTCGTGTGTAAGGAGTTGCAGTTGTCATAAATCGCGATTAATGCCTGCAATGTTGTGCGGATATCGTTGAAGTCCATCTCCTGCGCATGCAAGGAGCGGCCCGAGGTTTGGATATGGTACTTCAGCTTCTGGCTTCGTTCATTTCCGCCGTACTTGTTCTTGATGACGGTAGACCAAATGCGACGTGCCACTCGGCCCATGACGGTATATTCAGGATCTAGACCGTTACTGAAGAAAAAGGAAAGATTGGGTGCAAAATCATCAATATGCATCCCGCGGCTTAAATAGTATTCAACGAACGTAAATCCATTCGCTAAGGTAAAGGCTAATTGGGAGATGGGATTAGCTCCCGCTTCGGCGATATGATAGCCGCTGATGCTGACAGAATAATAGTTGCGAACCTTGTGATCGATAAAATACTGCTGAATATCCCCCATCATTTTCAAGGCGAATTCAGTCGAGAAAATACACGTATTCTGCCCTTGATCCTCCTTGAGAATATCGGCTTGAACCGTGCCGCGCACCGTTTGCAGCGTATAGCATTTGATTTGCTCATATTCGCCCTGATCTAGCTGCCGTCCGCTCTTCTCGATGAACTTCAGGGTCTGCTGATCGATAGCCGTATTCATGAACATGGCTAACATGATCGGCGCAGGACCATTGATGGTCATCGATACACTGGTAGATGGATGGCACAGGTCAAAGCCCGCATACAGCTTCTTCATGTCATCGAGCGAACACACACTTACACCGCTGTTCCCGATTTTCCCATAAATGTCTGGGCGCTCATCCGGGTCATGACCATATAATGTGACACTGTCAAAGGCAGTAGACAGTCGCTTAGCATCATCATTTTGGGACAAGTAATGGAACCTTCGATTCGTTCGATCTGGCGTGCCCTCTCCGGCAAATTGACGTCTCGGCTCTTCATTCGTCCGCTTGAACGGGAACACACCCGCCGTATATGGGAAGGTACCTGGTAAATTCTCTTTCAGCAGCCAGCGTAAAATTTCCCCATCATCCTCAAATGCCGGCACGCTGACACGCGGAATTTTATTGCCAGAGAGCGACTCCGTATACAGTTCAGTAATCATTTCCTTATCACGAACTTTCGTAATGAGCTGATCCTGTTTATATGCTTCGCGGAGCTTTGGCCATGCTTCCAGCATTTTGCGGCAGTCAGGATGCAGCTTGGCTTCATAGCAGGCGGACATTTCGTCTAGCTTAGCAGTAAAATGGTCAGCCTCCTCCTTAGACATGATTGTTCCATCATCCGATAAAATAAGCTGCTTGGTTCCACTTAATTGCGATAGCGTGCGAGCAATCGCCGCTTGTTCTAAGGTAAACTTCTTGTACTCGCGAACAGTCTGTACGATTTCTCCCAAATATCCAGTTCTGCTCGGCGGGATGATCAGGTCTTTCTTCGTCACATTCTGTATGGCCCCATCATAAGAAGTCGGCCAGCTGCCCCCTGTTTTCTGCTCCACCATCTTCATCAAATTGGCGAACAATACATTCGTTCCCGGATCATTAAACTGACTGGCGATCGTCCCGAATACCGGCAATTCCTCATCTGGAACATCGAACAACTGACGGCTGCGTCTAAATTGCTTGCGTACATCGCGCAGCGCATCTTCAGATCCACGGCGGTCGAATTTATTGATTACGATGACGTCCGCGAAATCGATCATATCGATTTTCTCGAGCTGCGTCGCTGCGCCAAATTCACTGGTCATCACGTACATCGCGATATCGCACAGCTCAACAATTTTAGAATCACCCTGACCGATGCCGCTCGTTTCGATAATGGCCAAGTCATAACCGGCCGCTTTAACGATATCGACAGCATCCTTCGTGGCATAGCTCAGCTCCGTCTTCGATCCCCGCGTGGCTAAGCTGCGCATATAGACACGAGGATTGTGAATCGCATTCATTCGGATGCGGTCTCCTAGCAAAGCTCCTCCTGTCTTCATCTTAGAAGGATCGATAGAAATAATAGCAATGAAGCGGTCTGGAAATTGATTGAGATAACGCCGAACTAATTCGTCAGTTAATGAGCTTTTACCCGATCCGCCCGTTCCTGTGATCCCTATGACAGGGATTACTGCCGCTCCCGCTTCTGCTTGCAGCTGCTTCAATAGAGCTGAAATAGGGTCACCCGAGCCAGCCTCAACCACACTTTCTTCCACAAGGGTAATCAGCTGCGAAATAACACCCCAATTTTTGCTCTGAATGACTGCCAATGCATCTTCCATCCGCTGCTTTGGCGTCTCGAAATCCGATTCCCGAATCATATGGTTGATCATCCCTTGAAGTCCCAGCTCGCGTCCATCATCTGGTGAGAAGATCTTGGCAATACCGTATTCATGTAATTCCTTAATTTCAGAGGGAATAATGACGCCTCCGCCGCCGGCGAAGATCTTAATGTGAACCGCTCCCTGTTGCTGAAGCAAATCATACATGTACTTTAAATACTCGACATGGCCGCCTTGATATGTGCTAATGGCGATTCCCTGCACATCCTCTTGAATAGCCGCATTTACAATCTCATCGACAGACCTGTTATGTCCAAGATGTATAACTTCTACGCCAGATGCCTGAAGCATGCGCCTCATCATATTGATCGATACATCATGACCATCGAACAGAGCGGCCGCCGTAACAAAACGTACTTTACAAACTGGACGATAACTTTTCGTCTCCAACATTCATCCCGCCTTTTACAATCGAATACTAATCCTTTAGCAAATGGTTCGAGATCACTAATCTTTGAATTTCATTTGTTCCTTCATAGATTTGCGTCGCTTTCGCATCACGAAACAGCCTCTCTACTGGATATTCTCTTGAGTAGCCGTAGCCGCCATGGATCTGAACTGCCTCAGTGGCTGCATGCATGGCCGTATCGGTACTATAAAGTTTAGCTATAGAAGCTTCTTTCGTGCATTTGATTCCTCTCATTCGCAAATCAGCAGCTTGATAGACAAGAAGCCTTGCCGCTTCCACTTGTGTGGCCATATCGGCCAATTTGAATGCGATCGCCTGATTCGCCGAAATGGGTCTACCGAATTGCTGACGAACCTTCGCATATTGAATGGAATGCTCTAGTGCCGCTTCAGAAATGCCCAGCGCCTGGGCAGCAATTCCGATACGCCCTACGTCAAGGTTGCCAAGAGCAATCTTGAACCCTTCTCCTTCAGCACCAAGTAAATTGTATGCGGGCACTTCAGCATTTTCGAAGATTAACTGCGTTGTGCCAGAGCCATGGAGCCCCATCTTCTTTTCCTTTTTACCTATAGTAAATCCAGGGGTGTCCTTATCTACAATAAAAGCGGAGATCCCTCTTCTTCCTTGGGCTATGTCCGTTACAGCGAACGTAATAAACACATCTGCGTATTCTCCGCTCGTGATAAACATTTTCGAGCCGTTCAGAATGTAGTGATCTCCTCGTCTCACGGCAGATGTACTAATACTGCCTGAATCCGAGCCGGAGTTAGGTTCAGTAAGCGCAAACGCGCCAATGTACTCGCCAGAAGTTAGCTTGGGGATATACTTTTTCTTCTGCTCATCGCTGCCGAAATAAAGGATTGGGTTCGTTCCGAGCGAGGTATGCACTGACAAAATCACGCCAACAGCAGCACTTACTTTAGAAATTTCATGAATCGCGATGATATAAGATATAAAATCGCTGCCTGCCCCTCCCCATTCCTCTGCAATTGGAATACCCATGAGCCCATTCGCACCCATTTTCCGGATGATATCAACAGGGTATTCGTCATTCTCCTCCATCTTTTCAATAAAAGGCGCAATCTCCCGCTCAGCAAAGTCACGTACCATTCTGCGAATCATTTGTTGTTCCTCTGTGAAGTGCAGACTCACCGCGGTTCCTCCTCTCAGCCTTTATTCATAGATGTAGAAGCCGCGTCCGGATTTTCGTCCGAGCCAGCCTGCTTTGACATATTTGCGAAGCAAAGGGCAAGGGCGGTACTTGGAATCACCGAGTCCGTCATGGAGCACTTCCATAATGTAAAGGCATGTGTCGAGACCAATAAAATCCGCCAGCGTTAAAGGCCCCATCGGGTGATTCATCCCGAGCTTCATCACTTCATCCACCGCTTCCGGAGCCGCGACTCCTTCATAAATGCAATAAATGGCCTCATTGATCATCGGCATCAAGACGCGATTCGATACGAAGCCTGGAAAGTCATTGACCTCTACCGGCGTCTTGCCCATTCGTTTCGACAGGTCTTCCACCGCCTTATATGTCTCAGCAGTAGTAGCCAATCCCCTGATGACCTCGATCAACTGCATCACTGGCACGGGATTCATAAAATGCATGCCAATCACTTTGTCAGGTCGCTTCGTGACAGCGGCGATCTCTGTAATTGGCAAAGAGGAAGTGTTGCTCGCCAAGATCGCATGAGGAGGAGTGATCTCATCTAATTTCCTAAACACATCCGATTTCATTTCGATATTTTCGATGACTGCCTCCAAGGCAAAATCGACATCTCTGGCATTCGTCAAATCAGTAGACAAAGTAATCCGGCTGATGATCTCATCCATTTGCTCTTTACTTTTGCGGCCCTTTTCCACGTCGCGAGACAGATTTTTCTTGATGGCTGTGAACCCTTTTTCTACAAATTCAGGTTTAATGTCATTTAGAATAACGTGCAATCCGGCTCCTGCCGCTACCTGAGCTATTCCGCTCCCCATTTGTCCTGCTCCGACAACGATTACCCTTTCAATAGTCACGATTTCCCCTCCCTTTTTGACAATACTCGTCTATGGTTCATATGAATTTGTTAGTTTACTTTAACTAAAATGGCATCCCCTTGCGCAGCCCCGCTGCATATTGCAGCAATTCCGAGTCCACCGCCGCGGCGGCGAAGTTCGTAAATAAGGGTCATCAATATACGAGCGCCGCTCGCTCCGATCGGGTGACCGAGAGCAATAGCCCCGCCGTTGACATTGACCTTTTCGGGATTCCAGCCAATGATTTTGCCGCTCGTCAGCGTGACCGCTGCAAATGCTTCGTTGATTTCGAATAAATCAATATCCTTTATAGAATAGCCCGTTTTCTTGAGTAGCTTTTGGATCGCTAGGCCTGGAGTGACGGCAAGATAAGGAGCTTCCATTCCGACTGAGCAATGTCCGATAACGGCAGCCAGCGGTTCTTTCCCGAGTTCACGTGCCTTATTGTCAGACATGAGCAAGAGTGCGCCTGACCCATCATTTACACCGGGTGCATTCCCTGCTGTAACGGTCCCATTCTGAGTGAAAACAGGAGGCAATTTAGCAAGAGCTGCTAAGCTCGAATCCTTCCTTGGGGCTTCGTCAGTCTCCACAACAACGGGGTCCCCTTTACGCTGCGGGATCATGACGGGTACGATTTCTTCCTTAAATTTACCTTCCTCTGTCGCTCGAATTGCTCTCTCATGACTTCGCAAAGCCCACGTATCCTGATCGGCACGGGAGATTTCATATTCGGCCGCAATGGTGCTGCCATGAACCGCCATATGAACATTCTCGAAGGCACAAGTCAGACCGTCGTGCACCATGAGGTCCTTCATGACGGCATCGCCCATTCGATTACCCCATCTAGCCGAGGGCATAGCGTAAGGGGCATTGCTCATACTTTCCATGCCGCCTGCTACGATCATTTCAGCGTCTCCTGCTCGGATAATTTGGTCAGCCAATGTAACAGCCCTGAGTCCTGAAGCGCATACTTTATTAATCGTCTCTGTTGTGACCTCCCACGGCAGACCTGCGAGGCGTGCAGCTTGGCGAGACGGAATCTGTCCGGCACCCGCTTGCACGACCATTCCCATGATGACTTCGTCTATTTGGGATGAATCAACTCCCGCACGGGCAACCGCCTCACGAATGGCAATCCCTCCTAGCTCGGCTGCCTGCAATTCCTTTAAGGCCCCTCCGAATTTGCCAAAAGGAGTTCTTGCCGCGCTGACAATTATGGTATGAGTCATCATTTCAACCTCCTAATAACGAAGCATTTTAATAGATCCTAGTATCTGCGCCATAGCTCTCGATCTTTTGTTTAACGCTCTGCAGGAACCGACCGCACACAAGGCCGTCCAGAATCCGATGGTCTAAAGAAAGGCAAATATTCATCATATCCCGAATCGCAATCATGTTATGGATGACAACAGGCTGCTTCTGAATCGCTTCAACGCTTAGAATGGCTGCCTGCGGCTGATTAATAATCGGCGCGGAGAGAACAGAACCGAAAGAGCCGGTGTTATTGACCGTGAAGGTTCCTCCCGTCATATCATCCATCGTCAGCTTGCCTTCCCTGCTCTTCTTCGCTAAATAATCCACTGTCTTCGCCAGTCCTAGGATGTTCTTCTGGTCAGCGTCTTTAATGACTGGAACGAAGAGCGCATCATCTGTCGCTACAGCGATCGAGATGTGTATCGCCTTCTTCACGATGATGTGATCGCCTGCCCACTGGGAGTTCATCATCGGAAATTCCTTAATGGCCTCTACAACTGCTTTGATGAAAAAAGGCATATAAGTAAGGTTGATTCCTTCTCTTTTCTTAAAATCGTCCTTTATCTTATTCCGATATTGCACCAAATTCGTTACATCGCACGGGATCATCATCCATGCATGAGGAGCTTCATGTTTGCTTTGAACCATTCGGTTCGCAATGGTCTTCCGAACCGCAGACACTGGAATGATCTGGTCTTCCTGACTTACCTCGAATTGACTTGCCTTGAATGATTTTGCTGGAAGTTTAGGAGCGGTGTCATCCGATTGCGCTGGTATCCTTACCGAAGGCTCTGATACCCTTATCGAAGCCTCTGCTTCTTGCACACTCGCCGTCACAAACTGCCGTCTGCCTTCCACGATGTCCAAAATATCACTTCGGGTAATCCGCCCTCCGGCTCCCGTTCCTTGCACCATAGATAAATCAATGCTGTGGTCTTGTGCCAGCTTTAATACAGCAGGCGAAAACCGCTGCTTAGCTCCGTCAAGGACTGATGCTGAATCTGAGGCTGAGGGGACTGCTGCTTGAACCACCTGCTGAGCAGAGCTTGACAGCTCCTCTCCTTCAGACGCGATATAGCAAATCAAGCTTCCTACAGGAACCGTTTCGCCTTCTTGAACGATGATCTCTGTTATCGTTCCACTGAGCGTAGACGGCACTTCCGCAACTACTTTGTCTGTCGATATTTCACAGATGGGGTCGTACTTTTGTACTCGATCCCCCGCCTTAACCAGCCACTTGGAGAGAGTCCCTTCCGTTACGCTTTCCCCAAGCTGGGGCATGACCATTTGTTCAGCCATGTGTACCTCCTTACAGACTAATTAATATTGGGTTAATTAATATTCGGCTAATTCCTTCATCGCCTCATACACTTTGTCTGGGCTCAGCATGAAGAACTTTTCCATGATTCCGTTATAGGGAATCGCAGGCACGTCAGGGCCGCAAAGGCGTTTGATCGGTGCATCCAGCTCGAACAGACATTCCTCCGCGATAACCGCCGACACCTCAGCGCCAACGCCTCCCTCTTTATTGTCCTCATGTACAATGAGCACTTTGCCAGTCCTCCGTGCCGCTTCCACAATCGACTCTTTATCAAGTGGATAAAGTGTTCGCAAATCTAAAATATGAGCGCTGTACCCGTCCTCTTGCGCAAGCTTTTCAGCTGCTTGCAGAGCAAAATGCAGGGTCAGTCCATAACTGATGACCGTAATGTGTTTTCCTTGGCGTTTGACATCCGCTTTGCCGATCGGAACGACGTATTCTGTATCTGGCACTTCCCCTTTAATTAAGCGGTAGCAGCGCTTATGTTCGAAGAACAGAACAGGATCTTCATCGCGAATCGCTGAAATTAACAATCCTTTTACGTCATACGGAGTCGAAGGCGCAACCACTTTAAGGCCGGGAATATTGCAGAACATCGCTTCCACGCTTTGCGAATGATAGAGCGCGCCATGAATACCGCCGCCATAAGGGGCACGAATGACGAGCGGGCAGTTCCAATCTCCATTTGAGCGGTAGCGCATTTTGGCGGCTTCACTGACAATCTGGTTCACCGCAGGCATAATAAAATCTGCAAACTGAATCTCCGCTACGGGTCTGAACCCATAAGCCGCAGCCCCTACAGCAACACCCGCAATCGCCGACTCCGCAAGCGGTGTATCGAGCACGCGCGCTTCCCCAAACTGTTCATAAAGCCCTTGCGTCGCCTTAAATACCCCGCCTTTGAAGCCTACATCTTCTCCGAGTACAAATACTTTAGAATCCCGTGACATTTCCTCACGGAGAGCTGAATTCACCGCATCAATATATGAAATAACCGCCATTATATTTCCTCCTTATTCCGCATACACGTGCTTTAGCAGATCTTCCGGCGCTGCAGACGGAGCGTTCTCCGCATAGACCATCGCCTCATCCACTTCCTTGGCGATCCAGTCACGAATCTCCTTATCCGCCAATTCATCCAGAACTCCGGCTTCCTTCAAATAATGGCCAAAGAGAAGAATAGGATCTTTCTTCTTGTCTTCCTCTACTTCGCCCTTCGGACGATAAAGCCGATCATCATCATCTGAGGAATGCGGAGTAAACCGGAAACAACGGGCTTCAATTAATGTCGGTCCTTCCCCTCTTCTCGCTCTTTCTACCGCTTCTCTCATGGCCTTATATACTTCCAGCGGATCACCGCCGTCGACACTAATTCCAGGAATCCCGTATGCGGCCGCCCGATCTGCAACGCTTTTAACAGCCACCTGCTTGGAATACGGTACTGAAATGGCATATTTATTATTCTCGCAGAAGAAGATCACGGGCAGCTTGTATACGCTTGCAAAATTAGCCGCTTCATGAAAATCGCCTTGGTTACTCGATCCTTCACCAAATGAGGTGAACACGACAAGATCCTTTCCTTCCATTCTTCCCGCAAGAGCTATCCCAACAGCATGGGGGACTTGGGTCGTTACTGGACTTGATCCCGTTAGAATCCGATATTTCTTACTTCCAAAATGCCCCGGCATCTGCCGCCCGCCGCTGTTCGGATCTTCTGCTCTCGCAAATGCATTCATCATCAAATCCCGAGCTGACATCCCGAACGGAATGACAACCCCCATGTCTCGGTAATAAGGACACAGAAAATCTTTATTTTTATCCAAAGCATACGCAGCCCCTACTTGAGCCGCTTCATGTCCTTGGCAAGAGATAACAAAAGGAATTTTACCCGCACGATTCAGGAGCCACATCCGTTCGTCGATTTTCCTTGCCAGCAACATATCGCGATACATGCCAAGCACCTGCCGCTCCGATAAACCTAAAGTCTCGTGCTTGTTAACTGTTGATTTCCCCATCGCATTAACCTCCTATTTCTTCTTGCATTTATAAATGAATGGCGCCCCCGACCACAGCTCTTGCAGCTTCGCCCATAATTTCCGCTAGAGAAGGATGAGGATGAATCGTCTGAGCGACTTCCCATGGAGATGCGTTCAAATATTTAGCCAGCGCTCCTTCTCCGATTAAATCAGACACATGCGGACCGATCATATGAACACCCAGTACATCATTCGATTTCTCATCGACCACTAACTTCACAAATCCATCGTGCTCACCATAAATAAGTGCCTTGCCTATGGCCTTGAAGGGGAACACCCCTGTATTAACTCCGAACCCTTCATGCCTCGCTTCAGCTTCGGTCAAGCCTATACTTGCAATCTCAGGGCGGCTATACGTTACTTTAGGTACCTTGCTGTAGTCGATCGGAAGAGGATTCAGACCTGACATATGTTCAACAGCCGTTATTCCTTCATGAGAAGCGACATGGGCCAATTGCAGCCTGCCAATCACATCGCCAATCGCATAAATATGACTTTCAGCCGTTTGAAAATGTTCATTCACCTGAATTACGCCGCGCTCCACTTTCACTTCTGTATTCTCGAGTCCAATGTTCTCGACATTCGCCGTACGACCGGTGGATACTAGCATTTTCTCTGCATGAAAGATAGTCCGTTCTCCGTCCTTCTCGGCCTCAATCGTTACTGTACCTCCTTCCTTCACAAGCGTGTCCGGCAATACTTTCGTATGGGTATAGATTTTGATGCCTCTTTTTTGAAGCAATCGCGTCATTTCGCTGCTAACCTGAGCGTCTTCCAGCGGAAGAATGCGATCCGCAAACTCAGCGATTTGCACCTGGGCTCCTAAGTCGTTCAATAAAGAAGCCCACTCAATGCCAATCACCCCGCCTCCAACAATCAGAACCGATTGAGGTAACGATTCCAGCCTTAAAGCTTCGTCACTGGTTATAACATACTCTCCATCCACTTCAAGTCCGGGAAGCATACGCGGTCTGGAACCCGTAGCAATGAGCAAGTGCTTAGGAACGATAATCTCCGATTCTCCATTGCTGCGGGTAACTGCCACCGCTCCTGCCAGCGGGGAAAAGATAGATGGAGCCATGATCCGACCTTCCCCTTGAAAAACCTCAATATTCCCTTTTTTCATCAAATATTGAATGCCTATATACAGTTGATCCACGATGCCTTGTTTGCGTTCCTGCATTTTCAAAAAATTAATGGATAGATCGTTCACTTCAACTCCGAAATCAGAGCTGCGGGATACGGTATGATACACCTCAGCCGAACGAAGAAGGGCTTTGCTCGGAATACATCCTCGGTGAAGGCAAGTACCGCCAAGCTTATCCCGCTCTACAACAGCTACCTTCATCCCTAATTGGCTGGCGCGAATTGCGGCTACATAACCGCCGGTTCCCCCGCCTAACACGACTAAATCGAACTCATCTGATGCCATTTCCTTAAGCTCCTCTCGTTCTATTTCAGCCCTAATCCACTTTGTAAGCGTAACCAAAAATCAATCTTTTAATTTCCAAATAAATACATTTTTATCGTATCACTCAAAAAAAATGATTTGAAATACCCATTTCGTATGCGTCTCATATCTTTTAGGTATGCACCAAAATAAAAAGACCGCTAAATCAAGTCACTTTTGTTACAATGGAAGCGAGATTTATGTGAATTTTTTGAGATGAAAAAGCGGTGAAAACCGAAACAAACAAGCTGCCACGCGGCAGCTTGTTTTAGGATGTTTGTATGAAGAAAGGTTGTATGAGGAATAGTGACTCAACGTTGCTCTATTTCATGCTGGAATGTGTCAATAAAAGCTTGCGCGCTCTTGGAAAGATATCGGTTCTTCAGCCAGACGATACCAACCTCGGATTGAAATGAGGTATCCGGTATATCCAGCATTTTAATCTCCGATATCGGAAATGAAGACATGACAGACTTAGGCAAGATTGTGGCTCCAATACCGGTGACCACGAGGGCAATAATAATCGCTACACTTGAACATTCGCAAATGATATTCGGTTCAAAGCCGAAGCGTCTGCACTCATCTACGATTTTTTCATGAAGCCTTATCGTCTTGTCACTCTTTAATGCTAAAAGCGGCAGATCAGCTAACCCTTTCATCGGAATGGATTGCTGCGACGTTAAAAAATCCCACGTCCTTGGAATAACTGCAACAAAGGGGTCGGAGGGCAGCCGTAAAATCGAATATCTAGACGAATCATAATTCGACTCAAAAGGAAGTCTCGTCACGACCAGTTCAATATTCCGATTCTCCAAATATTCGCCGAGTGTAAAGTGGTCGCCCTCCAAAATTTTAAAAATGACTCGCGGGTGTCTTTCGTGAAAATGACTAATTTTCGGCGGAAGCAGTGAAATGCTAGAAAACACCGAGCCGACAGATAACGTTCCCTGCAGCCCATTCTCAATATCTTTTACTTCTTTGATCGTTTCGTTAAAATAGTCCAGCAAGCTCTCCGCTCTTCTCTTCAAGCTTTCTCCTGCTGGAGTCAGCTTCATTTGCTTCCCTTGACGATCGAATAAAGTTACGCCTAGCTCTTGTTCAAGCAGTTTAAGTTGTCTGCTTAAAGGCGGCTGTTCCATATGCAGCACTTTGGCAGCACGAGTAATTTGTTCTTCTTTGGCAATGACCAGAAAATAGCTCAGCTGCCTGATGTCCATCATAAATCCCCCTTTCAAAGGCATTTAGAAGGAGTGGTATATCAGTGGAGCAACCGTACGTCTGAATAATTTCCTGTTATGCGTTCATTCGTCTTGAACGGATGCGTTCCTCTGCAAGGTGATCTGCTGCTAAATAAGCAGGTATTCCTTCGCGGCGTGAAATATCAAAGACTTGGGAAACAGTGTTGTAAATTTCCTTCACTTTACGATATGCCCGCTCACGGTCATATCCGTTCCATTCCTCAGCAATATTAATGACGCCTCCAGCATTAATGACGTAATCGGGCGCATACACGATGCCCATCTGGTGAATCTGTTCACCGTGCCGCGGTTCCTTCAACTGATTGTTTGCTGAACCGGCGATTACTTTTGCTTTGAGTCGGCCGATTGTATCGTCATTGATTGTGGCGCCCATTGCACAAGGAGCGTATATATCGCACTGAACGTCATAAATATCTTTCGGGTCAACCGCTATAGCACCATATTGTTCTACGGCTCTCCGAACAGCTTCCTGATTAATGTCGGTCACAACCAAGTGCGCACCTTCTTCATGAAGATATTTACACAGATGAAAGGCAACATTCCCCACACCTTGGACTGCTATTGTTCTGCCTGTCAGAGAATCCGTTCCAAAAGCTTCTTTGGACGCTGCCTTCATCCCATGGTAGACACCAAAAGCCGTTGCAGGAGAAGGGTTCCCAGAAGATCCTTTGCCAGATTTACCCGTTACGTACTTCGTTTCTTGATAAATAATATCCATATCCTCAACGGTTGTGCCAACATCCTCGGCCGTAATATAACGTCCTTGTAGCGACTCTACATATCGTCCAAATGCGCGAAGCATGCCTTGATTTTTATCTTTTCTCGGATCACCGATGATGACGCTCTTGCCTCCGCCGAAGTTAAGCGACGATACAGCATGCTTGTAGGTCATCCCTTTAGCAAGCCGCATAGCGTCTTCGATTGCAGCGTCCTCGGACCCATAATTCCACATTCGAAGTCCGCCGAGCGCAGGTCCAAGTGTCGTATCATGTATCGCAATAATCGCCTTCAGTCCCATCTGTTTATCCTGGCAGAATACAAGCTGTTCATAATCATCTTGCATCATCGTTTTGAAGAGTTCCATTTCGATTCCTCCAGTTATTTGTAAGCGATTTCAAAAACATCCACTATCAGTATATCCATTATATCAATAAAGGGAAAGCAAGGAAAGTTTGGCATAATAAGTAAATAAAAAACACCCGTTTTATTCGGATGTTTTTTTGGCATAAAAATATAATCAGCAATTATAGCAAACCTGCTTCAACCAGACCGTTGCGAATGCCTTTCTCGTCGACATGCGTCGTAACAAAGTCAGCGAACGGAAGCAGCTCTTCGTGGGAGTTGCCCATAGCTACCCCAAAGCCAACCAGATCCAGCATCTCTTTGTCGTTCAGACCGTCACCGAAGGCAACTGCATCTGCAGCCGTCAAGCCGAGCTCTCTAAGCAGAGCTTCAATTCCTTGCGCCTTCGAGCCGTCCGTAGGCAGTACGTCCATCGCCTGCGGATGCCAGCGAATCAGCTTCAAACCAGGCAGTTTGGATTCATATAAATGCTCTTCATGACTTTCACAATGGAGGAACACTTGATAAACACTGTCCGTCCGCCAAAAATCTGGATTGTAGCTAGGCAGTTCATCGACCTTGAGCGACTCTACAGAAGCCTTAACGAACGGATGATTCTCCTTGCTCGCAAAGAAGGAATGCTCTCCCTCGAATACAAGTGCGTGATTATGCTGAGCAGCGAGCGTAACAAGCGTCTCCAGATGGCTCTTTGGAATTTCACGCTTGTACAGCGGCTTCCCTTTATATACGACATACGCGCCATTCAAGGTCACGTAAGATTCAATGCCAAGCTTCTCAGCAAGCGGTTTGATGAAGTAAGGCGCTCTGCCTGTGGCGATTACGGGTTCAACGCCCCGCCCTTTCAGTTCACGGATGGCTTTGACCGTATCCGCTGGAATTTCCTTTTTCTCATTGATTAACGTTCCGTCAATGTCAAAAAATACAATCTTGTAGCTCATGTTGTCCATTTCTCCTATCCTATATGTCATCTGTCCTGTTCTATTATTTACTTCACTGCCTTTTGGATCACATTGCTTACTTTCCATAGAATGTCATCCATAGAAGCCGGATCATGAACATCGTATTCGTCAATATTCAGCCGAAGGACAGGACACACTTTAAACTCGTTAATCCAATCCGAATATCTTTTATACATTTGTTCCCAATAGGACGGGTCTGTCTGAATTTCCATCTCACGTCCTCGCTCTTTGATTCGTTTTAGAATCGATGGCAGACTGCCTTCCAAATAGATCAGCACATCTGGATGCGGAAAATACGGCGTCATGACCATAGCTTCGAACAAGCTCGTATACGTCTCGTAATCGGTTTGGGTCATCGTGCCTTGGTCAGCATGCATTTTGGCGAAAATACCGGTATCTTCATAAATGGAGCGGTCCTGAACGAATCCGCCCCCTGCTTCAAAAATTTTCTTCTGCTCCTTAAATCGCTCTGCTAAAAAGTATATTTGTAAATGAAAGCTCCATCTTTCAAAATCGTGATAAAACTTTTCTAAATATGGGTTATGATCGACTTTCTCAAACGATGTTCTAAAACCGAGGTGCCTAGCCAATTCAGCTGTTAAAGTCGATTTACCAACGCCGACTGTACCGGCCACTGTAATCAGTGCATTACTCGGGATTCCGTATTTATTCATCGTATTAACTCCTTTACTTGAGAGGCGATTTGCGCAAAATGTTCTGGGTTCTCAACGAAATCGATCTTAGTCCCGTCAATCGTTATGATCGTCGTGGACGGCTCTCGAGCTGCAATAGACGACATCGCTTCATCATAATCCTCTATCAATTGCTGCAAATAGGCGGTGTCCATATTTTGTTCGAATGACCGTCCGCGTTTCTTAATTCTCTTAAGCAGCGTATCAAGGTCAGCTCTAATATAGAGAATAATGTTCGGTTTCGGGAGATCATCGGTGAGCAAATGATAGATTTGACGGTACTTGTCCCGTTGTACGCCTTTCAGTGTCCGTTCGGCAAAAATGAGATTTTTATAAATATGATAATCAGAAATAACTGGCTTGTTCTTTGCAATATACTGAAGTCCAGTATCCTCTAGTTGTTTGTACCTGTTGCAGAGAAAGAACATTTCGAGCTGAAAGCTCCACTCGTCGATATTCTGATAGAACTTATCCAAAAACGGATTTTCTTCGACAATTTCCTTAACAACCGGAATATGCAGTTCGTTTGAAAGCATAGTAGCGAGCGTCGTTTTCCCAGCTCCGATAGGGCCTTCAACTGCAATAAAAGGGCCTTGTTTCATAACATCCTCCCGTGCGGCATTGTCAGTGACAGACTAATATATTGTACCACAGGATTATCTCTCTCCCACAGTAAAATTTTAGCGAATATATTCCGAAATTTGGTAATTATCTGCAAAAAAAGAAAACCCTTCTACGGGTATAAAAGGGTTGTATATGTCTGATTATAATTAACAAAGGAGAACAAGAGCACCCTCAACACGAGAGACTCTTATACTTTAATCTACTACTTCATTCATTTTCTTCTGATTAGTCATGCAATAGGATTGCAAACGTTTTGTCGCTTCTTCTTCATTCCATTTCCACTTAAATTCGTACATTTCTGCAGAGCCCTAAAGTTTTCTGTGTCTTCTGCATGTCCCAATCCCCCCAGAAGCAAAAATCTTGGTTATAAATCTAAAACAACAATTCCTTTTTGGGCCCGTGAGACACAGGCAATTATCACTTTCTTAGCAACACGTTCCTCATCATTTAAAAACGAGTCGCGATGATCCACTTCTCCATCCACCACATCAATTTGGCAGCTTCCACACCCGCCTATCTTGCAAGCATAGGGAATTTCAACTCCACATGCGAGCAGCGTATTCAAAAGACTTTCATTCTCCGGTACTTCCAGAATTTTGCCGCTTCTACCAAGCTTCACTTGAAAGGCGTTCAATGGTCCAGTATGTTGTGTCTCGAACCATTCGTAGTGAATGTTTTTTGCCGGATATCCATATTTTCTGGCTTCTGCCGCATATTCCTTCATCATTTGAGCAGAACCGCAAAAGTACACATGGGTGCCAATATATTGATTTTCCATGATTTTCGGACTCATCCGGTTCTTCTCACTTGAAAAATAGAAATGAACCTGTCTGGGATACATTGTGATCAGATCTGCAAAAAAGGCACACATTTCTCGAGATGGGGATGCATAGTGCAGTTCAAATGATTTTCCCTGTTTTTTTAATTCCCGCATCATCGCAAGAAATGGCGTTATACCGATACCAGCAGCGAAGAACATATGATGCTTCGCTTCAAAACTAAGCGGAAAGTGACTTCTAGGGTAACTGATTTCGAGTTGGTCTCCCTCTTTCATATAATCATTCCAATACACAGATCCGCCCCTGGATTGCTCACTTCGCTGAACCGCGATTTGATAATATCCATCCGCTTTCGAATCATTGATTAAAGAGTAATGACGTTCGATGAGCCGGTCATTATACATCACATAAGTTGTAATATGAGATCCTCCGCTGAAGCGAGGGAGGAGAGAATCGTCCGCAGACCAGAGTTTAAAGCTTTTTACTGACGGGGATTCATATTTGATGTCTTTCACTATAACTTTGAGTCTACCTGATGTCACTTCACTTCCTCCTCCCTCATATTGCCTTTATATTGCCTAAATAGGCACCTAGTCTCTTGGAATATTGATTTGAAACGTCCAGTATGGTTCTACAGTGTTCGCACTGTACTTGGGTGTTTTGATTCCCTTTGGTCAGTTTGTAACATCGAACACAAAATACATATGGAGTCATTTCACCATAACCTTTAAATTGAAACAACTCATCTGAAAATCCAACATCCTCGGCGATTCTCTTCAAACGATCGACCATAGGCCAGGCTCCTGCCGCAAAAATATGAGTTCCGATCTTTTGCCAGCTTAACAAAAAGTGTACATCTTTATTTTGAAATGAGATCGCCGTCGGCATACTGTCCTGCCACAATTTGTAGTTGATTTGCTTTCCTGTGATCTGAAGTTCATCGGTAACGAGCAGAATCATGTCTATATGAAGATTTGCAAGCATTTCCATTACGGTCAAGCTTTCAAGAAGTGCAATTTCTTCAATAAATAGAAGCACTTTCTGGGTATTCGGCTGTAGCACGAACGATAATGGGGACAAACACTCCAATTGGAAGTCATGAGTTCGAAGCTGGTTGAGAACATTCAACCGTTCCTCGTCTGTCAAAAAGTAGGTATCGATAAAAATCCGGTACATACCGACCTCCTGATATGGGGCCGTAAAGCGAATCGGAAGTGAAAAAGACTGGTGCTTAAATCGAAGCTGTTCAGCGGCGCCATGATAAAAATTGAGGGATCCGGTCAACGTCTTCACTTCCAAAACGTAAATATAATCCGATATTCGTTGTTCTTGTATCAGTTTTAACCTTACGGCTTCCATACGCACTCCCTCCGGTCCTATTATGAAATGGACTCTATCTGTTTGCTCAAATATGCTATCATTTTATCCTTATAAGGAAGATAACCTTTATACTCTGACATATAATCGGGCGCATCAAGCAGTACATGATAAAATTGCTTCGCCCATTTCTGGTTTTGAGTTAATTCTTCAAGCGAAATCAAGTGCGTATGCAGACTAAATAAAATGCCATTACTGCCAGGCAGCCGAAAAAGTCTCTGATCCTCAACCCTTAAATAAACGAGGTTACCTGCATTTTCTGTGGTGACATTTTTCTTTTTCGGCGACCACTCATCAAACGATTCACGAAAGACGGGAAGCATTTTCTCAACGGTCGTGGTCCAGCTCGGCCTTCTAAAAGGCATCCCCGCTTCCATTCTCATTAAAAATCCCAAAACCTTTTCCGCCATACGGCTGCTATAAAATTCAGGAACAGGTTTATGAAATTCCAAAAAAGGCGTTCCTATGTTGAAGCCAATCGACCAGTTATTAGGGAAGCAAAGCTGTCCAGCATCCAAATATAGATTCCCATCCCTTTGTCCCAAATAAAACAAATCCTCCTGCACATGCCGACCTATAAAATCCAGTGGCTCAAAAGGTAATGTGGATGCATCGCCGAAAGTAAAGGATTGCCTCTCCCCCAATAGGAGATTTTCGAACATCCAGTGGTCACCATCTTTTTCGAGGTGGAAATAATGAGGATGCTGCGTTACCATTTCGTGAACGATGAACTCTAAAATTTCCCATTGTCCATTCATTGAATGCGGCATTGACTGATACGCGTGCTCATGCCGATCTTTCAAAATGTTCCGCTTTAATTCAATTTCTTCAAAATATTCAGGCGTAATGTCCAGCAAAACACGCGGTTCAAGCTTGAAAGAATCATTTGAATATCTATAGGAATCCCCTTTAAAAGGAAATGGGAAGCGATCAAGTAATGGCGTATCCGGAATTGCCCTTTTTGTCTGAAGAAGTTCGCGATTTTCCATTCTTATCCCTCCTTATCTAGATTCGGTGACCATTATTCCGTCCCTTGTATCGTCTTCTTCAGCCCCAAATCGGTCTGTTCCAATCCCCTATTTCCTTTACCTCTATTAATCCGATCATGCACAGCTTTATACGCACCTAGATTCGGACCTTTAAAATTTTTCCGTGCCCGCGTCACGTACATAACGGCCAACAATACGAGCAATACGGCGAATACTTTTCCTGTAGCATAGTGCAGCGTAAACTGTTCTGTTATCTTGACATCATTAGGTGCTAGGACAAATAAAATATCGATAAACAGAATCCAAACGACAGCAATCAAATTTACGCCAATACTCCAGTTTCCGAGCGACCAAGGTCCGTCGTCCTTTTTGGTCCAACCCCCTCTATACTGCGCCCTCAGCTTAAGCAGAAGAGGAACTAAGTATGAGGTATGTAATCCGATTACACTTAGAGAGGTCACAACTGCATACACGTTATCGAAAATACTGCAGACAAAAGCCAGAATAGCCGTTAACCAAATGGCGTTTTTAGGTGTGCGGAACTTCTTAGAAATACTTCCCCAAAATTTCGAAATCGGCAGCCCGCCATCACGCGAAAAAGCGAAAATCATTCGTGATGCCGAAGTAACGCCGGAAAGCCCGCAAAACCACATCGCAAACGTAACCATCCATAGGATGATTTTCCCGAAAATTCCCCCCATCGCCTGCTCAATGACGACAATAAATGCATTGGAACCAGCGGCAGCTACGGCTTCCGGATCCTTAATCGACAATGTCACTAGAGCAAGCATAATAAATCCGAAAACACCCGATACAACTACAGATAAGTACACGCCCCAGGGTGCACGTACCTTCGGATCCACCGTTTCTTCACTGGTATGAGCGGAAGCGTCATATCCGGTAATTGTCCATTGCGCTTGCAGAAGCCCAACCAAGAAAGCAAACCAGTAAGAAGTCGTGCTGTTCACTGCAGTCGAGAAGCTTGTGTCGAACAAATAACCAACGTCTTTCGAAGGACCAAAATAAATAAGCGTTCCAATAATAAGACCTGCGCCTAACAAATGATAGATCGCGGAGACACTGTTAAGCTTAGCAACAACCTTGATGCCGACATGATTCAATATGGCATGGCTGATCAAGATGATGGCATAGACGGTCAAGATTTGCGTTTTGCTGGGTTCCTCAAATAATAGAGATGAAGCGAACCCTGCACAACCAAAGTCAATACCTGCCACAACCGTAACTTGACCGATCATATTAAACCAAGCGGAGAACCAGCCCCAAGATTTCCCGCCCAAAATGGATGCCCAATGATAAATCGCACCGGAGGTTGGAATTGCCGAGGTCAACTCCGCGAGTGAAGCCGATAAAAACAGAACGAATAAGGTCACTAGCGGCCAGCCCATCCCCATTACAGCAGGTCCGCCCTGATTAAAGCCAAAACCGTAAAGCGTAACTGCTCCGGTTAGAATTGAAATCACCGAGAATGAGATGGCGAAATTCGAAAAACCTCCCATGTCCCTTAGTAATTCTTGTTTGTACCCAAAGGCATTTAGACCGTCGCTTATTCCACCCTTTTGCCGAGCAAACCGTATCCCTCTACTTGCTTTCATAAATATAGACACCATGACAACAATCGCAACTATAATAATCGTCGGTCCCAAAACCATATCTCCGCCTCCTATGGCAAATCATTTTGTCTTTTAAAAGTAACAACTCGTCTTTTCTACCGCGAAATAGTTTGAAAATACAGTGTTTCTGATTTTCACCTCCGAAATTACGGTTTGCAGCTATGTCCTTCTTCCGTTGTCTTTCTGTAAAACAAAAAGAGCACTTCGAATCCAGCACCGCTTCCCGCAGAACTAATACAAAGCGCCCTTGCTTTACAGACTATAAATTTTTTAATATAACCGCTTGATTCTGCGTCTTGCGACTCATATTAATACACCAAAATCGCGAAGTCAACATTTATGTTAGAAAACATTACATAAAACGTATGATATTTTTTAATTTTTTGGATTTTGTGTTAATTAACATGACACAAACTTGCATCTTTATGTTATAGTGTGTCTATAAATGGATATCGCTTGAAATAGAAGCAAAGGCGCTTTTAGACAATTCCCCTCTGTTGAGAGGGTTCGTGTAAGCGTCTTTATCTCTATAAACACCGTTTTATAGGAAGGGAGGTGAATGGAATGGAACAGTGGATCACCAGTATCGGATTGGATATCGGCACCAGTACGACCAAGTTTATTGTAAGCCGTCTTCTGATAAAGCAGACCAATGACCGTTTCAATCTTCCTGGATGCCGTATCGCAGATCGCAAAGTCGTCTATTCCAGTCCTATTTATACAACTCCTCTAAAGAACGATTATGAAATAGATATGGAATCATTAACCGATCTATTAGTCCACGAATACGAGCAATCTGCTATCGGACTTCAGGATGTAAATGCAGGAGCGGTCATCATTACGGGCGAAACCGCCCGCAAAATAAATGCAGAAAAAATAATTCATTATTTGGCGGAGCGCGCAGGGGATTTCGTAGTCGCTACGGCTGGTGCGGATTTGGAGGGCATATTGGCAGGAAAAGGATCGGGGGCTATGGAACGTTCGCAGCAAATTGAAGGTATCGTAGCCAACGTCGACATCGGCGGGGGTACAGCAAACATCGCTTTATTCCAAAACGGCAAAGCCATTCAGACTTTCACCTTTCATATTGGTGGAAGATTGATTCGCTTGAATGAATCGGGCGAAATCGAATATGTATCCGAGCAGATCCAACCTTGGCTTCAGTCCATCGGCTGTCAACTAACGGCGGATGTAAAGGCAGGATATAACCAACTCTTAGAAATATGCAGCACCATGAGCCACTGCCTGCTGGCTTATATCTCGGGCAATCCCGTGTTTCAAAGTCATTTATTACTCATGGAGGGTGCCCCTGAACAAATACCTGCCATCGAAGAAATCATCTTCTCGGGCGGAGTTGGACGGATGATGCAGCATGAGTCCCCTCGGACGCTGCCAGAAGTGGCAAAGCACAGCGATATCGGTCCACTACTGGCGTATACTTTAACACTCGCTACTCGGTATTATCCCATTCGAGTCAGGCCGGCAATCGAAACCACAAGAGCAACGGTGATCGGCGCAGGAATGCAAAATATCGAAGTGAGCGGGGCAACCATTTATGCGAATCCTGATCATTTACCGATCAAGAACATTCCACTGCTGACGATCCCGGCCACCGAAAAAGGCGAATGGGCCGCCGAAGCCTTTGAACATCGTCTGTTCGAAGCTCTGTACCATGCAGCCCAATTGTATGACATGAAGAACGGTAGCCCCTTGGCACTTGCATTATCGGAAGTTCCCTACTGTACCTACGAGCTGCTGCAAAGCTTAGCCGACTCCATTTGCCGAGCGTATAGCATTTGCATCCCGGAATCATCCCATATCATCTTTATTTGCGAGAACGATATGGCGAAAGCGCTTGGTCAAGCTTTAGCCAAGCGTTGCGGGAGGGGCAAGATCGTCATCTGCCTTGACCAAATTGATTTTACTCACGGAGATTATATTGACATTGGAATGCCCGTATCAGGCGAGGCGGTTTCCATCTCCATTAAAACGCTGGCATTTGCTTAAAAAACGCGAGGTGATCTACATGTATAAAAAAGCTACGGTATTAGGACACACCTATTCCTTCCATCATTTGAAAGAAGTTATGGCCAAGGCCAATGAAGAACGTTCCGGCGACCAGCTGGCGGGAATAAGCGCCGAAAATATGAAAGAGCGCATGGCAGCCAAATCTGTGCTGGCCGATTTGACTTTAGGTGAGATCCGCAATTCCCCTCTTCTACCTCCGGAACAAGACGAAGTTTCCCGAGTGATTGAGGAAAGTGTCAGCACGCCCGTGTATGAGCGTATTAAAAACTGGTCGGTAGCAGAATTGCGCGAATACATTTTGAACGACGAAACAACGGGAAGCGACCTGTTACAACTAAGCGAAGGACTAACGAGTGAAATGATTGCCGCGGCAGCGAAAATTATGTCCAATCTTGACCTCATTCAAGCTGCATCCAAAATCGAGGTGATTACGCACTGCCAAACTAAAATCGGACAAAAGGGTGTGCTCTCTTCCAGAGCCCAGCCTAATCACCCTTCCGATCATTTGCCAGGAATGAGAGTTTCTTTGTATGAGGCGTTAAGCTATGGAATTGGAGATGCGGTCATCGGCATCAACCCCGTGATCGACACGACTGATAATATATACGCCTTATTGGTTGAGACGAAGGACATCATCGACCGGTTTGCGATTCCAACCCAAAACTGCGTATTGTCCCATGTCACCACACAAATGAGAGCCATTGAAAAAGGGGCGCCAGCCGATTTAATATTCCAGAGCCTTGCCGGAACGCAAATGGGTAATGAGTCATTCGGTATCTCGATCCCACTGCTCGAAGAAGCTAATTCGCTCATCTACGACAAAGGTACGGCTACTGGCCCTAACCGTTGGTACTTTGAAACAGGTCAAGGATCGGAACTATCCTCTGAGGCGCATTTTGGTATCGACCAAGTTACACTCGAGTCCAGATGCTATGGATTGGCCAGAAAATTCAATCCGTTTATCGTGAACACCGTGGTCGGCTTTATAGGCCCCGAATACCTGTACGATAGCAAACAGGTCATTCGAGCAGGTCTAGAGGATCATTTTATGGGGAAAATGCATGGTCTTCCAATGGGTGTTGATGTTTGTTATACAAACCATATGAGAGCTGACCAGAACGACATGGATACGCTCAGTACGCTGCTTTCCGCAGCAGGTGTGAATTTTGTCATTGGCGTTCCCATGGCGGATGACTGCATGTTAAATTATCAATCCTTAAGCTTCCACGATATAGCCACGCTGCGCAGTATATTTCATTTAAGTCCCGCTCCCGAATTTGAGAAATGGTTGGAAAGGGCTGGGATCATGAGAAATGGTGCACTAACGAAATCGGCAGGTGATCCTACCTTGTTCATGAACAAGGTGTAACTCGAAGGAGGATAATTCCGATGATCAACAAAGATACAAACGAGCAAATCATACGACTTAAACAGCATACTCCCGCCCGCATCGGGGTAGGACGCACGGGAACCCGACCTTTAACGAAGGGTTACTTATCTTTTCGAATAGATCATGCGGCGGCCGTCGATGCCGTTTTTGGTGAAGTTTCGGAAGACCTGCTCCGGCAGTTTCAGTTATTTACTGTCGAGACTCGTTTCGAAACGAAGGAACATTATTTAAAGCGTCCCGATCATGGACGGATTCTTTCCGAGAAAGCTTGCGAGGTCATCAAGGAGCGCTGCTTTCCCGCTCCTCAAGTGCAAGTGGTCGTTTCGGACGGATTAAGCGCGAATGCTATCGAGGAGAATTTGCCGGATGTGTATCCGGCATTAATGGATTCCATCTCCGCCAACGGATTGCAGACAGGTACACCTTTCTTTGTAAAAGGCGGGCGGGTCGGCTGTATGGACGCCATAGGAGAGCTGCTGAAGCCAGAAGCATTTGTTCTGCTTATTGGAGAACGACCGGGACTCGTATGCGCTCACTCTCTAAGCGCCTATATGTGTTATCGGCCTCGCAAAGGAACCAAAGAGTCCGATCGCATGGTCATTTCTAACATTCACCGAGGAGGCACCCCCCCTGTTGAAGCTGCAGCCCACATCGGGACGATCATCAAAAAGATGCTCGAACAACAAACAAGCGGTGTAAAGCTGATGCTTTGATTAGTCAGACACTGCAGCGGTAATCCATTCCGATAATATCATGCTTAAAGCCATAGTATAACAATCACTAGTAATAGAACTGAATACAGATTTGATAATATCCCCCCTCGTGGTATCTCAACACTGCGGACCGGAGGGGGACTTTTCATTCTTCCCTCTGCATGACTCCCCCTCCCTTAAGCCATACTGTTAAAGTAAAATTTACACAGCACCGCAGGAGGGTACCGATGGTCAATCATAAATGGCGAATTCCAGCTATGCAAGGGCTTGGTTTTAGGCTGGCCAAGGGACAAGTTGTTAGAGTGACTGATGTGGAAGGTGAGCAAGTGGCTGACTTTGCAGCTTATCGTGCGGATGATACGAGTGAGCGCCTCGATCCAAGCGTTACATTGGACGCTCTACGTGCAATAAAAGTCAAGCCAATGGACATTATCTACTCTAATAAATATAGACCGCTGCTTACCGTTATGGCTGATACTGTAGGTAAGCACGATTTTATTAACTCCGCATGTCGTCCTGAAATGTATGAACTGCTGTACAATAAGCAGCACCATGCGAGCTGCTATCATAACCTGAATACAGCACTTGCTCCGTTCGGCATTCCGGCACCTGATCAACACTACTCACTCAACTTATTTATGAACACAGTCATTCATCCTTCCGGACAAATCAGCATAGAAAGGCCGTTATCCAAACCCGGAGACTATATCGAGCTTCGCGCAGAAATGGATCTAATCGTGGGCATATCTGCTTGTCCGTGTGAAGAAAGCGCATGTAACGGCTATAAATGTACACCTATCGATGTGGAAATCTTGTAAGCTACTTCTAATAGATAAATTCCTTGAATACAATGACTTGTACCAAGTCATTCGATATTCAAGGAGTGATCTGAATGAACACGTTTTTGACCTATATGTTTCTCGGCATTTCATTATCGGCGCCAATTGGTCCTATCAATGCCGCCCAGCTCGATAAGGGAGCCCGCTACGGTTTTACTCATGCGTGGCTGGTCGGTCTTGGCGCAATGTGTGCCGATTTATTGTATATGCTCCTAATTTATTTTGGTTTAGTTCATTTCTTAAATACTCCGTTTATGAAAACATTTCTGTGGTTGTTCGGCTGCTTTGTGCTGGTCTATACAGGGATAGATTCGCTCCGAAATATGAAACAAACGCCCGAGATCGGTACCCGAAAAGTGCAGTCAGTTGCGAGCTCTTTCCGCTCCGGATTTCTGATGGCGCTCATGAACCCTCTTAACATTTTATTCTGGCTTGGTATTTACGGCTCCATTCTGGCGAAAAGTGTGCAGAGCGATGGCAACACTCATGTGCTTTGGCACAGCTTAGGCATTTTTGCCGGCATTTTGTTATGGGATATTGCCATGGCAATGCTGGCGAGCACCTTCCACAAGTTCGGGAATCGCACTACCCTGAAGATCATCTCAGCCTCGGCTGGCATCTCCCTTATTGGCTTTGGCATCTATTTTGGTTATCAGGCTGTAGTACAGCTAATCAATTGACGCTTATCCATGGGCATTCACCCAATAATCCTCCTTCGCATAGTATGCTTCGTACTGATGAAGGAGGTTTTTTGCATGGCTCAATTGCACACCAAAGACTGGCTCGATCATCATCTAGACGATCTGCCGAATTGGCAACGGGATGCATTTCGTGAGTTCGGCCATATGATTGCTGATCCCGGAAATACGTACCCTTGCGTACCTGGACGTCAAGGCTTCCTTACCAATAACTTACGGTTCGCATTCATACCCGATCCAACATCCGAACAAGCCATTATAGACGTCGCGAATCTCTTGCAGCAGTATGGCCAATGTTCACGTGAGACAGGCAAATATGCATCACTCGTTATTTTCTTCAACACACCTCAAGAGATGTTGAATTCCTTCTCAATAGAAGATTACGAGCAGTTGTTTTGGTCGGTCCTAAACCAAGTTAGTGCTAAAGATCATACTCCATGGCCGGAACATATTTCGATGGATCCAACTCATCATTCATGGGAGTTCTGCTATGACGGACATCCGTATTTCGCCTTTTGCGGAACACCTGCACATGAAATTCGGAAGAGCCGCCATTCCCCTTATTTTCTCATCGCATTTCAGCCAAGGTGGGTATTCGAAGAAATCAACGATTCGACCTCTTTTGGACGTAATATAAAGAAAATTATTCGTAAAAAATTAATGGATTACGACGGCGTTCCGGCACATCCTTCTCTGAAATGGTACGGACAAGAGGATAATCAAGAGTGGAAACAATATTTTCTGCGGGATGATGATAGCGTTCCATCTAAATGCCCTTTTACTTATATGAAAAATAAATTTAAAGCGATAGGCGTCAGCTTTCATAAATAGAGTCAAAACAATAAAAAACCTAGCACAGCCTTTCAGCATATGCTAGGTTCTTGCCGTTATTAGTGTAGAGCAGCTGATTTATTATTAAGCGGCATTTGCGGCATTCCGGTTGCTGGAACGAACGCGCTTAACATTTGCTGCATATCTGAGGATTGCAATTGAGGTACTTGGTAGTAGCCTTTTTGGTTTTGGTACAAGAAAATTTCATACGCCATTTCGATAAAATTCTGTACTTGAGAAGCCAGTACACGTCGCACAACCGGGTTCGTCACTTCGACAGCACTCATCGTTAGAAGCGAAGCATGCGTTTTGATCAATCCCAACATATGTCCGCTAATCCCTGCATCCTTGATATCAGCCAGTGATTGATTTGGTTTCTTCGGCTGACTTGGCTTCAACCCATATGTCGGTGCTGTCATTTCTTTGATCATGTACGTAGACGTTTCTTGGCTCGGCTTCTGCCCCGTTGTGAAACATTCTACCGTTACATTATACTGTGAAAGCATGAAATTGTATTGACGGTCCAAAATATCCAGAAGCTTGTTATCTTGTACGTACTGTCTGAAGATCATGTATTGATCGAGCACATTGATTGCACCAGATAACACCTCATGCATATCAAAAAGCTCATGACCCCCATGATTCATTTGCGGCGTAACTGGTGTCTGGTTGGTCGTTTGGGGTTGCTGCTGCATGTTGAAGTCTCCTTTGATGTATAAATGGGATAACAACGATAATATGGGTTATATTATGGAATTTTATGCTCTGCGCAGCGAATGTAAGTAAGTTTATTTAGATTGCTCATACATCCAGTCAATAGCTTCTTGGGTTTTGTAGGCAGGCACCCATGAGAAATGCGCCATTGGGGCAAGAGGCATCGCGACATAGCCTGGTGCATATTCTGTATATTTCACTTTGGTACTGCCTAGTTCTTTCAGTGCAGCGACCATATCTCTCGTACCATGAATCATAAATTCAGGCATATACAGATCCATCTCTCCTGTAACTTTAACGACAGGATCATCTGCTGCATGGAACGCCCAGATTGGTTTATCTTTGATCGCTTCAACCTTCGTTAAATCACCACCGCCGCACACCGGCATCGCTGCCGCAAACAAATCAGGATTTCTCTCTAAAAAGCCCCACGTTCCGAATCCGCCCATTGAGAGGCCCGTAATGTAAATACGATTCGTATCCACTTGGGGATTGCTTACAGCGAAATGGACTAATTCAAGCGTTGTTTCATAAACACTCTTCTCTAACCATAATCCGCTGGCTATCAAAGGATTTTGTGGAGCTAGCACAAAGCTTGGATGTTTGGCTTGGTTGTCCTTCGACGCCCATACTGTCGCCCCCATATTGGCAAGCAATGGCGCGGCATTATTTACGCCTCGCTCCCCATTGCCGTGAAGGAAAATGATGAGCGGGTACTTCTTGCCGGCCTCTAACTTAGGTTCATATAGACGGTAGTCAATTTTATTCCCCGTTTCACTTATAAAGGTGAGCGCTTCGAAGCTGTCTACTACTGCGTTAACCTCGTTGCCGCTTTTTTGCTTAGCACCTGAAGCGATCTTCGTTCCATCCGCTGCAGTAATATCTGTTTTTTGCGTCACATAGTAGATCAGTTTATAAAGTATATTCTTACCAAGTACCGAATCATAGTACATCGTTCCTGCATTCGTATCTTTGGCAGTATCCAATTCAATAATGACATACTCACCCGTTTTACTTGTTGCAGCTACAGCAGGCGAGTCATTCGTATATACCTTTGTAATCGTTCTAGGTGCCGTAACTTCTCCTAATGCAGCTTCTACCGTAAAGTCAGTTGTTTTGAACATGGAGCCAACGACCGCTTTGTTATATTTAATCGCCACCGCATATACAACTTCGCCTAAAGGTGTCGTTTCTTTTAAAAGAGTAATATTTTTGTTCGCCGCTAAGCCGTCCGACATATCCGCCAAATACCCAATGCGACTCGCTTGATCAATGATCTTCACAATCTCTGCACGGGATATCGGAGATAATGGTCTAAATGTTCCATCGGGAAATCCATTAAACAGATCCTTTTTGTACAACGTGTTTACCGCGTCTGCTGCATAGCTATGTATAGATGCGCTGTCTTTAAACGGCGTCCATGCTCCTTCTTGAGCTTCAAATCCAAGCACCTTAAAAAGCAACGCTAGTGCATCTTCTCTTGTTACGTTCTGGTCTGGCATTGTCAAAATATGGATAGGGACATCCGCAACATCAGCAACGTTTTTCCCTTGAGAGGCTAATAAATGATTTGCAAGCGCTGTCAATTCAGCGCCCGTTATAGGCTGATTAGGACGAAAAGTCCCGTCACCGTAACCAGCTATTGTCCCATTGCCCGCCCATTTCTCGATCGCATTCTCAGCCCAGTGGCCTTTAATATCTTTCAAGAGCTGTTCACCTCCTGCAGCTGGGGCTGAGGCTCCTGCTGAAATCCCTTCCATGGAAATAAACATGAAGAGTGCGACGAAAATGGCTGTTAATTTATTGGATACTTTATTCATGAATACACTCCTTTCGAAAATAACATATTTAGAGGTTAAGGCTTCTGATATGTTATATGACTGGAATTAAAAAAAAAGAAAGTCTTTTTCAAGACTCTCTTTAAAATGTCGTCATACCCCTCTTTTATTTCCCCATATCCAAGCATGCAGCTGGGGCAGCACTCTCACTTGTTTGAGGTCACTAGACTTCATAACCGTCTCTATCAACCATTCATAACGTTTGAGAAGTCTGGCTAGAAGCCGTTCGTTATTATTTTCCTTGAGATCATCATTGCCAGACTGCAGGTACATCGCGATGTTAGGATATCGTTTATGCACTTGAACTGCATATTCCAAGTCAGTTTCATCAAACACAACCACTTTGAGACTAAATGTTCGGCGATGTGCAGCTAGCTTCTCAACAATTTCATCTAAAACTGCCCAATTGGTATTCATTTGTGAGCTTGGAGGCTTGGGTGATAAAGTTAAATCATCGATCTTCAAAAACCAATCCTGCCATCTGCTTCCTTGTGTTTCCAAAGCAACTTGTATTCCATTAGCATGTAATAAATCAATAAGTTCATCCAGCTGTTTAAGCAGCGCTGGATTACCACCGGAAATGGTTACGTGCTCAAATGTATCTTTCCCGATTTCTTTGAGTTCTTTGAATATATCTTCACACGTCATTAACCGAATCTCGTCCTTAGCAGTTCCATCCCAAGTAAAGGCCGAATCACACCAAGCGCACGAGTAATCACAGCCAGCTGTCCTTACAAACATCGTTTTTTGTCCGATGACCATCCCTTCACCTTGGACAGTTGGACCAAAGATTTCGATCACGGGAATTTGTTGACTCATTTACATCACACCATCTTTCGGGCGATACACGACATAGCTTGTCGGTGTTTCCCTTAAGAACACTTGAAGACATTTCGGTTTATTGGGCTGCCTGTCAAGATGGGACTGAACAATCTCCGCTATCGTTCGAGCTACAACTTCTGTTGTTGGGAAACGTTCCGGTTCCTTGTCGTTAAAGTTAGCTGTATCGTTATTTAATAAAGTATGATCGAAGCGATCATGAATTAATTTCTTGATCACTGCAAAGTTCACTAGAAATCCGCTATGATCCAGTTCGTCCCCTGCTATCGTTATATTTGCGAAATAAGTGTGCCCATGTACGTACTGACACTTCCCGGCATCATCACTTGGAACATAATGCGCCGCGGCAAAATGGAAGTCTTTATTGAGCTCATAACGATATGGATGCTGAACGGATGGATAAATTTGGTGGATCACAACTATCAACCCCTACTTTCTTCTTTTGAGGTAATCATTTAGGCCTTTTGCTCTTAATTTACAAGCAGGGCACTCCCCGCACCCGTCTGCTACGATGCCGTTATAGCATGTTAGCGTCTTATTTCTTACAAAATCGAATGCGCCAAGCTGATCTGCAAGCTCCCAAGTCTCCTCTTTACTCAGCCACATCAGTGGAGTATCGATGACAAACGTATAATCCATGGCTAGGTTCAACGTAACATTTAGAGATTTTACAAATACATCCCGGCAATCTGGATATCCGCTGAAATCTGTCTCACATACACCTGTTACAATGTGCTTAGCCCCAATTTGTTTCGCTAGTACGGCTGCAAAGGATAGGAATAGCAGGTTTCGGCCATCTACGAATGTAGTCGGTAACTTACCATCCTCTGCAACTATATCTATATCATCTCTAGTTAAAGCATTTGGAGCGAGCTGATTCAATAATGACATGTCCAAGACATGATGTTTGATCGATAGTTCCTTTGCAATATTGGCAGCACATTCGAGTTCCAATTTATGACGTTGCCCGTAATTAAACGTAACTGCCTCTACCTCATCGAATTGTTTCATTGCCCAAAACAAACAAGTCGTACTGTCTTGACCACCGCTAAAAACAACTACAGCTTTTTTCTTCATCGTCTCTCATCCCATACTATTTATTTAATCGAACAGTCATGTCGAATATTGTAGAAAGAAATACATATAATAATATATCATTTCAGCTCTATGAAACAACTGTCCAATGACTGGATTTTATCCATCGAATGGTTTGAAAAAAAAGAATACGCCTGTCGGCGCATTCTTGTTTAACTGTTATTGTCCAATGCGATGCGCTCTCCCCATACGAGTCAGATCAGCCTTTCGTTCCGCCTTGCAGCCCAAATCCTTTGGACATGAACTGCTGCGAGAGGATATACATGACAACCGAAGGAATTGCATATAGCACCGAGAACGCCGCTAATTTACCATAGTCGACCATACCGTATTGTCCAAAAAACTGATACAGCTTCAATGAAGCAGGGAAATTCTCCGGTCTTTGTAAAAGGATGTACGGGACAAAGAAATTACCCCAACTCCCGGAGAACGTGAAAATGGCTACCGTGCAAATGCCTGGAATCATTAAAGGCGCGACCACTTTCCGAATGCCGACGAAGACAGAGGCCCCATCGACCCATGCCGCTTCTTCCAAGTCACTTGGCACCGAATCCATAAAGTTCTTCAGCATCCAAATCCCATATGGCATCGATGATGCGACATAGAACAGAATGACTCCGAAAATATTGTCATATAATTTGATGCTCAAGAACAATTGATAGACAGGTACCATAACGGCTGTTATCGGCAAGGAAGTCATAAATAAAATCGTCAGCATGAACGACTTCTTATATTTCAATTGGTAGCGTGACAAAGGATAGGCCGCAAGCAATCCCAATATCACGACAAGTATTGCTTGACCACCGGACATGATCAGACCGATGAGGAATGCGCGCTGATTTCCATGATTCCTGATGACATCAACATAGTTGGCTTCTGTTAGACGATGCGGTAAATTGAGCGATTGCATGGCATTGGAATCGATCGACGCAACAAGAACCCATAGAAGAGGCAGTATGAAACAGATTCCGATCAAGGTAAGAATGGTATACGGCATGATTCGATATATCACTTTACGTTGTTTCGCATTCATACGAAGTCTCCTTGTAAACGTACTATTTCATCGAACGAACATAGAACAGGCTCAGTACAATACCAATAACCAGCAGTAATAAGGAGATCGCTGTTCCATATCCAAGCTGATAATTCACAAAGGCTTGATTATACATAAAGATAGGCAAAGTTGTTGTTGAATTTCCCGGCCCTCCGCCGGTCATCGCATAGATAAGTCCGAATACCCCAAGCGTCTGCAAAGTAACCAGCATCATATTCGTTGTAATGGTATCTTTAATATAAGGAATGATAATTCTGCTCAAAACTTGCCATCTCGATGCCCCATCCACAACCGCCGCTTCTTCAATCTCACTCGGCACATCATCTAGCGCCGCTTGAAACACAAGCATAGAGAATGCCGTACCATGCCAAATGTTCGCAAGTATGATGGTGAGCATAGGAACGGTATACAGCCATGTGACTTCTTGAATACCGAGGAATGCCAGAATGCTATTTAGTGTACCTTCATCCCCGAAAAAGCTGTATAGACATAAAGCGCACACAATTTCAGGGGTTACCCAACCTGCTAACACAATCGTACCGATCACGCGCCTGAACGCCCTCTTTTTATGCTTCATTAACAGTGCGATAATAAATCCTAACACTTGTTGACCAATAACAGCAGAACCAAATAAAAAAATGAGTGTATTCCATATGCTGACTTTGACCGCTGGGTCTTTAAACATATGAATATAGTTGTCAAGCCCGATGAATTTCAGTTCCTTGGCGGATTCCCCAGTTAACGCTAAATTCGTGAAGGAATAGAAGAAGGTTAATAAAATCGGATATATAAAAAACACGAGCATAATCGCTATCGAAGGAAATAAAAAATAAAACCACGTGTATGATTTTCTCTTTTTATGGAGTGCATTAACCGCCAAACTGCTCATGCATCGTTCTCCTCCCGCACGCTGAAAATAAGAAAAACCGCTTGCCCAAGCTCTCCTAATCTCTAGGTTGTGCTTGAGCAAGCTTTTTCCCGTTATTTTTCCATTACATGATCTTCCCCAACAATTCTAGTTACATCCTGCGCGTATTTATTCATGGCATCTGCAGGAGAAGTTCCCGTTGCAACGGATTCAACCATCGTCTGTATTTGGGTAGACACTTCAGGGTACTTATCCTGTGCAGGTCTAAATTCAGCATGCTGCAAATATTCCGTTGCAATTCCATTGAACGGCATTTGCGTATATCCTGGATCCTTCGCAACGTCTGACCGAACCGTTAGATTTCCTGATGCGATAACAAGCTTCTCGGTATTCTCTTTATTCAGGGCATACTTGATGAAGTCCCACGCTTCGTCTTTATGCTTCGCATTGCTTGGAATGGATAACGCCCAGCCTCCGGCCAAGGTGATCGATCCCGGATCCTGCCCCTTACTTGTCGGCATTGGAGCAAAACCAAGCACGTCCTTATATTCCGGCCAAGGTGCTGCGCCAGTATCTATATAATTGCCTGTAATCCATGAACCATCTAATGAAATTGCAAGCTTTCCTTGCGGTAAATATTCACGCGTAGCCGTATTCCCTGCCTGACCGTTCAATACTTTAGACAGCGGCGGACCAAGCTTCTCTTTATTCACGGTCTCAATAAAGCTCAGCGCATCCGAAATTCCCTGACTCTTAATGATCCATTTTCCGCTCGCATTATCATAGAGTCTCTCCCCTGTTCCGTAGAGCAGCATTTCGTAGGTCTGCATGGATGTCGCTTCTCCTGTAGCCTTACCCATGTTCATCCAAATCGGAACAACGTCGGGTGCTTTTTCCTTGATCGTTCTCGCTGCACTTAAAACATCATCCCAAGTTTTCGGCTTCCAATCTTCCGGCAGACCTGCTTGCTTGAAAATCTCCTTGTTATACCACAGTCCTCTGGAATCTGTACTGTAAGGTACGCCGTATACTTTGCCGTCACTCGCAGTAACGCCTTTCTTCATCGCTTCTATAAAAGAACCATTGGTCCAATCTTCCCAGCCTTTCACTTTGTCATCCAGAGGTGTAAGAAATCCTGCGCTTGCGTCCGAATTCAAAATAAAAGTATCTTCCGTGACAATATCAGGCGCCGTATCCTTCGATTTCAGCGCTAAAGCAATCTTGGCAAAATAATCTCCCTCCGACGCTTGAATAGGAGTCGGCTTAATCTCTACATTTTTATTCGGATAGCTGGCCGAAACCTCCTTAATCCATTTATAGAGCACTCCCTTTTCCCCTATGCCATCATCTCTATAGGTAATCGTTATCGTTGTCTTTGCAGAATTTGAAGTATCCGTCTTACTCTCCCCTGACTTGCTCGAACAACCGAATAACAAAGAAGCGCTCAAAATAACCGATGTTATGAGCATAAATTTTCTGTTGCTAGGTTTCATATTGTTCCCTCCCCTTTTGTTTGCTGCTGCCTTCAAACCAGTTTATGTATGCGTTTACCCAAAGTGTGAACATATAATAAACATATTTGGGTAGGGGGTTATTTATTCGGGATTTGGGGGCAGTGTCAAACTTGATTCCCACTCCATTCGTTTCCTTTGAGTCTCTACAACGAAAAAGGAGGTACCCACAGGTACCACCCTTTTCTTACAACTCGCTTATCCAATATTCAAATTCACTTATTAAGCATACACCTTCGCTGAAACCTTTGCCTGTCCATTACAAAGGAATACCCATCGATTATTAAGTGCTGAAACATGGTGTTACGTTTTACTGTTGTACTGCTGGTGCGGCTTCCGCTAATCGAAGCTGAATTTCAATGCTGTTATATAACAAAGTTTCATTGATTCCGACGACTAATTGAAATTAACCCCAATAATCTCAGGTTGTTTTTTCCACAACAACGAATCGTCCATTATGCCACAGATAAATCAGGGAAAATTCGTTACTATCATCCATGATAAGAAATTCATTCTCATACCTATCCTGGAAGATCCGATAAAGCTGATACGGTGTAATCCCGCATTCTTCCATTTCATCGTCGAAAGTTGGCAACCAATGCGTTGCTTCCTCTATGCTTTGAACTGCCCTACAAATATAGCCTTTTGGTTCAATTCTGAATTGTTTTAGTTCGTTATCAGATAAGGATCCCCTAATCCTCTTTTCCTTCATATACTTCGCAATTGCTCTCACATTGTATCGCGGCAGACACTTCGGACTTGGTATTGCAAATATACCTTTTGGAAATGCATCATCAAACTCGTCGTCATCAATTTCCTTCAATAGCTTCTCGTCATCTTTTTCCATGTAAGCCCCCCCTGCTCATCCGCTTTTCGTGAGCAAAATAATATCGTTCAAGAGTATAATTGTCAACCAATATTTGGATACAGTTGCGTTGTGAACAATATTGCGAAACAAGGAATATGTTTACAGGGCTCGGGTTGTATTACGGCATTAGCCTCTGTTGGGTGTCAGGGGACGCGACCAAGGAACGTTGGCATCATTACATGGCTGATAAGCGTTCGTATATAGATAATTGGTCGAATAGTGTTTGACCCCGAGGGGAGTACTCAACTTTTTCCAATAAAATAACATTAAATAAAACCAAAAAACAAGACAAACCCAGTATCCATAAGGGCTACTGGGTTTGCAATAACGTCGCAATCTAATTTGCAATGGCTACTTTTGGGCTACAATTTAATGGCATAGAAAAGCCCAGCCCTCATGCGGACTGGCTTTTCATGGTGGAGGCGAGGGGAATCGAACTCCTGTCCTCAGTAATCAATATTCCGACATTTGAGTAGACTATTATTTATTCATCGGAGTTTTTTATAAATAGAAAACACCCAATTTCAAACATCAGGTGTTCTCCTATCTAAATCTATGAATTTCATCAACAATCAGGCAATCAGGCAACTCTATTATTTCCAACCCGCTCAACTATTGCAATCCCAGTGATCTTTACTATCTCTCACCAATAAGGATACCTATTCCGTGTATGGGCTACATAAAATAGACAGACTTGATGTGGCATTATTCGCTTAATGGTATTTAATCCACTCATTCTGGTAGGGATAGTCTCTCCAATCTCTTTCTAAGGTACCCCTCTAGCCCTTTATCTGTACAATAGACGAAACAGCCTTTGAGGCCTCGAGTCATTAATATACGATAGGTATTCCGAATGATTTCATCAGCCATTCTCTCGCCTTTCAACTTATCTGCCTTTATTAGCTTAGAAATCCCTTTTAATGATTGGTCTGTTTTTGCCCTCTTTGTATAATCGGTAATGAGTTGCCCGTCAATGTACCTAATATCATCACCTATAATTACACCTACATAATCAAATTCAAGACCCTGACATGTGTGGATGCAACCAGCCTCTTGAACCGAGTCACTATCGATTGCCCATGTGGAGGTGTTATTGAGATTCCAACTCATTCCAAAATTATGGTCTGGTATAATAATATCGTGATAGTTGGGATCATTTCGATGCTCGCTAGACCAATTCCAGCAATATCCTGCAACAATTCTAGATTTATTTTTTCCCCCGGGTCATTAATAGAGCTTTTTACACGAAGATAAGCCAAAAGCACAGTACATAGAGTCTGTTGAGCGTCATCATTCTCGATAGTCTTTTATGTTTCACACCATTTTTTCGTTATTTGTACGTATTGCTCCATGATACGCTCCATGAGCTCGGATACAGTCGGAACATCTTCAATGAGACCAATCACCTGTCCAGCAAAAGCAAAGCCATCTGGTTGTCCTTCATGAACAAGACGACGATTTACTTCCCCGCTAATATAAGATTTAAGTGCTTCGTACGTTGGTGTTTTTTGCTCAACCTTTAAAATTTCATCTGCATAATCGTTATGCAACACACGAGCAGGCGCTCCGATTGAGCGCTTCACTACTACCGTGTCCATTTCAGAGCCTTGTACAATAAGTTGTTTATAATAATCCGATGCCTCTACACATTCTTTCGTCGCAATAAATCGAGTACCCATTTCAATCCCTTCGGCTCCTAAAGCTAAAGCAGCTGCTAAGCCTCTTCCATCAGCAATGCCCCCTGATGCGACGACTGGAATCGATACAGAATCAACGACGCGAGGTGTTAATACGATGGTCCCTAAATCATCTCTCCCTAAATGTCCTCCACCTTCTTGTCCGACAACAATGACCCCATCTGCGCCTAACTGCTCCGCTTTTTGTGCTTGGCGAACACCTGCAACAAGGACAAGTGTTTTAATCGATGTGCCTTTTAATAACTCAAACATCGGTGCGGGATTCCCGCCTGTAATGGATATAACAGGAACGTTCTCCTCAATAGCAACTTGAGCAAACGGTTCATAGCCCATACCGTGCATACCGAAAGCAAAATTTACACCAAAAGGCTTATCTGTTAATGTACGTGTTCTTCGAATTTCCTCTCGAAGAGCTTCAGGTGTTGGTAAGCTAAGCGCTGTCACTTGCCCTAATCCCCCAGCATTGGAGACAGCTGCTGTAAGATCGGCATAAGCTAAATAAGCGAGTCCTCCTTGGATTATGGGTTTTTCGATATTCAATAATTCGGTAATACGTGTATTCATGTATGGATGCCTCCGTTTCTATCGATCACCTAAACGACGAATAAAATGATGAAGGAGATCGAAATTGGGAATAAAAAGTACAAATATTCTCTTTTTTTAATAGAGAGTGTATGAAAATGAGTGCGATTTTGGCCTTTTCCAAAAGCTCTTGCTTCTATGGCCATCGTCAAATGATCAGCACGGGTCACAAGGGATAACAGGAGGGGTACAATCATTTTCATTGAGAGCATCATTTTCTGTGTTAATGAATGCGGTACGATACCGCGAGCTTGTTGACTTACTTGAATTCGTTTCCACTCTTCCATAATAAGTGGTAGAAAACGGAGAGCAATCGTAATCATTAATGACCATTGTGCTACAGGTATACGCAGTTTCTCCAATGGACGTAACATCGTTTCCAGCCCGAGGGCAAGAATCATCGGTTTTGTCGTAGCTGTTAACATGACCGCTAAAACAACCATACAAAGAATACGAACCACATATCGCAGTCCTATGAATAAACCTTCAAGAGAAAAATAAGTAGCTCCCGAAAAAATAAAGTGGTACAAAAAGGTAAATAATAAAATAATGATCACGGGACGAATCGCTTTCAATAGGTATAACCACGGCAATTTCGCTAATGTCCCGATCATAACGATCGATACAATCGCGACAACAAAGCCTGCCCACGTATTCAATTGGATATAGCTAATTAACATGAACATAACAGACAGCAATTTTATTCTAGGATCCAGACGATGAATAAAGGAATCTTTAGTTACATAGTCAGTCGAGAATTCCATTTATCTTCATTCCCTCTACGATACTTCGTAATAGTTTATCATTTGTCCGTGCTGGGTTTAATGGCGTTTGTAAACGATTCTGCACATCATGAAAACAAGCAACACTAGGCGGTAACGCAAGCCCTGCTTCCAAAAGACTGTCGGGTGATTTAAAAAAGCATTCCTCGACCGTTTTCATTTGATGATCACCCGTCTTTTTCATCATATAAACGTCATCCCCATAAGCAAGTACTTCTTCCATCTCATGTGTAATACAAATCAGTGTATTTCCTTGTAGTTGCCATTTTTTCAAAACATCCAGCATCATTTTCTTCTGCATTGGATCTAAGCCTGCAGTTGGTTCATCTACTAAAAGAACGGTTGGTTGAAGGATTAAAATAACGGCTAGTGCTAACCTTTTCTTTTGCCCACCACTTAATTGATACGGCGATTTTACTAAAACAGAAGCATCTAACTGAACCATTTCTAATACTTCTGCTATACCTTGCTGTATTTTTTCTTTGGACCAACCAAAATGAAGTGGCGCAAACTGTAGTTCTTTTTCAACAGTCGGTTCAAAAAATTGCGCATCCGCATGTTGAAATAAATAACCGATGTTGTCAGGAGCCGTTACTGTTCCTGATTTCGGTTTATATAATTTCTTCACGACTTCCAGTAAAGTGGATTTTCCAACACCATTTTGTCCAACAACGGCTGTCCAGCGTTTCTCACGAAATGTAACCGAAAGATTTTGAAAAACAGTGTATTGCTCTTTCTCTACTGTAATGCTGTCTAATTGGATGTCCATAAAGAATCAATACACTCCTTCCATGTGCTAGCTTTAACATTTAATCCGAAGGTTCTTTGAAGTTCAACCGTAAAGGGCATCGGCAGCTGTGTTGAAGATGCTAACTGTTCTAAATCCCCATCAAATACAAGTTCGCCATGATCCAGCATCAGAAACCGATCGGCCATTAAATATTCCTCTACTAAATGGGTCGTATACATAATGGTCCAGCCTTTTTGTTTTAAATGAAGTATGATTTGTTGGAAATGTTCACGCGCTACTGGATCCAGCATCGATGTCACTTCATCTAATAACAAAACGTCTGGTTCCATCGCTAAAATAGCAGCTAAGGCAACGCGTTGTTTCTCTCCGCCAGATAATTGCATCGGATGTTTCTCTAATGCCCATCTCATCCCCACTTGGTCTAAAGCAGCAAGCGCTCTTTCAAGCATTTCTTCCCGTGGAATACCTATGTTTTCAAGTCCAAAAACCATCTCATCCAAAACAGAAGTCGTAATGAATTGATTATCTGGATGTTGAAAGACAATACCGACTTTTGGGGGACGAACAGCCTCTCCTTCCCATTCTATGGATCCTTCTTGAGGATTAATCAATCCTGCCATTGCATGCAATAATGTTGACTTTCCGCTTCCATTTAAGCCAATTAAGGCAACACATTCGCCTTTTTCAATGTTTAATGAAATATTGAAAATGCCATCTGTTTCGTTGTATCGGTAAGTCACTTGTTCGCATTTGAGCACGTTTCCCACTCCTTAAAAAGCTGTCCTTTCGAACCGAACATTCCTGCCGTTGATGTCATCGCTTTCGTGTAAAAGAAAAGCATCCGCTGTTACACGGAAGCTTTCTATCCACGAATTCTCTTTTCTTTACCGATGAGCAGTGTTAAAACGAACAGAGTTGATCGGACTTACTGTTTTTAATTGAATCGCAATAATCGCGGCTACAATAGCTTTGATCGTATCGCCAGGTATGAAGATCAGACCACTTGTAACGCCACCTACAATAGATGTGTGTGTAATCATCGCCATCACTACAGCACCAATCGCATCGACGAATAAAGCACCAAATACGAAATTAATAATCATTATTTTCCATACTTTAGCCTCAAACCAAACTTTTTCTGTAAAATAACCAATTAAAAATGCAGCGATTGGCCAAGACCAAATATAACCAGCAGCAGGTCCAATTAATGGTGCGATACCACCTCGTCCACCTGACAACAGCGGCAAGCCGATGGCTACTAATACGATAAATAGAATCATACTCATTGCGCCTGTTTTTTTACCTAAAAAGCAACCTGCAAGGATAACCCCTAATGTCTGTAATGTAATCGGTACAGGAATAAATCCTAGTGGGATAGCTGGAACCAGCCCCATTACACCAACTAATGCCGCAAATAAAGCAGCTAATACCATTTCTTTCGTTTTCATGAGTTACACCTCTTTCTTAAATTCTTTTTAATCATACATAGAACGCTTTTTATTGTAAACCTTTTTTATGAGTTAGGT
Organism: Paenibacillus sediminis; assembly: GCF_017873765.1. Classification (GTDB taxonomy): domain Bacteria; phylum Bacillota; class Bacilli; order Paenibacillales; family Paenibacillaceae; genus Paenibacillus_AG; species Paenibacillus_AG sediminis. Next base: position 99,896 of record NZ_JAGGKP010000006.1, read on the forward strand.
TAACAATCACATTGAATTTCTCCAATATTTTTGTTAACTTAAAACAAAATAAGCGAACTAAAGGTGATATATCATGTTTCACTTACGGGGACATCATATTTTTTGTTTATTAGGCTATCGTGGGATGGGATATTCGGAGGAATATGCGGAAAATATGACCGCTGTTCATACAGCTTTACGTGAGCAGCCGGAAACACTTGTTCAAATCATAGCGGGACCTGATCAACTTTGCGCAAAGTATCCTGAAGATAAAGAATATCACTGTCAGGACAAAGATATCTATGAGCGAGATGCTGAAATATTATCACGCCTTGGGGTACATATTGGTGATATCCTCCCCTGGTCGGAAGTAGAGAATCGCATTCGTGCTCATGTCGTCCCAGAGGACATCGGAGTTGTTTGTGAAACTTGCTCATGGCGATCTTACGGCTATTGTCAGCAAGGTGTTGAGCGTATTATTGGTCACAAAGGCTTATGGAACGTTGAACACAAATAAGCCCGGTAGTAACGAATCAACTTTCACCCATAGCATTGTTAATATCATAATCATTTATATCGATGTCCAAAGACATACCAAGTGCCATTTTTGCCAGCTGATTCCCAATGAAGGGACCCATTGTCAAGCCGGAAGCTCCGAGTCCATTTGCTGCTATCAGACCATCCCAGCCAGGAACGGCGCCAATTACAGGAAGAAAACCAGGTGTAAAAGGACGAAAACCCACTCTTACCTCCTGAAAAGTACTGTTCGATAGACCGGGGGCAATTTCCAAGCCTTTATTCAGGATTTCCTGTATACCTCCTGCTGTTACTCTTGTATCGTAGCCTTCTATTTCATTTTCATGAGTCGCCCCTATAACAATCCTCTGTTTGTCAAATGCCAACAGATATTGATCAGAAGGCGGCATGATAACCGGCCAGGTCCCTGTGTCTTGAAAATCAGGAACCTGCAAATGCAAAATCTGCGCTTTTTGAAAGCTAACCTTAAAATGAATTCCTAATGGTTGCAGTAGTTCATCTGCCCACGCACCCGCACATACAATGACCTCGTCAGCCGAGAAACTTCTTGCTCCGACAGCTACTCCTGTTACACGGTTCGAATGATACTGAAGTACTGCATCCCCGTTTACTAAGACGGCCCCGTTTCTTTGTGCCGATCGGATTAATGCATCGCGCAGCGCTCGACCATCCACACGGGCACCTCCGCTAATGTGAAGCGAATGATAACGTTCATCAAGCAGAGGAAACAGTTCTTGGGATTCTTTATTATCTAGACGGGTCATTTCACCGATTTCTGGTGCATCCGCTTTTCGTTTGTGCGCACGTTCTTCCATTTTTTTGATTTTTTCCAAATCATCATGAATACTAAGCACACCTACTCGAGCATAGCCTGTTTCTGTTTCGCCCTCGCTTTTAAGTTCTTCAATCAATCCAGGATAAAAGCGCGCACCGGCCTTTGCCAGTTGATACCAAGCTTTATTGCGCCGCTGTGATAACCAGGGGCAGATAATGCCTGCAGCGGCATCAGTAGCCTGTCCCTTATCCTTACGGTCAACAATGAGGACCTCTGCACCCATTTTTGCTAACTGATATGCAGTCGATGCCCCAAGAATTCCTGCTCCTATTACAATGACTTTCTTCATGTCTCTACCCTTTCCTGAATCACTGTGTCTAATCAAGAGAAATATGCCAATTGATAGCGCGTGATTGGTAATATATCTAATATAGTATACATTTGTGGTCAATAGAAACGAAGGCGGTCTGTGTTTCTGTCTTGGCTGCCACGCCCGAATAAAAAAGCAGATCGTCTTATAGGCAATATGAGTTGCTTTAAAGAAAGTAGCTATTCAAATGGTCTATTTATGTCGATATAAATATATAGAAGTTTATTTCCAGTAGGAATGAGGCAAATTATGTTTCTAAATTTTTTATTTAAGAATAAAAAGAACAACAACTCTAATAAAGATATGAAACAAACTCCAAGCACTATAAAAAAGACACACAATGATGTAACAAGAATAAAGAATGAACAAATTGCAGTTAGAAAAGGCGAACTCGGAGAATACAAAATTGACATTCAACTATCCCAAATGCCAAAAGAGTATATGTACTTGAATGATTTATTAGTTAAAAACCCTAAATCGTCAACAGGATACTCCCAAATAGACCACGTTATCATTACTCCTTATGGATTATTTGTAATTGAAACAAAGAATTATCAGGGAACTATTTATGGAGGAAAAGATAGAAAAACTTGGTTGATTAATGGCAAGTTTAAAATGATGAATCCATTGATGCAGAACTATGGCCATATTCAAGCACTTAAAAACTTTATTGATTTAAAATACCACCAATACTTTATTTCCATGGTATCCTTTACAAAAAGATGTACTTTTAAAATTGATGAAGAGTTACGAAAGATTAATTCCAGCGAATTGGTAGTCTATGATATTGAGCTAACTGAGTTTATTAATCGAAAAGTTGCTGTCCTTAAATTACATTACAAAAATCCCGTTTTAATGAAGGATGCTGTTGAGGAGATATATACTTCCTTTTTGAATTCCAATATTGTAGATGAATCAATTAGAAAACAACATGTGGATAGCATACAAAGAAAGCAGAACAACGATGATAAAAAAGACTGAAAACGAGGTTTAGTATGTCACAACTTTATTATTTTTAAATAAAGTCATGCTAAAAGGACAGGAATTAGTTGAGAGCGACCAGGATTTTCTCCTGCTTTTTTTCATGCTTTTGGGGTTCGTAGAACCCTTCCCACTTTTCTTTAGACATCAGGTTTGGACAGTCAACAGTAAATCAGACAACTTTTTAAAGGGATGCAGCTTTGTACTGAACTGGCGTCATGTATCCTAATGTGCCTTGAATACGATGCTTGTTGGACCAGTTCACATAATCATATAATTCCAACTTTAGATGGTAAAGGCTTTGAAAATTCATCTGGTTTACGAATTCTGTTTTCATCACTTTGTAGGTGGCTTCAGCAACGATTAAGTCGTGGCTAAGAAAAAGAAATGGAAAGGATTTTCCAAGTGTCAATAATTATACCTCTGCTTACGATTACTATAGCTGCATTTCTCATTATATGGTGTGTGGTATACTTAGTTTTAAAGCATTCTACAGATTCACCACGTATAGGAGCATATATAATTCTAGGTATTGTTGTTGTTGAAGTGCTTGCGATTTTTTCTCAATACTACTTGTATCGTGATAATCGTTCCTTAAATTATACAATTCTGTTGATATTGTTTGTTACTGCAATTTCGTCCATTTCCTATTTAAATTCAAAAAAATAAGGTATCAGATGACAAGCTTTTTAGGAAACATATTGTTAGCTACAGACTGAGGGTTATGAACGCCGCTGTAATGGTTAAGACTCTGTAGTCTAACTCATTCTAGAGTGGGCATATCATCTCAGTTATTAAGATCAAGACATTGATAAAAATCTCCTAATTTCATCGGTCAGCTTTATTTTCGCCAGTTGGTTATGAGCGAGAAGAAGCTGGCTTTTTTTCTGTTGTATATAAGTTTCACTTTTATTGACTTATTAAAGGTCATGATTAGCTAAATTTGCTTGGCCTCGTTACAACCCAGCCAATGTACAAGCGGTGCATGGTGCGCTAGGGAGGCGGTCGTCTAAATACACAAATAAAAAACCACAATGGATAAACAGCATTCCAATTGTTAGACACGACCTAACAATTGGAGTTGAGTTCACGAGAGGTTAGTCTCGTTTGTGGTCTAAATCATTATTGCATAAATTTCCTTACCATCAATTCACTGATAAAATACGAAACCCCATACACTACACCGAAAATGACCAATCTCCAATCGAAACCTAAACATAATAATCCGCCTAAAGCCACACAAAGGTATACCACAAAATTTAGTTTACTACTGTATCTAGATGTCAACTGACTTAATAGTAATTGGATTAATCCAAGGACAATACATGCAATCAGGTTTAGCGCAGGAAGCCCATACAATGTCTCGGAAAAAAAGAATACTGCCAAGATAACACTAGAAAACATAAAACCTATGACCAACGTTAATATAACACGCTTCATATCCTCACCTTTTGGGAGGGAGTAACAGCTCCCTCCTCCTTAATTTCATTATGGTTGATAATTTAGTGTATTGACATAAGTACCACGAGTGTACTCCCCAAACAGATTTACCTCCATTTATACTGATATATCCTTCATATGCAGGGAATTTATCAAGACTTAGTGTGGTCTTTACCTCACTTTTGTTAGTAATTTCAACAGTAGCCAAATAATCAATATCTGGTGCACCTGGAACCAGAGGATTATTCCAAGCCGTATGAGCTCCTATCTTTGTATAGTTAATTCCACCATTATTTGATAAGTTGTACTCACTGAAGTACATATCATCATTATCTTCTCGACCAGTCCTAATCACTTTGCCCGTATCTTGATCAATTTGATGAGTAGTTCCAACATAATTTAATCCTACTATTGAATTATAATCTAGGTTTACAACACCATATTGCAAGGTTCTAACTGCCATGTCATTGACACCAAATTGTCTGTCAGCTCCATCCCCCTAAACAAGGGCATACCGAACGTTTTTACCACGTAATAATACGTACTACGAGGGATATCTGCTAGCTGCAGAAGTGCTTTCACCGAGAATTCGTTCCTCAGTTCATAGACTACTTGCGCTTTGTCTTGTTTGGTGATTTGTCCTTGTTTTGTACTAAGGCATTCAACTTTTTTAAATACGCATTCTCCATATGCAAACGTTCTACCTCTGCTTGTAAAGCCTCAACAGACCCTTCTATTAACATTTGATTCTTCTGTTCTTTTGAATCCTTATTCATGGAGGGACGCCCCTTTTTCTTTGGTTGTAGGGCGCCTGTTCCATGTAATTCTAAGCTTCTTTGCCAGCTTAAAATGGTACTATGACTGGCAATATTAAATACCGCAGCCGTTTCTCTAACAGACGTCCCATGTTCGTTCATATATTTAAGTACGTCTAGTTTATCCTGTGCGGAATATGATGTATAGCCTTTTATAAATGCTTGTTCACCATGATGCTCAAATTGTCTAATCCAATTTATTAAGACAGAATGATGGAGCTTTAGAGAACTCGCAATTGTTTTCAAGATTTCTGATCCATGTTGATAACGTATAACTGCTTGTAACTTTTCATCTGCACTAAACTTAGCCATAGAAAAACTGCATCCCTAATGTTAGATGGTGTCTAACATTAGGAATGCAGTTCAGAGTTGTACACTCGCATGCGGCTTCTATTAATTGCAATTATTCCATATTCTTTTTTCTACTGAATCTTGATATCCATCCATCTTCCGTAAATAATTCACCCTTTAATCCATCACTTATCTCTTTTATAGAAATTGTCTCTCCACTTCCATTATCAAATGTTATGTCCACTGAATCCTCTTCTTCTAAAAACCATAAAAATTGACTCATTGCAATATCTATACTTCTAATCATTATCGCATTATTTCATCATGAGAGCATCCAAATTCTATTCTGACTAACCACATTAAAATAATATGGTAAACTATTAACCATCACATTAAAGTGACAAAGCGTCATTCTCATTCATCAAGAAGCTATGCTAATGACATAATCCTCTGCATTATAAAAAAAGAAACCTTGATTAGCACTAAGCCAATCAAGGTTCAAACATACTATGTTACTTTTTGTTTTCAATAAACGAGTTCTTAATAGGAGGGCTTGGTTCCCAACTAATTAATTTGATATGGTACTTTTCAAATAACTGATCTTCTTCGAGATAATCTTCCCCGCTTACATCACCCTTCTCATTCTTAACAAGCCATGCATTAGGAAAACTCGAGTTATTTTCCTTATACCATTCTGAATCATTCATATAGTAATCTGCACTACCTGGATAAAAGCCAATTTTCTCAAGTTCATTTAGTTTCTCTAAGATAACAAAATCCCCACTCACATTACCACTCGCTAATCGTTGTTTCCACTTGCGATATTTCCCACGCCCTTCATCTGCACCAAAACCATCAAATTCACATATTAAAGTATCCTGAATCACCTTTCGCTCTCCTTTAATTTCATACTCCAAACGAAACGGAAATTCTCCATATGTGATTTCAGGGCGTGGAGGATTTGGTTGTGATTGAATACCTATGAATATGAGAATCCAAGGCAAAGAAAAAAACGCTACGATAGCAATTACCAACAATAGCGGAATACCAAGTACTAGCAACCGTGTCTTCATTTTATTTATACCTCTTCTCCTTCAAAGCACTTATTACCGAATCCATCGAGTGATTAGCTATTGCCACTTTCGATTTTTCCTTCGCTTTATCATATAGTACCCACCATTGATTATACCCCTTATTTTCTCTAACATTATTCTCATCAAAGAAAACCTGCTGTTTTAAATAAACCGTTGTCCCAGTTGGTACTTCACCAAAAATTCCGTTTAAAGCTTCACCCGTAACAACATAATTCGTTACACTTGCGGTATAGTCCAGATCACTTAAACCATATCCGCGTAAATTTGGTATTGCGGGATTAAATGTAATAGCATTTTTATTATTGGCAACTGCATTTGCAACCGCCTCAGCTCCCCCTTTTGAATGCCCTACCATCGTTATTTCAGCATTCTTATGGTTAGCCACAAAATACTCGGATGTGAAAATCGAGCCTTTCATGTCGTTTGAGTCACCAAATGGTTGTTGGAAATTGTTGATCCAATCACTTACATTTTTACCACTTCCTTTATTAACCAGAGCATACTCGAATTTACCGTCACTTGTCATCCTTGAATATATCCCCATTTTCAGCCCTGGCCCTTCAGTATTACCTTTTACATCAATGAGTTTCCAACCATCAATTATATCTTTATTCTTATCGTTTGCTAACGTCGCTCCATAAATATGTTTCGCCATCACCGCTGCTTCCATTACTGTCGGAATATGTCCACTAGGGTCAGTGTAAATCAGTGGGTTATTATACACATACGTATATCGGTTCAAACTTAATGGTTCATGAATTAACCCTTCATATGTATCCTCTGTAATAAACCTTCCCGCATTCGGATTGTACCAGCGAGCATTGTAGTCCATCAGCCCCGTCTTCGGATCGATGTTCTGATTTGTGTAGCCTAGGGTGTTATACTCGGGTGTGAATGGCGTCATCATGCTGCCGAAGGCGTCATATCGGTACTGTTCCAGCGTCTCGCCTGTGCGGTCCGTGATATGTGTCACTGAGCCTAGCGAGTCGTTTAGGTAGTAGATCATATCGCCGCGAAGCATACCGTGAACCTGTGGGTTACTTGGTTTGTTTAGCTCTATGTCGATGTTATCGCGACCAGTGTATGTGAATGCTCTGCGAGAGATGATTTGACCATTGGCTTCGTAGTACTGAGCGACTGGATCCAGGTTTTCGTCGTATTCCTTCATGACGTTCAGACCATCGTTCAAATAGTACATCTGCTGCGTAGACAAATCTAACTCACCTGTTGCATTAGGTTGTTGTTGACGAGGATTGACATAGGATTCGGTGCGCGCCATCTTTTGCATGAAGGCATCGTAAGCGTACTCGACTTTCGATTGATCGTCGAACTTCGCGCAGTTACCCATTGCAATCCATCCCAACCTAGCAGATCAAATTGTTTTGGGTTCATGTCCAGCTTTTCTGTTGGGTAAATCGCGAATTTTGCTACTTGCTTGGCATCGCCAAATTCATACCAGACACGCTGTGGTACGCTTCCGCGATGCTCTCATCGCGTGTGGAAACAAAAATTCGGTCATGCTTTCTAGTTCAAGCCAGTAATTGAGGAACACGGGAAATCCATAAATGCAAATCGCGACCATAGCGAGTATCTTAAGAAAAATCAGTAACAATAAATCTGATAGGCATCATTCTAGATGGACAGAACTCCATATAATTGTACTTGAATTTATAACTACTGTTTGAAAACTTGCTTGCTTGCAGACTATATTTGAAATAAAGTGGTGGCTAACCATTTATCATTCTCAAGTGTTGCAACACTTTTAATTCTTTGAATGCCGGTTTGATTTCATTTGGAAGTTGATACATCCATATTGAAATCGCCGTTTATCCAGTACATCATGCACTTAAGCCGATTTTCGCTCTGCGAAAGTTGAGTTAATAACATATCCCTTTAGTTATTTTTTATCTTTAAAATATGTATTATGAATTTTTCTTATATTCATATAACCATATGTCACTTCCCTCTCTCCTAAATTCATGAGTCATATCTATCCAGTTGACGGGTCGAAAACAATGGTTTGATATAGGATAAACCTCAAATTTTGGATTGCTGTTCCATTTAAAATAATACCTATCATTTTCTTTACTGAATGTAAAAGTTCTTTCCAATTTCCCCGACATACTTTTATATTCACCAAGAAGCTCATATAGAGTCTTTTCATCCACCTGAACCTTTTGGGGCTTATAGGGTAATCTATAGTCTCCCCCAAACAATATTGACTCAATATCTTGTAACCAATCAATCTCAGCATCAATATTGCTTAAATAAATAATCGAATGCTTCGTTTCTGGATATCGTATAATCCGACTTCTATATCCTTCTACCCTTCCACTATGAAAAAATCTGGTTTTATTATTTCGTGTATCTATAAACCATCCATACCCATACTTGTCCAGATATTTTCTAAACATCAATTGTAGACTAGACTTAGATAATAATCTCTCTTCATATAATGCATTATCCCATTTAAGTAAATCAGCTGTTGTTGAGTATATCCCACCCGAGCAACTTAATTTGCCCATATCATAAAAAGGTGCGCATTTTAATATATCCCCTTCAACAACATAACCGTTTGCCTTAAATGGAATTATTGACCTATATATATCATATCCCGTGTCTGTCATTTCAAGCGGGTCAAATATCCGGTTATGCATACATTCTTCAAATGGTTGATCGGTTATTTTTTCTAAAATCATGCCTAAGAGGTGCCATCCAGAATTACTATATTTCCAATTGTTACCTACCTCAAAATCAAGTGGCTTGTTTTTATAAAGTTCTAGAAATTCATCATTTGTATAAGGGATTTTATCGTGGTATTTCTCAAAATCTATCACGCACTCGTAATAATCCGGTATCCCGGAAGAATGCGTTAAAAGATGATGTATATTGATGGTTTGGTATGAACGAGGTAGAAGGGGCATATATTTTCTAACACTTTCACAAAGACTTATCTTACCTTCCTCATACAGTATTAAAGTCAATGCTGCTGCAAATTGTTTTGATATAGAACCGATATAGAATTTAGTTTTCAATGTATTATCCACATTATTCTCAAAATTAGCCTTGCCGAAACTTTTCTTGAATAAAACGGTACCGCCTTGACTTATAAGTATATTTCCACTCAATGACCAAATTTCATTATATTTTTCAATGTATTGTACTAAGTTAAAAGGAACCGAATCATTCATGGAAATCCCTCATTTCTCCATTTCTTATTTAAATCCTCTTACTCGTAAGTTTATGTTTAAGATTACCGATCTCAGCACTTGGATCGATATCTTGGGCTGAATGGAATCATAAGCTGCGCTATTTTCGGGTAATTTTCGTTTCGGGATCCACAGGTCCGGCTTCGGGTTTATCGAATATTCACCTTTAAAATAGTTGATATAGTATTAATTGATAATGTTCGTCGATTTCCTTCTTTTACCTCCCCCTTTCAAATTTTTTTTAGATTGGTTATTCGCGTTTATCTTCATATTTCGCTAAATCCGGCAGCCTAAATTTAGTGACCAACAGCATGAAGAGACACAGCAACTTTATAATAGTTCTGTCAGAGTTTAACAAAGATATAGCGCTTTAATAAGATTCAAAGAATAATTCCATTTGATGAGACGCACCGCTGACTATGATTTTATTGACGTGTGATTAGCAAACAAAGCTTGGGAAACCTATATACTTCTATCAGATTAGCTAGTTAATAAAAAAACACCTGATTGCGGCATCAGGTGTTACTTAATATTAATCTATTTATTTCGTCAACAATCAGTCAATTCTACTATTTTCTAGCCTCTATTCCTCAGTCCTATCCCATCTGTACTACTCCCCAAACCTGCTCCACCACGGCATTTCTCAGCCCTCTGTATCATTCCTTATCAACAAAGCCACCGATTCTGCGTGAACCGTATGCGGGAACAGGATATCCCAGGATTATATGCAGGATTCCGCGAAATCCTTGATCTTAGACCTTTAGCGAGCCACGGAACCCCCTAGCAGCATAGTAGGATTCTGCTCCATTGTGGTATACAAAAACCGTGTCGTAGCGGCGATCGCAAAATAGAGCCCCGCCGAGCCTTCGAATACGGGCAGGCGTTTGAACCCAACTCGATGTTTTCATATCGAAATTTCCATGTTGTTGCAGTTCCCGGTATTGTTCTTCTGTTAAAAGCTCAATCCCCATGTCAGCTGCCATATCCATTGCATTATTATCCGGTTTATGTTCTTTCCTTGACTCCAACGCTTCACGGTCGTAACAAACGCTTCTGCGACCTTTAGGACTTTCCGCCGAACAATCATAGAAAATGTATTCGCCCGTCTTATTATCATAACCAACAACATCCGGTTCGCCGCCGGTTCTTTCCATTTCGTTGAGCGACCACAGTTTTGCTGTATTCGCTTCTAGCCTGGCTTGTAATTCGGCCCATTCAAGACCTTTGTGGCGGTTCAAGTTTTTCTCAAAGCGGGCTTTCAATGTTCGGAGCAGTTCTTCGCGTTGTTCAGATGACAATTCCATTGACATGTTCGTATTCCTCCCTTCAATGATCGCGGCATGACCACGGTACCGCATAAAGAAAGCCGAAGCATTGTTCACGGCAGGCAATGTTATCGGTAAACGCTGCATTAAAGGCTACTTCTTAATGAGCAGCACACAGCACTCCACGTGAACCGTATGCGGGTCAAAAAACGAGTTTTGTAGAGACTGTTATAGTCCGCTAAAGCCTTGATTTTACTGGTTTTTAGATGTTTGCATTATGTTCGATTAGGCTCATTTTGTTAGTTTAGGAGAGGTTTTCTCACCAATTTCACATCAACTATTCGCCAGTTTTAACACCAAATTTCACACCAGTTTTTACACCAGTTTGTCTGTTAAAAGTACATATACCCAGTTGAATTTTTCTGGGTACATGTTGAGTTAAAATACATGTACTGATCGAGAAACATATACTTTCTAATTTATTTAAAAGTTACATTCATCAATTTTATTGTTTAACTCAGCCCATCGTGCAGTTAGTAACTTTGCATAATCCAAAGAAAATAATCCTTAGTGTCCTAACGCATACCAATCATTGACTTCAATTAATAACTGAAGTTTTTAACATTCTTATCCCGCAAGACTTCATCTGTTTGAACTCGGATATTTTATATGAATATTGCCACTGCGCGAGAAAGAAATAAATCCAGATAATTTCCTATCCAGACGAGATTGGATATGATTTATAACTTTTAGTTTCTGGCTCAACATTAAAATTACAGCCAGGAAGTTAAGTTCAGCATCCTTTTTAGCCTTCATATGGTATTCATTCTCCTCCGAGTAAGAGAAGTCCATTTTCTTAAATATCGGGTTAACGAAATAATATAATTCTTTGAAGTAACTCTATAACTTTGTAATTTTCTAAGAATTGAATAGATTTAGTAAAGGTTTATATACTCCTTGAAGCACAATAAAAAATAACGCTCCTAAAGCAGCACCAATGAATGCACCGTTTACTCGAATACGTTGTAAATCGATTTCTACTTTACTCTCAATAAAATGAACTAACTTCTGTTCTGTAAAGTTACTCAACGTTTTCCGAACAATTTGACCGATTAAACTATGTTCAGAATCAATGATGCTATATGTAAACTCTTTTAAATATTTTTCTAACCAATCTTTCATACTCTCATTCGATTTGAACCATTCCCAATAGGTTTGCATAAAACTACTGATCCACTCTCTTATGTCACTGCTATTTACATTGTTCTTTTCTAGAATGAAATATTTAGAATCCGTACTATACATTAGTATATCCTTGAATTTTATTAACAGAGCTTCGATCGATGGAAGTAGGGATATCCTCTCAATAACTTCGTCCTTCCAAGAATTCACTGCCTTAGATACATCCGATCGATTTTGCAGGTTTGAAGCAAGCTTGTACACCATCTCTTCAATTAGTACACGAAGCTCATGTCTGGGATTGCTTAATTCACGAAGAAAATTTTGCAAATCATCATATAGAGCATCCGCTGCTTCTTCAAGGTTAAGGGAATCGGTTGACTCCGCAATTTTTACCACTGTTTTCTTAAAAAACTTTTTAAGTGAGTTCCCTTCATTTATATATTTGCTTTTTTCCTTTTCTAATAGTTTTTTAATAGCTCGTTTTACTTCATACCCCGATGCTCGGCTTGAAGCAGATTGTACAATCTTATCCAGCCATCCTTGGAAATCACCTTTTTCTAATGTCCATAGAATAGCCTTCCCCGCATAAGGCGCTACGTTAGTATTACTTAGTCCCTTTCGAGATTGAACGTCTATTAGCTGTGCTATTTCCTTTAAATCAAGTTTCGTCAAAAATCCCGATAAGAGGTTCCAGCCTTGCTCGGCTACTTGCCCTCCTGACGATCTACGCTCAATCCAGGAAATAACCTCTTCTACAATATGAATTTGCTCAACTTTTTCTTTAAGCATCTGTTTACTTAAAATCTCATTTTCCACCATATTTACAACGCCATCTACAAGCTTATTCCTGTTTTTAGGGATAATCGCGGTATGTGGGACCCACTTCCAACCAAAGGGGTGTCTAAATAAAACGGTGATAGCGAATAAATCAGCCAGCGCCCCCACCAATCCGGCTTCAAATGTGTACTGTAACATTCGCGGCCACCACTGTCCCGGATACAAATAAACAAAGCCGACTGATATTATAAATAAAAACGAGAGTAATGCTAGACTAAGGTTCGCTTTTTTCTTCATTGTCATTTGTATTTATGCCCCAATCCAAAATGTTGTTAGATACAAGATTGTGCCTACCAAAGCGCCAACCCCTATGCCGTTAAGTCGAATATATTGAAGGTCATTTCCTGCCCTCTCTTTAACTAGATTTATTAATTCCTGCTCGTTATAGTTGTTCAATTTTTCAAATACTACATCACCGATTGTATGATGTTTAGTTTCAATCCAGATTAATAAAACGGACTTAACATATTCATCTAAACGGGCAAGAGTTTCTTCATTACGTTCAATTTTCATAATTCCTTGTTGGATCTTATCTCCTATCCATGGGAATGGAACTGTATCTCCTTCAAAACTCATAGCAGCAGCTGTTTGACGATAGGATTCCAGAGCTTCTTGTATATATATATCGATATAGACTTGTTTTTTTAGTGTTTCTAAAAGTTGTTTCTTACCTTCTTCAATCCTGTTTCGTAATTCATAATCGGTTCTGAGCTTAATTACAAAATTCTCTACTATTTTTTTTAGTTCAATTCGGTAGGGATGAGAGGGTGATATCATCTCCTTTAATAACTTTTCTAAGAAATCTTGAACTTTGCTGCTAATGGCAGCTGGCTTTAAACCGCCAAGAGAATTAAAAATTTTCCTGCCGAACTTACCATTTTCATAAGAACTAATTGCCGAAGCAGTTAATTTCTCAAGTACAGAATGGAATTCATTTGTTTTAACTAATTTAATTAATTCTTGGATGATAAATTCGGTTATTTTTTCATCATATCCATTACTTATCGTCCAATCCCCAACGTCTGCAACTATCTCTGCAACTTGTACAGCATCCGAATGATCCAGTAAGAAGGATTGTAATGTTTTAGATAAGTCACGAATATCAACCTTTGTGATAATATCTCCTACCAGCTGCTGTAATATTTCATTTAGATCTTCTTTTCCTCCGTGTTCTTTCAGATAGTTCAAAATTACATTCGAAATGTTGTATTCACTAAAAATAGATTTTATATTATTAATTGTGAGTAAGTCATTTTGAACCATATGAATAAGCTCATCTATTAAACGGTTTTTATTTTTTGAAATAATATTTGTTCCTATCCACTTAGGCCATTTGATATTAAGCGGATTTCCAAATAAGGCACTCACGGCAAATGAATCCGCCAAGCCCCCTATTGCTGCAGCACTACATGTTGAAAATAATAACCCTGCAGGAAATGAATCATGAAAAGGAAACGCAGAAATAACTCCAATTATGGAAACCGCTAAGGCAGAGTCGGCGATTTTTTTGATGTTCATTCGATTGCTCCTCGTTCTCTAGAATGTAGCATTAAAGTAAAACATTATTTAATTCAACAAAATTCCACACCAGCATGCAGTACCCATTAAGGCAAGTGGTTCCGATAATTCCTCGCGTAAACGAGCGACCTCTTTACGATGCGATTCATTCACGTCTTTCAACAATTCTGACTAACTATCTAGGACAAGATCTAATCTTTTCTTCCGATCTACTCTAAATAAAACAAAAAGGAGCGTTAACTGCTCCTTGTAATAATTTTATACATTCTATCACACAGGTCTTTATTCCTGCTTAATCATGCGATTTTTGTAAAATAGTAGCGAATAGACCTAAGGAGTCCGTAAAGATCACTATCAATGATAATGACCTCACCTTCACTTTCCTCCTGCGTTCTAGCTGATGCCGTCTTCTTAATACTGCGATCATCCCAGAAGCCCTTCACCTCAATGTTATAGGCTTGATCATTCGCTGTCACATTGAAATCGGGAATGTAGGCTCCGTGATACACGTATTTGCCGCACAAAAGGATCGATCCTATTCTAGATCTTCCGTGTGCTTATGTGCATTTGTCAAAAAGTCGTGTTACGCACCATCCCCCACCAATTCGCCGCAAACCCTTTCTACTCCTGCATTTTCTCCAATTTCCCTCTTCTCCTCCAAAAATGCCTGAGTAAATAAAGTCGTCCTGCAAATCGGAGTAAAATCGGAGGCAAAGCAGAGAAAATCGTTGATAAAAAGGTAAATAAAGTCGAGTTGAAAAACAGGGGCAAAGCAGGGTAAAAGAAAGGGACTAGGGGAAGGGCATCGGAGAAGAGATCGGAGTGAAAATCGAGGAAAAGCTTGATTCATTAGGGGATTCGAGGCGTTTAAGATCTCCCCTTCTCCCTAATCCGCTTCCCTGAAATATGAAAAGAGCCGAGGAAAACAGGAGTGGATACCTGAGTTTCACTCGGCTTTTTGATACGACTTTATAGGCTCTGAGAGAACTTTATAAGCTTTGGGAGAGCTTTAATTTGCTTCTACACATCCTCACCAACACCGCTACCGATTTCACATGTGTTGAGACCGTGAAAGGAATATATTCAATAGGTTACTTACCAGATACACGTCCACCATTATAAATCGTTGGTCGTACTCCTCTATGCTTGTCACAACTGTCGTTTGGTTCCATTGTTTTTGAATTCACCGCACAAAAATTTTGCGTATTAAAGTAATAACAACTTCTGCATCTCATGGTTCTTTTACTCGATTTATTTTTCCACGAGGGCTTAAGTTTTGTCGGTTTTTTTGATGATTTTACTTTGGCTTTCGGCTGACTATTTGGGGTCTTGCTCGATTGTTGCTCACTTTGCTTAGAAGATATAGTTTCGATCATTTTATTTGTTGTAGCGATTTTGGCACTTAGTTCATCTAATCGTGTTTGAAAAGTTCCTAATTGCCTTTGCTCATAAGCTTTTTTATCATAAGTAACATTCAAAGACATTAATAATCCGTGAAATTCACCAACTACTTCATGAAAACCACCAGTTGTTGCCACTAAGTATGAATTGCCCTTATTTGTTAAGGGGTTTATTGTTCCTAAGGCTTCATCAAGATCAATTTTAACCACAAGTTTTTTCCTGCCATTAATAACTTCGACAGCGTACTCTATATTATCCATCGGATCAATATTTGACTTCATGATTTCTGTGCCATTAATTTTCATCATTTTTTCCAAGTCTGACATCATCTTTTGTAATTGTTCTTTTATCTCATCCACTAAGATCATCTCCTTATTTAATCATCCAAATCAAGGAAACTTGTGTTACAATACAGCTGAGACCTACAAAAGTCCCGATATATTTATAAGAGGAATCTCAATATGAAAACAAATGTCTTCCAACCAGCAGTAGAATGGATGAAGGAAAATAAATCAAACCTCTTTCCCCCAGTCTCTTTTCAAGATTACCTGAAAAAGAACGAATTGCCAATCGCAAATACCGCAGCATCCATCTCCGTCGATTCAATAGAAAAGTTAAATCCGCTATTACGATTCGAACAAACAATGGTGTTTCGATTAGGAGATTCGGGAACGGGTACTCAGTTCGCTTTGTTTCGATTACAACTGCAACTTATCAGGCCGCATTCTCCTTTTCACTTAAGTTGAGTTCTGAGGATACCACGTCCTTCATGCACAACAGAGGACAAGTTGAGATTTGATGCTATGTTTGTTGCAGAGAAAATAATCACCCGACACTATTCGTAATGGAAGCTAAGAGCGATACAACTCATAGGTCATTAGCAAAGCACAAGCTCGTTTACCCGATTCTTGCGATTTCAGAGAGCGTTTCTGCTGAAATACCTATTAATCCCGTCTATCTAAAAGTATTCGAATCTTATAATTTTTGGCATTTCCATATTATTGAGTGTTCATTTCCTGATCCAAGAAATAGTATTCGTGCAATTAACGAATTACGACCAAAATCACATACATATTTCCGAGTGCGGCAATAGCAATGTTTTTGCACGATTATAGAATAGGAGTGGGAATTTATAATGGCAGCAGGAACAATTGAAGCAAACAAAGAGATTCTCCAAAAAATATTTTCAGAAGATTTTTGGTTTCTTATCCCCGAGTATCAGCGCTCATATGTATGGCAAACTGATAATATTACTGAGCTTGTAGATGACTTGTATTTTGCTTTTGAACACAAGCCAGAAAATGATTACTTCCTCGGATCATTAGTTCTGAAGAAGTTTAAGGAAAGTACATTTCCAGAATATGAAGTATTGGATGGACAACAACGACTAACAACATTTTTTATCATGATGGCAGTGTTAAGAGATACCATTGATAACCCACAATATAAGAAAACACTGCATAAAAAAATATTCCAAGAAGAGAGTCCTCTTGAAAATATCCCCTCCAGAACTAGGCTAACTTACAAAATTCGAGATAGTGTAGAAGACTTCATCCATCAATTTGTTATTAAATTAGAAGGAACAAGCAATATAGATGCGCTGAAATCCTATTTAGAGAGCGACAACGTATCCATCTCAAATATGTCCAACGCCATCCTCGTTTTGCGTGAACAGATGCTAAAAATAAAACAAGAGCATGGTCTGGAAGAATTCGTGAAATTCATCTTTAACAAAGCACTATTCATTTATGTATCGACAGAAAATACCGAAGATGCATTCCGGTTGTTCACGATTCTGAATAATCGGGGAATCCCACTGACAAATGCAGACATATTGAAATCACAAAATATTGGGGCGCTGCCCACTGAAAAGGAAAAAAATAAGTACGCAAAGATATGGGAAGAAGTCGAAGGTAAACATGGAAATGATTTCGATCGTTTCTTGCAATTTATTAGAACGATCTTAGTACAGGAAAAAGCCAGAGCAAATTTGCTGGAGGAGTTCAATGAGAAGATCTATAGTGCCAAGCCTTCGCAACCACCTCGACTCCAATTAGGTAAAGACACGATTGACTTTATTAATCGATACAATGAGATATACGAGGAGATCATTGAACTACAAGACATTACTTTAAGTAATAGCTTTAAAAACCTACTTACCATCATGAAAATCGGTTTACGATCAGAGGACTGGATTCCGCCTTTAATGCATTATTATGCTAAGTATGGAACGAACCATTTGGAAGAATTCCTTAAAAAATTGGAGTATAAATTTACGGGGGACTGGGTCTGTGGAATTACTCCAACAATTCGATTAGATGCGATGAATAGCATTCTAAAAATGATCGATCAGACTTCGCAAAACCAGCTAGACAATTTACTAAAAGATAACCAATTATTTGAAATAGATGTTGAAGAATTTAAACGCAATATCCAAGGGAATATTTACAAAAAACAGTATGCACGACATCTGCTTCTGAAAGTAGAGTATTTATCTGGAGACAATACTGTCCATTTGTCGAACTACCAGTACATCACTGTTGAGCACGTTTTGCCTCAAAATCCACCAGATAATAGCCAGTGGAAACGAGATTTCAACGAAGAAGAAAGAAATACTTGGATTAATAAAATTGCAAATCTAGTCCTGGTAAGTCAAAAGAAAAATAGTGCATTAAGTAATCAGGACTTTGATATGAAAAAGAAGACATATCTAACTAAACGGATCGATGCTTTCCATGCTAATAAAGTCTTTATTGAGCAGAATTCAATTTGGACACCTAATGTTTTAATTAATAGGCAATCCCAATTAATTAAAATACTTTCTGAAGTACAGTAACCCAAAAACGCAACTTGCCACCCCTCCCATGAGAGTTAACATCGACACACTTAACTCGGGAGGGAATTTACTATGTCACATATACAGATTTTCCAATATGGTTTAGAGAAGCACTAAGCCGGAGATTCGATGAACAGGCAAATGCATCAGTCCCGTCTATAGTCTCCAAGTGTCCATATATGGATTCCTAACCGTTTTGCGATCTCCTCATCCGTAGCTCCTTCTCGCACCCAAATCGCAATATCCTTGAATCTAGGAACGACATTCAATTCATATTTTGTCAGTATTTTTGGCTTGTTTTTCTTGGGTTTATGGTTATTTTCAGCCATAATTACCTCACCTCCGTTTCAGGCACAAAAAAACCCATGCAATGAAATGCACAGGCAAATGAAAAATTTATCGAACTCTTGATCTGAAGGGAGCTTAAAGTAAATCTTTTTCACTAAACATCCACGAGTCATCGTAGATTTCCTTCCCATCTTTATCGATAAGGATACCTTCTCTGCTGGTAAACTTACGCTCAACTGTTGGATTAACTTTAATTAACCTCCTTAGTTTAAAATCTTTAAGAGGATTACCTGTACTCACAAATAAAGGATGACGAGGATCGCCATCAGTCAAAATATCTAAGCACTTCAACTGGTAATTTTTAAATAATGAAATTAACTCATCATCTTGATTCCTCTTATGAGTTTTTCCATTAGAACCCCAAGCAGCTACAATTAGATCTGCTCGTTCCAACGCTTCACGAATATTTGTTAGATTTTCTGAGCCTATTGCAATTTCCTTTTCAAGTTTATTCAATTCCGAAGGGTCTGTTGCCCTATATGCAAAAAGATTAACGACTTCAAATGAGCCATATTCCCATTTCTTCGTGAATCTAATACAAGCCTCAATAGTACGATCATCTTTTTCATGATCTGCCGTGCTAGGATTAAGCATAATCCATAGTGCTTTAGGCTTTGTTAAATCCCATTCTCGCCGTAACAAGTATCTATAGATTCCAGTAGAGTCGATAATAGCTTCCCTTTTCAGAATAATTCCTCCCCTAAGGATTTAATACTATAATTATACATCGGAAATAAGAATACTTCGAATCGCAAGTAACGAAATTACACAAGATTACGACCAATATCTCCTATGACGGTTATAGAACAATCTCACTCATTCTTAGTATTTCATTGTTGCAACAACATCCTGATAACCAATCTTCACACCACCCCTAACCAAATATACTTTACTAACCCCGCGAACATGGGCAATATATCGATTCACAATTACATCTGCATATTTTGGGTCAAGTTCAATCGTATAGCAAATCCGATCAGTTTCTTCACAGGCAATCAAAGTGGAAACTGAACCTCCAAATGGATCGAGTACAATATCGCCAATTTTACTGGAATTTTTGATCGGATATGTAATCAACGGAACAGGCTTCATTGTTGGATGATATTCATTCCGAAATGGGCGATCAAACTGCCACAAGGTTGTTTGCTTTCTGTCACTGATCCAGTAATGTCCAGCAGTCGGTTTCCAACCGTACAATACAGGCTCATGCTGCCAATGATAGTCCCGTCTGCCCATCACCATTGTTTGCTTCGTCCAAATACAACACTGTGCCAGTTTGAAGCCAGCTTCGATAAACGCCTTCCTAAAATTTAATCCTTCTGAATCCGCATGAAACACATAGATACTCGCTCCGTCATCAGCCGCTTCATACATTCTTGTATAAGCTGCCAATAGGAAATTATAAAACTGGTTATTGTCCATCTTGTCATTTTCAATTTTTAGCGCATCTTTCGTTTTGCCGGTATAATCCACGTTGTAAGGTGGATCAGTCACAATCAATTTGGCTTTCTCACCATCCATCAACGATGCGTCATTTTTTGCGATTGTTGTTTAAAAGAAAAGAAGCCGATAATCTGCAATCACAGACAACAGCTTCATTTTGATTTTATTGTATCTGCCGCGCGGCGCATTCTACAATTCCCTTTACATATTAAACGATCCAAAATGTGCAATTACACCTCAGATAATAGTTTCCATCAATTTTTACAGATTCATTATTAAACTTTTCCACTTTCCCAACAGTATCTAATTTTTCAGCAATCCAAACTTCAACATTACGTTGATGTTATAGAACGTTGAAAGTCTGAATCTGTTTTTATAGGTTTTTTTCTAATCATGTTGGTCTGCCCTTTCTTAAATTAAGGCTTAGTCAAATGGCTTCCCCGACAATTTCCGAACAACTTCACAAAACTTCTTCCACTCAGGCGGATAGGCATTGCTGCCATTTATGTGAATACTTTTTTCGGACAACTGAATCTCCAAGCTCCACTGCGTTCCATCAAGAATATGATGATCGATGTATTCTTTATCCCAACTCAAGATGTTACATTCCCTTAGCCCATTTCGAACCAATGTTATTCCTTCAGCATCCATATTCAAGATGATCGGAGGTTCAAAATACTCACCTTCAGTGCTCCAAGAAATGTGTCCATTCACTAAGTCAGCTTTAAACTTGTAACTCGATCCAAAGTATCCGCCTATAGAAGCTTCGATTTTTTTGATATTGTTATAATCCTGATTCAATAGCTACAACTCCAATCCATTCAAAAAATCACGCAAAGCAACAATCTCTTCCTTGGACAATGTGATACCTTTGCCCATCCTTTCATAATCTTCTGACCAGTCACGAATATCATACTTAGCTTCTTTATCGTTCCAGCTTATACTTCTCAGTTCCTTTGTCCAATCCTTTGAAGATTCCGACAATCTGCCGTGTATTTGAGTTACTTTATATTTGAATTATGCCATTTCTCCACATTGTACTATCTATTTTAAATTTATTAAATCTTTCCACCTACTCCCTTAAACTTATCTACAAAGGCAGAGATTTTCTGAAAAACGCTCTGCTTTTTTGTTAAATACTGAGGATTAAGAGGACTCATTTTAGGAAGAATTTCATTAAGCTCCGTTCCATTTTCACTGGCATATTCTCTTTTTAATGAAGTTAAAATATATCTTTTTGCAGCCTCTTCATTAAGATTTTCAGTATTAATCAATTCTTCTGCTCACGTTTTTGCTCAGTTTGAGCAAATGAGAAGAAGGCATCAATAATACTTGCTTTATCTTGAATATTGTCTAAATCTGTTTGATTGATAAAATCGACTACTAAACTTTCTTTCGCACGGTTCCCCACACTAGAACGAATTAAGCGACGAACTTCTTCAACCAAGGATGCTTTATCTTTTACTTTTTTGTTATGCTCAAAAATAAGTTCAAGAATGTAATCTAAATTGATCTCTTGGGATTTTAAAAGATCTACTTCAAAGACAACATCATCCCAATCAATAGAGGAATTATCTTTTTCTTTTCCAGTTCTTTCACGACGAAGCCAATCACGAATATCATTATATGAAGAACGATAATCTTGAATAGCTCTTTCTTCTAACACTTGAATCTCTTGCATAACAGCTATATCTTCATCCGTTACATAGTGAGTAGACTTAAAATTTTCCAAAGCCTTCCGCAATTAATACTTTCTATTTTCTAGACACTCATATGAATTATATTTTCGGCGATTTCTTGATTCCTTTTCATACTAATCCCATCTCTTTGTTCAACTGCAAGAGGATGTTCCGTTGGTTCTACTTCTATTAATGGTCTAATACCTATCTTTGTGAGTATGTACCATTGTTTTTAGATTCAATGTCTCTTCTGAATAACATGGAATAGTAGTCTATAACCAACCGAACATTGGTTCTAGCTCATTTTCTCTACCCTTCTTAGTCCAGCATGATACTGCCTTTTCAAAATTTTCTTTACTAAGAGAGACCCAAACATCCCAAAACGAAAATCTTTTTATCTTCCTTTACAGGTATTTCAATGTTACCACGGATGAAGTAATGCTGGTCATCCATAAAATTCAGAATCAAGAGTAAACCTTGTTTCTCTTTCTTCTGGTTTTGTTTGAAACCAATAATATGGAGCATTACTACCATAACTCATTGGAAGTTCATCATGCTTTTTGCCACAACACGAACAGATATAACCATTGCTTTTCTTCTTAAAAAAGTTCATCAAATAGTTCTTCTCCCATCACTAAAATTACTCCTTTATTCAAATTTAATACCTTTTTTAGTGTGTTAAGGTAATCGTTTAATGCGGCATTAAAATCAATGTCATCATCTATGTTTTCAAAATACTTCCACAGCATCAATTCTTCTGTATTTTTATGTATTACTTCAAAATCCATCTCTCTTGACTTGTATACAATTACTTGACCCATGCAATGTTCTGACTCTTGAATTATTCTAATGAATGGCTTTGCTAAGAGTTCAATATTTTCTACATTTGCCATTACAAATTCAGTTGATATACCTTCATTTTTTAATGATTCAATATTATCTTCAACCCACACCTTGAATTTTTGTCTTATCATTATTCACCAGCCTTAAACGAAATCGTGCTTTCAATACAATTCTCTGGACTTATTAAGCCATTCTTCATTATTCCAAAGTACAGGCAATGCTCCCACAGATTGTATATGTAACCGAGGGTCATTGGAATGCAAAAAAGCCATCAATTTCTTTTGATTTTCGACAAGTAATCTCCAAGAATTATTTTGGATAATATTTAGCACATGATACGCAGTATCTTTATCTCTTTCATTGAATTTATCGAAGTTCTTGAAGACTAATACGAATCCTTCATTGCTAGGGACAATGTCGGAAAGGCAATCATTAAAAGCATCTAGGTTTTTACCATAGTAATCGGGGAACTCAAGAGTATTACCTAATTCCAAAAGACAAGCATTCTTATCCCATGACTCACAATCAAAGAGATATACGTCAAATCCTTCTTCTCTTATATTTTCAACATACATTTCTAGTATGCTTTGTCTCCAAAACATAACGATAGAACCGTTTATCATCAACGATTTCCATAATGCTTCTTCTCGTTCCATCTATCTAACCCCCAAACAACTTTCATCAGAACAACGACCTAAACCCATTGTACCATATGTTGGTATTTTTCTTTTCGTATCGTTAATATTTTTACGTCTGGTTGCTGAGTAGATGTGTACTGCCCGATATTGATAACAGAGACATTCATTTAGCTGTAAACCACCCCCGAGTGTCCTATGACAAACTCCCGCTCCCTTGTGAAGACAAAAAAATACCCTCTCAATTAAGAGAGGGCAATCCCACATTAACTTCTCATTCGTTATTTCCGTTCCAAACCAACAGTGAGCAGCACTCCACATGCAACGAGCGGGGTGGATTGATGTCTTTTACATTGTCGGTAGTCGGGAACAAGTCAAAGGCTCTTTTTGCACTATCGGTAGGCGGGAACATGTCGACTACACTTTTAGTTATTGTTCTTACATTTCTGTAACTTCGCGGCTACACGTTGGCAAGCCAATTTTTCCGGCGAGTCTTTGGATAAAACAGGAATAAACGTATTCTTTAACTTTTCAGCAAGAACAAGCAAATTAAATGGTTTTTTTGTTTCGAACCTATCTGTTTCATTAATATGACTATCAATTATGTTCCAAAATGTCTCCGTTTTAATGATATTCATTATTTTATCGATGATAGTATCCCAATATCCCATCGGTGTTTTCATACATCCAATTTCATCTAAATAATCTGACGGCTTTTTGAGTAGATCTAAATATTTGAAATCTGCGATACTCATACACGAAACCATCTCATAGATTAGTGTTGATGCCAGTACGTTTATATCTTCACTTTTTTTATTATCAAGTGCATCTGATATCATCATCAATATTTTATACTTTTCGTGTGATATCTCATAAATCCATGAAATTACAGTATTCAAATCAAGTATCAATTCATTGGCTAAGTGTTCCAAATTATCTGTTTCTATTAATCCAGTATGTGCAATTTCATTTCTTATCTCTGGGATTTCAAACATATAATACGGATATACGGATAACATTAATATATGATTATCACGGAACGATTTATCTACTTTCTCAACCAAAGTTCCTGCCGAACCGCTCAGTTCATTATTTTTCAACACATTACAGCAGTCATAAAACAACCCTTCAATCTGCAATATTGCAAGAGATATAAAAGATTGCCATTTTTTCTCCGCATATAAGATTTTCAAAGTATTAAATACTTCCAACCGGCGTTTCATTATATTATGTACTTCTATTCTTTCACATAGGTAGTCCAATACATTATTTTCAACTACAATTCTGCTTATTTCCACCTGATATGCATTGAAGTTTTCATTCTTTAGTTTTATATAACTATTTATTACATCTATAAAATTCTCTAATTTTACTCCAGGAATAAATCTAATTTTTGCTTCTGTTGAAAAGTCGTAGTTGGGATCGTAGTATTTTTTGAAAAAGCCGTATTCATAGCAACTTTGTAGCATCAAATTAAGTAATTTATCGTCCTGCCGAGTAACATAATTTCCAGACTTATGTTCTATTAAATAATCCAGTAATCCGGTACTGAGAAATTGTATTATTTCATCTCTTGCTTGCTTATTTAAATTAGCAAAGTACCTTAACTTCCTATGTTCGTAGTCTTTCTCAGCTGGGATAGAAGCATCTAATTGTTTCAGATATTGTAAACGCTCGTTTATCTCACATAGATCAGCTATTATCTTCTGGGATATATAAATATAATTAGAAACAAAAACCTCTTTATCAAGATCGATTTCTTCTATTCTAGGGGTTATTATTAAAGATAATTTTTCACATAGTTCTTCTTTTGTTAGAGGAACGGCTTTCTCAACCTTAGGAAATATTTCTAAAAAATCCTTTATCCTTTTATTAATTTCGTCCACTTCTTTTCATTGCCTCCTATCAACTCATAATGAGTTCCATTTCTACATAAATCACTCTTCAATTTTCCAATGAGAGTTGTTTATTATCTCATATAAGATTTGAATTATTCTAGGAGCGTAGCTTTCAAATACTATTGTCCAAGTTCCTGGTTCTGCAAAGGGAAGAGCTTTACCATCAGTACCTTCTAAACAATATTGGTATGCATTTCTATGTGTCATGATATTTCTTATGCCTCTAATACCAGATTCTTTGCTAGCTAAAAAATCATAATGATGATGTATAAAATTTTGTGTCAAGCATTTAGTTAGACCAAAAGAAAAAGGTAGGGTATTCTCTGATTTGGCAAAAATCTTAGAGAAAGGAGTACCCTACCTATGTCTAAAAGTATATCGAATATAGATTGGATGAATCAACTGGAAAACGTTATTCGTGAGTTTGTAAAGGAAAAATTAGAGCTGATCATGAAGGAAGAAATCCAGACTTTCCTCGAAATGGAACAAGAGGGAACGTCGAATAGAAGAAACGGCTATTACCATCGAAACCTAGACACGCAGTATGGTCGTATCGAAGGCCTTTCTGTTCCAAGAGACCGAAACGGGGAATTTCAAACGCAGCTGTTTGCCCCTTACCAACGCCATACGGGCTGGCTCGAGGAAGCCATCATCAAGATGTATCAAAGTGGTATGAGTACGCGTGAAATTGGCAAGTTTATTGAACGAATTTTAGGCAAGGCCTATTCTCCTTCAACGATCAGTCGTATGACCGATATCGTGAAAGAAGACATTGAGAAATGGCACAAACGTCCCCTGCACAAACGTTATTCTGTCTTATATTTAGACGGCTTGTATGTAAAACTTCGTCGCGATACCGTGGAGAAAGAAGTGATTTATGTGGTGTTGGGGGTCAACGAAGAAGGATATCGCGAAATTCTTGATTTTTTCGTAGGAGGACAGGAGAGTGCCTATGGATGGCAAGAGATTCTTCAACAGCTCTACAAAAGAGGCGTACAGGAAGTGCTTCTGGGCGTATTTGATGGCCTTCCGGGGCTAGAGGAAGCCTTTAAGGCTGTTTATCCGAAAGCCGATGTGCAGCGCTGTGTCGTTCACAAAGTACGTAATACCTTAAATCGTGTTCGGAAAAAAGATCAATTTGAAGTGGCAGAGGATCTCAAACTGATTTATCGCGCACCGAATAAGGAGATTGCGTTACAGATGTTTCAACAGTTTGAGTCGAAATGGTCGAACAAGTATCCGAGAGAAGTTCAATCTTGGGCCAATGAGTTGGATGTCCTCCTTACATTTATGGATTATCCAAGCAGTATTCGAAGTGTGATTTACACGACCAATGCCATTGAACGAACGATCAAAGAGATTCGGAAACGTCTAAAGCCGATGAACAGTTTGAGTAGTTTAGAAGCCGCTGAAAAAGTCGTGTATTTGACCATCCAAGATTTTAATGAGAAATGGGCAGGGCGAAAGTTGCGAGGATTTGCCGAAGCACATGAAGCCCTTCAACAAATGTTTGAAAAACGTTATAACTAACCAAATATTGTAAATGAACAAAATAAAGGGATTCTCCCTTTCCACAGTAGAGACTGAATATTCAGTCTCCTGTGTAGAGGAAATCGAACCCCTATCCATTCCAAATCCATTTCAGAGATATCCTATCTATCTTACATAACACAAAATTCTTGACGGTACCTCTTTATTTTATTCCTCATTGTGTTAAAGCATCCTTAAGTTGAACAAGACATTATCGCATTATTAATGTTATATAGTTAATGAATCATCTTTAATGTTTGTCAGAGAGGTTTGTTTTTTAATAATAATTACAAATAGGCTTGCTACTAAGCAGAATATTCCTGCCAAGAAAAATGCCCAAGAGTATGAATCGAATATTTTATAAATTAGTCCACCACCATAGGCTGCGACTGCTGCACCAGCCTGATGTGAAGCAAAAATCCAGCCATACACTATTCCACTCTTTTCAATTCCAAAGACTGTCCTTGATATGCCAATAGTTGGTGGTACGGTTGCAATCCAATCTAATCCGTAAAATACAGAAAAAATAATGAGTAAAGTGAAGGAGCTCTCAGATAACGCAATTGGAAGAAAAACAAGTGATACGCCTCTTAAGCAGTAGTACCAAAATAATAACCATCTATTATCAAAACGGTCTGATAACCAACCTGAAAGAGTTGTTCCTACCAAATCAAAAACTCCCATAAATGATAATAGCGATACGGCTGTAACCAAAGGTATGCCGTAACTGATACAATAAGAAACAAAGTGAGTACCGATTAATCCACTTGTTGAAAGTCCACAGATAAAGAAACTACCCGCTAACAACCAAAATTCTTTCACTTTTATTGCTTCATATAAACCGTTGAAAGCAATAATAATCGGATTTTTCTTCTGTTCTTCTATATAATCTTCTGATTCCTTTTCAAGACCAAAGGGAAGAATACCAATATCTCTTGGAGAATTTTTTATAAAAAGTAAAATGATTACTAGGATGATTACACTAAGTACCATAATTAAGGCAATCGCCCAACGCCACGAATATTTTTCTATAATATCCGCTAAGATTGGAAGAAGTATTAATTGACCAGTTGCTGTACTTGCTGTTAATATTCCTAACGCAAGACCCCTTCTTTTTTCAAACCAATGATTTGCAACATAAGGACTTAGTACGGTTAAAAATAACCCTGAACCCAATCCTATAATAATGCCCCAGATGATAATGAGTTGCCACGACTGTTGCATAATTAGGGTAAGCAAAACCCCTATTAATAGTGTTGACATAGATACAATCATTATTTTTTTTAAACTAAGCACTTCAATTAGTGCAGCCATAAAAGGACCTGATATACCATATAAAAATAAACCAACAGCAAAAGCTAGTGAAATAATTGAACGGTCCCAGCCAAATTCATTCTCGAAAGGTTCTATGAAGACCCCTGAAGATGACCTTACAATTCCAGCCACAATAATTGAGAAAAAAGTAATAATTAAAATAATCCAACTATAATGAATACGATTTCGAATCAAAATCTCACCTACAATCCTGGTTAATGAGGTATCCTATCCCTAACTTTCTAATAATATGGATACGGCACTGTATAAAAGTAACAAAGCCATTACCATATTAAACTGATTTCTATATCTTGTTAAGAATATTTGAAACAAGGAGCCAAACACGCTCCAACAAACAGTACCAGCAAAACCGACAAAAGCAAGAAATAGCGAATATAAAATTAAACTAAAATTAGAATTGTTAAAGGGTATGATAAAGGTTGATGTAGCAGTTATCCCATATAAAACAACTTTGGGATTTATGAATTGTAAAAGCATCCCTAAAAAAAATCCATAATTCTTTTTGTCGTCTCTTTCATTATTTTTTTCTTTACTAAAAATAATTTTTAAAGCTAAATACAACATATAGATTGAGCCAAAGATATTCATACTAAATTCTATTTTTGGAATGGTGTTTTTTAACAAAACATTCAAATAACTACACAATATCATGATTACTAAAAAACCTGTACCAACTCCTAAACAAAACTTAATAGTCCTTTTAAAGCCATACTTATTAGCAGACAACATCACCATAATGTTATTGGGACCAGGAGTAAAAGCAGTCACAAAAACATATAACAAAAAAGATAATAAAGTCAAAATATAACCTCCCTTATTGTGTGTTATAATGTCTAAAATAGACAATATAACGATTTACGTTTTATTGTAAATTACGGACGTTATATTGTAAATAAAAAATTTAGGAGTGTTTTTATGGAAGAAATAAATTTAATCATTGCAAAAAATTTAAAAGCTTATAGGGAAAGTAAAAAATTAAGCCTAGAAAAAGTCGCAGAAATTACTGGGGTAAGTAAAACCATGATTAGTCAAATTGAAAGAGGTGAATCAAGTCCTACAATTACAACAATATGGAAAATTGCAAATGGATTAAAGATTTCTTTTACTTCTTTAATAAATAATCCACAACCAGATGCTAAAGTTATCTTAAAAAATGATATTCAAACACTTTTTGAGGATAATGGAAAATATAGACTTTATCCTTTCTTCCCCTTCCAAGATGATAGACGTTTTGAAGTCTATTCTGTTGAAATAGAAAAAGGTGGGTATCTTAGTTCGGAGTCGCACGGTGAAGGAACTGAGGAGTTCTTAACTGTTTTTGAAGGTGAATTAACTGTACGGGTAAATAACAATGAATATACAGTAAAAAATGGCGATTCTATCAGGTTTATGGCTGATAGACCTCATACCTATCATAACTCAGGGGTAACATTAACCCGATTAAGTATGGTTATATACTATCCAATTTAACCCCCAGTTTAATTAAATAGGGGGTTTTCCTTTTAATTCTTTATCTTGGACTATGTTCAACTAAACTGCCGCGAACATTTCTATCGATTAGATATGGGAAAAGGCACTATCAGGAATAAAGTTCGTGGTATTACATCAAATGAGGAACTTGATAGAATCTTCGATGCAGATGCTGTACGAGAAGATTAAATTCTACATCTATCCTGTCTCCTCAACCTGTGCAAAAACAAACACTATCCAATCTGTCAACTCAACCCTATTCCTTTTTTGGTAGTTGATTTGTTTCCACAAACAATAAAAATTAGGGTTTCCTTACATTATCTCCTCCGGCAAAGTAACCGTGAGGAAAGCCAAATGTCTGGAAACCCTTTATTTATCAGTGTTTTGAATACTCTTATTTCTCTATCCTTGACATCAATACTACGCACTCAACGTGTACCGTATGCGGAAACATATCCACCGGCTGCACTTCCACCGTGCGGTAGCCGCCATCCTCCAGCACGCGCAGATCGCGCGCTAGTGTGGCCGGATTGCACGACACGTACACGACACGCTCTGGCTGCATCGCCAGAATCGTATCCAGCAGCTTCGGATCGCAGCCTTTGCGCGGCGGGTCGACGACGATGACACCTGGGACGATGCCCTCCTCGCGCCAGCGAGGGATGACGTCTTCGGATGCGCCTGTCTCGAAGTGGACGTTGCTCATGCCGTTCAGCTCGGCATTCGCCTTAGCGTCTTCGATCGCCTCGGGGACGATTTCGACGCCGTATACTTGCTTCGCGTGCTGGGCGAGGAAGAGTGAGATCGTACCGATGCCGCAATAAGCGTCGATGACAGTCTCTTTCCCCGTTAGAGCAGCGTACTCTACTGTCTTGCTGTACAACAGTTCGGTCTGTACCGGGTTCACCTGATAGAATGAACGCGCTGAGATAGCAAATTTAACGTCTCCGATGTAGTCATAGATGACTTCACGTCCCCAGAGTACTTTAGTCGTATCCCCGAAGATTACGTTTGTTTGTTTCGTATTAATATTCTGGCAAATGCTCACCACTTTAGGCATTTCTTCACGAATTGCGGAGATCCAAGCATCCACTTGCGGGATACGTTCGCCGTTCGTCACGAGGACGATCATCATCTCGCCTGTGCGGAAGCCGACCTTCACGACAACGTGGCGCAAGAGACCTTGTCCGCTCTCTTCATCATAAGCGGTAATGCCGAGTCTGCGGCCGATGTCTTTCACGCGGCGCACGACGTCGTCGTTATGCTCATGCTGAATGAGACAGCTCTCCATATCGACAATTCGGTGGCTGCCGCGTGCGTAGAAGCCGCCGACAAGACCGCCGTCCACGATACCCATAGGCACCTGTGCCTTGTTACGGTATCTCCAAGGTTCGTCCATTCCAATTGTCGGGTGGACAACAATACCCTCGGCACCGTCTTCAACCTGCAGCTTGCCGATCCGCTCCAAGTTATCCACGACGAGCTGACGCTTCCACTGAAGCTGAGCCGTGTAGTCCATATGCTGGAGCTGACAACCTCCGCATTTATCGTAAATCGGGCAAGGCGGCGCTACGCGATACGGGCTGCTCTCTACGAGTTCAAGCAGCTTCGCATACCCGTATTGCTTCTTCGTCTTCAGCACTTTAACGCGAACCTTCTCGCCGGGAAGTGCTCCTTGTACAAAAAGGGTATAGCCGTCTGCACGGCCTACCCCTTCTCCTTCATGGCTCATGCCGATGATGTCGACTACGACCTCATCGTTCTTAGATACTGGCAGCCCTTCAATTTGGGCAGTGCCAGTCCGGCGGCCGATCCCAGGGCCGCTGCGGTGTTTCTTCATGTTGTCTTCTTCACTTCTTTCATCATCTTCTTTATAAATCCGTTATATTTAAATGTTCATCTGATATGGAATGGATTATGCAAAAATTCGCAAATGCTGAGGCAGCATTTGAAATGTAGCAGGAAGAACGCCGCCAAGCTCACCATCTAGGTTAAGCTGCACATGGGCTGGGGAAGTGACTTCCATATAATCTGTCCGAAAATAGACGACGTGCGGATCGTTCAAATGCTCACCGCGGAGCGCTAATGTTACAAGCCGTACAAACTCTGGCAAGTTGCATTTCTTTAGCGCAATCACATCGAATAATCCGTCATCGATGCGAGCGCCGGGAGCGAGCTTCTCAAAACCGCCTACAGAGTTCGTATTCGCGATAAGGAACATCATGAATTCATCATGCAGCATTTCCTGTCCTTCGGCTTGTATAATTAACTCTGTCGGAGATAGGTTCGTCATCTTCTCAATCCCTTTTAAATAATAAGCGAGCTGTCCAATCATCGTCTTCAGCTTGCTCGGAACCTCGTACGTAAGCTCAGTCAGCTTGCCGCCGCCTGCAATATTTACAAAATACCGATCATTGGCTTTGCCCACATCGATCGGCCTAAGCTCCCCGCGAATAATGAGATTGCAGCAATCTTCCCAATTTCTAGGGATTCCCATCGCACGTGCAAAGTCATTCGTCGTTCCAACCGGGAAGTAGCCAAGCGGAGGCAAGTTCTCCTTCTCTGCCATCCCGTTAATGACTTCGTTCAGCGTACCGTCACCGCCAGCAGCGATAATGAGATCATATCCTCCTCGCTCGACGGCATCTGCCGCTGCACGAGTCGCATCACCTTCACCCGTTGTTGCATGACAGGTCGCTTCTATTCCCGCTTCGTCGAGTCGCTGCAGAATATCCGGCAGCCTCCTCCGCATCTCCTCGCGTCCTGAGGTCGGATTATAGATCAACCTAGCTCTCTTCATTGTATGATACGCCACCTATTAATCATATTGTCTTTCATTTAGGAAAGAACGAATTTGCTTCAAGGTCCACTTAGGCAGAAAAGGGTGCGGTAACAGCGCCTTACCTGCATATTGATAGGATAGCCCTCTCAGACGGTCTGGAATCGCGGTATTTAAGAAATACCCTTCGCTTAAGAACAGAGGTGCAACGATAACCGTATAACCCCGCTCCTGACTCCAGTATTCCACTCGTTCCCGAACACTCTCTGGGTTAAGCAGACCATAATCAGCATAAGCAACTCCGCTTATGTGCTGGACTCGCTCGGCCAGTGATGAAATTCCATGCACCCAACGCTGGCGAAACCAATCATATCTACTCCCATGCCCTACAATAACAATAACCTCTCGATCAGGCCTAGCAGACAAATGCTTCACTTTATCCCAAATCATTTGTGCGACTTCAGCATCATCATCGACAGGCTTTCCATAATGGATATGAGCACGGAAATCAAAACGTTCCAAATCAGTCTCCAGTTCAGGCTGCTCCTTCACACCAAGGGCGTAAGCAATTTCATCCACATGGGTACTGCCCGATGAGACGAACAGCGGAATAACAAAAATATCGGTTACTCCTTGCTCCTCTAACCGGCGAATTCCATCCTGAATAAGCCTACCTTCCACGAGTTCAAGAAAGGAGGCTTCTACTTGTAAATTCTTTAGCTGTTGCTGTTTGATTTGTTCTTCTAACTGAGTTACGGCTTCATCCACCAAAGTAACCCAAGACGATTCACGCGAACCATGGCTAATAATAAGTACGCCAGGTTTGTTCATGGTTTAACGTCCCAGACGATCGAGTGCCATCTTGTAACCGTCTGTTCCGTAATTTAGGCACCGTTTCACACGGGAAATCGTTGCAGTGCTTGCACCTGTCTCAGCCTCAATCTGATTATATGTGCTGCCTTTACCAAGCATGCGGGCAACTTCGAGGCGCTGAGATAAAGACTGAATTTCATTTACTGTACATAAATCTTCAAAAAATATATAGCATTCTTCGATGTCTTTAAGCGTTAAAATAGCTTCAAATAATTGATCTATCGTTTTATCATTCAATTTCTTGAGCTGCACGAATTATCATCCCCTACGATTACTGTAACCTTCTATTATCACTTCACTTACTTATTCTCATTGTGATCCATCCTCATTGTAACTGAGCGAGCCTTACTTTTTCAAGCATTACCGATTTCACGCATTACAGAATAGAATCATGAAATGGATGATGACTTCTATTTCAGCCCAAATCCGCCTATTTCAGGACATTCGTCTATACATGTAATTTGCCTACTACATACAGTATAGTATAAATCATCCATGAAGGAATGTGATCATTCATGCCTGAGCAATATGTTCACCCGCGTCATAACCAACGTTCACTGGGCGGTCCGTTCAATCCTTCCCCCTACCCAGGCATCAACCCATATATGGAAGTGCCGAATATGGCACAGTCATCCTCGCTCGTTCCCTTTGCTTCTTCTGCACAGCCTGTAACCACGGTTACCCAGGGAGCCGCGGGTGCTGCGGGCGCCGCCAGTGCCGCAGGCAGTGCAGCATCTGGAGGATTGTCTCTGGCAAATCTAGGACAGTTAAAGGGGATGATTGACCGCTTAGGCGGAATTGACGGAATCGTCGCTACAATGGGCAAAGTGCAGCAAGTTATGAACGGCGTTCAGCAAGTCGCTCCTATGATTAAACTGCTCATGGGATCGTTCGGTAAAGGCAAAAGTAAAAAAAATGCTACAACCAAACCAAGAAGGCAAGTTGTATATGAATATAGACCTCGTCGCAAACGCCGTAGAAAGACATATTCAAGTCCAAGAAAATCCTCTTCATCTAGGACACGACAATCATCCGGCAGTTCAACATCGCGCCGCCCGAAATCATCAATACCATTCCGACCGCCTTCATCCCAATCCTCAACTAAAAAACGCTAAATACTTGAACATTTTGGAAGGCATACTCCTCTTGCCGTATTGCGAACCCACCTTTTCGGGATTCCAGTACGGCTTATTGTTTAGAACCAGCCTCTCCGTTTAAACCAAGCAGCCATCCATATGCCAAGGAGTGCCATAATCAATAGTACGGCAAAATAACCATACTTCCACTTCAGCTCAGGCATATAAGCAAAGTTCATCCCATAAATTCCAGCAATGAGCGTCAGGGGCATAAAAATCGTCGTGATGACCGTCAGCGTCTTCATGATCGAATTCATCCGGTTAGAGTTCAACGAAATATAACTATCCCTTAAATCGGCAGTCATCTCTCGATCTTCCTCAATCATGTCAGACAGCTTCAGCAGATGATCATATATATCGGTAAAATAAGCCGTGTGTTCCCGTTCTCTCTGAATATGCTGTGAATTCACTATACGGTACAGTAATTCCCGCATCGGCACAATGGTACGGCGAAGTTTAAGAAGACGGCTTCTTAGATCAAACACCTGTTCCATCAGTTCATCAACCGACTCACGGCTCCCTCGATTTTCGAGCTCTGCGAGCTCATCTTCAATAGCGTATAGGCAAGGAAAGTAGTTATCGACGAGCTTATCCATAATTTTGTACGCCGCCGCTACAGGTCCTCTCGCCCATATTTTGCGATCGTGAACATTTTGAACAATGCGCTGCCACGCGTCATCGATTTCCTGAAGGTGCTGCCCATGATAGGAAACAATATAGTTCGAGCCGAGAAACAAATCGACCTCTTCAATATGTAAATCATCCAAATGGATGGCATGAAGCACGAGGAACTGCACATCATCATAAATGTCAAGCTTAGGCCGCTGAATCAGATGCATACAATCTTCTATAGCTAAAGGATGAAAATGAAAATGAGTATCTAACAGTTTCGATTCTTCATCAGTCGGCGAATTAAAGTCCACCCAAATCCATGCATAATTTTCTGGCTGTAACTCTGCAAGCGGCAAATCCATTATTACGTCATGCGTACGAGTTATGGCAAGCGTTCGAATCAACCTTCAAACCTCCTCTATATTCATATAACAAAAAAGCCAACCTTCCCAGATTGGCTCCACTCTACCCTAAAAAAGAATTTTATATATAATCCCTGCCAAAATCGCTGCAATTGGAATCGTAATGACCCAAGCAATGACGATACGTCCCGCTAGGGACCATTTTACCGCAGAGAACCGTTTCGCAGATCCTACGCCTAAAATAGAAGACGTAATGACATGCGTTGTACTTACCGGCAAATGAGTCATCGTAGCTGTAAAGATGATGGATGCAGAAGATAAATCCGCTGCAAAACCGTTAATAGGCTCAATTTTAAAAATTTTCGTGCCCATCGTTTTAATGATTTTCCAGCCGCCGATTGATGTTCCGAGTGCCATTGCCGTAGCTGCAGCAATTTTAGCCCAAAGCGGAACTTCTAGATGATCTTGAACACCTGCACTAACAAGTGCAAAAGTGATGATCCCCATCGCCTTTTGAGCGTCATTCGTACCGTGTGTGAAGGATTGCAACGCTGCCGTTATAATCTGCAAAAATCGAAAGCCTTTGTTCACCGTATGCGGACTATGCTTGGCAAATATCCATTTTAAAATGGTCATAACCACATAACCAACAACAAACGCAAGCAGTGGAGAAATGACAAGCGCTTCAACAATGCTGCCAAAACCGCCCCAATTCAGTTGATCTGGCGCAGCGACAAATACGGCACCAGCCAGAGCCCCGATCAATGCATGCGAGGAAGAAGACGGAATACCGAACCACCAAGTGACAAGATTCCAAATAATCGCTGCAATTAACGTTGCAATGACAACTTCAATCCCGTTATCCAGCTTCAGCGGGTCTGCTACACTGCCCCCGATTTTCTTCGCAACACCCGTAAACAACATCGCTCCAACAAAGTTCATGACCGCTGCCAGCAAAATCGCTAATCTTGGAGGTAATGCTCTTGTTGATACCGATGTGGCAATCGCATTGGCTGTATCATGGAATCCATTAATAAAGTCAAACGCCAGAGCGAGAAAAACGACTATTCCAAGTACAAGTAATGATGTATCCATATTTATTTTATTGCACAGTGTCGATAGAACCCAACATACCCGCGCAATCTAGACCTCCTTTTTGACACTCTCTTTGTCCATAGCGAAGCCGCTTAAGAATTGCGCATGATGATGGATTCGAGCGTATTCGCTACATCTTCACAAGTATCCGTTGTTGTTTCAAGGCGCTCATAAATCTCTTTTCTCTTAATGAGCTCGATCGGATCTGTTACTTTTGCGAAAAGCTCTTTGACCGACATGCGAAGCAGTTCGTCCCCTTGGTTCTCGAGGTCATTCAGGCGAATCGTGTGCTCGCGAATGGCTAGGAGTTTTTTCTCAGTAAGCAAGTGAATCGCCTTTTGAATCTCATAGGCAGATTGACGCAAAATTTCTGCGAACTGCACGATGTATTCATCCGGATCACTTAAATGATACATGTCGAACCTCGAAGCACTTGCTTCAAGACCGTCTAATACATCATCAACTGTGGTTGCCAGTTCCATAATATCGTCACGTTCGATCGGCGTAATAAATGTTTTGTTGAGCTCGATAATGATGGTATGAGTAAACTCATCACATTTTGTCTCATATTCCTTCATCTGTTTGGCAAAAAGTGATACATCTTGTAATTTCGCAACATGTTCAGCAAAATAATCCGCTGCTTGTACGACCGTATCTGCCATATTCTCCAATTGTTCGAAGAATATATCTTTCTTCTTTATCCGCATACAATAACCCCTTTTCTAAAAATTGCTGAAAAACCTCGAAATAAAGAAAAAGACAACCTTTGTTATCTTACCATAAATGGAGGTGGTTTTGTAAAGAACCACATTTGCAAAATGCCGCCTCCCTAAAAGGATGGAAGCGCCATCCATAAAGGGAGTGTGCAATAGTCTTTTTTATTGATTTTTAATCGTTACATGACCTGCAAATGCAGGGCTACTCGGAACAATATTATAGTATGTTTGACCAGCATATAACGGTACCTCTTTACCGTCTTTAACAAATCGAATAATGTCACCGCTGCTTCGTACCCATTGTCCAGTTAACATTTTCCCCCGTTGCAGTAATATTGCTTCACCGCCGAGGTCTAGATCAATGCTTAATCTTCCCACCTTATCCAGCACTTTAATGTCGGCACCCATAATAATGACGTTCGCTGCACTGAGCTGTTCATTGGTATTCAAATCGATATGCGGCTTCCCATTAATAGATCGTTTGTATACCTTAGCTTGTTCATCATAATCGTAGCCAACTACATAGTCACTAGCGATGAATTTCACTTGTACGGATTTTGCGCTCTCTCCAGAAGCTTCTTCCGTCTCATCACGAAAAGTATATGCAGGAATACTCACTTGCTGTTCGTACCCATGCTTGTCAGCACCTTTTCGAAGCTTGTCTATGCTTGAATATAAATTATGGGGAGCCTTACGATCTTTCTCTCTCCAAAAGTATGCCCCCGCATTCGTAATTTCATCGAGGTGTTCTTTCTTTTGTTTTTGCAAAATCGCATACGCATCAGTACTGCCTCCAGCATGGACGAGCACTCCATGATAGCTTTCGCCGATCTCTATTAAATAAGGCCGAATACTGCGAATCGGTCCGATCTTGTTAATATCTTTATGACTTTGGAAAATAGCTACAAACCGAGTAATCCCGCCTTCAGCCGGTACTTCGTACACGACATCTGCCTTACTTAATCCCGATTGCGGCCTAGCCGCAGGGGCATTATTGATCATCACCGCAAGAGGTCTATCTTGCACTAGCTGCTCCATAGGCATACCTGTTAGCGGTGCCGTATACATTGGAGTGGTCGATGCTGCCTCCTCTGCAGGCGGGGTTTGCTGCTTCTGCTGCACTTCTGCCGGCCCTTCCGAAACCTCAGGTTTACCTGCACTTGAGCAGGACGATAACATTACGATAAGAGCAATTGCGATTACAATTTGAACATACAGTCTCTTTGA
The DNA here is from genome assembly GCF_017873765.1 of Paenibacillus sediminis. Lineage (GTDB taxonomy): Bacteria > Bacillota > Bacilli > Paenibacillales > Paenibacillaceae > Paenibacillus_AG > Paenibacillus_AG sediminis. Next base: position 138,407 of record NZ_JAGGKP010000006.1, read on the forward strand.
AAAATGTTTGGTCATATTTATCATTTCCCTCCCGAAGCATAAGGCATCATCTTCCTTAAATTCCATCTTACTTCATTTAAGCACAACATCACTCCAAATTGAACACAAAAAAGGCTACCCTTTAAAATCTCATAAGGTAGCCCTTTATATATCGAATTTATAAGACGATTAATTCTTCGCTGTTTCCAAAGCTCCAAACATTTAAACTGATTGAACCCATTTGATACATCTGGAACAATTTCTTCGCCTTGCGCCCGTTATCGGCTGCGCCCATTGCATAGAAGAAAGGCGCAATATGTTCAGTTCCGTACGCAGGAACGGCCAGGCGCGCATTAGGCGCTTTTTTCTCGTAACCAAATAAATGATTCGTGTTCCACTCAGCTAACTGCTCACCAATCCAGTCGTCAAACTGAGCTGCAAAGTCTTGTGGTCCCTCCATATGGCGAACCATCCGTAAATTGTGCACCAATCCTCCGCTCCCAATGATGAGCACATCCTGCTCTCTTAGACTCGACAGCATTGCACCAATATCGTACTGCTCCTTTGGTGATCTTCTAGAGTCAATGGACAGCTCCACAACAGGAATATTCGCATCTGGATACATTGTTCGAAGTATCACCCAAGCGCCATGATCAAGGCCTCGTCCTTGCACCTTCTGATATGGCAGATTGCTCTTCTTGAACAACTGCTCCACCTGCGTCACAACCTCTGAATCCCCGCGCACCGGGTATTCAATGTTGTAGAGCGGTTCAGGGAACCCGTAGAAATCATGGAGCGTCTCATGCAGCTTGTCATCCGTAATATGTTGGACAGGCTGGTCCCAGTGGGCAGAGAATATAACGATCGCACGCGGCGTCTTTATTTTCCGGCCCAAATGTGTGAGAAATTGCGTATAATCGTTGTCCTCTAAAGCTAGAGCAGGCGAGCCATGCGCAATAAATAATGCAGGTAATGTCATCGGTGCCAACCTCCACACTCCAGTATAAGGTTACACCTTTTATTTTACCTTTTATTCGTGACAAATACTAGGCAGAAAGCTAAATCATCCAGTGTTGCCAATCCGTCTGTATAGCTTCCTTGTCGCTGAGCCAATTTTGCGTCTTCTGAAGCAGCTCTGCTCGGTGCGGACCAGATGAATACGTATGATTCGCTTGGAAGATGATTTCCTTGTCGCAGCAGCCTTCTGGACGCATCCAGAACAATTTCTGATACAGAAATGCATAGTCCACAGGAATGACTTCGTCCGAGGTTCCATGAATGACGAGAACATCGCCGCTAAATTTGAGCGCTTCTTGGAATGGCTGGAACGCCGCAAGCGACTCAAAGTAATTCGGTGTAAAGCTGTATCCTAGATAGTCTGCCGCACCTTCTTTTACAGCACGATCGTATGTGTCCCGTCCCGTAATTTTCACAATATCATTAAATGGATAGCCCACCGCCGACCACAGAACAAGATTCTTCACCCGGCGATCTCGAACCGCTGTATGCAGCGCGACCGCTCCGCCAAGACTGTGACCAATCAGCGTAACACGAGTCAGATCAACATCGCAGCAGCTTGTCGCGTAATCAAGCACGGTCCTTGTCTGGTTAATCATCGATTCCATTCCTTCTTTGCCGTATGCGCCTGTGCTCTCACCGCAGCCTGCATAATCGAATCGCACTACAAGATAACCCTTTGAAGACAGCTCCCGCGCAGTTTCAACGAACAGACGATCTACCCCAATTCGGTTGCCCACAAAACCGTGGCAAATCACGATAAGGGGGACACGATCTTTACTTCGTCCATCTTGCTTGACGTTATTCTCTGGATAATGAATCGTTGCTGTCAGGTCTTTCTTCTCATGCCGGATGACGATGTGGCGTTCCATTCGAATTCCTCCCTTAGTTATGCAATGTATCAATATCGTTCAAATATATTTATAATTCCGATAAGTTTAATGTGATTTATTTGAACTCATCTTATCATCGCGGCGGGAGTGATGTCAATGTTATTCATAATACAACTTCATGTAATGATTCGTTTCTTTCTTGCCTTTCCACTGATTTGCATCAGCATTTTCGCCATATGGAGCATCATTGATTGAAACGTCTAACCATTCTGCAGACAATATTTCTGCTTCTGGCAGCATTTCATCTGCTGATCCTCTGGAATGACTGTGAAGTAAATAGTAACGTGTCAAATCTTGCTCCATATATTCCATACTCATCCCCATCCTTTCTGTTAAATGATTGCCCTTATTTTCAGATGAACATAGAACATTTTATACTTGACACATACGACTATTTTTTATATATTTTACAAAAATAAACAGTTCGGCACACTTACGAGAAGCACCCGTAAGGTAAGGCTCATCAGGCCTTTCCTGCGGGTGTTTTTTTTGGTGACGTGTGCGAGCATAGTTAAATCTGGGGAGGTTCTGAATGAAACGAATGAACTTGTATGCAAAAATAGCCACAAAAATAGTGTTAGCACTTTTAGTCGTTCTGCTTACCCTTCATCATCCTGCATCTGTAAAAGCAGCTTCCATGGAGTTATCTCCTGCGCAGAAATCTAACTTAGACAAAACAACAGCTTCCACCGATAGAGCACTTGCAGGTAAAATCAACGCACTGTACAGTACTTTCCTGACCTTGCAGGTGCAGGATCAAAAGATCGACCAGAACATTAGTACACTCCACTATAGTAATGAGGAAGCGCTAGCGATCCTCCGCAAACAAATCAAACTAATTGATGCGGAGAAGCTAAGTAAGCTTGATAATGCTCTCAAGCAAACTAAGGAACGCTATAAGCCGCTGTTCGATCTGTACAGTACGCTAAACAAGCAAATTGCAGCCGCCAGAAAGCTGAAAAACAAAGAGCTCAGCAGCGCGCTTCGTTCCCAGGCAGATACTGTGAAGATTGCTGTGCAGCTGGCACGAGAAGACATTCAGGCTAAAGAACATGCGCTCGCTGCCGCAAAAGATGAAGCGGGCAAAAAGATAAAGAAAATTCGCAATATCTTGTCAGAGATTGATCCTCTTATAATGAAAATCAAGGCAGAGCGAAGCACTGCGACTATTCTCAAGAGGAACGTAAGCCCAATGTGGAAGACGCTTACTCAATCGATTAAAGACAACGATGCGAAAAGGACAGAAAGTTCTCTAACCAACATAAATTCCTTACTTCGTCAAATTTCCGAGCAGAAGCAGAAAATGATGAATCTGGAGGGGAAAATCAGCGGTATTATTCAGAGTGCGAGAGCTCAAATGCCTATAAGTTGATAAGTTAGAAAACTTCACATGTCATAGTAATGATAACCCAGGGAGATACTAAATCATGGTTTTCTTGTACATATCATAGGACTGCAATATACTGTAGTAAATATTAGAAAACGGCTTCCTGAGGGGGAATCATATTAGACATGAATGATTTGCGTAGAACGTTTGAAGAGAACAATGAGAAAAAGAAGCAAATGAACAGTGAAAATGCAAAGATATATTCTCAAATGGTGGAATATATACGCAGCAATGCTTCTGATGAGGTCGAAGGCGAGAAGCATATTTCAAAAATTGCAGACCGAATCATTGAGGCCGAGGAGAGCGGACATAGCGCTGCTGAATTATTCGGCGACGATCCGCAAAAATATTGCCAAGAGCTCATTAACGACGATTTCCCTAAACGTACATCTTCGGAAAAAATAAAGTTCTATATCATGATACCGTGGGTCGCACTAACCTGGGTGTTCTTACTACTGGCTCTCACTAGTTTTTTGAGCGATTGGACGGGCGGTCCTTCTGACATCAAAAACATCAGCCTCGCAACGCTCATTATAATCGGCCTTGGCTCTATTTTACTTGTTGAATCGTTATTACGTTTTCTAGATAAGCTAGGTGATGGCAAAGTAAGCGTAAAAGGATTTAACGCGAAAACGATCGGTATTTATTTAGTTATCGTTGTTGTTATATTGTACGTCGGCTTTTACCTACGCACGGTGTTGCCGGTGTTTACATTAACCCCTTTGACCAGCTTAATTCTGTTCATTATCGGAGTTCTCGGACAGAAGTTCATTTTTTTACGAAAAAAATAAGTGTTTAATAAAGAAGGCGGCCTCACTTAACTTAACCGTTAAGGAGGACGCCTTTTTTATGACTGCTTTTATTGATCGATAACAACGGACCCGGACTCGGCATCCCATTTCACATTAGCGTCAAGCGCTTCACTAATAAAGCGTACTGGCACCATTGTACTTCCGTTCTCAACCGTTGCAGGAACATCAAGATTTACAGCTTTACCATTCACATATGCAACCTTTTGATCAAGTACAATCGTAACGATCGTCACATTTTGAACAACAGTTACTGAACGTTTCTTCGCATTGTAGGTTACTTTAGCTTTAAGCTGCTCAGAGATAATACGGAATGGAACTAATGTGCTTCCATCTTTAACGATCGGAGCAGTTGTTGACTGTACCTCGCTGCCATTGATCACAATTTTAACCCCATGTCCTTTACGGCCAGGTTTTCCGTAAGTGCTAGTCGTAACCGTTACATCTGGTTGTCCATAAGTACTAATTGTTACGGTTACACGCCCTTGTTCTTTTTTAGGTTTTTCTTGTTTGCCATAAGTACTGGAAGTTACCGATTCACGGTCCTCGTCACGTTTCTCTTTCTTCTCTTGCTTCTCTCTCTTCTCTTGCTCCTTGCGATCTTTCTTGTCTTCTCTCTTGTCAGACTGATCTGACCAATTGGAATGTTCATCGTGCTGTCTAAAGTTGCGGTCATTGCCTCCATGATTTCCATGAGCTGATACTGCACCTGCTGTCAAGCTGCCCACTAACATAAACGTTAATAACATCATTCCTAATTTGCGCACGTTAACGCCTCCTCAAATGTATTTTCTATATTGTTATCTTCGGAAGATATTGTCGTATTATGAAGAGGATGAAGGACAATAGGTACAGTTCCCACAGCAAAAAGGTCCGAAAGAACTAGCCAGAAACTCGGCTAGCCTCTACGGACCTATCATGATTATAGAAGGACATTTAATGCTATAGTCGCACTTCTTCGTTATATCAACATATTAAATAAGTTCAGATCGCGATTCACTTCAGTGAACTGGATGCCTTTACTCTTCAATCGCTCGACAAGCGGCTCGTAATCTTCTTTATAGGTAAGCTCAATACCTACGAGTGCCGGACCGTTGTCTTTGTTATTCTTCTTCGTATATTCGAACCGGGTAATATCATCGTTAGGACCAAGTACTTCAGCTACAAACTCACGAAGAGCGCCTGCCCGCTGCGGAAAGTTAATAACAAAATAGTGCTTCAATCCTTCGTAAATCAATGAACGCTCCTGAATCTCCTGCATTCGGTCGATATCGTTATTACCGCCGCTAATGACGCACACTACATTTTTGCCGCGAATATGTTCACGATACAAATCAAGTGCAGCTACTGTAAGAGAACCTGCAGGTTCTACGACAATTGCATTTTCATTATACAACTCCAGAATGGTCGTACATGCTTTGCCTTCTGGAACTTTCACGATATCATGCAGTACTGTCGAGCAGATTTGATAAGTAAGCTGTCCAACCCGCTTCACAGCAGCCCCGTCGATAAATTTATCGATCTCCTGCAGCGTTACTACTTCTTGCCGAGCAAGCGCCTCAGTCATGGAAGCCGCACCTGTCGGTTCAACGCCGATCACCTTTGTGGATGGGCTAACGGTCTTCACGTATGTGCCGACACCTGCTGCAAGTCCGCCTCCGCCGATCGTTACAAAAACAAAATCTGCAGGCACATCTAGACTTTCCATCACTTCCATGCCGATCGTACCATTACCCGCAATAATCTTCGCATCATCAAATGGATGAATGAACGTCATGCCATATTGCTGGCAAGCTTTCATCGCTTCCTCATACGCATCATCATATGTATCGCCAGTTAGAATAACTTCCACGTGCGAACCGCCAAACCGCTTCACCTGTTTCACCTTTTGGTTAGGTGTAGTGCTTGGCATATAAATTTTGCCTTGAATCCCAAGCGCATTACAAGAGAACGCCACGCCTTGAGCATGGTTACCCGCACTTGCACAGACAATCCCCTTGTCCAATTCCTCCTGTGATAGACTTCGTATCATATTGTAAGCCCCGCGAATTTTGAAAGAACGTACGACCTGCAAATCCTCACGCTTCAAATATACGTTGCAATCATACTTTGCCGAAAGTGTAGCATCAAGTTGCAGCGGGGTTCGTACAATCACTTCACGAAGCACATGATGCGCACGAACAATATCGGCCATCCCAACAGTTGGGGTATCAGCTGTATCCATTTCAGTTCTCCTCGCTTTACTCTATTTACGTCTATCACTGCATCATCCAATTTTCCGAAAATCTCCATCCCTACCGTACCACCATAAGGAGATATTTTTCAAGAGGGGAAGAGTGTTGATATGATCAACAAGGCTTGGACCGATCTAGATTGGCGCAGCGAAGTTCATGTTCATGGTTAATAACAACAAGGCCTCTCATCCGTAGATGAAAGACCTTGTTAACTATCTATGAAAATATTATTGCTCTAAGAACATTTGACCGAACCATTTCGCAGCAGCGACCACTTCAGTTCGTGTTAATTGGTGACCGTAATTTTCCCAATGGACGGTAACATCGGCTCCCGCACCTTTAAGCAGTGCTTCCAAATCCTCTGTCTCATTTGGAGGGCACATGGAGTCATTCTTGCCTGCACCGATAAAGACAGGAACATCCTCCAAAGCAGGAAGCTCTTTGCCGCGAATCGGTACCATCGGATGGTGCAATACAGCACCCTTAAGTGCATCACCATAATGAAACATAAGGCTGGCGGCGATATTCGCACCGTTCGAGTAGCCTACAGCTACCATATTACGGCGATCCACATTATACTTCTCCGCTGCTTCATCTAGAAACTGATTAAGTTCCTGTGTGCGGAGCACCAAATCTTCCAAATCAAATACGCCTTCAGCAAGTCTCTTAAAGAACCGCGGCATCCCATTTTCCAGCACATTACCTCGAATGCTTAATACGCTTGATAGGGGTGACAGCATTTCGACAAGTGGCAGTAAATCATGCTCTGTACCGCCTGTACCGTGCAGCAGAACTAACGTCGGAGCAGCTTCATCACTGCCCTTTTTAAAGATATGTTGATGATTCACTCTTTATCCTCCTTCAGTACGCGCACCTCAACTGGCGGCAAGTTTTGTTCAATGAGAGAACGATGCGGTTCGAACCATTCTGGAAGCATTAATTTCTGTCCGAGCTGATCTATCGGTTCGTCGTTATCAAATCCAGGGGGATCTGTAGCGATTTCGAACAATATGCCGCCATATTCCCGGAAATATACCGCATTGAAATATTGACGGTCGATGACTGGTGTAGGACGAAGAGCTTTATTTGCAATAAGCTTTCTCCACTGTTCATGCTCTTCAAAATCTTTGGCACGCCAAGCGATATGATGCACGGTTCCTGCCCCGCCTTCGCCCCACGGCATATCCTGAGCATTAATATCGATCAAATTGCCAAGATCACCTGCAGCACGATAACGAATAAGTCCGTTTTCTTCAGCAACCTTTTCTAATCCAAGTATATTTTCAAGCACGTTCCTTGTGTCTTTCGAAGAAATACTGAAGAGAACAGCTCCCCCGAATCCTTTAATCGCTTTATCTGCCGGCACACCACCGAAAGACCAAGTGCTTAATGGACCTTCCTCGCGCTCAACCAATTCAATGAGCAACCCTGAATTGTCCTCGAAACGGATATATTTCTCACCGAAACGTGTCGTTTCTTCGAAAGCAATGCCAAATTTGTTCAGTCTTTCTTGCCAGAACGGCATGCTGCCAGAAGGGATCGTAAACACCGTAATCCCGACCTGTCCGCCGCCAATGACCCCTTTGCGTGCATTTGCTTGCGGGAAGAAGGTCATAATTGTACCTGGGCTGCCTTTCTCATTCCCAAAGTAAAAATGGTACACCTCTGGAGCATCAAAGTTAATCGTCTTCTTCACCATACGTAAGCCAAGCACGCCAACGTAGAAATCAACATTCGCTTGCGCATCATTTACAAATGCGGTGATATGGTGAATTCCTGCTGTCTTAAGCACCTAAACTCCTCCTCTACTCAAAACGAAAACGAAACATTATTTTCATGTATTTTAAAATTAAGATTCTTTAGTTTTATATTAATATAAATGACTGCTACATGCAAATCAATTGCGATGCCACTTCCACAAATAAACGAAGCCGTCAATCCATGTCACTTAGGTACCAACACGGACTAACGGCTCTTTGATTTATTTTATACAATTTATTTTATACATTTATTTTACCCGAGTTTTTCTCGGCCTTCTGGCTCTCCTCAAGAATAGGGAGAATATCAATCCTGCAAGAGCAATCCACGTAGCAACAATGAAGGCATCATCGATGCCTTGGATACTCGCATTTTTCAAAGATAGTCCATAGACCATTTGCAGACCAATAGCGTATCCTGTCTCTGGAGGAACACCCGCCATCACCGCAATGTTCTGCCCTATCGCGTTCATATTTTCTACAATAACAGGGTTGGCCGCCGATACATGATTGGCTGCATCAGCGACATGGATCGTCGTTCGTGTAGACATTACCGTCACAAGCAGTGCAGTTCCGATCGATCCAGCCACCTGCCGCATCGTATTGGACATGGCTGTGCCATGGGCACTTAAATGAAGAGGTAACTGATTAAGCCCTTCCGTCTGCACCGACATCATGAGCAGTGACATCCCAAAGCTGCGTACAGTATAAAGAAACAAAATGTGCGAATAAGTTGTATCCGCAGTCAGCTTGCTGAATTCAAACGTTGAGACAGCAGTAATAATCAGTCCGACAATGGCCAGTGGCCGCGCCCCTATTTTATCGAAAATAACACCTGAAATAGGCGACATAATGCCCATCAATATAGCACCCGGCAGAAGCAGTAATCCAGACTGCAGCGGAGTATATCCGCGAATATTCTGCAAATAAATCGGCAGCAGCAGCATTGCACCGAATAGAACCATCGTTACCACAGCACCGACAATCGTTGAGATCGTGAAAATATCGTATTTAAACACACGAAATTCGAGTAGCGGTTCATCTAATCTAAGCTCACGCAGTACAAAGAGCAAAATAAATACGGCTCCAATGAATAACGAGACAAGGACAGTCATACTCTCCCATCCCTTATCCCCTGCAGAGCTAAATCCATACAGCAACGTTCCGAATCCAATCGTTGAGAATACGACTCCCCAAAAATCGAACTTAGGATTCGTTAGTTTGGATACGTTGCCCAACCATTTATAAGCAAACAGGATATCAAGGACAGCAAGTGGAATGACCATGAAAAATAAAATGCGCCACGTATAGTTCTCTACAATCCAGCCCGATAAAGTTGGCCCTATTGCTGGAGCGAACATAATCGCTATGCCCATCATGCCCATTGCTCTGCCGCGCTTTTCTGGCGGGAAAACGGTTAGAAAGACGTTCATCACTACCGGCATAATAATCCCAGCCCCGCAAGCTTGGATAATCCGTCCGAAGAGCATAAGCGGAAATGTTGTACTCACAGCGCACAGAACGGATCCTGCAGTGAACAGGCCCATAGCTGAAATGAACAAACCTCGTGTACCAAACGATCCAATGAGATAAGCCGTAAGCGGAATGAGTACACCGTTAACGAGTAGGTACGCGGTAGACAGCCACTGCACCGTTGTTGCCGATACGTTAAATTCATTCATCAAATGAGGGATGGCTACATTAAGCAGCGTCTGATTAAGTATTGCAATAAACGTTCCCAATAACAGGACGGTTAGTGTGCGTCCCAAATGGGCGTTGTCCGCGTTCGCCATGACGCTGTCCTCCTAGATGTGAATTCTTACCGTTGCATTCATGCCAGGAACGATTCCAAGTCCTTTATACCCCTCAATTGTAATCGTGACAGGGATGACTTGAGTCACTTTGGTATAGTTGGCGTTCGTGTTCGTACTTGGAAACAAGGAGAACGTAGATGCTGTTGCTAAACCAATTTGGTGTACAGTGCCTGTAAGAGTTGTACCAGGAAATGCGTCGATATAGACGTCTACCGTTTGACCAACTTCCAAATCGTTAATATCCGTCTCGTTTATGTTCGCGTTAATCCACAAATCATTTAAATTGTAGGCTCTCGCTAAAATTGTACCTGGAACGACAAAAGAGCGGGGTACTGCGGACTGCTGTACAATGGTGGAGCTGATCGGAACTGTAATTGTCTCCGTCGTTGCCCCGGTCTGAATACTGCCTATCGTATCGCCAGCGTTGTAGGATTTACCTACTTGTCCGTTCCAACTCGCCAGCCTGCCAGCTGCAGGAGCCATAATCGTCACCGGTTGACCGGCCACTTGGGCATTATTCGTTCTTATGTAGTTAGCTGTTTGATTGTAGTAGTAAATAGCTGCTCCCCCAAGTGCAAGGATAATGATGATGACTAAAATATTGACAAGCAATGCTCGTGCATTCATAGCATGAAATTCCTCCTCATTCGTTGGCCAAATATAGCTAGTCTAAGCAAGAGCATTTCCTAAACAGGTATCTGGTATGCATTTTTTTCTAATCATTGGCTCATTCGGTAATACCGGATAAATTACGGCAGTATGGGGATTAATAAGGTGAAATGATGGTGCAAAGGGGACGTTTTCATGAAAATTTATATAGTGTACGATAGCGACAATGGTCATACCGAGGCGTTAGCCCGTTCTATAAATGAAGGTGCAGGAAGTGTAGAAGGTGCTGAAGTGACCATGCACCATGTCCGGGAAGCTGATATTTACATGCTCGAAGGAATCGACGCTATTATTTGGGGGTGTCCAGGACATTTCGGCACCATCAGTGCGGGTCTGAAGGAATGGATTGATCGTCTGGGATATTTATGGGCTCAAGGTAAGCTTGTGGGCAAGGTTGGTGCTGTGTTCTGCACAACAGCAACCTTACACGGCGGACTCGAATCCACCATGATTAACCTCATAACACCGATGCTTCATAACGGTATGATTATCGTCGGACTGCCAAGCAATATTCCCGAAAATGCTTTGCACGGGTCCTATTACGGAGTAGGTGTAACATGCCCTGTCGAACTCTCTCCAGATGATCCGCCAAATCTCCCTAAAGAGAATGACCTCGCACTTGGCAGAGCACTCGGCAAGCGAGTTGCAGAAGTCACCAAACAATTGATATCCTCTGCGGCAAGGTAGGGATCCTTATGCTTTATGCATTAATTGCGCTGGCTTTGATCTTGTTAATCTTTCTCCTCGTCTATAATACCCGCGTGGCTAGAAAGTCTGATAATAGACAGAAAACCGAATTAGATAACACCGAACCTGCTGGGCCAGAAGTCATTGATCGAATAGAGAATCGACCTTCTGGGAAAATCATTGAGATTGAGCAGCACTCCAGAACATCCCAAAATATGAGCGACCAAGATTACCGAGAAGCGCTGCGTCAGTTTTCAAATCAGAATAAACCTCCTAAGCAAGAGGAGTTTAATTCTAAGCCGGAAAAGACATCCGATGAAGCCTATCGCGAGGCGCTTCGGTCTATGGCGAAGCGAGACTAAAAAGAGACTAAAAAGAGGCGAGAAAGAGCATCCTGCTCTTCGCGCCTCTTCTATATCTCTATTTATTCCGCCCTAATTCCCCCTACACCGACATTACACCAGTGCTTTTGCTGCGATATCCGTCCGCTGATGCTTGCCTTCAAATGCAATTAACTCTGCTTGTTCGTACGCTTTATGGCGCGCTGCAGCAATATCCGGACCAAGTCCGACGACGCCAAGCACACGGCCGCCGCCCGTTACCCATTCACCTGCTTCATTCTTTGCGGTACCCGCATGGAATACGAGAGCATCTTTTACTTGCTCCAAACCTGAAATCGGGACGCCTTTCGCGTATGATGCTGGATAACCTCCTGAAGCCAATACAACACATACCGCCGCTTCGTCCTTCCACTCAATATCTACATCTGCCAGATTTCCATGAACCGCAGCTAACAAAATATCTAGCAAATCGGACTTCAATCTTGGCAGGACGACTTGTGTCTCTGGGTCGCCGAATCTCGCATTGAACTCAATGGTCCTCGGTCTGCCATCCGGTGTGATCATCAATCCTGCGAATAAAACGCCGCGGAAAGGCCGTCCTTCAGCCGCCATCGCTTTCGCCGTCGGTTTAATAATCGTTTCAATCGCTTCTTGGGTAATCGAGTCGTCAATATGCGGAAGCGGTGAATAAGTACCCATTCCACCTGTATTCGGCCCTTGATCGCCGTCAAATACAGACTTATGGTCTTGAGCCGCTACCATAGGACGAACGGTCTCTCCATCGACAAATGAGAGAATAGACATTTCCTGCCCTGCTAGAAATTCCTCAATGACGACATGATTGCCCGCTTCTCCAAACACTTTGTCTACCATCATATCATGAAGCGCCTTCTCGGCATCCTCCATCGTATAAGCAACCGTAACGCCTTTGCCTGCAGCAAGTCCATCCGCTTTAATGACAATCGGCAATTGCTGTGTATGGAGATACGATAGCGCTTGTTCGTAATCATCGAATTTCTCATAAGCAGCCGTCGGAATGTTGTATTTTCTGAGCAAATCCTTCATAAATGTCTTACTGCCTTCAATGATCGCTGCATTTTTTCGAGGACCAAATACCGGAATGGCCGCCTCTTCAAAAGCATCTACAATCCCTGCCGCAAGCGGATCATCCGGTCCTACAACGACGAGGTCAACGTTTCGCTCAGCTGCAAAAGCTGTTAACCGGTCGAATTCATTCACCCCAATCGGTACACACTCTGCAATTTGTCCAATACCGGCATTCCCTGGCGCACAATAAATACGTCCTGCCTTGGGGCTTTTTGATAAAGCCCACACAATTGCATGTTCACGTCCGCCGCCGCCAATGACCAAAATGTCCATGTTCGTCCTCCATTACATTTTAATGTTTGAAATGGCGTACACCCGTGAAGACCATTGCAATGCCGTGCTCGTTCGCTACTTTGATCGATTCCTCATCGCGAATAGAACCGCCAGGTTGAATGACGGCTGTAATGCCCGCTTTTGCAGCCAATTCAAGCGTATCCCCCATTGGGAAGAACGCGTCGGAAGCGAGTACAGAGCCCTTTGCCTTTTCCCCAGCTTGTTCAATGGCAATTTTCGCAGAACCGACACGGTTCATTTGTCCTGCACCTACACCAACAGTCATATTGCCTGATGCGAGGACAATTGCATTGGATTTCACGTGCTTAACGACTTTCCATCCGAATAGAAGCTGCTTCAATTCCTCTGCTGTAGGCTGACGATCTGTAACGACTTGAAGCTCGGAAGGATCAAGCGAATGAATGTCGCTCTCTTGAACGATCATACCACCATCTATTGATGTAATGACGAACTCGCTCTTCCGATCTGCTGCTGATCCGAACTCACCCATTTTCAGCAAGCGAATATTTTTCTTCTGAGTCAGAATTTCAAGAGCTTCCGGTGTGAAGTCCGGTGCGATAATAATTTCTAGGAATATTTCTTTGAGCAAATTTGCCGTGTCTTTATCGATTGTACGATTGGCCGCAACGATACCGCCGAAGATCGAGGTTGGGTCTGCACTGTATGCTTTTTGATAAGCTTCGAGTACGGTGCTGCCAACGCCTACGCCGCATGGATTCATATGTTTAACGGCAACGACAGCGGGTTCGTCGAATTCTTTGACAATTTGCAGGGCAGCGTTCGCATCATTAATGTTATTGTAGGACAACTCTTTACCATGCAGTTGCTCTGCGGTTGTTAATGTTCCAGCTGGAGCAAGTGGTTTACGGTAAAAAGCTGCTTTCTGGTGCGGATTTTCACCATAACGCAAATCTTGAATTTTCTCATAAGTTACCGTATAGCGTTCAGGAAGAGGATCGCCTGTCACCTTGGACAAATAATCAGAGATGAGTGCATCATAAGCCGCCGTATGACGGAACACTTTTGCCGCAAGCCGTTTTCTTGTTTCAAGAGTCGTATCTCCACCAGCTCGAATTTCTTCGAGTACTGTACTGTAATCATCTGCATCGACAACAACACTGACAAAAGCGTGGTTTTTCGCAGCCGAACGCAGCATCGTTGGACCGCCGATATCAATATTTTCAATAGCGTCTTCATAAGCAACATCAGGCTTCGCAATCGTCTCTTGGAACGGGTACAGATTAACGACGACAAGGTCGATATAATCCAAACCTAATTCATTCATTTGCTTCTGATGCTCTTCGCTGTCTCGAATGGCAAGCAGACCGCTGTGTACAGCTGGATGGAGCGTTTTAACCCGTCCGTCCAAAATTTCCGGAAAGCCTGTTACATCAGAAATACCGATGACAGGTACGCCTTCCTTCGCCAGCAAATTTTTCGTTCCGCCTGTCGAAATAATTTCTACACCTAATGAAGACAGCTCACGGCAAAAATCTACGATACCTCTTTTATCAGACACGCTGACAAGCGCTCTTTTAATACTCACAATCTATTCCTCCTTCAATTCAGACACAAAAATTCCATATAACAAACAACGACATATTTCCCGAGAAATATCCATTAACAATGTATAAACAAACTTCTAATGTCAGTTCTTAATGGCCGTTAGCTTTGAAACGTTACTAGACGCCCGTCTAAGGCAATCTTGCCTTGAACGAACAAGGACACGACTTGCGGATACAGCTCCTGTTCTATTCGATGAATACGCTGTGCAAGTGAATGCTCATCATCATTGGGGTCAATTTCCAAAGCCCGTTGAGCGATAATCGGTCCAGTATCCATGCCCCCATCGACAAAATGAACCGTTACTCCAGTCACTTTAACGCCGTAACGAAGCGCCTGCCCAATTGCGTCTTTTCCTGGAAAAGCCGGCAGAAGCGAGGGATGAATATTAATGATGCGGCCCATATAGGGTTCAACGATTGTCGAAGTAAGCAGACGCATGTATCCTGCGAGTACGATCAGATCAATGCTACGCTTCTTTAGTTGTACAATGATGTCTCGCTCTGCATCTTCACGTGAAGGATAGCTTTTAGGATTAAAAACAAAGCAATCAACGCCAGCCCGCTTAGCACGTTCAATGACCGGAGCATTCGGTTTATCACAGACAAGCAGATCAATTTGACCGCCAAGTGTTCCAGCCGCTTCAGCATCAACAAGCGCTTGAAGGTTATTGCCCTGCCCCGAAGCGAACACAGCAATACGATAAGACATTAACCTTCTACCCCCGTAAACGTAACTTTGCGTTCACCAGAGTTTACTTTGCCAATTGTATATGCTTCCTCACCATTTTCCTGTAAAAGGCGAAGCGCTGGTTCAGCATCTTGTTCAGCAACGACAAGCACAAGTCCGATTCCCATATTAAAAGTCGTAAACATATCACGATGTGATATTTGTCCTTGTGACTGCATCAGCTTGAAAATCGGCAAAATCGGCCATGAGCCGTACTCAATATCCACGTTCACATGATCCGGGAGTACTCTTGGAATATTTTCAATAAAGCCGCCGCCTGTAATGTGTGCCATCCCTTTGACGTTAATTTGTTCGATGAGGTTCAGCAAGGACTGGACATAGATTTTCGTAGGCTCTAACAGAACATCGCCAAGACGTCCTCCAAGTTCCGCAATCTCATCTTGAAGGCTGTAACCCGCTTGTTCTAAAAGGAGTTTACGTACTAGAGAGAAGCCGTTACTATGAACGCCGCTAGAAGCGAGTCCGATGACAATATCCCCCGGTGAGATGGTGGAACCGTTAATGATCTTATGCTTATCTACGACGCCAACCGTGAACCCGGCAATGTCATATTCACCGCTACTGTACATTCCCGGCATTTCTGCTGTCTCACCGCCGATGAGAGCACATCCCGCTTGATGACACCCTTCAGCAATTCCCTGCACAATCGCTTCGATTTTTTCAGGAATTACTTTGTCACACGCTAAATAGTCTAGAAAAAATAGCGGCTCCGCGCCTTGGACTACGATATCATTAACGCACATCGCCACTGCATCAATACCGATCGTGTCGTGCTTATCCATAGCAAATGCAATTTTCAGCTTCGTGCCGACACCGTCTGTGCCTGATACGAGCACTGGTTCTTCGTATTTGTCTTTATTCAGCCCAAATAAAGCACCAAAACCGCCCAAATCTGTCATCACTTCAGGACGGAACGTTCTTTTGACGTGCTTTTTCATCCGTTCCACCGCTTCATTGCCCGCCGCGATATCTACCCCGGCGTTCTTGTATGCTTCAGACACCCGTATCAACACTCCTTAATATTAAATTGCCCACCTAAATGCTGACCGCTTTCCCACCTAAATCCTGACTTCTGCCCACCTAAATCCTCCCAGAGGGAGGACCCCAAAGGGCTGCGCCCTCTGGACTCCCGAAAGGTTGTCTCAATAGGGAGTGTGTGCGCTTATAGTTACTTTTGGTGTAGGATCGCTTTCGTCCCCTGTTTGCTTCGCAAATGCGGGGACCCGCTTCCAGTTGGTGCATTGCTACCTTCTACCTTCTACCTTCTACCTTCTACCTTCTACTTTCTAACTTCTAATTTCTAACTTCTAATTTCTAACTTCTACCTGTGCACTTCTACTAACTTTCTCTCTTCTGCCTCTTGCTTTATCAAAATGATCGCTTCTCTTCCCCGCCGAAATCCAGCTTTGTCGGGTAGTCATTATCAAAGCAGGCCATGCATAGGCCGCCTTTGTATTCGTTCGCGCTATTGCCGCCGACGGCTTTGATTAAGCCTTTGGGGCTTAGGAATGCTAGTGAATCGGCATTGATTTCCTTGCGGATTTCTTCAATGCTTTTGCTAGAAGCGATTAGCTCCTTTCGGTCTGGCGTATCGATGCCGTAGAAGCAAGGGTTCTTGAAAGGCGGTGATGTGATCAGCACATGCACCTCTGTTGCTCCGGCGTCGCGCAGCATGTTGACGATTCTGCGCGATGTCGTGCCGCGCACGATAGAGTCGTCGATCATGATGACGCGTTTACCGCTGACGACGCTGCGCACGGCGCTTAACTTCATTTTGACGCCTTGTTCGCGCAGCTCTTGGCTCGGCTGGATGAAGGTGCGGCCTGTGTATTTGTTTTTGATTAATCCCATTTCATATGGGATTCCGGTCTGTTCGGCGTAGCCGATCGCAGCGGACAAGCTGGAATCCGGCACGCCTGTAACAATATCCGCATCGATAAATGATTCAAGCGCCATCTGGCGCCCCATCCGTTTACGCGCGGAATGCAGGTTAGCGCCGTTCAAATCGCTGTCTGGTCTTGCAAAATAAATATATTCCATCGCACAAAGTGCTTTGCGCTGAGGTTCTGTGAATCGATCTTCACGAAGTCCGCCCCGGTCAAGAATTAAAAGTTCACCAGGCCCGATATCTCGGACAAGCTCGGCACCGATCGTCTCCAGTGCACATGTCTCCGAAGCAAAGATATAAGCATCTCCTAAGCGGCCCATCGTTATCGGACGTAACCCATTAGGATCAGAAGCAATCACCAGCTTATCGTTAGTCATAATCATAAATGCAAACCCGCCGACAATTTTCCGAAGCGCGTCTTTCACCGCTTCAATAAAATCCTTCGACGAACGTGCGATTAAATGTGCTACGACTTCTGTATCGCTTGTCGTCTGAAAGATGGAACCCGTCTGCTCAAGCTCTTTTCTAATAAGCGGTGCATTAACGATATTGCCGTTCGTTGCGATGGCGAGGTCGCCATCACGGTATTTAAAGATGAGCGGCTGCGCATTCGTAAGCCGGCTGTCGCCGCTTGTCGAATAACGCACATGTCCAATGGACATATCCCCAGTCAACGAGGCGAGACGATCCTTATCGAATACTTCCTTCACAAGTCCCATTTCACGATGATAGTTAAACTGCACTCCGTTCGTGACGCATATACCCGCACTCTCTTCTCCGCGGTGCTGGAGCGCATGCAGTCCATAATAGGAGAGCGTAGCTGCATCCTGATGACCATACACTCCGAATACTCCGCACTCTTCCTTCAATGTATCAAAAATATCCGATCGGCCCGTTCCTTCGTTATAATAGTCTCCTGTCCACAGCGGCTGCGCGGTCAATTCATGAGACATGGAATCGCGTCCTCCCACACTCGTTTCAGTTCATTCACGGATTCACTTACAGCGCGTTGTCCGTTCACATTCACGACTAAATCCGTTCCTTGAACTTTACCCAGAACCGCTGCTGGTACTCCATTGTTAACAAGCATTTCTTGTAATTGAGCAGCCTTATCTGGAGCAGCAGACAGCAAAATTCGAGATTGGCTCTCACTGAACAAAGCGATGTCTGAACGAAGGTCCGTTACCACATTCACCTGTGCCCCAAGCCCGCCGCTAATGCAAGACTCAGCCAAAGCAACAGCTAATCCGCCTTCTGACAAATCATGTGCGGACTGTACAAGTCCAGCTTGAATCGCTTCAAGAACTGAACTCAAAAGCTTCTTCTCTACATCCAGATCTATTTGCGGCGGACGTCCTTCAGTAACCCCATGCACCACAGATTGGAACTCGCTGCCGCCAAGCTCCGCCTTCGTCTCGCCGAGCAGAATAATAACGTCTCCCTCTTGCTTAAATGCTTGCGTCGTAATGTGATCAATATCATGAACGAGGCCAACCATACCAACAACCGGCGTCGGATAGATTGCACCTTGAGCATTCTCATTGTAAAGACTGACATTACCACCAATAACCGGTGTACTTAAAGTTCGGCATGCCTCAGCCATACCGTCAACCGCTTTTTCCATTTGCCAGAAAATATCCGGCTTCTCAGGGCTGCCAAAGTTCAAGTTGTCGGTAATCGCAAGCGGCTCTGCACCTGAGCAGACAATGTTGCGCGCAGCTTCACTAACTGCGATTTGTCCACCTACTTCAGGATCAAGATAGACGAACCGTCCATTACAATCTGTCGTCATCGCTAGACCTTTACGCGTTCCATGAATCGTTACAACGGCCGCATCCGATCCTGGACGAACTGCCGTGCTCGTACGCACCATGTGATCGTATTGGTTATATACCCACGCTTTGCTGGCTACGTTAGGTGAGCCGAGCACTTTTTTCAAAGCAGCTCCCAGATCCGTCACTTCTTCGTAGCGGAGTGTATTGATTCCAGCATTTTGCTCATAATAAGCAGGAACGGCAGAAGTTTTATAATATACAGGGCATTCATCAACGAGTGCAGTGACAGGCATATCACCAACAACTTCACCATGATGGAACAGCTTCAGACGTCCGTCGTCGGTTACTTTACCTACCTTCGCGCAAATAACGCCCCAACGATCAAAGATTTCTTGAGCCTGAGCTTCATGCTGAGGCTCCACAACAAACAGCATCCGCTCTTGGGATTCAGACAGCATCATCTCATACGGAGTCATGCCTTGTTCGCGCTGCGGTACTTGGTCCAAGTAAAGCTCAAGACCATTACCCGCTTTACTTGCCATCTCTGCGCTTGAACAGGTGAGACCCGCTGCACCCATATCTTGAATACCAAGTACGATGCCCGAATTGATCAGCTCCAAGCAAGCTTCCATCACTAGCTTCTCCATGAATGGATCACCGACTTGAACCGCAGTACGCTTTGCTTCGGACTCCTCTGTTAATTCTTCTGACGCAAATGTTGCTCCGTGAATCCCATCACGGTCCGTTGGCGGACCAACGTAGAACACTGGGTTGCCTACACCTTTAGCGACACCCCGCTGAATTTTGTCATGATCGATAATACCGACGCACATCGCATTGACGAGTGGATTGCCATCGTAGCTGTCATCGAACATCACTTCGCCGCCTACTGTCGGAATTCCGATACAGTTGCCGTAACCTGCAATACCAGACACGACATTTTCGAACAAATATTTAACACGATCACTCTCGAGCTTACCGAATCGTAAAGAGTTCAAAATGGCAACAGGTCTTGCTCCCATAGAGAAAATATCACGAATGATACCGCCAACCCCTGTCGCTGCCCCTTGATAAGGTTCAACAGCGGAAGGATGGTTATGGCTTTCAATTTTAAATACAACCGCTTGGTTATCGCCAATGTCGACAATACCGGCACCTTCGCCTGGACCCATTAGAACGCGGGGGCCGCTAGTTGGAAAACGGCGAAGCAGCGGCTTGGAGTTCTTATACGCACAGTGCTCAGACCACATGACGCTGAATACGCCAATTTCCGTATAATTCGGTTTACGCCCAAGGAAACCGCAGATCAGTTCGTATTCAGAGTCTGATACGCCCATCTGCTTATATATTTGCTGCTCGGCAATTTGCTCTGCCGTCGGTTCTTTAGCCCACAGTTGCTGCGCCATATTGATCCCTCCAAGCTGTCAGTATTGATGTGAACATGCGTTTACCATCTTCTGATCCAAGAATTGAACTTACTGCCCGCTCGGGATGGGGCATCATTCCGACGACGTTGCCGCGCTCATTGCAAATGCCAGCAATGTCGTCCGTTGAACCGTTCGGATTATGGGAATAACGGAAAACAATCTGATTGTTTGCTTTCAATCGCTCTAGAGTCGCTTCATCACAATAATAGTTGCCCTCTCCGTGCGCGATCGGTATCGTAATTTCCTCTCCAGCAGCGTACTCACTCGTAAATGGTGTTGTATGATTCACAACTTGAAGCTTCGAATCTTGGCAGATGAACTTCATCGATGTGTTGCGCCGTAATGCCCCGGGAAGGAGCCCCGCCTCCGTTAATATTTGAAATCCATTGCAAATGCCTAGAACATATTTGCCTTGCTCAGCAGCCTTAGCAACCTCAGCCATGACAGGCGCAAAACGAGCAATCGCCCCGCATCTTAAGTAATCCCCATAGGAGAAACCGCCGGGAACAAGTATGCAATCATATTCCGATAAGTCCGTGGCCGTATGCCATACATAATCTACCGGCTCACCGGTCGTTTCCTCTACCGCTTTATAACAGTCAATGTCACAATTAGACCCTGGAAATACAAGTACAGCGAATTTCATAAGACTTACCCCTCCAATTCAAAGCGGTAGTCTTCGACAACCGTGTTGGCTAGCAGCTTCTCGCACATTTCGGTCACACGCTCCGCTGCTTCATTTCGGTCATTCGTGTTCAGCGTCAGCTCCATATATTTGCCGATACGAACGCCCTCTACTTCGGTAAATTCCATAGAATGCAGTGCACCTCGCACCGCAACCCCTTGCGGATCCAATACGCTTTGTTTGATGGTGACATAGACCGTCGCTTTAATCATTGTTCAAGTTCCTCCCCACGAGATGGTGAATGATATGATTACTGACCTGTAAGCCTTTGATATATTTCGGTATAGCGCCGCGTTGTCTCTGCTACCACTTCCCTAGGCAGCGGCTTTGGCTGACTATTTTTATCCCAATCGGATGATGCCAAATACGTTCTTACCGGTTCTTTATCCATACTGTCGATCTCAACGTCCAGCAAGTAGTTATCCTTCGCCCAAAAGCGCGAAGCGTCCGGTGTAAAAATTTCATCGATTAAAATCACTTTGCCGTCTATAACGCCAAACTCGAACTTGCAGTCAGCAACGATAATACCTCGCTCGGCACAATATTCACTTGCGAATGCGTACAGTTTCAAACTTTTCTCTTTAAGTTCGATTGCTAGCTGCTCTCCAATGAGCTTCTGCATCTGCTCGAACGTAATGTCTACATCATGGCCGACGTCATTTTTAGCAGCAGGCGTGAACATAGGCTCAGGCAGCTGTTCGTTTTTTCGCAAGCCCTCTGGCAACCTAATACCGTTAACCAAGCCGCTCTGCTGATACTGCCGCCACCCACCTCCTGTAATATAGCCTCTAACTACACACTCGATGTCGATACGCTCTGCTTTCTTCGTCACCATGATGCGATCTTTCATCATATCTTTATCAGTGATGACAGACCCCAAAAGCTCTACATCCGTGTGCACAACGTGATTTTCCATAAGATGAGCTGTCTTCTGAAACCAAAACTTGCTGAGCTGATTGAGCACATTTCCCTTCTCAGGAACAGGAGGCTCTAACACGTAATCAAATGCGGAAATGCGGTCCGTTACAACCATCAAAAAATGTTCACCAAGGTCGTACAGCTCCCGCACCTTACCCTTATAAACGAGCGGCGCATTTACAAACGGTTTTGCAGTCGATAATGCCATAGCTGCTTTCGATTCCATGTAAAACTCTCCTCTCCCTTGAGCGATTTACTCTATTAAATGAGTACTTATTTAAATTAAGCCAAGCTTTTTGAAAATCGTATCTACATGTTTCAAGTGCCAGCTTGGATTAAATGCATCTTCAATTTCTTCCGGGCTAAGCACAGCTGTAATTTCTGGCGTCGCTTCAACAATGTCACGGAATTGGCGTTGTTCTTCCCATGCTTGCATCGCACGCGGCTGCACCGTATCATACGCTTGCTCGCGACTAAAACCTTTGTCGATCAGCTTCGTCATCACGCGGCCTGAGAATGGTACGCCGAACGTACGGCTCATATTACGCTTCATATTTTCCGGGAATACCGTCAAGTTGTTCACAATGTTTCCAAAGCGATTCAGCATATAGTTAAGCAACATTGTTGCATCCGGTAAAATAACGCGTTCTACCGAAGAATGCGAAATGTCGCGTTCATGCCAAAGTACTACATCTTCGTAAGCGGACACGACATAACCGCGAAGCACACGCGCAAGACCTGAAATATTCTCACAACCGATTGGATTGCGTTTATGAGGCATTGCGGAAGAACCTTTTTGTCCTTTGGCAAAAGCTTCTTCTACTTCGCGAACTTCACTCTTCTGAAGTGCACGAATTTCAGTTGCAAATTTATCTAGTGACGTTGCGATTAGAGCAATTGTCGCGATGTATTCCGCATGACGATCACGCTGTAACGTCTGTGTCGAGATCGGAGCCGGGCTAATGCCAAGCTTCTCGCATACAAACTGTTCGACCATCGGATCAATGTTGGCATATGTACCAACGGCACCCGAGATTTTTCCGAACTGGACGCCGTGAGCCGCATGACGGAAACGCTCTAAATTACGTTTCATTTCTTCGTACCACAGCGCCATTTTAAGGCCAAACGTTGTCGGCTCAGCATGAACGCCATGTGTACGACCCATCATCGCGGTATCTTTATAAGCAATCGCTTTGTTTTTCAAAATTTCAATGAAGTTCAAAATATCTTTCTCCAAAATGTCATTCGCTTGTTTAAGCAAATAACCTAGAGCTGTATCCACAACGTCTGTCGAAGTCAGTCCATAATGAACCCATTTCCGTTCTTCTCCAAGGCTTTCGGATACGGTACGTGTAAATGCAATGACATCATGGCGCGTCTCCTGCTCAATTTCGTAGATGCGGTCAATGTCGAATTTGGCATTTTGGCGAAGCCGTTTTACATCTTCCTGCGGAATGACGCCAAGCTCAGCCCAAGCTTCACAAGCGCATAATTCTACTTCCAGCCATGCTTTAAATTTATTTTCTTCAGTCCAAATTGCTCTCATTTCCGGCCTGCTGTAACGTTCGATCATCTGTTTATTTTCCTCCAAATATTAGTTTCATGAATCCAATCGAGTCCATCCTCCACATCACGGCACAGGAGGTTAATATGACCCATTTTTCTTTTCTCTTTTGCCTCTTTCTTGCCATAAAGATGAAGCTTAGGAACAACACCCAGCCGATCAGCCGTATCGTCACTTGTTCCAAGTCTCTCCACCACGGCTTCTAAATGCTCACCAAGAATGTTAACCATGACAACAGGTGTTAATAGGTTAGTCTTGCCTAACGGCAAGTTGCATATCGCACGTACGTGCTGTTCAAACTGCGATGTGACGCAAGCATCCATTGTATAATGCCCAGAATTATGAGGCCTTGGAGCGAGCTCATTCACATAGAGTTCTCCATCACCTGTCAGGAACATTTCGACCGCCAGAAGCCCTGCCGCTTCCATAGACTCGGCAACTTGCGCCGCTAGCTGCTGCGCCCTGTTCTGAATCTCTTGGGGAATTCTTGCTGGAACAATCGATATATGAAGAATGTTATCCACATGAATATTTTCCGATACGGGAAAAGTACTCAATTCACCCCGAGGACTGCGTGCGACAATGACCGACAGCTCACGTTCGAAGGCGATAAACTGCTCCAGCACGAGCTCAGTACTTGCTTTAGCAAGCGTGCTGTACGCCTCGGCTATTTCCGTTTCCGACCTTATTACCCATTGTCCTTTTCCGTCATATCCTCCAGTGGCAGTCTTGAGAACAGCCGGTATTCCAAGTCGCTCGACTGCTAGCTGTAAATCATCTTCACTTTGGATTTCCGCATATGGTGCAACTTTAACTCCCGCTGCTTCGATCGCCCGCTTCTCACGAAGCCTGTGCTGCGTCGTATAAAGAAGGCGGCTGCCTTGTGGAACATAAGACTCCTTTTCTAGCAGTGCAGCGACGTTCGAATCGACATTTTCGAACTCATACGTAATGACGTCTGACCGCTTCGCTAACTTCTTCGCTGACTCGATATCGTCGTACGCAGCTGTAATTTGCTGAGCGACTTGCCCACACGGTGCATCTGGAGTTGGATCAAGCGTTACAAAACGATACCCTAGATTCGTTCCTGCCAAAGCCATCATTCGTCCAAGCTGCCCGCCGCCTAATACGCCAATCGTGGAACCCGGCATCAGCACATGATCTCGGCCATCAATATGTATCATAATAAATCACTGCTTTCCAGCACTTCTTCGCGAATTCTGCTGCGACGTTCCTGAAGCCGATTTCTAACATCCGGATTTGAAGTAGCCAATATTTGCGCTGCCAGCAGCCCAGCATTCACTGCCCCTGCTTTGCCAATCGCGACAGTTGCTACAGGAACGCCTCCCGGCATTTGTACAATCGACAATAAGGAATCAAGTCCATTTAGCGCTGCTGATTTGACCGGGACGCCAATGACCGGAAGTACCGTCTTCGAAGCGACCATCCCAGGCAAATGTGCTGCGCCGCCTGCCCCTGCAATAATCACTTTCAGACCGCGGCCTTCTGCTTGCTCTGCATATTCAAACATGAGATCTGGCGTCCGGTGTGCTGATACTACTTTTTTCTCATAAGGAATACCTAGTTCCTCGAGAATCAGACAAGCATGCTGCATCGTTTCCCAATCGGACTGGCTACCCATAATGACACCAACCTGAATTGTCATGTTCCAACCTACTTTCTCCCAAGTCTTTATTTATACATGAAAAAAGTCCGACCCCATGAAAATACACGTATTTTCACGATATCGGACTGGGAATACAGCTTACTTTGTGTAAGAAAAGTGTACAAAACAAAAGGGTGTGCACAGGCATAGCCCCTCCATTCTATAGGCATTCCCTCGTAGTCCGAAAATTTAAGGTTTTCGGGTAGAGACTTTCGGGCCATATCCCCGAATTTATACGAGATTAGTATATCTTTATAAACAGTTTAACAATCACGTCACGTTCATGTCAACCTAAACACGAACATTCATATTTTTACATTTAATAATGTTCGTTTTTTATTAAACAATAAAAAGGAGTGCTTTACCTTAACAAAGCACTCCTCTTATGTTAAACAAGATATTATTTCATAATGAGTACAGGGATTTTCGAATGTTGAACGACATTGTGACTTACGCTGCCGAGCACAAATTCTCGGATCGTTCCGAGCCCCCGGCTGCCCATAACAATAACGTCAGCGTCTTTCTCTTTGGCATAGTTCAAAATCGCTTCTGCCGGCGAACCTTGAATCATATCCACTACACCATTAACACCCGCGTCTTTAACGCGCTGTTTCACTTCTTCTACGATTTGAACCGCCGCATCATTAAGCTCTTTAATCACGGAAGCTGGAATTGGAGCAAGTATTTCCCCAATATATCCACGTTGATAGTCATGCACATGAACGACATAGAGCTGCGCGCCAGGCTCTGCTTTTACAAGTTCAATCGCTTTATCAAACGCTTTATTAGAAGCTTTCGAGCCATCGTAAGCAATGACAATTTTAGAAAATAACATGTGAAAGCACCTCTCTCGTTGTCGTTTGAATTGTAACCTAATCAATTCGCCATCCAAAAGTATCCATACAATACTGCATTTAAAAAGAGCAACATCGGTATCCCTAATCGGAAACTAAGATGCCTTGTCTTATGCCTTTTACGATACATCGCAATTAAGACGCCAAGTGCACCCCCAATCGCTGCCAGCAAAAAAAGTGTCCTTTCTGAGACACGTTCTCGTTTGAAACGGGAACGCTTCTTATCCTCTGACATCACTAAGTAGCCTACTGCATTCATACAAATAAACCAAAAAATAAGACCGTTCTGCAAGTTGGGCAAGGCACCCCCTTTTCAAGGACCTTTTGATTCAATAACCTATATTGCCAACCTATATTTATATTATAAAACTGCCGAACCAATAAATACAGTGCTTTCATGAATAAGTCTTGAACTAGCTTGAGACACTTATTAATGTGTCATCAGGCGGCTTCGAATTTTAGCCGTTATGAGCATAACTTTGTTCTTTTACAACTAGGAGGTATGATGAATGGCTAAACCCGACAATCGAGAGGATAATGTTGAGAAGCTGGTTCACAGCGTGCAGAACACGCTCCAAAATTTTCATGAGGCACAAGATTATTTGAATGAATTTGGAGATGAAATTTCATCAGAAGAGCGGGAAGCGATTGAGGATAAAAACGCTAGACGTTTAAACAGCGTTGATGCCTTCCGGAGTGAGATCAAAGACGAGGCGCAAGCTAAGAAGGATTAATATGTAAGAAGCAGGAGATCAGCTGACTCCTGCTTCTTCACATATGGCATTACTATTAAGACTGATCTTTAGGAATTCCATTCAAACTAGGCGGATATTTCGTCGCTTTCTTGGAACGAATCGTCCTGTTCTCTTCAAGAATACTGGACTTATTCTGCTGGTCTCTGATCTTTAGTGACTTATTATGCGGCACGATCGATCACCTCCCTAGCGATAGAGTCCCTTGATTTTAGACGTTTTATGCCTGATTAATCTTGATCTTTCTGAGCAAGTGCCGCTTTAAGCAGATCACCTAAGTTTGAACCGATCGATTCTTGCTTCGCATATTGTTTCATCAATTTTTGTTGCTCACGCTTGTTGACATGCTGCGAATCCTTATTCAATACTTCCGTAATTCCGCAAGTAATGCACTGAACGAACATCCCTGCTTTTCCTTCCTTCAGCTCCATTTTCTTATGGCACTGCGGACAGCGACGGTTAGACAGACGTTTCTCAGCAGAGCGGCGATAACCGCACTCCTGATTTGGACAAACGAGCATTTTGCCGCGCTTCGATTTTTTCTCGAGCAATCTCTCCCCGCAATCCGGACAATGACTGTTTGAGACATTGTGCGGCTTATACGAAGCGCTGCTCCCTTTTACGCCGGATACCAGCTCTTCAGCCATTTTCCGAATACCACGAATAAACGGCTCTGGACGACCTTCTCCGCGCGCAATTTTCTCCAGCTCTGCCTCCCATCTTGCGGTTAGCTGCGGAGTACGCAGTTCAGGTGAGACTAGCTCGATAAGCTGAATTCCTTTGCCCGTTGGAAGCAGCATATTTCCTTGCCGTTCAATCGTGTCTGAGCTGACAAGCTTTTCAATAATATCTGCTCTTGTCGCCGGTGTACCTAGCCCGTGCTTCTCCATTTGACTAAGCAGAGCCGCTTCGGTATAACGTTTGGGAGGCATCGTTCGTCCACTGATTGCAGCAATCCGTTCAATCTTAACGGAATCCCCTTCATTCAGAACGGGAAGCGTTACGCCGCTTTCAGTCATATCCTCCGCGGAATCATCATCCGATTCTTCCATTTGCTCTCCTTCATATACCGCTCGCCAGCCTTGATCCTTGACGGTTATTCCTTTCGCATGAAAGCTTTCGCCGTCCACACTTACGGTTACATTCACGGCGTCATACTTAGCAGCCGGATAGAACAAGCTGATAAATCGGCGCACGATAAGGTCATACAGCTTACGTTCCTCGGTGCTTAGCGCATTTAAAATGACCGTCTGTTCCGTCGGAATAATCGCATGGTGATCGGACACTTTGCTGTCGTCCACAATACGTTTTGTAATCGGAAGAGATTTACGAAGGAGCGGACGAATGGCAGCAGCATATGGCCCTACCGCTACACTTTCAAGCCGTTCCTTCAGCGTGCCCACCATGTCAGAGGTTAAGTAACGAGAATCTGTCCGGGGATATGTGACTAGCTTATGCTGCTCATATAGCCGCTGCAGAACATTGGACGTCTGCTTCGCAGAGAAGCCGAACCGTTTGTTGGCGTCACGCTGCAGTTCTGTTAAATCATAGGCGAGCGGATGGGGCACCACTTTCTCGCTCTTCTTCACTTTAACAATTTTGCCTAAGCGGCCTTCCAGCTTCTGACGCAATGATTTAGCCTGTTCAGCATCAAATATACGAGAATCGTTGTTAGCGCCGCGCCATACTGCTTCAAAGCTGCCAAAGTTCCCGCGCAGCGTATAATATTCCTCTGATCTAAACTGCCGGATCTCATTCTCACGGTCCATAATCATGCCAAGCGTCGGTGTCTGCACCCGTCCTGCCGACAGCTGCGCATTATATTTCACAGTGAGCGCTCGCGTCACATTAAGCCCAATCATCCAGTCTGCTTCCGCACGGCAGCGAGCGGACTCGTACAGTCGGTTAAACTGTGAGCCTGGTCTGAGCGAAGCAAACCCTTCGCGAATCGCCTTATCCGTCTGTGACGAAATCCATAGCCGCTTAAACGGTTTGTTCCAGCGAAGCATTTGCATAATCCACCTTGCCAGCAGCTCCCCTTCTCTCGCCGCATCGGTTGCAATAATTAATTCATCGATGTCCTGGCGCTTCGCAAGCTGACTAATCGCTTTGAACTGATGATTCGTCTCGCGCAGCACTTTCAGCTTCATCTTTTCCGGTAAAATCGGTAAATCCTCTAACGACCAAGTCTGATATTTATGATCATAATCCTCAGGCTCAGCAAGTCCAACAAGATGACCTAGTGCCCAAGTAACAATGTATTTCGGTCCTTCAAAATAACTTTTATGCTTCTCACGGCTCCCCATGACGCGCGCAATTTCACGGGCGACAGATGGTTTTTCCGCTAATACTAATGTCTTCATCCTTTACTCCTTCTCTTTCATCGTACCGTCAGACAAGCCTCGAAATAATGATTTCCGTCTTGTCCTTCCCCGCGGAAATAAATCCGTCCTTCGTGCATCTCTGAGCGAAGCACAATAATCTCATCATCGAGACGCGCTTCATGCACATAAGTAATTTGAAATCTTGCAGCTTCTAGATTTATAAGTTCGTCAGCTGTCAATGCATCATAACATAGATCTGCATAGCGGGCATTGTTAAGATGTCCGTTAATATCGATGCCGCTGTATTTTACAGTCATTGAATAAGCAGGGCGCAGTTCCAATTCTTCTGGAATTGCTACCTTTTCGGGTGGTTCTCCTAAAGACTTCTCTGTATTGTAAGGAACTTCTTGCTGTAATGCTGAGGGGCGAACGATTCTGCGTTTTTCAATATCAACCAGCACCCAAATCGACCGAGCCTTCGCCGTCTCCTGCTGCTGTTCATCAAGCATCAAATAATCGCGCTGCCACATGGCACCTTTCGATCCCTTGCTCCACGTCTCTACACTCACATGCTCGAACACTTTCGGAATCCGGTGTAATTCCAAGTCTAACGTAATCAACATCCATCCAAGACCAAGCTCTATCATATGATCCCGTGTGACGCCGAGCTGTTCCATATCCCGGTCGGAAGCTCTTTGGAACACCTCAAGATGTTTAGACAAGCAAAAATCCGCTTTAAAATCGACATCCTCTGATTCAATATGATGCTTTTCTGTCCATATGTTGCTGCTCATCTTCCCCAACTCCTATGAGATTGACTCTACTTTATCTAAATTAAATTCTGATTCTAGCTTTCACTAACGGAAACAGGGCCTTTGCTCTTCCGCTTTATCCAGTAAAATGCCAGTACACTCGCGCAGAAAGCAACAACCGCCGCTAATCTAAAACCGACAGCAAGGCCCCACTGGTTGCTGACCCATCCGGCTGCGAATGGGCCTATAAACATCCCGACCGCGTACACCGCCTGATAAAACCCCATTGCTGTTGCTCTCTTCTCCGGTTCAATATGTTCAACCGATTTGCCAAGCAGAAGCGGAAAAATAAGTCCCTGGAATAGACCATTAAAAATCTGGGTAATACAAAGCCATAAGAAACTGTGGGCCGCAGGAATAAAAAATGTGAAAACTGCGCTTCCCATATACCCAAGCACAATCGTAGCCCGTTCGCCAAAACGCTGCACAAAATATTTGCCTGCGAACAATGTCGTCAGCGCATGCGGCACCATAAACGACAGGGTAAGCCATGCAAGGTCGTTTTTACTAGCCCCGAGGGCAATGGCCTGATTCGGCGTATATCCGAACATCGTAATAAACAAAATACAGTGTGCCAGAATGGACAAAAATGACACCTTAAACAACATCGGTTCGCGCATAACCGGGACCAAGTCTTTAAGCTTCATCGCTGCCCTTGTACTTTCTTGCCTATCCTTCATATAAAAAGAAAGCACCAGCGCGATCACCGAAATGATACCACCCAGCATAAAAGGTACTTTCCAGTTCCATGTATCGACCAAATAACCGCTGATCATCATGCTCGTAAGCTGAGCGATGACAGTCGTAAACTGCATGACACTCATCGCCTTTGTGACTTCCTCCTGAGCAAAATAACCAGAGTAGGCTACAGTAAATACGACCCACGTTGAAGCGGCAATGCCTGCTAACGCTCTGGCAAAGAGCGCCCAGCCTAGCTGATCCGTCAGCGCAAATGCAAATCCGCTAACCCCGCTTGATATAATGCCGAGCATAATGAACGGGCGGCGTCTATTTAAGAAATCAGACCAAATGCCAAGCGGAAGCCTAAATATAATTTGCATTAAGCCGTACACCCCAAGCACCATACCAAGGAAGGTATAGGAAGCTCCTAAATGCTCAATATACGGCGACAGTATCGGAACGTAAATATACGTTGAGAACCAATAAAGAAATACGACAACAATAAATAATGCCTTCTGGCGGCTGTTTGAGTCGCTATTCGCTTCTGTCTCCACTTTCGCTG
Organism: Paenibacillus sediminis; assembly: GCF_017873765.1. GTDB lineage: Bacteria > Bacillota > Bacilli > Paenibacillales > Paenibacillaceae > Paenibacillus_AG > Paenibacillus_AG sediminis. Next base: position 169,616 of record NZ_JAGGKP010000006.1, read on the forward strand.
TTGTTGTCTCCATGACGCACCTGCCCAACATTCATATTTTATCCTATATAAGTTAGAAAGACGAACTCACTACATTCGATCATACTCCTCTCCCCTAATACTGCCAAGAAAAGAATATGCCTAGAACTTGGGTCCTCTTTATTCTCTATCCTGCGAGCAAATAAAATGTGTTACATTGAAGATAACAATCTACTGACTTTATGTGTTAGGGGAGCAAGAGATGCGGCTCGTACAAGATTACCTTCAGTTAAGAAAGTCATTTCCCACTCAAATAGAGAGATATCCATTTCACGTAACGATGGATGAAATCGCAAATTCGCTCTATTGCACACCGAAGAACGCCAAAATTATTATTCATAAACTAATCGATCTCGGATGGGTGCAGTTTGTTTCTGGCCGGGGCAGAGGCCATACTTCTCAATTGACCTTCCTTGCGGATGCAGCAGAAATATTGGAGCGCGAGGCTGAAGCGTTTGTACATAAGGGAGAAATTGAAGCGGCTTTTGAGCTTATTAAACAGTTCGGAGACGGAATATATGACCAGAATCGGTTTATGAGCTTTATGTCAGCTTACTTCGGGTATCAGGTGAACAATGAAGATTATCAATACGTTGAATCGCTCAGACTGCCGGTATACCGCCCTATTCATACGCTTGATCCCGTTCATTCCTATTATTCGCTGGACAATCACATGATTAAGCAAGTGTTTAACACATTAATCGATTATGACTATGATCATCAACAGTTTATCGGTGCACTCGCCCATGATTGGATTAGCAACGAACAAGCGACACAGTGGATTTTTTATTTGCGAAAAGGAGTGCAGTTCCACCATGGCAGAGAATTAATCGCGGATGACGTAAAGTTCAGCTTGGAGAGGCTAAGTCATTCTCCCCAGAGCTGGCTCGCCCAAGATGTTCAGTCCATCTCGATCTTGTCCAGATACACGGTCCAGATTGATTTGCATAAACCAAACCATCTGCTCCTTCTATATTTAAGCTATTCACCTGCATCCATCGTCCCGCAAGATGTATACGAGGAAATACACAGTGCCAGCCAAGCAGAATCACAATCTAGATTGCCCGTCGGTTCGGGACCTTATCGGGTCGTCAAATATACGAACGAAATTTGCATCATCGAGGCGTTTGATCGTTATTATCAGAGCAGAGCATTCATCGACCACATTGAAATCATTGTCATTCCGGAAGCCGCTGAACCTTTCGTTATGGGATCTGCCAGCGATGTTTTACTTGTCCATACCGGCGAAGCAGATCAAGCTCCCGATTCCCGCTGGAATGAGGACGAGATGATATCCGGATGTAATGTGCTAACAATCAATATGAATAAACCTGGAATTGTTCAAAATATTCAGTTTCGCAGAGCACTTAATTATCTCATTAACAGACAGCAGCTTATTGATGAGCTTGGAGAGCCGAGACTTTCACCTGCTGACGGTTTTGGATTCCCGAATATTTCGAATAAATCTGTACCATCAGATCCTAAGTGGACTTATGAATATGCTCTAGAAGAGCTTCGAAAATCCGCTTATCAAGGAGAAGTTCTTACGCTTGTCACATACCCTCGTCATGCTCAGGATGCATGGTGGCTGCAGCGTGAGTACGCAAAGCACGGAATATCAATTGACGTCAACATCGTTTCATGGAGAGACCTGCTCATGCCTGAAGTGAAGGAACAAGCGGACATGATTCTATTTGAAATTGCGCTTAGCGAAGGCTTGATCCGATTCATTGAATCATACAAGTCAACGTACAGTTTTATAAATAATCATTTGCATCCAAGTCTTAAGTCTTCTATAGACGATCTATTAAAGAAGGTTACAACGGAGCCACTTCAAGAAAAACAATATCAATATCTTCAAACTATTGAAAACGAATTAAAAGATCAATCTGCCATTATTTTCTTAGTCAATAAAAGTGTCAGTGTGACAGCTCACCCAGTATTACAGGGATTAAAAGTGAATGCGAAAGGGTGGGTGGATTTCAAAGATATATGGTTCAAACATGAGAGTTTAATGGGTAAATAGATAGCTTACTGCTGTTATTCTAAAAGTGGAAATTGTCGTATTCATGTTTGCCATTTTTATATGACGTGCCCCCGGCTAAAATGAGAGCAAATCTAATCTTATTTAGTTTAAGGGGGCTTTTCAATTGTCTATAGCAGAGCGTCAAATTTCCTTGTGGAGAAGTAGACCCTTCACCTTACTTTTAAGCAGTGTGCTGTTACTTACCGTCGGTAACAAGATGTATGAAATTGTATTGCCGTTAATGATGTACGATATTACCCATTCCTCTGTATCCGTGGCATCGATGCGAACGGCAGAGCTTTTGCCTAACTTTTTATTTGCTGTCCTTATCGGAGTCCTCGTTGATCGGGTGAATAAGAAAAAATGGGTCATGTGGATGGTTGGTTCTCAGGCGCTGTTACTTTTTATTTTCGGGTATCTTTTTCAAATGAACATCCATATTCTTATAGTCTATTATGCGTTAGGGTTCTTATTGATGACGTTCAATTACGGATTTTTCAATGCTCAGGTCAGTATGGTCAAACTTAGCGTTGCTCCATCGCAGCTGACTTCAGCAAATGCTAAATTTGCATTTATGGATACGTTAATTAGTATTATGGGTCCGGCGTTTTCAGGCATTCTTCTCTTATTCACGAATATGGCATATGGAATTTGGACGACGGCTGGTTGCTATATTCTATCCCTCATTATTTTGAATCGCCTGCCCTTTGAATCGGAGCGTCCCGCGCATGGCAATGAAACGAGTTTTGTGCAGGCTTTTCGGGAAGGGTTCGTTCATTTCTTTTCACAAAAATTGCTGCTGCTCGTAACCGTCTTCGTTATGCTGTTTAACTGTACAACGACGGTAGTCGGCACCACCATCATTTTCTTGGCTAAAGACGTACTGCATCTTCAGTCCTCAATGCTTGCCGCTATTTTATCCATGACTGGTCTTGGCGGTTTACTTGGAAGTCTGCTGATTAGCAAACTTAGAAGCCGATTAGGTCTTGGAAAAATATTTGGCCTTTCAACACTACTATGCGGACTGTCTTATGCGCTCTTCTTTCTCACTCATAATCTAGCAACCTTCATATTCGCATTGTTCATGTACGGACTAGCGGGTGCTCTATATAATATTTCCGTCTATACGTTCCGCCAAGAGCAGTCCCCTGCACGGCTAATGGGACGAATCGCTGGAATTACAGGAATGCTGTTTAGAACCGGGATGCCGATTGCCGTGTTTGCTTCGGGATGGATCGTTTTATGGTGGGGCACGTATTCTATCTTTCTGATATCCGCGGTATTCAATATTACTCTCTTCGGCATATACATGTTCACTCGGCTGTGGAAGATATCTTAAAACAGAAAAGGCTACTGTTGAAATTAACTCAACGGCGGCCTTCTTTTATTTATAATTATTTTTAAAAAGGATTGATTATTTGTTTGTAAATCGTTATCTTGTAAATATAGTAATAAAATCCATTTTTAAGAGGTGATGTATTTGAGTACAAATAACAAAACTCTTACTACAAGCTGGGGTGCTCCCGTTGGGGATAACCAGAACTCCATGACAGCCGGTTCACGTGGTCCAACACTTATACAGGATGTCCACCTACTTGAAAAATTAGCCCATTTCAACAGAGAACGCGTACCTGAGCGTGTCGTTCATGCTAAAGGGGCAGGTGCACACGGCTATTTCGAAGTAACCAATGACCTCACCGGGTTTACAAAAGCTAAATTTCTATCAGAAGTAGGTAAGCGCACTCCACTCTTCATTCGGTTTTCTACCGTTGCCGGTGAACTAGGTTCGGCCGATACGGTACGCGATCCTCGTGGTTTCGCTGTGAAATTTTATACAGAGGAAGGCAACTATGACCTTGTCGGCAACAACACCCCTGTTTTCTTCATTCGTGATGCCATTAAATTCCCTGACTTCATCCATACTCAAAAACGTCACCCGCAAACGCACTTGAAAAATCCTAACGCTGTGTGGGATTTCTGGTCCTTGTCTCCTGAATCTTTACATCAAGTAACAATCCTTATGTCTGACCGCGGAATTCCTGCAACCTTTAGACATATGAATGGTTACGGAAGCCACACATTCAAATGGGTGAATGCGGAAGGTCAAGCCGTATGGGTGAAATACCACTTCAAAACAGAACAAGGTATTAAGAACCTTGATGTCAACCTTGCTGCTAAGCTAGCAGGTGAAAATCCAGATTATCATACAGAGGACTTGTTTAATGCTATAGAAAACAGCGACTTCCCTGCGTGGAAACTGTACGTTCAAATTATGCCGCTTGAAGATGCGAATACGTATCGTTTTGATCCGTTCGATGTCACGAAAGTATGGTCGCAGAAAGACTATCCATTAATTGAAGTAGGCCGTATGGTACTAAATCGAAACCCTCAAAATTATTTTGCTGAAGTTGAACAGGCAACATTCTCTCCTGGATCATTTGTGCCTGGTATTGAAGCTTCTCCAGATAAAATGCTGCAAGGCCGACTGTTCGCATACTCGGACGCTCATCGTTATCGCGTCGGCGCCAACCACAATACGTTGCCAATCAACCGTCCACAAGCAGAGGTACATCATTATCAGCGTGATGGACAAATGCGAGCCGATAACAATGGAGGCGGTTCTGTTTATTACGAACCAAACAGCTTGGGTGGACCAACAGAATCACCTCAGAATAAGCCGCTTCCTTTCGAGGTATCTGGTGAAGCTAATAGTGTAGGATATGATCATGACGATCATTATACTCAGCCTGGTGACTTGTATCGTCTATTAAGCGAAGAAGAACGTGAACGTCTGGTTGAGAACATCGTCAGTTCGATGAAGCCTGTTGAGAAGGACGAAATTAAACATCGTCAAATTGGACATTGGTATAAAGCAGATCCAGAGTTTGGGCAGCGTATTGCAGAAGGTCTTGGTTTATCAGTACCGCAAGGGGTATAAGTAATCAAATTGTCGTATCATAAATATTGCAAATGCAACAAAAAAACCACTGCCGATATTCATCAACAGTGGTTTTTTGCTTGGCAACGTCCTACTCTCCCAGGACCCTTCGGTCCAAGTACCATCGGCGCTGGAGGGCTTAACGGTCGTGTTCGGTATGGGTACGCGTGGA
>NZ_JAGGKP010000007.1 GCF_017873765.1 Paenibacillus sediminis
CGTAAAACCGCGGAATATCAACGCTTAGGCTATCGGACAGGCTCACGTTCACCTGAACCGTGCGCGTCTGCCAATTCCGCCACGACCGCAAGTATAAATGTACACTGATGTTCTTCAGCGACAATGTTTATGATATCACGCATAAAATGGAGAGTCAACCTTCTAAATGACCCCAATAATTTACAGCTTGAATGTATGGATTTCACCTTGATTAAATGACACATGTTCGGGTAAAATAGGAACGTAAGTTCGTATTTTTACATAAGGCAGGTGGGCATAATGGCATCGGTGCTTATCACTAACGATGAATTGTCACTGATTAAAAGTTATTTAATCTATATATTTATACAGCGTGTATTTGAACGGGATTCCAAAATTATGGAACAGAGCGGCGTATTTAAAACACCAGAACTATATATTGAAGTTGTTCAGACAGCTATTGACAGGGTATCACTGCTCCTTCGTGAAGCGAAGAAGCAGTTTCAGCAGCATCACATTCGTGTCTATTCGATTAAGCAAAGCGATGCTGGCATTACAGCGCATTACGAATGCCGTGGATATCACGGTCAAATGAATATTCTATGGTCGACATTTCGAGCTGAAATGATGAAACGGATGCGTGCTTATTTAGGATACAGACCTCGTGAAACAGTAGAAGAGCCGCTCCTTATAAACGACTCTCCTGTTTCATTCTATATTCATACATCGCCTTCAGAACACAGTTAATTCCTTCACTCGAAAGGATTACGGCGCGGAGTGCTAAAAGGCTGGATATCGTAGGATCGGTTTAATTTTACGACACGCCGATTTTGTCTGCGGATTAAGACGTGCTCCTCATCCCAAGCGACAACGATGCCAATCACATCATTCGTCTCAAGCGCATCGCGAACGACCCTCACCTTCTCTCCAGAAAGGCGGTATGTATTCAGTTGTTCATCGCTAATCATTACCTAATGTCTCCTCCTCAAAAAAGAGACCTAAATGATTCATCTCATTCAGGTCTCTGTACGTGTGTTCATTTCTAATATTCCTAAATTTATTGCCGCTGCGCATGCTCTTTGCTATCGTTATTCTCGAACCAGAAATCAAGCACTTTGGCAGACATCACTCGTTGTTCTAAGTATTCCACTTGGCTCGGAGTAAACTGTTTCTTCCAATCGAAAGACAGTTGTTCGCATAAGCTTACAATGGTCAACAATTCGGACCAAGCAACATAGCGTTTATACCAAAAGAACTGAGGATGTTCAATCATATAGGGATAAAGGTCATCAAATTCAGTATGTTTACAATCTACTGCACGCTCGAAATGAACCTTTGCTTCCGTTAATTTATCCATAAAGAATTGTTCAGTTACCGGTTCTTTCCCCATGTTACTGCCTCCTCTCCCTAGTTAACCCTATTATAAGCCATAAATTTATTGCTGCAAAGGAATTGTTGCCGTATAGGCTCAGGCTCGTTCGTCGGCAAATGTAATTTTACCATTCGCAAGCGAAGTGATTTTAGCTAGTGATTCAAGACGAATTCCTTGTTCACGTATTGAACTAGCCCCATTTTGAAAACATTTCTCCACAACGACCCCAACGCCAACCAGCGATGCACCGGAGCGCTCAACAATTTTAATAAGTCCTCTTGCCGCATCTCCATTCGCAATAATATCATCGATGAACAAAACTCGGTCCTCTTTCGATAGAAATTGGCGGGAGATAATAATATCTGTCACGATCCCCTTCGTAAATGAAGGGACACGTTCACTTAAGGAATCAGCATCTGCAAGCAGCGTCTTCTTTCTTCTTGCGAAGACGAGCGGTACGCCTAGCTCATAGGCCGTTGCAAAGGCAACTGCAATGCCTGAAGACTCTACGGTGACTACCTTAGTCACGCCTTCCTCGCGAAAGAGACTCGCAAATTCCTTTCCCATTTCCATCGTAAGCTGCGGATCTACCTGATGATTAAGCAGCGCATCCAATTTTAGAACGTCGTCTGATACGATGACGCCTTCGTCCGTAATTTTCCGTTTTAATAAATCCATGAAGGGTCCCCCTAAAATAGTTCCAGTTCCTTTCCGTAAAAGTAACACACCTATCTATGTTCTATCAACCGTTTTTACTGCTTTTTCTTCAGTTAAATACGTTCATAGTCATGTCCAGTTCTGTTGTGTCATAACTTGTACTATAAGAACATAAGGGGGATCAGTATGAAAAGTGTTGTCCGTGTGTTGCAAATTGCTTTTACATATATCGGAACGATCGTGGGCGCTGGCTTCGCTACAGGCCAGGAAATATTGCAATTTTTCACGCAATACGGCAGATGGGCGACTATAACGATCCTCGTATCTACGATTCTGTTCATTTGGCTCGGTACCAAAACGATGCTGTTAGCGAACACAATTAAAGCAACATCATATGAAAGCTTGAATAAACACCTATTCGGCGAACAAGCAGGCAAATGGATTAGTCTGTTCATGCTGGTTGTACTCATTGGAGTGAACAGTACGATGCTCGCTGGAGCAGGTTCTGTATTTATGGAACATCTAAATTTTCATTATCAAACAGGACTAATCATTACACTGGTAGGCAGTTATTTTCTGCTCAACCGCGGAATTGAATCCATCCTTCAAATGAATTCCATTGTCGTACCGATGATGCTCGCGCTGTCTGTCCTTATCATTTCTAACACCATCCATATGCCGAATGCAGACCGATTCATTCATTTAACCACTGACAGCAGTTTAACTGCAACGTGGGCTGCCCCTTTTATGTACACTGCCTTTAACTTATCGATGGCCCAAGCTGTACTTGTACCAATTGGTTCACATACGGAAAGCCGTAGAGTCATCCGCTTAGGCGGCATTATCGGCGGCATTGGCATTGGATTTATGTTAATGGCTGCACATTTTGCAATGTCTCCGCTCATGCCTGGCATTATGCAATTTGAAATTCCGATGGGCAATATCGCCTCCATGCTCGGTATCGTGATTCAAATCGTATATGTCATTCTTATTTACTTAGAAATCTTCACAACATTCGTTGCCGACATCTATGGCGTTACATTACAGCTTCAGCCGCGCATCTCGCTCTCACCGAAATTAATTCGGATAGCTCTCTTGTTCATCTGCTTCTTCCTGAGTCAATTTGGATTCAGCTCGCTGCTTTCCATTTTGTATCCATTGTTCGGTCTAATTAGTATGGTATGGATTGTTATGCTTGTTAGGGTCAATAATTCGAGTGTCAAGACGATAAAGTGATCAGCTTCGATTCGGGAATTACCTTCTTAATCTGCTCTACGACATGCTGATGGCATGTCATAAGAACGATTTGGTGCATTTCAGCTACCTGTTGGAGAACCGTTAGTGTCCCATCTAGCCTTGCCGCGTCGAAGTTCACGAAAATATCATCAAAGAGCAGCGGCAGCTTTGTCAGTCCGGACATAGAATCTGCTAGAGCAAAGCGCATAGCTAAATAAAGCTGCTCTGCAGTTCCTCGGCTTAATCTAGCGCTCTCGATCATACTGCCGTTGTTATGCTCAACGAGCAGTTCCTTATGTCCCACTTTCATCACAATTCGAACGTATCTTCCGCCTGTCATTGCCCAGAAATAGCTCGATGCCATTTTCAGCACTTGGGGCTGCTTCTCTTCTTCATATATTTTTTGAGTTCTTGCCATGAGCTCTCCGCATATCGCCATGACTGCGTATTGATCGACAATGCCTGCAAGCGCAGTACGCTGTTCCTCGAGTTGTTGCAGATGATCATCCTTATGATGAAGAGACTCTATCGATTCTCGTTCTTGGAGCAGACGTCCCCGCAGCTCCTGCAAGGCCGTTAGCTTCATCTCATGCTGCCTTAGCAGCGATCTCGAATGCTCAAGCTCTCTTTCCAGTTCATCCCCATCTGCATGAGTCAAGAGTTCATTTAATTCCTCTTGCTCTGTCTGATCGAGTCCAGTATATATAGCCAAGCTTAAATGCCGCGCCTCTTGCTCTAACTGTTTACGTCTTTCTGCCGCTGCCGCATTTCTTAGAAGACTTTCTTCATCGCTCGCTTGCCCTTCTTGCAACAGTCTGTCTTGGAGTGAACTGAGCTGCTGCAGACGATCGCGGTTTTGCGATAACTGAGTCTCTACAGCGTCCTTCTGTAAACGAAGCTTGTCCCACTCCTGCTTACGTCCTTTTTGTTCTTCCAGCGTTGCTCCAATTTGATGCAAATATGCGGCTGCAGAGACGCCTTCTTCTGGTCTGCGGCCCTCCAGCACTGCACAGCAAGCGTCCTCAAACAATTCACAATCCTGCTGAGTTTGGGCAAGCCTGTGATCCAGCTTACCTATTCGATGTACAATGTCCATCCCTTGCTCTGTAAAGGCGAATATGTCCAATACCGCCTCCGGTGAAAGATCAGGTTCCAATTTCCGCGTGACAAGCCACGCTTCCCAGTCTTGTTCCAATTGTTCAAATTTCTGCTCTTGCGCAGAAGTTTCGATCAGGACACGTTCCACTTCTGCCCTAGCAACTTCCCACCGGCTGCGTGCGGACTCCACATCGCGACGCAAGAGTTGATTATGCTGAATAAAGTGCTTAAAGCGGTCCATAAGCAGACGTATTTGCTGCAGTTCCCGCTCCATTTCACCGGCATCGATGATGAAATTGTCGGCCTTACCCGAACGTCCTGCCGCAGTAAACGGGTGATGAAATAGAGAAGAGAGCAGCTGCTGAAGCCGCTCTTCTGCCCCATTTTGTTCCCGACTTTTTGTTTTGTTAAATGAACCTCTTCTCGTAGACGTCTGTTTATTTTTCAACCCTTGCAGTAACAGGACATCAACAGCCAGCAGTACAGCCGCGGAAATAGCAGCTCCCCAAGTTGTACCTGACAGCCACAACAGCAAAGGCATAATTACAGTGAACACTGCACTCCCCGTGAACAGCTTTACATATAAGCTGCGCATTTTTCGGCTAAACTGGATTTCAGCTTCTTGCTGCTGTTCTCTGCTTACAATCGTCATTTTCTGTTCGCGCCATCGATCCAGCTCATACTGCAGTTCATTCCAGAGGCTCACAATTTGCTCTTCATCCGCAGGCTTCAGCATCGAAAATTGATTCTTCCCATCTGCAACGCTTTCCGATAAGCGGACTTCAGCAGACTTAACCTCCATCTCAGCTGCAGATAATCGGCGCCTGCTCTGCTGCAGATCGCTTTGCAAATGATCCATTTCACGATCATAGTTTGCGAACTGCTCAGCATAACGGCGAACGGCTTCCCTTTCGCCCACCGCTCCTGAGAAGGACTGAAGATCATCTTCATTCCAAGCTGCATTAATTTGGCGCAAGATTCTAGATAGCTGAAGCTGTAACGACTCTTTTTCCGCCTTTAACTGGGTCAGCTCTTCCTTACGCTTCTCATAGTTCTCCAGTCTGCTGTATAACTTATCGATAATAGCCGACTGTTCAAGCAGTGGTTCATCGAGTGTAATACTGTTTATTTCAAGAAGGAGACGATCTTTCGTACGCTGAAGTTCATTGATCGTAAGATGTATGTTGCTTAATTCCTGCTGAGTCATGTTCCAGCGCTCCACAATGTTTTCCGGGAATTGTGAAAATACAGGCAGAGAGGCAAGTTCCATCTTCACTTCTTGCAGCTTCAGCCACGCTTCCCGTACACTTATTGTTCTCTGAAGCTTCGTTACATCAGCTTGAAGCTTAGATTTGAGCTGCTCAAGTTCTGCCAAATGCTTATCGGTGCGCTCCAGTTCGGCAGCAAGCTCGTTAAACCGTCCTATATGCAGACGGCTCTCGGCTATGGTATCTTCCAGTTTCTCAATACTTTGTATAATTTTAGCTGCTTCTTGATTTCTTCCTCTCGGTTTATACAACTTGTCCATTTCAGCAGTCAGTTTACGTTCAGCATGAACGATCGATGAACCGCCGCCGATACCGGCATGAAATAAGAAGCTGCTCATTTCTTCGGATTGAAGAAGCGCAACCTCTTGCAGTTCCGTAAGTGATATCGCGAAAATTTGCTTGAACATTTCCCGGGACATACCACCTAGCAAAATACGTTCCATCTCACTCTGAGTCAACTGCTCTAAATTGCCTTCCGCATTCGTTCTTGTTATACGAAGACGTTCACTGCGGCCTCCTTGCAGCTTTGTCCCCTCAGGAGGCTGAGCGTAACGTTCGATAAGCCACTTAGTTCCCTCTTCATCCGAAGCGATCATGCTCCCTCCGTGTACTCCAGAGTGAACAGGTTCGTAACGTTCTTGCGTATATGTTCGACTAGGAATACCATAGAGCATCGATCGCATAAACCCTAGAACTGTACTTTTACCAGCTTCATTAGGACCATATAGAATCGTTACATTCTCATCCAGATCAAATTCTCTTTGCTGGATGTGGCCAAAACCTTCAATGTGCAATTTATGTATTTTCATAACCATCACCCCAGATCTGAATGATCATGAAGAAGCGCAGCTGCCATCTCCTTCGCACGCTTTATTAAATTTATTTTATCTTCATGGCTCATCTTATTTAGCAGCTGACGTATATGGCGATTCTCAGCTAAAGGCGCCAGTGCACTGTCGACAATTTCTTCACCTAGTTTTTCGTCCCGCTCAGCTTTCTGACCTAATCGAAACAGTTCGCCGAGAAAGCTGTCCTCTTCAATGAGCAGCTGATGGTCCACTTCAGCGCTGGTGGCCACCTTTATTTTCTCGATCCACACCAATTGGTGAACAGGATGAAGGGCCTCTCGTCTTCGTATTTCCTGAAGCAGATCCTCCAGCACATATCCTGCTTCCAGCTTATGATGCAAAATCCCTCGACCCGTTATATGAATCCGAACAAGACTCATTTTGCGTGCAGACTTCTCCCTAATGACGTCCAGGAGCTCCTCAATATTTAATTTCAAATCTTCTTCGGTCTGCATTCCGTCAATGGACAGTTCTTCTTCATACCAACGAACGTTGGCCAGTTCATGAAATGTAAGAGAACACTTGCTTTCCTCGTTTACATCTACAACGTAGCATCCTTTAGGGCCTGTCTCCTTAATATGCCGTCCCTGAATATTTCCAGGATACACGATTGCAGGTGACACACTCAGCACTTGCCTTTTATGAATATGACCTAATGCCCAATAATCAAACCCGGAACGGAATAAATCATTCCGGGTGCAAGGTGCATACGAATCATGCTCGTTATTTCCATCTACATTGGCATGCAGAATTGCAATATGAAAGAGATTGGATGCAGAATCCCGTGTGAAAGACAACGCTAAGTTATCCGTTATTGACGATGTCCGGTACGAAACACCGCCAACGACTGCAACGGGTTCGCCTGTGCCGCGATGGCAAGCGATCACCTTCTCAACTTCAGGTCCAAAAACATGAACATTGCTGGGCACACGCAAGTTAGCTTTCGGACTATCAAGCGGGTCGTGATTGCCGTGGATCATATATACTGGAATGCCGTGATGTTCTAACTGCTGCATTGCCTCTTGAAACCTTAGCTGAGCACGAAGCGAAGACTGCCCCGCATCATAAATGTCGCCGCTTAGTACGATAAAATCGACCTTTTCCTCTACTCCGAGCTGAACTAAGTTTTCTAAAGCGGCAAATGTAGATTCCCTAAGATGTGCCCTGACTTGATCTGTAACACCTGATAAGCCGATGAAGAGACTGTCTAGATGTAAATCTGCCGCATGTATAAAACGAAATGGCTGCATCACTACTCACTCTTTCATTTTTGATATTGCAAATATATTTTTTTCAATTCATGTACGACACGGCTTAGTGAATATTCTGATTTCGCCTTATCCCATCCCGATCTCGCTAATTCGTAGCGGTAGGCTGGGTCGATGATAACTTTCTCCATGGCATCCGCCAGAGCTATCGGGTCTTCAGGAGGGACAAGCAGTCCATTAACACCATCTTCAATTTGCTCAGCGATACCGCCGACGTTCGTTCCTATTAAGGTGAGCAGGCACAGTGCCGCCTCGGCGAACACAGACCCGAATGCTTCTGCCCTTGATGGAAGGACAAAGATATCAAAGAACGGCATAAATTCTTCGGGATGAAGCGTATATCCGTAAAAAATAGTTTCATTATATATTCCTAATTTTTTCGCGAGCTGCTCTAGTTCCATACGAATTGGACCATCACCAATAATATGAAGAACATAACTTTGCCCTCTATTTTTCAGCTCAGCACACGCATACAGCAAAATATCCAGCCCTTTCGCAGGAACTAAGCGGCATACTGTAATAAATTGCGGAACCTCATTCTCGTGAGGAATTGGCTTAAATCTTTTCTCGTCATAGCCGTTCGGAATGACTGTAATGTGATCCGGTTTATCCACGTAAGAGGATAAGTAATCTCGAAATGAATAAGACACGGTGAGGAGTCGATCCGCCCGGTGTTCTATTTCTCTATATATCGAAGTGAGAAATTGATGTTCCAGTCCGCCCTCCTCAATCCGTCCGTTGAGTATAAGCTCGCGTTCATAACTCGAGTGAATCGTCTGAATAACGGGCGTGTCTGGGAATACTTGCTTCATTACAAGTCCTGCAATGGGATGATGTGCATGAATAAGATCAAACGGCTTCGTTAATCTTAGTTTGGTCCACCACAAATAATCTTTGTACGTTTGTATATATTTTTGAACAATTGGACTTTGTTCATAACGTTTCCAATCAAAGGTATGAAACTGGATTTCCTCTTGACCTTTATTCCGAATCCGTTTTGGAAGAGAGAAAAGCTCCATCTCCCAGTGCGGTGAACTAAAACGTTCTTGTAAATGCGGAATCATTGAGGATACACCCCCCGGTTGTTCCGGCGGAAAGAATAGCGCCTGCAGTAATCTCATGAGGAGTTCCTCCTTTCAAAGTGTCTTTTCATAAGTTCTAAAATTATGATATATTAGAACATATGTTTCAGTAAAGGAAAAACAAACGTTGGAGTCGATGGAATGGCTGAAGCTTACACTAGCGGAATAACCGGCATCATCCCGGTCATTGCGGCATCATGTGCCCTGTATATCGTATTTCTTATGACCATCATGTCGGTCACCATGTACCGCAGACAACTCAAAAATAATGCCTATTTATTTATGATTGCTGCCTTTCTATTTATTATGACTTATGAAGGGCTGAACATCTATTTTAGTCTTTCTCCCAAACATGCAGAAGGAGACTATCCTTTATCGCAAACTGCGTTACAAGTCCTTTCTTTTATTCTGCTGAATACGGCTGTGTATCAGCTGTATCACCGAATGAACCAAACTGCAAATACATTGTTTGGGATAATGCTCGCCGTTCTTCTCATCCCTTTGATTCCAGATTCATTATTTCGGGTCAAAGGTCACTCTGAGTGGCGGTTCATATACCTAGATCTGTATCAGCTTGTTGTCATTTATTTGAGTGTCGTACTCATTGCCCCTCGGATCAAACAAAAAACGAAACTATTCGCAGGCTTAAGCATTTATTTTCTCATGCTCATCCTTGGACTGATGAAACGATACGTCATTCCAGACGAACCACTGCTCATGATTACAATTCAGCTTCTGCCGCTCGTATATTATACGCTCATTTTTTTAATTTTGTTTGAACGAATTGTTGAATTGATGCAAAACATTTATCGATCTTCAATTACTGACGGATTGACTAGCTTATACAACAGACGTTTCTTCTTGAAGAGCTTGACCAACTACATAAATGAAGGTTTGAAAGTATCGCTCATCTTCTGTGACATTGATAACTTCAAGAAATTAAATGACACAGAGGGGCATGCGAAAGCGGATCAAGTGCTTAAGCAAGTCGCAATGATCATCGACGAAGAATTAGCGGGAATCGGAGTTGCTGGAAGATACGGCGGCGAGGAACTTGTGGCACTCGTTGTCGATAAGAGGGCATCCGTTAGTCAAGTCGCTGAACAAATTAGATCTCGCGTGGAAAAAGAAACCATCGTAACCATTAGTGTAGGATACAGTGTATTGAAGAAAAATGTATCTACAGAACAATTTATAAAACAAGCGGATGAAGCTATGTATCGTTCGAAAACAACCGGCAAAAACAAAGTGACTGCCTTCCGCCAGTCTCCTTCAAGAGCCGCGGCTATAGAGGAAGGCTAATCTACTTCATTTATAGAAAGAGGTTACCGTGCTAATGGGACAGCAATCTTTACCTGAAGCTTATCGTGAACAAATGAGTTCGCTTCTAGGTGAAGAGACTAAGGCGTTTCTGGACAGCTATGATTCCCCCCGTACACAGGGACTAAGAATAAATACGCTTCGGACGTCTCTCACTTCACCGATCGTAGAGCAAATAAAAACAAGTTTTGGATTAAAACCGGTACCGTGGTGTCCTACCGGTTTTTATTATGAGGAGCAGTCTCGTCCTGGAAAGCATCCTTATCATGCAGCAGGACTGTATTACATTCAAGAGCCTTCGGCTATGTCCGCTGCCGAGCTGCTTGCACCGAACCCCGGTGAGACTGTGCTCGATTTGGCTGCCGCTCCTGGCGGTAAATCAACGCAGATTGCTGCCCGGATGCAAGGACAAGGTCTGCTTATCTCCAATGAAATTCACCCGCAGCGCGCAAAAATTTTAGCGGAAAATATAGAGCGAATGGGAATCACCAATGCCGTAGTGACGAATGCAGCACCGGGCGAGCTGGCATCGCGATTTCCTCAAGCTTTTGACCGAATTATGCTGGACGCTCCTTGTTCTGGAGAAGGCATGTTCCGTAAAGATCCTGACGCAATCAAAGAATGGTCCATTGAACATGTTCACATGTGTGCTGCGAGACAGTGGGACATTGTGCAAGAAGCGCTCAAAATGCTGAAGCCTGGCGGCACACTCGCTTATTCGACCTGCACATTCAATACGGAAGAAAACGAAGAAGTCATAGAGCGAATACTGAATGCCTATCCGGAAATGGAGCTCATCACCTCCAAGCGGATTTGGCCACACAAGGACATGGGAGAAGGTCATTTTGTAGCTCTTTTGCGTAAGAGCGAAGCATCGAACACATTGTCAGACAGACGTCCTGCTACATCATCACGTAAAAAGAGCGGAAGAGGCAAACAGCCTGATGCTCAAACGTATTGGAAGGAGTTTCTTACTTGGACGAAGGATGAGCTTCCTGGCTTCATCCCTCCACATGGCACACCGATTCTGTTCGGTGAATCTCTATATTTACTGCCGCAAAGCGCGAGCTTATCTCTTCAGGAGGAACATTTGCAAGGTCTCAAAATTCCGCGCGCAGGTCTTCACGTTGCTGAACTTAAGAAAAACCGCGTCGAGCCTGCTCATGCTTTAGCGATGGCTATTCAGCCTGATGCAGCAGCAAGAAGCATAAGTCTAGATGCGGACTCTGCCGAGGTTATGGCCTACTTGCGAGGAGAGACACTTCAGATTGAGGCGGATATGAAAGGCTGGACGCTTGTTACTGTCGATGGCATTCCACTTGGATGGGGTAAAGCAAGCGGCGGGCAACTGAAAAACCATTTGCCTAAAGGACTGCGGTTATTCTAAATCAAATGAAAATAACACAATCCCCCTCGTTCTATACGAGGGGGATTTGTCTAGATCAGTATCTCATCAATGACCTCATTACGATACAGCATCGTCAAATGCAGTGCATCGAACGTTTTTTCTTTTCTAAGCTCCTGCTTCAAGCAATTAGCAATGTTCTGTCTGCTCTGACTGGTTCCCGGAATATCAAAGTCAATAAAGCCGGATATTTGACGACCGCTAATATCGATCGTAGCCGTGCCGACAGGAAGTCCGCCCCTTTGCCTCTCATATACGGCGTAAGTCAGCATCTCCCCATCTTTTCGTGAAAGTGTCACATAGCATTCTTGGTCTTCTTTGTGGCCTGGATACTGATTATCCTGTCTATTGAAATCGTCATAAGCGAGTTCAATCCTCTCAAGCCAGCCTTCTTCCGTCTTCATATCTATTGAGAAGGTATCAATCTCCTGATCGTCCCATTCACGAATTAACAGATCAACAACCGCATCGATCTCGGCTTCACTTGGATCATACTTCCACTCTACTGTACCCACAATATCTGCGCCATATTGTTTCAGGGTCACTTCAGCTAGCAGACGGCCCTCTTCATCTTGAACTTCATATTGCGACACATTGCGGCCAGCACTGATCAGCTCCAATTGTAATTGCTGATTGTCATTATCATATACAAAAATGTCCGAAGAGGAATAAGGTAATGAGTTCATTTCCTCTTCATTCTCATCTTCTTCATTAAATAACCCTTTATTGCCGCTCTCATCGATTATTCGCTCGACCGTGCTGCACGTCACGAACACTTCATAGACATCCGTAGCGACTGCATCGCTTAATTGTACAACGTAATCCCGTATAAAGTTAATGACTTCATCCTTGGCGTGCTCCGGCAAATTTTCCTCGTCCAAATGTACACCGCCAGCTAGACGGTGACCTTCACGATATACTAAAGTGAGCGAACCTACATACTGATTGTGAAACATAATATCCTGCACTTCACCGTTCACAGTTCGCAGATCTGGACGCAGAGTCACGACAGGGTTCATGAGACATTTTTCCTCCTTTAATTTCCATTAGCTTAGACTAATTTCCATTAATAGCGTGTCCCATTCACGATAGACTATTCCAAATTAAGACAGACAGTACTTCACTAGCGCCTGATGAACACCATCTTCATTATTCGTAGCTGTCACATCATCAGCCGCTGCAATGACGCCGTCTGGCGAATTGCCCATCGCGATTCCAGTACCGGCATACGTAATCATCGAAATATCATTGAAATAATTTCCGATCGCGAGTACTTCGCTTGGCTTAATTCCTTTTTGCTCTGCTAGATACCTAAGTGCCGCACCTTTGGAAGCTTCCGGATGCATTAGATCAATAAAATATTCACCGCTGCGGAACATATTAAACTCTGGTGTCCATGTGCTCCATTCACTGTATACCTTATCGAGCACTTTCGCTTCACCAAAAGCTGTAAACTTTACTATTGGTTCGCTAAAATCAGCCCAAGCAGGCAGATCGAGCGGCTCCATTAAATACTTTTCATACATGGCAGCCGTTTCTAAGGCTAATCCTTTCACACTATCCACATAAAGACCAAATGCAGTATTCACATCGAAATGAATGCCGTGATCCCGGCAATAATGGATATATGGATCTAGTCCTTGCGGATTTAGCGGAAATTGATGAACGATTTCTCTTGTCTCAACATCAACAGTTGCCGCTCCGTTATGGGACAGCACATACCCTTTTAATCCAAGCTGCTTCATATACGGAATCGAATTGGCCGGTCCTCTTCCTGTACAGAGCACAATTTCTGTCCCCTGGGCTGCAACTTTCTTAATCGTCTCTGCAGTCCGGTCAGTCAGCTCATAGTTATCATTCAGCAAAGTTCCATCAATGTCTAAGGCAACCAGTTTGTATTTCATATCTCCATCCATCCTTTTATCTATCTGCTTTATCATTTATGTTATCAAAGATTTGTTTTCCCTTGATTAGCTCTCTGTAAAGACAACAGTTCTTCCTCAGTCAGCTCGCGGTATTCTCCTAATGGCAGAGATTCATCAAGCTGAAGAGGACCCATGGACATTCGTTTTAAGTAGACCACTTTCTTGTCTACCGATTCGAACATTCGCTTCACTTGATGGAATTTCCCTTCATGAATGGTCAGTAAAATATGAGAAATGACTTGTCCTTGGCGCTGCTGCTTCTCCTTCACAATGAGCTCAGCAGGCATTGTAACGTATCCGTCATCCAGCGTAACGCCTTTAGCAAACTGTTCAATATCAGCTTCCCCTACGTCTCCGGCAACATGAGCAAAGTAGGTTTTCGGAACATGCTTGCGCGGGGACAACAAATCATGGGCAAGCTGACCATCGTTCGTTAACAGCAGCAGCCCTTCTGTATCCTTATCGAGTCTCCCTACAGGAAACGGATCAAATACCCGATCATCAGGTGCGAGCAAATCCAGAACAGTTCGATCTCTTAAATCCTCCGTAGCGGATACGACGCCTTGCGGCTTATGAAGCATGAAATAAACGTATTCTCGGTATCTGATAGTATCGCCGCCGAATTCAATAACATCCTGATACGGATCAACTTGAATACCGCTATCCTTAACTACTTTTCCATTTACGAGAACGGCCCCTTGCTTTACGCTCTTCTTAATATCACTCCTAGAGCCATAGCCTAAATGTCCTAATATTTTATCAAGACGCTGCGTTTTTCTACCGGATCCACTCATGCTCCCATCCACCTCCATCCTGCAGGATATTCATTTTTCAGTATACCGTCCAGCCATTTTCCCCAGCCCATAGCATAGCCGTCAACACAGACGAGTACATAGCCTTTAGGCTCTGCATTTCCTTTACATAGAATTCGGTCCCTATCCACTTGCAGTGTCTCACCCTTCAAGTAACGGATTGCTTCAGGGTGATCTGAAGACAACTCAAGCACCCGCTTTGCTTCTTCTGGGTGAAGAGCAGCCGCTAGAGGATGTGAGGGCATAAACCGTCCATTCTTAACTGTTCCTGTATAAAATCCAGGGCGCACCACTTTCAGTCCCTGGAGCAGCGATGGATCAATGACCGTCTGATATACATGATCGCCATAAGTTACGGTTATACCTGGCAAATCAATATCAAGCTCTTGTTGGGCAAACCCAACATAGCTTTCAAGGTGTTCTTGAGCAGTATCTTTCCGCTGACCCGAATGCTTTTCTTTTTTGTTAGGGCGGCCTGATTTACGTTTTTGCTCTTCTCGCACATATGTACGATCCGCTCTGTTCGATTTCCAATGCTTTTCTATAAACTCATATCCAGAAGGTTCAGAGCGATCTCCGCCGTGCTTAAGTACAGTAACAAAATGTCCCTCGCCTTCGATTAAATGTGGCCACAGTCTGCCGCAGCCTGCCGTCTCTTCAATTGCTTCTTTAGAAAAATGAAACTCCGGATCCTCCTCTTGAAGCTGCTTAAGCCAATCTGGACGTCCTGGCGCAAAAGAACCCATACCTCCTATTGGCATAACATGGAACTCTTCGTGCGCATCTAGAAACTCAGCGATCATCGCCTCATTCTCCTCAGGGGAGAACGTGCATGTAGAGTACACAATCGTGCCTCCAGGAGCTAACAGTGATGCTGCCACCTTCAAAATATCACGCTGCATGAGCATGCACTTCTCTACCGAATGAGTTGCCCATTGCTTAGCCATATCTTCGTCCTTACGAAACATTCCCTCACCAGAACATGGCGCATCGATTAATATTTTGTTGAAAAAATGAGGGAGTACGTTTGCGATACGTTCTGGTGATTCATTCAGCACGACTGCATTTCGGACCCCGTACAGCTCAATATTTTTGGCCAGCGCCTTTGTGCGCTCTGAGTTAATATCATTCGTCACGAGCACACCTTGACCTTGCAGCTTGGCTGCAATTTGTGTTGATTTCCCTCCTGGCGCTGCGCATAGATCGAGCACTCGATCACCTGGCTCAACCTGAAGCACTTCCACTGGTGACATCGCGCTTGGTTCTTGGATGTAATATAACCCAGCATAATAATATGGATGTTTACCAGGCTTCACGTCGTCTTGAATATAATACCCTGTATCGCACCACGGAATTTGGCGAAGCGCAAACGGCGATATGTCCCTAAATTGCTCGTTTGAAATTTTCAAAGTATTTACCCGAATGCCAGCGT
Organism: Paenibacillus sediminis; assembly: GCF_017873765.1. Classification (GTDB taxonomy): domain Bacteria; phylum Bacillota; class Bacilli; order Paenibacillales; family Paenibacillaceae; genus Paenibacillus_AG; species Paenibacillus_AG sediminis. The sequence continues at coordinate 15,703 of NZ_JAGGKP010000007.1, forward strand.
ATTTGGGAGCCTCATAAGACTTCATAAAGGCATCAAATTCATCGCCCAATAACCGCTGCATACGATCTATAAATAATGGAGGCAACCAAATTGCCATTCGTGTCATCATCCTGTTCACATAAAAATCGTCAATGAAACTATTCTATCACATAATTGTCATAACTCTGAACAGATATAAAAGATGGCCCGCTTCAGATCAAGACATCTGAAATGGGCCATTCTTTATATCATCCTTTATTTGTGGGCAGCTTGATCTCTAGCCTTATGCTTATCGCCGCGCTCCGGCTTGCGCCGCTGCGGAATGTTAGGCGGTAAGCTGGCCGATCTTTCCTGAACGAGCCGTATTAATTCTGCGTCCCACATCTCAATCGTTAAATCATAGTACGGAAATGGTTTCTCTTCATATGACTTAAGAAGACTCAAGTAAGTATTCAACTCCGTTAGAAGCTGATCGAGCCTAATGCCTAAGCTGTCACCAGGATAGTCAGCCAATTTCGCTGCTGCTCCTGCCATCATTTTACGAGCACCGTGGATGTTGTTGTTCCGGAAATGGAACAAAGCAACTGCCACTTGCAGCAAGCCTTTGTAAATCGGTGGACGCCCCTTCTTAAGCCATAACTCCTCCAGCACTTCATGGCATTCAAAATAATCTTGGTCTCGATTAAAATATACTAGAAAATCGACATAAAGCGGTTCATAGTTCATCATCGTTATTCTTTCTCGTCTTAAGCGTCGCCATCACTTCATCAAGAAGCTGCTTCATCGCATCCATATCATGCTTCTCCCAGATGGCGTTAAATCTAGATTGAAAGTCAATCGCTTCATTTACCAAGTGGTAAAAATACAAATGGTGAATGCCGTCCAACACCTTCGCCACCGTGTTAGATTCATCTTCAAAACTGGTTTGCGCATTAATAATTTGCTTGCGAATCGCTGACATCTCGTTATCGAGTATGAATGCTGCTTCTGCCGTCTTCTTCAGACGTTCCCGCATCTCATCAGGCAGCAATTCACGATATTTATAGTTTAAGGAATGTTCGATCGTCGCCCAAAAGTTCATAGCAAGTGTACGAATTTGGATTTCAGCAAGCACCTTTTTTTGACCTAGGGCTGTTTGCACTGGATATTCAACGATCATATGAAAGCTGCGATAGCCGCTGTCCTTATAGTTCGTAATATAGTCCTTCTCATATAACACCGTTAAATCTTTACGATTCCGAATGTACTCGGCTACTCTCCGAATATCCTCAACGAACTGGCACATAATGCGAATGCCTGCGATATCCTCAATTCCCGTTTCGATTTGATCCATCGGGACATTCAAGCGTTTCGCTTTTTCCAATATACTGGTGATCTTCTTGACTCGTCCAGTAACAAATTCAATAGGCGCATACTCCTCAAGTTTTTTTAGCTCCGCACGCATCGTCTTGAACTTAACCTTCAATTCTTCAACAGCTTGTTCATATGGAAGCAAAAAAGTTCCCCAGTCTCTAACATCCATCATAATGCCTCCTATCTTCTGTTACTTTCCGTGATAGTCCGCACCAACGGCTTCGGAAATATGATTAAATCCGTCTTTACGCAGCAGCTCCATCAGTCCTGCATGCAGCTTGCGATTCACTTCAGGACCTTCATAAATAAGCGCTGTATAAATTTCTACAAGGCTTGCACCGGCTCTTATTTTGGCATATGCATCTTCACTGTCAAATACACCGCCGGAACCGATAATCGGGAGCTTACCGCTAGTTTGCCGGTAGATCCGTCCGATAATTTCAGTGGAACGTTTCAATAAAGGCCGGCCGCTAAGACCGCCTGTCTCTTTAGCGTTACTATGTGAGAGACCTTCTCTTGAGATCGTCGTATTCGTCGCAATAATTCCAGAAGCTCCGCTGACCTTAATCGTATCCACCATATATTCCAGTTGTTCATCTGTAACATCAGGGGCGATTTTGACAAGTACTGCTTTGGATGACCCATGAATACCGGCCTGGCGGTTCATTTCTTCTGTAACAGAACCTAACAGCAATGCAAGTTCACTACCATGCTGTAAGCTGCGCAAATCCGGTGTGTTTGGCGAGCTAATATTGACGACAAAAAAGTCGGCATAAGGATATAGTACAGAAATACAACGTCTATAATCCTGATCGGCCTGTTCATTCGGTGTAACTTTGTTTTTACCGATGTTAATGCCGAGCGGAATTCGTCTTGATTGTAATTTGCTAAGACGGCTAGCCATCGCTTCGGCGCCTTCATTGTTAAAGCCCATTCGGTTGACGAGTGCCTCATCTGGCGGCAGACGAAACAACCGAGGCTGCTCATTGCCAGGTTGACCTTTCGGGGTGACCGTGCCGACCTCCATAAAACCAAATCCAATAGAAGAGAATCCTTCAACGGCCTCACCGTTTTTGTCCAATCCTGCAGCAAGCCCAATCGGTGAAGGAAAGTGAATTCCAAATAAATCAGTCGCTAATTCAGGCGTTTCCTCAACACCGTAAATGCTTCTCAATAAGGACAGTCCGCCTGGAACTTTTCCCGCCTGATGTAACCCGTTAATGACGAGATGATGCGCTTTTTCAGGATCCATTTTAAAAAAAATCGGTTTTGCCAAATTGCGATAAAGCACTCCATCCACTCCGTTCTTGCCATACAAAATCATAAGAAACTTCTGCTATTCTCTATCCCTCAGTTTATCGTTTTCTTGGATAAAAGAAAAGTTCTTTGCATGGAACTTTGGAGGAAGTAGATTAATAATATAGAATTTCTATATATAGAGCATTTCATTTTTAAAGAGAGGACTGGATCATATGTCAAATAAACTTAAACCGCCCGTTATGCAAACGAGGAAAGAAGAAGTGAACAAAAAAATGCTTTATTGGATTGGTGGTATTTTATTTGTCATTGTTATTGCCATTACGGTTCTGCTTATTATATCCCCTAATTAATTAAGCCAATGATATACTTTGCCGGGGTTCGTCTGATCCTCTGCATGGTCCGTTCTATAGCGATTCATTGGAATGACCTTTTGAGCAGGCAAAACCCCGGATGTGATCGTCACTTTAGTACCTTTCGGAGCCAAATCAAACAGCTCTTCAATGTCCTCCTTCAACATCCGAACGCATCCCTTCGATACGTCCTGCCCAATACTATCCGGCTTATCTGTGCCATGAATAGCATAGTTCGTCTGTGACAATTGCATGCCTCGGCTGCCAAACTCACCATTAGAACGGCCGTTTGGATTCATTACCTTATCGGTAATCACAAATGTACCCTCCGGCGTCCGCTCTGCCCCAAGCCCAACGGGATAATTTCGCAATATAATATTGCCGCTCACCAGAGCAAGCCGATGGCTTTGTTTATCGACAATGATCTCAAGCGGTTTATTGAAATAAGGCTTGTTGCCTACCGTCATACTTAGCGGCGAAGGAACTGAGTCTACCTGCTCAGGCGACACCATTTTGCCGCTTGCTAATCGAAACCGCAATGCTTCAAACGAAGCATTCATCGTCTTGCTTTCCCCTGCAATCCAGTTATTTGGAAATGGCTTGATTAATTCCTGCGTACTCTGAGGCAATCTTCCTTTCTCACTTTGAAAATGGGTCATTGCTGAAGATAGTACGGCAAGCTGCTCTTGCTGCTTGCGCCACATTTTCGCTGGTTTGATCAGAGTGCTATGATCCGGAGGTGTGCACTTGCACAACTTCTTATCGTAAGACTGTACAATAGCCCGGCCATTCTCAGAGTCACGCTCTATGGTATATGCCACAGGCATGTTCTCATCCCAAATAAGCCAATTACCGCTTCGTTTCATACCGAGTACAACCGTATATAGCGGGCTGCCTTGTTCACTTGTTAATAGACTGGACAAACTGCTTGAACGTTGCACTGCATTGCTAATATCAATTGCCGTGAAAACAGGCATAATTTCACGAAACATCTCAGCAGGGTCATCGCTCTGAGGACGATTTGCGACCTTTTGGAGCTCTGTTATATGATCATAATCATTAGTATCTCCAGTTATTGCTTCATATTTCGGCGCCTCCACGGAGGGTAACCAAATAAGCACCAACAGAGTGAGCACTAACCATATTTTGCGGAATAAACGATATTTCCGTTCTTTTTGCTCCGCCATTTCACGAATTTTGGCCTCATAACTCATCCAAATTTCTGAAGGCACCTTACTGCTCTCGAACGCCTCATATACTTCACCAGCTTGGTTATAACAATAGTTCGCTTTCCCCATCAGTCCTTGGGCTTCGTACTCTTTCCCGAGCAAATACCAACCCATTTTATTATTAGGGTGCAGCTCAACATAATCTTTAAGGTGCATCGAAGTCTTCATCACGAGCGCCCTCCGCCAACATCTTCTATAACTTATATATCGGCAGAACGAGCTGGAAAATAAAAAACACCCCTCACGTCTGTTACTGTGAGAGATGTTATTCATTATGCCAATGAATCATAATATATGATAGGCATTAGCCTTCTGCATTAAATGGAGTATCCGCTATTTTAATAGAATCTGTAGGGCAACCATCAACAGCGTCTTGAAGATCGTCATGAAGATCTTCTGGAATTTCCGTAACACCACGGTTTCCATCGCCGTTATAGATTACTTCAGCAATTCCTTCATCATCATAGTCATAAATATCAGGCGCTGTTGCACCGCATGCACCACATGCAATACAAGTATCTTTATCAACCCATGTATACTTTGCCATTATAATTCTGCCTCCTGTAAAAAAACAAATACAATTAAGGTGTATAGTATTCCACCACATTCCAATATTAATACAAAAAAATATTGTTTTCAAATCATTTTCAAAATTATTCCTATATAAATACTATATAAATTCCATATAAATCCTTTATAAAATGAAAAGGTACAAATTATGGCAAATCCTCTTCATACTTGCGCTCCCGAACGAAATCCATCTGGAGTGATGTGCCTCTAACTTTATGGTTGCGAAGCAGTGTGGATGGATCCTCACCCAGCATGCCTGCCGTAAGCACAGCATTCTCACCAAATTTATCACGGAGAAGATCCATCGTTTTCGTCAGCTTTTCTTTCTTAGGCTGCTTCTCATAATCGAATAAATCGAGTTGAATCGCCGATTGATCTTTCGGTGACAAATTTTGCAAAGTTATGCCGAGCAACCGAACCGGCTTCTCATTCGTCCAATGCGTATGGAAAAGCCTGCAAGCTTCTTGATACACTTCATCTGTCGATTCGGTCGGTGTGTTTAACGCCCTTGAACGGGTAATAGTATGCATGTCAGGCGTGCGAATCGTAATCTGTACCGTCTGAGCCATTAGCTTCTGACGCCGCAATCTTCTTGTCACTTGATCCGCCAAATTTAAAAAGACCCGATGCACATCTTGTTCATCGCTAATATCATGAGGCAAAGTCGTTGTATGGCCTATTGATTTACTTTGTTCGCGTTCAGGGGAGACAGGCGAATGATCAATCCCATTTGCTGCCTGCTTCATCCATACACCTGTTACGCCAAACATTTCAGTAAGCTTTTTTTCATCTGCAGCAGCCAGCTGACCTATTGTATAAATATTTAATTTCTTAAGCTTTTGTGCAGTTTTACTGCCTATGCCGAATAATTCAGAACATGGTTTGTTCCAAAGTAAATTAGGAACATCACGAATTCTAAGTATCGTAATGCCACTCGGCTTTTTCATATCAGAACCCATTTTCGCCAGCAGTTTATTCGGGGCAATTCCAATCGAACAAGGCAAGGACAATTGTTCTAAAATACGTCTTTGTATCGCGGATGCAATTTCAAGCGGTGTTCCAAACTGCTTCGAGCCTGTAATATCCAAGTAGCATTCATCGATCGATGTTGCCTCAAGCAGCGGTGTATACTCATACGCAATTTTCATGAAAGCGGATGAATATTTCCGGTATAAATAAAAATTCGGCTGAATAACGATTAGTTCAGGACAACGCTTCATCGCTTGATTTACATGCATGCCCGTCGAAATGCCTAATTTCCTAGCTTCATACGAGCAAGTTACAATAATACCTTTCCGAAGCTCGATGCTGCCTGCTACCGCAGTCGGCTTGCCTCGGTACAATTCAGGCTGTTCGGCCGCATGAACAGAACAATAAAATGCATTCATATCGACATGCAGTACAACCCGGCCGTTAACTGGATAGTATTTGTCGACATTTCTCACCGGTGAACTCCCTCTTCATTATTACATTTTTTATTATTCAGCATACCTTTCTTCCCGATGCAGGTCAATTTCATCCAAGTAAAACAAAACAACGAAAATGAACATAAAAAATTTCAAATCTTTGGTTCCAATCGGGACAACAAATGCTATAATAATGAATTAAATTATACAAAACCCACATTTTGCTTATGATTCCAAAGGAGGACTTCCCATGTCAAACGCCATTTCCATCTTCGACACCACCTTACGCGACGGCACGCAAGGCGAAGGGATAAGCTTGTCTGCGGATGATAAACTCAAAATCGCCAAAAAATTGGACCAACTTGGTGTTCAGTATATAGAAGGCGGTATACCTGGCAGTAATGGCAAAGACATCGAATTTTTCAAACGGGTAAAAGACCTCAGACTTCAAGCTAAAATCGTCGCATTTGGCAGCACCCGCCGTAAGGACAGCATAGCTGAACATGATTCCAATTTGAATCAGATGATTAACGCAGGCGTACAGGCAGCAACACTCGTTGGCAAATCATGGGATTTCCATGTGCACACTGCACTACAAACATCACTAGAAGAAAATTTGGCAATGATTTATGATTCAATCGCTTATTTGAAACATAAAGGTCTGGAAGTTATTTTTGATGCCGAGCACTTTTTTGACGGCTATAAAAATAACCCAGACTACGCGGTCGCAGTGTTGAAGAAAGCAGAAGAAGCAGGTGCAGACTGGCTTGTCATGTGCGACACCAACGGAGGCACCATGCCTCACGAGATACATTCCATTGTTTCGACTTTAACACATCAACTTGGGGCAGCAAATTTGGGTATTCATACGCATAATGATTGCGAGCTTGCCGTCGCTAATACATTAAGTGCAGTTCAAGCTGGAGCACGTCAAGTTCAAGGGACGATGAACGGTTACGGTGAACGTTGCGGCAACGCTAATCTATGTTCCATTATTCCTAACCTGCAAATTAAACTTGGCTATGATTGTATCGACGAAGAACAAATGCAGCAGCTGACGAATACAGCACGTTACATTAGTGAAGTCGCAAACGTGCATATGCCTGTGAATCAGCCTTACGTTGGGAATGCAGCTTTTGCTCACAAAGGCGGTATACACGTCTCTGCTATCCTTCGCGATTCTCGCACATATGAGCATATCGTTCCAGAGCTTGTTGGCAATAAGCAGCGAGTGCTTGTATCAGAACTTGCTGGACAAAGCAATATCGTCTCTAAAGCCAATGAATTAGGGATTGAGTTTGATCCTGACCATCCGCGCACGAAAGAAGTCATTCAAAAAATTAAAGACCTAGAGCACCAAGGTTATCAATTCGAAGGCGCTGACGGTTCTCTTGAACTGCTCATTCGCGAAGCAAATGGCGAAATGAAAGAGCTGTTCAATTTTGAATCATTTAAAATTCTTGTGGAAAAATCCGCTGGTCAGCCATCTGTATCCGAAGCGTTCGTTAAAATTAATGTAGACGGGAACAGCGTTTATACAGCAGCTGAAGGCAACGGGCCGGTCAACGCTCTCGATAATGCTCTGCGTAAAGCATTAATTCAATATTTTCCGAATATTAAAGAAATGCATCTGTCTGACTATAAAGTTCGCGTACTCGATGAGAAAGATGCGGCAGCCGCTAAAGTTCGCGTACTCATCGAATCTCAAAATTATCAAAATTCATGGAATACGGTCGGCGTGTCAGGCAATGTGATCGAAGCGAGCTGGGAAGCTCTCGTAGACAGTATGCGCTATGCGCTCATCGGCAAAAAGAAAAGCGATTTCGCTCCAGATGTGCAAGAGCATCAGGGCATCATTAACCTTTAAGCTAAATTAGGTTATATAGCATACTAATAAAAACTCGGATTTCCAGATATAATGGAATCCGAGTTTTCATTATTTAATGAGTTTTTTGATTTTGCTTTCTAATTGATCTGGAGGCAGTATGCCCAAAATAACTTCTTGAATGACACCATGCTTGTCGACTAGCACATTTGTAGGAAAGGCCACACCTTTGTAAGCTTCATTCACTTTCCCTTCCTTATCGAACATAACTGGGTAGGTCAAATTAAAATGGTTCACAAATTGTTTCGCATTCTCTACCTTGTCAAACTTCGTTACATTGACACCATAAATGACTAGGTCATCTTTATATTTTTGTGCCAAACGATTAAGATCAGGAGCCTCTTCCTTACAAGGATCACACCAAGATGCCCAGAAATTAATCATGATCGCCTTATCTTGCTGTCCGCCCACTTTATATGTATTGCCGTCTAATCCTTGCAATGAGAAGGGCGGTGCTAGAAGACCTGCTTTCGGTCCCGTTTCAGCAGGCAGTTCTTTGGAAGATTCACTTTGGAACACCGCCGCGAATCCTGGACCGACATTTTGAAATAAAGCAACCCCTACAAGGACAAGTGCTGCAAGCAGAATATATAAATTACGTTTCATCACGCTCTTCCTTTTCGAGTAGATTGAACCCAACTCCTATTATTGTACCCTGATTTCACCCGAACTAACAGCCTCCCATCGCTTTGTAAAGAAATTGTTGAAATTGTGATAGGATAGAGTCGACATGAGCAAAAAAACGCCCACTGCATGCAAATGCACGCAAGCGGGCTAGTGAGAGGGGTAACGACGAATGACAGAACATTCATTTGATGAGATCAATGCGGTGTCCATGACTAGCTCTGTGTATGAACAAATCATAACAACAGTGCTCACTGCCTTACCAAATGAAGCCTGCGGGGTAATGCTGGGTACTGCCGCAGCGGGCGGCATACGAATCGATCAGTTCATTCCAATCCGTAACGTAGCGCCTAACCCGCTGCACTCTTTTGTCCTGGATCCAGGACAATTTATTCCCCTCTGCTTTCATCCTAATATGGTCGGGCTATTTCACTCACATCCAGCAACAATGCCAGAACCTTCTGCAGCCGATTATGAACAACTTCAGGGGTTTGGCAGTTTATTTAAAATATACTTGCTGGGAAGGCCGTTACCTCAACTTTCTAAGATTGAACTCAATAGTTATCTCATCACTAGAGATCATTCTTCAACTTATCAATTAAAGCAAGTCGCTTTAAGAACGACTTAAATAAGCGTATAGATCCCCTAAAGTGACCACCTGGCGCTGCCTTATTTGACTCAGATAAGAAATCCATAGCTGTGCGGTCATCTTCGCATCTTCTAATGCATGATGCCTTATCGTAATGGGAATCCCCCGATCTACAAGCAGCTCATCAAGACCGTAACTGCTTCGAGCAGGCTCGAGCCATCTTGCAATCATCACCGTATCGATCACTCGATGGCTGAAATGAAGTTTAGACGTTTTCCACAGCGCTGTATTGAGGAACGCTTTGTCATGACTGCTCGCATGAGCGAGCATGACGCGGCTGCCGACGAAGGACATAAACTGATGAAGCACATCCATGAGAGGCGGTGCTTCTGCCGCCATATCGGCTGTTATTCCTGTTAGTTCCGTAATCGCAGGCGAAATCGTCCCGCTTACATTCACTAAACTATAGAATGAGTCCTCCTCAATTATCGTATCGCCGATCACTTTCACCGCACCAAACGATAATATTTCATCACCATGCTGATAAAGAAACCCTGTCGTCTCTAAGTCGAACACAATGATTTCAAGTTCTGTAAGTGGAATGTGGAGTGTCTCTGGCTTCCTCTGCTCCTTGGATAAGGAACGCATAAACGCAATCTGTTGTGCGGTTGGTGTTCCTCTCATGGATGCGATAGCAGATGACATCCCTCCACTGCGAAGCGCACTCCAGAAGCTGTTATTCCCCCGCACCGGTTCTTTCATGTTCGTCTCCCTTCCGCAAAGCGAAGCCGCCTCTGCAGTGATCGATGAACGCGCCTTACAACGAGCAGGCTGTCTCGCAATTCATCAAATGTCGGTTTTTTCTTCCACTCGTCCTGAGGCAAATAATCACTGCTTACAAACAGTTCTTCTTCAACGGTGTACGGTGTACTCGCCCGAAATCGCAGCGCATGAATAAACGCTCTTTCAATCGAACTGAGCAGCGGATGCGGCTCTGCTTCCAGACTCATTAAATGTCTCACCCTATGCAGTGTCGACGTTTCCATTACTCCATGAAACAACGCCAAGTATCTTACGATGTTGACTAGCGGAATATATACACCGTACTTCACATCAAAATCACCTGCATGATTGCCAAAGCGTTCCGCGACCACCTGCCCTAAAATATTTAAAGTCGCTTTATGCTTCACTGTATTGCGCAGAACTGCAGATACAAGATCAACATTTCCTTCAAATCCTTCATAGAAAGAGCGCAACCACGCCTTCGAAAGTTCAATATCACCTGCAAGATAGCGTAAATCCGAAGCAATCGTAACATAGCGAACCGATTCCCAGCTATAATCACTCTGCCAAGATATAAGTTGCTGCTTCCAATGCGTTAAAGTCTTACACCACAGAGGCTCAGAACACATCACTTTACCGCGGCATTTAGGATAACCTACAAATTCCAGCAAATCGGACAACCTTTGTCCAAACAATCGAAAATAGCGCTCTTTTTCAGGGTGTTCTGCATCACTAATAATGATTCCATTATCTTGATCGCTCCATAGCGTCTGCTCGCACCTGCCGCCGCTGCCGAATGCGACAAATGCGTAAGATACCGGAGGTGGTCCATAGCCCGACTCAATCATCTCTTGTTCGCATATAATAACGGCTTGCTTCACGATTCTGTCATGCATCTCGTTCACTGCGCTCATCCAGTCCTGGGTCATCCATTCAGACAGAGCTTGCTGCAGCAAGCTTTGAAATTGAATTCGCCGTGCTCTAAGTGTACTCCGAGAATGCGCTTCTGAAATCATTTGAAAGGGTAGATTCCCGTGCATTTCGTTCACGGAGGCCATATCGCTTCTCCCCTTTTTTCAAGTTATGAAGACATCTTAGATTTATGATCTTCCGTATCAGCAATCATTTTCATTTGCTCCGGATAACCGTACGTTCCATGCTCACTAAGATCCAGCCCGATCATCTCTTCCTCTTCTGTTACACGGATGCCGATCGTCAATTTCATCGCACCCAAAATAATAAAGGATGCAGCAAACACGAACACAAATACGCCGACCAGACCAAGAACTTGAACACCCAATTGTTCAAAACCGCCGCCATAGAAAAGACCTGCCTTACCAACTCCCGTCTTCTCTACCAACGCCGGCGACCCGAAAAGTCCAGTTGAAACAGCGCCCCACATACCAGCAATACCATGGACTGAGAACGCATATACGGGATCATCAAGCCCTGCACGTTCAAACCACACAGCAGTGAAAAATGTAATTAACCCTGCAACTGCGCCGATCACCACTGCCGCCCAAGGATCAACGAAAGCACAAGCGCCTGTAATCGCTACAAAAGCGGCTAGCGTACCGTTTAGCATGCTCGGAATATCTGCTTTACCGAATATAACCCAGGAGGTAATCAGTGCCGCTACAGCACCTGCTGCAGCCGCAATGTTCGTATTTAGTGCCACGAAACCAAAGAAACTATCATTTAGAGGCGTTAAAGCACTGCCTGGGTTAAATCCAAACCAACCGATCCAAATGATGATTACGCCAAGTACAGATAATACTTGGTTATGTCCAGGGATGCTGTTTGGCTTCCCATCTTTATTGTATTTACCAAGGCGTGGTTTCAACAACAACGTAGCTGCAAGCGCCGCAGTTGCACCCGTTAAATGCACAACCGCAGATCCAGCGTAATCTTGCATTCCAAGGCTACCTAGCCATCCACCGCCCCATACCCAGTGTGCTACCACCGGATAAATAAAGATCATAAATAATGTACCGAAAATGATATACACGCTAAGTTTCGCTCTTTCCGCCATACCGCCGCAAGCTATAGCCAGTGAAACGGCAGCGAATGAGAGTTGGAACAAAAACTTAACTGTAAGAGCTACATCTGAAAATGCGAGTGAATCAAAAGCCTTTGCATCCCCTTCACCGCTTAGAAAAAATCCAGTCGTTCCAAAAAATCCATTACCATTGCCGAACGCGAGCCCAAAGCCTAAAGCCCAAAACGCGAGAACCGCGATTCCTAAAGTTAACACTGTCTTCCCTGCGACATGACCCGCATTTTTCATACGGACTGAGCCAGCTTCGAGCAATGCGAATCCAGCTTGCATAAAAAATACGAGCAATGCGGCCAAAAACGCAAATAACGTATCTAACCCTACTGTTAATACCGAATTTGCAGCTCCGCCATCATCAGCAAATGCACTGACAGGAAATGCTGTTACAGCAACTATGGTTGAGAGAATACCCAACATTCTTTTACTCATTTTCCCCACTCTCCATTCATTAATGTAATGTTTTCTAACATAATTCGAAATTATTAATGTCATTATACGCGTGTTAGCAAAATTTTTACAAGAGTATTTTCAGAAAATTTTATAAAAATATATTTTTTGAATCAATGTGCGTTACATAACCTTACATTGATTTACATTTTCAAAAGCATGACGTTTGACTGTATGGTTCTAATTCATGTATCATATTTATATAGAATAACGAGGTGATTCAATTGGGAATATGAAGCTTTATCGTATAGGAGAGTTGGCTAAAGCAGCCAATATAAGCGAGCGGACCATTGATTATTACACAAAGCTTGGTCTCATCCAGCCCGAAAAACGCTCCCAGAAAAATTACCGATTATATAGTCATGAAACTCTGCTTCGATTACAACGTATTAATCAATTGAAGCACGAGAAATATACATTGGAAGAGATCAAAAGTAAGCTGGATAGCTGGACCCAAGTTACTGATGAAGCCGTTTTGTCTGACAGACTTACATCACTCGAAATTCAAATGCAGCAGTTAGAGCGCGAGTTCAAAGAAATTGGTTCTATTGTAGGCAATATGAAACCAAGCCAAGCGAAGCTTGTTTTTATGAAGCTTTTACCGCAAAGCGCTGCATGTATTGAAGCTATTCGTATTCTTTTCGAGCAGGGTCCGCCAATGATGTAAACAAATGAAGTCTATTTTGGAGGTATGAATATGTATTTTAGCGGAATGTACTTACTCATTATTATTGCTTTCATCTTCTCCCTCTGGGCACAGTTTAGAGTACAAGGTACATTTAGACGTTGGTCCGAGGTTCGGAATTACAGTGGAATGACAGGCTATGACGCTGCACGGCATATGCTTGATGCGAACGGACTTTATGATGTCGCGATTGAACCTGTTCCTGGAGCATTGACCGACCATTACGATCCTATTCACCGTGTTGTTCGCCTATCTGAGCCTGTATACTACGAAAGCTCAATTTCAGCGATTTCAGTTGCATGCCACGAAGTGGGTCACGCGATTCAACATAAGGAAGCTTATCCAATGTTAGTGCTTCGTCACCGGATGTTCCCGGTTGTTAATTTCGCTTCCGGAATTGCGCCATTCCTGCTTCTTGCCGGTTTCTTGTTCAGCTCATTAAATTTAATTGGTCTCGGCATTATTTTCTTCTCCGCTGCCGTTGCTTTCCAAGTCGTTACATTGCCAGTGGAATTTAACGCCAGCAACCGAGCACGCGAAGTTATGGTTTCTGAAGGATATATTACGAATGAAGAAGAGCGAGGAGTAGCGAAGGTGCTAAATGCCGCAGCACTCACTTATGTGGCTGCAGCGCTAATCTCGATACTCGAGCTGATTCGATACATCTTAATATTCACAGGCAGCAGCCGCGACGAATAAGGTTAAATAACAAATACCCCAGTTCGGTCAAGAACCGACTGGGGTATTTCTATCTAATCCGAAATATTCAAGCAAAAATGTACGGAACGATTGAGCGACCTGCGGCAACTTATCATCTGCACGATGGATAAGACCTATTGTTCTCGTAATGCGCGGTTCAGAAATTCGTACACGAGCTGGCTGAAGCGGATTCGTCTGAAAGAGCGCTATCTCTGGCAATAGACTCACTCCCATACCAGCAGCAACCAGACCTCTGATCGCATCAGTCTCTTCCCCTTCAAAAGCGATTTTCGGTGTGAAGCCCGCTTCCAAACAAGCTTGCCATACAATGGGTCTGAGTGAATATCCACTGCTGAACATGACAAACTTGTCGTCCTTAAGCTGCTCTAATCGAATACTTTCTTCATTTGCTAAAGGGTGATTAGGAGGAAGAATGGCGAACAATTCCTCTGTCAGCACAACCTCTCCTGCCACTTGGTCATTTTTCTCGGGAAAAGGTGACACAAACGCTAAATCCACTTCTGCTGAAATGACATCTCGAATCAAGGAAGGGTACATTCCCTGTTTGAAACGAAACCTTACATTCGGATACTTCTTCCGAAATTCTGCTACAATTGAAGGAATTAAATGAATGCCTAAACTATGCGGAAATCCAATGCGAATTTCTCCCTTCTCAGGGTCAAGAAATTCATGAACTTCTAATACAGCTTTATCAATATCTTTTAGAATATTTTCAATACGTTTACAAAACATCTGTCCAACTGGCGTTAACTGCAAATTTCTGCCTTTCTGCATAAACAGACTCACGCCAATTTCCTCTTCAAGTTGATGGATTTGCCGGCTTACCGCCGACTGAGCCACATGCAGTTCTTCAGCCGCCTGTGTCACATGCTCTTTGTTAGCCACTTTCACAAAATACTGTAACTGTCTCAGTTCCACCTAACTGATCGCTCCATTCTGCACATTGCTGAACAATTTTTTCTATTCATGGTATAACTTAAATGTATCACGCGGTTTACCGCTTTATCAACGGATTTTCTTTGGTTTTTTGATACGAATCAGCAGGCCATAAATGAAAAAGCCGCCGATCAGACCACCCAAATGAGCCATCAAATTAATATTCGAAGCAACGAAAGAGTATACGATACCGATGATAAGCAATGTATACAACGTTTTACGCGATGCTTCGTCCATCATTCCTCTTTGGAAGAAAGCAATATATAAAAAGGCACCATAAACACCATAGATCGCACCTGAAGCACCTACAGTGTATGTAGGCTCTCCAAGATGGTTAAACTGTGCTATCGAAACGATATTGCCTAATAGTCCGCTTAGCAAGTAGAGAAGCACATATTTAAAGGAGCCTAGTAGCCGCTCAAGCGGAGGGGCAAATACTAGTAAGGCGAAGCAGTTAAATAACAAATGATCAAATCCATGATGTAAAAACAGCGACGATACATATCTCCACCACTCACTCGCATACGGACCGACATTCGTCAAAGCTCCAAACCGAATAAGCGTTTCATCATTCATAGATCCGCCGTTAAACATAAGCACGATGAACATAATGATATTGGCAAGTAGAATCAACGTCGTTATTGGATATGCTCTGACGTAGCCTTTACCATTTTCATAACGAATAAATATCATGACAACCTTCCTTTGCTCTTTTAAAAGGATTATAATTAATTTTGGAAATGAACACCAAACCATTTTCAATTAAGGAGGAGATTACATATGGCGCAAGAACGTACAGGTGTAGCTACGATTAAAGGCAACCCGCTTACACTAATCGGACCAGAACTCAAAGCAGGTGATACTGCACCCGATTTTACACTTAATAAAAGCTTATTTGAAGAAGTATCCCTCAAAGATTTCGAGGGCAAAATTAAATTAATTAGTGTAGTTCCTTCACTTGATACAGGTGTATGCGACGCTCAGACCCGTCGTTTTAACGAAGAAGCTGACAGTCTAGGCGATAAAGTCGTCATTCTCACCGTAAGTGTAGATACTCCATTTGCCCAAGAACGCTGGTGCGGAGCTGCCGGTGTAGACCGCGTCATTACATTATCGGACTACAAGAACAATTCATTCGGCGAAGCTTACGGCGTCCTTATTAAAGAACTCAAGCTCGACATGCGTGCTATCTTCGTGCTCGACGAGAACAACAAAATTCATTACGTACAATATTTGCGTGAAATGACTGAGCACCCAGATTACGAAAAAGCACTGGCTGCCGTTAAAGAGCTGCTGTAATATTCGAAAAATAAAAGCGAGTGAAGGAAAACCTTCCTCGCTTTTCTTCATTTCATTCTACGATTCTATAGCTCGCCAGTTTCTTATCTAATGCAGCATATAACTGAACAATTGTCCGATAATTCGAGCCAAGATCGCCCAATGATCCGCGGGAAGCTGAATAAATATCAACTGAGCTTCTTACAGGAGTTACCGAGATAATTGATACTGTAATATCCATCGTCCGACCGAACGCTGTTCGCTTCTCAAGTGTAATTTCACCTACACTTTTCACTTCATGCAGCACCTTATAGCCCGGAATTTTCTTCAAAGTGGAAGTTACTTCTTCCCAAATCTTATCTTTAGACAGGTTATAATAATGCGTTTTCAATTTCGGATCTTTTGCACGGTCGCTTGTTCCTTCTTGACTGCGTGCGAGTCCGACGAAAATTCTTTTGAGCGACAAGCCGCTTCCCCCTTTTCATTCCGCTTTATCTCTACTCTTTAGTTTATCATTGTTACTGCTGAAACAAAAGGGGAATGAAAACAAAAACACCATGCTTACCGACAAATGTCGATATCACATGGTGTTGACTCATTATGTAATTATACCCGCTTATGCCGTCCAGTTACATTGTCTCTGAACCTGCTACAGCAGGTGGGTGATCTCAGAACCGTTTTTGAAGTCCCCGCATCATATAGATAGGGCTTTCCAGCTGCGTTTCTATGTTGATCTCCCTAGACATCATCATTGGTTCAAAACAACGAAGAACCGTGACGTACATTGCAGGATGTATTGTTATTATAGCCTTTTCTATGTTAAAAGTAAACGTTTAAGACGGTTATAGACTCATCCATTATTCACCATTTTGCGTGCTCTGCATCTCTTCATTTTGCTTGGCTTGCTCGAGCTGATGCTGCATTTTCAAATATACAGCATAAAAATTAAAGAATGCCCACCAAGCGATTAGACAGCTGGCACATAGCACAAGAATGAATGTATATTTAAATCCAATAAAGATAATTGCAGCAGTTCCAGCAAGTGTCATGATCGCCCGAACAGGTCTGATGAGTGTCACGAGAATCGCATTTTTAATCATTTGAAATACACCCATATGGTAATGGACGAGCATAGAGAAGAAATTAAACAATGAAAGTGCTAATAGCAGCAGCATGAGCAGCATAACAATGCCTACAAATTGCAAATTGTCAAATTTGGTCATATAGACCGTATAGTCAATATAAATCACAAAAAAGAGCAGCGTATAGAAAACACCGCCAACAAGGCTTTGTTTGTAATTTTCTTTATATCCTAGGAAATATGTCTTAATGATAGGAACATCCGACTCACCCATTACCCATTTACGAACTAAGGAGAAAAGCCCCCCAGTTGCAGGGAATAATACAAATGGTGCAATAATCCCCATCGCCCAGTTCATCGATAAGGACTCGTTCGTCATTTCTGGATTTTGCATCAATAACAATTTCATGATCAGAAAAAATAAAAATGGAGATGAGCATATGAGCCACAGAAAATTGCCGCCCACGATTCTCATAATCCATTCTGATATTCTGTAAAGCCCGCCCATTGCTCCTTTAAATTCCAATGATAAGACGCCCCCTTAGTGAACATTTATTCTACTATCTATTTTAGCCTAAATAGAGAGCACAGTTCCACGCCCAATTTTTATAGAGTAGGTCATGGTTTAATCTTTAAAACAACGAACGCCATAGTATATAACGTAATTTCAAATGATTTGACTTGTTAAAGGAGGTTACAACAATGCATTACGGTTACGGTTACGGAGGAGGACTCTGGACGTCTACTGGTACAATACTGGTATTGTTCATTTTGTTAGTCATTATTACACGTACTTTCGTGTGGTAATGCATTCACTCGAAGTACCAAGATAACGAATAGGTTGTTCTCCTCAATTAAGCAAAGAAGACGAAGTGCGACCCACTTCGTCTTCTTGCTATTTATGAAACATTATTTTTCAAAAGATGCTTCTTCTTTTTTGGATGCTGGACGACGATTATTGTCGAAATCCGAACGCGGCTTGCGATCTCCGCGAGAGTATTCGCGTTCAGAGCTGCGACTGCCGTCTTTATTTCCGCGGTAACCTCCTCCGCGTCGATCTCCGCCATCACGGCCTTGTCGATTATAAAAACCGGAGCCATTGCCTCTGCCGCCATAGCCGCCAGATGGTTTACGACCGCTCGAACGAATATCCGGTTTGCGGCGTTTCACACGAATAGGCTCTTCAGGAGTAAGCTCGATTTGAGTGTTATCATTCTTATTGCCAGTCAGTAATTTCATCGCCGCAGAGAGCAATTGTACGGAATCATACTCTTCCAAAAGATGAATCGCAATTCCTTTATATTCATTGATTTCGCCTTGCTGAACAATTTCAAGCAGACGCTCTGCCATTAAACGTTGTTTACCTTCAATTGCTTCCGCAATGGTTGGAAGTGGTTTACGAGGAATGCGATGGCGCGTAACTTTTTCAATGAAATGAAGGTGTTCAATTTCACGAGGCGTTACGAACGACCATGCTTTACCTTCTTTACCAGCACGACCAGTACGTCCAATACGATGAACATAGCTCTCAGGATCTTGAGGAAGGTCAAAGTTAATAACATGAGTTACACCAGACACGTCCAAACCGCGAGCAGCTACGTCTGTAGCAACCAATACGTCGATGCTTCCATCACGGAACTTACGCATCACTGTATCGCGCTGATTTTGTGACAGGTCGCCATGAAGACCGTCCGCTGAGTATCCTCTCTTCTGAAGCGCTTCAGACAGCTCATCAACACGGCGTTTCGTTCTGCCGAACACAATAGCAAGCTCAGGTGATTCCATATCAAGTAAACGAGTAAGTGCATCAAATTTTTGACGTTCATGTACTTCGATATAAGCTTGTTCAATAAGTGGAGCACTAACCTGTTTCGGAATCACAGATACATGCTGAGGATTGTTAAGAAACTGCTGCGCAAGTTTTTGAATGTTCGGCGGCATCGTCGCGGAGAAAAGCATCGTTTGACGATCTTTAGGAACCAACTGTAAAATAGCTTGGATGTCGTCCATGAATCCCATGTCTAGCATTTCATCCGCTTCGTCCAATACAACCATTTTGACATCGTCAAGTTTAATCGTTTTGCGATTAATATGATCTAGAAGCCGTCCAGGCGTACCGATAATCACTTGTGGTTTTTTCTTCAGAGCGCGAATTTGGCGAACGATATCTTGGCCGCCATAAATCGGCAATGTGCGAATACCTTTAAAACGCGAAAGTTTTTCAATTTCATCTGCTACTTGAATCGCAAGTTCCCGAGTTGGGGTCATGATGAGTGCGACAATTCGATCTTCTTCTTTAGAGATTTTGCTAATTAGAGGAATACCGAACGCTGCCGTCTTTCCTGTTCCTGTTTGCGCTTGGCCGATCATATCACTGCCTGATAGCGCAATTGGAATCGACTGAGCTTGAATCGGTGTTGCCTCTTCAAAGCCAAGTTCTGTAATTGCTTGAAGCACTTTAGGCTCCAAGCCAAATTCTGCGAAAGTTTTCAAATTTTTCAAACTCCTTCTATATGGTGGACAATCCACTGGTCTTATCTGTATTCTTAAGTAGCGGTAAACATTTATAGGCTGTCCCATCATACAACTATCGTTGCACGGTATTGTTACATTTCATAAGGTTTAGCCGGGGGAATCTACCCCTGGGTTGTACAAAATTATTACATCCACATTGAAGCTTCTATCTTCAGGTGGAAGATCCCTACTCAAGAATATCCTTAACATTATATCACAAACCAATTGGTGAATACCAGTGAATCACCTTTTGGTATAATACATATTGAGGTGAAATATTTTGTTTAAAATGATTTGGACTTACTTTGTTATTTTCGTAGGCGCAGTCTCTATTGCCGTCGGCTTCAACTTATTTCTAGTGCCGCATCATTTACTGAGCGGGGGCGTATCAGGATTATCCATGATTGTCGGATACTTCACATCTTTAGACATAAGCGTGATGTATTTCGTATTTAATATTCCGCTGCTAGTTGCCGGCTGGTTCAAGCTCGGTAGACGCTTTGTATCGCTAAGCATTCTTTCCGTAATTTTAACAACTTGGATGATTGCTATGATCCCAGTTTGGCCAGCTACAGACGATTCACTACTCTCTGCAATATTTGGGGGAGTCCTTGTGGGTCTCGGCAGCGGCATTTCTTTTCGCGTTGGCGGTTCGTCCGGCGGATTTGATATACTCGGTTCTATCATTTCACATTCCCGTGATTTCCCAGTTGGCAGTGTACTCGTTGCCATCAATGGACTTGTCATTCTAGCTATGGGTTATCTTGAGAAAGACTGGAACTCAGCGCTCGCTTCCATGGCTTCTATTTATGTAGGCGGTAAAGTTGTTGATTTCATACATATCAGCCACATAAAAGTCACGGTATATATTATTACGAACCAAACAGAAGAACTTTTAAAAAGGCTGCTTACTCTGCACCGCGGTGTCACAAAAATTAAAACGGAAGGTGCTTATTCTCACGTTGAAAAGGATATGCTAATGACTGTGACAACTCGTTATGAACTAGCAGAACTGCAACGTATCATTAAAGAAACCGATCCTAAAGCGTTTGTGAATATTGTGGAGACAGTAGGTGTAATGGGATCATTTCGTAAAAATTGAATATTTGGAATAATTTTTTTAATTGTTTTCGCTTACAAAGAGAAGTTTGCAAAGGTAAAAATGATTGCATCATGGTATAATATTAATATGCCTTGCTGCCTTCTCGATTCATGAATTTCTAAGCTTCCGCTTTCCCCCTTTTTACACAGGTTCTTGCTTTTCCAAAGACTTTAGAATGATTCTTTACATGAATGATTCCAAGTTGGAAAGGGTGATTGTTGTGGAAATGGAAACAGTAAAACTGTCAGAGATTGTCATGAAGTGGTTCCCTGATATGATTCCTTTCTTAAAACAAAAGGAACTCAATTCCGTCATTGTACTCCGAGACGGAATGTCCATCTTGGAACCGGAAGATGCAATGGAGATTATTCAATACAGTATTCTTGAGCATCAAAATTCAGATCTTTTGCATTAAGCATGTAGAACATGCCGCTTATCTTAGCTTTGAGAAGATAAGCGGCATGTTTGTTTTTTCGTCAAAAAAATGTAAATGGTTACAAAGATTTAATTTTCGTCACTGTGTTCATCCGATATAATTGAGAGGAGATAACTTCAAGGGAGAGAGGACCGACAATGAACATCTTATGGGCACTACTACTTATGGCAATCGGAAGTTCGGGGAATCATGCAACTGCACCAGAGGACAGCAATTTTTCAAAAATTGTGCAATCTTCTGTGAGTGCGATCGTCATTCAATCTGGTCAAGGGCAAGTCAAGGAGGCAAGCGTATCCAATCCATCCGCAAAAGTTGATGCCCCCAAAGTAAAAGGCATTTATGCTACCGCATACAGCGCCGGGGGTTCTCGCATGAATCAATTGATTGATTTGGTAGACAAGACGGAATTGAATGCAATGGTTATCGATATAAAAGATGACGCAGGATACATAACGTATAAGACAACAAATGAGAAGCTGAACAAGCTTGGCAATCCACAAAATTTCATATCTGACATGGATCAATTAATGCTTCGTCTCAAGAAACATAACATTTATCCCATCGCCAGAATTGTTGTATTCAAAGACACCGTGCTCGCCAAAAAAAATCCTAAGCTCTCCTTCGTTCAAAAAGACGGCAAAATATGGACGAACGGTAAAGGAGATGCGTTTGTAAATCCATATAACAAAGAAGTATGGGATTACAACGTCGAAATAGCCAAGGAAGCGGCAAAACTCGGATTCAAAGAAATCCAGTTTGACTACGTTCGTTTTCCTGAAGGCTTCGAGAAAAGAGCAAATTCTTTAACTTATACCAAGAACAATGAAACTCGTGTTCAAGTTGTTTCCGATTTTGTACAGTATGCCCGCACACAATTAGCTCCGCTTGGAGTACGTGTCTCAGTAGACATTTTTGGCTATGCTGCATCCGTACCTGCTGCTGAAGGCATTGGCCAAGATTTTGTGAAAATTTCCAAAAATGTAGATGTCATTTCTCCTATGATCTATCCAAGTCATTACACAACCGGCTGGTTTGGTGCGAAAGACCCAGATAAAGCTCCTTATCAAACGATTAAAGGGTCCTTAGAGGATACACATAAAAAACTAAGTACGATCAGTAATGAGAAACCTATTATTCGTCCATGGATACAGGATTTTACTGCAAGCTGGCTCGGAAAAGGGCACTATATTAAATATGGTAAACAAGAAGTTGAAGAACAGATACGCGCTCTCAATGAAATGAACGTTGACGAATACCTTTTATGGAATGCCAACAATCGTTACACACCAGGTGTTGATTACAAATAATAAGATCGTCAATTTAGAAGGGACCTCTGCTGTACCATGAAAGAAACATTTTCTATAAAGCAAAAGTTTAAGCAATTTTTCATCATACTTATTCCAATATTAATTACACAGATCACCATGTCAGCGATGTTGTTCTTCGATACGTACATGTCAGGCAGATCGAGCGCTGAAGATTTAGCTGGCGTAGCCATTGGTTCTAGCTTATGGGTACCGATGCAAAGCGGTCTCAACGGCATTTTGATGGGCATATCACCAATTGTATCTCAGCTGGTCGGAGCTGGTAAACGTGACAAAGTTGCGTTTAATGTGATGCAGGCATTAATGCTGTCATTCGTTGTATCAGTTGTTGTTCTGCTCATAGGGGGATTTCTGCTTTCCCCCGTGCTGGCAGGGATGAAATTAGAGAGTTATGTACATCATGTCGCCTTCTATTTTCTCGTTTCACTTGCAGCGGGAGTTATTCCGCTGTTTGGTTACACCGTACTGCGAAGCTTTATCGATGCTCTAGGACAAACGAGAATATCGATGCGAATTACATTAATATCATTGCCGCTCAATGTAGCGGCTAATTATGTTTTGATCTACGGGAAGCTTGGCTTTCCTAGGTTTGGAGGAATAGGCGCAGGAATGGCATCAGCCTTTACGTACTGGTGCATCTTCACAATCGCCACCCTATGCGTCCATCGTTTGCAGCCATTTGCTGGATATGGAGTATTCCGCAAATGGTACAGAATCTCTCTAACCAAATGGAAAGAGCTCTTGAAAATTGGTGTCCCCATTGGCTTTGCGACGTTCTTCGAAACAACGATTTTCGCAGCTGTTACACTGCTTATGAGTCGGTTCGATACAATTACCATCGCATCTCACCAAGCAGCGATGAACTTCGCAACCACTTTGTATATGATTCCGCTAAGCATCTGTTTGTCATTAACGATCTTGGTAGGCTACGAAACAGGAGCTAAGCGGCTTAAAGATGCTAAACAATACAGTATTATCGGCATTAGTACGGCTGTCTGCATGTCGATATTGACGGCGGTGTTCCTTCTTCTGTTCAAGCATCAAGTGGCTGCTCTCTATTCAACAGAAAATCGTGTCATTGAGCTCACGCAGCATTTTCTCCTGTACGCCATTTTCTTTCAGTTGTCCGATGCGATTGCAACCCCGACTCAGGGCGTGCTTCGAGGCTATAAAGACGTAAATCCAGCATTTATCATTACGTTAATCTCCTACTGGATTATCGGACTGCCGACAGGGTATTACCTGGGTAATTATACTTATTGGGGCGCTTACGGTTATTGGATCGGTCTAATTACTGGACTTGCCGTTGGAGCTGTACTTCTGCTCCGAAGACTTGTCATCGTGCAGCGCAAAGTTGTGCTTGAGAGCTGAGTTATTGTTTCCGCAAATGAAAAGGCCGTTCCCATTCGCTATGGGACGGCCTTTTCTGTTTATGAAATGAATTTATGAGTTCTTTGTTTCAATGAGGTAACCTGAGCCAGGATTCAGTCGTTTCTTCTCCACAATACTAATTTCCTTTAACTGCGGGACGCTTAAGAAATGACGCTCTACGTGTTCCTCAACACTGCTAAACGCTTGTTCATCTGTTTCAGCAGCGACGATCAACGTTAGGAATCCTTTATCTGTGTCCACTTCAATACGGTATAATAACATTTGCAATCCTCCTACTGAGATAAGCGTTGTGCCAATTCATACATTTCCATATTGAATTCTTTTTTCGTATTCACGACTATATCGAAATCGGTGAGTACTAATTCTCCTTTCACAAGCCCGCACGCTTTGCCAGACTCACCTTCGATCAGTTTGCGTACTGCAAAGTCGCCGAGACGACTAGCGAGATTGCGATCAAATGGTGTTGGCGCTCCTCCGCGCTGAATATGGCCGAGAACTGTAACTCTTGGTTCATAGTCTGGACAGAGCTCATGGATCAATTTCCCAATGTCTTCTCCGCGTCCAACCCCTTCAGCCACTAAGAGAATGGAGTGTCTCTTCCCTTTTTCAAAATTGTTACGCATTCGATCTGCTACTTCCTGCATATTGTATGTTACTTCCGGTACGAGGATGGTTTCAGCACCAGAGGCGAGCCCAGCATGCAGAGCGATATCACCGCAGTAACGGCCCATGACCTCAACAATCGAAGAACGCTCATGAGATGACATCGTATCGCGTAATTTGTTCACCGCGTCGACGACAACATTTACGGCCGTATCAAATCCGATCGTAAAGTCTGTATATGGAATATCATTGTCGATCGTACCCGGCAGTCCCATCGTTCGAATACCAAGCTTGTTTAATTTATTAGCTCCTTGATATGAACCGTCACCGCCAATCACGACAAGACCGTCAATTCCTCGTTCTCGTAAAATTTCCGCAGCCTTTTGCTGACCTTCTGCTCTCATAAATTCCATACACCTGGCTGACTGGAGTATCGTACCGCCACGCTGAATGATATCTCCTACACTTCGGAGGTCCATTGGAAAAATATCATCGTGAATGAGTCCATGATACCCGCGCTGAATTCCAAAAACCTCTAAGCCAAAATATAACCCGCTCCTTACTACGGCACGCACAGCTGCATTCATACCTTGAGAATCACCGCCGCTAGTTAATACTGCAATTTTCTTAACTGCTGACATGATGTACTCCTCCTCTTATTTCTCATACATATGTTTACGAATCCAGCGACTGTTCACAAAAAAGAACAAACGCGTCATTGGACTCTTCTTCATCAGACGTTTGGAAACGGCGCGAACTTCTTGCTGCTCGCTTACTTTCGGATCGGATAAGTATAATGCCAAGAGTCCTTCGATGATCATACGATGAAATGATGAAGCAGGTATAGTTGTAGCATCCTTTCTCGCCCATTCTACAATTTTGGCGATTCGGTCTAACATCATTTGGCTGTTGTCATAGTAGTTACAGAAATTCAAGTCACCGCCAATTCGATCCTCGTCTTGATCAATTAAGTAATCCAACATAATATGCAGGCTGCAAATATGCGGAAAATAAGCAGCATAAATTTGTGATGCTTCATCGTCATGCAAGCGAGGTTGACTCGCAGCTAAAAACAGCATAAATACACCAAGTGTAGAGCCTGTTGCAGCTGCAAATTCGTTCCACTGTAAATGAGGCGTTCTATGCTTATGAATAGTCCACCATTTGAGCAGTGCTGGTTCCCTAAGTTCAGGACGAATATGCTTGTACACCTGCAAATCTGTGTAAAGCTTCACCAAATCCTGAATATAAGGCAGCACAGAAGGATAGCTGGGCAATTGCCGGATATATGTCTGACAAGTTGTAACTAATGCATGCAAATATCCGCCGTCATTCTGCTCTTGATGCAAAGCATAATAGTTCACCAGCTCTGCAGAAGGATCGACTGCATCTAGCATCGATTGATGGAGCAACCGAAAATCATCGCCATCCATCGACGTGCTTCGATCACACAAATTGTCTAAATAATCGCTAATTGTCTGGTAGGCAACAATTAAAGGAATGAGAATATGTCGACCTGGCAAATTCACTGCCGCGTAAACAGCCCCGCCTTCACAGTGGAACTGTTTAGTTGCTATGCTTGCGAGCGCTTGTTTTCTTAGCTCAGGATCAGGAATCAACTTAGCGGTTTCACGCCACTTGTCTAATTCCGTCCTTACTTCAGGCAATATGTATTTGTACACCCGGTTCATAAGAACTACAGCACTTCGCGGAGCTTGGTAACGACGATCCTCTTTGTAATTCAATGGTTGTGCCTCCACATTTCTGTCTACAAATCATATATCTAAATACATCTATTATAATATGTTCCCACTTATTCGACAATTAACAAAAATACAGTCGTCATCACATTCATTCTTTTGAAGGCAGCACTTCAATATTACTCCGAAAATGTCGACATTATGTTATACTAGCTTTATTTCAAATGCACAAAGGAGTCGTTTGCCATGACATCTCAGAAACCGCTCTCATGGGGACGGTTATTTTCTTTTTTTGTGCCGCTTGGGATCTCTGCATCTCTTGTAACGATCTCGCATGTTATTATCAACAGTACCCTTGCCCAATCTGCAGACCAGGCGACTGTCATTGCCAGCTATTCCATAGCACTTAGTTTGCTGACCATCACGGAACGTCCATCGACGTTACTTCGGCAGACTTGTTCAACCCTAGTTCGAGATCGAACTTCTTTCCGCGCTATAACTCAGGTGACGAACATCTTTCTAGCATTCGTGCTGCTCATCGGATTTCTAATTGTATATACTCCTGTCGGAACTAGTATTTTCGGCTCTATATTTGGAGTAGAGGAACATATGCTCCCGCATGTTGTGGCGGTCTATCAAGTGTTAATGTTCGTTAGCATTTTTTCAGTCATTCGTAATATCTATCAAGGCGTTCTCATTACCAATAATCATACAAAATGGCTTACGATTGGGATGGTCATTCGGCTGGCAGGGATGTACTTTCTCTCGCTATATTTCATTCACACTAACAACGTGAAGAGCGGTACCGTCGGAGCGGTCATCTTCTTAGCCGGCATGATCATTGAAGCAGCTGTGAGCTTCTGGGAAGGACGAAGCATTGTAAAGCGAATGCCTGTTAGATCAGAACATCTTCCCTCCCAAACAAGGGCAGATATTTACCGATTTTATAAACCGCTGCTCTTATCTTCTGTAGTCGCTTTATTCATCAGCCCAGTAACCAATATTATTCTCGGTAAAACAAGCGGCGTTGCCCTAGCCATATCCGCTTTTGCGGTAGCGGGCAGCTTGATGCAGCTGATGCTCAGCTTTTTTACATACATCCATCAAGTCGTCCTCAACTATTATCAAGTCGACGCAGTAATCGTGAGGAAATTTATTCTTGTCATCGGTTTCATTCCATTTCTTATGCTGATTGGAGTCGCATATACTCCTATCGGATATTGGGTGCTAGAAGTCGTCATGCATGTAAGAGGAGAGCTTCTAATACAAAGCTTACATACTTTGCAAACATTTATCCTTTATCCGCTTATTATGCCGTGGCTTGATTATGGAAATGGACTAATTCTTCTAAGCGGACGAACGAAAACGATGTTTCGCTCACAAACGGCTAACGCGATCTGCACAATTGTCATTCTTTTGTTGCTTGCTGCAACTGTACCTGAGTGGAACGGTATGATTGGAGCAATCGCTCAGTCATTCGGACTGCTCGCTGAATTTACGATTGTAACTCTCGTCAATAGACTATCACATAAACAATATTCAACAGATCGGAGTTTTGACGCATGAACCAGCGCTCTGAAGCCCACGCTGAACAAAATTGGCTGAGGGCATTTACATTTATGTTATTTGGAAACAGTGTCCTTGTCGTATCTTTCTTCCCGCTTTTTTACAGCCACATAGGCTTCAGCAGTTCACAAATCGGACTGCTGTATGCGATTGGGCCGCTCATCTCCATTTTCTCCAATATGTTCTGGAGCATTGCGAGCGATCGGTATAAGACGATCAAAAAAATACTAATCATCCTTACGATTGGCCAGCTTATTATGGCTTTGGTTTTGTATACGGCTTCATCGTTTGCAGTTGTGTTCGTCGTCATATCGTTTCTTTATTTTTTCTATTATCCTGCTTTTCCGTTAACAGATACGTTATCTATCGTAACCGCACATAAATAT
Organism: Paenibacillus sediminis; assembly: GCF_017873765.1. Lineage (GTDB taxonomy): Bacteria > Bacillota > Bacilli > Paenibacillales > Paenibacillaceae > Paenibacillus_AG > Paenibacillus_AG sediminis. The sequence continues at coordinate 43,958 of NZ_JAGGKP010000007.1, forward strand.
GGAAGAAATTTCACTGTCATTCGTATTTTCGGATCTATCGGCTACGCCTTTTTTGCACTGACCGTCGGATACATATTAACGAACATAGGAACCACTTGGACGATAGCCATTTGTGCAGCTATTACTTTTACCGCTCTTCTCTTTGCATTCAAAATTAAAGATCAACCAGGCTCGGTCAACAAAATGGATCTGTCGGGATTATGGGGAATTATTCGGAGTAAAGAGGTATTGTTATTTTTCATTTTTGTATTCTGCCTTGCGCTTGGTCATCGAATGAATGAAGCATTTCTTACCATTGCTCTGCATGATTTAGGTTCAAGTGAAGGCATTGTCGGCTGGGCGCTCGTCATGTCCTCTTTAAGCGAGATCCCTGTTTTCTTTCTGCTTAGCAAATATGGTGACAAATTTAAAGAGCTTCCGCTGATCGCTTTTGCAAGCTTTATGTATGCGGTTCGCTTCTTGCTCATGAGCCTGACCGATTCACCCATAGGAATTGTATTCATCCAAGGTCTGCACAGCTTAACTTTCGGTATTTTTTACGTCACTGCTGTCCGTTATTTATCTCGAATCATACCGCCGGATTTCCGGGCTACCGGGATGGCGTTATATACGATCGCTTGGTCGAGCGCATCAGGTCTGCTAAGCGGTACATTCGGAGGTATCATTTACGAACATGTAGGCCGATCGGATTTTTATTTAGTTGCGGTAGCCTTTTCGATTGTGGCCTTTATCGGTTTCCTGATGAAGCATCTCTTTATCAAAGAAACGATTTCTTGAAATGACGCTTCTTTCCGTTTACAATGAATGATGTCAGAATCATGATCTGGTTTTAGTACCTAGTCGTAAAAGGTGGGAAATTGATGCAGTTTGAACAATTCAAAGAAGTTATTCTCACACGCCGCAGTATTCGGGATTTTACCGATGAAGATGTTTCTGTGCAGGATATCGAAGAAATTATTGATTGTGCAAGATATGCTCCAAGTGATACGAACTCACAAACATGGGAATTCATCGCAATTGTAAACCGCGATAAAATTAAACACATTGAAGATTTAACGTGGCAACAACTGAACGCTGTTGCAGCCAAAGCTGAAGCGAACGGACAAGCCCGTGAAGCGAAGCTTCTTACGAAATCGTTCGGTCCCTATGCGACAGCATTCTCAGGTGCACCTGTATTGATCGTTTGTCTGGCTACACCGTATAACTCAAAATTTCGCGAACGTATTTTTGATCCAATCAGGTTTGTAGAGCCTGAAGTATGGAGCGAGGAAGGCATTAAGAGCAGCTCGCTCGCCGCTCAAAATTTAATGCTTGCCGCTCATGCTAAAGGTCTGGCTACATGCCCAATGACAGGTCCAGTTCTGCTTGCCGAGAAACAACTTCGTGAATATTTGAATATTGCGGAGGATCGTGCAATCAATATGGTTATTGCGCTTGGGCACCCCGCAGTACGTCCGAACATCATGCCCCGCAAAGATGTTGCCGAAATACTTCATATCATTGACTGATTGTTCTGCTTATTTAAGGGAAAAGAGAGGGAGACCTCCGTTCATACGGAAGTCTCCCTTTGTTATTATGACGAATCAATCTATTTCAACATTTAACGCTAATTACAGATGCAAAAAAACACAGCTCTCAGTCTGAGAACTGTGTCTTTGATGCTGTACTAAACCAAACTATATAAGTGATCCGTTACCCGGAGAAAATCTTTATAATTTGATTACGTTAGCTGCTTGAGGACCACGGTTGCCTTCAGTGATTTCGAATTCTACCGCTTGGCCTTCTTCTAGAGTTTTGAAGCCGTCTTCTTGGATTGCGGAGAAATGAACGAATACATCTTCGCCGCCTTCAACTTGAATAAAGCCGTAACCTTTTTCTGCGTTAAACCATTTAACTGTACCTTTCAAATGAACAACCTCCTAAAAATAACGCCATATGTGGCGAATAACTTCATTATACTCCATGCTTCTCTACAATGCAATTGTATCTTCTGTTTTGAATGCCTTTTCATTTGCTTTCCTGCAGTAGGTAAGGTATCATTCTACATAAAAAGGTTTTTCAAGAGTGTAAGCTGAAATGGAGAATTGCATATGATTAAAAAACATGAAATATACAAAAAAGACAAATGGAATATGATGACAGTGGAAGTTCAAGGCCGCTACATTATACTCCGCGAAATTTCAGATCAATGGGGTGAAGAAACCCACACCTTCCTCAGTCGCCCAGCCATGATGCAATGGGTAAAGGGAAGATTTCCGAAAGAAGAGTATTTGGATAGAGAAGAGGAATGGAATCAAATCATGAATGCTTTTAAAGAAGTATAGCAGGACCATCCCTTTATAAGGAGAACGATTGAATAATTATGGATTCCGCAAGCGTCGTTATATTTATTATTGCTGCTTTTTGTTTGGGTGCTGTATTAATACTGATGAAAGATACTATACCGTCAAAGCTAAAGCGTGGTATGGCCGGAACTGCCATCGCATTTATTCTGTTTGCCTTCTTTCTCATTGTATACAATTTATTGAATTTCGGTTCCACCCCATAAGAAATATTTAAATATTTTTCTGCAGCAGGGATACACTAAAGGCAACTTTGTGTATAGGGAGGCTTCGTCTTGAAAGTTATTAAGCCCCTTACAATTATGCTTGCTTTTAGTATAATGCCTATTCCGATAGCATCTCATGCCTCATCCCAGCATGATATAGATTTTTTAACATCTAACATTCAAAGGAGGATTACTATGAGCCAAAGTAAAGTTTTAAAACGGACCGAAGTACCTGCAGAACATCGCTGGAATTTGGAAGATCTGTTCCAGAGTCAACAAGCATGGGATCAAGAATACAAGGAAGTGAAGGAACTGCTTGTTAAAGCCCAGACGTTCCAAGGTAAACTGAACACGCCAGAAGAAATTAAGGCTTGCTTTGAACTTGAAGATGAAATATCTCAGCACGTGGAAAGACTATATGTCTACGCTCATCTGCATCATGACGAAGACACTACAAATCCTACATATCAATCCTTATCGCAAAAAGGTAAAAAGCTGAATGTTGAAGTTAATGAGGCGCTCTCATTTATAACTCCAGAAATTTTAGCTTTGTCCGATGAACAACTGGATTCGTTCATTGCTAATCCTATCCTTTCTGAGTATCAATTCACGCTCAAAGAGATGAAACGCGAGAAAGCACATGTCCTTTCAAAAGCAGAGGAAGCGCTGCTCGCACAAGTCGGCAACTTATCACAAGCGCCGCAAACGATTTTTGGCATGATTAATAATGCGGATATGAAGTTTCCGAAAATTAAAGATGAGAACGGCAATGAGGCAGAATTAACGCACGGAAGCTACATTCAATTTCTCGAAAGCCCAAACCGTGATGTTCGCCGCAGCGCATTCAAAGCGGTATACGAAACGTATCGGAAGCAAAAGAACACCATTGCAGCAACGCTTACAGCGAATATAAACAAAAATATTTTCTATTCCCGCGTGCGCAAATATCCTTCGGTTCTCGAAATGTCTCTCTACGGAGATAACATTCCGAAAGAAGTATACACAAACTTAATTGATACGATTCATGAAAGCTTGCCTTTGCTGCATCGCTATATGAATCTTCGTAAAAAACTGCTTGGTGTCGAAGAACTGCATATGTACGACTTATTTGCACCGCTTGTAGAGGAATACAAATGGGACATTACTTACGAGCAAGCAAAACAAATGATCAGCGAAGGTCTGAGTCCGCTGGGTGACAACTATTTAAATCCCCTTCAAGAAGGATTCAATAACGGGTGGATCGACGTCTATGAGAATGAAGGCAAACGTACAGGTGCATACAGCTGGGGCGCATATGGTACGCATCCATACGTGCTGCTGAACCATAAAGACAACTTAAACAGCATGTTCACCTTAGCTCACGAAATGGGTCATGCGCTTCACTCTTACTTCTCAGATAACAATCTGAAGTATCGTGACGCACAGTACACCATTTTCCTTGCTGAAGTGGCATCAACGACAAATGAAGCGCTGCTGATGGATTATTTGCTCAAAAAATCAACCGATCCGAAGCAAAAAATGTATCTCCTAACCTACTATGCGGACCAATTCCGTACAACCGTATTCCGTCAGACGATGTTTGCTGAATTCGAAAAAATTGTTCACGAACGTGCTGAGCAAGGCGAATCCTTAACATCACAAGACCTATCCCAAATCTATTATGATTTAAATGTGAAGTATCATGGCAAAGGCATGGTCGTAGACCAAGACATCGAAATGGAATGGGCGCGTATTCCGCACTTTTACACTAGTTTCTACGTGTACAAATACGCTACAGGCTTCTCGGCAGCTACGAGCTTCTCCAAACAAATCCTTGAAGAAGGAAAACCAGCTGTAGACCGTTACCTTGGGTTCCTGAAGAGCGGCGGAAGCGACTACTCCATCAACATTCTGAAAAAGGCCGGCGTAGATATGTCTTCACCAGAACCAATCCGTGAAGCAATGGCTGTGTTCGAAGATGTGATCAAACAAATGGAACAACTTACTAACTAATCTTTCAATTCCATAAAATCCCTTGCCCTTTTGGGCAGGGGATTTTAAACTGTTCCTATAAGGAGGTGTCATCCACCGTATGCGAAAACAATGGTCACTCATTGCTGGTCTATTGTTCGCTTTGCTCATCGCTATTTTTGCAGTCATTAATGTGAGCTCTGTAGAAGTCAATTTATTGTTCAGCACGGTGCAAATTCCGCTTATTCTGCTTATATTAGGCTGCACCCTTATCGGCGGCATTATTGTCGGATCATATGGCATATATCGTCAGTATAAATTGCAGCGTACGATTAAGAGTTTGAGTGCAAAGCTTGTACATATTGAAGAAGCTACAGGCTATGTTTTCCCTGAAAAGGACACGAAGGTGGAAGAACCGACTCCAGCAAATCAACAACCGAACACCCACTGACTTACCTTATATGATCTAAAGGAGGTATTCTCTACATGTCCATACAACCAAACGAACCTTATATTCTAGCACTGCTCAAAAAACTGCTAGATACACCAAGCCCAAGCGGGTACACTCATCAAATTATGGATGTCATTGAAAAAGAAGCAGCGGCATTAGGTTATTCAAACACACGCAATGAAAAAGGTGGTTTCATCCTTAAAGTAGACGGACAAGACAACAGCCGCACGATCGCACTCAGTGCTCATGTGGATACTTTAGGCGCAATGGTCCGTTCGATCACCCCGCAAGGAACGATTCGTATCACCTCTGTGGGCGGGTTTATGATGCAAAGTATCGAGAATGAATATTGCACTATACATACACGCAGCGGCAAAACATATACCGGAACGATCCTCTCCACACATCCATCTGTTCATGTCTATAGCGATGCAAGAGATTTCAAACGGCAAGAAGAGCACATGGAAGTACGCATTGACGAGCTCGTGCAGTCCAGAGAAGATGTACAGAAGCTCGGCATCTCTGTAGGCGACTTTATTTCGTTCGATGCTCGCGCAGTGATTACGCCAAGGCTGGGTTCCGCGCCATAACGTCGTCTTCCTCATTACGAATTATGAAGAAGTAGGACATGGCGCATCGTATATTCCTGAAGGAATTTCCGACATGATTGCTGTAGATATGGGTGCGATAGGAGATGACCTCAGCTGTAAAGAAACAGATGTATCGATTTGCGCTAAGGACTCGTCTGGTCCATATGATTATGAGCTTACTGGCAGACTTATTGAGCTCGCTCAGAAGGAGCAGCTGCCATATGCAGTTGATATTTATCCACATTACGGATCTGACGCTTCTGCAGCTCTTCGCGGCGGTCATAACATCCGCACCGCATTGATTGGACCAGGAGTTCATGCATCCCATGCAATGGAAAGAACACATAAAGAGGCCGTCATCAACACAGCGAAGCTGCTCGCTGCCTATATTCAAACTTATTAATACAAAATACAAAGGGGTATCCCAATTGCCATTTGGCAAAGGGATACCCCCATCTTTTGCTCTTCAACTTATTTCTGCTGAGCGATTCGTTCGGCCAATTCATTCAAATATGCCCAACGATCCATCAATCGTTCAAGCTCTGTCTCTGTCTCACGCTGAAGCACAAGCAGTTCTTGCAACCTAGCTGCGTCACTAAATGCCTGTTCCATTTGCAGCGTAATGTCGGCCAGTTTCTTCTCAGCCGCCTCGATTAAGCCGTCAATCTGCTCGAACTCTCGTTGTTCGTTATAACTAAATTTCAGTTTTTCACGAACGCCCGATTCCTTCGTACCGCTTGCCGCTTTCGGCTCCGCTGTGTTCCCCTCTTGTACAGAATTCGTTTGAATAGGCCGAACTCCGTTCTTCGCCATCCATTCTGCGTACTCGGAATAGTTGCCCACATGAACACGTACATCGCCATTTCCTTCAAAGGCGAAAATTTTGTCTACTGTTCGATCTAAGAAGTAGCGATCGTGAGATACGACAAGGACGACGCCTGGAAATTCATCTAAATATTCTTCTAAAATGGCAAGCGTCTGAATGTCCAAATCGTTCGTAGGTTCGTCCAGCAGCAATACGTTTGGAGCGCTCATTAACACTCTAAGCAGATACAATCTCCGCTTCTCACCGCCTGACAGCTTCGCAATAGGCGTCCACTGCATGGCTGGCGGGAATAGGAATCGCTCTAGCATTTGCGCTGCCGTAATTGTCGATCCATCGCCTGTACGAACGACTTCTGCTTCTTCTTTAATGTATTCAATAACTCGCTGGTTCTCATCCATCTCTTGATGCTCTTGGGTAAAGTAGCCGAGTTTTACCGTCTGACCCAATATAATCTCGCCTTGATCTGGCTCAAGCTTACCAGCAATGAGATTAAGCAAAGTTGATTTGCCGCTCCCATTCGGACCGACAATGCCGATTCTGTCTTCTGGTACAGCGATGTAGCTTAAATCTTTAATAAGCGTACGTTCACCTGACTTCTTGTAAACATGATCGATTTCGAGTATTTTTTTGCCGAGGCGAGTTGACGCTACGGACATTTCCATCGTATCCGATTTATGTTCTACTTGCTGTTCTTGAAGTTTCTCAAATCGATCGATACGCGCTTTCTGTTTCGTAGTCCGCGCCTTCGCTCCGCGTCTAATCCATGCCAGCTCTGTGCGGAGCAAATTTTGACGCTTCTGCTCTTCTGCAGATTCCCGTTCTTCCCGCTCCGCCTTCAGTTCTAGAAAGCGTGTATAATTCGCTTCATACTTGAACAATCTGCCGTGGTCAAGCTCAAGCATGACATTCGCAACTCGGTCAAGAAAATAGCGATCATGCGTAATCATGAGCAGAGCCCCGCGGCGCTTCTGCAAATATTGCTCGAGCCATGCGACCGAATCATTATCAATATGGTTCGTAGGTTCGTCCAAAATAAGCAGTTCAGAAGGCTGAATAAGCGCTGCAGCGAGTGCGACACGCTTACGTTGTCCACCGGAAAGCGTTCCCATCTTAGCATCAAACTGCGAAATACCGAGTTTAGACAATACGCTTTTGGCTTCACTTTCCAGCTGCCATGCTTGCAGTCTATCCATTTCTTGACTTAATTTGACCAGCTTCTCTTGAAGCAACATATTCGATGGATTAATGTCGAGCAGTTCCAGCGTCTCCGTATATTCACGAATGACCTTAAGCTCCTCGCCTTCCCCGCGAAAGATTTGCTGCAGCACAGTGATTTCTGGATCAAAATCCGGATTTTGTGCTAAATACTGTAATCTTACATCATTATTGATCGATATTTTGCCTTCGTCGGGCGGTTCTATACCTGCGACCACCTTCAGAAATGTGGATTTACCCGTACCATTGACGCCGATTACGCCAATTTTATCTTGATCGTCCATACCAAAGGAAACAGCTTGAAATAACACCTTATCCCCATAGCTCTTCGATATTTGCTCGGCTGTTAAAATATTCATATTCGTTCCCTACTTCTCTTCCCGTATTATAGATTCAAATTGAACTATACCACGGGCATTCTCGCTTGTCGAATGTTAAGCTAACCGTTATCTATCCTAACAATGAACCTAGCACAATACCCGCAATTGCTCCTGCAATCGAGCTCAATAAATTGACCGCGTCGTTTGTCATGAGATGATGACCACGGTGGTAATGCGTCTGAACACCGCAGTGCTCAGCCACTTCAACCTCTTTCTCGCATATTTGGCATCGATACATAAGCTGAACCGTTGCCCCGAGAAACGAATCAGTAAAAGCGCCAACCAGTCCACCAATAAGACCAATGACGAGCCAAAGCCATAAAGATGTCCTGCTGACATCCGTCAGTGCATCAAAGGTCCAAGCGCTTAGCCCAATGAGCAGTCCGCCCGCAGCAGCCGCCCATGTTCCAAGTGTCGATATACCTCCAGAAGCCCCAGGGGAAACCCGTTTCCAAGTTAGAATAGAGCGAGGCGCCTTCCGGCTTAAACTTCCCACTTCCGTTGCCCATGTATCTGAAGTAACCGTAGCCATAACCCCAACAAATAAATATCCCCATGCCGGGTGCGGCCAAATGAAATTTGTTAGACAGAGAAGCATTCCAATTCCGCCATTGGCGAACACTTGTCCAGCATCACGGCGGCCTGTTTTAGCATAGGACCCCTCAAGATCTGACTTTTGGCTTTGCTTAAGCTTTGATAATAACGTCGAAGAAATAAAAAATACGAGCAAAATACCAAACCAAAATAGACTGCCTGCTCCATAGTAGACCATTCCCATGAAGGTCGCAGCAATCCATCCTGACAGCGTCAGTGAACGCTTGAAATATGCCGCTCCAGCAACAATAAAGGCGCAAGCTGCGCCTATTAACCAATTTATGATGATGTTATGCAATGATGCAGCTTCCAACAGATTGATCACCCCAATAGATTTCCAGTCGGTCCCCTTCTGCTACAGGACCAACTCCTGCAGGCGTACCTGTAAAAATAATATCTCCCTCGCCAAGGCCGTAATGTTCTGCAATATAATCAACAATCTCTTGAAGTGAAAAGATCATGTCCTTAACATTTCCGCGCTGCACTTCATTACCGTTCTTTATAAGTGTAAAGTCCTGCTCCTTCACTTTATCAAGCGATGTAAAAGGGATAAATTCCGTAATAGGCGCAGCGTTTTTAAACCCTTTCGCTGCCGTCCAAGGGTGACCTTTTTGTTTAATGACATTTTGCACATCGCGCAGCGTAAAGTCGATGCCGAAGGCCATCTCTGTTACTAGTTCATTGACAGAAATGCCTGATTCATATGGTTTGCCGATCCTTATAACAAGTTCTGCCTCATAATGAACCTCCCCTTGCTGCTGCGGAAGAGGCAATTTGCTTCCGTCCAATGAAACCACTGCATGAGACGGTTTCAAGAAAATCATTGGTTGTTCAGGCACAGCGTTGCCAAGCTCAGCCGCATGAAGCTTATAATTTCGACCAACGCAATATACGTTTCTAATTGATGTATTCATCTGATATTACAGCCACCTTTACTAGTTAATGAGGAAGAACGAATTAGTCTGCATGATTGCTTAAAAATGTCTCTTTCCATACATCCGGATCATTCGTGCAAATTAAAATATCCGGACTGATCTCAGCTAATTTTATCATATCTTTAGAATGATTGACGGTCCAAGCCATCGTACTCATATTATATTGCCTAAGCTGCTGTAGCAATTTCGCATCTACATGTCTATAGTCGATGGACAGCATTGAACATTCTTCAAGGACTAACTGATCAATTAAATCATGGGGACGATAATCTACAATAAGGCCTGTAGCTATTTCAGGAGCTAGCCTTTTAGCCTTCCTGATCGAGTTTACATCAAAGGAAGTGATGCACACATCATGCTGCATATGATGAGCTCTTACGCAGTGAACAACAATCTCTTCCAGCCCAGGGTACATATCCCCTTTTGTCTTGAGCTCAATGTTAACCCGAAGTCGTCCGCATACGAGCTGCAGAACCTCCATTAACGTCGGAATTTGTTCTCCGGCATAAGCCTTCCCCTTCCATCGCCCCGCATCAAGATTCTGCAGCTCCTCGCACGTGTAATCGCCAACTCGGCCTCGTCCGTTCGTCGTTCGGTTTAATGTGTAATCGTGAATAACGACAGGAATACCGTCTAGAGACAATTGTACATCGATTTCAATCCACTGCACGTATGGCTCTGTCATTGCAAGCCTCACAGCGGCAAGCGTATTCTCTGGCGCCACAGCCGAGTATCCGCGATGAGCTACACACGGGTTCCCCATATGTAAGGTCTCCTTTCGATCCAAATACTACCTGTTTGATATTACCGTGCCATCTTGCCGAATTGTAATCCCTGAAGAAATACTTTGCACCCGCTTTAGCAGTGCCTGACTATCCTTTGCATTCATAGGGACAGGCTGAGCCAGCTCCGCCCAGTATGGAATAAGTTTAAGAGAACAAGCCCGCCCTTTATCGCATTTTGCCTCAAAAATGGCCGTCTCCCATGTTTTAGGTACAGTCGATTTCGTGAAAATAAAATTACCTGTGCTGTAAACAATCCATTTATTGTTGTATTGCTCAATGCCTTGCATCACATGAGGGTGTCCACCGACGACCAAATCTGCACCCGCTTCAACGAAACTGTGAGCTAGTGAACTTTGGTTCTTATCAACTGTATCTACCCTCTCGGTTCCCCAATGTATAATAACAATCACTAGATCGGCTTGTTTGCGTGCTTTTTTTATCTGTTCAATAGCAATAGGAGGGTTATATACTCCCGCCACGCCGGGCTTATTTTCACCTGCATTCCAGCTTGAATCCGGGAGTACACGGCTAAATCCAAATAAAGCGATCTTCATTCCTTTGCGTTCAACATATACAGGCGAATAGGCTTCCTTCTGATTGCGACCAGCTCCGATCGCTTTCATCTTATTCAGATCAATAAATTTTAGCGTATCGAGCAGTCCCTCTTGACCTTGATCTAGAATATGATTATTTGCAGCATTGACAACATCAAATCCTGATTTCGCCATTTCCGCAAGCGCATCCGGAGATGATTTGAACACATACGTCTTATTTGCAGCACCTGTGCCTCTCGCAGTGACGGGCGTTTCCAAATTGGCAACGGTAAGGTCATCATTTAGAAACCGTTCCTTCACATATCGATAAGGATAATCGTTCCCCTCGATGAGCAATTTGTCCTGGACACGTCCAGAGAACATAACATCTCCTACAAAATGAAGGGTAACGGTATGATCGTCACCCTTCTCTTGGTTGTCTGATAATGTATCGGTCTTAGCAGGATTGGCATTATTATGCGTGCTGGATCCGGCTTGTTCCTTCCCTTCAAATCTTTGATTTGCCGTAATCGTCTCACTTGTCTGACCTTCATTATGTACGCTCAACTGATCAGATACAGCAGAGTATTCGTCTGCTCTATTGGTGTCAGGATTATGAATGAGTCCTAAATCTTCAGCAAAGAAATAATAGCTGAATAAAAGGCCGATGAGTACGATGAGACATAAATTTATAATGGTCCAAGCTCGGCTTTGACGCTTCTGCTTTTCCTGCTTCTTCTCCCGATACTTACTCGATCTTGGCGGGTACATTATTCACTCCTTCATTTCGTATAAAAATTAAATACTTGGATTTCATTTTACATCCATTATATCAGGTTCTGTAACATAAATAGAACCCCTCGCTGGTGAACATGCGAAGGGTTCTTTATGAAATACGAATCAATTAATCTACGCTTGCTGCCTGCTGAGCAACTTCCTTAGCCTGCTTAATGCAGTCTGGAAGACCAACCCCGTCATAACCAGCGCCAACGATATATACACCCGGAAGATTTGTTGCTAAATCTTCACGTAAACCTTGAATGGCCTCAATATGGCCTACAGGGTACTGAGGCATCGACTTTTCAAGACGCGTTATTTCTGTGAACAGCGGTTTAGCTGTAATCCCCATTAAGTCGCGTACGTCGTTACGAACTAAATCCGTAAGAGCTTCATCCGGCAAATAAACATTCTGCTCATCACCAGAACGGCCTACGTAGCATCTTAGAAGGACTTTATCGTCTGGGCTTGTATGAAGCCATTTCGTCGAAGTCCATGTACAAGCTGTTATGTTACGGCCTTCCTTTCTAGGCACAAGGAAACCAGAACCATCGAACATCTCTTTGACATCTTCTTTACGAAATGCCATGACCACATTAGCGACGGACACATAGTTGATCGCCTCTAGCGGACTTACATCAACGTGAGGTTTAAGAATCTCAGCTGTTACAAAAGTCGGAGTCGTTACGAACACGATGTCCGCATGGAGCATGTCTCCATTGCCTAATTCTACTTTGTACTTAGACTCTCCCCCCAGATGAAGAGCTCTCACTTCGGTATTCATCCGTTGATCGACATCATTAAGTGATTCTACGAGTGTGTCCACCAAAGTTTGCAGTCCTTTTCGAAACGTTAAGAACATACTCTTCTTCGTCCCAGAATGCGTTTCTTTCGGTTTCTTGCCGCTCATCATCCCACGAATTAGACTGCCGTATTCTCTTTCCACTTCACCAAATTGCGGAAAAGTTGCCTGCAAACTAAGATGATGGGTATCCCCAGCATATATTCCGGCGAGTAAAGGCTCAGTCATATTTTCAAGCACTTCTGCACCTAATCGGCGCTCGATGAAATTACCTAACGACTCATCCTCGGTACTGCGACGAGGTGGAATAATGAAATCCATCATCGCACGCACCTTCCCGCCAAACGAAACTAAACCGCTTTTGAGGAATGGCATAAGCTGTGTAGGAATGCCAAGCACGAGTCCTGCAGGCATTGGATGGAGCTTACCTTTGTTCAAAATATACGTTTTCTTAGCATCCGGATTTGTCGATACGAGCTCTTGTTCTAGGTTCAGTTCCTTTGCCAAATCAATCATTGCCGTTTTGCGTGCCAAGAAAGAATCCGGTCCCTTCTCGATCACAAAATCATCACGGAGTAGCGTCTCAATTTTCCCGCCCATTTTTGAATCTTTTTCAATGATCGTAATTTGCGGTGAAAGGCCCGATTCACGGTAAAATTTACGAAGGTAAAAGGCAGAACTAAGACCGGTTAGTCCGCCGCCGATGATCACAATCTTTGGATTTTGAGCTGTCATGTATACATCATTCCTTTGTCCATGCACCTAAAATCTCGTCACTTAGCGTTTCCATATAAAGCGGATCCGTGTTTAATGACTCAATTCGCATTAGGCGCATATCTAACTCTTTCGCAAGTGCTTGAGCTTCGATATCAAGGTCATAGAGAACCTCCAGATGATCAGACACAAATCCTATCGGCGCTACAAGCACGTTTTTAATATTTTCTTTACTTAAGGTACGCATCGTCTCCAAAATATCTGGTCCAAGCCACGGTTCAGAGGTCCGTCCAGCGCTTTGCCATGTAAATTGCCAATTAGTCACACCTGCTTGTTCCGCAACTGTTCGAGACGTTTCAAGAAGCTGATCCACATAAGGATCTCCCATGGCTACAATTTTCTCTGGAAGACTGTGTGCACTAAAGAGTACACGAACTTGATCACGGTCTGCGCCCGCTTCTTCGAACTGTTCAAGACGTTTGTTTACACGATTCGTGAAAGCCTTGATCAGTTTTGGATGCAGGTGATAGCTCTTAATGAACGAAATACTTAAGCCAAGCTCTGCAGCTTTGGCTTCAGCGCGTTTTATATATCCGCCTATACTCATTACGGAATAATGAGGAGCGAGCACAATACCGATTGCTTTCTTAATTCCATCTTGAGCCATTTGCTGTACGCCGTCTTCAATAAAAGGCTCCGCGTGTTTCAAGCCTTGATAGCATACAAATTCTACATCTGAATATGGATTTAATCGATTAAGCGTATCTTGAAGTGCAGCTACTTGTTTGTCCGTATTTTCACGAAGCGGAAACACGCCGCCTACAATCGCCTCATATCGGTCAACAAGCTCTTTAAGAAGCTCAGGTGTTGGCGGATGACCACGGCGAATATGCGTATAATAAGCTTCGACTTGCTCTAGGTTCTGAGGTGTGCCATATGACATCACCAGTACGCCTACTTTATTTTTCATTACTTTCCCCTCCCTCTCCTCGTTATGCTTGAAGTGTGCTTTGCTTGAGTGCTGAAGCTGAATATTCGTGAACATACTCGGTCAGTTCGCGCAACTTATCGAGTGATGCTTCAGGGAACAAACCATGTCCTAGATTAAATATAAAGCCCGGCTCTTTAATGCCCTCATCGATAATTTCTTTAGCATATTGTTTAATAACATTCATTGGAGCTGTTAGAACATATGGGTCCAAATTGCCTTGAACTGCAAATTTGTTACCCGTGCGTTTACGTCCCTCTGTAATGGATACACGCCAATCGAGTCCAATGACATCAGCCCGCAAATTACGAAGCGTTGGGAGCAGTTCTCCAGAGCTTACACCAGGGAAATAAATTTTAGGTACATCCAAATCTTGAAGTTCGGCAAAAATACGAGTAATCGTTGGCAGTACATACACCTGAAAATCTTTAGGAGCAAGTGCACCTACCCAACTGTCAAACAATTGAAAAGCTCTACCTCCATTCGCAACGTGAGCGCGAAGGTAGGTAATCACCATATCTCCGAGTTTAGCCATTAACTGATGCCAAACTTCAGGTTGTTCATACATTAATGTTTTGGTACGAATATACGATTTTGAAGGTCTGCCTTCAATCAGATAACTGGCAATCGTAAAAGGAGCGCCTGCAAAGGTGATCAAAGGCACGTCCAGTTCTCTATCCAAAATCCGTATCGTTTCCATAATATGAGACAGGTCTTTATCAACATCGATTGGGCGAAGCCGCTCAACGTCTTCTTTTGTCCGAATTGGATTGTCGATGACAGGCCCTATATTTTTAACAATATCAAAATCAACACCAAGTGAAGCGACAGGATTCATAATATCTGAATACAAAATAGCAGCATCGACGCCAAGCTTGCGAACAGGCATCATCGTTACTTCAGCTGCGAGCTCAGGCTGCTGACAAATTTCTAGAAGTGTATATTTCTCTTTAATTTTGCGATAATCTGGATCGTACCGTCCTGCCTGCCGCATATACCAAACTGGTAATTGGTCAACAGGTTGTTTACGGCAAGCCCGGATTAAACGATCATTATAGGTCATTGTTTTGCCCCCATTATTTGTAGAGTTTCAATTAATATTATGCCCTTTTTGTAAGTAAGTAACAACTCTATTGTACGAACAACCGTTGACAATACTATGACATTAGTCACTTTTCAAAGTGTGCTATACTGTAATAACAAATAATGCAGTACATAGTCAGCACGAAAGGAAGCGAGAAGCGTTTTGAAATCATGGAAGGTCAATCTTATCGTCCTTTGGTTCGGACAATTTCTAGTGAACGCAGGTATGACCATGGTGACACCGTTTCTTTCTTTATATTTACAGCAAGATATTGGTGTAAAGGGAGAACACGCGATTGGAGTATGGGCTGGTGTTATTTTTGCAGCCAATTTTGTCACTTCGTTTATTTTTCAGCCTATTTGGGGCAAGCTCGCAGATAAGTATGGCCGGAAGGTTATGTTGCTGCGTTCCGGTTTTGGCATGGCGATCGTTACATTTTTTATGGGACAAGCTACGTCGCCCTGGCATCTTCTCGCACTTCGTTTGCTCAATGGTACAATTTCGGGGTTTAATCCGGCATCAACCGCGCTCATTTCCGGGACAACCCCTAAAAAACATATGGGTTTTGCCATGGGTGTAATGCAGTCGGGTGTAGTCGCAGGAACCATTCTTGGCCCTTTAATCGGAGGCAGTCTCGCTGATGTCGTTGGTTTTCGTCCGATTTTCTATATTACAGGAACACTCATGTTCATCGCTTCTTTAATCGCATTATTTCTTGTTCGAGAACAATTCGACCGGAAAGAAGCAGCCGAGCATCCACCAATTTCGGTCGCTGCTGGATTTAAAGAGCTGACGAAGGTACCTGAGCTTCCCGCTTTGTTTACAGTCACTTTCTTGTTGCAGTTCGCCATGATGAGTCCGATGTCACTTCTGCCGCTATATGTGGAGAAGCTCCATCACAGCACGGAGAATATTGCGTTTTGGGCAGGATTTGTCGGGGCAACAACAGGTGTTTCTAATATGATTGCCTCACCGCTGCTCGGCAGAGTAAGCGATAAAGTAGGCGCACACCGCGTCCTTACAATCGCCCTTGTTGGCGCTTCACTGACGTTAATACCACAGGCGTTTGTTCATTCTGTTTGGCAGCTTGTCGTTGTAAGGTTCTGTATGGGGATATTTATGGGCGGATTACTGCCTAGTGTGAATGCACTTATTCGGTCTTACACGCCAGATGGCATGGAAAGCCGGGCATTTGGCTTTAACAGCAGTACACTCGCGCTTGGCAACATGCTCGGAGCCACCATTGGAGGCGTACTATCTGGATTCATTGGGATTGAAGGCTTATTTGTCGTCTCCGGCTGCCTTATGCTGCTGAACACAGTGTGGGTTAGAAGACATCTATACAGCGCCAAAGAACACCCTTCATATCAGTAAAAATTTCATGTCTATGATAAAAGAAGCGTGCCCCTATGCATCACAAAACAGGGCACGCTTCTTCTCATTCTGCTTTATTTCACGATAGCTAGAGCTAGACCATCATACGAAGGAAGTATTGTACTGATCAGACGTTCATCCCTTGCAATTGTCTCATTAAATTTACGCATGGCAAGAACAGCCGGACCATTCTTCTCCTCATTAAGTGTGCGGCCGCGGAGCAATAAATTGTCAGCGACGATCACCGCACCAGGATTTGCTAAGGAAATGGCATATTCTAAATAATTCGGATAGTTTTCTTTATCTGCATCAATAAAATAAAAATCAAATTTACGACCTTGCTGCTTCAATATTTCTAAGCTGTCTAAGGCAGGTCCTGTCATATATTCGACTTGATGACCATATCCCGCCTCATCCAGATGGCTCTGAGCAAGTTCAGCAAACTCTTCCTTCAGCTCAAGAGAAACCAGCTTCCCGTCGCGATCAAGACCGCGCGCTAAGCATATGCCGCTATAACCGCCAAGCACACCAATTTCAAGCACGTTTTTTGCACGTGATAATCTCACAAGCATCGTAAGCAATTTCCCATATGCCGGCTCTACGGAAATATCGCGTATTCCTTTGTCAGCAAGAGATAACTTCACCCGCTCCAGCA
This sequence comes from Paenibacillus sediminis, assembly GCF_017873765.1. GTDB lineage: Bacteria > Bacillota > Bacilli > Paenibacillales > Paenibacillaceae > Paenibacillus_AG > Paenibacillus_AG sediminis. Next base: position 61,159 of record NZ_JAGGKP010000007.1, read on the forward strand.
CTTCATCCTTTTCAAAAAGCTCGTTTGTATATTGTTCGGGAGTTAACATCACGAGTCTCCTTTCCTTCTACTCTTAATTATCCTATACTTGATTGTATGGTTTTTACCGAACAGTCACAAGTAAAACGGAGTTGAACACGAAAATGAAGCAATTAAAGCTTATTGCGACGGCCGCGATGGGGCTCGAATCGATCGTCGCTAGAGAATTACAGCAGTTAGGTTATGACGATTTACAAGTTGAGAATGGACGTGTCACCTTCTCAGGAGATTATATTGATATTTGCCGATGTAATTTATGGCTTCGGTCTTCAGATCGTATACTCGTCAAAATGGGTGAGTTCCCCGCTACAACGTTTGACGAACTATTCGAAGGAACAAAGGCTCTTCCATGGGAACATTGGATTCCTGAGCATGGCGAATTCCCTGTCGAAGGCCGCTCTCACAAATCACAGTTAAGCAGTGTACCTGCCTGTCAAGGTATCGTAAAGAAAGCCATTGTTGAAAAGCTAAAGCAGAAGTACCAAACAGAGTGGTTTCCCGAGAATGGACCGCGCTATGTGATTGAGGTTAACCTACTTAATGACATCGCGCTCCTGACGCTCGATACGACAGGCGCGGGACTTCATAAGCGCGGATACAGAAAACTTGTAACCGAAGCGCCTCTAAAGGAGACGTTAGCAGCATCTCTTGTTCAGCTTAGCCGCTGGACACCTAACCGACCTCTGTATGACCCCTTCTGCGGATCAGGCACGATTCTGATCGAAGCAGCAATGATCGGTTGGAATATTGCACCAGGACTTCGCCGTTCGTTCAATAGTGAGCATTGGCATACGGTGCCTGAGCATTTGTGGCAGGAGGCCCGAGAAGAAGCTTTTGACAGTGTTAAGGATGATATTCAGCTTGATATTACAGGCAGCGACATTGATCCGAAAGCGATCGAAGTAGCTACGGCAGCGATTAAGAGCGCCGGATTCGGCAAGGAAATTCAGCTTAAGGTGCTGCCGGTTGCCAAAGCTCAGCCCAAAGGCGAGTACGGCTGCATCATTACAAATCCGCCTTACGGCGAACGGCTAAGTGAAGATGTTGAAGTACAAAAAATGATTCGTCAGTTTGGAGTTATGGCAGCTCACTTACCGACATGGTCCTTTTTTGCCATTAGCCCGACGAAACAATTTGAACACTACTTCAATCGTAAAGCGGACAAACGTCGTAAGCTGTTTAACGGACGAATCGAATGCCAATACTTGCAGTTTTTCGGTCCATTGCCGCCTAGAAATATGTAATTTGATATCGAACGAGGAGTATTTTTGAGGAAATACCCCTCTTTTTAAGCTATAATAATTTTGAAAATATTTACATACATGAAAAGGGAGGAAAAGCCCTCCAATGATTACGAAGTCTTCGCTTTATAGTCGTGATCGCGGTATGAAGAGCTCCCTGAGCAGACTTCTCCAGAACCGTTATTTCGGCTATCTACTATTCACTTCATTGATTCTATTTAAATTGGTGTTCATTCATCACAATCTTAACATACCGAATATTGATATGGGTCCGCTTGATTACATTATTGCAATCGGTTCCATTTTGCTTGCATCTTTCTGGGTGTTCTGGCTTCCGCCTAGAGGCAGGAGTGTCGCATATGTCATCCTGAACGTGTTGTTAACGGCTCTCATATTTTCCGATTTAGTCTACTATCGCTATTTCCAAGATTTCATCACTGTTCCAGTTTTGCTTCAGGCAGGACAAGTTGATTCGCTCGGAGATAGTATTGAATCTCTTCTTAAATGGACTGACCTCATCTTCTTTATCGATTGGTTGTTATACATTCCTTATCAAGTGCTGGCAAAGACAAGGAGCAGACGCGATTCAATCCATGATAGTTACATACCAAGACCTTTGTTTCTTAAACAGGCTTTAAAGCGAACTTTCGCCGGCATCGCTGTCTTTGTGCTTGGCTGTATCTTAACTTTTGCGCCAATTAAAGATTATACTTCCACTTGGGCTAAAGGCATATTTGAAGGGAATTGGTGGAACCTTTCTCTATATAATGTGACAGGACTTCTTGGCTTTCATGGCTATGACATTTATCGTTATGGCAAAGAACACTTTGGTCCTAAGAAGGAGCTTCCACAGGCGGAACTGGACGAGATTAAAGATTGGTTTGCGGTCAGAAGTAACGAGCTTCATGTTAAAAATGATACATTTGGCGCTTACAGCGGCAGTAATGTCATGGTCGTGCAGGTTGAGGCCATGATGAATTTCATGATTGGACAATCGATTAACGGTCAGGAAATTACGCCGAACTTTAACAAATTGATGAAAGAGAGTATGTATTTCAGCAATTACTATCATCAAACGGGACAAGGCCGAACTTCTGATGCAGACTTCTCAACCAATACGTCCTTGCATCCGCTTGGGGCGGGTTCCGTATTTGTCCGCTATCCAGATTCTAAATACGATTCACTGTCATCTATTCTGGATGAGAAGGGATATGAAACGGCAGTATTTCATGCGTATGACAGCAGCTTCTGGAATCGATATACGATGTATAAAGAAATGGGATATGACCATTTCTACAGCATCAAAGATTTTAAAATCGATGAACCGCTGGGGTGGTCACTTGGTGATAAATCATTTTTAAAACAATCTCTCAATATGATGAAGAGCGACAGGCAGCCATTCTATTCGTTCCTGATTACGCTCTCCAGCCATCACCCATATAAGTTAGCGAAGGAAACGCAAAAATTGAATGTAGGAGAGTTCGAAGGTACGATTTTCGGAGACTATTTGCAATCCATTCATTACGTCGATGAAGCATTAGGGGAAATGGTGCAGCAGATGAAAGAACAAGGGCTGTGGGACAATACCATCCTCTTTATTTACGGAGATCATGATAACTCGATTAATGATAAAGATGATTATGAGAAATTTCTTCATAAGCCAATCTCTAATCTCGATATGGAGCAGATCATGAACCAAGTTCCTTTGCTGGTACATTTACCTGACGGGAGAAATGGCGGCGAGACTAAGACTCAAGCAGAAGGCCAGCTTGACTTAACGCCATCTGTTCTGCATCTTCTCGGTATCCAGGCTGAGCATTATTATATGATGGGCAACAACTTGTTTGATGATCAGCAAAAAGACAAGTTAGTCGTACTCCGCTCCGGGGCCTTCAGCGACAGCAAAGTCTTCTATATTCCGTCAGCAGACAATATATTTGAGAACGGAAGCTGTTACGATCTATCAACTCGCCAAATGACTGATGTCAACGTTTGTCGCCGAGGATATGAAGAAGGACAGAAAAGGCTGAACATTTCAGACAAAGTGATCACTTATGATCTTCTTGCACGACTTGAAAATGAACAGAACAAATAAAACAAAAACCGATTCCCTCAATGGGAACCGGTTTTTTGATATTTAGAAGAGAACTTCCTCAGGATTTCTGCCTATACGTTCATTTTTATTAAGAGATGTAATCTGATTCAATTCTTCCTCTGTTAATACAAAATCAAAAATATTGGCATTTTCTATAATCCGTGAAGGCGTCACCGATTTAGGTATTGTAACGATGCCGCTCTGAATGTTCCAGCGGAGAATGACTTGTGACGGTGTTTTGCCATATTTGTTACCTATGCTGATAAGCGTTTCGTTATCGTTCAATTTGCCTTTCATGAGCGGCGCCCAAGCTTCAATCTGAATAGATTTAAGGCTGCAATAATCTCGCAATTCCTTCTGGATGAAGCGTGGATGAAGTTCCACTTGGTTCACTGCCGGAGCAATATGACTGCTCTTCGCCAGCTCTTCTAAATGATGAATGTGGAAGTTGCTAACGCCAATCGCACGCACTCTTCCTTCCTCGTACAATTTCTCAAATGCTCTCCACGTTTCTGTATATTTATCCTTACCTGGCCAATGAATGAGATATAAATCAATGAAATCGAGATGAAGACGTTTGAGACTTTCTTCAAAGGCACGGAGTGTAGAATCGTATCCCTGATCGTCATTCCACAGCTTGGTTGTCACGAACAGCTCTTCTCGATTAATACCGCTCGCTGCAATCGCACGTCCTACTTCCTCTTCATTACCGTAAATCGCGGCAGTATCAATGCTTCGATAACCTGCTTGCAATGCTACCTCTACTGCTTTCTCAACTTCGTTGCCCTGAGCCTTATATGTACCGAAGCCGAACCACGGCATTTGCACGCCATTATTAAGCGTCACAGTATCTGTAATATGCTTCATACGATATCCTCCCAACTCCGCTAGATTAAATTGACTTACAACCATCATTATATCATTAAAATAAAAACAGCCTGCAAAGCTTTTACACTTTACAGGCTGCCCTTACAGGAGCTATTCAGACTGATTTTTCTTTTCGAGGCTTGCAGAGGCCTCAGCCAATCGTTCCTTCTCTTCCGCAAGCATTTCTTCAGCTAACTCGACCGGCTGATGATTTCGACTATCTTCAGCCTGTCTAACCGAAACTTCCGTATGTTCAAGACGGCTGTATGCTTGATTCACCGTCTGATCGGTAGGATGCGACATCGCCGAAGATACGGCACGGTGCAGTTTCTCAACTGAATGTTGTGCTTGGGAAAATGGGTTTTGGGACTGCAGACTGGAATCGTAACGTGACATATAAACGCTCCCTTCTCTACATGTTCCTGCTACCCTGTTAGTATGAATCGCGAATTACCGCTTCATTCATCCTTATTTTTTAACAAAAGGAAGTGCCTTCTCGATTGCCTCGTCTTCCGTTGGAGCGCTGACGTAACGGCCGTTGATATATATAAATGCTCGCTTGCCGCAAGGACCGCAATATGATTTACAACCAATCTTAATATCAGCGTCCGGAGCCATTTTTTGCAACTTAGGGATAATCGTCTTTAACTTAATATAATTACATTCATCGCAAATGCGTATATCGTTAGCCATTTTCTTTCCCTTCTTTTTTATAGACCTTAGTGTTGATGACCATGGTCCCCTTTAGAAGGATTAGTAATGATGAAACCTTCTTCCGGGAAATACAAATAGTCGATTTTCACACCGTCAAGGAACGGTTCATTCGGATCAAGAATCACATCAATTTCTTTATCTGTAGACACGACTGTATCTTTATCAGTTGGTTTGGCTAAATCTAAGCCATAATGAACATGGTCACCATGATGATGAGTAATAACAACTTTTAGCAGTAGACCTTTGTTCTCCTCTTTCGCCAATTCTTCCTTTATCTTTTTCGCAGCATTGCGAGTAATTTTGCAATTCATATTGTTCATCTCCTAGAATGGATAGTCTTAAACTCGAATATTTCTATTGTAAAGAAACATTAACATTCCTGCAAGCGGATATGTTTGGCGAAAGAGTAGTAGACATCACTTGTTACAAAATCGATGGATATTTCCGTTCCACTCGGTTCACGAACCAGTTCATCAGCAACATCGTTACGCCTATATCATCGAGAGGAATCATTGGAAGAACATCCGGCAGTACCCAGTATAGAATAACAGGAATAACAAACAGCAGCTTGTCTCCTAGTGAAACTTCTGGAGAAGTGAGTAATCTTGGCAGCCGCCGGAAAACATGGGACCATCTGCGAAGTGACCATAATTTTCTCCATTTCATGCTGATTCACTCCAATCCAATTATAATGTCCGTACTCTATTGTAACATTAAACATTCGGCTAAAATCAATGAAACTTCTGCATAAATGTCTTCATAATCGGTCAGCGGCAGAGGATTAATGCCAGTACCCGCCTCTACTGTAAATCCAGGTTTGCCATACTTCTCGATGAACCAATCCTTATACCCCGCATCGCTCCCTGATAATTTGACAGCCCTATAGCCTCCTGCCCTAGCAAGACGGAGGGCCCAGTACTCTGCATAGCTTGGCTCAAAGCTGCGGTAGTTCCAATAGATCTCCCTCCCCTGGGTATGCAAGGAAAGGGCGAGATCGAACTTCTCCCTGTCAGTTAGCCAGGCCAAAGCCACTGACTCAGGTTCACTTAAAGGCGAAGGGCCGCTATAGTCCTGCGGAGCTGGTGAACATTTGCCTCTTCGTTCTCGCTCCTCCTCCCAGTGTGCCGGGAATTGGTCGTTTAAGTCTACCCCTCTTATATTCGCCTTCCAACGTCTAAATTGTCGTCTGCCGTTGTTCCATTCAAGTAGCTGATGATAGTAAGGATGCAGTGGATGAACTCCTTCTTGCACGATTTCTACCCCATCTGGATTGACCATCGGAACGATCCATAATGTATTGTGATTGTACCAATCCGTTACATTGTAATGTTGCCAACAGACACCTCTATACAAAGCACACGCATAATCTTCTATAAACTGCATGAGACATGGCGATGTGATCCATTCGTTCGCATGCACAGCGCCATTAAAATGAACTTGCCTTGGTCCGCAGCCAATTCGTATGGCAGGTATTGGTTTGCCCATAACGCTTCTCCCGATCACCTCAGCAGTAACGAACGGATAAGTTGCCGTTAGCCGCTCAATATGGCGCATCATATTCGAATAACCATACTCACCTTCCAGCGTTACAATTCGGCTATCGTTAGACTTGGGCGGAATAACAATGACCACGCCGGCTTCACATGGTTTATTGAGTAGATGAAGGTTAGCTTGTAATAATTCAAGTCTACTAACCCCAAATGCTTCTGCAATGATGGATAGTGTATCTCCCGGCTGAACTTTATATTTTTGCGGTGCTCTTTTTTCCACTAGTACGATCTGACCTGGCCATAAATATGTCTGTTCATCCATCCACTGATTCGTGCTCATCAAGCTGTGTAACGATACTCCATATTTGAATGCTATACGACGAGGGGTATCCCCTCTTACCGTTTCATAATAAATCAATGTCATCTTCCCCTTCATGTAAATTCAATAACATGACACCAAAATGGAATGATCACTACACAATATGCCTGAACGCATGTCCATAATCTGCTTAAATACAAAAAGACGAAAGTACCAGTTATAGGGTACTTTCGTCTTGTCCGTAAACAATTAAACTGTAGATGCTTGCCAAACAATCGGCGTCAAATTGATTTGTTCTCCGAGCCATTCTTGTGCAATTTTCTTAAATATTTGGGGATCCCCGCTGCAAAAAAATTGATGTATAGGTGTCTCCACTCCGCGTGCGAGCTGACCTTTATCATACAATATCGTACTTATTTCCCTCGCCGTCTCATCAGCAGAACTAATGAGCTTCACATTGTGCCCCATTACCTCTTGGATTGTATCCGCAAGGAATGGATAATGCGTACAACCGAGAATAAGACAATCAATTGGATAATTTCTAATGTCTTGAAGAGAATCTTGTACTACAAGTTTAGCTTCTTCTGACCTGAACATCCCTTTCTCTACGATAGGGACAAATTCTGGGCAGGCCTGACTTATTACCTCAACGTAAGGCGATAATTCTTTAAGAGCTGATGCATAGGCTCCGCTGCGAATTGTTCCGAGTGTGCCAATGACACCAATATGACCTGTTTTCGTAGCACTAATCGCCGCACGAGCCCCTGGATGAATGACACCGATCACGGGAATAGACACCTTCGCACTAATATAATCAAGCGCAGCAGCCGTAGCCGTGTTGCAGGCGATGACGATCATTTTCGGATTGAATTCAATAAGAAAGTCAACAATTTGCTCTGTAAACTTTCTAACTTCTTCAGACGAACGGGGTCCATATGGCGTTCGGGCAGTATCTCCAAAATAAATGACTTTTTCCCGTGGGAGCTGTCGCATCACTTCCTTAACAACGGTTAGCCCCCCTACACCGGAATCTAGTATTGCGATTGCTTGCTGCACGAACACACCGCTTCCTTCTATTAAGTTTCTATTGCTCTCCTGTTACGATATGCAGCAAGAGGCAAATTGTACTTATAAATCTTACTGCAAAATATAGATGCATTCAAGGAAAGCACATTTATAATTTTTAACAAATGAAGCAAAACAATAGATGGACAACTTTATGATTCCCAAAAAACCATCCTTTTGTTCATTCAAACAAAAGGATGGTTTTCATCATGTTAACTTCAATCTCCGATTGGTCCCGCTGTTGACTCAGAATCAAACGAGGATAATTTGAAAGAAGAAATTTTTACTTCTGGTTCTGTTTCAAGCGCGGCTTCTTGTTCAATTTCAGAAGAGGACTCACTATTTCTCTTCTCGCGCCAAGATTGGAAATTGTGAATGACGTCTTCTGCAGTACCTTTAATTTTCTCATAAATTTGAGAGCTTTGTTCTCCCACCTTACTCGCAATAAGCTGGGATGTCTCGCCGACTTGCTTCGCTCCATCTGCAATATCTTGACGAAGCTCTCGCCCAGGTTTAGGCGCAAATAATAATGCTGTAACAGATCCTACCACACCACCGATGAGTGCACCCCACAACAAACCTTTGTTCTTTTCCCGCATCCTAATTCCTCCTTACTTCTGGTCATTGCCTCTTGAATGAATGGATTGATGACTGCACCAAGAATGCCAAACTGTAAGTCCCGCATCGAACCAGCGGAACATTTCGCCAAATCGTTGTTCGTTCTCTAAGTGCGCCTGGTTTACTCGGTTTAATGTGAGCTTATTAGCAAACTCCGCTATTCCGTTTACCGATGATGTCATTTTTTGCAGCTGTTTTGAAGCACCTTGGATGGAAATGAATACAGGCTCGATCGTCTGTATTTGCCGATCCATTCTCGAAAGGACGCCTTTCCCTTGCTGCAGAACAACTTCAGCTTCACGTGCGATCACTTCTGCATGCTGCCTTATCTCGATCATCGCTTGATTTGTCTGCTTAAGAACGTTGTGCAGCTTATATAGAATATATACGACTGCAGCCACAAGCAATACAAACGAAGCAGCAACAACCGCAGCGCTCCACTCCATCATTCGGTATCACCTTTCCTTTCTTTCTAGGGCAAATGCCTATATCTTTGATGTATTATAAGCACACTGGGCTCATCCTGTTACTCTCGCAAATAAAAATAATAAAAAACCCTAAGCGGCTTTCACACCGAATAGGGTTCAACGTTCTTTCCTTTATTCATTTACAGTTCAGCAGCCAAATAATGAAGTACACTTTCTGCAAATTGAGTAAGTACATCAGGCATTACGGCAGTTAGTGAATGAAGACTACTCCGTTCCAGGTTATAATATTCTTGAACAAGAGGTTTACGGAAACGAACCAGTTCCATCAAACTTTCGAAAATATCGTCTCCGATCACTTTTTCCTCATGAATAATTTCGATAATATCCTCATAACTGCTGGCATCACGCATGATAAAACCATCAATGAGATAGCTTCCTACATCTGTTACGACCTCAATAGCCAAATGGATTGCCCGTTCCTGGGCGAAAGCGAGCAGAAGGCTTCCATCCCACTTCTCAGCCATATTTCTTAGAGCGGAGGTGATATCTGGAATCATGTTTAAGCGACGATGAATTTGCTCCTGATTTACGTAGTACAAGGCGATTACCCTCCTGAATATTTAGGTTATATATAATAATCAACGCTGACAGAACTTTCGCGTACTTCATTCATATGTTTAATCACTTCTTGGTGCACAGGATGAACTTGATACGCCTCAATATCCTCTAACGTCTCAAATACTGTAATTAAAGCGATATCATATGAACGCCCTGAACGAACGACGTCGACTCCGACTTCAATTTGTTTCAGCCCCGAAATTTTCCCTTCCATATTACGCAAAACAGCTGCTGTTTTTTCGACGATTTCTGGTGATGGATCTTTCAACTTGAAGAAAACAATGTGCTTTATCATTTAGCTTCGCTCCTTAAATTGTAAACGCTATTCTCTGTACAAAATATAACACACTGTTCCCTATTTGTTCAGCCTTTATCTATTAAAACAGCTAAGCTTTCCTCTTTTATGTATCTTTTGTCATATAATGGATATGACCGTAAACTTGAAACCAACCCCATAAATATTGTACGCTTTAAGAAAAAATATCGGAGGAAATATGCCAGTACAACAAGAGAAACATAACATCCAGGCGTGGTCTCTGATGAACCGTAAATATTTAGGCAAAGGTGTTCGCGTCAAACGTTTTCGTAAACCTACCCGCTGTCAAATTCGCAATCGTGTATTACTGGCCATCTTAATGGCAAACGATATTAAACTTTCTCAGCTCGCTGAGAATCTATCAGTCTCTTCACGAAGTGTAAGTGCCTGGGTCTATGAAGGACGTCAACCCGGTAAAAAGAATAGTGAACGTGTTTGCGGTGAACTTGGATACCCTCGTCACATTTTGTTTAACGAATCCGTACTTAATAAGCAACCCATCATTTGTCAGCCCGAACCTTCTCGATTTATGAAACGAACCATTACTCGTTCACCTGTAAAAAATAAAATTTTGGCGGGACTATGTATGGTTCACGATCTATCCGTTACCGATATCGCGAATTGGATCGGCGTTCATCCGGGAACGTTCCGTAAATGGCTCCATCAAGGGATTTTGCCGTCGGCAACCTATCAGCAAAAAACCGAACAATTTTTTAGAATTCCAAGATCCATTTTATTTGCAGACTGCATCTTGCAAAACAACGAGCATTAAATCATAGCAAATGGATAAACTTAAAGTTATGAATTTAGACTTTGAGGTGGGATCGATGAAGATAGGTAAAGATGTAGGAGCATCGCTTGGTTTTCTAGCAGGAACTACACTCGGCAGCGGAATTTCATTTCTGTACAGTATGACAGCTACGCCTACAATAACGACTGTTTCCGTTTTTGGGGTTATTGGGACTGCTCTTGGAATAATGACTAGTATGATGTTGCAACGAAAAGCAAATGACATTTATTGAATTAAAGAGCCCTGATTGCAGAAAAAGCACATTATTCGGGGCTTTTTCATACTGTAAATTCATTGACACCTCTAAGCAATTTTGATAAATTATTAACTGTTTAAGACAAATTCCGTTTTATAGAAAAAAATAGATAGCCGGGGCATTAGTTCAGTGGGAGAATGTTTCGCTGGCAGCGAAAAGGTCAGGGGTTCGAATCCCCTATGCTCCACCAATGAATATGCTCATAAATCATAAAAGACCCTGGTTGCAAGGGTCTTTGTTGTTTTTATCTACTCATCATCAGATGTATCCTTAGAGAGCAGCGTTTTTAATTCTTTCATGAACATATTAATATCCTTAAATTGACGATACACGGATGCAAAGCGCACATAAGCTACTTCATCTAATGGATAGAGCTGTTCCATCACACGCTCCCCAATTTGACGGCTCTCGACTTCAGCAACTGCTGTATTGCGAAGTGATTTTTCAACTTCCGATACAATCATATCAAGCTGTTCTACAGATACGGGACGCTTCTCACAGGCACGAATTAAACCTCGCAATATTTTATCCCGGCTAAATTCCTCGCGGCTTCCATCTTTCTTAATGACGATCAGCGGGGCCTCTTCGATCATCTCGAATGTCGTAAACCGGCGATTGCACTTCTCACATTCTCTCCGGCGACGTATCGACTTGTTATCATTAGCCGGCCTTGAATCTAATACTTTAGTCCCTAGATGATCACAATACGGGCACTTCAATAAGTTCACTTCCTTTTATTATCTCTCGATGAATTCCCAAGCTTCCAATAACTACACTTTAACATTTTGTAATGAAGATTATCATTCAGGCACATAATACTTGTACCAACCACAAGGAGGTGAACAGCAATGGCCCAAAACAACAACAGCTCCAACAACTTGGTTGTTAAACAAGCTTCTGGTGCACTCGAACAAATGAAGTACGAAGTTGCTCAAGAACTTGGCATTAATTTCCCACAAGACGGATACGCAGGTAACTTAACCTCTTACGAAAACGGTTCGATCGGAGGTTACATTACTAAACGTTTGGTGACCTTGGCTGAACAACAATTAGCTGGTCAATTCGTTAGCCGATAATCTACTAAGAGGAGCTGGATTGGTAAATAATCCGTCCAGCTCTTCTTTCATTTCATTCCAGCACCAAACTTCTCATAAATGTCCGTATACTGATTATAATAGTAAATGACACGTTGTACATAGTGCCTTGTTTCCCCAATCGGTATATTCTGTACAGATTCTAAAGTGCCGTCCCAAATCCCTTTTTTCAGCCAATTGTTCACATTACCTGGCCCCGCATTATAAGCTGCGATAACGGCAACCTTGTTATTCCCGAATTGCTCTTGCAATAATGCTAGGTACCATGCCCCTATTTGAATATTGGTATCCGGCTCATCTTTTATTTGCTCCAAACTAACTTCGTGGAATTTTGCCTTCTTAACTACCCATCTTGCCGTATCCGGCATCACTTGCATAATACCCAAGGCACCCTTTTTAGATTCCTTACTTGTTTTGTAATTCGATTCCACTCGAATAATCGATGCAACAAGGAACGGATCGACATTATACTTCTGTGCATACTTTTGAATTTCTTCTTTATAATGAATAGGATAGAACAATGACATCCAATTCGAATTAAAAAACAGAACAAGCACAAAAGTGAGAAAAAGGAGCAGAAGGGTTCTTTTTTTACGCAGCAGCTTCATGACAGACCCTTACCCTGCCAAAAAAGTTCAATTTGCTTTTCTGTCTCTGCTAATCCGTGACTGTTGTCGATCACAATATCCGCTTTTTGTTTTTTCACTTCAATATCCATTTGAGCGCGAAGCCGCGCTTCCGCCTGTTCCATGGAAATCTGATCTCTTTGCATAAGCCGCTGAATTTGAATTTCCCGAGGCACATAGACGACCATAACTTCTTCAAATAGGTTTTCTAATCCCGATTCGTACAGAAGCGGAATATCCGCAACAACAAGCTTGTTCGGAAAATCCTGTTGATATTTCTCTAACCTGAAGCGGATCTCTGCCCGAATGGCAGGATGCGTAATCGCTTCAAGCGCTTTTCTCTCCTCAGGGTGTGTAAAGATATGCTCACCCAGCTTTTTACGGTTCAATGTCCCGTCTTCTTGCAATATAGCTTGTCCAAATCGCCCTACAACCGCTTCCAAGACAGGATGCCCGGGAAGCATGACTTCACGGGCGATCGCATCTGCATCAATAAGCAAGGCGCCCCGATTAACAAGGAACGACGACACGGTACTTTTACCAGTCGCAATTCCTCCGGTCAGTCCAATATTCATGTGTTCACCTCATAAAAGCTTAATTATTCCGATCAAGATGAGCAGAAGGGAAGGGAGAGCCGTAAACCTGCGAATCCACGTTTCTTTGGCAACACGAAATCCCATCTTCATTCCTAGTACAATAAACATTCCGCTAAAAAGTGCAATGGTAAGCGCCGTCCATAGCGGTTGAAATCCGAGCAGTGCGACGCCAAGTCCTGCCCCGAATGCGTCAAGTGATAAAGCCATTCCAAGCCACATCGCTTCGACAGTCGAAATCGTCCCTGAACGGTCTACGTCCGCCGCTGAAGGCGTACGCAGTATTTGAATGACAAGTCCTAATTTTCTAATTTCCAGAGAGAATACGGTCTTATCATTAGATGTGCTGAATTCAGTATCCATGGTCTGCGGATGCTCTAAACTAACCTCACGCTGCGTTAACAGTTGAAAAAGAGACCAACAGCCCATGCCAATCAATATGACAGCCCCTACACTTGATGCTGCACGCTCCGAGATGACGTTCGACAACAGAACGCCAAGCTGCATGCTGGCATAAATGATCAAGCCGGAGCAGGCAGAGATGATCAAGATCGATATAAGCGGTATTTTCATTTTACGAAGACCATATGTAATACCAACACCAAAACTATCCAAACTGAGTGCAAAAGCAAGTGCCACTAAAGATATAATGTGCGGAAGCACAGCGCATTCCTCCCCATGTTTCGAAGCGAGAGACTCTGACAGCGTTCCATGACGCAGCTCCCGCCTATTTTTAAATGTGGTTTATTATATGGGGAATGACTAGTGCACGTGCATCCGCATTTTGTTTTGGTTTTAAGACTTATGCTGTTTCAATTTTTGACAAGAAGGACAGTAATGCGTACCGCGCCCTCCGACAACTGTTTTCTCGATTAACGTATCGCATTTGGCGCAAGGTTCAGATTTTCTGCCATAAATTTGGAGCTGATGCTGGAACATGCCCATTTCACCTTGTCCATTGACATAGGATTTAATCGAAGAGCCTCCCGCCTTCACTGCGTCGGTTAACGTAGTTATAATGGCCTGGTGGAGAGCAGCCCACTGTTTATCAGAGATTGTGTTCGCCATCTGCTCTGGATGAATGCCTGCCCTGAAAAGCGCCTCATCCACATAAATATTCCCAATCCCAACGACATATGCCTGATTGAGGAGCAACGGTTTAATTTTCACTTTCCGTTTCGACAGTACTGACTTGAACCGATCGAGCGTAAAAGATTCGTCAAGCGGCTCCATTCCCAGTTTAGCCAACGGCGGCAACGTAAATTCTTCACCAGGCTTAAACAAATGCATTGTGCCGAATTGACGGACATCTTTATATCGCAGTTCCGTACCGTCTGTAAAATGAAAAATAACGTGTGTATGCTTTTCTACAGGCTCGTCTTTACGGTATACACCGTAGCGCCCCTCCATCCGCAAATGGGACACGAGCACGAGATCATCGAGCAATATTCTTAAAAATTTCCCTCTGCGCTCCACTCGCTGAATCGTATGTCCTGCTAGTTCAAGCGCAAATTGCTGAGTGTCATCCGGCCGCTGAATAATACGTCCGAGCGACACGGTGACTGAATCTATTTGTTTACCGACAATAAGCCGGTTAAGAGTTCGTTTAACGGTCTCTACTTCCGGTAATTCCGGCATAATGACTTCACCTCACCTTCATTATAACGGAAATAGAGTCATTTGGGGTTACTATTTGGCCTCATACCAATTTACACCATAGCTTACTTCCGCTTTCAAAGGAACAGACAGCGGCAATGCTTTTTCCATCGTCTCAGGAACTAGTTTCTTCATCGTTTCAAGCTCATCCTCCGGCACTTCGAATACCAATTCGTCATGCACTTGAAGCAGCATACGGCTCTTCAATCTATGATCCTGAAGCGCCTGATCCATTTGAATCATTGCGAGCTTAATAATGTCCGCAGCTGTACCTTGAATCGGTGTATTCATTGCTGTTCGCTCTGCAAATGACCGAAGATTAAAGTTAGAAGCATTAATATCCGGCAAATAGCGTCTGCGCTCAAGCAGCGTCTTCACATAGCCGTCTCGCTTCGCTTCCTTCACGATTTCATCCATGTAACGTCTTACACCTTGGAACACTTCAAAGTATTGTTCTATGAAGCGTGCTGCTTCTTTCCGAGGAATATTTAAATTTTGGGAAAGACCATAATCACTAATTCCGTATACGATACCGAAATTAACCGCTTTTGCTGAACGGCGCATATTTGCATCTACTTCTTCAGCTTTTACGCCGAATACATCCATAGCTGTCTTGGTGTGAATATCCATATCATGAAGAAACGCTTCTTTTAGCCTTTCATCATCTGAAATGTGCGCTAGAACGCGGAGTTCGATTTGTGAATAGTCAGCAGCTAAAATGTACCATCCAGGTTCAGAAGGAACGAACACTTTGCGAATTTTCCGTCCTTCCTCAAGACGAATCGGAATGTTCTGCAAATTAGGAAATTGACTGCTGAGGCGTCCTGTCGCCGCAATCGTCTGCCGATAATACGTATGCACTTTGCCGGTTTCCGGACGAATTTCTTTGAGCAAGCCTTCCACATAAGTAGACTGAAGCTTCGCTAATTGACGATACTGCAAAATAAACTGCACAATGTCGTGATACGGCGCAAGCTTCTCTAGAACCTCTGCATCGGTTGAATAGCCGGTTTTCGTTTTTTTAATGACAGGCAGTCCAAGCTTATCAAACAATATTTCACCTAATTGCTTAGGGGAATTAATATTGAATTCAGTTTCTGCAATTTCATAAATTTGCTGAACAAGTTTATCCAGCTGTTCTTCAAATTCCTTACCAAGCGCTCTAAGATCATCCTTGTGTACACTGATTCCCTGCTTCTCCATATCTGCCAAAATACGTGAAAGAGGCATCTCCATGTCGTAGAAAAGCCGGTTCATTTCATTGCTTCGCAGCTCTTCTTCCTGCTTCGATATGATTTTGCGAAGCGCAGCAGCTTTTCGCGCCAGATGAACGGTAAGCACGTCCTCGGAAGGCACTTTGTATTTAGCTCCTTTACCGAAGACGTCTTCATCAAGCGGTAAAGAAGGCAAGCCGTATTTTCGCGCAAGATCGCTTATTTCCTGATTTGCTTCCGTAGGATCAAGCAAATAAGCTGCGAGCTGAACGTCGAAGGATGCGCCGGCAAATGTAATTCCGTGCCAATGAAGAGCTAAATCTGTACGGTGCAAATCATATCCGCGTTTAGATATTTTGGAATCGGCGAACCATTCCGCCACTTTACGTCCGGAATCACTCTTAAGCAATTCTATTGGAATATAGAACTGCTCTTCTGGGCTGGACATAATGATACCAACGATGCTCGCTTGATGCGGATTGTCACCGTGTGTTTCCACATGGAGCACATCAATTTGAGATAGAGCTCCTTCCAGCTCATGCATATTTTGTTCAGTGACGATTTTAACGTTCAGTTCTTCTGCCGGGATGTCCTGCTCTGACACTTCAGCCTCACCGCTCGTGACCAGTGATAGCCGTTCAAGGAGAGATTTAAACTCCAATTTACGAAGCGCTGGAACTGCGGTGTCTGCCTGAAGTCCGGAAAATTTCATATGTTCCCACGTCTGCGTTAACGGGACATCACGGTAAATCGTCGCAAGCTGCTTGCTCATCCGCGCGCTTTCTGCGTGAGTTTCAATGTTCTCCTTAAGCTTCCCTTTCAGCTCATCTGTATGAGCCAACAATTCCTCGACGGAACCATATTGATGAAGAAGTTTAAGCGCAGTCTTCTCACCCACACCAGGTACACCTGGAATATTGTCAGAAGTATCGCCCATCAGTCCTTTGAGGTCCGTAATTTGACTTGGAGTCAATCCATAACGTTCCATCACTTGCTCTGGTCCGTACATCTCGATTTCCGTAACGCCTTTTCGAGTAAGCGCAATCTTAATATGATCTGAAGCAAGCTGAAGCATATCTTTGTCACCGGTAACGACGATGACCTGACGATTCTCTTGTTCAGCAAGTTTGGTTACAGTTCCAATGATGTCATCTGCTTCATAGCCTTCAAGTTCATACTGCGCAATACCGAAAGCTTGAAGCAGCTCTTTCATAAGCGGAAATTGCTCAGAAAGCTCTGGCGGTGTCTTTTGCCGTGTACCTTTATAATCCTGGTACCCTTCGTGACGGAAAGTCACTTTCCCTGCATCGAATGCAACCAAAATGTGTGTCGGCTTCTCCTCCTCAATGAGGCGAAGCAGCATGTTCGTAAATCCGTACACTGCATTCGTATGTACCCCGCTCGAATTCGTAAGCGGCGGCATTGCAAAAAAAGCTCTGTAAATAATTCCATTTCCATCTATGAGAATAAGTTTGTCCATTAAAGCACCTACCTTGGTCATATTTCGCTTCTTATATGATACCACAGGCGCGTATAATATAGAAAAAACAAAAAGCGCTGACTTTTTCAGCGCTTTTTGTTTGATTTATTATGCATTCAAATCAGGACGTTTACCTGTTACTAGATAGACAACACTTTCGCCGATATTCGTCGCATGATCAGCGATTCGTTCAATATACCTTCCAACAAGCGTTAAGAGCATCGCTTGTGAGACATTCTCTGGTTTTTCTATCATCAATTTATAGAGGTCACCGATGATTTGACTATAAATGAGATCGACTTGGTCATCGTTCTTCGCCATTTTATAAGCCAGATCGGTATTTTCTTCCAAATAAGCGGTAATCGAATCGGTTGTCATTTGTATGACGATTTCAGACATTCGCGGTATATCAACAAGCGGTTTAATTAATTGCTGTCCTTCAAGTCTCATCGTTACTTTAGCGACATCAAGGGCCAAATCCCCCATTCGCTCTAAATCACTAGAAATTTTGAACGCAACGATGATCCGTCGCAGATCTTTAGCTACCGGTTGTTGTGTCACGATTAGACTTGAACCGATATCCATAATTTTCTCTTCCATTGCATTCAGCTCAGCATCTTTTTGAATAACTTCAGATGCTTTGATGGTATCGAGTGTTTGCAATGATTTAACTGCGTTTTTTAATGCTTTTTCCACATGCTCTCCCATTTGAGTCAGCAGTGTTTTTAGTGCTTCCAGCTCTTGATCGAATTCTTTTCTCTGTACCATGTGTACTAAATGCCCTCCTTCGCTAATTAACCGAAACGTCCAGAAACATAGTCTTCAGTGCGCGAGTCGCTTGGATTTGAGAACAACGTTTTCGTATCGTCTGCTTCGACTACTTCACCATTTAGGAAAAAGACGGTACGATCCGAAATACGTGCAGCTTGGTGCATGTTATGAGTGACCATGACGATCGTGTACTGATCTTTCAGTTCTTGAACCAGCTCTTCTATTTTAAGAGTCGAGATTGGATCAAGCGCTGACGTCGATTCATCCATGAGCAGGATGTCCGGCTGAACTGCAAGTGCCCGAGCGATACAGAGCCGTTGTTGTTGTCCACCTGAAAGTCCCATTGCTGATTTTTTGAGTACATCTTTAACTTCATCCCAAAGTGCAGCCTGTCTTAAGCTCTTTTCTACGATCTTATCAAGCTCAGCTTTGTTCGTAATTCCATGAAGACGAGGGCCGTAAGCGACGTTGTCATAAATCGTTTTAGGAAATGGATTCGCCTGTTGGAACACCATCCCCACTCGCTTGCGAAGATCCTCTACGGATACTTCATCACTATAAATATTTGTACCGCCAATGTTAACAGTACCTTCGATACGAGTACTAGGGATCATATCATTCATTCGATTCAGTGTTCTTAACAGCGTCGATTTCCCGCAGCCTGACGGACCAATGAAAGCTGTGATTGTTTTTTTCGGTATATCTAAAGAAATATTTTTCAGTGCATGAAAATGACCATAATATAAATTCAATTTATCAATATGAATGAGTGCGTTCATATTATACATTTCTCCTTCTCCAAGGAAACTAGCAACTCCAATGACGCTTCTCATTTTATAGATCGTTTGTTAACAATAATAGAGACAATTGTAAACGCAATGTAAAATCTATATCGTTAATCGTTAACATTAATCTGTTAATCATTCATTTTCATACTTCGAATTTTCAAGAGCTCTGATCTGACGATGGCTGTTTTCTCCATTGCAGCCGAAGCATAGGTGAACATTTGCTGACTTCTCTTCTCTCCAGCAAGTACAGACTCTAACAACGCTTCAAATTGAGTAACGGCTTCTTCGACATATTGATTGCTTTGTGTCAGCTCATCACGAACAGTCTGAGTCAAATGCTTCGTTTGATCTGCAGTATTCTTAATAGAATGAAGCATGTTAATAATATTTTCGGATAAGCTTTTCGTCTGCTGAGCTAGATGACGCATATGCTCTGATACAACGCCAAATCCTTGGCCAAGTTCACCGGCATGAGCGGCTTCGATCGAAGCATTGATAGCGAGCAGCTGACTCTGTTCCGCTAGTTCTCTGATCGCATCTGTTGTCGAAGTAATGTGCCTAACTCTCTCATTCAGTTCTGCTGCATTATTTTCCTGAAGAGAGGACTCTAAAACGACTTGTTCTAAAGATTGTTTGACTTTCATTAACTGTGTTCTGCCAAGATTAGTCATCTCCGACATCGCCTTTGACTCATGTACACCTGCATCTGCAGCTGTCGTAAGCTCGTTGATGGATCCGTCGATTTGACCTGTTAAATAATCTGTTTCGTTTAATATATGTAATTGTGAATCGTTTGCCTGTTCTTGCAGTCGTCTTGAGATTTGCAATAGATCTTTAACAGTAAGGATTCCTATATACCGTCCTTCGTTCGTTAAAATGATGCAATCATAAAAATGTTCGTCGGTTCTTTCTAAAGCCAAATCGATAACAGATTGAATAGGCACGTCACTTTCAACCATTAAACAATTCTCATCTGCAAATTGAAACGCCGGTAAATGATAATATAGATCGGCCCCAAAACGACTCGTCAAGCGACGATAAAATCGGTCACGCATAAGAAGAGCTACAGGCTTGTTAAATTCCTCACAAATAACTGCGCAATCCGACTTTGCCTCTTTCCCAAAAACTTTCATTACATCCTGACATTTCTCATCAGCAGAGATGACTGGGGCATGCCTACAATAATCCATAACATTTATGCCGTTTTCACGATGTGTATGTTTTCGTTCTAAGGTGTCTTGACGTTGCTGACTCTCTCTTTGAATCAACGACAATGACATTTTGCTCAAATCCCCTTTGCTTCTTTGTCAAGAATACACTTAGAGTCAGTATAGTAATGAATTGTTCTGAGAATGTTTACTTGATGTAAATATTCAGATAAAAAAACCGAATTCCCATTTTATACACGCTGGGAATTCGGCTTTTTATTAACGACGAGTTTATATCCAACACCTCGAATGGAATCAATATGCACCGATTCAGGATCAAGCTCTAGTTTCTTGCGAAGCGAGCTGACATGAACGTCAACCGTTCGTTGTCCTCCGATGTAGTCAAATCCCCAAACGGCGTTCATCAAATCATCTCGCGTCATAACAATTCCTGGCTTGCGAGCCAAGTACAACAGCACCTCGAACTCTTTCGGCCTTAAAGTAATCGGTACTCCGCTTAACAACACTTCATATCTCTCAGGATATATTACAAGTTCACCGAGCTGAATGGCTGGCTCCGCTTCACTGTTAGCAGGCTCCGGCTTATCTTCAATACCAGAGGCTCTTCTTAATACCGCAGAGACACGCGCCATAAGTTCCGATACACCGAAAGGTTTTGTAATATAATCATCAGCTCCCGCTTTCAACCCTTGAACGACTTCTTCCTCAGCGTTTTTAGCGGTTAAAATGATAATCGGTGTCCGAATACCTTCGCTGCGAAGCTTGTTTAATATTTCAAATCCGTTCATGCCAGGAAGCATCAAATCAAGTAATATTAAATCAAAATGGGATTTTCGTGCTATTTCGTACCCTGTAGTTCCGTGATCTTCAACTGTCACTTCGTAACCCTCTTGGGTTAAGTTATAAGATAACAGTCGTGCCAATGTCGGTTCATCTTCAATGACTAATAAGCGCTGCGTATTCATCAACCCCCAATGACTAAATTCTTAAATGAATATATCATCAAATTGTTAACGCCGTGTAAAATCGTTACATACTTGCTTCAACCTCTTGAACTAGCGGAAGCTCAATAATAAACGTCGTTCCGATTCCAAGCTCACTTTCCACTGAGATCGTTCCATGATGCATTTCAACTAAATGTTTAACAATGGATAAGCCTAAACCGGTTCCTCCAGAATTCCGTGATCTAGCTTTATCGACCCGATAAAATCGTTCAAAGATACGCGGCAAATCTTTTTTCGGTATTCCTATACCTGTATCCGATACTGTAAACCGCACTTTCTCGTTTTCTTGGCCCTCATTTATACTTTGAGCGGTAACTTTGACCTGACCGCCTTCTTGTGTATAGTTTATTGCATTGGATAATAAATTAACAAAAATTTGTCTGATTCGATCTTCATCTGCCTCAATATACAGCTCAGCTGGTATATCCATCTTTAGTCGAATATGTTTTTTCTCCGCGACCGTATTCATCATTTCGAACACCGTTTCGAAAAATGAATGAAGATGAACTGGCGAAAGTTCAAGCGATGCGCGTTTGGATTCAATTTTGGACAATTCCAAAATGTCTCCGATGAGCCGATTTAATCGTTCACTCTCATCGTAAATAATTTGCAGAAATGATTTAGCAGTCTCTTCATCCGTAACCCCTCCTGACAACAGCGTCTCTGCAAAACCGCGAACAGCTGCAATCGGTGTCTTGAGTTCATGAGATACGTTCGCGACAAATTCACTGCGCATTCGTTCCAAGCGGCGGATTGCCGTTACATCTTGCAATAGAAATAACATCCCTCTGTAGGTTCCATTATCATCAAACATGGGCACCCCGTCGATCGCTAGCAGTTTTTCCACTGGATCAAAGATTGAATGTTCCTCATGCATCCTAACTCTATGAACAATACCTTCACGAATTAACTTCGTAAGTTCATAATATCTCTTTAATTCATTATATGATTTGCCCATCACTTGTTCTGCTTTAATTTGCAAAATTCGCTCCGCTTCTCGGTTAACTAGCGCAATCATTCCCGAAGCATCAACCATGACGATTCCGTTAGTCATATTCGCTAATACATTTTGGAGCAAATCCTCATTGTCGCGAATGCGTGTCAATTGATTCTGAAGGCTGTCAGCCATACCATTAATCGCTTGACCCAACTGACCAATCTCATCTTTACGCTGCAGTTTCACCCGAGCATTGTAATCAAGATTTGAGATTTGATTCGCCACTTTTGTAATATGTTCAATGGGTCTAGTTAGGCCCGTCGCCACATAATAACTTACGACGACCGCAGCTAGGAAAAGAATGATCAGGCCTATAATCATCACTGTCCAGCCTTTAAGCAATCCTGCATCAACGGCTGCCAGGCTCATAGACAATCGGATATACCCGTCAAATCCAGTTATGGAATGGACTGGTTCGGCAACGTACAGCATATTTTCACCTAATGTATGGCTGTGACGAATGGCATATCCAACACCATCTTTTTTCGCAGAAACAATCTCTTCCCGATTTGCATGATTCTCCATTTTCAGCGGATCGCTCTCTGAATCACCGATGACTTTCCCGTCTTTTAATATGAATGTTACACGGGAATCCGTTAAGCTTGCGATTTTTTTCGCACTTTCCGTATAGTATTGTATGGTATTAGGGTCCGTTGGCGTAATGAATGAGAAGGTGCTCTGCAGCAGATTTATTTCCCGGGTCATATTCTCTTCCAGTGCTTCCACGTGGGAGTCTTCAAACACTTTAGCCATCGTTAACCCTGCTGCTAACACAGATACACCTATTAAGATCATTAACATGACGGTCAATCGAATCCGAAAAGGCTTCATATTACTCTTCCTTTGCATTTGATGTTGTAACTAACTATGCGAGATTGCGGTCTCCATGGCTTTTGGGGTGAGAAATAACGAGAAATTCGATATCTTCATTTGACTGATTCATCATCTGATGCGGAACTTGCGGTGCAACTTCAATCCCTTCTTGAGGACTTAAGTTAATCACTTCGCCATTTATTTCAAAAGTAGCTGTACCCGATAAAATATAAAAAAATTGCCGGCTCTTCATATGATAATGTCTGATCTCGGAAGTTCCTGCAGGCATTCGTTCATGAATAACACTCAAATCATCCCGGTTCACTAAATGCCATCCGTCACAGTGATTGCCCCAAATGTAATGTTCGGCATTTTCTTTGCTCATTTTCCGGTTCATAATCGGGTCTTCATCCTTTCTGGAAAATTGCTTGTTCATATCATCATATCATATGAAAAATCGAGATGATGCCTCTTTATGTAAAATATTTTGCTTTATACAAAAAAACCTAGCCTCATGCTGCTAAATGAGACTAGGTTAATAAGTTAACCGTTCACGATTTCCCCTCCGTTAATGTGAAGCACTTGTCCACTCATATAAGCAGAATCGCTCGAAGCTAAATAGACATATGCTGGAGCCAGCTCTGCTGGCTGACCAGGACGCTTCATCGGTGTATTTGCACCAAATGTGCTGACTTGCTGCGCATCAAAAGTTGAAGGGATCAGCGGAGTCCATATCGGTCCTGGGGCTACAGCATTTACACGAATTCCTTGACCTACAACATTCATGGACAGTGCTCTTGTAAAGCTGACAATCGCCCCTTTCGTAGCTGAGTAATCAATAAGCTGAGGGTGTCCATGATATGCGGTAATCGAAGCTGTGTTAATAATCGTGCTCCCCGTTTTCAGAAACGGCATCGCCGCTTTCGTAAGATAAAACATCGCAAAAATGTTAGTCCGGAAAGTTCGCTCAAGCTGATTAGATGTAATATCTGCAATTTTAGGCTGCGGATGCTGCTCTGCCGCATTATTGACAACAATATTCAGTTTACCCAGTTCATTCACCGTCCTGCTGACGGCCTCCTGGCAGAAAGTCTCGTCACCGATGTCTCCTGATATGAGTACACACCTCCGTCCAACCTGCTCGACTTGCTTCTTCGTCACTTCCGCATCATCATGCTCATTCAAATATATAATAGAGATATCAGCTCCTTCCTTCGCAAATGCAACGGCTACAGCTCTGCCGATTCCACTGTCTCCACCTGTAATGATGGCTGCTTTGTCCTGCAATTTACCAGCCGGCTTATACTGAACGTCTGTAAATACAGGGAGTGGATTCATGATCGCTTCAATACCTGGCTGCTGATTTTGATGCTGCGGAGGCAACGTTTGTTGTTGCTTTCCATTTTGATTTTGCTGATGGTTAGATGCCATCTTCGTCCAGCACTCCTTTCAAATCCGCTCATTTCACAAATACCCTATATTAGGATGGCACAAACCAAGTGTAATATGCACAAAAAAAGACTTGTCCTGTACCAAACAGAACAAGCCTTTTTTCTCTGAAAAGTCGAACCTCTTAAATAATTGTGCTGTACACCATGAAAAATACAATGACTACAAAGCAAATGGTGAGGAGTGCACTCAGTGTACGGATTTTTCCGGTCTCAGAAGGTTCTTCTTTTTTCTCTTGAATTCCTTTTAAAATGTTACGCAGCGGTTTACCCATAATACCACCAATTGCAGAAATCGCAAGGAACAGCAATGTAACAACAATCATCCAAGGGACGGAGTATGTTCCTTGGGTCATGAGGTAGCCGCCTGTCAGCAGCTGAACCACTAAACCAAATTGAGCAATCCGATTTAATTGGCTAACCGTCGCAATAGCTCCTTCTTGCGCTGCAAGAGACATACTGCCAAGTTTACCAATAATAAAAGGCAGTACTATGTAAAAGCCCATGGATAGCGCCCCAAGGATGTGAAGAAACATAAGAACTTGATTCATGTATATAACCTCCTCTCGGTGCAGGCATATTGATCACAACTATTTACATTATACCCATCAAAATAAACAAAGAAAAGAAAACCCTCTGCGTTTAGAAGGTTTTCTTACGTGAATTGTCAAAATTTTGACAATATTATCCTTGTACCACTTTGATGACATTGCGAACAGAATCAGCAGATTTATCCAAGGCCGCTTTTTCTTCGCTCGTGAGTTCAAGCTCAAATACTTTCTCGATGCCGTTTCCGCCAAGAATCGTCGGTACGCCCAAGAACAAATCTTGATAGCCATACTCGCCTTCGAGGTAAGCAATGACTGGAATGATACGTTTCTTATCTTTGATGATCGCTTCCGTCATTTGAACGAGTGATGCCGCAGGCGCATAATAAGCACTGCCGTTACCGAGCAGGTTCACGATTTCACCGCCGCCAACACGCGTACGTTGTACAATCTCTTCAATACGGTTCTGTGGAATAAGAGTGTCAATAGGAATACCTCCAACATTGGAGTATCTAACTAGAGGCACCATATCATCACCATGTCCGCCAAGCACGAATCCGCGAACATCTTCTACCGACACACCCAGCTCTTGAGCGATGAATGTGCAATAACGAGCCGTATCCAGTACACCGGATTGACCGATAACACGGTTTTTAGGGAATCCTAATGTTTGGTAAGCTGCGTAAGTCATTGCATCGACCGGATTACTTAGAATAATAACGATAGAATTCGGGCAATATTTCTTCACATTTTCACAGACTGAACGAACGATACCTGCATTTGTATTCACAAGGTCATCGCGGCTCATACCTGGTTTGCGAGCAATCCCTGCAGTAATAATAACGATATCTGAATCAGCAGCATCTTCATAGTTAGAAGTACCTACAATATTGCTGTCGAAGCCTTGAACCGGACTTGCTTCGAGCATATCGAGCGCTTTACCCTTAGTTGGGTTTTCTAATTGTGGAATATCTAGAAGAACAACATCTCCAAGCTCTTTCTGTGCAAGCATTAACGCTGTAGTCGCCCCAGTAAATCCAGCACCGACCACTGTAATTTTTTTACGCCGAATACCCATCGAACTCTGCCCCCTACATGTTTTTAATAATTTCGTCTGCAAATTGCGAACATTTCACTTCAGTAGCGCCTTCCATTAGACGAGCAAAGTCATAAGTAACCGTTTTGTTGTTAATGGAAGTTTCCATACCTTTGTAAATCAAGTCAGCAGCTTCATTCCAGCCCAAATGCTCAAGCATCATTACACCTGACAAAATAACAGAACCTGGGTTAACGACATCAAGATCTGCATATTTAGGAGCTGTACCATGCGTAGCTTCAAAGATGGCATGTCCTGTAATGTAGTTGATGTTCGCACCTGGTGCAATACCGATACCGCCAACTTGAGCTGCAAGCGCATCAGACAAATAGTCACCGTTCAAGTTCAGTGTCGCGATGACATCGAAATCAGAAGGACGTGTTAGCACTTGTTGAAGCGCAATATCCGCAATCGCATCTTTAATGATAATTTTTCCGGCATCGACAGCTTCTTTTTGAGCTGCGTTCGCTGCATCTACACCTTTAGCTTCTTTAATCGCATCGTACTGAGCCCAAGTGAATACTTTATCACCGAACTCTTGCTCAGCAACTTCGTAACCCCAGTTTTTAAATGCACCTTCGGTAAATTTCATAATGTTACCTTTATGTACCAAGGTTACACTCTTACGACCATGTTTAATTGCATATTCAACTGCTGCACGTACAAGACGTTTCGAACCTTCGGAGGAAACCGGTTTAATACCGATACCGGAAGTTTCAGGAAAGCGGATTTTCTTAACGCCCATTTCTTCTTGCAAGAAGCGAATCACTTTTTTCACTTCTTCTGATCCTTCTTTATATTCGATACCTGCATAAATGTCCTCTGTATTTTCACGGAAAATAACCATATCAACAAGTTCAGGACGTTTTACCGGAGAAGGCACACCGTTGAAATAACGAACTGGACGCAAGCATACATACAAATCCAGCTCTTGACGAAGCGCTACGTTAAGAGAACGAATGCCGCCGCCAATTGGAGTTGTAAGCGGTCCTTTAATCGCAACAATGTATTCACGAATAGCTGCAATCGTATCAGTCGGAAGCCATTCATCATAAGTATTGAACGCTTTCTCACCAGCGAACACTTCGTACCATGCAATTTTTTTGGATCCGCCATACGCTTTCTCAACTGCAGCATCAAGCACACGTTTGGAAGCTTTCCAGATGTCACGGCCTGTACCGTCGCCTTCAATAAATGGGATGATCGGATTGTTCGGAACTTGCAATTTGCCATTGTTAATCGTTATTTTTTCTCCCTCGGTTGGAAGACTGAATTTTTCAAGTTTCAACATATTTTATGAACTCCTCCTCTTATTCAAAACTCTCTTAATATATATTAACAAAGAGGTATGCAAAAGGATTTCCAGATTGCAAATTACCTCTTTATTAACTAGCATTCATTATCCATTAGATACGGCTGCTGATCGCAACATATTTCTGATGAACTGGCCCTGTATATTCAGCACGCGGACGGATGAGACGATTGTCTTCATATTGCTCTAAAATATGAGCTGTCCATCCTGAAACCCGGCTGATCGCAAAAATTGGCGTGAACAAATCACGAGCAATGCCAAGCATTGTATACACCGAAGCAGAGTAGAAATCGACATTCGGTTTCAATCCTTTTTGCGATACGACTAGCTCTTCAATACGAACAGACATATCGTAAAGCGTAGTATCACCGTTCATTTGTCCCAATTCATAGGACATCTTTTGAAGATGTTTCGCGCGCGGATCCCCATTTTTGTAAACACGGTGACCAAAGCCCATAATCTTCACTTTGTTGTCCAGTTTATTTTGAATATATCGATCAACATCATCTTTACCATTGATCTCGCTGAGCATAACCATAACAGCCTCATTAGCGCCTCCGTGAAGCGGACCTTTAAGTGCGCCGATCGCTGATGTAACTCCGGAATAAATATCTGAAAGTGTCGCCACAGTAACGCGTGCGGCAAAGGTAGATGCGTTAAGTTCATGGTCGGCATGCAGCACTAACGCTTTGTCCAAAGCTTTAACTGCAATTTCAGCTGGCTCCTTGCCTGTAAGCATATACAAGAAGTTGTGAGCGATTGACACATTTTTCAGAGGAGCAATCGGCTCCTTACCTTCACGAATACGAGCAATGGCAGCCACGATTGTCGGCAATTGTGCTTGGAGTTTAATCGTTTTCTTTACATTTGCTTCTCTCGACATATCATTTGCTGATTCGTCATACAAAGCAAGAGCTGATACAGCAGAACGAAGCGCAGCCATTGTGTTCAAGTCTTTAGGGTATAACTTAATCTGACTTACTAACGCCTCTGGTATAGATGCATAATCACTTAAATCTGAAAGCAGACTGCTAAGCTCGGCTTTTGTTGGCAGTTTTCCGAACCAGAGCAAATAAGCTACTTCTTCAAAACTTGCATGTTCAGCCAAATCATCGATATTGTAACCACGATAAGTTAACACACCGTCTACAATCGAACTAACCGAAGAAGTTGTTGCCACGATACCTTCCAAACCTTTAGTAGCTGTCATATTACATCTCTCCTTTGTAAAACGAATTTAAGCATGCCGCTTATTTTGAAAACATTTTCAAAGCAAAAGAAAAAAAAGCAAATGACCTTTAAATATGCTGTTTTAGTGCAGTTAAAATCCTCCTTAATCATAATGTATTTTGTCGGTTATGTGAACAATTACAGCCTATATTTTGACATCAAATGATTTTATCGCGACCATAAACATTTTTTTGTAACCCCTTACAAACTTAAAAAAAATAACTATCGTTTGCAAGAAATTTGCTTTGGATCATCTCTTTACTGCATACTATTTAGTAATATGAACCTACAATAGATTGATGGGTGTAAACGAAGGATTACGAAGGAGAATGCATTGTGGACAGACTTATTATCAAACGGATTTTGCGTGGAATATGGGTCATTCTGATCGTTACTGTCATTGCGCTTTCTGTCTATTGGCTAATGCCTCTGCTTTATCCTTTTATACTGGCATGGATTTTTGCTTATGCTATGAATCCGCTAGTCAGATGGTTTCAGATACGAATGAAAATGCCGCGCTGGCTTGCAGTAACGCTCTCCTTGCTCTTATATGTCGGGATGATTGTTCTTATCGTTTCTGCAGCTGTGACTAGACTTGTAAAGGAAGTCATTAACTTAACACAATCGTTCGACAGTTACATCGAGAACTTTAGAAATGTGTTCATTCAGTGGACTCAAAACGCCAGTATTCAAAATATTATTAATCAAATTAATATCTTCTATCAGCAAAATCCGAACTATCAAAATACGATTAACAACAACATTAATAAAACGACGGACTCTGTGGCTACTGCTATTTCTAACTTAGCCACTGGATTTTTCAATAGCATTCTCAATCTCATTTCTTCGCTCCCAAATGTCGGCATGATCCTCATTGTCATATTGTTAGCCGCATTCTTTCTCAGTAAAGATTGGGAACGTCATAATCATCATTTACTAAGATGGCTGCCGAATCGTGTTCGCAAACCGATAAGTACGATTTGGAGAGACTTACAGAAAGCTCTATTCGGATATTTGCGCGCTCAATTTATTATGATTTCAATTACGACTGTTGTTGTCATCATTGGGCTAATCGTCTTAAGAGTTCCGTCTGCGCTTGCCATCGGACTCATGATTGGACTCGTCGATCTCCTTCCTTATTTGGGTGTAGGGCTCGTGATGGTGCCTTGGATCATATACACATTTATGACAGGCAACGTTGCGCTTGGCATAGGTCTTTCCATTTTGTACGGTATTATTCTGATAGCTAGACAAATCGCTGAGCCTAAAGTGCTGGCAAGCAGTGTCGGACTTGATCCGCTCGCCACTCTTATCGGTATGTTCGTCGGATTGAAATTGTTTGGTGCGCTCGGTCTTATTATTGGCCCCGTCAGTTTGATTGTGTTAGAGGCGATCAGACGTGCAAATGTATTCCGTGACCTGAGAAACTATATTATTGGCGGAAGAGTGCATTAACGAGCAAAAAGGCAGCAGAGCTGCCTTTCATTTTCTATAAAAAGTAATGCTTCCGTTTTTCATTTTTTTCTCAATCCATCTTAATAAAAAATAACGATACAATGGACGAGTTAGCGGGAATATCAACGTAAAACCGACGATATCGGTAAAAAAACCAGGTATCATCAGCAGTATTCCGCCTGCGAAAATACATAATCCGTCTAACAGTGTTCTGCCTGGAATTTGCCCGCTGTTCATCTGCAATTTAGCATCCTGAAGCACTTTACGGCCTTCAAACTTCATCATCGCCATACCGATAATGGATGTCACAAAAGTTAGCAGTATTGTTTTTCCAGCCCCAATGTGCTCACCTACCGTGACAAAACCGTAAAATTCAAGTAGCGGTATGACAATAACGGCCGCAATAAGCCATTTCAGCATAAGTAAATCTCCTCTCGTATCGATGAGTACAACGTATACTTCTCATTATAACTGTTTTATAGAGATAAGAAAAAAGCAATGGGACTTCTCCCATTGCTTTCTTATATAAATGAATCAGTTATTATTGCTTGCTTGGCACTTGGCTTACTTTCACCAAGTTTGTTGATCCTGTGCGTCCAAGCGGCACACCTGCTGTAATCACAACAAGGTCTCCTCCTTGAATCACACCAGCCTCAAGTCCGCCTTGAATAGCGATTTCAAACATTTCATCTGTAGAAGAAGCCCCACGGCCTTTAACAGGAATTACACCCCACGCGAGTGCAAGACGGCGAAGTGTTCTGTCGTCAGTAGTCACTGCAACGATTGGAGCTTGCGGACGGTATTTCGAAACCATACGAGCCGTATAGCCTGTTTGCGTAGATGAAATAATTGCTTTAGCATTAAGGTCAAGCGCAGTAATAGCTACGGATTGGCTGATTGCCTCAGTAATGGTAGTTTCTGAAGCGATCCGTTGTTTCAAGAACAGTTCGCGATATTTAAGTGCCGATTCTGCTTTCTCAGCAATTCTAGACATGGTAAGTACAGATTCCACAGGATATTTACCTGCAGCCGTTTCGCCAGACAACATAATTGCGTCTGTACCATCGAAAATGGCGTTTGCCACGTCACTTGCTTCTGCACGTGTCGGTCTAGGATTACGCTGCATAGAATCAAGCATTTGAGTTGCTGTAATAACCGGCTTTCCTGCGAGATTACATTTTTCAATCATTCGTTTTTGAACGAGCGGAACTTCCTCAGCAGGAATTTCAACACCCAAGTCTCCGCGAGCTACCATTAAGCCGTCAGAAACTTCTAATATTTCATCCAAGTTGTCAACACCTTGTTGATTCTCAATCTTGGAAATAATTTGAATGTGAGAAGCATTATGTTTCTCGAGAAGCTCGCGAATTTCTAGTACATCGCTTGCTTTACGAACGAAGGAAGCTGCAATAAAATCGATGCCTTGTTCGATCCCAAAAATAATATCGTTAGCGTCTTTCTCGGTAATCCCTGGTAAAGAGATATGTACTCCGGGTACGTTAACACCTTTCTTGCTCTTGACTGTACCGCCATTCACGATACGGCATTTAATTTCCGTCCCTTGAATATCAACCACTGTTAATCCGATCAAACCGTCATCAATTAAAATGGTAGATCCGACTTTAACATCTTTAGGCAAATCTTTGTAAGTGATGGAGATCCGATCTTTATTTCCTAGAATCTCTTCGGTAGTCAGCGTAATAAATTCGTCTTGAACCAATTCAATCGGTTCAACTTCAAGCTTGCCTGTACGGATTTCAGGTCCTTTTGTATCGAGCAAAATAGCTACTGATGTGCCGAGCTCTGCATTTGCTTGACGAATATTTTTAATCCGATTTCCATGTTCTTCAAAATCGCCGTGGGAGAAATTCAAACGAGCAACGTTCATACCAGCCGTGATGAGTTTCTTGATGTTTTCCAACGATTCACTAGAAGGACCGATTGTACATACAATTTTTGTTTTACGCATAGTTGGTTTCCTCCATTTTTAGTTATCTCTCTGTTTATCTTATCCAACAATCTAATTTACTACTTTTTTCGGCATTTGTATATAAACTTTGATATATATTATTTTCCCATATCTGGGGCATCAATAGGTTGCTCAGGCTGTACTGTACGTTCAAAAGTGTACTTTCCGATTTTGCGGAACTTCATATAACGATCTACTCTAAGCTCGTCAGCTCCCATCGAAGATAAGTCGCTTAAATGGCGAATAATGGACTCTTTAATCGCTTCGGCAGTCTTTTCATAATTCCGATGTGCACCGCCTAGAGGTTCTGGAACGATCTCTTCAATAACCTCCATCTCAAGCAGATCCTTCGCGGTAATTTTCATAGCTTCAGCCGCTTGATCGGCTTTAGAGGCATCCTTCCAAAGAATAGATGCAGCTCCATTAGGTGAAATCGCAGAATAAATCGCATGCTCCAGCATCAGGACACGGTTGCCGACGCCCAGCGCAAGAGCACCGCCGCTGCCGCCCTCGCCGATGACTACACAAATGATTGGCACGCCAAGCATAGACATGTCAGCCAAATTGCGAGCGATCGCTTCAGATTGACCTCTTTCTTCTGCAGTACTGCCTGGATACGCACCTTTTGTATCAATAAAAGTGATGATTGGTCTGCCAAATTTCTCAGCTTGTTTCATCAATCTGAGCGCTTTACGGAAACCTTCCGGATGCGGACTGCCGAAGAAGCGTGCAATATTATCCTTCGTATCCTTCCCGCGCTGCTGTCCAATAACAGTAACAGGCTGTCCATTCAATCTAGCTAGTCCACCCACAATAGCTAAATCATCGCCAAATAACCGATCACCATGTAATTCAATGAAGTCGGTAAAAATAAGGTGTATTAGATCAAGCGATGTTGGACGCTGTTGATGTCTAGCCAAATGCATTTTTTGCGATGGAGAAATATTATTGTAAATCTCTTGTTCAAGCTGCTCGTAACGTTCTTCCAAACGTGCAATCTCATCGCTGAAATCAATTTGCTTTTCTATGCCGAACTGCTTTAATTCATCTATTTTTTTGCGCATCTCAACAAGAGGCATTTCAAAAGGCAATTCTCCAGCCATTTAAAATCCCTCCTTCTCATGATCGGTATGCAGATCTAAAAACTTCGCTAATGTTGACCGCATTTCTTTGCGATGAACAACTAAATCGAGCTGTCCATGCTGCAAGTTAAATTCGGCAGTTTGAAAATCTTCCGGCAGTTTCTGGCGAATTGTCTGTTCGATTACAATTCGTCCTGCGAAGCCAAATACTGCGCTTGGTTCCGCAATAATAATATCTCCAAGCATTGCAAAACTTGCAGATACCCCGCCTGTTGTAGGATCGGTAATAACCGAAATATATAGTTGGCCTTGTTCGCTATGGCGAGCAAGCGCTGCGCTGGTTTTGGCCATTTGCATCAAACTAAGAATACTCTCTTGCATTCTGGCTCCACCTGAAGTGGAGAATATAATCATCGGCAATCTTTTCTCTGTCGCTTTTTCAATGGCTCTCGTTATTTTTTCGCCAACCACAGAACCCATACTGCCTGTGAAGAAATCAAAGCTCATGACTGCAACAACAACAGGGTGACCATCAATAGTACCTTCACCCGTAATTACTGCTTCACGCAAGCCTGATTTAAGTTTTTGTTGTTCTAATTTCGTTGCGTAACCTGGGAACCCTAGAGGGTCAACCGAAATCATATCACTGTCAAATTCTTGAAAGCTGCCCTCATCGAGCGTCATTCGGATTCGTTCCATTGCGTTAAGACGCATATGATGACCGCAATTAGGACATACTTTTAAATTTTTCTCAAGCTCTTTGCTGTATTGAATCGTCCCGCATTTACTGCATTTACTCATGAGTCCTTCGGGAATTTCTCTTCTTGGACGATCCCCCTCTTGAACATGATCGTTACGTCCTAGACGTTCAGATGGAATCGTCGCATATTTTCTTTTCTTTTGGAATAGATCTTTTAACACAACTACACCTCTCAGCCGTTATTTTGTTGGCCGCATCTTTCAGTCAATCTTCTATGAGCGACATTTCGCTTAATCACCTTGACTCAAGGGTGCAAAATGGTATTCAGAACTTCTTGAACTTCCTGTACTTCTGCAGAAGGAACCAATATTTCAAACTGCTGCTTCGATAAGTTAATAGGACGGGTCTTAACAAGAAAGCCTTCTTCCGTTAATTTCAACTTAATCTTGTCTGCAGTCTTGGCAGTAGGTGCAATATAAATAACCGTCCACATTCCCCAAAAATGCCCTCCCAGCCTAATATTCTGACCCATATAATAGAGCTATAATAACATAATTTTCTTTTTTACCGCAACAAAGGCAAAGTCAAGCTGCCTTCTCACAGATATTCTTTTGCATTTTCATTTTTGTGTGCAATCCGAGCCGAAGCTGCAGCTGCTAATCCAGCGACCAGGTCATCAAGAAATACATGAATTTTGTTTTTGTTATCGTTCAGATCGCGGATAATTCCAGTCTTCATCTTATCCAAGTAACCAAAGCTTGTCAGTCCAATCATACCAAAAACATTCGTAATGCCAAGAGCCATCGTCTCGTCTACACCGTATAACGGTTCATCCGCCTCCAATATAGATTGCAGCGGCTGCGGCAGCAATTTACGTTCTGCTAATTCATCAAGTGCTATACCAGTATACAACGTATACTGTACTTCCCTCTTCTGAAGTACCGATTTTACACTTTGAACACATTGTTCGATAGTGAGATCAGGGTGATAAATTTTCTGTAACTGAAACACAATATCAGAAATCGACTCTATGGTGACGCCTCGTGAATTTAGAAGAGCTTCCGCTATTTCATAAGACATTTTATTATTCCTCCCGCATTACCGCACAATCTCTCTTGACTGACCGCGATATTTAATATTAATAGCTGTCCTAACGTGTTCATAAGTGTATGCAGGAGGAGAATAAAACGTTCATAAAATATGCATTTGTTTACACATTATTTCACTTTAACGGTACCTTCACCCAGCATCATTTCCATTTGGTGAAAGAGCTCTGGGGAAGGTTTAATACGATATTGATCACTTAATGCTAACACCTTCTGAGTCGATTCGTAATAGAGCACCGTCTGAACAGGGCCAGAATGTTGCTGAAGCAGTGCTTTCAGCTTCGTAAGCAAACCAGCATTTTCAGACTCTGACGTTATTTTAATAAAGACACGTTGCTTCTCATTTGTACCTGATGCATTGTTGCTGGCTGTATCTTTCGCTGACACATTACGATTCGAAGGCGCTGATGAAGTTTTTGTTCTTTTAGTCGGTAATGCGCTAGAAGCCGGTTTCTCAGTTCTTGCTCGAGCTTGAACGCGCTTAATAAGCTGATTCATGGCTTCACTTCCGAGAGAAACAACTTCTTCTGTAATGAGCTTAAAACCTTCATCCTGTTGCTGCACCTTAGCTCTAATTCCAATCAAATCACCCTTATTGATGAGCGGCTGACTTTTTCTCCATACTTCAGGAAACAATACCGCTTCAGCTCTTTCCACTTGATCTTCAAGTTCGATGAAGGCCATCTGTTTCCCTTGTTTGGTGGAGATCAATTTCACGGACACAACCATCCCCGCAACAACGACTTCACTGCCATCAGGCGCTTCTGATAAATCCATCATTCTGACGATGCCGCTTGACCTAATATAATCATCATAATCGTCTATAGGATGTCCTGATAAATACAGCCCCAGCAATTCACGCTCGAGTTCAAGCTGCTGCATGGACGTAAACATCGGAATTTCCGGATATTCCACGTCCCAATTGGGTGTCTCCACAAAGTCAAACAGCTGAATTTGT
Source organism: Paenibacillus sediminis (assembly GCF_017873765.1). Lineage (GTDB taxonomy): Bacteria > Bacillota > Bacilli > Paenibacillales > Paenibacillaceae > Paenibacillus_AG > Paenibacillus_AG sediminis. Next base: position 97,124 of record NZ_JAGGKP010000007.1, read on the forward strand.
AAATCTTCCCGCTCCTTACGCCATTTCAGCGCAGCCTCAACGGTCTCGTCTAGCATAGCCAAAAGCTGAGCGCGATGTCCTGGCAGAGAGTCAAAAGCTCCGCCCTGAATTAGCGATTCGATGACCCGTTTATTGCACACGCGCAAATCAACCCTGCGGCAAAAATCAAGCAAACTTTCAAACGGCTCATTTTCGCGTGCTCGAATTATGCTTTCAATCGCTTGGGTACCGACATTTTTAATGGCGGCTAGACCAAAGCGAATACGTCCGATTGTATCAGGGTTAACGACTGGCGTAAATAGTACTCCGCTCTCATTGACATCAGGAGGAAGTACATCAATCCCCATGCGGCGACATTCTACGACGTATTCCGCTACTTTGCGATGGCTGCCCATCACAGCGGTAAGCATCGACGCCATAAACTGAACGGGATAATGAGCCTTCAAATAAGCCGTTTGAAAGGCAAGCACCCCGTAAGCAGCGGCATGAGCTCTCGGAAAGCCGTAGTCAGCAAAGCGCACGATCATATCATACACCTTGTTCGCATCTTCAGCGCTGTATCCTTGTTTAATACTTCCAGTTACAAAGTGCTCACGCTCTTTGTCCAGCACTTCGCGCTTTTTCTTGGAGACAGCACGGCGAAGCAGATCCGCTTCACCAAGCGAAAATCCAGCCATGAGCGAGGCGATCTGCATAATTTGTTCTTGGTAGACAATGATGCCGTAAGTATCCTTAAGAATCGGCTCCAAATCCGCATGAGGATAGTCTACTTGCGATAAACCATGCTTAGCTTCGATATATTTCGGGATAAACTCCATTGGACCTGGTCGATACAAAGCAAGCACCGAAATTATATCTTCAAAAACAGACGGCTTCAAATCGCGCAGCACTCGTCTCATTCCTGCCGACTCCAGCTGAAAGACACCTGTTGTTTCACCCTGACTCAGCATCTCATACGTCAGTGGGTCATCGTCTGGGATCGCATGGAAATCAATTTGCACATCCATTTGATCTTGAATCCACTTTAAGGAACGTTCGATAATCGACAACGTACGCAGTCCAAGAAAATCCATCTTCAAAAGCCCAATAGACTCTAAATTTTCCATCGAATATTGAGTCAAAGCAACTGTCTCGCTGCCTTCCTGCAGCGGAACTGCATCTGTCAGCGGATCTCGTGAAATAACGACGCCTGCCGCATGTGTTGAAGCATGCCGCGGCAAACCTTCCACTCTTCTCGCCATGTCGAGCAATTCTTTAATTCGCGGTTTCTTCTCATACTGTTCCTGAAGCTCTGGACTGACCTCAAGCGCATGCTGTATCGTCATGCCGAGTGCTCCAGGGATACCTTTTGCAGCCTTGTCCACTTCTCCATATGGAATGTTAAGTACTCTGCCTACGTCACGAACAGCGGCTCTGGCAGCCATCGTTCCGAATGTAATAATTTGAGCCACATGATCTGCGCCATACTTGTCCACAACGTACGCGATGACTTCATCACGGCGTTCATCGCTAAAGTCGATATCAATATCTGGCATTGTGACACGCTCAGGATTTAGAAATCGCTCGAACAGCAAATGATACTTCATCGGGTCTACATCGGTAATTCGGAGCACATATGCGACCAAACTGCCCGCAGATGATCCCCTTCCAGGACCGGTTGCAATTCCATGTTCATGAGCGTAGCGAATGAAATCCCATACAATAAGAAAGTAGTCTGAGAATCCCATATTCTCAATGACTTCGAGCTCGTAAAATAGACGCTCTTCAAGCTTGCGGCGATCCTCTTCATGTTGCCAAGCTACTTGTCCTCCGTAACGAGCCTGAAGCCCTCTAATACACAGTTCGCGTAAATAAGATCCGGCTGTCATGCCCTCAGGGATAGGTTCATATGCTGGAAGAATATGGCTGCCAAATTCAAGTTCAACTTGAATTTGATCCGCAATAGCTGCCGTATTCGCTATCGCCTCCGGTACATGCGAGAACAGACCTATCATCTCGTCACTGTTTTTTAAATAGAGCTGATTCGTTCCAATTTTAAGCCGGTCATCATCTTCGATCGTTTTTCCTGTGCCAATACAAATAAGCACATCCTGCATTTCTGCATCCCGGCTCTCCAAATAGTGCACATCATTCGTTGCTACTAAAGGGACTCCAGTCTCTTCAGACAACTGTATTAGCCATTTATTTACTTTTTTCTGTTCAGGCATTCCATGATCTTGCAGTTCTAAATAAAAATCATCGCCGAAAATTCGCTTATAACGGATCACCGCTTTTCTAGCTTCATCCATATGACCTTGAAGCATAAGTTGCGGAATTTCTCCGCCAAGACATGCACTTAAGCAAATAATGCCCTCGCTATATTGTTCAAGCACTTCTAAATCAATGCGTGGTTTATAGTGAAAGCCTTCTAAATGACCGATGGAGACAAGCTTCATTAAGTTGCGATATCCGGTCATATTTTTGGCGAGCAATATTAGATGATAAATCGGCTGCTCTTTACGGTTCCCTTTGACGAGCCTTGACCCCGTCGTTAAGTAGACTTCACAGCCAATAATAGGTTTTATGCCGTGTGCCATACAAGATTTATAGAAAGGAACTATGCCGTACATCACGCCATGGTCAGTAAGTGCAAGTGCCTTCATGCCATAAGCTGCGGCTTGTTTGACAAGATCATCGATACGAGCCGCTCCGTCCAGCAAGCTATATTCACTATGCACATGCAGATGTACAAAACTGCTCATTCGAACTCTTCCTTTCACCGCAAAATTTAAAGGTATGTTTCTATCTAAATATTTTATCATACATAGCTTATAATCGCCCATACAATGAAATAGTACGTAAATCGGACAGGCAGACGAATAATCGAAAGGAGCAAAGAAAATCATGAGCACATTTTTGTCCAAAGCGATTCTTGATTTTTTTATCGCCTTCGGCATTGTCATTGGAGGTGCGATGTTGGGTGGAATTGGTGCTGTAGTATCTCTTCAGCCGCCTACCAGCACGATGCTTGATGTAGCTAGCCGCATTAAAATATGGGCGCTTGCAGCCGCTGTAGGAGGCACCATCGATCCGATGCGTGTCATTGAGAGCAATTTTCTTGACGGCAACCTTTCCCCGGCTATCAAACAAATTTTGTATTTAATTTTTGCTTTTCTCGGCGCGCATATGGGCACGGAGCTTGTCAAATGGCTGTGCAACAACGCTAGAGTGTAAGTATGAGAGTTCCTCCTTTTGATCGTTATCGTTCGTTGATGCAGTTAGCTTCGGTATTTGTGTTCGGAATGATTGTAGGCAGCATTTTCTATAATGTCATATTCCAAATGAGCTATAACCATCTCTGGCTCACGAATAAAGACTTGCAAATTCAAATAGAGCAGTATAAAGAAGACATAAAAACATTGAAAAAATATAATAATCGGCCTACGGTCATTAAAGAAATAAAAGTGCGTGTTGAAGAACCCGATAAGGTCCTTGATTCGCTTGTTGTGAAAGAAATTGTGCAGAAATTGCAAAAAGATTTGGAAGTCTTAAGAGGAAGAAATATATTTGAAATCGACTCGGACAGCAGGATGACCCGAATTTTATTAGATCGCAAAATATATTCAGTTCGCGATAAAGATTACAGTATACAAATTAAAACGATGCTTGTCATGGAAGGCGTGCTGCAAATTTGGGTGGAACTGAAGGAGTATGTACACAGTTGACGAGTAGTGAACATGTCTTCATTTCATGATACAATAGATTTACCGATTTAAGCATAGTAAAAGGAGCTGCGGTGTACATATGATTCTAGTTATTAAGTACGTTTTATATGCACTATTCATCATTACGAGTATCGGATCTGCCGTTAACAGTTATCGTTCGCACCGAGCCTCTGATCCAATTGATCGCGGACTATTCGGCTCTAGAATGAACATTTTTATGGGGAGCATGTTAATTGTTCTAGCTTTGATCCAAATGTTCGTCTATTCAGGTTCTACGCTGCTTGTCGTTATCGGCGCTGTCTTTATGGTACTTGGCGCTTTTAACATATTTGCTGGTCTGCGCAACTACAACCACTTTTCTAAATTGAAGGCTTCCAATTCATAAGATTCCGAGTCATAGATCGAAATTATAGAGAGCGAGGCAGAAGGTTGCCCCGCTCTCTTGTATTACACATGGTCGATGGAATGCAGCGTCATAATTGCCTTGGAGATCAGGTGATTTTGGTGGGTCATTTGAATTTCAATTTTACACGTCCTGCGAGTCATTTCGAGCATAGCCGGCCGAACAATAACTGAATCTTCAATTTGAACAGGCCTGATAAAATAGGTTGTCATATTATCGAGCACATGGTCATTGCCGCTCCAATATTTAGCTGCTCGCATCGCGGCTTGCGTCATGACAGAAGATAACACACCTTCGGAAATCGTACCTAAATCGGTAGCCATTTGCGGAGTAATAAATCCGTGATAAATGATATGTCCATCCTCATCCCGCTCCTCCGCGAATCCATTCCAAATCAAATGATCAAACGTCTCGCCTGTTTGCGGCTCCTGCTGAGCATCCCGCATCGCTTGCAGCACTTCCTTGCGTGTAACAGAGGCAACCAGCTTACGATTCCGATCAACGACCGGGAGAAAATCGATCCCTTCCCACATCATAATCTGTGCCGCTGATGCAAGAGAAGTCTGCAGCGTCGCGGTTACCGGATTGCGTGTAACGCATTTCTCAATACTCTGTCCTTCAGAAACCCCTTCAATATCTTTGAGGCTTACAATTCCAATAACTCTATTCCAATCGTCTACGACAGGGAAACGGATTTGCCCCGTTTCTCGAACGAGCTGATCAAAATCAGAAACGGTGCTGCTGCTTTTCAGAACATTCATCTTGGTCTTATTCGATACAATATCTTCGACAAGCATAATTTTCCGTTTAATAAGTCGATCGAAAATGGCTCTATTGATCATCGAAGCTACCGTGAACGTATCATGACGTGAGGAGATAATCGGCAGCGCGAGTTGATCTGCGAGCAACTTCACCTCTTTACTTGTACCGAACCCCCCGGTTATGAGTACACCAGCTCCTTGCTCTAGGGCAAGAGAGTGCGCATTTTCCCGGTTACCTATAATTAAGAGGCTGCCTTCATCAATATAACGCGCCATTGCATCTAGCTTCATCGCACCGATGACGTATTTGTGCAGCGTTTTATGAAGACCGTCACTGCCGCCCAGGACATGCCCTTCTACAATACCAACGACATCTGAAAACGTAAGCTGCTCAGAGAAATTGCGAGGCTTCTTCTCCACTCTTACGGTACCGATGCGTTCTTTTGTGACGACGATCCCTATATTTTCGGCCTCTTTCACAGCCCGGTATGCGGTACCTTCACTTACACCTAACGATTTTGCAAGTTTGCGTACTGAAATTTTCGTGCCGATTTTCAAACTTTCAATATATTGCAAAAGCTGCTCATGTTTCGTAATCGTCTCGTCATGTCCGTGCAACTGTTATACCCCCACTGAACGAACTGTATTATTCTGTCATTCATTATATCATGAATAAACAGAAAAATACGGCTCCCTTGCAAGAGGAAACCGTATTTTCATAATCGCAAAATTACAAACTGCCGCTGTCCTTGACATCTTGCGCTATTCGCCCTTGCCATCCTTCAATTTTCGCTCTACGCACTTTGGCTAGTTGCTGAGCTGTCTCTTCATTGACACCCAGCAGAAAATGCAAATGCGCTCCTATAACTAACAAAGCGAACGCTGCCCATACAGCTCCGAACAAATCAGCCCATGTAAAATTGCTCCCAAATGAAATATGGGGCAATGCGTATAAGAGCATACTCAGGGCCAGAAGCATATACACAATATGTTTGAATTTGCCTTTCACCGGTCAACAGCTCCTTCATCTCTCAATCTCGTTACTATCCTATGAAGTCATTTCACAAAATATGAGAGTAAGATTGAAAAAGCTAGAATCCCATTTCTGCGTTACATCTGAGACCCGTATAAGTGCTGCAAACTGTCCGTAATAATCTTATTCACATCTTCGATAATGATGCTAAGACGCCTTTCCGCATCGAACAAACGGCGAATATTCAAATTTAAACTAAGCACCTCAAATAATTTTTCCATTTTCTCCATTTCATCCGCCTGCGGCATATCGCCAGACATCATTCTTTGCTGCAATTCCATTTGACGATTGCGGAAATCATCTAACATTCGTTTGGCCTCGGGATCCGCCTCGATCAATTTCATCGCAGATGTAATTTCCTGAACCTCGGCGCTTTGCTGTATCGCTTTTGCTAAATCGTGAGCCTTATCGTGAATATTCATTGTAAACATTTCCCCTCTCAAAATAATTTAAAGCCATTTCTTTAATCGTTCCTTTTTCAGGTAGGTCAATCACCAAGGTATTTATGTCCTCATATGATACATTACACGCAGTGTGCTGATGAACTCAATAGTTTGCCCACCTAAATACAGGTGATGTTGCAACGGAAGGAGACTATCATGCTCAAAAAAAAGGTATCAATCCAAGTCATCAGCTCGGGTATATTGCAAGATGATGTAATCATGCTTGGAGAAAAATTAATTAAACAGTGGAAAATCCCTGCAGGCTTCCCTCTACAGTTGGCATTCGGTTCTTTCATTCAAACGGTAACAGTTACCTCTGTCCCGAAATATGATGGTATACGTATGAGTCACGTTCTTGCACGGAATATGGGCATCGTCTCGAATTCCGTACTTAGGCTTGTTTATAAACCTTCTGAAAAAACCATTTATTTAGGTCCCCTTATTAGCGTTTTAATAAGCAGAGATTACCCAGACATGCCCGAGAAGCCATTTGGCTCAATAACGATGTTTTGCAAAGAACTGGTTATTGCTTGTCAAAAACAAGGAGCATATGTTTATTTCTTTACTCCAGAGCATGTCGAAACGACGACAAACCGAGTTAATGGATGGATATATAACGGCAGCAACGGCAGCTGGCAGCAATTAACCATGCCCATCGCTAATGTCGTCAACAACAGACTCACTTCGCGTAAATTAGAGAACAAACCTAGCGTACAAGATTTTCTGAGAGAAGTAAAATTAAGCCACGGAACTTACATCTTTAATGAAAAATTTCTCGACAAGAATGAGGTATTTGATGCTTTAAAGCAAGATCCAGCCGTACGAAGATATTTACCGGAATCCTACTTGCTGCGAAATTTTAACGTGCTTAAATTGATGTGTGAAAAGTATCCTGTCGTATTCCTGAAACCCGTAACAGGCAGCCTTGGTAAAGGAATTATTCGTATTTCCAGACAGATAGACAGTGGCTACGAAACATTATCGACCACAATAAATGGTACCCGCAGGCAACAGTATTTGAATCTGCCAAAGCTATTTGCTGGAATGAAAGGTAAGATGAAGACAACGAGATATCAAATTCAGCAGGGTCTGAATCTCATTGATATTGGAAGCCGCCCCGTAGATTTCCGAGCACTTGTGCAAAAAAATAAGTTTGGAAAATGGCAGGTGACATCGATCGTGGCCCGTATTGCAAACAGCAATCATTTTGTATCTAACCTAGCTCGCGGCGGTTCACTTAGCCCAGTAAAAGATGCTGTTGCAAAGAGCAACCTCTATCAGCCATTCAAAGCGAATGCTGGAAGTCAGCTCCGTAAAGCCGCATTAGACATTGCCAAAAAAATCGATGAAACGATCAATAGCCATTTTGGTGAGCTTGGTATCGATTTGGCGATGGATACTACAGGACGTATATGGCTGTTAGAAGTGAACTCTAAGCCTTCTAAAAACGACAATACCGCACTAAATGAACAGAAAATAAGGCCCTCCGTTAAACAAATGATTGAATATTCATCATACTTGTCTGGCTTCTAGAGGAGGGAAACAATATGAATAGAATAGAATCAAGAACGATTGGCATTATGGAAAGTGAAGCCTCTGGCTTCCCGCCTTTCACAGAGCAATCTTTCTGCCGGAAACTAAGTATAGCGGGCATGAAATATGGAATTCGTATATTTGTATTTTGTCCGAATTGGATTGATCAGGAAAGATTGAAAATTACAGGATATCATTACATGAACGGTCGATGGGAAAGTGTAGTTTTCCCCTTTCCTCAAGTCATATATGATCGCTGCCTTTATCATTCAAGTGATACGAAGACTCGTGCAAGACGTCAGATTGCCTCTCTTGCCGAGAAACAGGGAACGATTTTTCTAGGAAATCCATTGTCAGGCAAATGGTCTGTTTACCAATCATTAAAACGACATAAAGAAATAGCACCTTACCTACCTAGAACAGTACGATATGAAGGCACTGCTCAGTTAAAACATTGGATGAGCGAGCATCAGGAGGAAGCACTGCTTAAGCCGCAATCCGGAACTCATGGTAAAAACGTTCTTCGTGTAAAAATGACGGACACAGATCAATTTCTTGTTGCAGGGCGAGACAGCCTTAATCGAATCATCCAACATCAATTTACAGATGAAAAGGCATTAATGATATGGATCGACCGCTTTACGAAAGGTCGCACTTTCTTAATCCAGCCTTATCTCGAGCTTAACAATGCTGAAAGTGAACCATTCGACATCCGTGTCCTTATACAAAAAAACGAACATGGCCGCTGGACGCTTACAGGGATGGCTATACGTAAAGGCAAACCCGAATCACTGACTTCTAACCTGCATGGCGGTGGTTCAGCTGAACGAGTTATGCCATTTCTTAAGAAGCTATTTGGAAAAGAAGCCACGGAAGCTGCAGTTGTTCTTATGCGAAGTTTATCCTTCATTATTGCTGAGCATCTTGAGAACTACTATGGCAGACTCGCCGAGCTTGGAATTGACTTTGGAATCGACAGGCGCGGTCAAGTTTGGATATTGGAAGTGAACTCCAAACCAGGAAGATCCTCTTTCTTCCGTATTGGTGATATGAATAGTGCAATCAAAGCCATAGAAAATCCAGTCGTCTATGCCCGTTATTTATTGCTTCGACAACTTAGGAGGGTAATTTCATGAGTTTGACTTATTGTAACGTTCATTTTACGCAGCAGCCCGATAAGGTCGTCTATGTATCAAATGCACTGATGAAAAGCCTTAATTTAACAGGTAAGAGATCCGTTCATTTAAGGCTTGGTGCTGATCGAATTCCGGCTGTAGTTAAACCTATAAAAAAAGCCGGCAAACATCTCTACCTAGCAAACGGAATTCGCAATGCCATCAGAGTCCCAAAATCAGGGAGCATCTTTCTGAGAAATTCGCAATCGGATGAGTTCCAAATCGGACCTTTGATTGGTGTTCTTTCAGATGGGTCAGCTGGTTCAGGATCCCAACCTTTCAGTTCACGAACGGGATTTCTTAAACAACTGCTGCGCGAAGGGAGTAAGAAATCATCTTACATCTTTGTATTTACTCCTCGTGATGTCAACTGGCAGCAAGAGACGATTCATGGTTATTTCCTTAACGAGGTCGGTTCCTTTACTCGCAAGAAGGTTCCTTTTCCAGATGTCATCTACAACCGTCTGCCCAGCAGACGTGCAGAAACATCTGCAAACATCATTCAGTTAAGAGAAAGATTTATAAGAAAACATATTCCATTCTTCAACTGGAGCTTCTTTAACAAATCGGACATTTATCATCTACTCGAAGATGATCCAGAAGTAAGTAGATATGTCCCTGAGTCTTACATGAATCCGACATCTGAACAGATAAAAGATATGCTTGAGAAACATCAATTCGTCTATTACAAACCATCTGGCGGCAGTCTTGGAAAAGGCATTTACCGGCTCACCTATTTGCCAAAGCGCGGGTACTTCGCTCGTTATCGCAACAGCAGCGGCAATGTTCTGCTTCGATTCAAAAACTTTGCCAGCCTATACCGAATGATGCAAGCAAGACATGGCCCATCGCTTCGTAATTATGTTATCCAGCAAGGAATCCGTCTTATCGAAATCGATAACTGCCCGATCGATTTCAGGTTTCATATGCACAAAAACGGAAACAATCAATGGGTTGTCGTCGGTATTGGCGCTAAGAAAGCTGGTAAAGGCAGTGTGACTACGCATTTAAAAAATGGCGGTTCTCTCCTTACCCCAGAACTAGCTTTAAACCTGGCGTTCGGCGATCGATCAGAGGAACTTATGGAAAAGATGAAGCAAACTGCCGTAACCATTGCGAAAGCCATCGAATTCCATCATAAACATTTGCTTGGTGAATTAGGGCTTGATGTTGGCATCGACCAAAATGAACAAGTGTGGATGTTCGAAGCAAATGCCAAACCAGGACGTTCGATATTTCAGCATCCACAGCTGCGAGCAGAAGGAAAGGCCTCGGTGGAACATATTTTGGATCATTGTCTGTACCTTACGAAGTTCCGCGGGAGGGATGGCTCGTGAGCAGCCTAAGAAGCAATGAATCCAAACCCATCATAGCCATTTTAACGATGCCTGACAATGAGCTGTTTTTCCGAGGAAACAGAACTAACTTTGTAGATATATTAAAGACAGGGAAGGATCTAGGCTTCCTTGTCTATGTTGTAACCGTCAAAGATTTAATATTGTCTGGCCCGCGTATTCTTGGATATTCCTATTCTTCGGAAGATCAGATATGGCATCCGCAATGGTTCCCGCTTCCGAACGTCATTTATAATCGGATCCCGCAACGCTCAGATGAAATGAGACCAGAGGTAAAGAAAAAGCTTGAAGAATGTATAAATCACCCGTCAATCCAACTGTTTAATCCTTTCTTCTTTAATAAATGGACTCTGTTCGAATGGCTCAAAAAATCGAATTCTACTCATCATTTAGTTCCCCTTACAAAACGTCTTCGCAGTTCAACAACGATCGAGAAAATGCTCACCTCTCACTCTTACCTCTATTTGAAACCTGAAAGCGGCAAGGCTGGTAAAGGCATTATGATGATTAAGTATCAAACAGACCGGAAAATGCCATATCGTTTGAAAATCCAAAACCATAAAAACAGTACGACTTATGAAACGGCTAGAGTCACAAAACTTTGGAGCCGGATCAAAAAGGAAGCAGGCAGCTCACCCTATATCATTCAACAGGGAATCGAGCTTTCATCGATACAGAATAGACCCTTTGACCTGCGAGTTCTTGTGCAAAAAAACGTCAGAGGACGTTGGGGAGTAACAGGCGTCGGCGCCAGGCAGGCAGGAAAGAGCAGTATTACCACTCATGTCCCGAGAGGCGGAAGCATTGAAGATCCAGAGAAGCTGTTGAACACATTGTTTGGTCAGGATACGATGCGAACGATCATGAACCGAGTCAAGTCCAATTCACTGCTCATTGCTTATCAAATTGAGAAGGCAGCCGGTTATCCATTAGGAGAGATGTCCATAGATCTTGGCGTTGATGGGGAAGGGGATATTTGGTTCTTTGAAGCGAATTCAAAACCGATGAAGTTCGACGAACCCCAAATTCGGAAGCGATCTCTCGAGCGAATTTTTCAATATTGCCAATTTTTAGCGATGAATAAAAAAACGAATTCCGTTTAATTGGAGGTGCCAAGGCTATGCACATTTCCTCCTTCCCCAATAATATGAGCAGCTCGGAGTCCACACACCGTTTTTATATTCAATTCATTTTAAAATACGGAGGCAGAACTATTCCATTCCAAGCGCTAAGAGCGTTTAAAGGTTTCACTCCAGAGCAACTAGAGCAGCCAGGCACACGCTTTGTCATATGCACCATTCGAACAGAAGCAGGTATTAATACTGTCGGTCTTTGCTATATATGTGATTACGGAGATCAAGCGTGCTTTGTCGTCGTTCACCCTTTGTATCGCGGATACAATATCGGCAGCCGTCTTCTCACGACAGCACTCGCAGATCTCGAACGTATCTCATGTAAAGCCCCGATCGATGATCTTCCTAGTCTGCACATGTGCTTTAATGCCGGTTTGATAGCCACTCAATTCATTGAAGGACCAACTGGAAAGGATACGCTTGTATTTGAAAAGAGAATGCTGCCAAATGAACCGGATATAAACTGCGCTACATCCGTTAAAGAAGGTGAATTACATTGCCTCAGCCCATCTTAGGAATTTTAACTTTGTATATAAGTAATGATAAGCGTTTGGAGGAAGGGCCGATTTACGAGCGGATGATTTCAGAAGGTCAAAAAATCGGATTAGACGTATTCGTCTTTACACCAGCAGATGTCCATTACAGCAAAAATCTTATTCATGCTTTAGTGTATGATCCTAAAACAAGTAAATGGTCGCGAAAATGGAGAGCATTTCCTGATATGATTTTTGATCGATGCCGCATTCAACAAGGCAGACGATTTGAACAGCTCAAGCGATTTCGTGCTCACTATGGGCACCTTTTGTATTTGAATAAACCACTGCGAAATAAATGGATTACACATCAAATCTTATCAGAGAACCCCCGCTTCAGGCGACACTTGCCAGAAACTGTCCTGTATGAGTCTATTAGAGATGTGAGGCACATGTTAAAGAGCAAGCCTCTCGTCTTCTTAAAACCGATAAACGGAACTGGGGGCCGCGGTATTCTTCGGATTCAGAGAATAGATGCGGGCTGTTTCTCGATCCAAGGCAGAAATAACGAACGGAAAATCATTACGCCGAGAATTATTCATGCGTCTTCTCTAAGAGCCGCACTAGACGGCTGGAATATGCGAAAACGGTATATCATTCAGGAAGGTATTCCACTGCAACTACCTAGCGGAAGAGTTCACGATTACCGAATGTTAGTGCAGAAGAACGGTCAAGGCGAATGGGTGTTAACAGGCTGTGCTGGCCGTATAGGAGCTAAAAACAGTGTAACCTCCAATCTCCATGGCGGCGGTAATGCCGTACCTATGGTGTCTATGCTTAGGCAGTGGATCGGCGAAGAGGAACAGCGGCATAATATTCGTGATGAGGCGGAACAACTTGGTCTTGATGTTGCAGCTTACTTGGAGGAATCAATCGGACCTCTCTGTGAACTCGCACTTGACTTAGCGATTGATAAACAAGGCAATATTTATATATTAGAGGTGAATCCCAAACCTGCAAGAGAAGTGTTCAACCGAATTGGAGAGAAGGAAATCTATAGACAGGCAATTGTAAAGCCGCTAGAATATGCGCTTTGGCTCTATAAGCAACATACGGAATCATCTGACCAAGATACGAACGCAACTAGATCAGAGCTCGATATAACCACCTTAAGTCCAGAGCAGGAAGATGCTCCATAGTGCATCACATGCAAAAAGACACCGTCAGCTAAAATCACAATCAAGCGGCGGTGTCTTCTTCAATCTTAAAAAGTATTGAGGTTCGTTTATTTAGCTTCTTCATAGAGCTTAAGAAGTTGATCAAACGAATGGATGATGGTGTCTGAGCCCTGAAGCTCGCTATGATTACCAAATCCAGCATATTCGCATCCAATCACAGTTTGTCCATTTTTCTTGCCGGCTTCTACATCTGAGGAACGATCCCCAACCATCCATGCGGATTGTATGTTATGGTCGGTCAATAGACGATGAACGAGATCAACCTTCGTTCTTGTTTTATACTCTCCCGCACTATACACTCCATCGAATAGTGAATAAATGTCATGCGCATGCGCGACACCTTTCACATAATGCTCAACTCCATTACTGGCAACAAACAGCTTCACCCCTTGGGATTTTAAGGCTTGAAGCGTCTCTTTGACCTGAGGATACAGCTTCGTATTCCCGCTTTGCAATCCCTCCACTTCAAGCTCTAGCATGATTTCATTCGCGCGATTTCTCCCCTCAGCATCCAAATCTGGGAGAACCGTTTTCCAAATATCATCAAGAATCATCCCGAGTGTACTTAGAACAAGGGATTCAGGAGGTGTCTCTCCAGTGTATATCCCTTCTGTTCTCAGTCTGTCAAACATTTTATGATAAGCTGGCAGAAGCAATGTCTCCGTCTGAAATAACGTTCCGTCCATATCAAACAGCATCGCTTCTGGTTTCTTTAATCGTGTAGTCGTCTCCATCCCTGCCGTCCCTCTTTCTTCTCTATTCTCAAAGTTCTACGCCTATGATACGGGAACAGCAACTTACTTGTAAATCATTTCTTGGTTTATCTTACAGTTACACTGCAAGCAAACGTCTGTTTTTACAGCCGTCAGCTTGCAGATGTTCATTCAAAAAATTTTCTTCGTTTCACGGTCCTCCTTAATAATCTCAACGGCTTCTCTAAACCGCAGCGAGTGAACGATTTCCCGTTGCCTTAGAAACTTCAAGCTGTCCTGCAAATCAACATCATCCGTCATATCGATAAGCCATTGATATGTAGCCCTTGCTTTCTCTTCTGCTGCAATATCTTCATAAAGATCCGCTAATGGGTCACCCTTTGCCTGAATATACGCTGCTGTCCACGGTACACCTGCTGCATTATTGTAAAAGAGCGCGTTGTCGTGATTGGCATAATGCGCACCAAGGCCTGCTTCTTCCATTTGCTGGGCGGAAGCATCTTTTGTTAGCTTATAGACCATGGTTGCAATCATTTCCAAATGCGCAAATTCCTCTGTGCCGATATCTGTCAGTAATCCAATAACTTTGTCCGGTATCGAATACCGCTGGTTTAAATACCTGAGCGCAGCGGCAAGCTCTCCGTCTGCTCCGCCATACTGTTCGATTAAATATTTGGCCATTGTAATGTCACACTTATTTACACGTACCGGATACTGCAGTTTCTTCTCATATATCCACATTTGATATACCTGCCTCCCTTAGTGAAATTTTGCTTGGGATAGCGCTACACCTGCCATGGCCATGGACTCTTTGACCACTCCCATGGAAACTTAGAATAGGCATGACCAAAATTTTGCAAAGGGCCGTACAGCTGCTGAAATTGATAGGCAAGCTTTGTCCGTTCTTGCGTCAGTGTATTATACTGCTGAATACTCTGGAGATCATTCGGGTGAGTATCAAGATACAAATTTAATTCGACTAAAGCAAAATCAAACACCTGGAGCTGCTCAAGGAGCTCATAATATGTGTAATCATAGGCTTTCGTTTCCATCCTTAGTTTGTTCCCTCCTCCCGCGTCTTGATTCATAAGGACTGTATAATGCCGGCCACAAAGTGCCTAACTTTAATGCTTCTTGTAATGGAAACTGCGGTAAATTTAATGGTTGGAATACAATATATTGGTTAGGCGGGATTACATACGTTTTATGAGTAACAGGAACACAAGGATCAAAGGGGCCAATAAAAGGGGTGTACGACCGTTCTTGAGACGATTGCAGCTCTTTCACACACATTCCTCCTTTATCGATATTTCTCCATATTTAACATATGACGTTCGCCTAAAATCTGAACCAACAATGTCGAATTCTTCACTATAATTGAAAAAAAGGACCTAGCCTTAAGACGGCTAGGTCAAATCATGTAGTTATAAATAGAATTTAATTGTCTTGATCATCTTCTTCTGAAATATCTACTAATGGCTCTTGTGTATGTTGATGAATATGTACTCTTTGAATTCGTAACCTCGTGGATTCAGCAACTTCAAAGATGACTCCATCGTACTCCACTTTTTTGCCGCGTGATGGATTCCCTTCGAGCTGTTTGAACATCCATCCGCCTATCGTATCCACTTCATGATCTTCAATATTTACACCCGTTAGATCATGAACATCCTCAAGAAGAAGTCGTCCATCTACAGAAATGACATTTCCGATGCGTTCAATTTCTGCACGTTCGTCCTCAAACTCATCGTACAAATCACCCACAATTTCTTCCAAAATTTCTTCAATGGTGAGAAGTCCCGCTGTACCGCCATATTCATCCACAACAAGCGTAAGCTGAGAATGTCTTTTCTGCATTAACCGCAGCACGTGGCTGACCTCCATCGATTCTGGCACATTGAGTATCGGCCGTGCAATAGAAGCTAGATCTTGCTGCTGATCCGGATTTTTAAGAAGCAGATCGGTTATATGTACAAAACCAATAATATGATCCTTATCTTCCATGGCTACAGGATAACGGGAATGCTTCGTTTCGTTAATGATCTTCATATTTTCCTCGAAGGAAAGGTTCGTATATAAACAGACCATATCCGTTCTTGGAAGCATCACTTCACGAGCCAGTAAATCTGAGAAATCAAAGATATTATCCATGAGCTTCATTTCATCCTGATCGATGACGCCGCTCTTCGCACTTTGATTCATCAATATCCGAATTTCTTCCTCGGAGTGAGCTGCCTCTGCTTCACCAGCCGGCTCAATGCCAATGAGCCGAAGCAGACCATTCGCCGCACTATTCAAAAGCCAAATAATCGGAAAGAAAATTTTATTGAACAAAAGCAGTGGTGCTGCTAGCCAAAGCGATGCCGATTCAGACTTTTGGATTGCTAATGATTTAGGAGCCAGCTCCCCGAGCACAATATGCAAAAAAGTAATAATAGCAAAACCGACAGCGGCAGATACTGTAGAAATAAATGTTCCATCAGAAACTCCTATGCTGTGCATAATCGGTTCGATGAGCAATTCAGAAATGGCAGGCTCTCCAATCCATCCTAAACCAAGAGAAGTTAGCGTAATACCAAATTGAGTAGCAGATAGATAGGAATCTAGTCTGTTTTGTACTCTAACAGCATAGCTAGCCAGTCGATTGCCTTCACTCACAAGCTGAGTTAGTCTGGACTGGCGAACTTTAACCAGTGAGAACTCCGCCGCGACGAAGAAGGCATTTAGAAAGACAAGTATAAAAACGAGAAATATATTTAATATTAACTTTCCGAGATCAAATTCAGTATGAACGTCCACAATAATGACTCCCCGCTTCAATGATGTCTATATTGTTGCCGCTTTTCTCGATTTAAAATCGACATCTTTGTAGTACATATCTTTTACAAGCAAGTTAGGTCCGCAGCAGTTCGCGGTATCGCAGAAACAATTCACCGTTTTATTTAATGGATGCTCGGATAACCATTTTTCAAAAATATCATCGAGCTTCTCGTCCTTTACATTACCGAAGGAAGGTACTGCTGCGAAATCCGTTACATATACGTTACCCGTAAATAGATTGACATTGACACGGTTTCTTCCGTCAGGATCATTTCGGACTGTTACATTCGGTTCGTTACGTAGCCGTTTAATCAGTTTCAGATCCTCTTCGCTGTTGCTGCAAGCGAAAAACGGCAGTGTGCCAAACAACATCCAAATGTCTTTGTTCCGATGATCCAGTAAATCATAAATGGCTGTCCGCATCTCATCTAGTGACAACATTGGAAGGCTTACAGCAAAGTCAGCAGCGTACATTGGATGTACTTCATGACGTTTAGATCCCATTTCAGTAATAAGCTGATGAATTTGCGGCAGCTTCTTATGTGTTCGGAAATTAATCATGGACTCTGCTGAAATATACATCCCTTGTTCGCTAAGACTGCGCGCATTTTCGATCATCGTCTCATACAATTTTACAGCTGTCTCACGCTTTACCGGATGGTTGCTGTTCGCAAAGCCCACTTGATGGAAATCATCCGCATTTATGTAGTTAAACGAAATATGCATCACATCTAAATAAGGCAGCATCTTCTCGTAACGGCTAATATCCAGTGTAAGGTTTGAATTAATTTGCGTGCGAATTCCGCGCTCTTTGGCATATTTCAGAAGCGGAACAATCGTTTCGTTGACTGTTTTTTCGCGGAAGGACGGTTCACCGCCAGTTAAACTGATCGTTTGCAGATGCTCTACTTCATCAAGCCGTTTTAATATTAATGACAGCGGGATCTGCTCAGGATCTTTAAGAGCAAGCATATCGCCTACAGCACAATGCTCACATCGCATATTACACAGATGAGTCACCGTCATTTCTACACTCGTAAGTGTATGCTTTCCGTATTTTCGAAGCGAATTTATTGGATCCCACGGATCATAATCAGGCGATATCCCCTGTAACGTGTAAGACTGTTCTGTTGAAATACTCATATATAATCACCTTTTTTCTTTAAAATAAATCAAAAAATCCACTTGTTATATGATACCATGAACTTCATAATAACTGCAGTCACGGACAAAATGAATAACCCGTCCTTATTTCAAAGACGGGTTACTCTGCCTTAGTTCTTTGTTATATTAACGTATAACGAATAGCCAAAATATAGCTGCGAGAACGAAACGGTAATAAGCAAAGTGGCGGAGCTGAATCTTTTGAATCCATCTAAGGAAGCCAAGCACAACGATATATGCCACTACGAATGAAACGATAAATCCAACAATGAAATAACCGATCGTGTCCGCTGTGAAATTTTTATAAGAATCCAGCAGTTCATAACCGGAAGCAGCACACATAATCGGAATGGCAATCAAGAAAGAAAAATCTGAGGAAGCTTTGTAGCTAACCCCGCTTAGCATTCCTCCGGACATTGTAGATCCGGAACGAGAGAAACCAGGCCAAATGACAGATAAAATTTGATAGAGGCCAATAAGAAGAGACTGCTTGTACGAAATATCGTCAATCTCATGGGCAGTAACTTTTGCTTTGTTCTTCGAATACCACTCAGCAAAAATCATAAACAGACCGCCAACAACAAGTGCCCACAGTACCGTTGCGGTTGAACTAAACAACGATTTAATATAGTCCTTCGCAAAAAAAGCAACGATCAGCGCAGGTGCAATACCTAGAAAGACATGAATAATATTCAGTCTATTGCGAGGAGCTATCTTCTTCGAGATCGGCTCTGTGCGGTTAAATCCAAGTAAATTGGCAATACGCTCACGATACACTAAAGCAATCGCTAAAATGGCGCCTAACTGAATAACGACTTCAAAAGTACTAAGCAGCGGATCTTCTTGGTTATACCCAAATATCTTTGACGTTAGAATCATATGTCCAGTTGAAGAGACAGGAATAAATTCAGTTAATCCCTCTACGATCCCCAGTATAATTGCAATAAAAAAATCCATTTTTTCCTCCTCATATTCTTCTTCATTTTTGATTCAAATATATGCTTTCTTTGCGAACTCATGAATAACTTGTCTAAACCGAAATCCATCTAGACTGAAAGCTTTGATTAATAGCTTCGGGCGTCTGCAGCTCCATTCGAAGCAAATCTCTTATAAATTCAGGCAGCATATATTGTTTGTCTGTACTTTCCTTCAATCGCTCATAGCCAACCCCGAACGTAAACATATCTAATGTTCCAACATCATAGTAATGTTCAGGGTTCAGCATCTGGCCGTTAACTCGTACTTCAATTATTCTATCATAAGGTGTACGGTCCGGGTCAAATATAACCTTCATCCCATCTACACACAATGTGCCTAACACTTTGCCTCGAAAACCAAAGCCTTGAATCACCTTCATCGTATATTCTGGCAGCAATGATTGTTCTAAGCTGTATATAATATCACTGCCTTTAAGTTTGAGACGGACTGGATTTATGGGTGAAGGGCACAGTGCGTGCAGCATTTCCTCCGTGATTCGTCCTTGAGGAAGATTCCCTAACAGTTGCCCTGCATTAACTAACGAAATCTCACTGCCTGTGAAGCGTCTAACGGACTGAGCAAGCAAATTTCCAAACGCCGATTCATGGGTATAATCAATCGTAAGTGTACGATCCATTACAGTAACCGTACGATCTAGATTATCTCTGGCAAGCTTGCCATGAGCAGCAATAGCATCCGTGATCATCGTGTCTTCTTCTCCAGCGTCGACCGGAATCGTACCACCCTGAATGACATGCCAATGTCCAGATTCAGCTGACTTCTCAACGACTACTTTCCCTATAAATTGTCCGAACTTACCTGCAGCGCAAATAGCGGTTTTCCCAACAAATACAGGTTCTTCGAGCAAATGGTGCGTATGTCCGCCAAGAATGAGATCAATTTCAGGGCACGCTTTAGCAAGCCGCTGATCTGTATTAAATCCAAGATGTGACAATACCATAAGAAAATCATACTTGCCTTGTAACTTTTCGATTTCTGCTGTCAGCGCATGAATCGGATCAACGATATCCCAGCCAAGCAATCTATAGAAATCAGTGAATGGAGCAGTTGCTCCAATCATCGCAATTCGGCAGCTGCCTTTACGCAATATGAAATGTTCCAGCATCCATTTCGGCGTCTCGCCTGTCGTCATCTCGCGTACATTGCTGCATATCACAGGGCAGATCAGATCGCTGTACGTCTTCTCTAATGTACCCGGAGTAAAGGTCAATCCCTCGTTATTGCCGATTGTGATACCATCATAGCTCATTAGATTCAGCAGGTCCACATTTGCACCGCCTAGAGTCCCTTCAGTTTCGACAGACATTCGGTCCATATGATCTCCGATGTCTAATAGAATCACTTCCTCCTCAGCAGCCAGCTTGCGCTCCTGACGAATAAGAGCAGCGATCCGGCCAGCTCGCTCAAAATGACTATGTAAATCATTCGTATGAAGAATGGTAAACTTCTGATGTTCGAAGTCTGACATGAGTCGTGTCCCTCCTCTTCGAGTCATATCTTAGTTCAAATCTTTAAAGCCTTAGCATAACATTTTGAAGTAAAGAATGATATATTTGAAGAGTTAATAAGTTTTATAATGAGGTGGAACCCTGATGGATCACAATATCATTTCAATACATCTGTTTGCAGGATTAGCCGAACGACTGCGCACTTCTGTTCTTCAATTTCCTATTCAAGAAACTGGCATAACAGTAGAACAATTAAAATTACGTCTTTGTGAGTCGTACGCTGATGCATCACAGCTCATATCGATCTCTTTTGTCGCCGTCAATCAGCAGTACGCTACTAAGGATACCATGATCACTCCTAATGATGAAGTAGCTCTTATTCCCCCAGTTTCTGGAGGGGACGGAACTTCGAAGGACACTTACAGCTCAGATGACGGATTATACACAATAACGTCATTGCCCTT
The DNA here is from genome assembly GCF_017873765.1 of Paenibacillus sediminis. Lineage (GTDB taxonomy): Bacteria > Bacillota > Bacilli > Paenibacillales > Paenibacillaceae > Paenibacillus_AG > Paenibacillus_AG sediminis. The sequence continues at coordinate 117,983 of NZ_JAGGKP010000007.1, forward strand.
ATCTGTTGAAGAAATATCTAAAAAAGTCATTACCGCAAACCACGGTGCAACGCTGTCCTTCATTGGAACGACTCGTGAGATGACTGGAGAACTGCGAACCGTCTATCTTGAATATGAAGCGTACATACCGATGGCACTATCTATGATGCAGCAAATTGGCGATGAAATTGAGGGAAAATGGCCAGGTACACGTATCGCTATTGGACATCGAATCGGAAAAGTCGACATCACCGAGATCAGTGTCGTTATCGCCGTCTCTTCCCCGCACCGGAGCGAATGTTATGAAGCCAGCCGCTACGCAATCGATCGCCTTAAACATATCGTTCCTATTTGGAAGAAGGAGATTTGGGATGACGGATCAGAATGGCAAGGGCATCAGTTAGGACCTTGGGACCCAACGGCTTCCATCTAAAGAACTAGTTATTGTCAATCTATATATTAACTGCTATGATTGATAGTAAAATTATGTATATAGAGGTGCGTATTCCCTTGAGAGCACATGTTACCGAAATTAAACCAGGGGACGTTTTGCAAACTGACACATTCAACGAGTATGGCCTCCATGTTCTTCCTAAAGGAACAAAACTAGGTCAGGACGACATTTCAAAATTATTTCAATTTGGAATTGATTACGTTGATATTGAAGTAAGGCAAACGGACATTACGGTTCAAACGCCGAGTTCGATTGCTGAAAACGTCCACAAAGCAAAAGCGTCTATCGATCAAGCAATGGACGGGTTTGAACAATTATTCTTGGAAGCGTTATCCACTGGCAAAATTAATGAATCCGTGGTAGATGATACGCTTGAACCTTTAGTTGATCAATTAGTTGGTCAAAGTGACGTCGTTTCTCTGCTTCTCATGGTAAACGATGATGACGACTACACCTATAAACACTCGATGCAAGTGAGCATGCTGTCTTATTATATCGCTGGCTGGCTTGGATATTCCAAAGAAGAAGCTTACGCCGCCGGTAAAGCGGGATACTTGCATGATATCGGTAAATCTCTCATTCCTTCCGAAATTCTAAAAAAACCAGGCAAACTAACACCAGAAGAATTCGAAACAATGAAGCTTCACACCACATACGGCTATGACATTATTATGGATTCAATTGGAGATGAACGAACAGCGCTTGTCGCCCTTCAACACCATGAACGCGAAGATGGAACGGGTTATCCTAAGCAGCTCCGAGAGGGCGAAATTCATCCTTTCGCCAAAATCACTGCTGTTGCTGATGTATATAGTGCAATGACATCGAATCGGATCTATCAGAGCAAACGTGAACTGTTATCCGTTTTACAAGAAATGTTCGAGCTTAGCTTTGGCAATAAATTGAATGCAACAGCAACCCAAGTCTTCATTCAACATATGCTACCTAACTTCATTGGGAAGAAAGTTGTCTTAACGAATGGCGAGACAGGCACGATTGTGATGACAAATCCTGCTGATTTCTTTAGACCGCTCATTCAGACAGAACAACGTTTTACGGATTTATCCAAAGAGCGCAGCATCGCAATAGAACGTGTATTTATCTAATTTCATATTCAGAGACAATAATAAAGCAGGTTCCTTTTGAATGAGGAACCTGCTTTGTGATGTGATATTAATTCAAGAAAAAAACACTGCCAGCAATTAAGCCGGCAGAGTTAGACTGGAGAAAGGGGAACTAATGGCTGCTAATCAGTTAATCAATATAGAATAGTACGTGCGATGATAACTAACAAAATAAAGAGAACTAATATGGCACCTGTTGATGTAAACATCCCATGTCCGTATCCATATCCTCCAACGGCTCCACCCATGTATATCCCTCCTTCAGATTTAAGGTACATCATAAAATATGTACAAAAAAAGAAAATGCGAGGGGTATTGTCCCTAAAGTTTAAAAAATAAAGAAAAGAAGCCAGTGTAAAAATAAAATACGTGTCCGAGCGACTTGAACACAATAGTGTGAAAGTCACAGCAGACACGTATTTACAAATTACATATAAGAGTGAAGACGATACAACAAGAATTACCCGATACTGCCTTCCATTTCGAACTTGATCAAGCGGTTCATTTCTACTGCATATTCCATAGGAAGTTCTTTCGTAAATGGCTCAATAAAGCCCATAACGATCATTTGGGTCGCTTCAGCTTCAGTCAAGCCGCGGCTCATCAAATAGAACAATTGCTCTTCAGACACTTTGGATACGGTAGCTTCATGCTCCAAAGTAACGTTATCATTCATAATCTCGTTATAAGGAATCGTATCTGAAGTCGATTCATTATCAAGAATGAGCGTATCACATTTAATGTTCGATTTAGCACCTTCTGCATTGCGTCCGAAGGAAGCAAGACCGCGGTATGTTACTTTACCGCCATGTTTACTAATCGATTTAGAAACGATTGTAGATGTTGTGTCCGGTGCAAGGTGAATCATTTTCGCACCAGCATCTTGATGCTGTCCTTTACCTGCAACAGCGATAGATAATACGCTGCCTTTAGCGCCGCGGCCTTTCAGGATAACGGCTGGGTATTTCATGGTCAATTTGGAACCGATATTGCCATCGACCCATTCCATCGTTGCGTTTTCTTCTGCAACCGCACGTTTGGTAACCAGGTTGTAAATGTTAGGCGCCCAGTTTTGAATCGTTGTATAACGAACGCGAGCATTTTTCTTAGCGATAATTTCGACAACGGCACTGTGCAAGGAGTTCGTGCTGTATATTGGAGCTGTACATCCCTCAACATAGTGTACGAAGCTGTCTTCATCCGCAATAATGAGCGTACGTTCGAATTGACCCATATTTTCGGAGTTAATCCGGAAGTAAGCTTGAAGGGGAATTTCACATTTAACGCCTTTTGGAACATAAATGAAGCTTCCGCCGGACCATACTGCACTGTTCAGTGCTGCGAACTTATTGTCCGCTGCCGGTACAACTGTACCAAAATATTCTTTAAAGATTTCCGGATGCTCTCTAAGCGCAGTATCTGTATCTGTAAAGATAACACCTTGCTCTTCGAGATCTTTTTGCATACTGTGGTAGACAACCTCAGATTCATACTGAGCAGAAACGCCGGCCAAAAATTTTTGTTCTGCTTCAGGAATACCGAGCTTATCGAATGTTTCTTTAATTTCTGCAGGAACCTCTTCCCACGTTTTACCTTGCTTTTCAGAAGGTTTTACATAATATTGAATATCGTTGAAATCAAGCTCATCGAGATTGCCGCCCCAACGAGGAAGCGCCATCTTCTCAAATTGCTCTAGTGATTTAAGGCGGAAATTAAGCATCCACTCAGGCTCACCTTTAATGCGGGAAATTTCTTCAACGATTTCACGGCTAAGCCCTTTACCGGACTGGAAGACCGCTTTGTGCTCATCCCTAAAACCGTATTTGTACTCTTCTATTTCAGGTGCCTTTTTAGCCATATTTCTCAACCTCCCTATTTCATTAGTAGTTATTATTAATCGTTGTTAATGCCCTTTTTGAGTGCATTCCAAGCGAGTGTTGCGCATTTGATGCGGGCAGGGAATTTATTAACGCCTGACAATGCTTCAAGGTCTTCATATTCGTCAAAGTCCACCTGCTCGCCTTGCATCAGTTTAGAAAATTTATCGGCAAGGTCGAGAGCTTGCTCCATCGATTTACCTTTAATAGCTTCTGTCATCATAGATGCCGAAGACATGCTGATGGAACATCCCTCGCCCATAAATCTAGCGTCTTGTACAACACCGTCTTCAACTTTAAGCTGCAACGAAATTCGATCACCACAAGTTGGATTGTTCAAATTTACGGTAACAGCATCATCTTCAAAAGCCCCTTTATTACGAGGATTTTTATAATGATCAATAATCACACGGCGGTATAAATCATCGAGTTGCATCGCCAAAATACTCCTTTGTCTGGATTAAGGCGTTGATCAGACGGTCAACATCTTCTCTAGTATTATACAGGTAAAAGCTCGCTCTTGCAGTAGAATTTACATTAAGCCAGCGCATCAGCGGCTGGCAGCAATGATGCCCTGCACGAATCGCGATACCATTCGAATCGAGTATAGTGGCTACATCGTGTGGATGAATGCCATCCAAGTTGAAGCTGACCAAGCCGACCGTACGATTGCGAGGGCCGTGGATCGTGAGTCCTTCAACCTCTGAGAGCCGTTCCAGTGCATATTCTACAATCTGACGCTCGTGACGGTCGATCTCATCGAGTCCAATCTCTGTTAAGAAATCAATCGCTGCACCAAGTCCTACAGCTCCTGCAATGATTGGCGTACCGCCTTCAAATTTCCAAGGAAGCTCCTTCCATGTCGATTCATATAGACCTACGTCATCAATCATTTCACCGCCAAACTCAATCGGCTCCATATTATTCAGAAGCGACTTTTTGCCATAAAGTACGCCAACACCTGTTGGTCCGCACATTTTATGACTTGAGAATGCGTAGAAGTCGCAATCGAGATCCTGCACATCTACTTTCATATGCGGCGTGCTTTGAGCACCATCAACAACCATAACTGCACCATGCCGATGCGCTATTTCTGCAATTTGTTTAACAGGGTTGACTACACCGAGCACATTAGATACATATGCAACAGATACGATTTTTGTTCGATCAGTGACAGTCTTCTCTACATCTTCTAGATTAATGCTGCCGTCTTGCTGGAGCGGTAAATATTTAAGCGTCGCGCCTGTCGCCTTAGCGACTTGCTGCCAAGGGATGAGATTGCTGTGATGCTCCATAGGAGTAATGACAATTTCATCACCTTCGCCGCATACAGAACGGCCATAAGATGAGGCGACTAAGTTGAGCGCCGTCGTAGTGCCTCGCGTAAAAATAATTTCTTGTGTATGTTTCGCATGAATAAAACGAGCAACCTTCTCACGAGCGCCTTCATAAGCGTCTGTCGCTCGGCTTCCAAGCGTATGAACACCACGGTGAACGTTAGCATTATCCCGCTCGTAATAGTGCTTTACGGCCTCGATTACTGCGCGTGGCTTTTGTGAAGTCGCTGCATTATCCAAATATACGAGCGGATGACCATTAACCTGTTGATTTAATATTGGAAATTGCTCGCGAATCCATGCAGTGTTCATTGTCCCAGCTTCCCTTCAACTAAGGTTTGGAGTTGATTTTGAAGAAGCTCAAGCGGAATTTCAGAAACAACTGGTGCTAAGAAACCGTAGATGACAAGTCGCTCTGCCTCCTCACGTGAAATACCGCGAGACATTAGGTAGTAAATTTGTTCTACATTGACTTGACCTACAGAAGCCGCGTGACCTGCCTTAACATCATCCTCATCAATAAGCAGAATTGGATTTGCGTCCCCGCGTGCTTTAGGACTGAGCATAAGCACTTTTTCAGTTTGCTCGCCGTTAGCTTTCGTAGCGCCTTTTTCAATTTTCGTAATACCATTAATGATCGCGCTTGCTTCTTCACGCATTACTGCACGTGTAATCATTTGGCTTTCGGAGCTTTTACCAAAATGATTTGCTCTTGTTGTGTAGTTCAGTTTTTGTGAACCAGAGCCTACAGCAATCACTTTAGTATCGGAGTTAGAACCGTTGCCTTTAAGCAATGAGTGAGTATCACTCATTGTGTTCCCGTTATTCATTTCTCCGACGATCCATTCGATGTTAGCATCATTGTCTAGAACTGCGCGGCGGTAAGTAAGTTCTGTCGTTTGCTCGCTCATCGCATGAACTGTTGCATATTGTACTTTCGCGCCCGATTTAACGAACACTTCTACAATCCCGTTATGCACAAGCTCACCGTTCGTTCCATTCGATAAGTAGTTATCTACATAAGTTACGCGGCTGTTGCTGTCTGCAATGAGAAGAACGTGCGGAGCAAATGTTGCTGATGCATCGTCATTGAAAAATACAGCTTGCAGAGGGACATCGACTTCAACATTTTTAGGGACGTATAGAAATACGCCGCCATTCCATAGTGCTACATGAAGCGCTGTAACCTTGTTCTCATCTGCCTTAACAGCTGTGAACAGATGTGCTTTCACCAGATCGCCATGTTCTCTTACAGCCGTTTCTAGATCTGTGAAAATAACACCTTTACCTTTTAAATCTTCAGACAGCTTAGTGAATACAACGCTCGAATTGCGTTGAACAATCAAATTGCTGTTTTCATTAGCTTGAATTAAGTTTCTGACCGATTCAGGCAATTCGTCGACGGATTTAATTAATCCGCTTTGTTTATATGATCCATAATTTTGCAAGTTCCAACGATCAATTCTTGTTTTTTCTACTTTGGGCAGTTCCAGTTGACCTGCTAACTCCAATGCTTTGGTGCGGCTTTCTGTCAGCCACGCAGGTTCTTGTTTTGACTTCGACAGGGCCGTCAGCGTCTCAGTGTCAACCGGAAGAGTTGTTTGTGTTGTCATATACGATTCCTCCTCCTTAACTTACGCTTCTTGACCTACAGTTTCGTCTACAATACCTAGTTCTTCTTTAACCCAATCATAGCCTTCAGCTTCCAGGCGTTCAGCAAGTTCAGGACCGCCGGATTTTACGATACGTCCTTGCATCATGACGTGTACAAAATCAGGTTTTACATAGTTAAGCAAACGTTGATAGTGAGTGATAATGAGGAAGCCGCGCTCTTCACTGCGCATTGCATTTACACCGTTCGCAACAATTTTGAGTGCGTCTATATCAAGACCAGAGTCGATTTCGTCCAAAATAACGATCTTCGGTTCAAGCAGCATCATTTGCAAAATTTCGTTACGTTTTTTCTCACCGCCTGAGAAACCTTCATTTAAATAACGATGAGCGAACTCAGGATTCATTTCGAGCTCTTTCATTTTGCTTTCCATTTGACGGATAAATTTAATGAGCGAAATTTCATTGCCCTCTTCGCGGCGAGCATTAATTGCACTGCGCAAGAAGTCAGAGTTCGTTACACCAGCAATTTCACTTGGATATTGCATTGCCAAAAACAGACCTGCACGCGCACGCTCGTCTACTGCCATTTCAAGCACATCTTCGTCGTTCAAAGTTACTTTACCAGCAGTAACTTCATATTTAGGATGTCCCATCAAAGTTGAAGCCAGCGTACTTTTACCTGTACCGTTCGGTCCCATGATCGCGTGAATTTCTCCGCCCTTTATTTCAAGATTAATTCCTTTCAGAATTTCCTTGCCTTCGATTGTACTTTTCAAGCCTTCAATGACGAATTTTGTTGACATGCTTTATTTTCCCTCCATTTAATATTGTTAGCATTCATAATAACTGAAATAGCATATATAAACAGAGAATTCAGCTCTCTGGTTACATGTAGATCATAATAAATATCAGATTAGAATAATTTTAATTGATTCTCACTGATTCTCATCTATTTTATAATAAAATGAAATCATTAGCAACAAGACAAGCCTTGCATTAACCTAATTTTCATACTATAAAAGTTTGACAAAGATGAATTGAATTCATACCTTGCCAGTGTACGTATGAACCGCAAAAAGCAAGTACTGACTTTCATGAAAGTCCAGTCTTGCTTTTTCGTAGTTAGCTATAGTTGAGTGCTTCTTTAATGGACCGAATATGTGATGCAAACTGTTCATCGCTAAGCACTGGTGTATATTGATTTGAATGTAAAGCAAGCGGTACTGATATCCACGATTTACATCCAAGGTACTCATCTTCAATTGGAATTTCGACTGGATTGTCCAGCCGATATACCCGAACTAGAAGGACATGCAGAGGACTTTTACGCTTCCAACGCAGCCGCTGGTCTGCAAATTCATCCGTCCACATATGTAATTCGCGCAGTCGTCCAAGCTGCTTCTCATCTTGAATCTCAAGATCCTCTATGACTTCTGCATACGCCTTAATCATTACATTTTTCTGTTCAGAAGACCAGTTCTCTAGTGATAAATCAACCAATTGTTGATATGAAGGTTTAATCAATTCTTTCCGCTGATGCTCATATGTCGGATACAAATAAAAGGAATGACTTTTAAGTTCAAAATGTTTCGTCTCCTCTTCAATACCGCCCTTACGCATCAGCAATATTTGACTTCCTCTTTCGAGCGCCTGCACCGTAGAAGCCCACTCTTTAAGAGCTAATGAAGTTTGTTCCATCGTCCGTTCCCCCTTGTCTTTACCTTTAATCTGATTATATCGCTTCCATACTAAGGAGACAACGGTACTGCTGTATCTGTTCATGATGATCAATCTAACATTAAAAAAGGATTTAAAAGTACATACTTTTCCGATATACTAACTGTACTAACTAAAATGAAAGCGCAGAAATTGACATTATTCGGCGGTTTCATTCATTACTTTGGAGGTGACTGTTGCCTTGACTCAATATCATCCATTAACTATTCAAGACGCTATCTCTCTTGCGAAAAAAATACCCGGCCATTTCCGTAAGGATGCCGAGCTTAGCTGCCGTGAAATCGGCGATGGTAATTTAAATCTAGTGTTTCATATTACTGATGAGAATGGCAAGAGCATTATTATTAAACAAGCTCTGCCTTATGCAAAGGTCGTCGGAGAATCTTGGCCGCTTAGTTTGGACCGGGCACGCATTGAAAGTGAAGCTCTGAATATCCAGCACAGCATCTGCCCTGATCTGGTGCCGCAAGTCTTCTATTCCAATCGTGAACTCGCTATTACCGTAATGGAAGATCTCAGTGATCATACGATTATGCGTAAAGGTCTTATCGAAGGAACTGCTTATCCGCTGTTTGCTAAGCATATTGGTCGTTTCCTCGCTAGAACGCTGTTCTATACTTCCGATCTTGGCATGAATCAGCAAGAAAAGAAAGAACGTGTGAAGCAATTCATTAACCCGGACTTGTGCAAAATTACGGAAGATCTCATATTCGAGGATCCTTACCGTGATTCGCCGAACAACAGCTTTTCAGAAGACATTCGCGATGAGGCGGAAGCATTATGGAACGATACAGAGCTTCATCTAGAAGTTGCCCTTCTGCGCGAGAAATTTCTAACGCATGCCGAAGCTCTCATTCATGGAGATTTACATACAGGCAGCATCTTTGCTACACCTGAGTCTACGAAAGTGATTGATCCTGAGTTCGCATATTACGGACCTATGGGATTTGATATTGGGGCGGTCATCGCCAATCTGCTGCTCAACTATTCGGCACAGCCTGGTTGGAGCAGCGATGAACAGACATTACACGAACGCCGTGAACGTCTGCTTCGCATGGTAAGTGATGTTTGGACCGAATTTGAAACGAATTTCAGAGCTTTGTGGAATGAAGAAGTCTTAGATATTACAGCCAAAACGCCTGGCTATCAAGATCTCTATGTTCAAAAAATACTTCGCGACGCAATTGGATTCGCCGGCTGCAAAATGGTACGCCGCATTGTCGGCCTCTCTCACGTAGCGGACATCGATACGATAGAGGAGCTCGCTATCCAAGAACAAGCAAAACGCACTGCACTTGCGATTGGTAAAAGTCTAATCAAAATCAATCGCAACGCTGTTTCCATTGGGGAAGTGATTCAGAAGGCAGAACAAGCTGCACAGCAAAAAGGAGTTCGAGTATGAGTTTGAAAAGCATCAAGGAAGCAGCAACCAGCAAAACAGCTTTTGAACCGCTGCTGTCTCTGCGGTGGGGCGAAGACAAGCTCATTATGCTTGATCAGCGTCTTCTACCGGATTCAATCGTTATGTTAGATTTATATACACCCGAAGAAGTCTGGGAATCGATTCATGCTATGAAAGTGCGCGGCGCACCTGCTATCGGCATTGCAGCTGCTTACGGGGTCGTTCTGGCTAGTAAGGATTTCGGCGGTAATCAAATGAATGACTGGCTAAGCCACGTATTAAAAGCAGCCGATTATCTTGCTACTTCCCGTCCTACTGCCGTGAACCTATTCTGGGCGCTTGATCGGATGAAGGCAAAAGCTGAACAAATTGCACAATCTGCTGCGGGTGATGTCACGACATGGCATACAGAATTATTGTCAGAAGCGATCGCAATCCATCAAGAAGACGAAGAAGTATGCCGCAAAATTGGAGAGAATGCATTGCCGCTTTTTAAAGACGGAATGGGAGTTCTAACCCACTGCAACGCAGGCGGACTTGCAACAGCTAAATACGGAACCGCGCTTGCGCCAATGTATTTGGCTCATGAACAGGGCATTAAATTTAAAGTGTACGCTGATGAGACTCGTCCAGTACTGCAAGGTGCAAGACTGACAGCCTTTGAACTGCAGCAAGCAGGTATTGACGTCACGTTAATTACTGACAACATGGCAGGTATGGTCATGTCAAAAGGATGGGTTCAAGCCATTATTGTCGGCACAGACCGCATTGCTGCCAATGGTGACGTAGCCAACAAAATCGGCACCTACAGCCTTGCTGTATTAGCCAAAGCACATGGTATCCCGTTCTATGTCGCTAGTCCGCTATCGACCATTGACTTAAGTACGCCAACAGGAGCGCATATTCCGATCGAAGAAAGGCCGGCCAGTGAAGTGACTGAAGGCTTTGGCAAACGAACTGCTCCGGAAGGCATTAAAGTATTTAATCCAGCATTTGACGTTACTCCAAACGAATATGTAACTGCGATTATTACGGAAAAAGGGATTGTTAAGGCGCCATTCAAAGACAATCTAGCTGCCTTATTCAACTAAATTCAATAAAAAAAGGTATCCTTCGAGTCAATGCGGACTCAGAGGATACCTTTTAAATTTAATGCTATTTACTCTTGTGAACCATCAATGATGTCGTAGATGAGCCAATTACCATTCGAAGATTTTACAACCCAGTAAAGTGATTGGTACTTATCTGCCTGACCATAGCTGTCATCTGTCTCTTCTGCATAAACAACGGCATCCGTACCGGTATACTCTACAATTTTCATAGAATCAGCGATAATATGTGTTTTATTGTCTTTAAAATAACCAGAATCCGCTAATTCTTTGTAAAAATCGCGATACGGGGAGTCAGGATCCAGCGCAGACAAAATGATATTGAGGTCGCCTTTATTGAAGCCGTCATATTGGTCATTCAGCGGTTTCGTAATAGCACTCTTCTCATTTTCCGGTACGTTTGGCTGACCTTTTATTAATTCATCAGTAATGTAGTTAATGTCAACTAGATCGTATGAATATTGCTTCCAGCTTCCAGCTGTCGATTTCTTCAGTGTAATCTCATATGTTTGTACAGAATCCCAGAAGAATGGGCCGCCTGATCGTTTTTCCGTTTTATCTACTGTAACGATTGCTGTATTCCCAAAAACTTTTACATTAGTCACGCTACCAAATGATATATGTCTTTGAAACTTGTCATAGAGCATTTGATACATTTCTTTGTCTTGTTCCAAATCCGGAGATTTCGGATCGATCAATTGCATCGTCTTCGTTAAATCACGTGCATTCTCAGCAGCTGCAAACTTAACAAAAAATGAATTGACTTCCTTCGTCACTTTCGTAACTACCGACTGTCTATCAATTTTAATCGTGCGAGCTTTCGCATCCCATAGAACAGGATATCCTGTTGACTCCGCAATAAAACGAAGAGGAACTAACGTATTGCCGCCTGTAATAAACGGAGCTTCTTGAAGGGAATTCTTGCCTCCGTTCACATAAGCTGTTTTAGAGTTGATCGTTAATTGCAGCTTTTGGCCGCCTGCTGTTGCAGCAACTTGTTTCGTCTTCGCGTCCCAGCTCACATCATAACCTAAGCTTTGGAACAACGGTTTAAATTGAACGAACGTGATTCCATTTTTAATGACGGGAGCAATCTGGAATTTCATTTCTTTCTGATCTAACCAAACGCGAATTGGCGATTGTGTACTTGCGGCGGCTTGAGCGGTTGCAGCAAAGATGATGAAGAAAATAACCGCTAGAAGCCCAGCTTTTGTCTGTCTCATGATGTCTCTCCTTTATGTATAAAAGTACTTCATTAACGGTACAGGAGATCATCCCTATAAATCAAGCATTATGTCAATAAATTAACCTGTTAATATGTTACATGTAATGTAATATTTATGTATGTATTCGTAAAAAGAAATAGGGCCATCGGCCCCGTTGTTGTCGTGCAAAATTGCAATAAATTACAGCATCTTAATAAGTGCTTCTTCGCCCTTCATACCAGGAATAATTCCCAGTTTTTCAGCCTCAATGGTTACGGATTCAATAGGCGCTTCAAGAAGTTGCTGCAATGTCCGTACACCTACCGCTCGTGCTGCAATAATGCCGCGATCCTTAAGCTTTTCATTGAGCAATCCTACATCTAGTGCACCGCACATGATGTACCCTCGCTCGGTTGTGACGGCAACTAAGGTTGTTTTAGGAAGCTTCACTTCAACACCGATGACAGTCACATCACCGATTACAATCGGTTCTATCGTGACCAAAGTTAGACACCTCCCTAAGATGTACTCAACATAACTTATGCCATAACGACTAGATGCGTGAGATTACACGAGCAAATATTACCATATTTATACTAATTTAGAGGTTCGGAGGTTTGAAAATTGTAAGTCATTAGGACTATGAAAATTAACCAATTGATGGTATATTTAAAGGGCTTACAAGACATATTAGATTTTCACCCGGGGGAATTATGAAAAGGAAACAATCTACTCAAGAAGAAGTTGGATTTTTATTTAATGTTGATATTCTAATTAAAAGCTCAACAAATGCTCTTGCAATGCAAACTTTGCTTGAACTTCTGAACAGCGATGATTCCGTCGCAGATTTTCGTATTAAATCAGGAATGGAACTTGGAGAAATTATTGATGCTACACTGAAAGCGAAGAGACAGTCTCTCATTAAAAAAACGGCAGAGTCAAATGTGAAGACAAGCACTCCTGATCATGCTGCAAAAGCAACCGTTCAGGAATCTCCTAAAGCCAAAGACGAAGCTCCATTTGATGTACAAAATTGGCTCGATGGATTTATTCATGACAACCGTTTGGTGCGGCTATTCATTAACAAGCATGGCAAGCACGCGAGTATACCATGCCGCATTTTAAATTACGATCTAAGTAACCAATTAGTAAGTGTATATCATGTAGATGAGAAACAAGTATATTCCTTTAAACTGAATGAAATTGATGAAATTGTAAACACTTAACGATCCCTCAAAACAGATTATAACTACAAATTAAGCAGTCCATCCGTCCTTCATTCAAGGCTGCGGAAGACTGCTTTTGTTCGTTTACTTCTTAATGCTGACCGCTGCGGCTGCAAACATCAGCCATCCTGCAATGAAAGATACGCCGCCGAGTGGAGTAATCGCTCCTAATATGCGAACTCCCGAAATACTTAGCACGTACAAACTGCCCGAGAATAAAATAATACCAACAAACAGCAGCCGTGCTGCCCACAGCAATTTGCGCGATTCGCCCCACTGTCCTGCAGCAAGCGCGATTAGGATTATGCCGATGGCATGTATCATATGATACTGCACGCCTGTGTGATAGACTTCCATCATTTCTGAACTAATGTGCGACTTCAAAATATGCGCCCCGAAAGCTCCAATAGCTACCGAGAGCATCGCCATAACCGCACCAATTTGAATATACCTACGCTGCATGTCATTTCCCAGCTCCTTTTTACAAGTCCTCTTTATTTTACTCTATTGTGAAAGGTATTTTCCACTAGCCCCCAAGTTTTGTGTATAGTAAAATGAATAAATACGGTATAAAGGAGAGATTTACTTTACATGGAAAATCATTTTTCCGAAATGGAATCATCACCTCTAAATGTATCTCCAGCTATGGAACAGCCTGAAAAACTCAAATTCTCCGGTCTTGGAATCGCTTCATTCGTGTTAAGTTTAGTCGGTATTTTGGGGTCCATCGTTTGTTCTGTCATCGTAGGTGTGCTTGTAGCAGATCACATTTCCGGTAACAGCCTTGACATGGATATGGGGGCAACGGATGGTCAGCTAATGTCCATCGGATTTACCGCCATAGGATTTTTATTCTTTATTTTGCTTAATGTGATCGGTTTAGTGCTGGGTATTATCGGTCTCGCGATGAAAAATCGCAAAAAAGTATTCGCGATTGTCGGAACAGTTCTAAATTCGTTAGTTATTTTAGGCATTGCTCTGCTCGTCATGATTAGCGCTGCGTTGCAATAGCCATACGGAAAGTCTGCTTAAGCTTATATAGCCGCGGCAGACTTTTTTATACTTCTCACATTCCATTCTTGTCTCTGATATATTATTCTAGTAATAGCGTGATGAAGTACTTTTATGGAAGGAGAGTATACATGACACGCATTAAAATTTTCGCCGACAGCACATGTGACCTGCCAGAGGATTTGATTAAGCAGCATCATATCGGTATCATTCCTCTATATGTCATCTTCGGTGAACAGTCTTACAAAGATGGTGTTGACATCACTACTCCCCAGCTCTATGAGAAAGTCGAGCAGCTTGGAAGTCTTCCGAAGACGGCTGCACCTTCACCAGCTGATTTTATGGAATCATTCAAGCCGTTTATAGAACAAGGGCAGGACATTCTTTACATTAGCTTATCTTCTGAACTATCTTCAACTTATCAGAATGCACAGATTGCTGCAGATGAGTTTCCTGAGGGCCGAGTCACTGTATTCGATTCCCTCAACCTATCTACAGGAATAGGTCTGCAAGTCATGAAGGCCGTTGATGCTGCGGAAAAAGGATCTACAGTGTCCGAAATTGTTGAGCTATTACATAATGTAAGACCACAAGTAGAGACGGAGTTTGTCATTGACTCTCTTGATTATTTATATAAGGGCGGCCGCTGCTCAGGCATGCAAAATATTGTAGGTAGCTTGCTCAAAATTAGACCTGTGATCAAAGTGATTGATGGAAAAATGACTCCCGCATACAAAGTTCGTGGGAAACGGGAAAAAGCAATTGAACAGCTTCTTAACAATACCCTAGACAAAATTGATCAAATGGATGGGGATACGATATTCGTAACCCACTCACTCGCTGATGATGATGCAGCAAATTTACAACAAATTTTACGCGAGAAGACAGGTGCCAGACGCGTAATTACTTCCAATGCAGGCTGTGTGATTTCAAGCCATTGCGGCGAGAAGACTATCGGCATATTATTTACTAAGAAAGTATTATGACTAAGGGAGATGTACATGCCGCAAATTAAAATTTTTGCCGATAGTACTAGTGATTTACCTAAAGATTGGATTCGCAAGTATAACATCGGAATTGTTCCGCTCTATGTCGTATTTGGTGATAAATCGTTCCGAGACGGTGTCGATATGACACCGGAAGATCTATACCGCAAAGTGGATGAAAGAGGAAGTTTGCCGAATACAGCTGCTCCTTCACCTGCTGATTTCTTAGCTGCATTCCAGCCCTATATTGACCAGGGAGATCAAATTTTATATATCAGCCTCTCATCCGAGATTTCTTCGACGTATCAAAATGCAGTAATAGCTGCAGGCGAGTTCCCAGAAGGTACAGTTACCGTATTTGATTCTTTAAATGTATGTAGCGCCTTTGGGCTTCTTGTCATGAAAGCGGTGCGTGCGGCCGAGGAAGGTAAGAGTGTCCCTGAGATTGTAGAGCTTCTGCAGGCCGTAAGACCACAAATTAAATCCGAAATTCTTATTGATACGCTGGAATATTTGTATAAAGGCGGACGACTCTCCGGTATGCAAAATTTAATTGGGAGCTTGCTGAAAATCCGTCCAATCGTTAATGTCGTTAATGGTAAATTGAACTCGGCAAATAAAGTTCGCGGCAAACGCGAAAAGGCACTCATTCAAATATTGCAAAATACGCTGAGTAACCGGGATGAAATGGATAACGATCTCATCTTCGTTGCTCACACGATGGCTGAAGAAGATGCGAAATGGCTTCAAAGCAAGCTCCAAGAAGAGACCTCCGTTAGAGAGGTTGCGATCTCTGAAGCTGGCTGCGTTATTTCAAGCCACTGTGGACCAAAGACGATTGCGATTTTTTATGCGAAAAAAGTAAAATAAAATAGGTGGTTAATGTAAATACAAAAGAGCTTGTTATCTTAGGATAGCAAGCTCTTTTTGTGAATTGCTTTAACTATAATGATATATCTCCCATATATCCTTGAAGTAAGACGATATTATTCAGCTAACGCCATCACATATCATCCTCTCTGGTGAATATACTTGATTAACAACAGTCCAAACCAAAACTGAGCTGTCTACTTTTCACTGTGGGAGGTGCTCGCTAGTGTATTCACCGGATCAACATCTGTTTGTTGTATCGCAAGAGGACTGGTCTTTACACCGTAAAGGCTATCAAGATCAGCGCCGGCATCAGCAGAAAGTCAAAGAAGTCATTAAACAAAATTTGCCGGACCTCGTAACCGAAGAAAATATTATTATGTCGGATGGAAAACAAATCATTAAAGTGCCTATTCGGAGTTTAGACGAGTACCGATTTATTTATAATTACCAAAAGCAAAAGCATGTAGGTCAAGGAGATGGTGACAGTCAGGTCGGGGATGTACTTGGGAAGGACCCTACTCCTCAGCCTGGAAAAGGTGAGAAAGCCGGAAATCAACCTGGTCATGATTATATTGAAGCCGAAGTTGACATTGAAGAACTTGAAGAAATGTTGTTTCAAGATATGGAGCTCCCTCACTTGAAACAAAAAGATCGAGATGAGATCGAGACACAGTCCATTCGCTTTAACGATGTTCGGAAAACAGGGATGATGTCCAATATTGATAAAAAACGGACGATTCTTGAAAACTTGCGGCGGAATGCAACAAACGGTAATCCTGGTATTCATGGAATTAGTCCTGATGATCTCAGATATAAGACATGGGAAGATATCATTGTCCCTCGATCAAATGCCGTCATAATCGCGATGATGGATACCTCTGGATCCATGGGCTCCTTCGAGAAATACTGTGCACGCAGCTTCTTCTTCTGGATGACTCGCTTTCTCCGCCGTCAATATGAGAAGGTCGAAATTGTGTTCATTGCGCATCATACAGAAGCAAAGGAGGTAAATGAGCAAGAGTTTTTCACCCGCGGCGAAAGCGGCGGAACGATTTGCTCCTCTGCATATGCCAAAGCACTTGAAATCATCGACAGCCGCTATCCTCCTTCCAGTTACAATATTTACCCATTCCACTTCTCAGACGGCGACAATTTAACGTCGGATAACGAACGCTGCGTGAAGCTCATTGATGAACTGCTTAAGCGAAGCAATATTTTCGGATATGGTGAAGTCAATCAATATAACCGGAGCAGTACACTGATGGCAGCCTATCGTTATATTAAAAAGGAACAATTCATGTACTATGTCATTAAAGAGAAGGGAGAAGTGTACCAAGCGCTTAGAAGCTTCTTTCATAAACGGGAAGGGAGTGCGGTCTAATGCAGGATGATCACCGTGAGCTTGAACGTGCTATTGCCGAAATTATGGAAATTGCGGATGGATTCGGCCTTGATTACTATCCAATGCGCTTTGAGATTTGCCCTGCTGACATCATCTATACTTTTGGTGCATATGGAATGCCTACCCGCTTCAGTCATTGGAGCTTTGGAAAAAATTTCAATAGAATGAAGCTGCAATATGACTTCGGGCTTAGTAAAATATATGAGCTCGTCATTAACTCCAATCCATGCTACGCCTTCCTATTAGATGGGAACTCCCTCATTCAGAATAAATTGATCGTCGCCCATGTGCTCGCGCATTGTGATTTCTTCAAGAACAACTATCGATTCTCTGCTTCGAACCGCAACATGGTTGAGAGTATGGCAGCGACAGCTGAGCGTATTAGCCGGTATGAGCTCGAGCACGGTACAGAAGCTGTGGAGTCATTCATCGATGCAGTGCTTGCTGTACATGAACATGTAGACCCTCAGCTCATTAAACCACAGCAGCTCGACAAGCAGCGTTATATGGAGCTAAAGCAACGTGAGCAGAAAGAGAAAGAATATAAATACCGCGAGCCAGGTCGATACGACGACTTATGGAATCTAGATGACAAACCAAAAGCGTCAGACCAAAAAGTTATAAAGATCCACCGATTCCCCCCAGAGCCGGAGAAAGACGTCGTCTGGTTCATTCAGCAATTCTCGGAGGTACTCGAAGACTGGCAGCGAGATATCATGAGTATGCTCCGTGATGAAATGCTGTACTTCTGGCCGCAGATGGAGACGAAGATCATGAACGAAGGCTGGGCTTCCTACTGGCATCAGCGGATTGTGCGTGAGCTTGATTTAACAAGTGATGAGACGGTTGAATTTGCGAAACTGAATGCATCGGTTGTGCAGCCGACTAGACATAGCCTTAACCCTTATTATGTAGGACTAAAAATTTTCGAGGATATTGAACGGCGCTGGGACCAACCAACGAAAGAGGAACAAGATCGATTCGGGCGAGTACCTGGCAGGGGCAGAGAGAAAATTTTTGAGGTTCGCGAGTTCGATTCAGATCTCTCTTTCATCCGTAATTATTTATCGAAGCAGTTAACAGAGGATCTTGATTTATATGTGTTCGAAAAGAAAGGCCCTGAGTGGAAAATTACTGATAAAACTTGGGAAAACATCCGAGACCAGCTTGTTCTATCTCGTGTAAACGGCGGATTACCTTATTTGGTTGTGCAGGATGGAGATTATTTGCGAACCGGCGAGCTTGTGCTGAAACATCAATATGAAGGAATTGAGTTGGATCTCAAATATATGGAGCGCACCCTTCCGTATGTAAACCAACTATGGGGCAGAACGGTTCATCTAGAGACAGTTGTGGAAGATAAAAAGGTTCTTTTTACTTATGACGGGAAAAAGCATTACCGAAAGTTTTTATAACCCATCCCAAATAAAAGGGGCACAGCAGTTGCTGTGTCCCTTTCTACATTCCCCTTATTAAGCACGTCTTTGCAATTGTTCCAAGTCGGTAGCGACTTTCTCAATCATTTCGACGAAAGATACTAACTCTTGCGAGCTTGCTGCCTGCTCACGGGCATTTACCGTAATTTTCTCCGACTCATTTTGTACGATTGTTAGTTTACGAAGAATACCTTCGACAATCGCTTGAATTTCCTTTTGCGCCTGTCCGGAGTTAGAGGCTAATTTTCTTACCTCGTTGGCAACAACCTCAAAGCCGCGGCCTTGTTCTCCTGCATGGGCAGCTTCAATTGCGGCATTCAGACCAAGCAAATGAGTCTGCGACGCGATTTCTTCAATTAATGTACTCATTTGGCTAATTTGATTCACTTCGATATTGAGCTCTTCCATAAGACTATTTGCATGATCTTGTGAATCAGCAGTCGTTAACGCAGAAGATGCAATGGACTGTGCACTTTGGTTCAGCTCGACAATCATCGCCGTTAAATTTTGAACCACATTTGTCACGGTTTGAAGCATTTGCTCTTTCTCTTCCGCGAGATCTTTCAATATTTCTTTTTCCTTTTTCTCATAAGCTTCGAGCACTAATTGAGAATCAAGGTTGAACATTTTAGATAATGCATGTACGACATTGTACCAATGAGTTGGAACAGCCTCTTTCAAGAGAGAAGTCGCAATATCTAAGTAAACCATATACGTACCTAGATACCAGTCTGTGGTGAGGCCAATTCTCGAATGCACAAGACCAACGCGAATGCGATTTTCGATAAAAGCTTCATCAATTGTACCTGCCGCAAGAGACATCCAATAGTCACGCTGTGTCGATTTGAGACGTTCAATTGTACTATGCTTCGAAATGATTTCCATAAGTGCTGGTTGTTGTTCAATGTGCTCGTAGATCTGATCAACTACCTTTTCTGCAACAATCTCAAAAATAGGTTGATTCGCTGCTAACAGCTGCAAGTCTTCTTCCTTTAGACCAATGAAATCTAACTGTTTTTTTCGCTCTGATGAAACATTTATCATACGACTTTTGTTCCTCTCTCTCTCTCTGCGTCATAATAGACAATATCCATACGGATATTATATTACTCTGACCAGCTTTAACAAGGATAATGAATGATAATTTAGAAAATATTAGTCGATTTATACAGAAAAAAATCCCCTTATAGTAATAAAAAGGAGATTTGTTAAATTATGTTCATTTAGCGATTCAATAAACTTCCTACATACCGGAGCAATTCATTGGCGCAAACAGGGCAGTAGCCATGATCGTCAATGAGCCTTTTGCTCACTTCATTAATTCGTTTTAGCTGATTTTCATCAGGAGTTTTCGTAGAAGTTGTAATTTTCACAATATCTTTAAGGTCTACGAACAATTTCTTCTCAATCGCTTCTTTAAGTCGTTCATGGCTTCTGTATTCGAACTTGTGCCCTTTACGTGAGTACGCCGAGATACGAATTAGTATTTCCTCACGAAAAGCCTTCTTCGCATTTTCCGATACGCCAATTTGCTCTTCAATCGATCGCATAAGACGCTCATCCGGATCCATTTCCTCGTCTGTAAGCGGGTCACGAAGTTTCGTCCAATTGCAAAATGCCTCTATGTTATCCAGATAATTTTCAAATAACGTTCTCGCAGACTCCTCAAAGGAATAGACAAATGCCTTCTGTATTTCTTTCTTGGCTAGATCATCATACTCTTTGCGGGCAACGGCGATAAAATTCAAATATCTTTCCCGATCTTCCTTAGAAATGGATGCATGCTGATCTAATCCGTCTTTAATCGCTCGAAGCACGTCTAGTGCGTTAATGCACTGAAGATCTTGTTTAATTAAAGCGCTCGAAATTCGATTAATGACATACCGTGGATCTACACCCGACATCCCTTCCTCTGAATACTCACTCTGCATTTCCTTAAGATCGGCTTCTTTATACCCTTCAACTTCCTGACCGTCATACAACCGCATTTTCTTGACTAAGTCCATCCCTTGCTTCTTCGTCTCCTTAAGCCTCGTTAGAATGGAGAAGATAGCAGCAGAACGGAGTGCATGAGGTGCAATGTGGATATGGTTCATATCACTTTGATGGATTAATTTGGAGTAAATTTTTTCTTCTTCCGATACTTTCAAATTGTACGGAATAGGCATGACGATCATCCGGGACTGAAGCGCCTCGTTCTTCTTATTGGCAATAAACGCCTTATACTCTGCTTCGTTCGTGTGTGCCACGATCAATTCATCAGCACTAATTAACGCGAAGCGGCCTGCTTTGAAATTTCCCTCCTGCGTTAACGACAATAAGTTCCACAGAAACTTCTCATCGCATTTCAGCATCTCTTGAAACTCCATCAGCCCTCTATTCGCCTTGTTTAATTCGCCGTCAAAACGGTAAGCGCGTGGATCGGATTCTGAGCCGTATTCTGTAATGGTAGAGAAATCAATACTTCCCGTAAGATCTGCAATATCCTGTGATTTCGGATCGGACGGACTAAATGTACCGATACCGACACGCCCTTCTTCGGAGATCAATACACGGCGCACTGGCACTTTCTCAATATCACCCCCGTACTCCGTTTTCAGCCGCAACTGGCAAGCCGGACACAGGTTACCTTCGATACGTATTCCGAGCTCTGTTTCTACCTCAGGCCGAATTTCCAGCGGGATCAAGTGCAGCGGCTCCTCGTGCATTGGGCACCCATCGATTGCATACACCGCGCCTTTGTCTGTTCTTGAGAACTTCTCAAGACCGCGTTTTAGTATAGTGACGATCGTCGACTTCCCTCCGCTGACTGGTCCCATGAGCAATAAGATCCGTTTGCGGACATCCAGCCTTCTTGCTGCAGAGTGAAAATACTCCTCTACTAATTTTTCGATCGCTCGGTCTAATCCGAAAATTTCTTCGTCAAAAAATTTGTATCGCTTATGCCCATGAATTTCTTCAATACCATGAGACTTTATCATTTCGTACACACGGGCATGGGCAGTCATAGCAGGAGTAGGATCAACCTTCAGAAGTTCGATATAATCTTTAAAAGTACCGCTCCATTCCAGACGATCACTCTCTGCTCGATAGGCTGCTACGCGCTTAAAAATATCCATGCTTGGTACCTCCCATGCTTCCATTATGAATTTAGCATTCACACCAAACTAAAGGTAACGGAACAAGCACTCTATCAATAAAAAAGTGTACTACATAACTATGCGGGTTCTTGGGTTTAGTTGACCAATTTTTCACCGTTTTAGGAAGTCTTCATGTGATATAATCGGTTTAACAAACAACAAAGGAGAAGGCATCATGGCCGTAAGGCATGAAACGGAGCTGTACAAGCCAATAAAAAATTTTTTTGAAATTCGCGGATACGAAATCAAGAGCGAAGTGCGCCATTGTGACCTGGTCGGAATGAAGCAAGGTGAAGAGGAACCGCTTATTGTGGAAATGAAAAAAACGTTCAATCTTCCGCTGCTGCTGCAGGGAATGGAACGCCTTAAGCTAAGCTCTAACGTCTATTTAGCTGTTGAACGAAATCGTCATAAAAAAGGAGCTCACAATCAGCGCTGGAGCGAAATTACGGCGCTATGCCGCAAAATTGGTGTCGGTCTGATTACGGTTACTCATTTTAAAACGAAATCTCCATTTGTCGAGATTCTATGTGAACCTTCCGCTTTTGCATCTTCCAAACCGATCGTTAAGACGAGGCAATCGCGACTGGTACAAGAGTTCAAAGAGCGAAGCGGAGATTACAATGTGGGCGGCAGCCATGGTCAAAAAATAGTAACGTCCTACCGTGAGAAAGCACTTCGGGTCGCACATGCGATGCGTGATGGGACGCCGATGAGACCTTCTGTAGTTCGAGACTTAAGCGGTACATCAAGCGCTGCAGCCATTTTACAGCGTAACTACTACGGATGGTTCGAACGGGTATCACGGGGACTGTACGTACTTACACCTGCTGGTAAAGAAGCTCTGGAGGAATATCATTATGTAATTGAAGGTCGCTTATAGTTTATTCGTCACTTCCAAGCTTCCCGATTTTTTACATGTACAGTTCTCTATTTTCCCGAAAATAAAGCGTATATTTCTCTATCGCCTGAGCTCGGCTTGTTACCGCTAGTTTTACATAAATTTTGCGCAAATAATTATCTATAGATCGTCTGCTGACTTGAAGTTCCGCTGCAATTTTATCGTAGGTAACGCCTTGCACAATCCGATCCATAACCTTCATTTCGGTTTCTGTTAGCGGGAAACTGCCTTCATCAGGTTTTGGCATTGGCAAAGGCCATACTCCCTGCTTAAGCCACATTAGCGGAATAGTAGTTACCCCTTCACGTAAACCTGCAATTAGATGGAGCAGTTGCGCTGGAGATGCTTGTTTGGAAATAATTCCGCTTGCCCCTCGAGCCATCAACAATTGAAAAATAGAGAGATCTTCTGAAGAAGTTAGAATAATATAATGACTGTCAGGGGAGCGGTGTTTCATTTCTGGAAAAATGGTTTCTGCCGTACCCTCAGACAATTGGTAATCTAATAAGACCAAATCCGGCTGCAGCTCTGCTACGAGACGAATTCCTTCCACCGAAGTAGAAGCCATCCCCTCAACGATCAGATTCTCCTGTTCTTCCAATATTAATTTGGTGCCAATCTTAATCGTGGGATGATCGTCAATAATGACTACACGCCAAACTTGATTCATTTCGTAACCCCCTAAATCATAGCACAAAAGTGCGTTAATCGTTATATATAAGAAGTTAATAGAATAATTACAAATCTAACCAGATTGATTGTATCCTAGGTGTTCTATACGTTGCAATCTCTTTTTACCTAATGACGATCAACTTTTGGTTTATTTTTCTTGTTCAGCTAGAGTATAATAAGGGGTAGTTTACTAGGAGGTGTTCTTCTATGTCTTTCTCAGTGGTGTTCTGGATCATTTTGGTAACCTTCGTGCTGTTTCTAACTGGTATCTTCACTGCAGGATATAATGAAGATAAAACCAAAGGCTTGTAAGGCATAAAGCTCCTTCACAAATGAGGGGGCTTTTTATTTTCTCAAAAAAAAGCACCATGAGGATATCATTGAACTGAACCCCGAATAGTAGACACTTTAAAAAAAAAGTGGATCTATTCGGGGTTTTTTGTTTTTTCTAGCTCAAAACCCCGTTATACTAAAATGTATGAAGTAAATCGGGAGAAGTTATTATGA
>NZ_JAGGKP010000008.1 GCF_017873765.1 Paenibacillus sediminis
CATAATAACTTCTCCCGATTTACTTCATACATTTTAGTATAACGGGGTTTTGAGCTAGAAAAAACAAAAAACCCCGAATAGATCCACTTTTTTTTAAAGTGTCTACTATTGGGGGTTCAGTTCACTTCTTCCTTCCAGTACTTTTTTCTATAATGTTATTATACCTGTTGCCTTGCTCTTGCAGGTTGCATTTTCGACCTCGTATTCCCTCGGCTGATGAATCTAGCTAGTGTTATCAAGATCACTGCACTGCCTGTTCCTAAGTATATCATTTTAACGACACCTAACCTGGTATCCGAGCCAAGAAATATACCATGAATGATTGTCATTACGAATATAGGATATGAAAGCAAATGAATAACAAGCCAGATTTTTCTGCTAATGATGCCCCGCAGATCCGTTGTAAACAATACAATAAGCATGCCATAAAGTGAAAGTGTCCCGAGACCGCTTAAAATGGGATGATGGTGTGCGGCAAAAGGGATCATAATCTCTTTCCAATGAAATGGACTGTACAGATCAATAATCAGAATAAGTCCGTGAAGCATTCCTGCAATAAAACCGCTCCATGTCATTCGCATATGCCATTTATACATCGAACCTTTAGATTTCCCTTTGATAAAAGGCATTCCATAAAGGATGCCCAGTACAATTCCAAGAAACAAGAGGCAATAGCTCATTAACCCCAATCCTCGAATGATAATCCACGTAGGCAGATGCAGCAGTATTTCAGTCATCACTAATAACCTCCAATAAATCTCCGTCTCCCGTATGAATGACATCTGGACAAAATGACTTCCACCGTGAAGATAAAAGCCGATGTGAACCATAATAATGAATCGCCCCGCTCTCCGTAACCCATACCAGCTCGGATGTGGGATAATGACGTTTCACCCAATGCAGTCCTTCAGTCATCCCTAGGATACAAAAGGTTTTGGCAATCATTTCACATTCTGTCGTCTGCCTGCCGATTGCAGTACATTGAATAACCTCGCTGTTTGCAGGCATCATCGTTCGAGGATCAATAATATGATGAAGCTCCTCCCCTCGTACATTCGTCCATCTTCTTTTCATCGTGCTTGAAGTTGCAATCGCACCATTCTCCAATGCAAAATGACCAATATCTCGCGATGAATCAGCCGGATCACTGATACTAATGTTCCAATACTTACCGGGTTCTCCTCTAGAATTCCAAACTGCAATATCGCCGCCAGCATTAATACAGCCGCGCTCCACTCGATGCCGCAGCCAGTCTGCAATCCGCTGAACGGACCAACCTTTGACGATCCCGCCTAGATCGAGCCGTGTCTCCGGTTCCCTAGAAACGAAACGTGTTCGTGAATGCAATATATATCCTGTACTCACGGCATCATAGGTTCTCTCTTGATTATGCTGTGAGCGTAACTTTTTGCCTTGCAAGTTTTCAAAGGAAACATCATAACCGCTTTGTTCTAATGATTGTAATATTGCAGGATTAAATATTCCGCCGGTGATAACATAAAATCGCTGCGCTAATTCAAGCACTTCAGCCATCGCAGCTGAAACTTGCATCCAGCCAATCGTACCGTTTAGTTGACTTAACTCGCTGCTCGGCAGAAAGCGGCTAAACCGACGTTCATTGTTTTCAAACCAACGTCTAACAACGTGCTGAAGCGGTTTTCCATCATACAAATAGACATCCTTCCCAAACGTGAATTGAACCTCTACTTCCGTATTCATTGTTCGAAAACAATCTGTAACATGAGTCTCCGCCGTCTTGCTGTTCATGATGCACCTGTTCTCGTATGACTGCTGCTTCTCCCATGATGTCGTTCACTATCATATCCGTTCACATCACTGTCGTATCCGCTAGGATTATCGTTACTAAAAAACTCATCTATAACCTCATCATCTGCATTTGTCTGACTAGAACTCGGTGTATCTGCGTGGTTCCCTAACTTTTGCTCTACAGCAATCGCATACGAATCACTCATTTTGATCGATTGAAGCAATAGAGCAAAGGCAGCCACACTTCCAGTGCCAACTATCCATTTCCGCCATTTCGATGTCTTATTTATGGGTATCGCCTCCCTACAACACATCTTCATATATTGCAGCTATTGTATACGGCCTAAATTAAATTATTATGAAATGAAACTTAAGATCTACTGAAATCATGGAAAATATTTCATAACAAATAACCCCTTACATGAAATGGACCGAAAATATTCCATACCATATAAGGGGTTACGCGCTTATGCTATGATGCTTTAATTAGAGACAAATCGTATCAAATCACTTGCATCTCGTTCTTCTCGAATCCGTCCTTGACGTTCAAGCTCCGCAAGATGGGCAAGTGCTTCTGACATGGCAAAACGCATTTGGTGAGTCGACAAATTAGTACCAAATAAAGATGTGCATACTTCGAATCCTGTTTGCGGGCTTTGTTCGATTATCTTATAAATCGAATTTAACCGCTCCTGGTGATGAATCAGCAGAGACTCTATACGTTCGTGATAATGAGTGAATGGCCCCCGGTGACCCGGATACGCCTGCTCTACAGCATATTGATTCAGCTTGTGTAATCCTTCCATATACGACTTCAACGGCTGAGGATCACTGTTTGGAAGCAGACTTACATTCGGCGAAATTTGCGGAAGAACTGCATCCCCGCAAATGATTTCGCCGCTGTACTCATCATAGAACGATATATGACCTGGTGCGTGACCTGAAGTTGAAATCGGAATCCACGAACGATCTCCCATGACAAAAGGTACATCGGGTACAATATAGGAGACTTCAGGCTGCGGTGTGACCTGTGTGAAGAAGCTTTGCAAATGAACAGGAATTGGGGACAGCAAATCATCTGTCATTCCGTGCTGACGAAACAGCGAAACAATTTGCTCGCTCATCGTATTACCCTGCCCCCACATCAGCTTCGCTTCCTTGTGCGCCCGCTCAGACATAAAGACTGGAGCATTGGACATTTGCTGAAACCATCCTGACAGACCATAATGATCTGGATGATGGTGAGTCAGCACAATAGCCGCAATATCACTAGCGCTTAATCGCAAATGCTTCAGCGACTTCTCCCATTCTTCTTCCGCCCCATCAATATGCGGACCAGGATCGATGATTGTTACCCCATTACTTCCGCGTAATATATAACTATTAACCCAGCGCAGAGGGGGATGCATCGTTATTTTGATTTGGATTATCTTATCGTTCCAATTTGTTATTTCTGGAATACTCACCTATTCTTCCTCTTTCTATTCACCTAAATGGAAACTTTCTTCACGTTCTGGCATAGGAAGAGATCGGCTGCAAGTGCTCTTCATCACATAAGCAGCATCTGCGTTCGCCGCGTCATGCAATCCATGCATCGCTTCGAGCACATGATACGCGGTCTCCCCATTTGCTCGGTGATTACGATCCTTTTGAATCGCCCAAGCTAAATCCGCGACACCAATGCCGCGATTGTTATTCGTAAAGCCGCGAGTTAATGGAATGGACTTCCACTCCCATTCGCCAGCCTTGCGCAGCAGCACCTCACCGCCAAAATTGTTCGGATCAGGGACGCGGAGCGTTCCTTCACTTCCGTATATTTCAATGTTAGGCAGGTCCGATCCCGCTTTCGTATCAAAGCTAGTCACCAGCGTTCCAATAACACCGCTCTCGAATTGAAGCAATCCCGCAATATGTGTTGGTATCTCTACAGGAACTCGTGTACCCGCCTTAGGCTCGCTCGTAATGAGCCGTTCTGGATATGAAATTTTCGTCATCCCCGATACTTTACGAATAGGTCCGAGCAGTGTAACAAGAGCAGTTATATAATAAGGCCCCATGTCAAACATCGGTCCGCCGCCGACTTGGTAAAAGAAAGCTGGATCCGGATGCCATCCTTCAGGACCTCCAGACAGCATAAAGCCTGATGCTGCAATCGGTGTACCAATGACCCCTTCCTCAATTAAATTGAGGCATGTCTGTATACCGCCTCCCATAAAAGTCTCAGGTGCTCCAGCTACACGTAAGCCTTTAGCTTGTGCGAGCTGCAAGACTGCAAGACCGTCTTCACGAGTAACGGCAAGCGGCTTCTCCACATACACATGTTTACCAGCCTCTAGAGCTTTCAGACTGATCTCAGCATGCGCCTTCGGTATAGTTAAATTGATAACGATTTCAATTTCCGGATCTGCAAGCAGTTCCTCAACTGTATATGCTTTATCTACATTAAACTCTGCTGCTCTCGCCTGCGCTCTGCTCAAATCGATGTCAGCACACGCCGCAAGCTCAAGAACCGGATATGATTTAATATTTTGAAAATAAATTGCACTAATGTTACCGCAGCCAATGATTCCCACTTTCACTTTTCTCATCGTCACATGCCTCCTTGTATTCAATATGATTATTGTATTCGCCGATCACACCGTTTTTCCTTGAATATTTCCTTAATATTATATACCTTAGTAAATTTCAGTGAAGATTTGATATAATATAGGGTAAATCGTTGACATACTAGGAAGGAGCCATTAATAATGGGACGAGCTAAAGTTGTTCAAAATATAACCGAATTAATTGGCGATACACCAGCAGTAAGGCTTGGCAAATTAACAGGGGAACAAGATGCTGATGTATATGTAAAATTAGAATATTTTAATCCAAGCGGAAGCGTAAAGGACCGTGCAGCATTCAATCTTATTGAGCAAGCGGAAAAAGACGGGCTCTTAAAACCCGGTTCAACCATTATTGAGCCAACTAGCGGCAATACAGGCATCGGACTTGCCATGAATGCAGCAGCTAAAGGATATAAAGCGATTTTGGTTATGCCAGACAATATGACGAAAGAGCGAATTAATATATTAAAAGCATACGGCGCCGAAGTGGTACTCACACCCGCTGCGGAAAGAATGCCTGGGGCGATTAGAAAAGCGTTCGAACTGCATGAGCAAATTCCGAACAGCTTCATCCCTCAGCAGTTTGAGAACAAAGCAAATCCCGATATTCACCGTGTTACTACAGCGCTTGAAATTATTGATCAAATGGAAGGCAAGCTCGACGCTTTCGTCGCAACAGCAGGCACAGGCGGAACCATTACCGGTACTGGGGAAGTTCTGCGCGAGAAAATACCGGGAATTCAAATTTACGTGGCTGAGCCAAAAGGATCACCCGTTCTATCCGGCGGTCAGCCAGGCCCGCATAAACTAGTGGGTACAAGCCCTGGATTTATTCCGCCAATTCTAAATACAAATGTGTATGATGAAATTATTCAAGTGTCTGATGAAGATGCAATTATGACGACGCGGAAGTTGGCAAGCGAGGAAGGACTTTTACTTGGACCATCATCCGGCGCTTCTGTATGGGCAGCCCTCCAAGTGGCTCGTAAGCTCGGCAAAGGCAAACGAGTCCTTTGCATTGCACCTGATACTGGTGAACGTTATTTGAGTATGGGAATTTTCTAATAAAGCAATAAAAAAAGGCCTTGCACCGAAATCGGTGAAGGCCTTTTTGGAGTTTACCGCACATTCTTATCATCCGCTGTTAAAAAGCCCCCGCTAGCATGAGCGAGCAGGGATAAAGGGGGATAATGGGAGATTAGAAGTGTACTAGGATGTTACCACACGAAAGAACGTGTAATGATAACGAGCAAGATGAAAAGAACCAAGATTGCACCAGTAGATGTGAAAAAAGGATGATGATGATAATAACCTTTACCGTCCATTTAGTACCCTCCTTTTAAATCAAAGTACACAATAGAGTATGTTGAAGGTACATCAATTGCTTTAGGCAATAGACATGAAGTTTCAAAGCTTGAGAAAAGCCTGCAGATGGATAAGTGGTTAAAAGATAGATTGTCCCCCATAAAAAATCTCTTTAGCATGTTCTCTTTCAAGAAACAGTCTAAAGAGGCACGGATGGAGGAAAGTGGAGCGGAATATGGGTCAAATCTTTAACTCCCCAAGCTTAATTAGCTCGACAACCGCTTGTGAACGACCTTTGACGTTGAGTTTCTGCATAACATTCGAGATATGATTTCGGACCGTTTTCTCGCTGATAAACAACTGCCCAGCGATATCACGCGTTGTTTTATCTTGAACAAGCAATTCAAAGACTTCGCGTTCACGATGGGTCAATAAAAACTTGCTGTTCTGGTCGCTACCCTTCAATGTGTCACCCCTCCTTGCTCAGGTTTGTGTGGTATGACAAGGTTAAGGGATACAGTCAAATCATACTATGAAATGTGAACAGAAATGGTGCGATATAATGGGGAAAATGGGCATAAAAAGTTCCATTGACGATCATGCACTTAACCGTTTATGATAGGTTCATATATTTTACTGAGGATCATTATCAGAGTATATATTACACGTCGGCAGCGCCATTTTTGCTTGTTTCCCTGGAGTAAAAGCAGGCGGTTATATTGGAGATCATTTCTCTAATTGTCTAGATGGAACAAAAGAGCAAAGTCCTATAGAAATGACTTTGCTCTTTTGTTTCTGATTATTACCGACCCATGTCACGTGTTGGGGTACTTTTATTCATATTCGGACCAGGTGCATTCCGAGCATTTGTAGGGAAAATTCGCTCTATCATGATCCGGAATTGATTAATAAATCCAGAAATCGGTTTGCCGTGCTGTATGTCTGTTACATAGCTATTCACTCGATGGATGAAATCGGGATTTGCTGACACGTATACACTCTTGATCTGAGGCGCAAAATGTTGAATGGTTTTTGCAATTTTATCTTTTGTAGCTTCAGTTAAATCATCGTTTGCTACAGTATTTGTCCGATAAGATCCCGGTGTTCTGTTGTTCGCAGTCATTCCTCGCAGTACACCGTAGCTTCCCGTTCTGCTTGATCCGTACAAGCCTCGATCAACGTTACGGTCCATCGTAGGACCTTGTCCTATACTTCTTGTGTTATAGCGGTTCTTATTCGTATCTGGCCGCAGGGATACAGCCACATAAGCAGTATGATCCGATACAAATACATTGGCAGTTCGTACTTCTTTCAAAGCTGCAACTTTGTTGGACAAGCTTTGACTAAAGCGAAGATTTTTTAAATTGTTATCGTGACTGCGTATATTTAGTCTGTCTCCATCACGAATCGATCTTACCCCGTAATCGCGATCAGAATTATTCAAATAATTACCCATAGAATTCGGATAAATATTGTTCGCGGATTTTGGACGAACAGTATTTGTTCGCATATTTTTATTTGTTGTACAGCCTGAAATACCGACTGCGCCAATTAGCAGTGCCGCGGACAAGGACAAACTAATGATTATAGCTCCTCGCATGGATTCATCCTCCATCAACTTATAATGTATTTTATCAATCTGCTACGATGTTAGGATGTACTGCATTAATCAGAGCTATGCTAAAATGTTCTGGATATTAAAAAAGCCTTTACTATTTAGTTAAAGCTGTCGTTATACAATTGACGCAAGTCATTCATTTCCTTCGCTATTCCGCTGCGCAGATTTACGATAGGTTCATAATGCAGCAGCTTTTGTGCTTTGCTAATATCTGCCCAAGTATGTTTCGGCTCGCCTCTCGCAGGGCCTGCAAATTCGAAAGCGATTTTTCGTTCAAATAACTCCTCCAAAATATGCATAATATCAATAATTGAAGCCCGTTCTTTACCACCAATATTCATAGTTTCACCAATAACGTTTTCTGCATATAGTACATTAGCCGCAGCTTTGACACAATCATCGATATATGTGAAATCACGCGTCTGCTTCCCGTCTCCATATATAGGAATCGGTTTATGATGAAGTATATGATGTATAAAACGATGAAACGCCATATCTGGTCTTTGCCTTGGACCGTACACTGTGAAAAAACGCAAAATAATGATCGGTATTCCATCGTTCTCATAATATACTCTGCATAAATGTTCACCGGTTAATTTGCTGACTCCATATGGCGATAACGGAGCTGGTACAGCACTTTCAGACACTTGACCTGTCCTCTCACCGTATACGGATGATGTTGATGCATAAATGAATTTGTGCACCGAATGCTTCCTGCAGCCTTCAAGCATCTGCTGAGTCACTACAATATTATTCGTCACATAAGAAGAAAAGTCAGGTCCCCAGCTAGACCTTACGCCTGGTATTCCAGCAAGATGATACACAGCATCTACCTTCGGCAATATTTCGTCCCAGTTCACTTCGAGTAGATGTTGCTCTTTAAATTCAAAACGAGGATGATGTAATAGAGCCCGAAGATTCCTCTCTCTAATCCATTTAGGTGTTGTATTGACAAAGGCATCCATTCCAATTACCTCATTGTCTTCGTCCGATAAAAGTTTCTCACTAAGATGTGAACCTATAAACCCGGCTGCACCGGTTACCAGAATTCTCATTCATCTTGACTCCTTATTTACCGATTTCCAACTCCATAATAGTCATATCCCATAGAGATCATTTGTTTGGCATCCAGCATATTTCTACCGTCAAATATATAAGGCTTATTCATGAGTTCTTTCATATACAACCAATCAATCTTTTGGTATAACGGCCATTCTGTGCAAATGATAACAGCATCAACCTTTTGAACCGCTTGTTCGGGAGAGTGGCACTGCGTTAATCTTTGTGAAATCAGATAAGCCGGAACTTTGGCCAGCGGGTCGTGTACTCTTACCAAAGCTTGTTCATCCAGCAAACGATTAATAATATATATGGAAGATGCATCACGCGTTTGGTCTGTATCGGGTTTAAACGATAATCCGAATACAGCTTACCTCTTTCATATTTTGCAGATCTGCGCTTCCATCTAATCCTGAAGGAGTTTCTGTGCAAATAAAAATAATATCTGCTTCCTTAATCGCACTTTCTGAATCGGTAGTGAATTTTATATTTCCTTCCTGTAAATGCTTCACTAATATCGATTCCAAGCCAGGTTCATAGAAATAGAGAGTGCCTTCACCCAGCAAATCAATATTGTTACGATCAGCATCTAAACCAGTAACCTTATAGCCCATTTCAGCAAACACCAGCGCTGTTGTTGTTCCCACGTAACCCGTGCCAATCACTAAAATTTTCAATGTTCGATCACCTTCTTGCTGCTGCGAGGCAACCCTGCCATGACGGAATGATGACCCATAATACTGTTCTTGATCTGATAAGGAATATGCTTTAATCGAACGCTGTCCAAAATAATGCTATTCTCAATGTGACAGCCTTCTAACCATACATCAGAACCGATTGAGACGTAAGGACCAATGACGCAGTCTTTTATCTCACAATCTCTCTCAATAATCACTGGGGGAATAATTTGAGTGTTCTCGAATGTACAACCCGCCAGATAAATACGACGCCCCTTCATATTTCTCAGCATGCTTCGATTTGCTTCCAGCCATCGCTCGATAGTGCCGACGTCAACATTATGTTTGTCGGTATAGGTACTGGATACAGAATATTTATGATCTATGATCCATTGGAGGGCATCTGTTATTTCGTACTCTCCTCTTGCAGAAGGGGATATAGAGTCAATTGCTTTGAAAATGGTTGAGTCAAAAGCATACGATCCCAGAACAGCGAGGTTCGATTTCGGATTTATCGGCTTCTCCTCGATCCCGATGATCTTTCCATCTACTACTTCCGCAATTCCGTAGTCCTGAGGATTTTTAACGGAAGCGAGCATGACAGCTGCATTGCTCTCCTGTCGCTCAATACTACTTTTGAGGCCGGCAAGCGATTCTGTAATCAGGTTGTCCCCGAGCAAAAGTATAAATGGATCTGCACCAATAAAATCTTTTGCATGTCTAACGGCATCAGCGATGCCTTTCGGTTCGTTCTGATAAATATAAGTGATTCTTATCCCCCATTGTTTGTCGTAATCTAATTTTTCTTTAATCATTTTCTTTTGAGACTTATTGATCACGATTCCGATGTCTAGGATGTCAAGTTCAACTAATTTTTCGATGCAATAATACAAAATAGGTTTATTAGCGACGGGAAGGATCGTTTTGGGATAAGAGAGAGTTAGCGGGTGAAGTCTGCTACCTTTTCCAGCACATAGAATTAGTCCCTTCATACACGACTCTCCTTTACTTTTGTAAAACGATTGTAAATTAACGTATGTTTTAATTAATTATTAGGGTACGGCTAGTATAAGTGTTTAGTAAAATATGCTATTGTATCGTATTCATCACAAAAAAATGACCCCCATGATGATCATAGAGGCCCGAACATTATTTACGTTTCCACACCGCTAATATTTCACTGGCAACACGATTCCATCTGAAATGCTGTTCGGCAACGTGACGACCATTCTTCCCCATACGCTGCCCTAGTTCTCTGTCAGATAGAAGCTGGTTCAGTTTCTGTACATACTCGCCGGGCTCTTCTGGATTTTCAATAAGAAGACCGTTATTATTCATAACAATCTCTGAATTGCCGCCTCGGTTCGTTGTAATAAAAGGCAATCCGGCTGCCATCGCTTCGTAATGAACCCTGGCTAGCGGCTCTTGCCAGAGGGATGTACATGCGAAGATATCAGAAGCCCAGTACCAATGGTGAATTTGATCTGCAGGAACATATCCTGTCGTCAATACGGGGATTGGTGAACGTGCAGCGATCGCCCTTACGTAAGCGACATAATCGCTTACTCTGTTTTCGCTGTACCACGAACCTCCTACCACGACGAGCACAGCATCTGAGCGACGAAGCACTGACATCGCACGAATTAATACATGAGGGCCTTTCTTTGGAGAAAGCCGGCCAACGAACAGGATGACTTTTTTGGAATTGATATTATGATTGGACCTTAACTGTTCTCTGATTTGACGGGCATTATTGGATTGATAATATGGAACAAAGCGGTCTAAATCGACACCTGAATAGATGGTTCTTATTTTGGAAACCGCCTGAGGGAAATATTCACAAATAGTTCTGCCTATATAGTTGCTGATCGTAATAATGCGCTCCGTTTGCTCAACTGCAATCCTTCCTTCTTCATTGCTAATTTTAGAAGGCTGAAACATATCATTATGCATACTTAAAATGATGCGTGCATTAGGGGCTGCTTCACGTATTAGGCTCACCAGCCGTGGGCGATTAAAAATATGAATCACATCATAATGATTCTGTCTTACAAATTCGATAACCCCCCTGGCATACAATTCGAATATGCCCTCTGAATCAACACGAACATATCTGATCCCGTTTACGACCTCCTCACGAGGTAAGTCAACATCCGTTCTACCGAGTAATGTAATTTTGTGCTGTTTACTTAACAAACCTACTACTCCATTAATATAAGTTTGAATCGCTCCTCCGCGGATCGGTGGAACAGGCAGCTTTTCCGTACAAATCATTAACACATTCAATTTTCATTCCCCTTTCATGTTCAAGAGACGGTGAAGTTGTTGTTACTTCTTAAGCTAACTTTTTATTAGTTGTCTTTTTCGTTGGATTTGTCGTTTTCGTTCGATTTGTCGTTTTCACTGAAGATACTTTCTTCAAGGCTGATAGCTCTTTTGGAATCCATGGAGAAGTTTTTGGGGTACTGATGCTTTGCTTTTTCCTCGTCACTATTTTCTTCGTATTTGTTTTTGTTGTCTTCTTTATCGTTTGCTTTTCAACGACCTTACTCTTCGCAGCGTTTTTACTTATCACTTTCTTGCTCGTTATTTTCTTACTCGTTATTTTCTGACTGTCAACTTTCTTACTGACGACTTTGGTAGCAGCCACGTTCTTTACAAGTTTCTTTTTCGAACCACTTCTCTTAGAAGTTTGTTTCTTCCGTTTGGGCTTCAGATTGAATTGAATGACTTTTCTTTGAGCCCTTTGGACTGGAGCGATTTCAGGTGAAATGGATACTGCAAATTCAGGCACCCTTACTTCTGGTGTAATATCACGATCATAAGTTTCGCCTCTACTAGCGCCGAGCGGCGTGCCCTTAAATACATGTTCAGAAGGAATACGCGTAACCGCGTAGTTTTCAGGAGCCTTCGAGTAGTCACCTTGAGCGTATTTGGATTTATCTGCCGCAAGTTCGGCTAATGCAGCCCGCTTACTATCTTCGGTCGCCATCAATCTCTGAAGAAGAACTTCCAGTTCACTGTTCAAAGTCAACGTTGGCTCAAACACAACTTCTTTTACATGTTTATAAAATTCATTAGGTAACGACATATCGTTCAGCAGTACTTCAAATGTCTCCGCATCGATCGGATTGCCCTCATGATATGCCTCAATCATTCCTCTCATCCAAGTCACGTCCCAAACGCCCATATCATCCATTGTACTTGTAATGAGTTTGCGTAAATCACGAATCGGCAGGTCATAAGCGACGCCGTCCAGATCAATGACCCAAATGCCGCCTGGTCCCATTTGACCGTTGGACCATCCGTAATCTTGGTGAACAAGACCCCAGTATGGTTCTCCCATAGCAATCATTTTGTAATAAGAGGACGCTTCAAGACGCACTAACGCTTCACGAGCCTGTTTATCAAACATATCAACGACAGATAGTAATTGTTTGCTGGCAGGCATTTCTGAATAGGCATTTGCGATATCCCGAAACCATCCGATTTTCGTAATAATCTTCTCATAGTATTTGGGCCATTTGTACAGTCTGGAAGAATTCGCAGCGAGTTCTGGCGGAACATATCCTTTCGTATGTCGATGGAACTCTCCTAGTCCTTTGCAAAGCTGCATTGCACCTTCTAGATCTATTTTGGAAGCGGGCTGCAAAGTGATCCAGTCTGTTACGATCCAAAGTTTACCGCCGGCCTCAACATAAAGCTGCCCGTCTCTGGCTGGTATTAGCGAAGGAACTCTACCTCCTTGCCGAACAACATATTCTTGTGCCCCCACACTAAAAAGGCTTCGATATGGCGTGCGATGCAGCACTTTAAGGCTTCGAGGTCCCTTATTTGTGTCAATTCTCCAAATAGCTCCGCCTTTGTCTGGTTTTGCTGTAATGAGACTCATACCAGAAACCTTCATATCATAAAGTCCGACGACTTCCCAGGCCATGGCTTCCACCTCAGGCGGGACGTACTGCTCGAGATTTAGCACAGCTGATCCTGCAGCATTCAATTCGTCCCAAGGTTGAATAATATATTCCTGCATTGTATCCCCTCCGTGATTATCTGTACTAATAAACCACTAACAATTGAACCAGTATATTTACCACTACACTTACATTATTCTGACGTCCAACTATTGTAACGGACATTTATCTCTCTTTCCGAAATATCACAATGCCCAAAAATCATGGAAGAAAACTAAAAAAAAACACCTGCCTAGGTGTCTAAAATCGAGTCAATAAGTGTTAAAGCGATCCAGCATATCATTTTTCTCTAAAATCGGTTTATACACATCAATCAATTTCGTTGTCGTATTTACAATGTTGAATTTCATCTCTACATATCGCCTTCCGTTCCAGACGTAGTTGTTTGTTTGATCGCTGCTTAAGCTCATCACAAGTTTCAAATCTTTCATAATCGTTTCTTGTGAACTTATCTCAGCTTCTCCATGATCTCCAAACCAAGAATCCCATGTCCTATCGAAATGCTCTGGCTTCACTAAGCCAATAAAGCCTTTACTGCCGACCGAAATAAGCGGGCGCCGACAAGCTAATGCCTCCATACCTACCCGGCCGGTTCCAATAACGCAATTACTTATCGAATAGAAACTTCTCATATTAACAACTTCCCCAATAAAATGCACAAACGGCTTTTTTACATAACGTTGAATCCGGTCTATATCTGCTTCAACTTTATTCCTGTGAATGCCTCCGCCTACAATAAGCAGCCGTAAATCAGAAGACATAGCAAGTTCTGAACAAGCTTTAATAACGTCTTTGCATATGTCAGCCTTCTCCCATGCTAACCTGGCTGCATAAGTAACAACGAATGATTGATCTGATATGCCTAAGCTAGCACGAATATCATTTTGAAAGAACGAAGGATAAGCATCATATGCCATTAAATCTATCCCGTTAGGGATAACTGTCGACTCTATTCCGTTAAGAAGAAGCATTCTTTGTACTGCTGGACTTACACTTATGACACTCGAAATATTTTTTAACATATTTAAAAATTGATCTTCGTAATACATGCCATGCACCGTAAATACAAATGGAATGTCCATTTGCTCAGCAGCTACCTTCGCTATTCTCCCAGATGGTGTCTGATGTCCATGCACAATGTTAATTTTTTCAGATTGAATGATATGAATAAGTTTATTTACATGATCGATATATTGGTCCCAATTCGGTTCATAATTATCAAGTACAAAATCTATTTCATAAACCGAGCAACCGAGTCCTAGAAAAGGCTCAAGCAATTTTCCTCGTTTGGCGGCGACAACTACCTTTGCTCTTCTTTTCAAGAGTTCACGTGCCGTCGAAAGGACATGAGTCTCTGTCCCCCCTACATTGAACTGGTCAATGACCATTAATATTCGTAACTGCTCAGTGGAATCTCTATTGATGCTTAGACGCAGAAGATCCTTTTTCGGATTTTTTGTTTCTTTCTTGGAAAGTTTGCTTCTGCTTAGTTTATCCATCATCTTCCGCTTCTTGTTTAACAACAGAAACACTCTCCCTTGCCTCATGATCGAGATACACTACTAAAATATATGTGTGTACATTACACATTGATAGGTATATACGTGTAGTTTTATGGCAACTTACCCAATTTCCATCTTAGCCCTGAAACTTACCTATGCTACTCAGAATATATTGAAATAATTGAATGAGATTTCATCAGAAGAGAGGAGAGAAACTGACGGAGATGTTTACAGATGAGGAAATGCAAATACTTTGTGATGAATTTCAAATAGGCGAATTTATAAGTTCATGCGGAAAACTCGGAGGTTATTTCAATGTGAACCACAAAATCGAAACAAGCCGAGGGTTATATGTACTGAAAGCACTAAATTCATCAATTTCCGAGGAACATCTCCAATATACAAAGGGCGTTCTTTCCGTTCTTCAGGCCAAACAATTGCCAGTACTGGTTCCTATGATCAGCCAATCAACAGGAGACAATTTCTTCAAATTATACGGAAAAAGAGTACAAGTGACCCCATTCATTGAAGCACATTCATTCGAATGCAGGGTTAAACAAGTAAATTCAAGCGGCAAAATGCTGCGAAAATTCCATGATGCGCTAATGACAATGAAACCCGGTCCATCTCCGAATTATTCGTTTTATCCAGAAGACAATTTTTACGCCAAAGCTGTAGATCAAATGAAATCAATGCACATCTTATCACAGAGCCGCATATCGTCGATTGAGTCTTGGACTGAGCAACTCTTGAACGAATGGAATCGTTCAAGAGAACAACTGCCAACCACGATCGTTCATGCGGATTGGCATTTCTGGAATCAATACTATACTGAAGATGATAACGTCTGTCTTATTATGGATTTTGACTCCATACAACGCGGAATAAGAATACACGATGTTGCTTATGCGCTATGGGTCATTCATATACTGCTTGCTGAACATTCTTCAAGTTCTTTAGATGAAGCTTTTTTACAAGGATATGGGACATTAACCAAGGAGGAACAATATATGCTGCCCTGGGCCCTAGTAAGAATTAGTTTGTTCTTCTTATGTAATGCCGCATTTTCATCACAAGCAGAGCAAAAATTGCGGAAGCAATGGTACACACAAAAACCTTTTATCGAATGGATTTTATCAGATGGCAAGAAGAGCATCCTTCAAAAAACAAATTAAAAAGCCGCTTTTTGCGGCTTTTTTTTTATTGCGACTTATATGCTAATGACTGCCCATCCTCAAACCCCTTCGCGAATCCTGCATTAAATCCTTCATTATAAGCCGTATCGTATCCTTGGTGGAACGATGGTGAAGCTGTAGGAGCAGATGCAGGTGTTAATTCCACAGGCGGCATTGCAGGTTTCTGCGCTGCTTTACGACGGCGTGAACGCGTTTGCTTGTGTATTGTACGTTTACGCCCATCACTCACATTCAGATTGTAATGACCGCGACTTCTCAAATCCTTTCCTTTCTTTTTTTTCAATAAAGGTGTTGTACTCGAAACGAGCATTTCTCTTGAATTTTGTGTTAAAAAGGTTCTTCTCATTGTATTACCCTCCTGTTCTCCTAGAAAATGAACTTTCCAGCTGAATCAGCATCTGCCTACTACAACATATGCCCGACCTTGAAGGACAGTTCTAGGCCATCACCTAGTCTTTATAACATTTCTTTGTTTCTATGGGAGGGGGGGGCTTAACTTAACTTATGAGGGTCAATATACCATTTATCCATAAAAACGTGTTGATTTCGCACTTTAATCTCATCAATTCCGTTTGGAAAACAATGATGGAAAGTAGCTCCTCCTTCATGATGAACAAGAACATCGCCGCAAACTAATATTTTGTACCCATGTACTCTTGCACGGAGACAATAATCATCATCTTCATAATATCCGGGTGAAAATCGTTCATCGAACGATCCTACTTTATCCATCACTTCTCTTTTGAATAAAAAGCAAAATCCGTCAACCGAGTTCGTATATTTCCATTTGGATCGATTGGATCTATTATATTGGCCAGACAGACGATGAAATTGTGACATATAGCTGTATCGACGCCGTTTAACCTGCTGCTGCCTGCTGGCCACATTCGCTATGGGCCCTACAATTCCAACCTGTTCATCACTATGCAGCGCTTTGGTCAGATTCTTTAGCCATCCATCCGATACAATCACATCATTATGAAGCAGCAGCAGATCATCTCCGCTTGCAGCAGCGATCCCTTTATTACAAGCTGAAGCGAACCCAGTGTTGGTGGCCAGAGAGACAAAGATCATATTCTCCTGAAGACAATAGTCCAGCGTACCGTCGTTTGAGCCATTATCCACGATAACAATTTCATAAGGAACTTGCGTATATTTTCGAATTGACTCCACACATTCATTCAGTAGATGAAGCCCATTATGTGTTGGAATAATAATGCTTGTAAAGGTCATAGACTATTCCTCCACTTTGCAAGTTCAGCCCGAGAATAACGAGACAAATGCAGCCTTGTACCTGAATGATCCATCGCTGCTTTTATCGCTTCGATATGATCCCCAATAATGAGCCGGGCAACGTCGCTTTCTGGACCCGTATTTTCAGTTCTGACCCTATTGTTAGAAATAACATCAACAGTGTGAACTGCTCTAACAGTGAGTCCCTTAAGAATGGCTAAAGCGTGCGCTTTGGGAGGAACAAGTAAATGATTCACACCGATCGTATGAATAGCGCGGCGCGACAGAGCATGGGGAACGGCAGTTAATGAGTTGTACTGCAAATCATCTCTGCCTAGTACCCGATTTAAAAAGTATTTAAGACGGGTAACATCATCTTGCCGTGAAAAAGGAGGTACAAATGGCGATATATCATTTAATGCAATATCAACCCCTTGATTGGCTGCCTCAATGAACGGAATAAGATGAGCGGCCGAAATAACGATATCGCCATCGATGAAGAGCACAATATCTGAATTTGTCATTCTAGATCCAATGGCACGCCCAACATCATGTCCGATTCGTTCAGGATAATGAACAATCGCAGCACGCGATTGTTTCCTCGCCATTTGAAAACTATCATCTGTACATCCATTCATCACGATTATGATGTCTTGCAGCGGAAGCCTTTCAAGCTCTCCGAGCACACCGGCAATTGTCTTCTCCTCATTGCTGACTGAAACTACAGCCGAGACGGACTTAGTTAACGCAGGCAGCACAATCTG
Source organism: Paenibacillus sediminis (assembly GCF_017873765.1). Lineage (GTDB taxonomy): Bacteria > Bacillota > Bacilli > Paenibacillales > Paenibacillaceae > Paenibacillus_AG > Paenibacillus_AG sediminis. The sequence continues at coordinate 17,702 of NZ_JAGGKP010000008.1, forward strand.
CTTCGCATGAGAAACGGATATGTTCTTTCTTCGCTTTACCGTCTTCGATCTACTCATCGTCCTCACCTCACCATGCTGCGTATGCGGCCTAAATCTTCGAAACCTCCGCGCTCACCGTATCGCTCAGTTATCCAGTAAATGGCTTCCAGATGATCTCCTACAACAATTTGTTCTAATGGATCTTCTCCCTTAATCTTCACTCTGCTCGGATTCATCCGTCCTACCTCGACAGCATACACCGCCTCAACTGTTAATCCTTGCCGCACCGCCATTGCATGAGCAAGCGGGGGTATGGATAGATGCTCTGCACCTACCGTTTCTACCGCTTTGCGGCTAAGTGCATGTGGGATTGCAGTCAATGATGCACCTTTCAAATCAGCGCGAGAAAGCACCAAATTCAGAATATGCTTAGAAAGGACAACACGATGTATCTGAGTACGATGTATAGGACCATCATATTTATTGAGCGCTACATCAACACCAGAAAGTACCGACCTTACAAAGGGTCTAAGATGAACGGCAGGAATGATCATATCTCCATCAATGAACAGTAATACATTTCCCTTAGCAGATTCCGTACCTACGCTGCGTCCGACATCATGACCAAGCGGCTCCGCTCCGTAAATAACTCTAGCGCCGAGCTTCTCAGCTAATGACTCCGTGCCGTCAACAGAGCCATTAGCGACAACAATGATTTCACTTTTAGGATGAACTTTACTTGCTTCGCGAATGACTTGTGTTATGGTTCGACGTTCATTCATAGCTGGAATAATAATCGAAACGATAGGACTAGGATCGTTTCTGTACATAGAAATCACCATTTTTCCATTTATTTCTATTCACGCAGGTCCAGCTGCGAACCAAGACATAATTCCATCGGAAAGTTCTGTTTCCCTAAGCTTAATAATTTGGATAACAGCGAATTTGTCGTTTTGCGATTTTAGAGCGGCATAAAAGGAAGGGTGATGGCACATCGCAACAATAACATAATGAACGCTGCCAAAAGGCTGTTCAAATGTGATGGTCACATCTGTACTGTCCTCATATTCAGAGAATACAAATGATGCCATTCCGAACTGTTGGAATGAAGTTTGGCCCGAGCTGCTCTGAACAGGTGCAAAAGTAAGATGCTCTACAGACACACTATTTTTCGCTAAGCTTCTCTCAGTAACCGCGCCATCCCCAAGTTTAGCTTCGGTGACCGCTCCATCTTGCAGAATGACAGAAGACACTGAACTCACTTGCAGATGCTCACTGCCTATCGATTGCTCGTTCAGATGGTGAGGAAGAATCATCCCTTCTCCAATATGTCTTGAATGGATTGACCCGCTCTTCAAATGAGATTCACCAATCGCCTCAGCTTGAATATGAGCACAATGAATGGCATCCTCTTGCAAATGTTCTTCAGATATAGACTGTGGTGCTAAGTGCCTGGAGCTAATAGCTGAAGAAGCAATATGCTCTTCCGTAACAGCGCCTTCTTGGATATGAAAAGTGGATACCGCTCCGTCCTGCAAATGTTCAGCGCCAACCGAGTAAGATTGCAGATGTCCTGAAGAAATGGCCTCAGCTTCAATGTGAGCTCCCTGTACAACTTCATTAGATAGATGAATTCTTTGCACGACACCCGCTTCTAAATGATGAGGTTGAATGGACTCAGAAGCGATATGCTCACTAAGAACACTTTCTTTTGTCAAATGATGAGATTTAATGGTGAGAGGTGCGATTTTGTTAGAATTGACCGCTCCATCTTGTAAATTACTATTACTTACAGATGAGGTTTGCAGATGTACATTCCCAATGATCTCTGCTTTAAGCTTATTGCCGTCTATGCTTCCATCGGGGAAAATTTCCGGTGATCGTACCTCTTGAGACAAGTGAGTAAGATTGACTATGCCTTTACGGAGATGATACCCATAGAGCGCTTCTCTCTCGATATGCTTGCCTGAAATACTTCCAAGAGCAATTTGCCCACTGCCTACAGACTTTGGAGCGAGTTTGTCGGTTGTGATTGCTTCATTCTGAATGGATCCAGTAGTCACAGCACCTAGTTCTATATGCAGTTCTCGAATAGATCGGTCCTGCAAGTGATCCGATTTGATCATGGCAGCGCCTATATGCTGCGATTGAACACTTTCTGCCGCTAATATTTCTGCATCAACGGCTCCTTTCTTGAGGTGTTCTTTTCCAATCGTTTCAGATGCCACTTTAGATGAGGTAACACTTCCCTCGGCCAATTTGGACGAAGTAACGGCCAAATCGTTCATTTTATCTGTAGACACACTTTCAGGCGACAACTTTAATGATGTAATGACATGGTCACTAAGGTGATGAGATAGAATAGCGCCAGTGCTTATATGATCTTCTCTTATAGCACCTGGTGCCAGCTGATGTGATGTGACCGATTTAGGCTGTAACACGGGCGTCCCGACACTCTCGGCCTGGAAATGGCGAGTCCCGATAGCGCCGTCTTTAATATGCATCGTGTCTACTGATTCTGACTGCAATGCACGGCTGTTAATGCTATTGTCTGCGAAATGAGTTTCTCTGATGGCTTGAGGGGATATGTGTGCGGATTGTATACCCTGAAATTCAATTTTATCTCCTGTTACCGCCCTAGTTGCCAGCTTATCACTGGTCACACTGCCTGCAGCCAGTTTATTCGTCGTGACGCTTTCGTTCCGAAGCTTAAGTTCAGTAACCGCTCCGCTAGCGATATGCTGTTCTCTCACTGCATCCACGTCTATTTTATCCGCAGTCACAGCGCCTTCTTGTAAATGCTCTTCAGCAATGCTGCCATCTGCCATGTGCTCTGATTTGATGGAATTCGGGTTAATATGCGTAGACAGAATTGAATATGGGGCAATTTGCGGACTTTGTACAGCTGCCTTGGCAATATGTCTTGTTTCGATCGCTTCGTTTGCAACCTTTTGCGGAAGAATGCTTTGATCGGAAATTTTAGAGGCAGTCACGGCTTGATCGACAATTTTCGTCGTACCGATCGATTGATCCGCCAGCTTTGTAGAGATAATACTTTGATCTGCAATATGACGGCTCTGTAAGACTCCCAGGCCAATATGCTCTTCTCCAATCGTTTCATGCTGTATATGCTTCCCGTTTACGGAATGAAGGCCAAGCTGAGCGGTATTAACAGCTCCGAGGGCTATATGCTTTGTCTTGATCACTTTTTCTGCTAACTGTTCGGATCCGATACTTTGTTTCGTAATTTCTCTTTGCCCGATGGATTCCGGGACGATATGACTCCCAGAAATAATTTGTTCTCTTAAATGCCTAGCTTCGACACTCCCATCTTGCAGCTTCGCCCCAGTAATTGACCCATCGCGTATTTTGGACGATGTTACCGAATAATCGCCTAATTTGGATGTATCAATAACCCCATTGCCGATATTGTGCGCTTGAACCGCGCCGCTGCGAATTTTCTCGGTCGTAACCGATTGATCTTGGAGCAAATCGCTCGAAATGATCCACTCGCTTAAATGCCTTGTTTCAATGGAGCCGTCAGCTATTTTGAATGCATCAATGGTTCGATCACTCAGTTTATCAGCAGTAATACTGCCGTCCTTAAGTTTGTCACCGCTGATGGAACGATCACGAATTTTCTGATTTGTAATACTGTTGTCAATTAAATGTTCTGTCCAAATGGAAGCAGGGGCTATTTTCGAAGATGTTACGGTGCCTTCTCCTAGGTGTATACTCCGCACAGCATAATCTTGCAGCGCTTCGCTTCCGATACTACCCTGTTTCATTTTCGTTGCATCAATTGCTCTTGGGGCTATTTTGTCTCCCGTAACTACTGCTTCTGCTAAGTCATCAGTATAAATGAAAGGGGAATTGCTCTGAGGCATTTTCTTATCCGAGATAAGAACATCAATATCAGTGACCTGTTCCGGCCCAACTTGCACAGAAATCTTCTCACTTTTAGATATTTCTAACGAAGGAATATTCGGTTCAGATTCTTTAGGTAAAATGATTGCTTCTTTTTCGTTTAATTGTTGAAAAGAGGTACTTTTCGTTAGATTTACGTCTAAAGGAAGAACCGTATCGGGTAAGAACATATCTTGGTATGACGGAGCACTTTTCGCTTGAGCTGCTGAGTTAATGGTTACTTCCAGAGAACCCTCTTTTGGCCGAACTCTTGTTTTCTCTAACAAACCAAGTTCATGTTTATCCGGATTATCAACAAAATATAGCGGTTTCTTTACTTTTAAATTTTTGCTTGATTTTTTCAAAACAGCCCTCTCCTTCCTGCTGTTATCGTCATAGACATCCTATGCAAAAAGTTAGGTCAATGCCACAGCAAGGCAAAAAAGAAAAGGCGATTGCCGAAGGAACATTCGTCCATCCAAATGATGCTAAACAAACATACAATAGTCAGAAAAAATGGTATAAACGAATAACGGGGAGGGACGGTCATGCAGCTGAACTATGTTGGAATTCTTTTAAATAGTGGCATGCACCGAGGAATACCTAGAAAGAGAACAGGACAAGAGTCTTTATCGAATTATGAAGCAGCGGCAGCAATGTACGGCTTTACCCCTTGTTTTCTTAAATTAGACGATATCCATGTTGGGACGGGATACAGCAAAGCTTATGTTCACGATCAAAGTCGTTATACAACCAGGGTCATCCCAACGCCATCTGTTATTCATAACCGCGCGCTGTATATAAATGAGGAATCACATCAGCACATTCAGAAGTTAGCAGAACAGGGAATCGTTATTTTCAATATGTATAACCGGTACGGCAAAGATCAAATCCATCATCTACTAAGGCTTAAACCCGAGTTTAGCAGACATTTGCCAGAAACAGATACAGCGACCTCTTCTCATATTCAGCAGATGATGGATCGATATGATGATCTCATTATAAAACCTTGCAACGGCAGTGTAGGATCCGGTATTATGCGGCTTCATTATTCAAAATCAAGCTGGAAACTAACATATCAAGACAAAATGAATAAAAATAGTTGGGCACAAGTTCAGCTGCGCAAAACGGAACTTCCTCTTCTTCTGCTGCGCAAAATATCTACTCATCCTTATCTCGTTCAGCAGCGCATCTCTTTATTAGAATACAACAAGAAACCGTTCGATCTGCGGGTTACTGTACAAAGAGGTATTGACGGAGCATGGAGTGTAACGGGGATGTTTGCGAAGGTGGCACCTGCTAATACGTTTGTAACCAATATTGCTCAAGGGGGAAGTGTGTTCTCTATACATCACATTCTTCAAGAAACTTTAGGGTCTAAATATTTGGCAGACTACCTCATTCATGAAACCGAGCAGTTAGTCTTACAAATCGCACAGTATCTTTCCGAATATCTTCCTAATATTGCTGATCTAGGTATCGATATTGGAATTTCACAATTCGCTGAAGTCTATTTCATCGAGTGCAACGGACGTGATCAACGATATGGGTTCCGCATAGCTCAAATGCACGAAACATGGAAGAACACGTACAGTGAGCCGATTGCGTATGCGCGTTATCTATTAGGGCAACACAATCCAATACAGTTATAGTTGATTTACACATCATTCTATGTCAATATTATCAGAAGCAGGGAGGGCGCTGCCCGTTCACCTATAGACATCTAAAGGGGCGTATGACATGGCAAAAAGAATGATGCGGCTCATGACCGAACTTTCTTCACGGAAATGGATATCTCAGTTAATGGGACGATTCTCACATTCCAATATAAGCCGCTATATCATTCCTGCATTCGCAAGGAGTTATAACATTATTCTAGAAGAAGCTGAAAAGCAGATTCATGAATATAAGACATTGAATGAATTTTTTTCTCGTCGCTTAAAAGCAGGCATGCGTATCATCGATGAAACGCCAAATGGACTCGTAAGTCCTGTTGACTCGGTCATTACTGCGATGGACAACATCCATTCTGGACTCATTCTTAATGTAAAGGGTCAGGATTACACGCTTGATGAGCTGCTTAATCATTCCCCTCATATAGAGAAGTATAAGAACGGGTTTGTATTCGTACTTTATTTAAGCCCAACGGACTATCACCGTATTCATGCACCCGTGACGGGCCGCAAAATAGAGAGTGACCATATTCGCGGCAAAGTGTACCCGGTCAATGACTTTGGGTTGACACATATGAAATCGGTATTAAGCCGAAACGAACGGCTTATTACGTACATTTCACATGAGCTTGGAGAGGTTGCTGTCGTTAAAGTTGGAGCGATGAATGTGAGCAGTATTCATTACTCTGATGATGATGCGAAGGAATGGAAACGCGGCGATGAATTAGCTTATTTTGAATTTGGATCGACGGTCGTCTTGTTAACGGAGAACGGAACGTTTACCCCGCGCGCAGATTTAGCAGTCGGCAAGGCCGTGAAAATGGGTGAGCTCTTAGGAACGTTTCATAAATAGATCATTTTATACCCAAAAAGCAGCGCTTAGACGATACTAAGACGCTGCTTTCATTTATTTTATGAATTATATAACAAGTATAAGTATGAACCGATATTAGAACCAATCATCCTTCAGCACAGCCGCAGCTTTCATTCGGCGCAAACGATTTCGAATCCGAAAGATGTTACATCCCGAAACAGAGCTTTCTCGGCTTCTAATTCGCCGTCTTCTAATCATGAACTCACCTCCTCTCTCGCCTTCATGCGCCGAAGCTTGAAGTTTAACGAAGCTCAGAAGGACTTCTTCCTGTGTACTGCTTGAACTGTCTGCTAAAAAAGAAAATATCGCGATAACCGAGCGCATCCGCCACTTCCGTTACATTCATACCCGCATGCACGAGAAGGTGCTGAGCTCGATCTATTCTTGCTTTAATAATGTAGGACTGAACCGAGGAACCGATTAACTCTTTAAATTTAATAGAAAAATATCGCGGCGACAGCCCTGCGCGAGCTGCTAAATCTTCAACCCGATGCGGCAGCCCAGGATGCTGCTGAACATAATTCGCAATTTCATTAATGACTTCAACAAGGTGATTGCTCACTTTCTTCTCAACCGGTTCCTCCTGATCTTCACGCAGCAAATAAATCATGAGCTGCTTTAAGATCAGCTTCGCTTCCTCTTCAGCCGCATATGTTTTGACAAGAAACAGTCTCACATAACGGGACAGCATATGCTCAAAATCTACCGTTTCTCTTAGTTTGCGGTAAGAAACCGGGACCTCAGTTACCGGTTCGTCTACATCAAAATGAATATACGTAAGTACAAGCGGCTTCTGCGGATTATGAGTGGCACTCGTATAGTCTCCCGGCTTAAATAAGAAACAGCTTCCTTTGCTGACTTCATAAGGCTTGTCATTAAGCACTACTGTACCTTCGCCGCTCCATACATAAAACAAATCGTAATTTTGCATCGGTTTCTCCCGTTTCTGCCATTTCCACCCTGGCTCACACACGATTTTTGCCAAAGCAGGTTTCAGCACAAAAGAGGCTGGCGATGCATGTAACATGGTTGAATCCCTCCTTGTTTCCTCCCTTAATTCAAGGGAAATATGACCCCTAAATCCTTGCGTTCTATGTTTATTTTAGGATATATTAAGTCGTTTTCGTTTCTTCCTGTGCTTCGCAGGCGGAAGAAACACGCTTTACGTCTGCGCGAGTATATCTACTTCCACTTCAATCAAGTATATGTTTTATAGTATACACTTAATTGGCCAGGTCTTGCACGTCTTGCCATGCTTGTCTTAGGAGGTGAACACCTTCTTTGATTTGATCTTCGCTCAGATGAGCGAAGTTGAAGCAGGCAGCAGGCGGGGCTGGCTTTGTGTGGTATAGGGATGCATCTCTCCATACAAGGCCACGCTGCTTTGCTGCTGCACGGAAGGCAGCGTACTCCTCTGCAGAACGACGCCACTTGGTGTATACGTGCAGGCCGGCGTCTGCGGGGAGCAAGGTAAATAAATCAGACGCATACTTTTTCATTAAGGTACAGAACAGATCATGTCTAGCTCCGTAGACTCGGCGCATTCGGCGGAGGTGACGTTCATATTCGCCGCGGCTCATAAAACGCGCCAGTGCCCGTTGTTCGAGAAGGGCTGGCGGCAGCGGATCGTACAATCCTTTTGCCAGGTAGACTGGACGAATGAGGCTTCGAGGGAGAACAGCGTATCCTATTCTGAGATCCGTAAACATCGTCTTCGAGAAGGTGCCGATATAAATGACTCGGTCCTCCTCATCAAGTGCCTTAAGTGGCTCGATGGGTCTTCCTCCCCAGCGAAATTCACTGTCGTAATCGTCTTCGATAATGACAGCATTTTTGCGTCTAGCCCACGCTAACAGCTCTCTTCTTCGCTGCAATGACAGCACTGCTCCGGTTGGGAACTGTCTGCTCGTTGTTACGAATAACACCTTCGCTTCCCAATCGGCAGGCATTATCCCTTGTTCATTCACTTGTGCAGGGATAGCCTTTGCACCAAAGGCATAAATAGCTCTGCGTATTCCGTGGTATCCTGGTTCTTCTACCACCGCTTGGTCTCCCGCACCAAGAAGCAACTGGCACAGCAGCGCAATCGCCTGCATGGACCCGCTGAATAATACGACTTGATCTGCCTCCGCATTAATACCGCGGCTGCGCCGCAAATGGCTGGCAATTGTTTCACGCAGCTTGTAGTCTCCTGCTGGATTGTGACCCTGTTGACCTTCTAAATGAATCTCTTTAGCGGCATACGACAAAGCACTTTTCCACTCTAAGTACGGGAAATGATCCATAGATGCACCGCTGGCAATAAAGCTGATCTTCGTACTTTCCTGCAGCCAGTCATCGGCAATGATGACATTCGAATCCGGTTTCATCATTCGTTCTCCCCAAGCCGATAAAGTCAGCTCTGCTGCTGTCTTGTTAGGAGAAGCGGAAGACGCATTCTCTGTTACAAAAGTACCTCTGCCTACTTCACTCCGAACGTATCCATCGGCCATTAACATTTCATACGTCTGACCTACGCTGCCCCGTGATAATCCGTACAGTTTGGCGAGTTCTCTTGAAGAAGGAAGCTTCGTACCTGCCCGTAAAGTTCCGTCATAAATGGCTATTCTGAATGCATGGTACAAAGCTAAATATTTATAATGATATGTTTCGAGACAAGTTTGAAATGGCAATGTGAAGTCGAGCGACAAAGCTGCCACCCCTTTCTACACTTATAACCAACAAAATTGGTATATGAAAATAAATGTAAATTGGTTCTTTTTTAATGTCAATTGATGAAATACACTTGGAGTAACCTTGAAGGACCGAATATCGGTATATGCTAGGGAGGGCGCTATCAAAATGCGTAGAAAAGAATTTGATATGTGGCAAGACGAAGAGATTGAACAGTTTTTAAATGAAATGAGCTTTGGCTATTTAGGAACAGTAGGAGCTGATGGATGGCCTAGAGTTACTCCGCTGAATTTCGCATACGCGAACGAAGTATTTTACTTTCACGGAAGCAAGGTTGGAGAGAAAATGAAGCATTTGCAGCACGAGTCTAAAGTCAGCTTCACAGTCGCTAAGGAGTATGCACTGATTCCATCTTATTTCAGCGACCCGGAAATGGCTTGTCCAGCGACTGCTTTTTTTAAAAGTGTGATGGTTAAAGGAACTGCCGAATTGATCGAAGATTTGCACGAGAAGTCGGAAGCCTTTACCGCATTTATGCAGAAGCTTCAACCTGAGGGCGGATACGATCCAATTACGCCAGACGATCCACGTTACATCCCAAGACTGCAAGGCGTTGCAATGATTAAAATTGTGCCGGAGGAAATGACAGCCAAGTTTAAATTTGGACAAAATTTGAAGGAAGGACCGTTTAACCAGGTTGTAGACGGACTTACAAAACGAAACCATACACGGGATGAAGAAACGGTTCAGCATATGCAAAAATATTGTCCATTTCACGCTGAGTAAAATGTCTTTTTCCGTGACGGTTCTATATCATGGTGGTATAATGTTAGGCAACAGAAATTACGGTGCCACTTTACACCAATATAGACTTGGAAGGATGAATTAAAACGATGAACCCACTGGCGGGACAGTTAAATGAAAGTATCAAAACTGGCAATGCACATGTGTACGACATGCTCTCTACACTTGGAAAAGAAATTTATTTCCCTAAAGAGGGAATTCTGAGCCAATCGGCCGAAGCTTCTGCTCATGCGAAAAAATTCAATGCGACGATCGGTATCGCTACTGAAGACGGTGCTCCGATGCATTTAGAAGTTATACAGCAATCGTTGTCCGCATTCAAACCCCAAGACCTATACCCATATGCTCCTCCTGCAGGAAAACCGGAACTTCGTAAAGCATGGCGCAGCAAAATGGTTAAGGAGAACCCTTCGTTAGAAAATAAAAAATTCAGTAACCCCATTGTAACCAATGCACTCACTCATGGACTAAGCATTGTCGCTGATCTGTTTGTCGATGAAGGAGATGTTGTTATATACCCGGACAAAAACTGGGAGAATTATGAACTTACTTTCGGTATTCGCCGTCATGCGGAAATTGTAAATTACCCATTATTCACTGAGGACATGAAGTTTAACAGCAGAGGACTCCGCGAAGCGCTTCTTGCACAGCGTCATAAGGGTAAAGCTGTCGTCATCCTGAACTTCCCGAACAATCCGACCGGGTATACACCTGGCGTTCAGGAAGGTCAAGAAATTGTCGCAGCCATTGAGGAAGCAGCAGAAGCAGGAATCAATGTCGTTGTTGTAACGGATGATGCCTATTTCGGTCTGTTCTTTGACGATTCTCTTCGTGAATCATTGTTCGGCAAACTTGTTGGTCTCCATCCTCGTATTCTGCCTATTAAAGTAGACGGAGCGACCAAGGAAGAGTACGTATGGGGATTTAGAGTCGGATTCATTACGTTTGCAGCAGAACAAGATGAAGTCATGAATGCTCTAGAGCAAAAGACGCTCGGCATTATCCGCGCTACCATTTCGAGCGGAGCCCATCCTTCACAAACGTTTGTGCTTCGTGCGCTGCAATCCCCTGAATTTGAAAGTCAGAAGGAAGAGAAATTCGCGATCATGAAAGGCCGCGCGAATAAAGTAAAATCACTTCTCGACAGTGGCAAATACGGCGATGTATGGGAATACTACCCGTTTAATTCAGGATATTTCATGTGTCTGAAGCTGAAAACCGTTGATGCTGAAACGCTTCGTCAGCACCTTATTCATAAATATGGTGTAGGTACGATTGCACTGGGTGAACACGATCTTCGCGTCGCCTTCTCTTGTATCGAGGAGGAATACTTGGAGGAGCTGTACGATCTCATTTACCAAGGTGTACTGGATATTCAGCAAGGTTAACTTCTCATAAATATTTCATTAGGATAACCCCCGGTCATTTCTCTGGGGGTTATTTTTCCCTCTATTTATACTTATGCCCAAGCATACCTGTGTTGTTGTACATACAATACGTTGTACGTACACACAAATACACAGAGAAAGGGGAATGAGCATGGGGGAAAATATTAACGTCAGTCCTTACGGAATTGCTCCTGCATACGGACATATGCCTGTAAATGTAAACGTACCTTTACATGGACATGTACACGGGCATGTTCCTGTTCATGTGAATGTACCTTTACATGGGCATGTTCACGGGCATGGATATGGACATGGATATGGTTTCGGAATGAATGCAGGCGCAATTCTTGTCCTCTTTATCCTGCTGGTCATCATTACCCGGTCTATGCATTTTTATTAATACAAATGAGGCCGGGGAGCTCTCGGCCTCATTTTAAATTAATATTGTTCTTCATCCTCTTTAAGCCATTTTCGAGCTAAAGATCGGTTATATAATGCGGTGACTAATATGCCTGCAATTCCTGTCCCAATCACAAGAGGTACTTGGCTCATTGGGTTCTCTCCCATTAAGGCTGCAGCAAATGGAAGCCAGAGGAGGCAAGACAGTACTAGCTGAATTTTGAATACGATGTTTAGAACAGCTTGCCGCTGTGATCCTGGAGGCAGCGGATATAAAGAAACCCACAGCGACTCTGCATGATACCTCCGAAGAGCAGAAACCTGTATACCTAGAACGAACACAAAGAACAGGTAAACAGCCGTTCCCAGCCAAGTTCCTTGCATCCACCAAATAATAAGTGCGCCCAAAATGGTTAAACGGATTAGAATGCCTAGAATGTCACTGCGTACTAAAGTTTTCGTCATCAAATAAGGAAATGCGGACGATTGCTTCCAAGGCAGCCGATTACCCGCAAAACCGAGTAAACGACGCGGATAGACACGCTGGGCCTGCGCAGGAACATCGACGAACCAGCTTAACATAAGCATAACTCGTCCAACCTGAGCTTTCTCTGCAGCAATCAATGTGTCCCATCCAACAACATATTTGTCAGGAATGCGCAAGGACAACATATAAGTGATCATCAAGAGCGAAGCAAATATCAGCGCTCTGCTAATGGGCTGCCAAAGCCATGTGGCTAATATGAGAATAATGACTCCCCATCTAAGAAGTCGAAATAGCCGCGCATCTCGCCGAAACACCATTTTCAGCTCCTGCCACGCACCGTAATTACTTACAATCTTTACTGCGAGCAGCAGCAACCAGAATAACAAGAACGGTCTCGGATCATCGCAACTTCGAACGTACAGCGGCCACAAAGTGAGAAAAAGAATAGAGAGTCCCGCAAATTTATAAATGACTCCGCTTCGAAAACTGCCGGCAAAATAGCTGGTCATCCGCGATTCTTGAGGAAGCAGAAAAATCACATCAGCAGCTTGCAAATAGGTGCGAAAACTGCCGTATATAGATAACGGAGTTAATACAATAAGCATAATTAGGTTAGTGGGTAAATGATCCGGGATGTGCCGTACGAAAGACGTATACCACGCGGAAAAAGCGATTAGCAAAAATAAAAATACGACAGCAACCCCGCTTTGGATCACATATCCCAAATACGGAACCACATCTCCCCAAAAGGCAGCTCGCCGCCGCTTTCGCAAATTAATTAAATCCATCTCATTCCCCGCCCTGCACTAGAATATAAAATAATTGTTCCAGTGTAGCATCAGGACGGCCTACCTGAGCCTGAATTTCCGCAAGTGTTCCTTGTGCAATAATTACGCCTTGATGCAGTACAATAAAACGGTCACAGTAATTCTCGATCGTCGACAATATATGTGAACTGAGCAAAATTGAAGAACCTTCTGACTTCATCTCCATCATGAAATCAAGCAGCGAACGGATCCCAAGCGGATCGAGTCCCAAAAAAGGTTCGTCTATGATATACAGCGGCGGCTTAGCTATGAAGGCACACATGATCATTACCTTTTGACGCATCCCTTTGGACAGATGCATGGACAGACTGTTTACTTTATCCGTCATATGAAATAACTTGAGCAGCCGCTCAGATCTCTTCTCAAACTGTTCACGATCTACACCATACGATCTCGCCGTAAACTCTAGATGTTCGCGGACCGTCAATTCCTCATAAAGAAGAGGTGACTCCGGAACAAAAGCTATTGATGAATGATAAGACTGAGACGCTTCGTTCCTCGATTGACCTTGGACTCGAATTTCACCTTGCTGCGGAGACATAAGCCCTAAAATATGCTTCATCGTTGTACTTTTACCAGCACCATTTAGTCCGATCAGTCCGACCATTTCACCCGGTTCTACATGAAAGTTAATATCGTGCAGTACGGGTCGTTTCGTACTGTATCCGCCGCTTAAGCGGTTAACTTCAAGTACGGGGATTTGACTCATCCGTGTCACCTCTTTTGTGGTTACGCTTTTGGCGGTTTGTTCTTAAGCCACTTCGGCGCTCCTTTATTTTTCCGATCCCTGTGTCTGTCATTTTTACGGTCTGCTGCAGGCTTTTGTGCTGCTGGTTTACGTACCTTGGAAGCTGAAGCAACTGCTCTAGAAGCTCGATCTTTGGAGCTGTCAGCAGCTATAACTTTACCGCCATACAGCTTACGTTCCTCAAATGAAACGCCAAGTTCTTTGCCGAATTTTTTCATAATAAATTGCTGACGTGGGGTAATAAGCGTAATCGCTGTTCCTTTACGGCCCATTCTGCCTGTTCTACCCGCTCTGTGTACATAATGTTCAGCGTCAATAGGCGGGTCGAAGTTAATCACAAAATCCAGTCCTTCAATATCTAACCCGCGAGCAGCTACGTCACTAGCAACAAGCAGTCTTATTTTGCCTTCACGGAACTGGCGCAGAACGAGGCTTCGCGTAATTTTATCAGCGTCGGCATAGATTGCCTTCGCATCAAGACCGACATAATTCATCTTTGCTTCCACTTCAGCGATATCGTTCGTATTATTCACAAATACAATCGCTTTACTGGAACCATACGTACGAATAATACGGCGCAGCATATCCATTTTGTCGCGCTCTTCTGAGATAAAATAGAAATGTTCTATCGTGCTGGATATGCGCTGTTCAGGTTCAATCCCGACTTCAACCGGATTTTTCATTTCTTGCTCTGCTAATTTACGAATTTCCGGATTGATGGTTGCTGATAAGAAAACGAGCTGGCGATCGCGCAAACTGCTTCGCAGTATGCTCTCTACATCCTTAGAACCGCCTAGTTCAAATACTTGGTCAACCTCATCAATGACAATTGTTTTGATATTAGGCATTTTCAGCTTGCGAATAGCGATAAACTCCTGAATTCGGCCCGGAGTTCCGACGATAAGCTGCGGATGCTGCTTCAGCTTCTCCAGTTGTCTCTTAATAGAAGCGCCGCCAATAAGACCGAGCACTTTGATTTGACGATCACTTCCGTACTTCTCGCCTTCACGTGCAATTTGCATGGCAAGTTCTTGCGTAGGCGCAAGAATAAGCGCTTGTGTTTGTTTTAAATTGGGATCTATTTTTTGCAATATTGGCAGCAAATAAGCGATTGTCTTGCCCGTCCCTGTCTGCGATTGCGCCAGCAGATCTCTTCCTTCAAGTACTGCTGGAATACTCTCCACTTGCACAGGAGTAGGGGTTTTAATTCCGTACTCAAGCAGCTTAGCCGATAAATCCTGCGCAATGCCGAGTCCTTCAAATGACGTTACGTTCATCTAATTCCATCCTTTATATTCATTCATTCTTTATTCATTATATGCGAAAGCCTCTCTCGCAACAAATAAAGAGGTTAATCTCCCAAGCATACAAAAACAGTCCTTCATCACCGAGAAAGACTGTTCGATCATTTCTTATTCAACATATTGTACGTAAGTCGATCCGCTAAGCGAGGAAATAACTGATACAACTTCAGTCCTATACCCGCGAGCCTTGGCAAGTCGACTTCTTCCTTTTGCTTCTCCATTACAGACACTATCGTCTTAGCCACTTTCTCAGGCTTCATCATGAACCATTTCACATTGCTGACGTATTGTCCTGAAGGATCGGCCACTTCAAAAAATGGAGTATCAATAGGTCCAGGATTGATTGTCGATACCTTAACTCCAGTGCCCCTTAGCTCTTGTCTTAGTGCATTACTGAAGCCAAGAACCGCATGCTTCGTAGCTGAATATGCCGATGATTTAGAAGTAGCAATTTTGCCAGCTGCTGAAGCGACGTTAACAATATGCCCGCTTCTTGCTTCAAGCATCTTCGGCAGCACAGCTTTTGTACAGCGTACAATCCCCATATAATTGACATCCATCATCGCTGCAAATTCCCTGGTATCCATGCGATCCGCGTATTCAAATACGCCGTATCCAGCATTATTAAGTAAAATATCAACACGTCCATATGTATCATATATGCGCTTAAAACCACTGTCTACTTGCTGCTGATCGGTGACATCCATCTGAATGAGCAAATGAGGATTCGTTAACCGTTCTCCTACCTTCTGCAGCTTATCCATACTTCTGGCGGCCAGTACAGGAATAGCACCCCGTTCAGAAAGCATCTGTGCCGTAATCGCGCCAATCCCGCTAGAAGCACCAGTAATGACGACAACTTTATTATTAAGCATACGTTCTGCCTTTCTCCAAAAGAATTTAGGAGACCATCACTTGAATATCAAACTCTCCAATACCATCCATCAGAAGTGGAATACAAAGAGCCTTTTGCGATACAAATGAAGCGTCATTTTGTGATTTTACTACTTTTGGAGGTGTAATATCAACAACAACCCCTTGGTTAGAAAGCAGCGTACTTGCATTTCCGCTAATCATATTTCCTAATTCTGAAATGGCACTCTGTCCCATCTCATCCATTTCCGTAATTGTAAATCCACCCATCATGATGGAAACCATACGCAAAGCAACTTGTTCATCAAGGCCAAAGACTACGTTCCCGCTGAACTGTCCTGTCATGCCGATCTGAATCCAAATATAGTCTTCAATCAATTTGATTTCACGGACTCCTAAACTGCCCGTCGATGGTGTAATTTGAATGACTTGTTGGATAACCGTCTTTGCAGATTCTATAAATGGATTGATTACTTCTGCTCTCATGTGCTGTCTTCCGCCCCTTTGACAATGGTTGTTATGTAATTATTTCTTTAGTCCCATTTTGAATCATGCTATATTATACCTTAATATTGAAAAAATTTCATCAAAAAGTTCCAAAATTCGGTACAATAGACATGATTCGCGGTTACTAATACGGATATGTCGAAAGGTGGGTTAAATGTGCCAAATATATGGGCTCATTTGCTTTTTGGGCAAGAAGTAATGGAGAAACAAGGATTGTCAGAGTGGATCCAAAAATCGGAAAACAGACGGCTGTTCTCTTTTGGCTGCCAAGGTCCTGACTTTTTATTCTATCATCGTTTCTTACCTTGGCTTAAAGGGCCCAAGCTTGAGGATCTTGGCAATGTGATGCACCGCGATGAATGTGGTCCTTTTCTAATGGGTCTTATGGAAGAGGCGGCCAAACATCCCAGCGGCAGCAAGGTTCAAATCTATGTACTAGGCTTTGCCCTTCACCACGTACTCGATCGTAACGTACATCCTTATATTTATTACCGCTCGGGGTTTCGCAAATGGGATCATCAGCGTTTTGAAGTGATGATGGATACTCTTATATTAAGAAGAAAAAGGGGGCTCGCAACGTGGAAGACTCCAGTCTGGAAGGAAATTGATTTTGGCGAATCACTGCCTGACGAGATTACTCGCATTCTCTACTCGCAGTCTAAAACATTTTATCCAGAAGCATTGCAGTCATTAACATCTGAAGATTTGAATTCCGCAGCACGAGATATGATTAAGGCCCAGAAGCTGTTTCATGATCCGACAGGTATCAAACGAATCCTGACTGCAGGTCAAATCAGCAAACTCGTTTATAAAAGAAAAGTCACGCTTGATGTGCTTAATGAAAGCCGTACGCCATGGTATGATCCAACAGGAACAGGTGACATGTATGACTCCTCTGTCTGGGATATGTGGGAAGATGCCTTAAAGGATGCCGAGACCATCATACAGGCCGCTAAAGCATATTGGTCGGAAGCTGATTTGAATCCGCTTAGCGAATCATCGGTCGCACTGAAATATGAGCTGGCGAACGCGATCGGTAACATTTCCTATGATTCAGCTAAACCGTGCGGAAGCAGTCTCACAATTAAAATCGCCGATCCTCTGATCCCAAACGGCTTAGCATATAATCATACACTTCCTCCCCTCTCACAATAACGCGATGTAACAGATGAGCGGCATGCCTTGCGCCATAAACCTACACAGAAGCAGTATTTGAAGGTGTGCCGCCTGTACCGTGAAATTCTGAAATATCAAACTTAGCCTCACGTACACCTTTTTCGATATTGACAAACCGAAGCAGAATAATTCCGACGACAAAGAACATAATGACCGACAAAATAGCAAGACGACTCGAGCCTGCAATCGCAGCTACGACCCCGAATACAGCGGGTCCCGCCGCAGATGACACCTTGCTCGATAAACTAAGAAATCCAAAAAATTCTGTCGTTCTAGCAGGCGGCACCATTTGACTGTAAATAGAGCGTGCCAGCGCCTGGCTTCCGCCCTGTACGATGCCAACCATAAAGGCAAGAATATAGAAGTGCAGTGCACTTTGCATAAAATAACCGAAAATGACGATTACAACATAGAACGTAAGCGAAAGATAGAGACCTTTTTTAGCACCAATGCGCTTTGCGATTTTGCCAAATAGATATGTAAAAGGGATGCCAACAAATTGTGTGATGAGAAGTGCGACGATTAAATGCGTCATTCCGATGCCAATCTCGGCTCCATAGATGGTGGCCATACTTATAATCGTGCTGATCCCGTCGTTAAAAAACAAAAAAGCGATCATGTACTTTAAAAGCTCGGGGTATTTTTTAAGATGGCGAATACTTTGACCTACACGGCTAAATCCATCTTTCGCATAAAAGGAAACACTCCGCTTCTCTCTTCGTGCAGGATCGGGGATATTACGGAAGATTGGGATAGAGAACAACATCCACCATACCGCAACCGTCAAAAATACAGCTTGCGTAGCCGCGGTTTCACTTGCAAAACCGATTTTATCCCATAGTTGTATCATCGCAATATTTATCGCCAGCAAGATGCCGCCGCCAATATAACCGTACATATATCCGTTTGCAGACAGAACGTCCCTTTCGTGCGGAGCAGCAATATCAGGCAGCATGGCATCGTAAAATGTATTTCCTCCTGAAAACCCGAGAGAAGCGACAATAAACAGCAATGATGCTGCAATATAATTGCCAGAACCTACGAGTGTCATAAATGCACAAGCAATAACTCCAATGATCGCACTCATTTTCAGAAATGCCGATTTTCGCTGTGATGAGTCTGCAATAGCACCCAAAAATGGCGATAATAACGCAACTAATATCATGGCTGCTGTCTGCGTAAAGGCCCAATAGCTGGTTGCCAAGTAGTCTGGCAGATTGGACGCTGCTACGTTCTGATAATAGACAGGAAGCACCGCCGCTAACATCGTTGTTGCGAACGCCGAGTTCGCCCAATCATACATCACCCAGCTCCTTGCTTGCTTCGCATTCATAAGAGTTCCTCCTATGCTTTCGGGTTCATTTATTTATTAATCTCTGTCACTATTCGCTTTAGGTATCTTTTTTCCTCCTTCTTAAGGAAATGGATAATATTACGATATTCACGAAACATTGCCCCAATTCAAGGAATAACCTATAATTTTAATATATATAAAGAGAGAACGGGAGATTGATGAGCTGCTGTAACACCTTTAAGGAGGGGATTCCATGAACATCAGTCAACTAGAAACACTTATGATGATCTCGAAGACAATGAGTTTTCGAAAAGCAGGAGAGCTGCTCAATTTAACTCAACCTGCCGTTTCCGCCCAAATTAAAAGTTTGGAAGACGAATTTAAAACGGTGCTCGTTGACCGAAACCAACCCGTCACCTTAACAGACCGCGGACAAGTATTTCTAGAACACGCTGAACGCATATTAGGGATTGTCGAGGAATTGAAACAGAAGCTGTCTGATTTGGAACAAATTCCGCAGGGACACATTGTACTCGGTACGACTACTTCGATAGCCATTCAAATATTACCACGGGTGCTTTCATATTTTCAGGATCAGTTTCCATTAATTAAAACGACAATTCAGTCGATGCCATCATCCCAAATTTATAATCAAGTTGAGAACGGACTTATCGATATAGGTATTGGATATTTAATTGAACGGAATCCTAACTTAAACACATCGGTTTTGTATTATGATACGTTCGAACTGGTCGTATCCCCTAAACATCCTTTAGCGGGTATGAAACATGCGACAGTAGAAGTACTGCGTGATACACCGCTCATTCTGCTTACTCCTGACACGGTAGGACGAAGATTCGTCGATCAAATTTGTAAAGACCATCAAATTGAGCCGCATGTCGTGATGGAGCTATCGAGCAGTGAAGAAGTGAAACGGATGGTTGAAATTAACTTAGCAGCAGCCATCATCTCAAAACAATCGATTACGAACGAGCTGCGCTTAGGGACGCTCAAATCGATACCGCTTACTGAGCTTGAAGTCAGTCATCCTGTAGGCGTTATTTATAAATCGAGCCGTTATGTCAATTCAGCGATGCGGCAATTTCTAAGCGATTTAAAGGGAATGCCTGAAACGCAATTTATTAGTACGGAATAATAGCAATCCAGCAGTTCCCGAAAGGAGACTTTACACCATGAAATTTGATCTTCACACACATCACTTTCGCTGCGGACACGCCGACGGCAATATCCGGGATTATATAGAAGCAGCGATTGCGGCTAACTTGCAAGTCATTGGCATAAGCGACCATACACCTTATTTTGGAAGCGAAGAAGAACAGCCATTTCCTCATATCGCGATGGGCAAAAGTGAAATTGCAAATTATGTAGCAGAAGTTCTTAAATTAAAAGCGGAGTATGAAGGCGTTATAGATGTGCTTCTCGGCATTGAATCAGATTATTTTCCTGCTCATGCGGAAGTTTACAGACAGGCGCTTGCTCCCTATCCTTTTGACTATATTATTGGTTCGGTTCATCACGTTAGAGACATAAGCATTTTCAATAAAAATCGGTGGAAGAAACTATCGCTGGAGGAGCAAATCGCTGATAAAAAAACGTACTACGAGATGATTCGCGATTCTGCGAAAAGCGGCATGTTTCAAATTATGGGACACATCGACGCTATGAAGGGCAATTACCCTGCTTTCTCGGATATTCCTGCTGCGAAAGCCATCGATGATACACTTCAAGTCATCGCTGACTGTGATGTCGCTATTGAAATTAACACTTCTGGAAAAACAAAGCTGAGCGGCGGTTGGTATCCATCCGATGATATTCTTGAACGGGCTTTGTTTTACGGTGTAAACGTCACTTTCGGCTCAGATGCGCATAAGCCTAGCCGTGTCGGAGACGAGTGGGAGGAAGTACGCACCCGCTTGAAAGAAATCGGATTTAATGAGTGGGTGTACTTCAAACAAAAACGCAAAGTAACAGTCCCCCTCTAATATTGGCAAAAAAAGAGGACCCGATCTCATCGGGTCCTTACATTTATATATCATCAAAAAGGGGGTCATGTAATAAGTGTACCCGCCCATTGTTAGAGTTACATAACAACTACATTTCATTTATGTAACAAATTACTAAACAAATCCATTTTTCTAATATGCATTTAATTGTATGATGGTAAGCTCAGGTTTGCATAGCAGTCTGATGGGCAGTCTTGTCGTCCCAATTCCTCGATTTACATATAGCTTCATACCGTTATTTCCAATGGAATATAGTCCTTGATCATATTTATGAGACCCTTGCGGTGTATGGAGCGCACCGATCCATGGAAGTCTGACTTGACCCCCATGACTATGACCAGACAACTGTACTTGAATTGAATACAGATCAGCCTCATCCGCGAAATCTGGCTCATGCATGAGCAATATTTTAAATCCGTCTTCTGGAATGCCTTCGCTTGCCAGGTCCATTCTTGGAACACGCAGAAGGCCGTCATTCAAACCAGCGATAAAGATTGAATCGCTATCTTTAACGATACGGTCATTTTCATTGATCAGCACCTTGAATCCAGCCTCCGACAGATTCATGCGTACCTCCTCACCGTTCTTATCATAATCATGATTGCCAAGCACCGCATACTTGCCGAATGGCGCCTGTAACCGGGACAATAAATCCATACAATCTATCATCTCGCTCGCTTCATGATCTACGATATCGCCTGTGAAGCAAATCAAATCAGGACGCGCCTTCTCAATTTGTAAGACAACTCTCTCAAGCTCCCTTCTTCCTGTTGCAAATCCTAAATGCACATCACTGAAATGTACAATCGTCATTCCGTGAAAGACCGCTGGCAGCTTCGGAAAGGTAAGTGTGAGCCTCGTGACCTCAAGAGCCTTAGTCTCCCATAATGAGCCGTATAATCCAATCGCTCCTGCAGCCAGGGCCGCAGCTCCTAGACTTCGCCTAATAAACTGACGCCTTGATATTTTTCGACTATTTCGGGTCTGTAACCACTCATTCCTGCTTGGAGTACCCCTTTCTGTATCTAGAGTCATTCCTGAACCTCCTTTGGTTCATGTATACTAGTCATATGAATAATAAACAATAAAGGATGAGGCTGTATGTCTATTTCCAAGCTTGTGCAAGAGCAGAAATTATATTTTCATAGCGGCGCTACTAGAACCATCGGCTTTCGATTGGAGCAGCTTGCCAAATTGCGTGATGCGATTATATCGAGAGAAGCCGAAATTATGAACAGTTTGCGGAAAGATTTGAACAAATCAGAAATGGAAGCCTATTCTACCGAGGTTGGATTTGTGCTTAGTGAAATCAAGCATGTCATGAGGCATCTCCGCAAATGGAGTAAGCCGCAAAGAGCGAAGACCGCCATCATCCATTTCGGAGCGAAAGGTAAAATCATTCCAGAGCCATACGGAGTCGCCCTCATCATATCTCCATGGAACTATCCGTTCCAGCTCGCCATAGCGCCGCTCATTGGTGCCATTGCTGCCGGAAACACGGCAATCTTGAAGCCTTCAGAGCTTACAAAGGCAGTCTCATCCTTGCTTTCTTCACTGCTCAGTGATATTTATCCATCTAACTATGTAGCCGTTGTAGAAGGCGGTGTTGAAGAAAGCCAAGAGCTGCTCAATCAGCCTGTGGACAAAATTTTCTTCACCGGAAGTGTGAATGTAGGAAAAATCGTCATGGAAGCAGCGTCCAAGCGGCTCGTTCCCGTTACACTTGAGCTTGGCGGCAAAAGTCCGTGCATCGTTCATAAGGACGCTTCCTTAGAGCTTGCCGCTAAACGGATTGTATTCGGCAAATATACGAACGCGGGTCAGACGTGCATTGCACCAGACTATCTTCTTGTTCACCGCAGCGTGAAAGATGAACTTCTTGCTCTTATGAAAAAGGTGATTCATGAGTTCTACGGATCAGAACCTGTAAAGAGTCCAAACTACGCTAAAATCGTCTCCCCTAAACATTACAGTAGGCTCATATCATTCTTACAAGAGGGGCATATTGTGATCGGCGGTCAGGTTGATCCATCCAGAAGCACAATTGAACCAACGGTCATCGACGATATCACATGGAATTCTGCCGTCATGCAGGAGGAAATTTTCGGACCTATTCTGCCCGTTATTGAATACGAAGACATTTCGGAAGTGATTCAAGCTGTAAACGCACGGCCAAAGCCGCTTGCTCTATACTTATTCAGTAATGAATCCGCTGTGCAGGAGCTGATTATGGAGTCTATTTCGTTCGGCGGGGGATGTATTAATGATACACTCATGCATATTGCTTCCCCGTATCTTCCGTTCGGCGGCGTAGGAGAAAGCGGAATGGGAAGTTATCATGGGGAAAGCAGTTTTAATACGTTTTCTCATATGAAAAGCGTGCTGAAACAGACGAACGCCTTCGACTTCAGCTTCCGCTATCCATCAGCGAAAAATGGACTTTCCATCATTCGTAAAGTGTTAAAATAATTCGTTAACTTAGGCTTCAGTGATCGTAATCGTTCGCTGAAGCTCTTTTGCTTTCTGTCCATCCCCAGTCAATTCACTTCTAATTTGATGAACTGGCACTCGTCTGCTCAAGTCTGCGGTATTTCTCTAACCAGTTCACAGCATAATCAACTAAATCGCGCTGTTTTGCTAGAAGACATGAAGCTCCTTCAACGTGACCTCTCACATATCGGCCGCTGCAATCTTTTTCAAAATCGGTCCCGATCTGGTCAAAATCATCCGAGTTAAAATTGATATCCTTGAACTGGACCCACTCTTTCCCTTCCCCAGACTTCACAGGAGCACCAGCAACGATTTCTTGCTTGCCTTCATATTGCGCTCTATATTCTGCAAGATGGAACGATGTATTGCTGTCATGACCCACTCCTAGCAGAAGCACCCATCCATCAGAATCGTAAATACGCGCCAGCGGCGATTGTTCCCCCAAACCGCAATCCAGTGAATGATGAGCCATCATTTGCTCAGCATCTTTCCCCCATGCGGCAAAGGATACGTGAGGATGCCTGCTTCGAATGACGCCTTTCTGTTTACGAAATGTTTCGGGAATAATCCCCATCCCGACTGTTATCGTAAACTGCGGATCGTAAGGAGGCATGTTGTCTTTGATAAGGTCCCACCACTTCGGATCCGCGGGAGGGTACATCCATGTCGCTGGATCTGTGAGCTGAGAAGATTGTGTCGGCATAATGAGTGTTCCTTCAGCTCCAAGTACCTGCTCTAAAGCCAAAATGACGGTCTCTGCGCCCCCAACAATCCATCCGCCTATACTTTTAAGCGAAGAGTGTACCAATAAAGTCATTCCTTCATGGATGCCAAACTTGCTAAACTGCTCTACAAGATCTTGCCCAGTAATCGGTTTATCAATAATCATAAGCTGTTTCCCCGCCCCCATGTATCTTTTAAACCGTATTAGAAATATGAAAATTATACCATATCAATTCATGAAATACGAAAAAGGCAAGCCTCTTTCGAAGCCTGCCTTTTTCATACTCATAAGTGAATTAAACAGTAAGCCAACGTTTGAACATATGTTTCGTCGTTTGTTTATTCATTTCAGCAATAGAAGTTGTAAGCGGAATGCCTTTTGGACAAGAGCGTACACAGTTTTGCGAGTTACCGCAACCCTCAATACCACCGTCTTCCATTAATGCTTCAAGACGCTCATCGGCATTGAGCGCGCCTGTCGGGTGAGCATTGAACAGACGAACTTGGGAAATGGCCGCTGGTCCAATGAAATCTGTTTTCTCATTTACGTTCGGGCAAGCTTCCAAACAAACACCGCAAGTCATACATTTGGACAGCTCATATGCCCATTGGCGTTTCTGCTCAGCCATACGTGGTCCAGGTCCTAGATCGTATGTTCCATCAATTGGAATCCATGCTTTAACGCGTTTCAAAGCGTTAAACATCCGGCTGCGATCAATGACTAGGTCACGTACAACCGGGAAAGTACGCATTGGTTCTACTCGAATCGGCTGTTCAAGCTTGTCAACGAGTGCTGCGCAGGCTTGGCGAGGTTTGCCGTTAATGACCATAGAGCAAGCGCCGCACACTTCTTCAAGACAGTTCGATTCCCAGCAGACAGGTGCTGTATGATCGCCTTTTGCATTGACTGGGTTACGCTGAATTTCCATCAGAGCACTGATTACATTCATTCCCGGACGATAAGGAATTTCAAATTCCTCAGTATAAGGCTTCGAGGTTGGCTCGTCCTGACGAGTAACCACTAATTTTATTTTTTTTACAGGGGCAGCAGTTTCAGCCATGTTCAATCTCCCTCCTTATTTTTCTTTCGAGTAGTCACGGATACGCGGCGGTATTAGAGATACATCGACGTCTTCATACGAAATTTGCGGACCGTCTGGCGTCCATGTCGCTTTGGTTGTTTTCAAGAATTCCTCGTCGTTACGGTCAGGGAATTCTGGTTTATAGTGAGCTCCGCGGCTTTCGTTACGCAGAAGTGCTCCAAGTGTCATCGCCTCAGCAAGCTCGAACATGTTCCACAATTGACGAGTGAACGATGCGCCTTGGTTGTTCCAACGAGATGTATCATTCATGTTGATATGATGGTAACGTTCTTTCAGCTCTTTGATTTTGGCGATCGTTGCTTCAAGTTTCTTATTGTGACGTACAACGGTCATGTTGTCCGTCATCCATTCGCCAAGCTCTTTGTGAAGAAGATATGCGTTTTCTGTACCTTCCATTTTGATAATGCTTTCGAATTTTTGTTCGTTTTGTTTCTTATAGCGATCGTATACCGTCGAAGAAACATCCTCAGCTGATTTTTTGAGTCCTTTAATGTATTCCACAGCTTTAGGACCAGCCACCATACCGCCATAAATAGCAGACAGCAAGGAGTTTGCCCCCAGACGGTTCGCCCCGTGGTATTGGTAATCACACTCTCCAGCCGCGAATAGTCCTGGGATGTTCGTCATTTGATTGTAGTCAACCCACAAACCGCCCATGGAATAGTGCACCGCAGGGAAAATTTTCATCGGAATTTTACGAGGGTCATCGCCTACGAATTTTTCATAGATTTCAATAATACCGCCAAGCTTAACATCTAGTTCCTTCGGATCTTTGTGTGAGAGATCTAGGTACACCATGTTCTCGCCGTTAATACCCAGCTTCTGCTCTACGCACACATTGAAAATTTCCCGAGTCGCAATGTCCCGCGGAACCAGGTTCCCATACGCAGGATATTTCTCCTCAAGGAAGTACCAAGGCTTACCGTCTTTGTATGTCCAGATCCGGCCGCCTTCACCGCGGGCAGATTCAGACATAAGACGAAGCTTATCATCTCCTGGAATAGCTGTTGGGTGAATTTGAATGAATTCACCGTTAGCATAATGGACGCCTTGTTGATATACAGCACTTGCTGCTGTACCTGTATTGATCACGGAGTTCGTTGTTTTACCGAAAATAATACCAGGACCGCCTGAAGCCAAAATAACTGCGTCAGAAATGAACGCATGCACTTCCATCGACTTCAAATCTTGAGCGACAATACCGCGGCATACACCTTCATCGTCTACAATAGCCTGGATAAATTCCCATCCCTCGCGCTTCGTTACAAGTCCTTCTGATTCCCAGCGGCGAACTTGTTCATCCAGCGCGTACAATAACTGCTGACCTGTTGTCGCTCCGGCAAAAGCGGTACGGTGATGCTTCGTTCCTCCGAAGCGGCGGAAATCAAGAAGACCTTCCGGAGTCCGGTTAAACATAACCCCCATCCGGTCCATCAAGTGAATAATGCCAGGTGCCGCTTCAGCCATTGCTTTAACAGGCGGCTGATTCGCGAGGAAATCCCCGCCGTATACTGTATCGTCAAAATGTTCCCAAGGAGAATCGCCTTCCCCTTTCGTGTTCACGGCACCGTTAATACCGCCTTGCGCACATACCGAGTGAGAACGTTTAACAGGAACAATCGAAAATAAATCTACATGAACGCCGGCTTCTGCAGCTTTAATGGTTGCCATCAAACCCGCAAGACCGCCGCCGACAATAATAATATTTTTCTTAGCCATCTTTAGACCCTCCTTAGCCAATGAATGGTTGAACAGATTGCATGAGTGAAGCTGCCGCTTGAAATTCTTCCCCGCGGAAAGCGACAAGTGAAAGGATGAACATAAGTGAGATGATTACAAACAGAGTCATACAAATGTAGGAAGATACCCGCTGAGCTCTAGGCCCAATCGTAATCCCCCAGCTCACTAGGAAAGACCACAATCCATTGCTGAAGTGGAACACTGCAGAAATGACACCGATTACATAAAGCGTAAACACAAATGGATTCGATACGATGCTGTTCATGTGTTGACCGAGCTCTTCATGTGTTACATTCCCTAAAGCAACTTGGAATCTAGTTTCATACACGTGCCAGATGACAAATATAAATGTAATGACCCCAGTAATACGTTGAAGCAGATATCTAACATTCCGTTCATACCCAAAACGTCCGACATTCGGTTTAGCCTGGTAAGCAATATACAAACCGTACACCCCATGATACAAGAGAGGCAGAAAGATGAAGAAAATTTCTAAAAACCATACTATCGGCATACTGTTGAGCAATGTGACATAACTGTCGAACTTCTCTTTACCGCCTTCATAAGCCGAAAAGTTGGTCAGCACATGCTCCACAATAAAGGCACCGAGCGGAATGACGCCTAGCAGTGAATGCAGTTTTCTGGAATAAAACCCTTTCATAAATCAGCGTTCCCCTTTCGTAAATAGCGCATTTTCATAATAGATAGTTCTCCAAACTATTCATACACAACGTTGACCTGGAAAATTGTCACAATTTATCGATAAGTTGTGAACAACTTGTGTCATCCTTCATGTTACTCCTTTTTTTCTTATAATGGAATTGCAATATAATTATTAAATGTTATAACCTAGACGTATAACGATGAAAGGAGTGGAGTGACTTTGCTTGAAGATCTGCACGTTTTTACAACGGTGGTTGAGCAATCCAGTCTAAATAAAGCATCCAAGCTGCTGAATCTATCACAGCCGGCATTGTCTCGTAAAGTCGCCAAATTAGAAGAAGAACTGGGCGTATCGCTGTTTCATCGCAAAGGAAAAAGGCTCGAGCTTACAAAAATCGGTCAGTTGACCTATACATTTGCACTCGAGCAGCAGCAGCATTATATTAAGTTTCTGCAAAATATTGCACAGTTCAGAAATGATGAGCAAAGTACAGTGACGTTAGGTGCTAGTTTAACGACGCTCCAAACGACCCTCCCATCTCTTGTGAATACGTTCATGGAAAAGCACCCGAATGCAGATCTGAAGCTAATTACCGGCAAAACACACGAAATTGTGTCCTATCTCCGTGACAATAAGGTAGATGTCGGCATCGTTGCTTCGTCCATTAGCGAATCCGGCCTCCATTGTATTCCGCTTTTTCACGATCACTTGGAGCTAGTACTTCCTAAGCATCATGTAATGACGAATTCAAATCATTTGGAAATGGACCAGTTAAACGGTCTTCCCATGATTACATTCTCCAAAGGAACCTGGTATCGTAAACTTATCGATGATTTATTCCTTCAATATGGAATCATGCCTGACGTTCGTATGGAGATCGATTCTTTCGAAGCCATTATCAGGCTTCTTCCGACATCTAAAGCAGCTGCACTGCTTCCAAAATCGTATTTACGCCCTCAATTGCTTGAAGACAATGGATTAACTGTTATACATATGAAAGAACTTGAACAAACGAGACGAACGACATGTCTTATTTATGCTGACAAGGCTGAATTAAGCAGGTCCGCTCGTAAGCTCATTTCCGAGACGATGACAGCTTTTCAAGTGGAATAGGTCTTAAAAACAAACAAAGAATCCTCCTGTGTTACTAAAAACACAGGAGGATTCGCTATTCTTCCAGTCCAAGTTTGCGTGCAGCTAGAGCAGTTGTACTGGCTTGTACGATAATCGTCAATACGATCGCCATAAAAGCAATCGCTGAAATCTCACGTGCATGGGCGATTCCCATGCCTGCAATCATTCCAGAGAGGGCTGCCGGAATAACGCCTGTCTCCCGAACCCAAGACATAAACAAAAGTTCACGCCAAGTCCATTTTGTCTTACGATCTGGAAGAGCACACAGCAGAACGGTAATAGGTCTTGCAATGAACATGAGCACAAGGACAGCAGCAAGACTCGGCCAGAAATACGTGCTAAGTACGCCAAAATTCACTTGGCTGCCGAGAAGCATAAAGATGAGCATCCTCATCATAACCGCCGAATTATCCGCAAATGAGCTGGTCTCATCCAGCTTGTCTTGCATCGATAGACCGAATTGATGCGCGTTGCCCCAAATTAAACCAGCAACAAAAGTAGCCATAAAGCCGCTTACACCGAGTATATCACCTACGAGATAGGAGCCGAGTGCAACCACAATCATTCCGATCGTCGTATATTCCCGCAATATTCCGTGTTTCTTATGAGCAACTAAATAGGTTAGGATGAGGGATACAACGATACCTACCAATATTCCGCCAATCGCCGTTTTCAGAAAATCCCACGACATCGCTCCGAAATCAAGTGTTCCCTTGCCGCTAGCCACAGCGAGTAAAGAAAACGTAACGATCGATCCAGTCGCATCGTTAAATGCGGATTCGCTCTCTACCGTCTCACGAACCCGCTGCTTAATCCTCACCTGCTTAAAGACAGGCATAATGGACGCGGGGTCCGTTGAAGCGATAACAGCCGCCGCTAGGAAAGAATAAATCCATTCCATCCCAAACAAGTAGTGTACTGCAACCCCAACAAGGGCCATCGTAATTAACACGCCTGGTACGCTTAGTAAAGTAAGAGTAATCCATACTTTACGGATTCCGCTAAAATGAATGTTTCTTCCCCCATCAAACAGAATCAGCGAAGAGCCTACCGTTAAAATAAGCTGATTCGTCAGTGAACTGCTCGTTTCACTAATAAGGTGAAGGCCTTGACCTAGAAGCATCCCTGCGGCAATAAACAAGACAACATCCGGCAGTTTAAGAAATGCCGCTAATTTCCCGGCAATCATCCCTACACTCAATATAAAGATCAGTAAAATTAATAAATGTTGAATGATATCTGTAGTTGAGCTTTCCATGAGTGTATTTGCACCTTCGTTTTTTTAATTTTTGTTGACAACCTCAGCTTCAAAGCCGTCAATTTTTTCATTTGCGCCAATGATAACCATGATATCGCCCTTCTGAAGGTGGTCAAGAGCTGTGGGTGCTACGATGACCCCATTCGGCTTATGGAGGGCGACGATACTGCAGCCAAAACGGGCGCGCGGATTAAGCTCTGCCAGTGTCTTACCATGCAACTGCTCAGGCACTGTCATTTCCACGATACTATAATCTTTAGACAGCTCGATATAGTCGAGTAAGTTTGGCGTTACAAGTTGATGAGCTACGCGGATTCCCATATCCCGCTCTGGGAAGATCACACGATCTACGCCTATCTTCTCCAGTGCGCGGCCATGGAGTGTCGTTATTGCCTTAGCAACAACCGTTTTTACTCCTAAATCTTTTAATAAAATCGCTGCTAAAATACTCATTTGAATGTCGTTTCCAATGGCGACAATCCCGCAATCAAAGTTGCGTATGCCGAGCGACCTCAGCACTTCTTCATCTGTGGCATCCGCCACAACGGCATGAGTAAGCAATTCACTCATATCGTTTACGACTTCCTCATCTCGGTCAATGCCTAGTACCTCGTAGCCTAGATCCATTAATTCCGTAGCTAGAGCGCCGCCAAATCGTCCAAGACCGATTACTGCAAACTGCTGTTTTTTCATCTCTCTGTTCAAACTCCTTATCCAATGATCATTTTACCCTCTGGATGACGGTACAATTCTTTACCTTTCTTAGGCCCCAGTGCATAAGCTAATGTGAGCGGACCAAGGCGGCCTGCAAACATCGTAAAACTAATCACTAGTTTCCCAACCAAAGTAAGGTGCGGTGTTAATCCCATCGTTAGACCAACGGTTCCAAACGCGGATGTTGTTTCAAATAAAATCATTAAGAAGCTGCCGCTCTCCGTTGTGGATAGAAACATGGATACGGCAACGACTAGAAATAATGCAAGCAGTGTAATCGTCAATGCTTTGAAAATTCGATCCTGTGCTAGACGATAACGGTAAATGACAATATCGTCTCTGCCGCGGATCATCGCGCCAACAGCACCAAGCATAATGGTAAAGGTTGTTGTCTTAATACCGCCGCCAGTTGATCCTGGAGATGCACCAATGAACATCAGTATGATAATGAAAAACTGTGTAGCCTGCCGCAAACCGCCAATGTCAAGCGTATTGGCTCCTGCAGTACGCGGGGTCACAGACTGAAAGAATGAGGCGAGTATTTTGCCTCCCCAGTTAAGGGAACCGAGTGTTCTTGGGTTCGTGAATTCGAAGACGAAGATGACTAGCGCACCGACGACGATCAGGGTCGCAGTCATCGTTAGGACCACTTTCGAATGCAAAGAAAGTTTACGATTTTTTCGGTAGTCTACGAGATCCGACAGCACAATAAATCCGATACCGCCTGAAACAATAAGGAACATAGCAACAAAGTTGACAACCGGATCGTATACATAGCCTGTTAAGCTGCGGAACCCTCCGAACAAATCAAATCCTGCATTATTAAACAGAGATACTGCATGGAAAACGCCGAAATAAGCGGCTTTGCCTATCGGAAAGTCAAAGGCCCAGCGAATCGTAAATATGAGCGCGGCGCAGCTTTCAATCAAGAGCGAAAACAGCAGCACTTTACGAATAAGCCGTACAATACCTTCCATCGAGTTTTGGTTCATGGCCTCTTGGAGAACGAGACGGTCACGCAGCGAAATTTTCCGTTTCAATACGAGGGAGAATAACGTCGCCATCGTCATAAATCCGAGTCCGCCAACTTGAATCAATAACATAATAACGACTTGCCCAAACGTTGTAAAAAATGTACCTGTGTCTTTGACGACAAGACCGGTCACACAAGTAGCCGATGTCGCTGTGAACAGCGCATCAATAAAGCTTAACGGCTCATCTGACGTGGTGGAGATGGGAAGCATCAGAAGAAATGAACCAATGAGAATAATCGCTGCAAATCCCAATACTAAAATTTGTGGGGGCGAGAGCCGAAGCCATTTCCAATTCATTCACATTTCACCTCATTAGTATTAACAAAAAAAAAGAAGCACTGGAAATCCAATGCCGCTTATCTGGGTTGGTTCCTGCTGCAAAGGCCTACGAGGTTAGCTGACGGATTCGGGCATGCACAGTTTGCCCTATTCGCTGTGCTCTAAGCATAGCGTAATTCACCCCAAAGGTTTGGTTCCCCCGTTTTCTAATTAAGGAAATTCGGCCATATATTCAATTGCATAGTGATTATAATACTTTATTACGTCACATCACAAAGCGATTTTTCATGAAAAAGGGATGAAATTAACGGAAAAGACGATAATCTATGATGTAGAGCTATTATTATCTGCATTTTACGAAAGTTTACCCCTGCTTTTCATCACTTATTTTCATAAAATTCTGTTTGTTCAATATGATGTATGGTACAACTATGTTATCAACACTTTTGAAGGAGGATTTAAATGAATCCCACTGGGCAACCGTTAACACTACGCATCAATCATAAAAGATTGGGGCTGCTTGCGGCCATCGGTCTCGTTATTTTTTTGTTCTTACAAGTATTCCCTAGTACAGCTTCCGATACATTAGAAATCCAGTCAACAAAAATCATTTCCAAAGAAAAAGCTGCTGAAGCTGCGAAAACGTTTATACAATCGCACTTTGACAACATAACTACACTAGGAAAACCTATTATCACCTATCAATCCAAGTCTGATTTATATGGTTATTTGTCCAAAGAGAACCTGCTCAAATCTTATAATAAGAAATTCGAAAAGAAAGTCCCTTATGATGTATACCGGGTTCGTTATACCGACGTAGATCAATCAGGCCATTACATCGATGTAGATGTTCATATGACAACCGGCAAAGTCGTGGGGTACACGATCGATTCCATGAAATCTGAGTATAGTATGAACCTTATTTTTAACGAAAAATCGGAGCAAAGGAAACAAAGCGTTCAGCGGAATCTAGAGGGCAATCTATCGTTATCAGACAAAGAGAGTCTCGCCGCACCTGTACTTAAGGAATGGGGCTACAGTAAACAGTCACTTACGCTAGTTACCAAAGACAATGAACCAGGTCTCGTATATACTGTACCCAATTCAAAAATTGGGAATTCCCAATTGGAGCTGAAATTTTCTTTCGTAGACGGTGAAATTCGGTCCTTTGAACCAACCTTTACGGTGCCAGCGTCTCATACTGCTTATGTGAAATCGGAGACGACCAAAGCGAAATGGATGACTTTCGCTGGATATGCCTTTTTAACTTTTGTACTCGGCATTCTGGCCATCGTATACAGCATCATCACAAGAGCGCATACGTCATTTAAACGCGGTATTTTTCTAACCATTTTATATTTTGTCATATCGATGGCTGGAACATATAACATGCTTCCTCTGCTCGAAGGAGAAGGATTAACGGACGGTTATCTTGTATTCGGCATTTTATTTCAAGCGGTGTTCACTTTATTCATGTGCGCTCTGCTCTATTTCTCACTTGTAGGCGGGAATGGCTTGTGGAAAAAAGAAGGGCTGAATCCGTGGCCCCGTGCCAAAGAACCAGGTTACGGCAAATATGTTCTGAATAGTATGATTGTCGGCTACGAATGGGCCTTCATTCTGCTAGGCGTACAGTCCATTATTTATATTATTCTGGAAAATACAATTCACACGTGGTCGACGACCGATACGTCTCAGTCGCCGTACAATATGCTCTATCCATGGTTATTCCCTACGATGGCGTGGCTGGCTGGTATTTCAGAAGAAGCAACCTATCGTCTGTTCGGCATTAAGATGATGAAGAAAATCGTGAAGAACACGTTCTTAGCCTGTTTAATCCCGACTATTATTTGGGCGTTCGGCCATACTCTATACCCAATTTATCCGGTCGTCTCACGTCCAATTGAATTAATCATTATAGGCTTACTGTTTAGTTTTATTTTCTTAAGATACGGATTTATTGCGGTTATGTTCGCGCATGTCATTTTCGATAGCATTTTGATGGGATACGGCTTAGTAACGGTAGGAGGAACGCTCAATATCTCTGTAGGCATCGCTTCCATCATCATACCTGCGATCGTTGCATATATCATTTATTTGTTTAACCCTGCAAAAAAAGAGAAGCCGTATGTTACGACTCCTCATCTTGAAGGGCAGCAATAATTTGAGTGGCGAGTTTCTCGCCGATCGAGAGAGGCCGGAAGTCTTCGACGCTGGCCTCTTTTATTTTTTTAATGGAACCGAAATGCTTCAGCAGCATTTTGCGGCGCTTCTCACCAACCCCAGGTATCGCATCGAGCTGCGAAGCGATCATTGATTTGCCGCGTTGTTCACGGTGGAACGTGATTGCAAAACGGTGAACCTCATCTTGAATCCGCTGAAGCAAATAAAATTCTTGACTGTCCCGAGGGAGCGACACAGGTTCCGGGGGATCCCCGACCATCAACTGCGCTGTCTTATGCTTCTCGTCTTTAACAAGACCGCATACTGGAATGAACAGACCCAGTTCATTCTCGAGCACGTCGACAGCGGCTGAAATTTGCCCTTTCCCGCCGTCTACAACAATGAGATCAGGCATCTCCAAATTTTCTTTCAGGACACGTTCATAACGACGCCGGATGACCTCACGCATCGTTTCATAATCGTCCGGTCCTTTGACCGTCCGAATTTTGTATTTACGATATTCCTTCTTGGCTGGCTTACCGTCAATGAATACAACCATCGCTGATACTGGATTTGTACCTTGAATATTCGAGTTATCGAATGCTTCAATCCGATGTGCGGACGAAATGCCGATAATTTTCCCTAAATTTTCAGCAGCGATAGATGTACGTTCTTCATTGCGCTCAATAAGCCGGAACTTCTCGTCTAACGCAACTTTGGCGTTATCGATAGCCATGCTGACCATCTGCTTCTTAAGTCCGCGCTGCGGCAAACGCACTTTTACGCCAAGCCACTCCTGCAGCAATTGAGGACCATCCTCATCTTCTTCCGAATCCGGAGCAGGCAGCAAAATTTCCTGCGGCAATGCAGGATTGTCGCTATAGTACTGTGTAACATAGGACATAAAATCACTGTATGGATCGCCGTAGAATGGAAATACCGATCTATGCCGTTCGATCATTTTACCTTGCCGCATATACAAAATTTGAACACACATCCAGCCTTTATCCACGGCAAAGCCGAACACGTCACGATTCTTCGCATCACTTGTCGTAATTTTTTGTTTTTCCATGATAGCGTCAATGCTGATGATTTGATCTCGCAGCTCTTTTGCCCGTTCAAAATTGAGCTCTTCAGCTGCAGCTTCCATTTTGCGCTGTAAGTCTTTCTTAATGTCCTCGTGTCCGCCGCTTAGAAAGCGGGTAATCTCATGCGTAATTTCTTCATAAGAAGATTGAGGTATTTCCTTGACGCAAGGAGCCATACACTGACCTATATGATAATACAGACATACCTCTTTCGGCATGACATTACATTTGCGAAGCGGATACATCCGGTCAAGCAACTTCTTCGTCTGCTGGGCAGCGTAAGCATTTGGATACGGTCCAAAATATTTCGCTTTATCCTTGAGGACACGCCGAGTCACCTCAAGCTTAGGGTGAGCCTCATTCGTAATTTTAATATATGGATACGTTTTGTCGTCCTTAAGCAGAACATTGTAACGCGGCATGTGCTGTTTAATTAGATTATTTTCGAGAATAAGAGCTTCCATATTGCTGCCGGTTACAATATATTCGAAATCACGGATTTCCGAGACGAGCATCTGCGTCTTCCCATTATGACTGCCGGTAAAATAAGAACGAACGCGATTTTTCAAAATTTTAGCTTTACCAACATAAATGATAGTGCCATCTTTGTTCTTCATTAAATAACAACCCGGAAGATCAGGCAGCAGAGCCAGCTTATTGCGGATGTTCTCCATTGCCTTTTCCTGTTCTTCCAGTTCTTTCATGAATTGCTCCACTTGCTTCATCCCTCCCGAGTAGAACATCATCAATGTAACTTATCATATTATAAGAAATTTTTACAGATCGTTTCAATTCCATATTATGTGTAAGCAAAAAAGCCCCCGGCCGTAAGACCGAAGGGCTTCTAATGGTACAATTATTGGTGTTTAGCAATAATGTTTTTCAAAGTTTCTTTGGAGTTCACTCCAACCACTTTATCCACGGGTTGACCATCTTTGAAGAAGATCAAAGTTGGGATACTCATTACACCGAAACGGGAAGCAGACTCTGGGTTGTCATCCACGTTTACTTTTGCAATTTTAACAGAGTCGCCAACTTCAGTTGCCAGGTCCTCTAGAATTGGAGCAAGCATTTTGCAAGGTCCGCACCATGGAGCCCAGAAGTCTACAACGACTGTTCCGCTTCCTTCTACTTCAGAAGTGAACGTTTGGTCAGTTACATTAACAATTGCCATATAAAATTCCTCCTTATATCATTGGACATTATTTCAATAATGAGACATCGGTTTCTCGACATCATCAGTATACCACCTTATTTAGAAAATGTGAAATCATTTGAATTACAGATTAACTTTTCTTTACAAAACATTTACCCTTTAGTTATACTGTTCTTAATTAGGACTGTCTATGCTTTATGGTAAGATAATCCAACATGAGGAGGCAATCACCATGGATGTTAACGTTCATCTTGCGGATCCACGGGAACACGTTAATGAAGAACCCCGTGACGACTTAGGTGATTTGATGACCGGCTTTTTTGGAATGGCTGGTTTTATGTTCCTTATCTTTTTAGTCATGGTTTTGGTGAAATTTTTCGCGGGCTAAGAGTGTATTCCCAAGAAAAAAGTCTGATCCTCCGCATGTTCATTCGGAAGCTCAGACTTTTTTTCTATATATTGAAGAACATAATATTAATGACGTCCTCGTTTGTTCTCTCCATTCACGACAATGACATCGACAAACGGAGAAATTCGATCCATCAGCCGTTGTCCTTTGTACACTTCTTCCCCATCCTTACTTGTGAAGCTGAGATGCTTCTCTAATCCCTCAAGCGAATAGTTCGATGTATAGAAAGTTGGCTTACGGTTCATTCGATAGTTCAGAATCGAACCTAATACATGGTCACGAACCCAAGGATTTAAATTTTCGGCTCCAATATCGTCAAAAATAAGTAAATCCGCCTGCTTCATCACTTCGATCGTTTCTTTGATTTTGGCGCCGTCCTGCAGCATCGATTTCAAATCCTCGACAAATTCAGGCATGTAGACGATCGCACCAGTGTATCCCGCTTTCGCAAGTTCATGCAGCAAGTAGCACATTAAAAATGTTTTGCCTGTTCCAAAGTGACCTGTCAAATACAGTCCGTGAATAGGCAGTCCGTTCTGCTTCACCTCATTAATATAACGGAACACTTGCTCCACAGCATGTGCGCGTTTAATGTCCTTCGCCATAATTTCCACTGCATCATAACCTTCAGCAAGTGCTCGCTCATCTACGTAGAAGCTGTGAATCCGTTTTTTAATATCTTGCTGCCGTTCTTTCGTAAGCTGCAGCGAACATGCCACTTCATGAGCATAGATTTGCGCTGTACCATTTACGTTCTCAACGGACAGCCTCGTATAGTGACCTTGAAAATCATTCGGGCAATGGTCAAGACCAGGACATGCCGCACAGTTGTGCTGTTCTTTAACATATTGATACACTCTGCTCATATTAACGGTAATACTTTCATCCTTAAGCTCTGGATGTTCATTCCGCAGCTTCTTCACGAGCGGATCGTTCAACAGCTCAGCTGCAAGCTGCTGGGACTTTTGCCTCAGCTGAGGGTTTTTCATTTGCTGCAAAATTTCTGCTAAAGATTCCATAAGCTCCTCCTTTCTTTCTTACTGCTTATCCTTTTTCTTGCTAGCTTGCATCTGCTCAGCCATCCGAATCAGTGCTGCAAATTCTTCTTCAGATACGGTCTCACCTTGCTCTGTACTTTGCACTATCGGTATTTCAGGTTTGGACTTTGCTGTCTTATTGTAACTACGGGTACGCGGCGAAGCTGAGGCATACGTGCCAGCAGCTTGTCTGCTTTTCACTTTGGATTGTTCCCTGATGTACTCTACAGCCTTCTCATACGTATTCACTTGCTTCAGCAGCATGTTCGAGGCAATCGCCTCCACGAAATTACGGTTAATGCGCTGTTCACTTCCTGAAGTTAAGAGAGACATTAAATAATGAATAAGTACGTTGATCACTTCACCCGGCAGCTTATAGCTGAGGTCTATTTTCTCGAATATGTCTAGAAAATTATCCGGGACAGAGCCTGGGAAAAAAGTTTGCAGCATACGCGTATAAGGCTCATTTCGAAGCATCATGTTATATTGATGAATATCGCATTTCGATTGAAACTGCTGCGGAACTTCCAAATAATATTCCATTTGTACGGCATGCTCGAGCGGAACGGCCGTTTCTGACTCTCTTTGCTGCATCAACTCCACTTTACCAGCCAGCACTTGGCGTTCTTCTTGGCGCTTCTTCCCTTGACGGAAGTGCAGACTCGCTTTATGCTGCAGCTCATCAAACATCAGATCTCCATCAGGCGTGAAAATACCGTCTTCATCGAGAAGTCTGCAAATATCTTGAAGACTTAAATTGTATTTACGAACCACATAGTTGACGATCCCCATCTGTTCATGGTTGTAACGAAGCTTTTCTACATATGCACGGTTAGCCGATTCACGGGGAAACCGTAAAATGATATCGGCATAATTGACTCCATCCTCATCATCTGCGAGCTTCAGCCCAGGCTGTCTAGATGTAGCAACCTCAGCTAAAGCTTGCTCTAATTCATAGTCAATGACATGCGTATTTAATTCAAAAATATCATAAAACGGATGTGATATATTTTCTTTATTCGTAGACAGGCCCGCCCATTCTTCCGGCTCTTTGCTCCATAGCTGCTCTCGCAAGGACAACACGGCAAATTTGCCGATTTTATCACGCAGCAGCAGTGTTAGATGTTGTGTCTTAAAAAATTCTGCTGGCGAAAGCGGCGGCTGTAATTCATATTCATAAATATAGTCATCGTTCTCTGGTATATAGACCCGGCTTGTCTGTAGCAGCCCGACAGCTTCCAGTTTGGATGCCTGCTCAATGACATACTTTCGTCCCTTCTCACTTGGTTCAAGACCAAGCGTAAGAAACAAACGACGCTGTTGTTCGATGCGCGAGTATCCTACCTGCTCCAGCGGAATATGCTGAAACAACAGTTGATAGAAGCTAATCGCAAACGCACCTACCATCGGCTGATAGATCATACTCAGCATTCTGCTGTCCAGAGCGCTCAAAGAAAAGTCTCTGTATACGCAGTAACGATGATTTTCGGTAAAATGCAACAAACTTTTCATGCGCATCGCTTGTGTTCCTCCAATAATTTGATCCATTTCGTCATCAAGGTTGTAGCACTATTCTATCATAAGAGAAACGAGGATTCGAAGTCTATTTTGTTGGAAGCTGATGATGTTCATTTGGATATGATGAGAAATATAGTAAAAAGGCCACTCCTTTCATAGGAATGGCCTTTTAGATCATCAACTATTTTTTCGAATGAATCCAGTCTGCCAAATCTAGAACAACTTGCTCTGGCACATTTGCAGAGAGTGCATATTCATTACCGGTAGAAGGCTTATCATACGGAACAAATAAATGAGTTAATGCAGGGTAAGATTTATATACGACATTACTCCGTCCCGCTAAATCTTGTTTCCAAACATCTAAATTAGATTTATCTACTTGAACGTCATTCTCACCTTGGGCGATGAACAGGGGTACTTGCTGTTTCTTAGCAATTTCCGGACCGCTGTAATTTCTAAAATCGTACCACCAATAAGCATTTCCAAGCGGAAACTGCTGTGGAAGGTTGTCTTTTGAATATTGTGGATCTTTAATTATTTTATAGTACTGAATGACCTGCTCAATTTGCGCTATAGCGGACTCAGGCACTCCTGCAGCTCTATAACGCTCAATGGCTCCTTCATACTGCTTAATGACTAAATCTTCTAAAGAACCGCTCGGCGCAGCCATCAGCATCGCTCCAGCGATACTTTTATCCGTATCGGCTTCAAGGATTCGAGGAATGAGCATTCCTCCCTGACTATGACCGAGTACATAAATTTGGGAAGTATCAATTTTCTCTTCTGCTTTCAATGCTTGAACGGCATAGATTGCATCGTCAATTGTTTCTTCCTTCACCGTAAACTTCGGAAAATCGGATCTAATCGGATATTCTCGCGTTCGCTTGTCATAACGCAGCACGGCAATCCCTTTGTTCGCCAGTCCTCCAGCGAGATCTCGGAACATCTTACTGCCGCCGATCGACTCATCGCGGTCATTTGGACCTGATCCATGAACAAGAACAACGACAGGAAATTTGCCTTCTCCTTTAGGCAATGTAAGTACTCCTGGTAATTGAAAAGGGCTCTGTCCGATGACAACCTCTTTCTCTATGTATTGATCAGGGTGATCGTAGGAAGGGGCTTTATAATTACTTGATACATCAGTCACTAATCCTATGTCATCGAGTAACCCCTGCTTATCAAACCTAAGCTCTAATGCAAAAACGGCTCCTTGAGGCGTCTTGTAAACTAATCTCTCATTACGATGAACGAGCGATTGATTAGAATCTGCCTTGAGTAGCGTCCAACTAGTCCCAAATAACGAGCCAATCTTAATCGGCATTAGGGAAAGCTGTTCTATCGGAAGCTTAACCTTTAAAGAGCTATTTAATAATTGCTCGGCATTCTCGAATTTCCCTTGTTTCATTCGTGCCATAAAGTACAGTGCCTTTGTTCTCGTATCAGCATGCTCTATGTTGATTCCATCTGTGCTGTTCCAATCTACATCCACTGCGAGCGCTTTATTGAAACTTGCTAGTGATACTAGAGTCACAAGCTCCTTATTCTGTACCGGAGCAGATGATAGATTAAACGCTCCTCCGTTTAATGTCGATTGCGATTGATTAAGCTGCACTCTCCACTCCTTATCGCCAAGTGATACACGAATCGCTTTATCGCTTGGCAGCCACTGTACATCAGCACCTAAGGCTTCTGCGCTGCTTCGGAGCGGCACCAATACTTCCTTCGTATCCTCCGCAGAAATAGATGCAGGCAAAATAAGAGCCGATAACACACTTGCTGCGAGCATCGCATTCACAAATCTGTTCTTCATCCCAAACATTCCTCCCCCGTAAAATGAATCGAATTCATACATTTAAAAGTATAAAGTTTAAATTTTACAAAAACAAGAAATATAAGGAAATCAATAAACAAATAAAAAAACTCCCCTTCTGGGGAGCTTTATGAAAATCCTTATGACTCTGAAAATGAACAAGCATTAGAACATTTTATAACCTTTCTGCCGTAACGTCTGGATCGTCCATCCGCTGAGAACAGCCCCAGCAAGTCCTGAGATTGCTGTCAAATAATCAACAAGCCGGAAGGATGCAATATGAGTCCAAAATGAGGTCTCATGATCCCATAATGAATAGACGACGATCGGCAAAATGACGATGATAAATAAATATGCCGGAAACCACGTAGTTTTCATTAACATATTTAATATGAAGCCAATACCGAACATCATAACAAAGAATAGTATCATTAAAATGATGACGACGATAAAGCCCATGATTGCTTATTCACCTCACGAATTTAAGTATAAAGCGCACAGAATATGTATGGACTAGTAGTAAGTGTACTAGAAAAATAGTGACGAAGCAATGAACATTCGTGAAGAGATTGTGAATCCATTTGCCCTAATAAAGGAAATTGGGATACAATGAAATAGGCAATATGGCCATGATTAAATATTAAATTCATTATATATATTTTAGGAGTGATGACATGAACGAGGCTACACTAACACTAGAGGGTTGGTATGCGCTCCACGATTTTCGCTCAATCAATTGGGCTGCATGGAAAGCTGCAGATGATGAGGAACGTGCAGTAGCTTTGGATGAGCTGAACGCATTTCTGAAAGAGTGGAGCGACGTTGAAGCAGAGAAGCAAGGAAGCACAGCCGTATACAGCATTGTGGGACAAAAAGCAGATTTCGTGCTTATGCACCTGCGCGAAACATTAGATGAACTTAATGCGATTGAGAATGCTTTTAACAAAACAACGTTTGCCCAATATACAACAAAAGCTTACTCTTATGTGAGTGTCGTTGAACTGAGCAACTATTTAGCCTCTTCAGACGGCGGCGATCCAATGCAAAATCCGCATGTCATTGCCCGTCTAAAACCAATATTGCCAAAAGCATCTTACATTTGCTTCTATCCAATGAACAAAAAACGTGATCTATCCGATAACTGGTATATGCTAACCATGGATGAACGCCGGGATATGATGCGCAGTCATGGATTGATTGGCCGCAACTACGCTGGTAAAGTAAAACAAATTATTACCGGCTCCATTGGTTTTGACGATTGGGAGTGGGGCGTTACACTGTTTGCCGATGATGCGCTTCAGTTCAAAAAACTGATCTACGAAATGCGCTTTGATGAAGTCAGTGCACGCTTTGCTGAATTCGGATCGTTCTTTGTCGGCAATTTGCTCTCTCCTGAGAAGTTTGAAGAAATGCTTAAATTATAAGAAAACCTTCTAACGTCGTGTTCATAAAAGGTGCCCCTGATCATCATCAGGAGCACCTTTGTTCATTTTTATTGATCGTGATCTTGGTCTAAAGATTCAAGATATTCGGCTGTTGCACGGTCCCGGGCACGACTCTTTTCTTTCAACCTCTCAATAGCCGGAAGAATAAGAATGTCGATCTCTTTCTGTACCGTATATGCTAAATCATACTGCTGCTGATCTTCTAAATACGAACCCACTTCCATAAGCGCGTTATATCGATCCAGTTCATCACGAGTAAGAAGTCCCCGAACTTGAACACTACAGTGTCGCATTTTACAAAAATCTTCCTTTCCTCAGAACGAGTGGAATACCGCCAATAATAAATTGGTATCTCATATCAACTACCTTTTTCAGCTGAGCTGCAATCCAGCCTTTGTACTTCTTCCCGCCTACGGAGGCTATGGCCTCTCCTTTACCAAGCGAAGCAACTGTTCCTTTATGACTGAACACGAATTTCTTCATCTCTTGGCCCCGAATGGAAGCAACTACATTTTTCGCACATAACACACCTTGCTGCATCGCAATTTGCGCTGTTGGCGGATAAGGTCTTCCTTCCGGATTAAAGACGAGCGAGTTATCCCCAATAATGAAAATATGATCATATCCTGGGGCACGCAAATATTCATCCACTTTCACACGTCCACGCATCGTTTCAAACCCTGCAGCTTCGATCAGTCGGTTGCCTCTAATACCGCCTGTCCAGACGACCGTTGCCGCCTCAATCTCTTCACCTGTTGCCAGAACAACACCATTTGGTGTCGCTTCCCTAATGGCAACGCCAATCTTGAACGTAACACCTTTCTTTGAAAGCACGTCCATCGCATATTCCACAAGTTCTGGATCAAATCCCGGCAATGCGCTTGGCGCAGCCTCTACATTATAAATATGAACTAAATTCGGATCTACGTCATATTCTTTGCAAAGCGCTGGAATGCGGTCAGCGAGTTCTGCTACAAATTCGATACCGCTAAAGCCTGCACCGCCAACGACGAAATTCAGACGGTCTGAACGGCTTTGGTCTGTCTTATAGAGCGCAAATTGATATTCAATATGTTGGCGAATCATCCGAACCGAATTAATGCTGCGAATGGTCATCGCATATTCAGCAAGTCCTGGAATGCCGAATGTTTCAGGTTCTCCGCCTAAAGCGATAATAAGATAATCAAAAGATAACGTTCCATCTTCTAAAATGACTTTTTTATCTCTCACACGAATTTCTTTAACCGTCGATTTTACTAAATCAATTTTAAATTCATCAATCAGTTTGGATATGTTCACTCTTGAATGTTTGATAGAGTCGGTGCCTGCTGCAGGCATATGTAAATGGGTTGTAAAATAATGATAATCATGTCGATTGACAAGCGTTACATCCGCTTCATTGTAGTTTAATTCTTTTTGCAGACGCTGCGCGGCTAATATTCCCCCATATCCAGCACCAAGAATAACGATTTTAGGTATACTGCTCATTCTGATTTCTTTCCCCTTCCAGTAAGTAAATCTGATCTCTATCTTGTTCATCGTTCCTGATATGAAAATATTACTATCATTTTAAACGTTAATATATGCATTATCAAAAAAAATTAATATTTTTTTAAATGTAAGCCTGTACAAAAAAGGTATTCTTTGCAATAAGTGAAAAGT
The DNA here is from genome assembly GCF_017873765.1 of Paenibacillus sediminis. Classification (GTDB taxonomy): domain Bacteria; phylum Bacillota; class Bacilli; order Paenibacillales; family Paenibacillaceae; genus Paenibacillus_AG; species Paenibacillus_AG sediminis. The sequence goes on from NZ_JAGGKP010000008.1 coordinate 62,068, forward strand.
GCAGTTTATAATAGGTACGTAGTTGATAATTTATCTCATTTAGTTGGAGGTGCTTTACCAGTGTCATCGACAAATACAAGCGGTGAAATGACAGATCTGCTCATTATTGGGGGCGGTCCTGCAGGTATGTTTGCCGCTTTTTACGGCGGAATGCGTCAAGCATCCGTTACATTAGTTGAAAGTATGCCTCAGCTTGGAGGGCAGCTGGCAGCTTTATATCCTGAAAAATACATTTACGACGTAGCTGGTTTTCCAAAAGTGACTGCACAAGATCTCGTCAATAACTTAAAACAGCAAATGTCGTTATTTGAGTCTAATATTAGACTTGAAGAAAGAGTTATTTCCGTTGAAAAGAAAGAAGAACGTCACTTTGTCGTTAAAACGGACAAAAATGAATACCATGCGAAAGCCGTTATCATTACTGCAGGGGTAGGCGCTTTTGAACCTCGCCGATTAGAACTTCCTGAAGCGGCGCGCTTTGAGAAAACGAACCTTCACTATTTCGTCAGCGACCTTAACCAATTTGCCGGCAAAAAAGTGCTCATTAGCGGCGGCGGAGACTCTGCTGTTGACTGGGCTCTTATGCTTGAGCCGATCGCTGAGCAAGTTACGCTTATTCACCGCCGTGATAAGTTCCGTGCGCATGAACATAGCGTTGAAAATTTGATGAATTCAAAAGTCAAAGTGATAACTCCTACTGAAATTACAAAACTGCATGGCGAAGACCGCATTACAAAGGTAACACTCGCACATGTGAAAACAAAAGAAGAGCAGGAAATTGAAGTAGACGATGTAATCGTTAACTTTGGTTTTATCTCTTCGCTCGGTCCAATTGCCGAATGGGGCATTGAAATCGACAACAATTCCATCGTAGTCGATTCCCGTATGGAGACAAGCATTCCAGGAATATTCGCTGCCGGAGATATTACGACATACCCAGGTAAGCTGAAGCTGATTGCTGTCGGATTTGGCGAAGCGCCAACGGCTGTCAATAATGCAAAAGTTTACATTGATCCAGAAGCCCGCCTTTCTCCAGGACATAGCAGCAACATGAAATTGTAATAAACAATCGTTTATTTAGAACAAAAAAGGGTATCTTAACCTTGACGGGCAGTTCATTACCGTTCAAGGAGGGATACCCTTGTCTTATATTTGTCCTTTATGCAACGGCTTATTACCGTTAACTTGTCCATGCCCTAACTGCCAACAAATGACCTTAGATCAGGGAAAGCTTGAGGATTATGCCGGGCCTTATAGTCCATATGGTTCCATCGATCAGTACCGTTCATCTGACGGGTGGCGAGATGAATCAGGATGCCAGCACGTCATACATTGTCCCTATTGCGAACAAAGCTATATATATCACGTCAACACTTGGCAAATGCCCAGTACCGTATAGTTAAGTTTTGTACATCTTGCCCCAACAATACAAAGTTGATTAGTTCAGCAAAGCGTTGCTTTCGACTGCTAGACTTCTTTTATGAATTTCAGCTAAAAGCAATGCAATAAACTCTCGATCTAGTTTTAACTGGACAGCCATTTGATACGAATCGAGCAGCATTTCATCTGTCAGCATTGCCATCGTTAACACATCCTTTCCTATATTTTCTAGGAACAATCATAACAGACGAAAACTATCAGAACAAGCGTTCTTGTTATCCACATTGAGTTGTGGAAATCCTGTGAATAGATTGTTGGTAACTGTCGAAAACGCTGTTATTATGCAGTGGATAATGTGGATAAAAGTTATACACAGGTTAGATCTATCGAAAAGTATAAAAAAATTCTATCAAAATATTTTTGATAGAATTGAAGTTTTATATATTCGTTGCAAAAAAACCTCCTGATACAGTGGGCTCTAATCATCCACGGGAACAGAAGGTTTTATTTATTAAAAGGATACCTTATTGTTTGAAATTAGCATTGTTCAGGATTTGGTTGTCCCGCATCTTCACGTGTACGGAAGCTTGAACCGCAGCCGCAAGTTGCTATTGCATTCGGGTTATGGATCGTAAAGCCACCGCTCATTCCAGACTCTTTAAAATCTACTTCGAGACCATCCAAATATTTCACACTTTCTTTATCGACAACGACTTTAAGCCCTTGGATATCCATATAAACGTCATCTGCTGATTCTTCGTCATCAAATCCCATTGCATAAGAAAATCCGCTGCATCCGCCAGGTCTAACTCCGAGACGTAAAAACATATTCGGAACTTCTTCCTGAGCGAGCATATCTTTTATTTTATCAGCTGCTGTTTCGGTAATTGTTATCATCATCCAACCTCCTTTTGCTTACTTATTTATAGTATACTCCACAAAAAGCGATGTCTCAAGTCATACAATTGCTGGCAATGGATAACTTATGATCTCCATATTGCCCCATTGTTAGCAGAGGTTTATAATAGGTACGGAACATTGAACTAAAGAGTCGGAATTTTGAAAAGATACCGGCTTGATTTTATGACATTCATTGTAACTTTTTTCACATGATACAGATCACTAAGTGATACACTTTTTCATAACATCATTTCAAATTGTAAGATGCTCAAAAGAAATCATTAGGAGGAATCAGGATGTCCACAATCGTAAGTCCGCAAATGGACAAAAGAATGGCGGAAATAGCAGACAAAGTGCATAATGGTGAACGTCTGACTTTAGAAGACGGAGTTTATTTATATGAAAGCGATGACCTTCTTACAATCGGTCAGCTTGCAAATGAAGTGAATATGCGCAAAAACGGCAAAAAGGTATATTTCATTGAAAATATGAGCCTTTACTTTACAAATGTATGTGAATCTTATTGTGCATTTTGTAATTTCCGTAAAGATCCCGGTGAGGAAGGCGCTTATACTTTGTCCGGTGCGGAAATGATTGAGTATGTAGAAAAACATATTCATCCTGAAATCCGCGAGTTCCATATTGTTGGCGGTCACAATAACAACGTCCCATTCCAATATTATGTAGACTCCATTAAAGCGCTCCATGAACGTTTTCCAGAGGTGACACTGAAAGCTTATACAGCTGCTGAAATTGAATTTTTCACAAGAATCAGCGGTCTGAGCATTGAAGAAGTATTGCAACAATTGCGCGCAGCTGGTCTTAAGACATTAACTGGCGGCGGAGCCGAAATTTTGTCCGATCAATACCGCAAAAAAATGAAAGTCGATAAAGCAAACGTTGATCAATACTTAGAAGTTCATCGGACCGCACATAAGCTTGGCATGAAGACTCACACGACAATGCTGTACGGGGCTATCGAAACACATGAGGACCGTATTCGTCATATGCTGCAAATTCGTGAGCTGCAAGATGAAACAGGCGGTTTCATGGTATTCATTCCACTATCCATGCAGCCTAAGAGCAAAAATGCAAGCATCATGCGCCGCAACTCTGCCTATGAAGATTTGAAGACGATCGCGATCAGTCGCTTGATGCTCGATAATATCGATCATATAAAAGCATACTTCATCAACATTGGACCTCAGTTAACGCAAGTTGCACTTAGCTTCGGAGCTTCCGATGTTCACGGCACCATCCTTAAAGAACAAATCAGCCATGCTGCTGGGGCATTAACGCCAGAAGGACTCACTCGCAAGGAACTGATTTGGCTTATAAAAGGTGCTGGACGGATTCCAGTAGAACGTGATACTTTTTATAATGAAATTAAAGTATATGAGTAATTGAATCTCAGCTACACTACTTCAAGCCGGAACAGAGAAAGGAAGAACGATTGAAATGCAGAAATTCGTCATTCTTGGCGGGGGCTATGGAGGGCTTGCTCTCATCGACACTCTTTTTAAAGGTGATATTCCTCTAGACACCACCGTCATACTGGTTGACCGTATGCCTTTTCAAGGATTGAAAACGGAGTACTATGCACTTGCGGCAGGAACTGCTTCTGATCACGAGTTAAGAGTTCCTTTTCCTTCCTATCCAGGATTGCAAATTAAATATGGCGATGTCACTTCTATTGATCCAGACAATCGACTTATTTATTTTCATGAAGATGATCCTTTAGAGTATGATCAACTGGCAATCGCACTTGGTTGCACAGACTGTTATCATAATATTCCTGGCGCAGATGCATACACAGCCAGTATCCAATCTTTTTCCAGCACGCGAAGAACTTATCAACTTTTAAATGATGTTAAACCCTATGGACATGTAAACATTGTCGGCGGCGGTTTGAGCGGTATTGAAGTTGCTGCAGAGCTGCGTGAGAGCCGCCCCGACCTCAATATTAATATTCTTGACCGCGGTCCGCATTTATTATCCTCATTTCCAAATAACATGAGTCAATATGTAGAAGATTGGTTCCGGGAGCATGATGTAAATACGCTCTCCAATATTTCTGTTTCTCGAGTGGAACAAGGGGCCGTTTATAACCGAGACGAAGAAATCATTTCAGACGTGACGGTATGGACTGCAGGCATTGAACCGGTGAAAGTGGTTAAAGACTTGAATGTTCCTAAAGACAATAAGGGCCGAATTGTCATCAATGAATACCACCAAATTCCTGAACACCCAGAAGTGTATGTTATTGGCGACTGTGCTAGCTTACCTTATGCCCCAAGTGCGCAAATCGCAGGGCTCCAAGGCAAACAAATCGGACATATCGTACAAGCTTTATGGAAAAATGAAACCCCACGCCTTTATCCGCTCAAAACTAGAGGAACGCTAGGTTCTCTAGGCAAGAAAGCTGGATTCGGGCTAATGGGGAAAAGATCCGTCGTTGGTTTCGTACCTCGCTTACTCAAAAGCGGAGTGCTCTGGAAATCGAAACGCCACTTCGGTTAATCGAAATCAATGGCATCCCATGCTTCAATTTCTTTAATTTTATCTAGAATTAGTTCATATAATTGATCAGCGGTTTCCGCTTCGATAATTTCGCCATTCACCATGGCATATGGAAACATATAGCATAGAGTGCAGTTGCCTAGACATCCGTACTCTAAAACATCATAATCGGGATTTTGCTCTAATTTCTCCATCACTTCATCTGTACCATGATGCATATTGTTCGTACAAAATTCGATAATCGGTCTCATGTATAGTCACCTGCTTTGTTTAACCATTTTATTTTTGCAATGCTTTGTAATATAATATACCTAAGAAGGGAGTTGAAAATATGAGCAACGCACAAACGACAATGTATGATGAAGTCGCAGAAGTGCTTGATAAACTTCGCCCGTTCCTGCAACGCGATGGCGGTGACGTGGAACTCGTCGATGTTGAAGACGGCATCGTTAAATTAAGATTGATGGGTGCATGCGGCAGCTGCCCAAGCTCCACAATTACCCTGAAAGCAGGGATCGAACGCGCACTTTTTGAAGAAGTGGAAGGCGTCGAAGAAGTTGTACAAGTATTTTAATCATATAGCATTTCAAGAGAGTCTTGAGCTTATTATGGAGCTTAAGACTCTTTTTTGTTCATAGATTCTGAAACTTACCCAATAACAGTTCTCCTATAACTTAAGTATAAGAAAAAGTGAAGTTAATGTCTAATCCAAATAGGTGTACGTTTCTGGAAATAAAACATTGAATGAAGAGATCGTGCTTCGAGCACAATAATGGTCGTTCGGAATTATTCATAATAAGGTGGTGAGACTGTATGCAACGGGTAATGTCTATACTTGGTAGGATGAACAATCGAAGAACTATTCTGTCGTTGTTAGCTCTAGGAGTTGGCGCCACTGCCCTTGGATGGACGCGTCGCCGAATGAGCGGTAACGCTCGTCGTCAAATGTTACAGCAACCATTTCGTAGAATGATCCGAGCTTGGAAATAATCATTTTCTAGAATAAACAGCCGAATGCGCCACATCTCGGCTGTTTATTTGTACTTCTCTGAAGGATGTGCCTCAGATGCCATATATGAATATAAACGGTAATAATATGTATTATACGGACAATGGAGAAGGAATTTCTATCATCTTCGTTCATCCTCCCGTATTAACAAGCTTAAATTTTAAATATCAGATGGAAGGTTTATCTCCTTACTTTCGTATCATCGCTTTTGATATTCGAGGGCATGGAAAGAGTGAGCCTTCGAACATGAACATCACCTATCCTTTAATTGTAGAAGATATTAAGCAGCTGATGATTTCGCTCAATATTGAAAAAGCTTATTTGTGCGGATATTCCACAGGGGGCTCAGTCGTACTCGAATTTCTGTTAACCCACCCGGAACTGGCATTAGGCGGTATAGTCATTGGCGGGATGTCCGAAGTAAGTGACAAAACGTTAAAAAGCAGAATATCGTACGGCCGAATGTTTGCCAAAATAGGAGCAATTCGGGCAATTGCACTATCCACTGCTTGGACACAAGCAGATAGACCGCGTTTATTTTGGCAGTTATTCCATGACGCTAAGAAAGCCAATGCTAACAATGCGGAGCAGTATTACGAATATAGTTTGCAATATAACTGTACAGCTCAATTAGGAAACATAGAACAGCCTGTACTTCTCATTCACGGAGGAAAAGACAAACTCTTTAAGCCATACGCCGAGCTGTTAAGTCAACGATTGCCGAATAATGAGCTCGTAACTATCAAAGGTGCTGATCACCGTATTCCTACGAAACAAGCCGATCAATTGAATAGATTAATTAGACAGTTCATACATCGCTTAAAATAAAACAAATCCCGCTAACACAATTTCGTGCAGCGGGATTAGATATAAATATTTCAGATTTAGAATGCTGGAATGACAGATCCTTTGTAGGTATCATTGATGAATTTTTTAACATCTTCACTTGTAAGAGCAGCTGCCAATTTCTTAATGGCATCCGAATCTTTGTTATCTTCACGAGCGACCAAGAGGTTCGTGTAAGGAGAATCTTTACCTTCAATGAAGAGCGCATCTTTCGTTGGAACCAATTTCGCTTCTAGCGCATAGTTCGTGTTGATGAGAGCCAAATCCACTTCATCCAATTGACGAGCAAGCATTGCTGCATCAAGCTCGATGAATTTCAAGTTTTTAGGATTTTCTGTAATATCTTTAAGTGTTGCTTCAATACCTGCATTTGGTTTAAGTTTGATCAAACCATTAGCTTGAAGCAATAGAAGAGCACGTCCGCCGTTCGTTGCATCGTTAGGAATTGCTACTGTTGCACCGTTTGGAATTTCATCAACTTTTTTGTATTTCTTAGAATAAGCACCGAAAGGTTCTACGTGAACACCAACAACTGGAACAAGGTTCATACCGCGTTGTTTATTTTGATCATCAAGATAAGGTTTATGTTGGAAATAGTTCGCATCCAATTGTTTTTCATACAATTGTGTGTTCGGTTGAACATAATCCGTAAATACTTTAATTTCAAGATCGATTCCTTCTGCTGCTAATTTAGGTTTAATGAATTCCAAGATTTTAGCATGCGGTTCAGCTGAAGCACCGACAACCAATTTTGTTTTTTGTGCAGGTTCAGTTGCAGTTGTTGTATTCGTACTTGTACTTGCTCCTTCGTTCTTATCAGCAGCTTTATCAGCTCCACAAGCTGCTAGTACGAGAACTAGCGTTAAACTTAGTACAGATAATAACCATTTTTTCATTTCTGTTTCCTCCCCAATGTTTAATAAGCTCGAAATTTATATTTAAATAATTTCTTACTTCCGCGTAAAATGAAGCACTAATTTATCTCCAGCCATTTGCAGCAGTTGCACTAAGATCACCATAATAATAACTGCTAAAATCATAACTTCTGATTCATAGCGATAATACCCGTAGTTAATGGCTAGTGAGCCAAGTCCGCCGCCGCCAACCATACCTGACATTGCTGTATAAGATACTAAAGCAACAGCTGTCATCGTCATCGATGCGAGCAGCCCAGGAAAAGCTTCGCGCAGCAGCACTTTACTAATAATTTGCGGTAAGGATGCTCCCATCGCTTGAGCCGCCTCAATAACACCGCGATCCACTTCACGAAGCGTTGTTTCGACAAGCCGTGCGAAGAACGGAGCTGCTGAGATCACAAGCGGCGGGATCGTTCCTAGTACCCCTAACGAAGTCCCAACAATAAGCCGCGTGAACGGAATAATAGCGACCAGCAAAATGACAAACGGTACCGAGCGTAGAATGTTGACGACAATAGATATGATCCGGTAAAAGGCCTTAACCAACCACGAGCTGGATTTTGCCGACAAATAAAGGATGATCCCGATCGGTAACCCGATAATAAATGTGAAGAGTGCTGAGAAGCCAAGCATTTTGAGTGTGTCGATCGTAGCTGTGACAATTTCGTCCAAGTTCACTTGCGAGAAATCAAGTCCCATGATGGTCATTCGATCACCTCCACATCAAGACCTTGCCCAGTCAGTACTTTAATCGTTTGATCGATCGCCTTTTTATCCCCTTCGAAACGAACAATGAGCTGCCCATATGGAACATCTTTAATCGTTGAAATCGTACCTTGCAATATTGCAAAATTCACCCCTGTATCTTTAGACGTTTGTGATAAAATCGACTCATAAGTCATCTCACCCACAAACGTAATCTTCGCCGCTCTTGACGAATCCAAATGCGGGGCTTCGATGGCGATTTGCAGTGCCTCGTTGTTAGCTTCATCCCTCAGAATGAATTCCCGCGTAACGTAATGCTGCGGCTTTAAGAACACCTCGGTAACTGGACCCTGTTCAACGATTCCTCCTTCATGAATGACTGCGACCCGATCACAAATGCTCTGAATGACATGCATTTCATGTGTAATGAGAACAATTGTGATATTAAATTTCTTATTGATATCAAGAAGCAGTTTCAAAATCGAATTCGTCGTTTGCGGGTCAAGCGCACTCGTTGCCTCATCACAAAGGAGTACGTCAGGATCGCTGGCAAGCGCGCGTGCAATACCTACCCGTTGTTTCTGTCCGCCAGACAGCTGAGCAGGATACTTATCCTTGTGCTCCTCTAAACCAACCAATGAGAGCAGCTCATTCACTTTCCGATCGATTTGCTCTTTAGATGTTTTCGTTAAACGTAACGGAAAAGCGACATTATCATAAACCGTTGCTGAAGATAGCAGATTGAAGTGCTGAAAAATCATTCCGATTTTACGGCGCTGTTCCTGTAATTGCTTCTTGCTTAGCCCGGTTAGTTCAACTCCATTTACCCACACTTCGCCGGATGTTGGCCGCTCGAGCAAGTTAATACAGCGGATCAACGTACTTTTGCCGGCTCCTGAATGACCAATCACACCAAAAATTTCACCTTTTTGGATGGAAAGATTTAAATCAGAAAGCGCAGTAGTCACTTTTCTGCCTTTTCCATACGACTTGGTCAATTGCTTTAGCTGAATCAACCACTGTTCCCCCTTCTAAAGAATATAAAATAAAAAGCCCTTTTTGCAGAATCAAAAAGGGCTCTCTTTACGTAAAGTCATTGCCTTTTCTCATCTGCCAAAACCGCCTTTTTACAGCGATTTTGAAGGAATTAGCACCATGGCATCCCAATTTGAAGTTACCGCTCGTAACTTACAAATTAGAATCGGTTGCTGGGTTTCATCGGGCCTGTCCCTCCACCTCTCTTGATAAGAAAATATGAAGTTTTTAATTTTCAATTAACATGACCAAGTATATATTCACAGGCAACCAAATGTCAAAGGAAAATTTTATAATGATCATAAAAAATTATTTTTTCCACTGGCGATTCACATAGCTAAATGCAGCATAAAGCGAGCGGCATACCATATCAAGTCCTTCTCTCAGTTCAAATAAATGCTGATCCAAATGTTCAAGCTTCACTTTTTCATGAAGAGCTTGATGCCGCTGCCACAAATCATCCTGCATCTCTGCGTTCATATAATGAATCTCTGTGTTCCGCCGCTTGCGAAGTTGACCTACAGAATGCTTGTAATGCTCTTTAATCTCCGTCAAATCCAAGGCAAGAACACTATGCTTCTGTATTTCTCGCAGCTGGCGAAGCACTGTAAAATACGAAAAATGCTCCTTCACCTTCGAGGTTTGCAAATCGAACAACTCATTCAGCACTGTCCCCAATTTATCGAGAATGGAGAATACACGGATAAATCCATTTTTATAAAAATAGACGTAACGCGCGTAGTCATTTTTCTCGCCCCCCGACATATCGCTCGGATAGCCTGCCGTTACTTTTTCGCGGAAGAAAGCAGCAGCAAACAAGCTTTCCTCCAGCTCATTAAGAGAGGAGATTAGGCCGCCTGTCCATATTTCGATTTTGCGAAAATCATGACTTGGGTCTTGAGCACGTTCAATTTCTTGCCGCATAAGCTGTGCCATTTCATCCATGATGTTCACCGCGTTCGCAAAAATGCCCTCGTTTTGCCGAGGAGGCTCACCTAATAAACTTCGCAGCACCGATCTCATCCTCTCTATTCAGAGCTTTGAATTATATGCTAAAATAGCTTTTCCACCGATCATCGACAAGCTTCACTATATCTTCACGAGGAATGACTTCATCTGGATAACCTGGCTTCATGCGCGCATCGATAACTAGCGGCAAATCATAAGCAAGCCCGTTTTGGACAACGTCGGCATGTGCATAGATATCATCCGCTGGATTGAACCGTGTAAAGACAGTCCACAGGAACGATGTTTGCGTAGCAACGACTTGCTCAGCGTCATCCACGAGTATAACGAGCGGCCATGCTGTTGTGCGTTCACGAAGTCTTTGCAGCAACCGCTTAGGAAGCTCCGGCTCCTGTTCATAAGAAGCCCCCGAGACGACAAGGCATCCATCGTGATATGGAGAAATCTGTTCAATCTCCGCAATATCGCCCTCTTCATACGATTTAGGCAAATCGCGAATAGGCTCCCCAACACCCAGCATAATCGCCTTACTTCCATGGTTTAATTTTTTCCCTGTATAGTCTAAAGTATCATGCGATGTATTGTTAAATATAAATAAGTCCGTACGCGGATTAAACCGTCTAAGTACTGTTTCAAGCAATTGTTTGAAATTTTCCAGGTCAATTGATACATTCGTCAGCATGAGAAATTTCGTTAGTGACAGCTGCCCTTCGCCTAAAATGCGGAAGCCCGATACAAGAGCTTCCCTAGAATAACTTTCTCGTACAATCGCAGAAGCAAGCGCATGGAAGCCGCTTTCGGCATATGTCCACAGTGACTTCACCTTCGGCATGACCATTGGAAAAGCTGGAGAGAGAAGTCTTTGCAAAAACTCGCCTAAGTAATAATCTTCTTGCCGAGGCTTACCGACAATAGTAGCTGGATAAATGGCGTCTTTACGATGCCACATCTTCTGCACATGAAATACCGGGAAGTCATGCTGAAGCGAATAATATCCAAAATGATCTCCAAAAGGTCCTTCTGGACGACGTTCATACGGATTCACCATGCCCGTAATGGCAAATTCCGCTTCTGCCGGGAAACGATGCACGCCTGAAGGGCTTTGGACCATTGGAAGCTTCTCACCCATAATAAGCGAAGTTAAAAGCAGCTCAGAAAGTCCTTCTGGGACGGGAGCAATGGCAGAAGCAATGAGTGCCGGAGGACCGCCAAGAAAAATCGATACAGGCAGTGATTTACCTTGCTGCTCAGCTTGAAAATAGTGAAAACCTCCGCCTTTTTGAATTTGCCAGTGAATACCTGTCGTCTGATCATCATACAGCTGGATTCTATACATCCCGATGTTATGATCCTTAGCATCATTTGGATTTTCCGTATATACAAGCGGGAGGGTAAGGAATGGTCCACCATCATCTTGCCAGCTCGTCACTTTTGGAAGAGGGGCAAGAGGTGAATTCGTTCTGGACACTTGAAGGATTGGAGCCTCACTCGTAGGAACATTTTTAAGTCCTACTTTAAAAATCTCTTTAATGAGTCCCCGTTCGCCCCAAATCGCTTTAGGTGTTGGAGGCAGAAGCGTTTTCGCCGCTCCCACTAATCGTTTCATAAGCTGCTCCGGTCTTGGCCCGAATGCTAAATCGACCCTGCGGCTTGTACCGAAAAGGTTAGTAGCTACAGGAAAAGGCGTTCCTTTCACGTTCGTAAAGAGCAGCGCAGGTCCTCCTTCTTCGATCACGCGGCGATGAATCTCTGCCAGCTCTAAATAAGGATCTACGGGCACATCAATGATCGCTAGATCATTTTCTTTACGAAGCACTTCAATCCACTGTCTTAAATTTTGATAACTCACTCACATTCCTCCCGTATCACGTGAAAAATTGTACTTTCTTATTAGAAAACAAAGCCCTCGAATTCATTCGCGGACTTTGTTTCTGTATGTGAATCGTCTTTGCAAATCGTCATTTTTTGTTAAGTTGCCATGCCCGAACACTCAAATAACTTAATACAGAGAACAGCAAGGAAATGATCAAATTATGTGCAAGGGCAGCAAAAATATAGCGTTCTGGATCATAAAGGGTGAAAATAATAGCCGCCCCGCTTAAAATTTGCAACAAGCATAGGACGACAGCAGCGATACTAAGAACTTGCAATTCGCGATTGCCATGATTGTTGTGGTACATAAAATGCGCAAGGATCGCAACACCAATAAATAAAATCATCGCTGCAACCCGGTGAATGAACGCTATGGCAACACTGCCAGTTAACTCAGGAACAATTCGTCCATTACATAACGGCCAGCCGGCGCAAGCGCCTGCAGAGTACGTATGACTCACATAGGCTCCAATGTAAACGACGATGTATGAGTAGATCAATACTAACCATGTAAAATTGCGCAAACCTTTAGATATTCGAGGTAAATGAGCATCTTGATTCACTTGAGCTTTTTCTTTGTTACGTGCACCAAACACAAGCATGACTGAACTTGCAAAAGCGATGAGCGAAAAGCCAAAGTGGAATGCCAAGACTAGTGCTGACTGCGGTTTAATAACTGCAAGAGCACCCATAAAAGCTTGTACAATAACGAAAAACAAAGCTAAAAACGAAAAGATTTGCAAATCACGACGATCTTTACTATATCGCCAAAAAGCTAGAAAAGTGACAAGTACAGCTATTCCAGCAAAACCGCTAACAGCGCGGTGCGAATATTCAATTAAGGAAGCTACGGTGTGAGCTGGTACAAATTGTCCGTGACATAACGGCCATTCTCTGCCGCAACCAAGTCCGGAGTCCGTCTTCGTTACCAGATTCCCGCCTAGTGTCACGAAAAATATTACTAGACAAGTAACGTAGCTCAACCATTTCAATTGTTTGTTTGTCAAAATTCCTCACCTGCTACGTTGTTAATTTATCGCCTTTGAAGCCACATTCAATTATAACCGATATGACGATATATTCGCCAACTTGTTTGTGACAAAATCTGAAATAAAAACACCGCTGCCTTAAAGCAGCGGTGCATCGCCTCTTGCTTCTTCTTATTTGTGAATAGCGTTATATACTTCAACAGCCCGATCAAGAAATTGTTCAATTTCTTCTCTAGATTTACGAAGTTTATTAACGAAACGAACGAGTTCTCTGCCATCGGTATAAGCTACAAAGCTTGGAATACCGAGAATATTCTGCTCACTGCTTACCTCTTCAAGTTGATCTACGTCAATCTCAATAAACTCGATTTGATTGTATTTTTGCTCAACGTCAGGCATAAATGGTTCAATATATTTGCAGTCCCCGCACCAATCTGCCTTAAATACGGCTACAACTAACTTCGGAGATTGAATACTTTCTGTAAAATCCGCTTTGGATGTAATTTGTCTCATTTGGTTTCATTCCTTTCTACTCGTCATAATATTAGTCAATCACTATCAAGAGTGAATGTCAACTTTTATGGCTATACTGTAGGCAAAAGTCTGTAAATGAAAGGAGGGGAGCTCTATGAATATCATTCGGCTTTTTCGTTATCTTCCAAATATCATTGCTGAAATGATTAGAGGGAAGAGAGCGAGCTGGTACGCATCCTCACGCCTGCGGCAAAACAAACGAAACCTAGAATGGAAAGAGGCTTGTGTTCACACCATCGAGAAGCAAATTGAACGAATGATAGGCGAAGGAACTCGCTATAACAAAATGAATCCTAAGCAATCCTCCTCATCTGCCGAACAAACACTTAACGACGAAGAACTCATCATCGTAAATGAGATACATAGACAGACAAGCATCCATAATGCAAGCAATATTACTCGAACAAATGCCTACTTGGAATGCTATATGGCTTATCCCGAGCTTCACTGGGCTTTTCTAGCTCATATGGTATCGAGAAATGCAGGCTGGAATATGACCGATTTACAAGGCGGTCTGCTCCATTCGCTCATGAAAGAACAATATAGACAAAATATGTATCGCTTTTTAGAACGATGCAATGCTTTAATATTTCAAGATGCTTATCCGCAGCTTCTGCTCTATATGAAAAGCAAGGAACTCGGCAAAAGCCTCTTTCATCTGCTTCCTTCATTTCATATATCGCGCTTTATGCGTCCATTTTGGGAACGCTTTTGGCTCGATCGCTCGAGCCCGCTCCTATCAACAGCACTTATAATTAACGAACAAAATTATATTGAGAGAAGAGTCGTCCGGCATCCCTTCTTCATTCAGAATGTATTTCATCAAATGGACTTTAAAGTTCATGAGTGGGTCCAGTTAAACCAGGTTATTTTCCCAATCAGTCTCTCCGCTTCAAGTGATAATTCAAAGAATACAAACTTCCTTCCAGAGACCAGCTTAACTGGACTCGTACTCGAACATTTCGCCAATGTCGATGAACGGATTGAATTCGGCAAGACGCTGTACGCGATGTTATTTGGTTACCAGGATGTGCTGGACGGAGCTGTATCGTTTGCTGCCTCAACACCCCATCGCGGCTCTAGAGCCGATTATTGGCCAGGTCTATTTACAACCGAACGCAAAGAAGCTCTGACTACTCCTAATGAGTTATCAGAGCTTCTTAAGCAGGAATGGCTTCCTTCCGGTCAAAAAATATATAGTCCAATTCTGCAAAAGGTATGGTCAGATATCCCTTATGAAGCCATTTCTCGCTTTGATTGGCTGCAGGATAGCAAAGTACTAAGACATTTAGGCAGGCCAAAACGTCCATTTCTCTTTGAAATGTCTCATGAGCACCGTCTCGCCATCGAGAAAATTGCGCTCGCCCACGATACAATCGCACAAATAACGAGCTGACCAGCCTTGAGTTATATTAACCAACGGATCGAGAACGCTGCAATTTCATAAGCGGGCGAAGTACCTTCTGCAGTACCTTAGGATAGCTTGACAGCTCATTTTCACGAACAACGCGGAATAGAATGAGCAATACCGGATAAAGAGCGAGTACAACCATCCCGACTAAACAGCAGGCGATGAAGAAGGCAAGTCTTGCCGGCATCATATCTACTAGCTGTATTCCCGCTTCATTCAGTCCAAAACCTGCCGCTCCCAGCAAAATAACGGTAATTACAAAACCTGCCCACCGTCCCCCAAGAATAGAGAATGGAACAATGGTCTTAAGAGCGCGAACATTAAGAATCGTAATGACAAGGAAACATAACCCTGTCGAAACAATGATTCCGTATATTCCGTATACGCCAAGCCATTTGGCGAGCGCATAGCTGGAAATCAGCTTCACAGCAATTCCAGCGAGCACGTGCTTCATCGTCAAATTGGTTTTGCCTACACCAATTAAGATCGAGTTCGAAGTCATCATTGTAATTTGAAAAATCGTCCCGAACGTAAGGACGCCAATAATTTCACTGCCGCCCAAGCTGCTGAATATAAGACCGTTCAAAGAATAGGCTGCAGCACACAAAATAATGACAATCGGCATTCCTGTCAAAATTGAAATTCGCATCGCGAGCGTAATTTGATTACGCAAATGCTCCTCATCTTTACGGGCAAAAGCAGCCGAAATAATAGGGATGAGTGATGTACTCAAAGCAATGGCAAGAATCGGCGGTATCCCTGCAATACTCTGCGCTCTAGCGCCAAGAATACCAAGCGCTTCGGTCGCCTGTGCTTCACCCATCGCTCCTAATAGAAGCGGCTTCACTATGGAAGAATCAATCATGTTCACGGCTGGAACGGCTAGAGATGACAACACGATCGGAATCGATATTTTGAAAATATCCACATAAATTTGCCGCATCGGAATTAACGCACCGCTCGTCCCATCTCGGAGTAGAGCCGCCTTATCATCTTGACGCAATTTGACCGAATAGTAAATCATGACGGCAAAAGCCCCGATGCTGCCTAGCACACCGCCAAAAGACGCCCCTGCCGCTATCCACTTATCGTTATAACCTGAATACAAAAGCACATACCCTAGAGCAATCCCTGTGCCTACCCGAAGAAATTGCTCCACAATTTGCGAAATGCCGCCAGCCGTCATCATATTTCGGCCTTGAAAATAGCCGCGCATCATCGCAATCGTTGGAAACAATAAGAGGGCAGGCGCTAAAGCGCGAAGGGAGAGCGCTGCCTCAGGTTGTTTAGATATATTTGCTGCATAGAATGGCGCTAGAACGTATAGCACAATCGTTATAATCACACCCATTACAGCTGAGAAGATGAGCGCCGCATGGTAGACTCTTTCTGCTTCCGCCCGCTTACCCAGCGCATATCGCTCGGACACCATTTTACTGAGTGTACTCGGTATGCCCGCGGTTGCGATCGTAAGCAGCGCCAAATATACATTATTCGCAATTGAAAACGAGGCATCGCCAACATCATTAAGCATATGCTCCAGCGGAATTCTCTGCACCAGACCAAGGACGCGCGCCACGAGCGCCGCAGCGGCTAAAATAAGCGTCCCTCTAATAAACGATTCTTTCTTTGACAAAACGTTCCCCTCTTTCTCTGCTTAAAACCATGCTACCCAAATGATAAACAGTACAATCATGACGATTTGCAGAATGACTTTCATGACAATGCTGCTGAACAAACCGACCACTGAACCAAAGCCTACTTTGAGCGATTTCTCAAGTGACGAACCGTTAAGAAGCTCCCCAATTACCGCACCAATGAAGGGACCAAGCACAAGTCCAAATGCCGGAATGACGAATGGTCCGACAATGACACCTATCGTACTAAGTATTGTGGAAGCTCGAGAACCGCCAAATTTTTTAACGCCCCATGCATTGACGATATAATCCGCTGCAAAGAGCACGACCACAATAAGCGTCTGAATGATCCAGAACCAGACTCCAAACGGCTCGAAAGAGAAAAACCAGCCGTACACGAAAAACGCGAAATAGATCGCCAAAGCACCGGGAAGTACCGGATATACAGCACCGGCAAGCCCGACTGCAAACAGCGCAATGATCAGTATCCAGCCAATGATCGCCATCGTCATTTAAGGATTCACTCCTTGATTTATAAAATATAATCGCGAATCACTTCCACAATCCCGTCCTCATTGTTAGATGCGACTACAACGTCAGCAGACTCTTTCACGACCTGCTGAGCATTTCCCATAGCTACACCTAATCCGACAGCTTGAATTGCGGCTAGGTCATTCGTGCTGTCCCCAACAGCTACCGCTTCAGACATATCAATATCTAGCAGCTTGCACACTTCCTGAATTCCGCTCGCTTTCGATACGCCTTGCGGATTAATTTCTAAATTATATGGAGAAGAGTTCGTAATCTCAAGGCCTTTCATATTTTGAAGCTGCATGAGAATATCATGACGGACTTCGTCATCTTCAGTATGATAGCCAAATTTCAGCCATTCCTCTTGTTCGATATCTTTGGCCCAAGAATCTTTATTGTAAAGTCCAGAAACAGAATATGCCCAGAACCATGTATTTTTCTCTACGGCAATTTGATACAGCTGTTTAATAAGCTCCACATCCATCAATACCCGGCGGTGTAATTCGTGAGGAGCACGCCACACTTCACTGCCGTTAACGGTTATCATAGGTGTGGACAAACCTAATTGCTTCGCATAAGGCACCGCATTCACAAAAGCTCTGCCTGTAGACAAGCAGACGTGCACACCTGCATCCGCCGCTTTTTTAATCCATTTCTCTGTTTCAGGTGATATTTCTTGTTCATCTGTTAGAAGCGTTCCGTCCATATCAAGGGCTAACAATTTATATTTTAATGAGTTCATCTATATCCTCCTGATGCCATAGTCAATTCACGTTGTACATGCATTGCTATTTTAGCATAATCAACCTTTTTCAACAAAGCTAGCCCTTAAACGTCAAAATCCCTCCGAAGGCTTCAGAGAGATTGATGTTTGCTTATATTTCATGTTTATTCCTTTGGCTTACCGCTTAGTCCATACACTTCGTCATAAGCGTCAAATATTTTGCGAGCTACTGGAGCCGCGCTGTACGCACCAAACCCGCCTTCAGGAATAACGACTGCTACAGCCAGCACGGGGTTGTCGGCAGGTGCGTAAGCGATGAATACACCGTTATCGACGATTGTATGACCTACGACTTGCTGTGAAGTACCCGTTTTCCGAACATAATCATACGGAAATCCTTCAAAGCCCTGAACGCTGCTCTTCATTCCACGTTTCACTTCTTCCCAGTAGGCCTTGTCAAATTTGACCTCATTCAGCACTTCGGGTTTAAATGTTTTTACAATATTACCTTGGTTATCTGTAATTTTACTGACAAGCTGCGGCTTTATTCTTTTCCCATTATTCGCGATGGTTGCGACATATTGTGCAAGCTGCAGAGTCGTATATTTTCCCTGCTGTCCGAAAGAGCCATACACAAGTGCCGCCTGTGCGCTTCCGCTTTCCTTTCTCACGTATTCCCGGAATCCTAAATACTCATAAGGCAGACCGACTTCTGTTGAAACGCCGAGTCCAAAGGACTTCATATATTTATCCCATACATCAATGCCTTGACTGCCGTATTTGGTGTACAATTTCTTACCGACCATATCAACCATAAAGACGTTGGAAGACTTTTCGATCGCCCTTGCAGGATCCATTGTTCCATAGACATGATTGCTGGAATTGCGCACTGACGTTTCATGGCCTTCTTTACCGAAATAAGCAATCCCGCGATCTTGATAAGTAGAAGAAGTCGTGAAAAAGCCTTCATTAAGTCCAATTAATACACTGAGCGGCTTAATCGTCGAACCCATCAACACAACAGATTCGGGATGCTGACCCTCTTGACCGGAAGGGAACGAACGAATCGTTCCATTTAAATAAATATTTTTGATCGCTTCGTAATCTTCTGCAGAAATACTTCCCGCGCGCCATATATTCGGATCATAATCCGGCATGCTCGCCATGGCCATAATATTTCCTGTCTTTACTTCCATAGCAACCGCAAAACCGGTCGTCGCATTTTTGTGATATTCGCCTGATATTTTCGTGTTTTGCAAATAGTGGAGTTGATCTAGAATGGCTTGTTCTGCCCTGAGCTGTATTCCTTTATGAATCGTCATCCATAAATCGTGCCCTTTTTCAGGAGGCGTCACTTCGGCTAGCCCATCGGCCATATTTTTAGGATTTACGGGAATCGTTTTAAAGCCGTTCCGTCCTCGAAGGTCATCTTGATACATGAACTCGAGCCCATCAAACCCTACGTCCTCCATTTCAGAATATTGAAGACTCGGATCATCTAGGCTGTTAACAGCGAGAGCTTTATATTTATCGAGACTCATCGTACCTTTGAACTTTCGAATATAACCGACTGTCTGCACAGCAACTCCAGCAGGATCGTAATGTCTTACGTTATCCTCCACAACTTCAATGCCAGGATAGTCGTCTTTGCGCTCCATGAAATGGGCGATTTCCTTTTCTGTTAAGTCCATCTTGATACGCCGCGGGACATACCCTGAATATTTTCTATAATCAACATCCATCGCTTTGATGACATCAGAGACGGTAAGGTGCTCTCCATTCGGATCGCCGTACGTATTGAACACCTTTACTAAACCTTCGGCGATCTTGAGCGCTTCTTCGTAGTTGCCAGATTGCTGGCTATAATCCTTGAGCAACGTAATATAAAGAGACTGCGCCGGAGTAGAGTACGCAATTTTCTGCCCAGATGCATCATAAATGGTCCCGCGCATAGGCGGAAGCGGCACTTCTTTCACGGAGATACTGGTCTCTTGCTCTGTTAAAGTTGGACTTTCAACAAATTGAAGTATCGCTAGACGAATAATAATGAGGCAGAAGATAGTAAACGCGCTGAAGAAAAATACATTCAGCCGAACGGCAAATTGGCGATTTCGTTTCGATTCAGCTTCCCTCTCTTTGTTTGGCAATAGGTTTTTCATATACGACCTGCTTTCCAAATCATGATAATATACCTAATATTACCACAAATGGATATCCGAACGAGAGGACATTATTCAAGAAAAAAGAGCCATGCTCCTCATCAGGAACATGACTCTTATTGTCCGTATTTTAGTGACCAGCAGTTTTCCGTACACCTGCCTGCGATGCCGCAATTGCAGCCGTGCTATTTGACGAAGCATTGTTAGTCTGCTGTTTAATTTTAGGCGTGCCTGTAAGTCCAACGTATTCATCATACGCATCGAAAATTTTCCGAGCAATTGGCGCTGCACTGTTCGCACCGAAGCCGCCTTCTGGAACGACAACTGCAACCGCCAGCACTGGATTTTTCCGTGGGGCAAATGCGATTAATACCCCGTTCTCTACGAGCTTACCGCCAACGAGCTGCTGAGAAGTACCTGTCTTACGAGCAAAATCATAAGGGAACCCTTCAAAGCCTTGAACACTACTGTTCATCCCTGTAGTAATTTCATCCCAGTAGCTCTTATCAAATTTAACCGTATTAAGTACTGTACGGCCAAATGATTCGACAACGTTGCCTTGAGGATCGGTCACTTTGCTCACTAGATTCGGTTTTAAGCGTGCACCTCTGTTCGCGAGCGTGTTCACATATTGTGCAAGCTGGAGTGTCGTATATTTCCCCTGCTGACCGAATGCAGCAAATGCAAGCGCAGACTGTGCACTTCCCGACTTAGCTTCATGCAGATACTCTTTCAAACCCGTTGCTTCACCAGGAAGTCCGCTTTGTGTGGACACACCTAAGCCAAACTGCTCCATATATTTATCCCATACTTCAATGCCTTTGCTGCCGTATTTGTTATACAATCTCTTGCCGACCATGTCGACCATAAAGGCATTCGAGGAATGTTCAATGGCCGCTGCCGGGTCGATAGGTCCATATGCATGGTGATGAGAGTTATTAACCTTTGTTTCATGACCTGCCTTACCAAACTGGGCAAAGCCACGATCATAATAAGTCGTTGTCGTTGTAAATAATCCTTCATTCAGTCCGATGAGAACACTGAGCGGTTTCATCGTTGAACCGAGTAACACTGTGGAAGACGGATGTTTGTAACTTTCCTCTTTAGAGCCGTAAGATTGGTAAACTTCACGAATCGTCCCATTCGGGTAGAAAGGTGCAATTTCTTTGAGCTGCTCACTAGACATCGGTCCTTGAGCCCAAATGTTAGAGTCATAGTCAGGCATGCTGGCCATCGCGACGATATTCCCCGTCTTCACTTCCATCGCTACGGCAAAGCCTGTCTTGGCGTTTGGAGCCCTCACTACCGGATTGCTTGTCGTCTGTAAATATTTAAGCTGATCCATGATCGCTTTTTGAGTCGCCAATTGAACGTTTTTATTAATCGTGAGCCATACGTCGTCGCCTTTTTGTGGAGGCGTAATTTTCATAGGACCGCTAATTTGGTTCTTAGAATTGACCGGAAAAGTCTTTAATCCCTTTATACCGCGAAGCTGATCTTGAAACATGTACTCAATACCGTCGTACCCGACATCTTCATTACCTAAATATTGCTTTTGCGGGTCCGTCTCATTAACCTTCGATTTGTAGAAATCGAGTCCATACTTCGGATCAATTACGGAATTAAACTTCTTCAGATATCCGACAGTCTGTACAGCAACTCGGTCTGTATCGTAATGACGAATACTCTCTTCAACGATATCAAATCCAGGCATATCATCCTTGTGCTCTAAAAAATATGCAATTTCTCTATCCGTCAATCCTGATTTGATCCGTCTCGGTGTATAACCATAGTTTTTACGATAATGGATATCCATCGCATCGATGATTTGTTGTTGAGTCATCGCTTCCTTTGGATCACCGTAAGTTTTGAAAATCTGTTCTAATTTTTTCGAAATCTTTTGCACTTCCGGTTCATTCTCAGGCTTGCTGTAATCTTTGTCCAATGTAAAATATAACGATTGCGTTGAAGTTGAGTATGCGATCTTTTGACCCGAAGCGTCATAAATCGTACCGCGAATCGGCGGAATGGCTACACTTTTCGTTGCTATACTCGCTTCCTGCTCTTTAAGAGTAGGCCCTTCCACGAATTGCAATATAGCTAATCGAACAATTAAAACAGTGAACACTATAAACGTACTAAAGAAGAAAATATTAAGGCGCACCGCAAACTGACGCTTATAAATATTTTCTTGTTTTTGCGGATCATCCATCATGGATTGACTCATAAAGAAGCATTTCCTTTCTTGCTGTCAATTGCTAAATTTAATAGTTACGGTAAATATTCGTTAAATCGAACGATCAGGAATGTGCGTCTCGCCAAAACGCGGCGGATCGAACCAATTACCGCTGCTCGCCCAAGTTGTATCTACTGGTATCCATTTATGTTCCTCGCTAATGTACACTTCGTTCCACGCATGCGGACCATAACCGCCTTGACCATCATATCCAAGTCCTGTTACCACTTTAACTTTAAGACCTTGTGATCTAGCCATTACGGCATAGAGACGTGCATAGTCGATACATACCCCGAGTCTCGTGTTGAAAGTCTGCTCAGGATCTTGCTCATGCCAAATTCTTTTTTCTTCATAATCACGAGCCTTGTCATAATCATAATGAATGCGTGAACCGACCCAGTTATACAATAGACGGGCTTTCTCACGGTCAGTATGCGCACCCTTCACAATGGCTGCAGCAGCCTCATTAATGTTATTAGGAATTCCATAATCTATCACTTCATATTTCCGCTGCAGTATCTCATTCATTTCTTTCTCTACTGAACGAGTAAACACGGGAAGCCGTTCTTTAATAAATGACCCGGACAACGGCTCAAATATCGTCTTAGCTCCCTGCTTATACACCGGAGAAGCTTCAACATAATGACTAAACGACGTCTGTGGATAGAGTGAGACAAAAATAAATAGAACAGCCAGCACGACAAAACAGCGAGCGATCCCGATCACCCCGCCAATGCAAGCCCCCACTAAGCGGCTAATGAGTGAGGCAGGTCTATGACTAGGCGCCGCCATTCTAGCAGCAAAGTGTCCAAAAAATAAAGAATATATGGTGAGAAGGAGCGTTCGAATAAGCCCATAGCTGAGCATAAACAGAACAGCAGATCTCATAAGCGAGAAATCTTTGATTGTCGTAATTAAAGTATAGTAAATTTGCTTCCACAATTTCAATTCACGGTTAGGCAGAGCACTCACTAGCGGGTCAAGCCATCTTACGACTTGCGGAGATAACCATATCGTTAAAGGAATCGCGAGTCCAATACCTATAATAGCGAGAACGGCATCGCTCACCAAACTAAACAACCGATTTGCTGAGCTTGACGCCCCTCTCAATAATCCTTGCAAGAGCGAAATGATCCAAATCGCAAATAGTAGAATCGTTATACCATTCGTGTCTCTTAGACTATCAATCCAAGTTGTAATCATGATGCCCTCCTCTCTATGATGCAAAAAAGTGTGAGTAATTAAGGGGTGGCTTCTTTTATAAATGCATCAATTGTATCATTCATTTTCCATTCTCCTAAGGAAACGCCTCTATAGGTAACACGTACTTTATTTTCTCCCGTTTTACCTGTCATTTCAAGATTGGTGCTCTTGATCGTAAAAGTGCCGTCTGGATTTTGTGTAAATTTGGCTTCTTTCGCTTCATCCTTCATCGCGTTAAGCGCCTGTGTCTTCACTGTGTCTATTGCTTCATCTTTCACTGTACTCACCACGTTATTAAGCTGATCCAGTGATATTCCGCTGTACACGATTAGGCCAATAACAATGACAGCCACAAGGGCCCATTTCACCACTGTCTTAATGAAGCCTAGAATCATGAAGAGAACAACTAGCGCAATAATAATAACCAACCAATTTTTCTCTAAAAATTGCAGCCAGACTTGTGTATCCATATTGACATCAACACTCCTGTTCACGATTGATTCTTTTTAATCACATTATTTAATTATACATCATTGCCTGATGCAGTGTCAGCTTAACCCTCCTAGCAGAAAAAAACAGCATATGTCTGTCCACAACAACGTACAAGTATATCATAGTCTCTCTTTTTTGCTGAAGGAGGTTACTCTTATGAAGACAGCTTTCTGGCTCTATCTTTTTTTATTTATCGCTTTTTTCGATCTGCATGCACAGTCTCCGGTTCTTACACCATTTGCATTATCTCTTGGAGCCGCACCAACATTTATTGGATGGATGATGGGATTATATGCTTTAACGCACTTACCGGGCAACCTTATTGCAGGTTATGGGGTGGACCGTCACGGAAGTCGTCG
Organism: Paenibacillus sediminis; assembly: GCF_017873765.1. Lineage (GTDB taxonomy): Bacteria > Bacillota > Bacilli > Paenibacillales > Paenibacillaceae > Paenibacillus_AG > Paenibacillus_AG sediminis. The sequence goes on from NZ_JAGGKP010000008.1 coordinate 86,493, forward strand.
TTACATTATGACCAGTCTAATATTGGCTGGAATCGTGCTTCTTCTGCAAGCCCATGCAACAGAACCTTGGCATTTGCTCGTTCTCCGCTCAATAAGCGGTTTCGTGATTGCTTTCTTATCTCCGGCCTGTATGTCTCTCTTAGCTTCGCTGTCTGATGATTCTGTTAAACAAGGCAAATATATGGCGGGTCACGGCGTCGTGCATACGCTGGCTTCCGTCCTCTCTCCCGCTGCCGGAGCTTTTCTAGTTGCAAAAATAGGCTTCGGTCAAACGTTCCAAGCACTTGGCATCGGCCTGATTGGCGCGGCTGTTGTCGCATATTTTACGGTTCGTGAGAGAGGTAAAGTTTCAATAAAACCAGCCGATCATCTTGCACCAAAACCTTTCTCTCCTGATGCTTTCCAACATCAAGGTTCTATGCAACCGATATCATGGCGTTACTTTCTTCTGCCCTTTGCCATTGCCTGCTCACAAGGGATTTTGTTCTTTGAATTACCGCTGCGCGTGCACGACCAATCGAACATATTAAGCATCGGTTTCTTATTTTCAATCTTGAGTTTAGGTGCACTTGTCACGTTAAGCATGCTGTTTCTTCAGCAGTATGACCCTACCAAGCGAGTTGCAGGAGGCGTACTGCTTATAGCACTCTGCTTTTTCATTCTCTCTGCTCCATGGCACATCCCCATCGAGGTACCGTTATTCATTATGGGGATGGCTAAAGGGATCGTATTCCCTGCCATGGCCTCTTTGTTTATTACACTGAGTGGCGGCAAGTCGCTAGGGCTTGTCTTTTCGCTGCAATCTATTGCAATGTCGTTAGGATCATTTGCAGGTCCCATTATCTCAGGTCATGTGCGGATGGAAATATCCCCGTATTTCATTGCGTTTATCATTCTCATGTCGATCCTGGTGGTTGTACCTATATCCCGTAATATTTTGAATGTGAAGCCAGTAAGTCGATAATGAAGCATTTATATCCAATATTTTGAGGACTTTAGGCAAACACACTGCGCACTCTCGCCCTATCCTCATAATATAGCATTGTGTTAAATGACCACAGGCGGAAGTGGGTGATGAAAATATGGATCATGGTGTTCATGGTTACCCGCATGGTTATGGTTATGGGTATGGACATGGATTTTGGACAACAACAGGGACAATTCTCGTATTATTTATTTTGCTCATAATCATCCTTCGTACTTCATTCATTTTCTAGTGTCTGCCTCATATACGCGGCCTGATTTGTCAGGTCGTTTTTATTTTTTGCATGAAGAGTGAACAACAGTTTACAATAGAATTACATTTGAGTTGCTGCATTTCCCGGGGAATTTTTTTTGCAAAACGGCTTAGCAGAAGGTGGGTCAAATATGGCAATTTACGTCATCGTTGAAGGTAAAAATGATCGCAGTAAGCTCCGCAGGCTGCTAGCGCCTGAAATCTCAATATTGTGTACGTTTGGAACGCTTAACTCCAATAAATTGGAAGCACTTCGGAAACAGATTAAAGACGGAGAAGTGTATTTGTTCATGGACAATGACGCTTCGGGCAGACGAATTCGCGGGGTGCTTCGCGATGTTTTCCCCGACGCTTCCCATATTTATACTCGCCGCGGATATGCGGGGGTAGAAGGCACCCCTGATGAGTATATTATCGCACAGCTTGAAAAAGCCGGACTAGAAGAGTACATCATTTATCCCGAACCGCAATTGTTTAATTCACCCATCCTATAAAACGAAAAAAGTTCCTTCTAAGCGCATCAAACGCTAGAAGGAACTTCATATTTATTTTCGCGCAAGGTCAATAACATCTTGAGCAATAACCTTCGCATTAACTTCCTCTGTGTTGCTGACACTATATAACTTACGTAAATTATTGTCGCGGTCAACCAAAGCGATGAAATTCGCATGCGTAAAGTTGTTTTTGTTATCGCCAACAATTAATATTTTAAAACTGTTTTTAGCAAAATCTTTCGTCTGCTGGGCATCACCGCGAAGGAAATACCAGCCGGAAAGGTCTGCATTAAATTTACCCGCCCATTGTTTTATTTTCTCACGTGTATCGGTCTGAGGGTCAAATGTGATCGATACGATGGAAGCATCTTTGCCAAATATGCCATTCTCCTTCAACAAATCTTGAACCTCTGAGAGCATAAACGTAGTTGGGGGACATACATCAGGACAACTTGTAAAGTAAAAATAAAACAATCTTACTTTACCGCTCGTATCCGAGAGCGACACCTTTTTCCCATCGACATTTTCCATGGTGAAATCTTGCACCTTATTGATAACTGGGAACTTAGGTTTGACTGTATTCTCAATAATTAAGTATCCAGCAAGAATGACACAAATAAGCAGAAGAATCCAAGTCCACTTATACTTTTTAAGTAACTGCATGTACGTTCCCCTTCTCCCTATGATATGGTTCTAATTCGTTTATTTATGAACCGTGTCAAATATCATAACAAGCAAGCTGACGGTTAAGTAATTGATGGAGAACATGAATGCTTTCTTGGCCCACGCATCATTGTCTTTAACTGTGAATCCACGCAAAGAAATAAATAGCCAGATGACAGACAGAAGCGAAGCCACAATCATGTATACAATCCCTGTATATCCGTAAACATACATTAGAATTGGAACAGGTATTAGTAGAGCTATATAAGGAATCATTTGAATTTTAGTCCGCCCAATGCCTTTTACAACAGGCAGAAGCGGAAAGCCAGCGGCACGATATTCCTCCATACGGCGTATGCCAAGCGCCCAGAAATGAGGCGGCTGCCATAGGAACAGCATCGCGAACAGAAGCCATGTTCCCATATCTACTTGTCCAGAAGCAGAAACGTAACCAATGACCGGCGGCATTGCACCTGAAATTGCGCCGATTGACGTGCTCCAAGTAGATGAACGTTTTAACCAAAGCGTGTACACTACAACATAAACAAACATACCAACTGCTCCAAAAATACCCGCTTCCATTCCACAAATACCGAATAAAACAGCGAAACCAGCTAAACCGAGCACAACAGCGTACCATAACACGACTCTTGGAGAAAGACTGCCGGTAGCAGATGGTCTATTTTTGGTGCGATCCATTTTCGTATCCAAATCACGGTCAAAAAAGTTATTGAACACACAAGAAGATGCCATAATCAGCACCGTTCCTAGGAGCGTCCAAATTAACTTCAAATATTGAATGTCCCACTGGGATGCCAACCAAAAACCAGCAAACGTGGCTATTAAATTCGATCTTAGAATCCCAGGTTTCGTTACGGCAATGAAATCTCTCCATGCACCTGACTTACTGGGAGGAGAAGGTCGTACAGACAACGCTGCGGAATCCGAAGGAGCCTGGTAACTTAAAGGTTTTCCCACGCGTAAATAATCCTCCTTAATATCTGTCTCATGAAGGAACAAAACCTCCACACTAATTTCAACATTATAAACTTTAACATATTAAACGTCTCTAGTCTTTGACAATTACTGCGAAATCGATTGCTAATTTTGACAATTTGTTGACACTTTAATGATTATAAATAAGTGGGTTCCCGACAATAATAAACAACACACCTAAGAAAAGGAGAATTATTGTATGGATACTGCAACTCACCTAGTTATGGGTTTTGGCCTTGCAGGCTTAGCCTACGTGGATCCTGCAGTTGCAGCGGATTCCACACTTGCAGCGGCTGTAATGACCGGCACAGTTGCGGGATCTCAGGCTCCTGATTTCGATGCTCTTCTGCGCTTAAAAAGCAACGCATTATATATTCGTAACCATCGGGGCATATCTCACTCCATCCCATTTTTGCTCATATGGCCTGCGCTCATCACGTTAATCATTCATTTCCTATTTCCTCATGTATTAATACTGCATGTTTTTTTATGGACATTGCTTGCGGTTGCGATTCATATATTTATTGATTTGTTTAATACGTATGGAACTCAAGCGGCTCGGCCATTTTCGGAGAAATGGATTTCGTGGAACATCATTCATATTTTCGATCCATTTATTTTCACTACACATGTAATTGCGATTGGGCTATGGTTTTTTCATATTGTCCCGCCTGCACCTTTGTTTATATGCCTGTATATAATACTCGCTATGTATTACGCCTGGAGAACGATTGTCCATTTCCAAAAAACGAAAGAAGTGAAGGAAAAAGATACTCATTATATGGAAGGCGATCGCTACTTTTTAATTCCTACTGTCTCATTAAGGTACTGGCATGTCGTCAAAAGAAGATCAGACGGAAGTTATGACATTGGATCGTACAATAAGAGAGGGTTAAAATGGAAAAAACACGTCGTATCCTCCAAACATCCGGCAGTAGAATTATCTAAGCGCCATAAAGATATTCAGTCATTCCTATACTTTACTTCCTTCGCGGTTGCGGAAGTGGAGCAAGTTGAACGGGGCACGATGATCTCTTGGGCCGATGTTCGTTACTGGCACCGAAAACAATTTCCTTTTGTCGCCGTTCTCATCCTCGATAAAAATAACAAACCAATTGATACGTATGTCGGATGGCTAAGCGAAAAGAGAATGGAAAAAAAGCTGCATTTAGGACAAACGGATGCTTAATGAGTATAATAAACTTAAAAGTAAAAGCCCAGAGCAACAAGCCCTGGGCTTTTATTAAAGCATTGATTTCACTATTGCATGCGTCCCGTTCCACCCATAGATTGCTCGGCCATTTGCACTAATTTTTTCGTAATGTAACCTCCGAGCGACCCTGTTTCACGGGAAGTCATATTGCCATAGTATCCATCCTGCGGGATCGTAATACCAAGCGCTTGAGCTGCTTCAGTCTTCATTTGTTGAAGCGCTCCGGTAGCTTGAGGCACAACCAAATTGTTTGAACGATTTCTTCGAGCCATCATCTAGTCTCCCTTCATCTGTTGCTATTTTTCAGATGCAAGCTTAGTATGACTCTTCTAAAGAATCTTATTCTCTCTTGTTACTACTAATCATATGGAGGTTTTTCCCATGAGCAAAGGACTGTCGCTATGGTTCGCAACATCCTCGATTCTTTTATTAATGGTTACTGCTATTTCCATAAGCTACTCGGTATGGCTTCCGATATTGCTTGGAACGATATCTATTCTTAATATTGGCTTAGGATTTATCGTTAAAGCCAAACAAAGAAGCCATTATGAAGCACTGAGTAAACATGATGAGTCGAATTAACGTTTTTTAAGTACAAAACCCATTCGTTCTTTTACATCAGACAGTACTTTTGCAGCAGTGGCTTCTGCTCGCTCAGCACCTTGGCGTAAAATGTTATGAATTTCACCTGACTGACGAATCTCATAATACCGCTGCTGAATCGGCTCTAGTGTTGCTACAACGACTTCTGCCAGTTCTTTTTTGAAAGTGCCGTACATTTGTCCTTCGTACTTTTTCTCAATATCAGCAAGAGAAAGGCCGGAGCACTGGCTGTAAATACTCATCAAATTGCTAATTTCCGGTTTATTTGCCGGATCGTATTTAACCTCGCGTCCTGAATCCGTCGTAGCTCGGCTTATTTTTTTGCGAATAACATCTGGTGCGTCCAGCATAGCAATAAAGCTGCCTGGATTCGGGTTACTCTTACTCATTTTTTTTGAAGCGTCATCAAGAGACATAATGCGCGCGCCCACTTCAGAAATATAAGGCTCTGGAATGGTGAAATACTCGCCAAAACGATGGTTGAAGCGGCGTGCCAAATCACGAGTTAATTCAAGGTGCTGCTTCTGGTCTTCACCAACAGGAACTAGATCAGCATTATAGACGAGAATGTCTGCTGCCATCAATGATGGATAGACAAACAGGCCAGCCCCGACATTTTCTTTACCTGATGATTTATCTTTAAACTGCGTCATCCGTTCAAGCTCGCCCATGCCTGTAAGTGTTGTTAAAATCCATCCTAGCTCAGCGTGCTGCGGAACATGCGATTGTAGATATACATTTGCTTTAGCTGGGTCAATCCCAGCTGCAATATACAATGTTGCCACTGCCTCCGATTGCTCTCGAAGAGCCGCAGGATCTTGCGGAACGGTTATCGCGTGCAAATCAACGACCATGAAATTACACTGATGGCTATCTTGCAGCTCAACAAAATTTTTAATAGCGCCGATGTAATTTCCAAGTGTCAACTGCCCGCTTGGCTGAATGCCTGACAGTACTGTTTTCATTTCTATTCCTCCATTTGCATTATTATTTCATTGTCATCTTCGGGTTCATTATCATCTCCGGAACAAAACAAAAAAGGCCCCACATCCGCAAGGGACGTGAGACCGTGGTGCCACCCTTATTTGCCACATTTACGCCTTTTGAGCGTAAAATGACCTTTCCATTCCGTAACGGGGAACAGCCGGCCGGCATATTTAGAAATAAGATGATTATTTCTGTTGCGCTCGGCACTCGAGGGTCCATTCAGCAAATCGGCCCCACCGGTTTACATCCACCACCGGCTTTCTGAAGGTAGCACCGTTCTTGCCTACTTGTCCCTGTCATCGTATTATGATTATCTGATAAACTATATGCATCATCATAATCATCTTTTTGGTGAATTGTCAAATCTGTTTTTTGTCTTTACGAAAATCTGTTATGATATGTCTTAGTAAAATTTGATTACAGTGAAAAGAGGAGTATCGATATGAAACAAGTGACAAAAGGGCAATGGAATGGATACGACACTTACATCTTACATAGCCGAGATCTTGAAGTCACACTGCTGCCTCGTCTAGGCAACAATGTAATTGGCATCTGGGATTCTATAGAACAACGTGAAGTGCTGCGCCGTCCTGACGAAGCGGATTTAGATTTTTACATGGTAAAACCTTATCACTTCGGTATTCCAATGCTTATACCGCCTGGACGCATTCGCCGTGGACATTTTGAGTACAACGGAGTCGACTACCAGTTCGATCAAAATACGGCGCATGATAATCATATTCATGGACTGCACCGTGCCCAATCGTGGCGCGTTACTGATATTGAAGAAGAGGAAGAAAGCTGCTCCATCACAACCGAGTTTGTTACGTCAGATGATCCAAATTGGATGCGTCAGTATCCGATTCCGCTGAAGCTGGAAATGACATTAAAGCTTCAAGGATCTGAGCTCGAACAAAGCTTTAAAATTACAAACCTTGGTGAGCATGCTGCACCATTTGGATTAGGCCTTCATACATGGTTTCTCCTTGATGGAGAGCCTGACAAATGGACGCTGACACTTCCTGTATCCAATTTATATAAGCAGGATGAAGAGCAAATTCCAACTGGCGATATTGAGCCATTAGGTCAATTCGAAGTGTTAAATAAAGGAATGAATTTGAAAGGAACCAATATGGACACTTTGTTCAGAATTGGTGACAAACCGGCTGAAGCATTGCTCGTAAGAGATGATGGATATGGACTGCGTTATTCAGTAGACCCTGAATATTTCAAACATTGGGTGTTATTCACAAAGGGGGAAGCAGACCAGTTTCTATGCATCGAACCTTATACTTGGCTTCCAGATGCCCCAAATTCAAAACTTTCTCCAGATTTTACTGGTTTGATTGATCTGAAGCCGCAGCAATCGATCGTGCTTAAAACGAAGCTAGTAATGATTCATCCAAAGCAATGAAGATTCATAATCTACCATTACAGTGTAATAATTACCACTGATTTCTGCTTGGCCTGACCGCATATTTTATCACTTCCGAACCATACTAATCATCACAAAGACCAAAGGAGGTGACGAATATGGCAGGTCAAGGTAGAAACCGTTCTAACAATTTGGTTGTTCCTCAAGCAACTGCTGCTCTTCAACAATTGAAGACTGAAGCAGCACAATCACTCGGTATTCAAATCCCTCAAGACGGTTACCAAGGAAATATGACTTCCCGTGAGAATGGCTCTCTGGGTGGATATATTACTAAACGTCTTGTACAAATCGCAGAACAACAAATGTCAGGTCGTTCAAGTCAGTAATGTTTATTTTCTCCTACTTACAACAAATATAAGAAGACGGTTTACATCTGTAAGCCGTCTTCTTCTTGTTTGAATGATGTTATAAGACCGAAAACTACAATGAATCTGTATTCATTTCATGATATGTATTTCGTGGATAACGGATCATGAGATTAGCCATATTATAGTTGGATTCAAAGATAGCATCTACAATAATCATTCCTTGCCTAATTGTAAAATCATAACTGACTTCACCATGTGTCCAGTGCCGCTTAAATTTCAGCGATTCTAAAGCCATATGACGAAAAGAACTTAAATGCCTTTCCGTTAGACCTTGTTCAGGACCAGTTAACTTGCCATTTCTTCCGGCTATTGGACTATGACGAATGCCAAATTTACCAATAACATTATTACGAATTTGCAAAATCAATGTGCCAGATGATATACCTGCGAGCTCATCTTCTAACTCCTTAAACACAATATCGAGCTGTCTGGCAAGTGATAGCTGGTCCAATTTCACCATTTAACCCCCTTCTTTAGAATCATTTTAATTCATTTGCATTGGACTCATTATATGATAACCAATTATATCCATCAACAATATTCAACAAAAATAGGTAAAATTGACTATAAATTATTAATAATTACCAATTTTTGATTCATTATTCGTCATTATTTTTGTTATTCTGACATTGTTTTTAATGCCAAAAAAAGAATGCTGCACTGAAATGCTGCATTCTCTTTCGTTTATTGACTTAAACCAAATGATCCGTCATCTTTAAAAATTGCTCTACATCATCTAAACATAATTGGATAGCGCTTTGCCAGAAATCAGGTCCAGTCAAATCAACCCCTAAATGCTTCTGAGCTAGATCTTCAACTGTCATACGACCTGTATCCCGGAGAAGAGCATCATATTTATCGGCAAATGCCGGCCCTTCTTCCAGCGCTCTCGCATAAATACCCGTGCTGAACAAATATCCGAACGTATACGGGAAGTTATAGAATGGCACATCGGTAATATAAAAATGCAGCTTAGAAGCCCAGAAATGCGGATGATAAGATGCAAGCTTATCACAGAATGCTTCTTTTTGCGCTTCTTCCATTAATTCACTTAATTCCTCTGCACTCAATAACCCATTTTTCCGTTTCTCATAAAATCTAGTTTCAAATAAAAAACGCGCATGAATGTTCATAAACATCGAAATGCTGTTTCCAATTTTGTTCTCTAGAAGAGCAAGCTTCTCTTGTTTGTCTGCCTCCCCTTTTACTAAAGAATCTGCAACAATCATCTCGGCAAAAGTAGAAGCTGTCTCTGCTACATTCATGGCGTAATCTTGGTTAAAATGAGGCAAATCATCCATCACAAATTGATGATATCCATGACCTAGTTCATGAGCAAGTGTAGATACATTGGAGGCCGTTCCGCCGTAAGTCATAAAAATGCGCGTTTGTTTGCTGACTGGCAGTGAAGCACAGAAACCTCCAGGGCGTTTGCCTGGACGGTCTTCGACTTCAATCCAGTTGTTCTCAAACGCATGCACAGCGAAATCAGCTAGTTTAGGGCTAAATTTGCGGAACTGTTCAACAATTTCTTCTGCCGCATCATCATAATTTATTTTACCAGTTGACTCGCCAATGGGAGCATCTACATCAGCCCAGCTTAACTTCTCTACACCAAGAAGCTTCGCTTTACGCTCCAAGAAGGCGGCGAATACAGGCTTATTGTCGGTAATTACTTTCCACATGCTGTCAAGCGTTTGACGAGTCATACGATTGATGGCAAGCGGTTCTTTCAATGTGTCTTCCCAGCCGCGATTCTCATACAGTTTATTTCGGAAGCCAGCAATACGGTTAAGCGTATCTGCGCAATAATCAGCCGCATCAGTCCAAGCTTTCTCCCAGAGTGAGAACATTTTCTCCCGAACATTTCGATCGGGATCCACCAATTTATTAGATGCTTGCCCAGCGGATAAGAGCACCGACTCTCCGTTCTCCTCAAATGGAATGCGGACCTGACTAACAATCGTATCATAGAACTCACTCCATCCATGATAGCCGTCTACTGCTAAATCTAGAGCCAAGCTTTCAAGCTCCGGAGACATTTTCTCACGCGCAATCTCCCTGCTCTCGTTCAGCGAGAAAGAAATTGGAGCAATTTCGCTGCGCTTCATCCATGAAGACCATACTTCCTCGTTTGTGTCACGAAGAATGTTTTGGAACCTGGCAGATACACTGTTCAGCTTCGCTACGAATGTTGCAATTTTGCCAGACAACTGGATTGCTTTCTTATCTTTCTGGTCTTGAGAAGTTAAGCAAGAGACAAAAGAGGAAGCCTCAGTTAGCCGCTGACCGCAGCTCTGAAACAATTCAATCACAGCATCCCACCGATGCGTCTCATCGAGTGTCTGAGGGGCTTTTGCATTTGTAACCTGTTTTTGCAATTCATTAATATCTTGTTCAAGATCTCCTAGAAATGAGGCAAAGCTTGCAGAGGATGATCCTCCGTTAAAAATGGATTCCAAATCCCAAGTGAGCTGAAGCGGATGTTTCATGGCAGATCACCTTTCTTGTAATTTATATTTGAAGTATCCTTAGAGAATGTGTATAACTATACTATAACTTTCATTCATGGAGGGATACTCATATGAGACCTTTACAAATATCACCGGAGACGGCTGTCAAATTATCTGAGAAACTGGGAGTTCCTTTGGAACACTTGATGCATATGCCTCAGCATATATTAATGAAAAAGCTCGCAGAATTAGCCAAAGAAGAAACGAGTAATTCATCGCAAAGTGAGTCTAAAGAATAATGATTCCTTTTGAGAGATCGTGGCCATATGACGTAATCGCTGGCGATGTGTATGTACAGAAATGTCCTTTCTGCGAGCAGGAAAATGTACTGCTTCCGATGAAGCCTCACGAGCTGCAAAGCGTGCGCGAGGGTAAGAAGAAGCTGCTCGTGTTTCCTTGTTGTCATAACAAAGTGACCGTTCTTAACAGCGATTCCGACTATATACTTACAGATCAAGTTCTTCGGTAATATATAAATATGTTAAATAAAGAGCATAAAGGAATATCCATTCCTTTATGCTTTATTTATGTATAAGAACCGTTAGCTTGATTTACTTTCGTTACGCATTTCCTCAGGCAATTCAAGCTTCTTCTCCGTCATCAGTTCTCGCAGAACAGCCCATTGCTCTCTAGAAGCCCGGATCATCGCCGTATCTACGATTTTATGATCATGAATAACACGCGAAAACCATTTTGCCGCTTCATGTAAAGATCCAGTCCGTAAGTTCAGTTCGCCAATGAGATATAATAGGCGGGCATCATTCTTCCCAACAACTTCGGTCTCATACACTCTCACATATGCTTCTAATGAGAAACGCATAAATCTCTGTTCCTGCTCTTTATTACCTTTATAACGATACATCCACGCTATATGCTGAAGCAGACTCGCGATAATTCGCTCCTTTTCTTCAATTGCTTGAGCACATAATAGAGCTAACTTATAAGTTTCCAGTGCGGCATTCCAATCACGCTGTCCGCTGTAATCTTTAGGGGTCCAGCGATCACCAACTTCGCTTCTAAATTTTCTTTTCTGTACCTCTGTCAGTTTACTTGAAGAGTGCTCAGTTGAGGCGAAACCACATGCAGGACATACACGAACGACATAATAATCAGGATTTTCTTCCTTGTAATAACCGCAAAAATCAGAATCCGTCCGAATTGCTTTTTTAAAGCTTGGACGAACGCGAGAGGATTGAAATACATTCTCGCATTGCCAGCAAGTCACATGAATTGAGTATAAAGGTTCCAGCGTCACAGGTTTATCTCCTCCCTTTTGTCTGATCACTGCAGTTCTGTTCTAATAATTAAGAAGGGGTGTTTACAAAATGATAGGCAGGGCCTGATAAACGTTCCAGCACAAAAGTACGAAGCGGCTCCTCAATTCCAACCTCAGTAAGCGCCCCGGCCATACAAGACAACCATGCATCGGCTCTCTCCCTCGTAATCGGAAACGGAAGATGCCGAGCACGCATCATCGGATGACCGTACTCATCTGAATATAGAGAAGGACCTCCAAAAAATTGTGTTAAAAACTTATATTGTCTATCCATGACCGGATCAATGTTCTCGGGGAACAATGGTCCAATTAAAGGATTTTGCTTCACTCTTGGATAAAATGCTTCAACGACCCTGCGAAGTACAGGTGCGCCTCCAATCATTTCGTAGAGCGTCTCATTCGCCATATCTTATCACCAACTTTTTTCATTTCCCAAAATATAGGTTTGTACTATTATATCATATCAAAAAATGGTGCTAAACGTTTGTTTAGCACCATTGGGCCTAAGTTAGTAGCTTCGCCAATCCTCTTCACCGGGATGGACGAGAGAGGCGCGAATTACATATACAAAAGCGCATACGAGAATACCGGCGACAATACTCATTTTCATCACTCCACCCTTATCATGTTCAAACAGCGACAAAAAATGTATGTTGTTACACTTAGTTTATCATACCTTTCAAAAAAATAAAGAACTTTATGTAATCGCTTACTTATATTTTTGGTTGTACTTTGTACTGTTTGTCCAGGCAAATGCATAACAGTATTTTATAATGCTTCGTTTATCTGCCAGGAGGCGTGTTACAATGGTTCAACATCGCTTTGGTGTTCCTCTCATGGTTGGGTCCATGTTATTGATATGCATCTTCATGTTTGTTTATCCCCAAGCTTCCCTTAATGCAGCACTGCGAGGTTTATCGATATGGTGGGATGTTTTATTCCCCTCTTTATTCCCTTTTTTTGTAATATCTGAGGTACTTCTAGGCTTTGGTATCGTCCATTTTATCGGTACATTGCTTGACCCCCTTATGAAGCCTTTGTTCCGCATTCCAGGAAGCGGAGGCTTCGTCGCGGCTATGGGCTATGCCTCAGGATATCCAGTTGGAGCAAAGCTGACTGCAAAGTTGTGGGAACAGAAGTTAGTTAACCGAGAAGAGGCGGAACGGCTTGTTGCCTTTACAACTTCCTCAGATCCGATCTTTCTCATAGGTGCAGTCTCGGTCGGATTTTTTCACAATCCTAAAGTAGCCTCTATACTTGCACTAGCCCATTACGGCGGTGGACTTATGGTAGGTCTCATTATGCGTTTCCACGGCTCAAAAAGTTCAAAGCCCCAATCAAAGGCCGATCGAATCCATGGAAAAGGACGCTTAAGAATAGCATTTTATCAGATGCATCAAGCACGTATTCAAGATGGCAGAGGACTCGGTCAACTCTTAAGTCAAGCTATAAATTCATCCTTGCAGCTTATTATTGTCGTAGGGGGTTTAGTCGTATTCTTCTCTGTTATTCTGGAAGTTCTTACACAAGCTAGACTCATGTCGTTATTATACAGCCTTATTCACGGTATGCTTCAAATGGCAGGGCTTCCTTCCGCCTTGTCTGAACCTATTGTAGGGGGGCTGTTTGAAGTTACACTGGGTGCGCGATTTGCTGGAGAGGCTGGAAGCAGCATCCCGCTTCAGTATAAAGTAGCTGCAGCTGCATTTATTTTGTCATGGGGAGGATTGTCCGTTCATGCTCAAATTACGAGTATTCTAAATCATACCAACCTTCGTTACTTACCGTTTATGGTGGCACGTTTTATACATGCGATCATTAGCGCGATATTAACGTTCTTGTTGTGGGATGCTGTAATGGGAAAGGATTATAATACTGTTTTCTCTGCTCCTGCTTGGAAGACGTATCCATTAACCGGATGGAGTATGAATATGTTCTCGCTTAATTATCGCATACTGATCTATATACTTTTCATGTTGCTTTTCATTTCCTTCATAATCCACTGCTTCAGAAGGATAAGACTCTTCATAAAATCGGCAAATCGGAAATGAAACGTTGTTTTCTGACTCATAATTGGATAGAATCGGTATATACCGTCTAACAAAGGAGATCTTCATATTGAGATATTATGTTCTAGATCGTGGAGATCAGTTATCAGTTGAATTGAGCGAGCAATTTCATAAGCTTGCAGCAGGACGCGGCTTTCAATTGGATGCAGAATCACCGGAAATCGTCATTTCTATAGGCGGTGATGGTACGATGCTGCACGCTTTCCATACCTTTATTGATCGTATCCCTAATATTGCATTCGTAGGAGTACATACTGGCCATCTCGGTTTTTATGCGGACTGGAAAGCTGATGAAATTCCTGAACTAATTGAATTAATGAGTGGAGCTAAAAGCGCTGATCAACTAAAACCACGAATTGCGAAATATCCGCTTATTGAAATCGAAATATACAAAAAATCTGGACAAACGACTTGCATTGCCCTGAATGAACTTACGATTAAAGGCGTGGATGGAACCATTGTCGCACAAATAGACATCAATGATGAACTGTTTGAAATGTTCCGAGGAGACGGGATTTGTATTTCTACACCTTCAGGCAGTACTGCCTATAACAAAAGTATTGGCGGTGCGTTAGTGCATCCATCCATTGAGGCGTTGCAGCTAGCGGAAATCGCTTCGATAAACAATCGTGTCTTCCGCACGCTGGGATCATCGCTTCTTCTTCCAAAGCACCATCATTGTGATATTTATTCACGTAAAGAACAACGGCTGCTTCTTACCATTGATCACCTCAACATCCCTGTTGATGATCTCATTTCGATTCAGTGCAAAGTTGCAGAACAGAAAATAAGTTTTGTCCGTTACCGTCCTTATCCATTTTGGAATCGAGTGCGTGAAGCTTTCTTAGGGTAGGGATAATAAAAAAGCGGTCCTGATGATCAGGAACCGCTTTTTACGTTAGGTGCGCTCTCACTATCGTTAACAGGTTCTTTGACAGAATCCTTTGTTTTTTCTAACACAAAATAAGCACAGCCAAAATTACAATATTCGTTAATATAGTCCACCAGGCTGGAGATCGTTGTATCTTTGGTAGCTTTAGGGTGGTTGTCCTTGAAAAATCCTTTAAGACGCAGTTGGCTATATCCCCAATCACCAATGATATAATCGTAGCGATCGAGAACTTCACTATATCGCTCCTTGAACGCTTCTAGATTCCAACCATTCTTATGATTCTGGACAAGTTCATAGGTTTTGCCACTCATTTGAATCAAGGACACTTCTCCTGCCTTTCATATAGTATTATTGCGAAACCGCTTGCTCCTCTTTATGACGAGTTGCTGATTTCACTTGTTCGTGAGCATGATAAGAACTGCGTACCAAAGGTCCAGATTCAACGTGGCTGAAGCCGCGTTTCAAGCCTTCCTCTTTCAGTTTCGCAAATTCATCAGGATGGTAGTATTTCTCCACATTTAAATGTTTAGGAGAAGGCTGTAAATATTGACCGAGCGTTAGTATATCACAGTCTACCGCACGGAGATCATCCATCGCTTGTAAAATTTCATCCCATTCCTCGCCTACACCAAGCATAATGCTTGATTTCGTAGGGATATCTGGTTGTAGTTCTTTAGCTCTCTTCAATAGCTCAAGGGAACGGCGATATTTCGCTTTAGCACGAACCCGATCAGAAAGTCTTTCAACGGTTTCAATATTATGATTTAAAATATCTGGTTTTGCATCCATTACAATTTTGAGTGAGTCCAAATCACCTTGAAAATCAGGAATGAGAACTTCTACGCTGCAAAATGGAAGCCGTTTGCGAATGGCATGAATCGTTCCGGCAAAAATGGAAGCGCCGCCATCTTTGAGATCATCACGCGCAACACTAGTGACAACACAGTGGCGTAGATTCATATTCTCAGCAGCTTCGGCTACACGTTCCGGCTCTTGCAGATCCAGTTCAGTTGGCATACCTGTATTCACCGCACAGAAACGACATGCACGAGTACAAATATCACCCAGAATCATAAAGGTAGCAGTGCGGTTCGCCCAGCATTCATATATGTTCGGACAGCGCGCTTCTTCACATACCGTATGTAATGTTTTTGAGCGCATCATGTCTTTAATCTCTTTGAAATTATCTCCGGTAGTCAGCTTAATGCGAATCCAATCTGGTTTAGCTAATTTCTCCTCTTTTGCCAATGTGTTGACCTTCTTTCTCTCATATTAAGCCGCTGCTCACTCATATTATACCATGAAATTGATGGATATACTTGTCCTTAACGAAGAAAGATGAATGAAAAAGAACTGAAAATGGATAAAAGATCATAAATTGATTCAACCTAATGCTGTGTCTAATCTATATTACACAAACCACATCCGACAACAAGAGGAGGCTCTG
Source organism: Paenibacillus sediminis (assembly GCF_017873765.1). GTDB lineage: Bacteria > Bacillota > Bacilli > Paenibacillales > Paenibacillaceae > Paenibacillus_AG > Paenibacillus_AG sediminis. The sequence goes on from NZ_JAGGKP010000008.1 coordinate 102,686, forward strand.
AAGTTGATATCCATTTCTCAGTTCAGCTTACTCTGCTTGCGCTGTGCTGCATATGGCCTGATAGCTTCCATTATATGGCTGAATACGAGCGCCTATGCGAAAGCAGAAGAGAAGGCTAGTGTATCTAAGACCTCTCCGCCTAAACAAGTTGAGAATATATACGATTCCCGCAAAATACTCTACGATAAAATGAGTGTGCTCACCAATATTCCATGGTATCGGCTCGCTGCCATAGATCAATATGAACGAACGATGACGAAGGCACATCCTAAAGATCGCAAACATCCTGAAAGGTTGACCGGAATTTTCATGAGTGAACCTGCTTGGACAGGCTGGCTGAACCCTGACCCTAAAGATGTAAATCCGAAATCGATTGAAATTTTCGCAGGATATGGACGGGACGGCTCTGGAGATGGAATTGCGGACGCGAACAATGACGTGGATGTGCTGTATAGTATGGCTAGCCATTTACTAAAATACGGATATGCAGATGATGATTTCTACATTGCACTTTGGGACTACTATCAGAACAGTCGCGCGGTTCAGCGCATACAACAATTTGCAAAAATTTATCAAACATTTGATCGATTAGATTTGTTCGAGCATGCATTTCCTTTGCCTATCGGAAATAGTTACGCTTATCATGACACATGGGGCAGCGCCCGAGGCTGGGGCGGGAACCGCATTCATGAAGGCACAGACTTATTTGCCTACTATGGATTGCCTGTTAGAAGTACCTGTTACGGTATTATTGAAGTGAAAGGGTGGAATCCATTTGGCGGGTGGCGAATTGGAATTCGAGACCTTGAAAATCGGTACCACTACTATGCGCATTTATCCGGGTATAACAAAAGTATAAATATAGGCGATGTGGTCACTCCAGGACAAACGATTGGCTGGGTCGGCAGCTCTGGCTATGGAAAACCGGGTACTCAGGGGAAATTCCCGCCGCATCTTCATTACGGCATTTATCGAGACAGAGGTCTCGTCGAATGGTCATTTGACCCATACCCGCTGCTAAGACAATGGGAGATCGAAGAACGCAAACGTCTTAAAAAAGGAAAAACGGTACCTTCATCATGAAGGTACCGTTTGTTCTATTTGGCTTCTCCGCCTTCGACTGGATGTACATCCGACGCTGTTGGTTGCTCCTCGCTTGCAGCTCCTTCGCCTGACTTATTCTGAGATTGCCCCTCGCTTGGCGGTGTATTCATCGGAACGGAAATATTAGGGGCATTATTGCCATTTTCGCCAATGGGATTCCCTTTATTATCATAGTAATACATCGGCACATCCCCAACGACCAGCAAATAAGAAATCGGAATTTCCGTTTCCACTTTCTCAGCTTCAATATCAAATGGGATGACAACGGATACTTCAGTCGTAATGTGAATGTACACTTCAACCAGAATCATATTAATTCCTGCATCTTGCTGACGAGTGCTAAGTTCTACTTTTACAGCACCTTGGGGTTCAATCCTTACTGGAATCTTCGGACCAAATGATGCTAAAACAGGGCTTCCGAGCGCCATCCCTAACGGAATGTTCTCCTTCAGCATGTGAATATTTTGCAAAGTGGATTGTACAACCTGAATCGTATCTGAAGTTATTTTCATGTGCTCAGCATAGTTCAGCATAAATCCAGATACTTTCCCGCTTTCTTCCGTTTTCCATTCAATTAACTTATCAAAACGTTGCCCTTCCGTCACCTGAGTCGTAATTGCCTTATTAATCGCCTCCGTAGCAATTTGCTGCACTCGAACCTTCGCTAAATGCATTGTAGGCGGTACCATGTTTCTCTCGATATAACTAAAAAGCTGAAGTGTGCAAATCAACATAATTAACATAATGATCAGCAATATTGTCCGCCTTTTATTTCGGGGCTTACTCTTCTGGCTATGCCACCTTCGCCTTCTTCGCATTTGCCACATTCACACATTCCTCCTGGCAGCCGTCCCATTTCTTTTATATGGTTATGCAGCCAAGTTGCAAAAAAGAAGAGCAGGTCCCGAGGTTTGGGGTGCTGCTTTATTTTTTAGAAAAAAATGCCGATATCATTAATAGCTTACCGATATCATTAACTTACTAGTGCAGAAGGAGACTTTTATGATGAAACATCGTTACTTTAAATGGTTGCTTTCCTTTACTCTTCTTTTTGGTGTATCGTCAGGAATTGTTAATGGAGAAGGGACAAACAGCGATCAAACTCAATCGGCAGCTAATATTACATTAGACAAAACCGAGCTTATGCTGAAGGTAGGCGATCCTGACATCTCTCTCACCGTGACGGTCACTTCGGCAAATGTCAATGACGATAAAACGATAACTTGGTCAAGCAGTAATTCAAGCGTTGCTACTGTAAATGCTAACGGAACAGTTCATGCAGTTGCTTCTGGGAAAGCGACCATTACCGCTAAACTAACCAATGGCAAGACTGCCAAGGCAATCGTTACTGTTCCTTTTCCCGTAATGGGCGTACAGCTGAATCAAACGGAACTAACCTTAAATATTGGCACTACTGCAAAGCTCGTTCCTACGGTCACACCCGCTAACGCTACGATCAAGAACGTCATTTGGTCGAGCAGCAACGAGGCAATCGCTACTGTCAGCACTGAAGGTGTTATTACTCCCGTATCTGTAGGCACCGCTGTGATAACAGTTACGACAGCTGCCGGCTCCAAGACAGCGACTGCTGTCATTCACGTCGTACAACCAGTTACCGGTATTACGATGAATAAAACCGCTGTGATCTTAAAAGCAGGAGAGCCCGATATCACTCTCATAGCGACGATTGCGCCAGCTAATGCCACTGTCAAAAACGTTACTTGGTCCACCAGCAACTCCAAAATCGCTACAGTCAATGAGAATGGGGTCGTTCATGCTGTCGCTTCCGGCAAAGCTACCATTACCGCTAAATCTGCCAATGGTAAGATTGCCAAGACCTTCGTTACCGTTCCATTCCGGGTTGCTGGTGTTCAGCTGAACAAAACAGATTTAACGATCCAAATGGGCTCAGATGTGAAGCTCATTCCTACCATCGCTCCAACGAAGGCCACGATCAAAAACATCACCTGGACGAGCAGTAATGAGGCAATCGCTAAAGTTAGTGATAAAGGCGTCATTACACCTGTAGCCCCCGGTACCGTTACGATAACAGTTACTACTGAAGATGGCGCTAAGACAGATTCCGCATCGATTCATATCGTACAGCCCGTCACGGGTATTACATTAAATAAATCGACGCTAAGTATGAAGATAGGAGGGCCAAACGTAATAGTAACAGCTACGATTGCTCCAACGAACGCTACTGCCAAAAATGTAACCTGGTCCACCAGCAACTCCAAAGTGGCTACTGTAGACGCTAACGGTACCGTTCATGCTGTTGCCAGCGGCAAAGCGACGATTACTGCAAAATCAACAAGCGGCAAGAGTGCGAAGGTCATAGTTACCGTTACGAAATAAAAAGGAAGTACACACTTGTTGTTTCTGTGGCAAGCCACAGCTGTGCAAGGGGAAAAGAAAAATGGGCTTAGAAATCGAGTTAAAAATCGAGAAAGGCTTGAAATAACCTTTATAAGGAAGAGAAAAAGACTGGAGCTTGATCGGTATATTATCCGACCAACTTCCAGTCTTTGATCTATTTGCGGACAGTAATTTTTATGCCTGAATACTTATTTAGGGGCGTGGACAGGAATTATTGTTTGGTTAAAAAAACTGTAGAAACATAATAATTACTGTCCTCACCCCCAACACCACCACTCCCCTACTCCCACTTGCGCTCTCCCCTGATTTCAAGATAATAATTGTTGTCCTCCCATGTGAGGTTTAGCGGGTGTAAAACTGGAAGAAAACTGGTTCAATTGTGAACGAAAACGAATAATAATTAGTGTCCGAAAAGGAAGGGAAAGAGATGGAGTAAAGATTGGAGAA
>NZ_JAGGKP010000009.1 GCF_017873765.1 Paenibacillus sediminis
GAGGTGCAAGCACCTCATCAGCTCCGCTCGACTTGCATGTATTAGGCACGCCGCCAGCGTTCGTCCTGAGCCAGGATCAAACTCTCCATTAAATTAGAAGAGCGATTAGCTCATTTTGAATCAAACTGACGAGAACATTTCGTTCTCTATTTTTTGAATTTCACCAAAGTGAAATTCACTCACTCGTTGTTCAGTTTTCAAAGATCAAACTCGCTTTTGGTCTTCGCTGTGTTTCAGCGGCGACTTTTATAATATATCACATTCAACTAGGAAGTGCAAGCTTTTTTTTAATGATTTATTTTCAAATCTTTTAAATCGAATTTCTTAAGCTAGCAACTTCTAACGAAGCGACAAGTAGTAATATATCAAATATAGGCTTCAATTACAAATTGTAAAATATGACATCCGAACATTTTCGCTATATATAAATAGGAAGCTATTTTTTATACGACAAAAAAAGACCCTCATTTATGATGAGGATCCATATACGGTGAGATAATTTGAAATCATTAACTACTATTATTATAGAGGAGAAACTATTAACTATTACTCTGAACCTAAAAACAAATACCTGCAAACGACGATAATCGCGAGCAGCCACATTAACCAGTGCACTTTCACTTTACGATCTGTAAAGATGTTGTTGAAGGCACCAAGAATGACGTAAGCAACAATACCAATGGAAATCCCGTTCGCAATCCCGCCAGTGAAAGGCATAAGTACAATCGTTAGAAACGCAGGAAACGCTTGAAAGAAATCATCCCATTCAATTTCGCGAACTTGGTTCATCATAAGAACCCCAACGATGACCAACGCTGGAGCCGTAGCTGCAGATGGAACAACGAGCGCAAGCGGTGCAATAAAGAGAGAAAGCAAGAACAATACGCCTGTTGTTACAGCGGTCAAGCCTGTACGTCCGCCTTCTGCTACGCCAGCAGCACTTTCAACGAAGGAAGTAAGTGTACTTGTACCGAGAACAGCACCTGTACTAACACCTACAGCATCAACGAGCATCGCTTTTCCAATCATTTTCTCGCCTTTTTCTTTATCCTTAAGCAGACCAGCGCGTCCTGCTGTACCTACCAATGTGCCAAACGTATCGAACAGTTCAACGAAGGTAAAGATAAAGATAATTTCAAGCAAACCAAGCTTGAATGCGCCTTTTAAATCAAGATGTCCAACAGCAAGGTGATCAAAGGTTGGAATCCAGTGCGCTCCAGACAATCCGTTCAGGTTCGTAACCCCCATTGGAATACCGATAATTGTTGTTGCAACGATCCCAATTAGGAGTGCACCTTTCACGCGAAGCGACATTAATACTGCAATAATTAACAATCCAATAAGAGCAAGAAGTGTATCATGATTATGAACAAAATCACCAAGCGTAAGATTAAAGCCGTTGCCTCCAACCGGAGCTGATACATCGGTACCTGGAACGATAGCTACCCGAACCAAATTCGCGAGTTTGAACCCGATAATTGTAATGAATAACCCAATACCTACGGTAATCGCCATCTTGAGGTTATGCGGTACTGCTGTAAGCAGCATTTGGCGTACTTTCGTAACTGTTAATATAATAAAAATAATACCTGAAATAAATACTGCACCAAGAGCTGCCTGCCAAGTAATTGTTCCGTTAGAACTTAGAACAACCGTCATAAAATATGCATTAAGTCCCATGCCTGGAGCAAGAGCAATTGGAATGTTCACAAACAATCCCATCAAAATAGTAATTAGACCAGCACCTACAGCAGTGGCGAAAAATACTCCCTCAGAAGGAATTCCTGCACCATTCGGCCCAAGAAAGAGATTATTAACAAACAGAATATAAGCCATCGTCATAAAAGTAGTAAATCCTGCAATAATCTCTGTTCTCACATTTGTTCCGTGTTCCTTTAGCTTAAAGAAACGTTCCATTAGGTAAAACTCCTCCTTATAATGTTGTCGGGAACGACAAAAAAGCCTAAGTAAAGGTTGTCCTCTACTTAGGCTATGTGTAAAGAAAGTACGTGAAACAACACGCAATAGGATGTGGATTCACCAAAAAAAGGTAAAACAAACCCTCTATTGCGATGTCTATATAGACGTCACGTCTTTTCTTTTCGTAGCCAGATCATTTACGGTGATCTCGTAGAGACTCTCGGGCCAATTCCCGAGATTATACGAAAAGCGTTCTGTTGTTGTCGAAATGTCCCATCAATAAGTGTCGAATATGACTTCTTACACACCTCATTCTAGGTCGTAGTACTCAGTTTGTCAACACAAATATACGAATATTATACTTGAAAATTTTATGTAATATTCGTAATTTAATAGAAACCCGCTCTCAGCCACCCAGGCTAAGAACGGGTTTCATTTTATTGTATAGTGTTATAACGTCACATTACGGTTCCTATTCCCATTCAATCGTTGCAGGCGGTTTGGACGTAATATCGTACACCACTCGGTTGACATTCTCAACCTCGTTGACAATGCGCACTGATATTTTCTCAAGCACATCCCATGGGATACGTGCCCAGTCCGCAGTCATGCCGTCGATCGACGTTACCGCACGGATACCGACCGTATAGGAATACGTGCTTCAATAGAGTAAATTACTATTCAATTAACGCGTTATTTTCGTATATCAATTGTAGCGGGTACTGACATGGATTTCAACTGATTAATACGGATATATGTTCAGTCCCTCCTTGACTCAGTATACATCCAATTACCTAAATGCAGACCGTTACAAAAAGTAAATATAGCGAAGGAATTTGCCTCTTCATGTCGAAAGGTAGTATTTAACAAATGCTACAGGTGACTGTATCTGTTCCCAATCGAGGTGTTTCTATGGCTAAAACTGCTAGACGTGAACCAACTCCAAATGAAAGCATTGTGCTTTTTAACGAAGTTGATGGACTATGTCCTTTATGTAACAAAAGTCTCATGCGAAGTAAAAATAAAGCAAAAGTTAAAATTTTTGAAGCGGCACATATCTACCCATTAAATCCTACTAATGAGGAGATTGAGTTACTAAAAAATGAGGAACGTCTAACATTAGATGTAAATGATCTAGACAACTTTATTGCCCTGTGTAGAGAATGCCATAAAGTTTTCGATCACCCCAGAACCGTTGAGGAATACAGATTATTATACAACATAAAAAAGAATATTATCTCGAGGAACATGACTAAGGAGAAATTCCATGAATACCCTATGGAATATGAAATTAGAGAAGTTCTCCTTAAACTAATTGGAGAGACCAATGAAACGAATCTCACAAAATTACAATTAGAAGCTCATAAACTTGATGACAAAGCAAATGAGTCTTTGACCAACTTCACTAAAAGAAAAATAAGAAATGACATTACCGATTATTATTTGTTTATAAAAGAGGAATTTAAGCAACTCGATAAAGAGCACCCGAAGTCTTTTGCAAAAATTGCTTCTCAGGTGCGGTCATTCTTTACTCAAATCGATTCAATAGAGGAATCGCAAGAGAAAATTTACGAAATAGTTACAGAGTGGTTATCGAAAAAGACCCAAAATACTTCTAAAACTGCATGTGAAATAATAACTTCCTTTTTTGTACAAAATTGCGAGGTGTTCGATGTTAACTCCTAATAAAATTATACGTTTCAATGAATCAATCATCGGAAAAATAGTCTTCATCTTAAAGGAACTTAATTCCGAGGGTATAAGTATTCAAAGCTTATTCCATCAAACAGATAACTATTTTGATGAAATAGAAGACTTTCTATACTCACTAGATGTCTTATATTTACTTGATAGTATTGAGGTGGATTTCGAAAAAGGGGTAATAAAATATGTTAAAACAAATTAACTGTGAAATATTTCGAGAGAAGGGTATCATTTTTCATGAAGGTTTAAATGTAGTATTAGGTGATAACCTTGGTTCTAATTCAATTGGTAAATCAACGCTTTTGATGATTATTGATTTTGTTTTTGGTGGAAACACTTATATTACACATAATAAAGATGTCGTTACTAGACTGGGACATCATGAATTTTTTTACCACTTTGAATTTAATAAAATTGATTTCTATTTCTCACGCGGAACTTTAAATCCAGACAAAGTTTTTACCTGTGACACCACTTTCAGGAAAATCAACCCAATCGATTTAGAAGAGTATTATAAGTTTTTACAAATTAACTACGGTTTCCAATCAGAAAAGTTAACATTTAGAGCGGCGGTAAGTCCGTTCAGTCGTGTATGGGGTAAGAATAATTATGACGTTAAGCGACCTTTACATGCTCACCATTCAGAGGCGTACTTAGAAACAGTAAATAAATTGATTAAAATGTTCAATGAATATCATAAAATTGAAATACAGGACACTGAATTAAAAAGAGCCAATGAAGAAAAAAAGATATTCAAGAAGGCAAGTGATCTTGAATACATTCCGAAAATAACCAAAACCAAGTACCAAAAAAATTTGAAGCAGATTGAAGAAATCAAAAAGGAAATAGCAAAATTAGCAATGAGCCCTTACAGTCCATTTATTAATGTCTCAGATATAATTTCTGATGAACTTATTGAATTACGAGAAAGAAAGAGAATATTATTAAGTGAAAGAGAGCACTTAAAATCCAGATTAATTAGATCGAACAAAGGGTTTTCCAAAACAATAAGTGTTGAGTTTGAAAACCTCTTAGAGTTCTTCCCACAAGTAAATATTCAGAAGTTGGATGAGATTGAAAGGTTCCATAATGGAATTTCAAATATTTTAAGTGTAGAGTTAGAGCAAGCAAAAAAGAACCTGCGGCAACGTATTGATGTGTTGGATAATGAAATCGCTGAAATAAATAACAAAATGGAGAAACTACTAAATCCAGAGCAGAAACCGAATATCTTCATCGATAACCTATTAGACGCATCAGTAAAGCTTAAAAATTTAGAGATTGAAAATAACTATTATATAAAATCGAATAAAATAAATGCTAACGTGGATACACTAAAGGAAAGTTTAAATAAATTGAAAGAAAGCATTATCGAGAATATATCAAAAAATATCAACTCAAAGCTTGTAGAAATTAACGAACACATATATATGGGGCAAAGGATGGCTCCCGAATTACTACTAAAATCAAAAGATTATGAATATCAATTTTTTGATAATACGGGTACAGGTAAGGCTTATGCAAACTTAATTATTTTTGATATAGCAATCTTCCAATTGACTGAGTTACCGATTATTACGCACGATTCATTCTTATTCAAAAACATTGAACAACCTGCTATGGAAAAAATATTAAATCTCTACGATTCAAATAATAAAAAACAAGTCTTTATCGCTATCGATTCTATCCATATTTTTAGCGAGGAAACACAACTCTTATTGCAGAAGAAAAAAGTTATTCAACTGGACAATAGTAAACTTCTATTCACACTGGATTGGAGAAATATGAGAACAGATGATAATTGATACAAAAAAACTCTACTGTCAGCAAAACAGTGGAGTTTTTGTATATAAAAGATCACTTATTTTTTTCTTCTTGCTAAGTTCATGACTTTCAAACCCATTATAAGTAATATCTTTTGGAGAATTATCAAGATAACCTTTCTTTATATTTAATGTTACCTTGTCGCCAATTAAATCTTCAAAATCACTTTTCATAAAAGCAATTGCATCTTTTATCTTCTTTTTGAAGACTATATTAGTGTTTATTTCTTCAACAAACAAATTAAATGGCACTGTTTCTGATACGTAAATGTTGAAGTCTGTTCCAAATTCGAAGTTTACATCTTCATAATTTTTAGCTTGTTCCTCCCTATAACTAATCCATTCACAAAGTTTATCACTAGTGAAATGATACAGAAAATTTCTTTTAGTGTTGAAGAAAGCAATTAATTCCCTTTTCTCTTTACTGCTTTTATGCCTTACCCCTTCTATGTTATTTTTCTTTACTATATCTAAATAGTTGTTATATGATACAGCAAGTTTATCTACACTATAATCACCAATCACATTTATTATCTCATTTTTAATTAAATTAACAGCTGAGTTAAACAGCTTGTATCTATAGAAATCCAAATCAAATTCAAAATTGTCATCTGCTTGTTCTCTAATAAACTCTAATACATCAGCATCACCATTAAGAGTGATATCTCTCTTTACAGCTAATTCATGTGCCAAATATCGAAGCGGTTCTAGACATAACCGCCAATAAATATCATGCTTCTTTACTACATATTCTATAATATGTCCTAGATATAGGATACAATCTTTTTTATTTTCTATCTCAAATTTCACTTTGTTTGTTTCAGTTAATATTCTCCCCATAAAAGGATGCTCCTTTTCTTATAATCGCAAGTCTACTTTAGCCAGTTGGCTGTAACAGCTTAACAAATCCAACTTTACTATAGTAGATAATTGCATAAGACTAATAAAAGCGCTGGCTACCCTTCTCGCAATTTCAAAGGATACATATATCCTAATCTAGCAGAATACATCATCACTCTCATATTCATTTACCCTACGATAAAAAGTGTTAGGCTTCATCCCAACTTTCTGCATTGCTTGAACCGCAGTAAGTTTTCCATTTTTCCATTCAGCATAGACTGATATGAACTCTCTGGTTATTTCCCTCTTAGGGCGTCCGAATTTGACACCTTTCTTTCGGGCGACCTCAATTCCCTCTGCTTGACGTTTCTTTGTCTTCTTTCGTTCTTGCTCCGCTACATAAGAAAGCATACTAAGGAACTGGTCTTCAAGTAACTTACCTAAGTCCCCCATTGTCTTGAATTTACGGCTATCAAACAATGATTCATTTTCTAATACCACTATATCTGCATTGACTCCCCTCGTTATGTACTTCCATTCAGTTATGATACCGTCATAGTCACGTCCAAGACGGTCAAGGGAGTCAAGGTAGAGTAAATCCCCTTCTCTAATGACAAGCCGCATAGCTTGATATTGAGGACGGTTAAAATCTTTTCCCGATTGCTTATCAACGAAAATGTATCTCTCTTCAATCCCAAGTTCACGCATTTTCTTAATCTGGCGATCTGTGTTTTGTTCCTTTGTTGAAACACGAACATATCCAATTTTCATATCAGCACCTCTGACACGAGAGTCTTTTCAAAAAGTATACCATATTTATGAAACATTTCATATCTCTATTAAATACTTTTTGAAACACTTCATCCGTGGGTACTTCTCACTATGTCAAAAGGTGTGCTTTTTGCAATGCAATTATGGTATAGCATCGTGGGACTCCATAGAAGTTTTTATATACAGACAGGAGCGGGATGTGTCATGACGTTCGAGCCGCGGGGATGGTTTACAGTGAGCGGATGACATATTAAACTATATTGAGCTAAGTACACACCCAAACGAACATTCCTATATGAATTCCTACGATACGATACAAACTACTGGAAATTTGATGAAAATCAAGTGAACTGTGTTTCGTTATCGTTTCCACGATAGGGTTGTTATTGACCATAAGAATCAAATGAGATCATGATAATCGTAAGTAATTTCCAAACGTTATCAATTCGCAGTTTTCTCGGATGTAATATCCAGTCTCGACCTTAATCTTCCCTCATTGAAATATCCACAACCCTAACAGTACGGTCATACTCCCCATTAATCCAAACCTCAACATCTACCTGTGTGGCTACACAGTTTCGTAATTGCTCATCTGTACTGAGCTGATTACGATCTTCCTCATTCTATACGTACTCCTTTAAATCATAAAAGCACACAACAATGCAAGATAGGGGTTTCCTACCTCAACAAAGTCACGTGCTTCATTTCGAATAGCAGAGTCAACTAAAAATCAATCATTCCCCAAAGAATGACTAAAATCTTTTTCCATTTGGATTGAACTCTTCTTTTCGTCATATGTTTAATTTGAGTTCTTTAATTGTCTAGTGTTCCTCACAGGCATTCTTAAATAATAAGTACTTTCCCGATGGACCAAACTCCTCACTTATATAATCATATACAGAAGTACCATAACTTTTTGAATCTCGTCTATTCATTTCTTCATTGATCCGATCAATTAAGCAATTAATTTGGGAATCAATTTCCTTATGTTCTATTTGATATAAAAAAGAATCTGGCTGTGGCAAAGTCTTTTCATTCCAACTCGCTTTGTAAAAAGCTATTAAATACATATAGAGTATTTCGGATTTTTCTTCTTTGGTCATCACATTCCAGTCAAAGTAGTCGATATAGTCGAAAACTTCAAGAAAGTTATCGCGTTTTTCGATTGTCAAATGGTCATCTGTAAACATGAATTGATACTTTTTAATAACATCATGATAGTCAGCGGTTGTTCCTAGAAGTTTATGCAAGTCTCTCGCAATGAGTTCTTGATGCAAAGCATGCCGTTTTTTAGCGTCATTTATTAATCGATTTTCCTCTTGAACATGACAGCTATGTAGCAATAGAGAAAACAGAGAAAAAACAGCAACTATCCCGACGAACAATATGATGTAACTTTGAAATCGTTGCTTTTTTATATTTTGCACATTATCACCTACTATAAATCATTTAACGAACGCATCTGTAATGACAACCTTTTCAGTTGTTAGAGTCTCTCTTTTACTATCCATACTCGTGCGTTGAACTTGTAACCATAATGCAGCTATGTAATGAACTAGTCTGTCGAAATCAGTAAGATCATTTTCTGAAATCCTCCACGTTCATTTAATGTCCATTAACTCTTTGTTAGCACCCTGCTCACTGTAGAACTTATCAAGCATCAGCATACGAACACCCATATCCTTTATAGTAAGCCCATTCCATTCAGCCTTAATGTCGTTCTTGTTGCGTCCTAGACGGTCTAGTGACTTTATGACAAGTGTATCAGTTGCTTCAAGGATTCTTCTCATATACTGATAACCTGTGCGATCAAAATCTTTACCAGATGCTTCATCGGAGTAGATGTTGTTGGAGTCGATACCTTGCTTGAGCATCTCATCCATTTGCCGATCTAGCTTCTGAGACTTGCTACTTACTCTGACGTACGCATAAGTTTTATTTGCCAATGTCCATCGCTCCATTTCTTGTTGTCTGTAAGTCTATTATACCAACATATTCCATAAAGCTCTATGTATATTAAAACCTTTTATGGACGTTCATTAAATAAGAAGCCAATGCTTTATGGACACTGATTATTGCTTCCAAAATGGTGTACCTTTACGGACGAGCAGAGCAACCAAACAAACCATTATATCGTTCTCCACAATCTTAATCCCGTTAAACAAAACTCATGTTCACTTCGCATAAAGTAAATATTTGGTTTATACTATTAAATAACAAATAACAACTAGATGAAAGGATGCAAAACAATGGCTCGTAACGACTTGGAGGAAGCCTTTAAAGGCTTAAATAATTACGTGAATCAACTACAAGAGGAATATAGGATTGATTCTCAGTACCCACAGTTCCAAAAAGACCGAAAATTAGAGAACATTAAAATCGAAAATATTTACTTCTTAGATGATGAAGAAGAAGGGTTAGTTTTAGCTGATTTATATCTGTATGGATATTCGTTTCATGTAAATACATACCATGAGAATGGGGAGCATTGGAAGCAATTTAAGAATAGAGCCTATGATGAAGCAGAAATATTTATTGAGATTACACCTTCTGAAAATTATGAGGGAAAATTTATTATTAGGTACAAGGATTGCGTTTTTTCTATGGAATTAGAAAACGCTAAGATAGTAGAAAATCATGCAGAACTAATGAATAAACCCTTTTATGAAAAACGAATTATGTTTAAGAATGAAGTTGACGTGCTTCACACTCGTTTAAAAAGTAATGTTGAACTCTTTAGGATAATAGATAAATTTATCTCACAAGTCTCAAATGTAGTTTTTTTTGAGTTTATTATTCAAGTTGGGATAGAATATAAACTTGAACAAATAAGTGATATTGGTAAGTTATACTTCAGTTCTTCCTCTATATTGCGAGAAGTGTTTGCGAACTCTAAATTAGGGAATGAAAAAGAAGTTTCTGATTATTTTGACAATGATTTTTCGTTGCTTGTTAAGTTAATTGCAAGAAAGTTTGAAATCGATAATCGGGAAATTGCATATTACCTTACTTATTCTATATTGCGTGAAAGAGTGATTAGGTACTTTGCATTGAACTGGAAGGAACAATATGGAGAATACTTCAATGACGTTGAAAGTTCTTCTCTCGATGAATTAATATTTGAATATATATCAATTGACTCAATAAACCCAGATATTGTGATGAACGCATCTCCTTTTACTTACTTCTTGATGTATCATCAAAAGTTTATCAACAATGATAATTTTATTGAATGTATAGAAGTTCTCTCTGATATTTTAGATAAAGCGAAGGAGTCGAAGGAATTAGATAGCTTCGAGAAAAAATTATTGACTCTAAATGAGGATGTTTCAAAATTATCAATTGAAGACGTAGATATGATGGATGGTCATGAGTTCGAACGTTTTGTAGCAAAGTTATTTGTCAGAATGGGTTACTCCGCAACAGTCACAAAAGGGTCAGGCGATCAAGGAGTAGATGTGATAGTCGAAAAAAATGGAAGAAAATATGGAATCCAAGCAAAGTGCTTATCAAATGCAGTTAATAATAAAGCAATCCAAGAAGTTGTTGCGGGTATCAGCCATTATAGATTAGATAAAGCCATTGTTGTTACCAATCGCTATTTTAATTCATCGGCGACTGAATTGGCATTATCGAATAATGTGGTACTTTGGGACAGAGATGTACTAAAAGAAAAAATCGAAGCCTATTATTAATAGTACCTGAAAGCAATTTTGCCACAGAAAATTCTGTGGCTTTTATTATTTACTCTAAATTTAAATCTGACCGTTATATTAACAAGCAATATCAACAACAAAGTTTAATATCGCCTTACAAAAAGGAAGTGGAATGACATGCTTGCGTTTCACTACATTTAAGCCGAGAACGATGTACGATAGAGATGCGCCGTACCGAGGGTGGTTAATAGTCTGAATTGATACTGAGACAAATTAGTTCGCCCGAACACTTACATGCAGAAACACAGCACAATTTAACGGCGATACGACAGAGAACAAATGCTCAGCTTCAAGCAAGATCGTCCTCTATCTCTTGTGTACTTAATGGAAGAATCACTCATGTAGGTAGATGGCCGTTTGAGTATCTAAGTGACACTGCGGAATAACATGTTGATTATCAGGAAAATGACGATGGGCAGAAATGGAAACCAAGAAAAACTATTTGATAAATAAAAGCCCCCGAGGTGCTTCCTCAGGGGCTTTTTGTGTCGGATTCTTTCCGAACAAAGTAACCATATCATTATTGGGTTATTTTGTGAATAGAGATTTGCATACTTGTTGTGGGGAAGTAGTTTACAGTTTAGAAAAAGCGATACCCATGAATATTCGACCCAACACACCCATCCACAATTCCGATGAAGAAATTCGACGATACGAGACTGATATCTATTACTAAAAACATTATTTTCATTAGCTTTAAGTTAACCCGTTTCGTGCATCTATTCTATTATCA
Source organism: Paenibacillus sediminis (assembly GCF_017873765.1). Classification (GTDB taxonomy): domain Bacteria; phylum Bacillota; class Bacilli; order Paenibacillales; family Paenibacillaceae; genus Paenibacillus_AG; species Paenibacillus_AG sediminis. Next base: position 11,508 of record NZ_JAGGKP010000009.1, read on the forward strand.
TCAGCGATTATAATCCAGACCGTGAGGGGGTGTGGGGGTGGTGCGGTTAGGTCCTTGTTATGGAGCGAAGCGAAATAATAAGGAGTTGGTCCAGCACCCCCACTATTGTTGAGCGAAGCGAAACAATATGATTACATCTTAATAGTAAATCTATACTTCGCTTCGCTCCGTGATTTCGTGTTGCATCAATAATCTTGTAAGTCATCACCTAATCATCAAGTCTTGCAGGATAAGCCCATTTTGCTCAAAACTATGCTATAACTTTTTCGAAAATCGTTTTTTAAATCCCTTGATATATATAGGTTTTCCAACCAAGTCATCATTACATCTATATAATAAATAGAACTGATTACTTTGATTGCTTATTTCCTAAATCAAACACATGAACCTCTCATTATTCGTCAGGCAGGTCGATAGGGTCAGTCAGCTTCTCAATGGACTTGTTATTTACATTTATGATGCCTAGACCTGTATCCGTAGGAAGTAATGCTTTTACCCTTGCATCCGTCAAGATTCTATTGTAGTTCGTTGTTATGCCTATTGCTTGAAATACATCCTTTTTTTGATGCACTCCCTTTGACAATCTAGATACATGATCAATAAATCTGTCAATATTATCTCTTCTCTTCCCCCCCCTTTTTCTCCTGTTGAAAGCCCATCTCAATGGTTTTAACAATGTCAGTACCCTTGATTTGGCTTAACACCATTGACACAATTTGTTTATCTCCATTAACGATATAGAACCTACCCTGTGGCATCTTATTTCGTTGGATGCGCTTGATACTTTGATAAATTTCAGAAGCAATATAGCCTATCTGTACAGCCTTAAAGTCATTGTTTTTGAATCTACCACGTTCAATATCAATTGACTTCCTCCCCAAATCACTCTGTCTGTACATCATGTATTGGACTAGATACTGATCGTATGGAATGTTGGGTGTTCCAATAATCCAACATTGGGTGAAATTAGAATATTCATTTTTTCCAATTAAGTTGCCAAACCAATTGATTGCGAAATTTTCGCCATTGTATTCGTCACCAACCCCTATTTTATATATTTCCGATTTATATAATGAATCCAGTATAGATTTGTGATTATCCTTGTGGCAGATGATTAGCGTCTTGTCATCAGACTTATGATTAGCTTTAATCTTCTCACAAATTTCAGGATAGAATTTACTTTGATTTTGTCGTAAGTGACTTTTACTTGAATTGAAGTTTATAATTGTGAAAATTGAGTTGCTGTGGTCAACAATTCTCTCCTGACCAATGAGTTTGAATTTGTCAAGATTATAAATTCCATCGATTCCTGCACTTGCATCAAGAATGATATTATTTTTTAGTCCCCACAGCTTGTGTTTCCGATTATATGTGGAGATATTTCCACCATTATAAACACATTTGGTACTGTACCACTGGTCAAGCCCCGCCATAAAATGCAGTAATGTGTTTCTGATCTTCATATCTTTCTCATTTTCAATGTTTAATTCCATGTCTCTCTGGAAATTTTTAAGTGTTGCAGGATGAATCTTTGGTTCACAACGCACTACTTTGTTCATGTTCTTCTCGACTTCCTGTTTTTGAAGTTCTTTGAGAAGCTTTTGGCAAACTTTATCGTATTCTGGCTGAATGCTTGTATGGAGTAGAGAACGAACTTCGTCGTATGTATTTTTTGAAAATGTGTAGATAGGGAAATTCACTTTTTCGTCAATTATAAGCACATTTCTGTTCTCCATAAATGCTTGTCTAACTTCATCGTCCAAACAGAGGTTAATGTAGCGTTGATGGCTGATTATCAATACACGAATATTTTTCAGCTTATCTAATTTGAATTGCCACTCTTTACTCCAATTTTCGTTTGTAATCCCTAATGCATTAATTTGTAATGAGCAGTTATGCCTTTGAAGATACTTCTCACTTCGCTCAATATCTGTTTTAAACCTCTTAACTACCAAATACGATTGCTTATTATTCCAATCATCTAAGCTCTCATCGATTATTCTTAATACCTCTCTACTTTTCCCTAATCCAGCTTCAAGAGCAAATACTTTATACTCATTCTCTATAGTATTCTGTGAATTGATTACTTGCTTTAATTCATTAATTTTATCTGTATAGAGACTACCATAAACCTCCGCATATTCATCGTTTTCAAATTCGTCTTCTGCTACAATTATGTCATCCTCAGCCTCAAAAATTAAACTTCCCCCATTTCTAAAAAATTGATAGTATTTCACAATAATATCAAGTTATTACTTACCCGCAAAGGTCTTAATAATAACTATCTTAGAAACAGATATCAACGCCAAAGAAAGTACCTAACGAAATTAGAGGTACTTTACATATACTTCCAATCGTGCTATGTTCTTATAAGTTATTCAGCTTAGCTTTTTACATATAAGGGGTGCGATAAGCATGTGCAATAATCCTGTCAAAGAACTACGACATTATCATATAATTTACCTTAACAGAGTGGCTTACTAGCCACTCTGTTTTTTTATATGCAAAAATCAGTCCAGTACTTTTTTAAGTACGATACACACTTAGGGGGGTGATTTGGATGTAATTAAAAATACTAACATAAAACGATGTGAACAATATTATTAACTTAGAGAGGAATGATTTCGATATGGGTGATTATTTCCCTGTTAGTGAAAATGATTTATTTATTGGACAAACATCAACTTATCCTGTTGTGGGTAAATTATTTGTGAACAAAACTGAATACTTGTCAGTTGCTAAGGAAATTACGGAAGCAGTAGAATTTCTCGGATTATCAAATCAAAGCAAAAAATCTACCGCTATCTTAGTTTTAAAAGGAAATATTGAAGTTGATATCGTTGAAAGAGAAGATTGTATTTTCATGAGCGTCTGGTTTAAAGGAAAGCCAGATAAAGCTGGATTCTCCGGCTTAACAGATACAAAAGGAATTGGATATGCAAAAATTATAGAAAAATACAAAAAGAAATTCCCTATCGTGTTATCTCTTATGTGCAACGAGACCAAAGAGGAAACACTGATTTTTGGAGTTAAGAATGTTGGATTGACAACTCTATAAGCTAAAAAATCGAAAGAGTTGCACACACGAGCGATAGTATTACGTGGAGGACAATGCAGTCAATGTCATGAGCAACTTCTTAGTCCCACGATATTGATGTAGTACGAAGAATAAACACAATGTTAGAACATTACTAAGGGAGGAATATCAGAAATCAACTATTGACGCAATGTATGATGATGATAATGACGAATAAATTATAATAATAATAACCCAGAAGATATCCCTTCTGGGTTATTATTATACTATCAACTTCTTTTTCTGTGTTTCAAACTCATCTCTACTGATTATTCCCTCGTCTTTAAGTTGAACAAGCTTTCTAAGTTCATCAGCAACGGACATACTGCTTTGAGAATTATTACTACCCGTTGAAGTTATCCGCGACATATATGTAATTAGTTCTATATGTACGTTACTAATTATTATATGAGGGGGATAAAGGACGGATTTTAGATATTTGATTACTCCCCCTTATCAACTACTCAATAAAATTCAAGTTTCATTTAGAATTTAGTCAGCTGAAAAGTATTATGTAGAGAGTACTTTCTTTGGCATTTACTTACTTTTATGTATATATTTACTTTTAGTTAGTGTTAGGGTATAATCTCTTGAACAGTCATCTAACAACAAAACAAGTAATGGAAAAGGCGGTAATACCTATGGCACTCATAAAAAGGTATCATCAGTTACAAAGTTAGCCTTAAACGATACTCGCAATTCTGTAAAGAAAGACTTGCACGAATGGTTTAAGGAGCAATTTGGACGAGCATTGAAATGAATTATTGGGGGCAAATGGTTATGGTTAAGGACTTTGACGATTCAGAATATCTTAGCAAATTGCAAACAAAACTTCTTGAAGCTATTCGAAGCCAAATACCAAAGGAACATTTTAATTGGTGGTTTGATGAAAAACTAAGCATTGAAGATATAAGTGAAGATAATCGAATAACCTTTGGTGCTGATTCGGAATTAAGTGCGGCATGGTTGCAGCTTCGGTACTCTGATATGCTGAAAAAAACGCTTAGATCAATTACAAATGAAAATGTTGACTTTGAGTTGTCATTTGTCGTAAGGGAAGCCATTGCTGATATAATCGTTGAAAAAAAAGATACTGCTTTCGACTTCTTGTTTGAAGATAAAAACAATGAGTACAATGAGGAGTACAAAGAACATATTGAGGAAAAATGCTTCGAGGAACTATTTGAAATGGCTTTTGGTAAAAAGGAGTTGGAGAGACAAAGAGAGTTACTCCAAAAGAGATTGCTTAAACCAGATTATGCAGAAGGTGAAATTAATCTAATAGAGTGTCCAATATGCGGTTGTGAAGATGTAGAAAACGTTGAAATAGAACGTGAACTGGAATCGAACAACAGGCGAATTAAATCCTTAAAGATACGTGGAGGAAGATGCAGTAATAGCAACTGCTCAGAGGAATTTTACAACATGGATGATATGGATGCAATCAGAAAGATCGAAAAGCTATTGAATGAACTGTTTCCAAATTAGTAATCTCTAAATGGAGGTTTACCAATATGGATATTAAGCGATTGAGGATGATAATGCTTTGCGGAAGTCTCGCTTGCATTCTGGAAACTCTCTTGGAAATGATTGTTGGAATACGGCAATCAGCACTTTCCATTGTTATTTCAGTAGTGAATCTGGCTATGGCACTTACATTCTACAAACCAGAGTTAAAGGAACTGATCGACAAGATCATAGGCAATAACGATGATGATTTTCGAGGTGGTAATTTTGGATGAGTCATTTATTGAGGATATACAAAAAGCCAGAAGATTAATACTTACACTTCTGGCTTTATGCGTTGTGAAGATTAGACGCGCCGCGCCTATGAACCAGCATCAGTAAACGTTGAATATGCTACTTGATATGTTTCTACTGTAAATCAGATCATCATCTTCTTTGCAAACAAGATGTTCGTATTTCTGAAATTTCTCGATCACTTTACGCCCTCCTGTTCGGAGGATTTCAGCAATTAATCCCCCTCTGCTCTTAGACACCCATTTTGGCCCGTATGGCTTCTCTACGATCTGGCAAGATATTTTTTCTTTGGAACGTTCCAAAACAAGCTTATAAGGGCGCTGAGCGATCTTTATAAGGAGTTGGTAGTGGTATCATCAAGATCAATGCGAAGCTTTGTCATTTTCGCTCCTCCATTGAGCCTTGCTTTATTTTCAATCCGTTTAAAGGGCTATGCAAACGACCAATCTGTAAAATATCCTCCTGCTCTAATCCCCTTAAATATTTCGATGTAATTTGTGTATCAAAATGCCCCATTAGCCTGCTCAAGCTGTAAATATCAATTCCATTTCTCAATTGTTTTTGTGCAAAGTAGTGACGACAATCATGAGGCGAACATCTTACTTCTTTTCTCACTCCCGCATTTAGGCAATGCTCTTTCAAAATCTTATTAATTCGGGAACGGGATAATTTTACAGCAGATTGGTCAAGGAAATAGTAGTTCTCGATTTCATCCTGCAATCTTTTTTTGAATCGCTCCTGTTTTAATGCTTCGTACCTTCCCATGTACTTTCGCATGATATTGCTAATATACACTAGACGCTGTTTAGAGCCTTTCCCATGAATGAGAATGTGTCGCCTAGCAATATCATCGTTTTTGATACTACAAAGCTCAGAAACCCTAATACCCGTGTCAAAGAGCATGATTAGAATAAGTTTGTCCCTAACATTGGAGTATGTTTCTTCTTTTAGGTCATTGATGATACGTGACACCTCGTCATCATTAAACGTGACAATGACCGTCTTTTCTTCTTTCAGATTCTTAATCCTTCGCATTGGGTTATTCTGCTCATCAATAAACTCTTCACTCACCAAGTATTGGAAAAACACTTTTAACGTGGCTATATTGTTATTAATCGTTCTATTTACTTCTCTTCCGACACGCTGACGCTCCTGTATATATTTTTTGATGTGTAACTGTGTCACTTCCTCAGCCTCAGTAACACCCAACTCTTTAACGGTGAACCTTTCCCATCTATACAATCGAAACAAACAAAGATCAACATACTTCTTTTCCCTACCCAATATTTCTTGGTTTAGCTTGAAATCCTCAATTAACTCATTGATTTTAGTCATAAAAAATACTCCCTTCTATTTGCTAAAACAACGCAAGTAAAAGAGAGTAATTTTTTGCACTCTATTGTTGCAGGTGTACTTGGAATCGCAATGCCTTCAACTTCCGGAACCCTTATGTATCAAGGCTTCCAAGCAATTGACGACACTGAATTGTCCCAACTTATTCCCATTCAATCGTTGCAGGCGGTTTGGACGTAATATCGTACACCACTCGGTTGACATTCTCAACTTCGTTGACGATGCGTACCGATATTTTCTCAAGCACATCCCATGGGATACGCGCCCAGTCTGCAGTCATGCCGTCGATCGACGTTACCGCACGGATACCGACCGTATACGAATACGTGCGTGCATCTCCCATTACCCCAACGCTCTTCATATTCGGCAAAGCTGTGAAGTATTGCCAAATTTCACGGTCCAGACCTGCTTTCGCAATTTCTTCACGCAAAATAAAGTCGGAATCACGCACAATTTTCAGTTTCTCTTCTGTCACTTCACCCAGTACACGAATAGCTAGTCCAGGACCTGGAAATGGCTGGCGCCATACAATTTCTTTCGGTAATCCGCATTCTTCACCGACTTTGCGCACTTCGTCTTTAAACAAAGTGTTAAGCGGTTCGATCAGCTTGAATTTCATGTTTTCTGGCAAGCCGCCAACGTTGTGGTGCGATTTAATCGTTTGCGCTGTGGATGTTCCACTCTCAACGATATCCGTATAAAGCGTACCTTGAGCCAAAAATTCGAAATCATCAAACTTAGCGGCTTCTTCTTCAAATACGTAAATGAACTCGTTGCCGATAATTTTACGTTTTTGCTCTGGATCAGAAACGCCGGCAAGCTTAGACAAGAAACGTTCGCGCGCATCGATTTTGACAACTTTCATATCGAATTTGCCGACAAACGTATCCATTACGCTCTCAGCTTCACCTTTACGCAGCAGTCCATGGTCAATGAACATGCATGTGAGCTGATCGCCAATTGCTTTATGAATGAGCATCGCTACAACAGACGAATCTACACCGCCGCTAAGCGCACACAGCACTTTGCTGTCACCGACTTTAGCGCGAATATCCGCTACCGCATCTTCGATGAAGGTCTCCATTGTCCAGTTACCCTCGCACCCGCACACTTCAAACAGGAAGTTGCGAATCATGTCATTTCCATATACGGAATGACGCACTTCTGGATGGAATTGAACGGCATAGAATCCGCGGGCTTTATTACTCATCGCCGCAATTGGCGCACTCTCCGTGCTCGCATCTACTTCAAAGCCATCTGGAAGCTGGACAACGTGGTCTCCATGACTCATCCATACCGTTTGCTTGCGATCGAGCCCTTTCGTTAATACCGAATGCGCTGCAAAGTCTACATCCGCTTTCCCATATTCACGTTTGGACGCACGCTCAACTTTACCGTTAAGTTGGTGAGCCATGAGCTGCATACCATAGCAAATACCGAAGATAGGAAGTCCTAAATCGTAAATCGCAGGATCAATATGTGGTGCACCTTCTTCATACACGCTGGATGGTCCGCCTGAGAATACAATCCCTTTCGGATTAAGCTCACGAATACGTTCCACCGGTGTGTTGAAAGGAATAAGTTCACTAAATACACCTAAATCTCGAATACGTCTTGCAATCAATTGGTTATATTGTCCTCCAAAATCGAGAACAACAATCAACTCATTTGGCTTCTTCATTAACGCGCCCCCCTCAATTCATGAAGTTTATTATACGCAAGGTGAAAACATACCGTCAAGAAAAGCTGTATCGCTGAATTATGCCAGTTTTTGTGCCATTTTGCGGCATGTCTGCAGGAAACTGCTCGTGACCGCTCGGTCAGGGGAGGGCTCACTATAGCTGATCATTTCCCATAACGACACAAATTCGAACAGTTCATCTCGAATGAGCGAATCTGTCATTTTCAATGTGGAAATGTATTCTCTCAAAGTAAGCTGCGGCGGTTTCACTCCATATTTGCTATAGACCATTTTCCACACGAGATGCGAAGCAGCAAGCAACTGTGATCGATCTGAAAAAAATGAACGCGAACTTTGAAAGAGTAGCCATAGCGCTATACGATGCCGTTCCTTAATCATCGATCTCAGAACCATTACGAGTAATATAAAACTTACTCCCCACCCACAAGCCGCGATTGGAGAAATGTGAATATTTTTGATTGCAAAGTTATACCCGCGTGCAATCTCTGCCGTTACCCTGTCCACTACATCATTGATGCCGAATTTCTCAGGCTGCTGTACATTGGTCTGGTCTATCTTCAATGAGGCTGTACTCGAAGATAAATGTGCCTCAAAGCCTGGCGTAGGTTCAAAAGGAATCCACCCAACATTTGGAAAATATACTTCTACCCAAGCATGCGCATTCGCATAACGAACGGTAAACCGGCTCTGATCATTTGCATCCTGCTCACCGGGTGTGAATCCTTTAACCCAGCGCGCTGGAATGCCCTGGCTGCGCAGCATAACTGCCATCGCTGTCGAGAAATGATTGCAGTAACCTGCCTTCTGTACAAAAAGAAAATGATCTACAAAATCCTGACCTTCTGGCGGAACCCGGCTGCTGAGCCTATACTTGTAATTGCTTTTCAAATAATCTTCAATCGCCTTGGCGGCATCATAACGATTTGTACTGTTCTTCGTAATTTGCGCTGCTAAATCGATGACCCGCTGCGGAAGTCCCTTTGGAAGTTGAAGATAACGATCAATGATCTCTTTCGAATCAGAACCTAAGCCATTTCTGAGCAGATCCGGTGAAGTGTTCTGAATGGCCGCTTCGAGTGTATACCCTATAGTCAGCTGCCTGTTGGGAGCAGCATATTTCGTCGTATTGGCAATCGGATCTACCATCACAACACTAGATTCGGCCGAGGAATCCATTTGGTGATCATCCTGTGTATTGATCTCATCTATTCGGGTTGGTATCCCCCCGTTAAACAATATAAGCTCATCTGAAATCGGGCTTACAAACGAAACCTTTTGAGTAATGACCGAGCCTCCATTTGCCATCACTGCATCTTTCTCTTGTGACATCAAACTTTGCATACCTTCTGCTCCGCTCCGGATATCTACTGCCTCATAAACCGGACTCGGTTCACTCCATCCTCTGCCGTTGTAGTAACTCTTACTTTCACCTCGCCAGTAGACTGCTTTAGGAGATATCCCGACAAAATAAGGCTCGTCCCTTAATTGCAGCGACGCACCCAATTCATGATCCTGATCCCCATACCCGGAAACTGAAGCGCTCATAGCAGTGCGGTCATCCGGCGAGGCGTCAGTCCAAGCCTGAAGGCGATTTATCGTATTTTCCAAAGAAATAGGACGGATCTCCATAGCATGCGATTCTTTAGTTAGCATTAGAGAAAAGACACCACAGAAGGCTGCAAGCATGAAGCTTGATGACACCCATACAGCTCGCGCCTTTATTTCGGATCTTTGTTTACTGCTGCTCATCAACTCTAATCTTGGCAAAAATAACAGTGCCTGAAGAAGCAAACTAATGACAACCGTACGCACTAATCCTTCGTAGATTCGAATGTCTGCCCAAGTTTCTAAACATATTAAATAAACGATCGTTGCCAAAGCAAACAGCAGTATACTTTGGCGGAATAAAGCTAAAGCTTGCACCGAAGTAACGAGCAGACACCATCCGATTAAAAGAAGCAATGTCCGGCTTTCCAAACTGATGGAAGCGATCCCCTTCGATTCAACGATTGCTCTTATATCCGTCTGAACGATGCTTCCAAAGGACTTCAGCCAATCCATCCAAGAAGAATCCGCAAATAGATAAATCATCGTGCTTGTAATAAGAAGGGCTTGCAGAGGAACCAAGATTCCCATTGGGATACGGTTTATTCCAATAACGAGCAGCAAAATCGTTACAGTATAGAACACCGTTAATAGATTGACGCCTAACTGATTCAGCTCATTTGCTGCATTCACAGACTGTAAGGGGTGCAACCATTCGCCAAAAAGTCCAAGTAAAAGAAGGGACAACAATAATCGGTATATTATACCTCCGGGCTCACCGTAATAAACATGAGAGTCCCGGTGAACTGGGCTTTTGTCTGATTTACGCAATGACATGCTTGGCACTCTCCTTTCCAGACCATCCCTTGCTTATATTCGGTCTGTTCACAGGAACGAGTACGTTTAATATTTTTACCCCTATGCGTTCAAGCCATATATATAATTCATCTTGCGTTGCGGCTAGCTTCTGAGCCGTTCCGGCATGGATTAGAATGAGTTCCACGACAGTTCCTTTTGATATAGAGCTTGAAACTTCTTCTACGAGCTTATCGTCAATTCTACCGGTAACGATCGTTAATTGCATTGATTGGAAATGCTCAGGCAGAGATTTACGCATCAGATGAGCAGCATGAAATTGCGGATTTGGCTCAGTTTCTGCGAGCAGCATCATCGTCTTATAAAGCTCAGTGAAATCATTAACCTCTCTGCAATGTTCATAGCCCGCACATAAAAAATACGGATGTAACCCCGTATTTATCCCATGCTGAAGCAGACCTGCCGTATATGACAAGCTGTATTCAAATCGCTCATTAACATTGCGCATCAGTTTACCCGTTCTATCCTTCGAGGTTTTGTTCTGCACTATACGCTGTTCATCAAACGAACCGGTGTCGAGCACTACAGCCCAAGCTGAAGCTTCTTCTTGATCCGGTAACAAGGTGTGCAGCCGTCCATATTTGGCATAACTTTTCCAGTGGATACTTTTCCACGGGTCACCTGGGATATAATTTCGAACTTCCGGTCCGCGAAAATGTGTAACGATCACTTGCTGCTGCGGACTCCATTCTCCTTCGTTAGCTGCCCCCAAATTGTCCCGCTCATGCACATTGGCTAGTGCAGGTGTAACAATAAGCTTATCTTCTGAAGCCACTGCTATACTTCGCTTAAACCATCCAAATAAATCGCCGCTAGTGATGACCGCGTCACGGAAATGATATATTCCTCGGCTAAGTCCAATGATTCGGTATGTGTAGCTGAAGCTCCGCTTCGTTCCTGGCATTAGAAATTTAATATGTCTCGTCCCAGATCCGCTGATTGCGTCGCTTACCGTTAGCCAGACCAGCGGAATAGTCGACTGAATCGATACCCGAACATGAACAACTACTTCTTCGCCTGCTGTTGGACGAGCAGGAGTAAACGATCTTTCAATATACGCTCTTCGCAGTCCCATAAACTGAATAAACATACCTTGAACTGCAATAAAACCGACAACTGCTAACAGAAACCAAAGAGACTGACCGCCCCTCCACATATAGAGCAGAAGCAGCATACTCCAAATAAAAGCAATCGTTAACCAAGACGCAATTAACCGCATCATAACGATGTCCTCGCTGCAGTTCGGTGCATAGGGACAGCAATTTTGGCTGTCAACTCGCTAACGATATCTTCGCCCGATAGACCGCCTATTTTCGCTTCCGGAACTAGAGCAATTCGGTGCGACAGCACTGCTGTGGCAACTGCCTTGGCGTCGTCAGGAATAACATACATTCTGCCTTGTAAATACGCTTCAGCTTGAGCCGCGTTCATCCATGCTAACGTTCCGCGCGGACTAATACCGAGTGCGCATTTAGGATGACGCCTTGAAGCATCTGCGACTTCTACCAAGTACTTTTTAATAGAATCATCTACAAAAACCGTTCTTACTTGACGCTGAATAGCTAATAATTCTTCTGCCAGCAGCACAGGTTTAATTTTGTCCAGAGGACTATGAACCTGCATTCGGTTAAGCAGTTCAACTTCTTGAGCTGGACTTGGGTATCCGATACGAAGACGCATCAGAAAGCGATCGAGCTGCGCCTCGGGCAAACGATAGGTGCCTTCGAATTGGAGCGGATTTTGCGTTGCGAGCAGCAGGAAAGGCAGAGGGACCTGGTGCGTCGTTCCATCGACGGTCACCTTTCGCTCTTCCATAGCTTCCAGCAAAGCAGATTGTGTTCTTGGTGTTGCTCGGTTAATTTCATCGGCAAGTACAATATTCGATAGAATAGGTCCTGGGCGAAACTCAAATTCAGCGGTACGCGGATGGTACACAGAAGTGCCAGTAATATCTGATGGCATGAGGTCTGGCGTAAATTGAATACGACCGAATGAACAGCCAAGGCATGCCGCAACTGTTCTAACAAGCATCGTCTTCCCTACTCCAGGAACATCCTCAAGCAGCACATGACCGCCGCATAACATCGCAATAATGGTCATCTTAATTTCTTGTCGTTTTCCGATAATGACACTTTCAACTCGGTCTATAAGCCGGTCTAGTAAAATCGCCGCTTGATCATGAGGCAAGATAGGTGATGAGAATGACAAGGATATAACCTCCATTTCACTGGTAATGAACAAATATTTGATAGATTGGTCCGATTTGTTATAATCTACCAGCTAGTTTTGCCATTTTGCCCGTGAAATAGACGTGATCACTTTACAATGTTTTGATTCCGCGCTTGTCGTTGTCCATTGTAACCTCTTGGATGGGGTGACCTGTTGATTGAAGCACTTCTCGCAGCGGCACCCAAACTTTATCATTCCGAATGGAGATTGAAATTTGGATAGAAGATGCTTTGGATTCAGGTCTCACAATTTGTAGCAGGCTCTTCTTCAAATCGACTACCAGCAGATATGGCTCTTGTGAAATAGTCACCTGCCTCTCTTGACCCTGCCAATACACCTCGGCCCCCAGCTTCTCCATAAGCGTCCTAAGCGGAACCATATATTTGTTATTTTCAATGCGATACTCGCCTGACTTAAGTTCGGTCTGCATACGTCCGACTTCAAGTGCCAGCACCGTTCCAGGATGGAACAATTCAGCGTTAACGTCCACGTGACTCTCGATCCACGCTGTACCTGGTGCTATACGATGACTCCATTTTGATTCGACGTGAACAGAGAAATGCAGCGGTTCATCTTCTGGAGTAAGTGTCTTGAATGTATATCCATGATCACGGTAAAACGAAATAATTTGCGGCAATGCTTTCACCGTTTCGTTGTGACCAGCCCCATCATGCATCAATACAATCATTCGATCATTCAGCTTCGCCTTTTCGACATTGCTGATGATCTCTTTTGCAGGGACATTCTTACGTGTAGAGTCACCACTGTCGACATTCCAGTCGACCACATGATATCCACCCTTTTCTAACAAATCAAAATAAGTTTGATCAAAATGACCGTACGTCCCTCCAGGCGCTCTAATAAGCTGCGGACGAATGCCGACAATATCATTGATGACTTCTTCAGTCTGTTTAATTTGATTCCAGAACGAAACAAAATTTTGATAGAGCTGGCTGTACTCATGGTTATAAGTGTGATTGCCAATCGCATGTCCTTCATTCACGATTCTGCTAATCAGTTCTGGCGATTGCTTGGATTGTTCTCCTAGCACAAAAAAGGTCGCAGGCACTTTCTCTTCTTTCAAAATATTAAGAACTTCCGGGGTATTTTTACTAGGACCATCATCAAAGGTTAAATAAACGGTTTTGGGCTGTTTGGGGGTTGGTTGTTTTTGATCTTGCGCGGCAGAGCTTAACGTTTGAAAATGAACGGGCTTACTAGCATAAGATGCTGCATCTATTTTACTGCTTGACGAATGATTAATAGTCTGGTCGATATCAAGTGCGGAATAAGTCGATAAAGCCGATGAATGATAGCTGAATAAATAGAACAGTATAACTGCCACTGTCCAAATCCATTTTAAACTTCTGCGAAAAAAAGGTTTACTAACGCCCTTATTCATCTTTGTTACCTCCACATTTCTATGAGTTCATCGTTCTGATAGATTATATGGTGGTAGATGAAAAAATAGACTTTGATTAAATCTGCTTTTTTGCTTTCGTGGGCATCCTTATGTTATAAGGGATTTATGGAGTGTGACTATGATGGACTTATTTAAAATCATCCAATATCTATTTGAACAATACGGGTACAGTGTACTTTTTGCAGGGCTGCTGCTTGAATTTATCGCTTTGCCGTTTCCTGGAGAAACGACGATGGCTTACGCGGGATTTTTATCCTACGAAGGATTGTTAAATTGGGAGCTGCTTATTATATTTGCATTTTTCGGCACGGTAACCGGGATGACGATTACTTATTTTATTGGTAAAAAACTCGGCATTCCGTTTATTCAGAAATACGGCAAATGGTTTCTATTAAATCCGTCCAAATTGGAGCGTACGCAGAAGTGGTTCCAGAAATACGGGTTCGGTTTCATCTTCATCGGATATTTCATTCCTGGCGTACGCCATTTTACCGGTTATTTTGCAGGTGTTATCTCTCTTCCGCTTCGTAAGTTCACCATTTATGCCTATAGCGGAGCCATCCTGTGGGTCACGCTGTTCATTGGTATCGGCAGATGGTTCGGACCACAGTGGGAGTCCGCATTTAAATACGCCGAGCAATATGCGCTGATGATCGTGATTGGTATTATTATACTTGCCTCGATCTTCGTCATATACCGGATGCGAAATCAGCTTTGGAAATTGATAGTGAATTCGAAAGCTGAAGATAAAATCAAATCGAAAGAGACGAAGTAAAAAAGTTACATCGCAGCCTGCTCATTAGAGTGAAAACGTCTCCCCGCGAGCATCATGCTAAGGCCGATTATAATAAAAGCAGCACCGCCAATCCAGCCGAGCGACCTCGGCTCCACGTACTCAAGAGCCACCCCTGCCCCGAACATCGAGCAGCCGATGAGCGTATTTCCAATAGTTGCCATCATACCAAACAGCATCCCATGATACCGCTGCGGGGTCTCATTCATAATCAGTGTATCCAGGCTGGCATTCCCAAGGCCTGACATCAATGATAGAGCCAAATACAGAATACATGCCCAAATAAAATGATTACTTTGACTAACGCACATTAAAAGAACACCCTCTGCAATTAAAGCACATACTCCCCAAAGCATAAGCTTTGTGTTGACAAAGCGTACCAAAGTAAAGCTTAGCATTAGACCTGCTCCAAGTGATGCGTAAAAGAATCCTATCCCTAAATCCCCCATTCCATACTCCTGAACAGCATAGACACTTATCAATACATTATCGATCCCATTTACAATAGACACACATATTTCAAACACAATAATCCACTTTAACACAGCGGAATGTCTCAACAAATAAATGAAGGAAGAACGGTCTCTATAGATCGGACTATCAGACTCTGCCCACTCCTCTACTCTCTCAATTTCCTGCTTCGGATACTTAATCGTCGAGATCGTAAGTCCGGCAATAAGAAAGGATACGCTATTTACTACAAAAGCATACTGTGAGCCAAACCAATACGATACAATTCCGCCCGCAAAGGCTCCAATAATGAGAATGAGTCCATTCATTACTTGTTCTAAGCTGTTAACGGTTAACAGCCTCTCTGTACTTACCAGCAGTGGTATAGAAGACTTGCGAGCTGGGGCATACAGCGCTTCTAAAGCCGCTAAAATAAATGTCACACTGTAAAGAATCCATAAATCCCCTTTCGAATGAACGGCTAACAAGGAGATCGCAACGACCGAACGAACGATGTCTGTAACGACCATCAGTTTCTTACGGGATATCCGGCTTGCCAGCATACCGCCTGCAGGTCCGAATACCAGAAAAGGTATCACACGAATCGCCATCGTGATGCCTACTGCCATACCTGATCCCGTCAATGATATGACAAGCGACAATAAGGCGACCTGGCTGAACCGATCTCCAATGCCGTTCACGGTGCCTGACAAGAACAGACGTGCATATTGTTTTTCTTTTCGCAAAAGTGACATTGCCATTAACATGTTCAATACCTAACCTTGTTTTATTATTAGATAATTATCTAATTAGATATTAATCTAATAATTTCTGATTGTCACTTCTTTTTTTGGAAAATAAAGCGAAGCTGGCCGAAATAGCGCAGCTAGTAACAATGCTGCCCTCAATTCGTCGAATACTGAGCAGCAGCAAAGTGTAAGAGCTGAAGGTAAAGCCAAAAACATTGGTATGAAAGGCGAGCAGTCTGAGCCACACGAGCGGCATAGTATTATGAGCCATGACGAGGAAATTGTATTCGTCATAAATAATCAGATCAATACGTCAACACGGGAGGAACAAATTCTGCAATCGAAAACTCCAACACAAAACAGCAACAATCAGTTGGTGGAGGTAAAGGAACTTTAGTCAAAAACAGAGGGATGAACAAAGAGTAAATAGAACAAGAAAACAAGGACACAACATCATGAAGTACTTCATAGGATCTCAGATTTTTCTTTTGATTTCCTTAATCGATACGCCTCCTGACATTCTATGATTATTCTGCTACATTCAGATAACGTGTCTTATATGTGCTGCTATCGCTCCATAAATAGGCATAAGAAAAAACACCCGAGTTGGGTGCTTCTTCAATAGTATTTACGATATATTTAAGTACGAAGTTCAACTTCCTTCAGCTTGAAAAACTCGAGTACTGGGAACTCAATTTTTGCTTCTTGTACGTCCTTTTGAAGCATCTTTTTCAATTCCTCATAGGATTTTTT
This sequence comes from Paenibacillus sediminis, assembly GCF_017873765.1. Taxonomy (GTDB): domain Bacteria; phylum Bacillota; class Bacilli; order Paenibacillales; family Paenibacillaceae; genus Paenibacillus_AG; species Paenibacillus_AG sediminis. The sequence continues at coordinate 28,218 of NZ_JAGGKP010000009.1, forward strand.
CATTAGTTCTTCTTTCATTATTCCCCAACTCCTTATAAACCAATCGGTGGTAAACTTCCGTAATCTTTACCCTGTTGTTTAATCTTATGCGCTGTTTCCAACATTTGCAACTGTAATTTCTCAACTTCTAACCTTTTAGACCACTTTTTGTACAGTGAAACGAGATTTTTATAAGGAATTCCTTGAGCTCTTAGTATTGATATCCAAAGATGATTGGATTTAACGAAGTCACAGAAAACCATTGCAGAGGGAGTGTAGAGCAAATCTTCATCTGTAATTCTACTCTCAATAACAGCGCTATAGAACTCCAACTGATTTAGTATAGTGACAATCCCAAGTCTTTGTTTCACAATACTATCAGCAATCATTTCTTTTGAAAGATGATCTGGATTAATTTTGAAATCCTCATTAAATAGATGGTTGTCATCAGCAGGATCCTTAATCTCTTCTTTCAATTTTTGCTCATATTCAGAGGTGGATGTTATTATTTCTTTCTCGAAGTAAGCTAGATACTCCATACTCTTCTCAGCGGCGGATCGCCTATTTCTGTCATTCAAGTCTTTTTTTAAAAGTTTTACCTGATATATTCCCTGAAACAAGCCACCAATCAACACAATACTCGCAATATTGCTGAGTATTTGAAAAATATCCTTTGTAAGTGTCCAACCTTGCAATATGTCCCCCTCCTTAATACCATTTTATTCGACATTAAGAAGGATTTCCCTGCTTCAAGCAACACTGCTTGCTACAGAACTGTTTCGAACTGGTCCTCACACTTGTCTTTGCATATTACTTGGGGGCTGTTATTAGGTTCTATATTGGTTTTTACACAGTTCTGTATCCAGTAAAGGAAGTGGAAAGTAGAACCGAGTTCGCGGAATACTTCTTCACCCATTTTATGAAGAATATGAGCGGGAAAATCATTTAGATCCATTCTGGTGTAATACAATCCCTGATTCTATAACTTTGACACGCTTTAAACTTAGTAAGTTTTTATCAAAATTATAATGTTGACGCCTTAAATCCGGATCAATTGAACATGCTTGATGATCATCATTATGAAGTTCTCCATGGGATCTCAGTCTTTTCTTTTGATTTCCTTAGTCGATATATAAAAAACTGACCAACGATCAGTTGGTCAGTTTTTTATCTTTATCTTTTGGACTTCTGGGTTCCAGGCAGAAATGCCTTCAGCGCAGCGAGAATACCAGTTTCAACAAGCGCCGCGGAAAGTGCTACTAAGAGCCAATTCGGAGTGCCCATGGAGTAATAAAATATTCCATGAACAATTAACAAAATCGCAAATGCCCAAATCAAGTTGATCCGTTTGATCCAATCGAACATTTCGGTCTCCACCTTTTTCTAATCAATTTATGATTAGAATTATTTACAGAAACCGGTAAGGTTATTCTATGGCATCCGGAATTATGAGATGCTTTTATGCCAACGTTGTAACAAATTCATCTCTTTACTTGGCTGCATTCCTGCCTTACGTTCGATATCCAAAGGTCGGCTAAGCTCCCAATCTAGAGTATCACGAATGGTGTGAGAAAGTGGGCGGAATGTTAAACCGTTATCGATCGCTTTTTGAATATTTACCGATAGAAATCCAGGTTCATTCAAATGATCTGGAATCCACAAAGGCATCTCTGACCAAAATGCGACCTCATGACCAGTAAGAAAATCTTCACTCACCCAGGTCAACCTAGCATCACTTTGAAGAGCTGATTTACATGTCTCTAGCAAATCACCCATAGTTAATTCATTGTCCGGTCCAGTTGCATTGAATACCCCTGTTTTCTTATTCTCTATCATTCGAATTAACCACTCTGATAGATCTCTAACATCAATGAATTGAATTTGTTTATTTGGATTGCCAGGAGTAAGTACTTCCCCCCCTTTTGCCACCCTTTGCACCCAATAAGAAAAACGATCAGAATAATCGTTCGGACCCACTATTAGACCTGCGCGAATGGATAATGTCTTATTTGGCATTACTTCTTCAGCGGCCTGCTCGCACAAATATTTTAAAGGACCATAATATTCATTATAGATCGGACCAGCTGTTCCTTTTGTTATTTCTTCCGCCTTTTCCTTAGACATCGGGATAACCGGATGATTCTCATCAATTCCTATTTTTGATAAATCCGCATATACAGAAACGCTCGAAATGAACGTATAATGCTGGGACGCGCCAGACAGAATCTCTGTCGTTTCTCTGACTGCCCGCGGCACAAAGCCGCACGTATCAATGACTGCATCCCACTCCCTTCCTTTAAGCGCCTCTAAATTACCGTTTCGGTCACCAATTAAATTCTCAATATTTGGGAACAGACTAGGGTTTTCTCTTCCACGATTGAAAAGGGTAACCTCATGCCCGAGTTCTTGAGCAGCTTCAACCAAATAACGCCCTAGAAATCTTTTCCCTCCAAGAATCAATAATTTCATTACAGCCTCCCTATAGGTCAGACATTTCCTACTTATGGTATTCGATTCAAATCATTCCCTTCCTCTAACAACACAAAAAGAGGCATACTACAATGGAATAAACCATTGCAATATACCTCGTCTTCTAATGATTTCTTATAATGCAGAGAGCACTTCTTCGGTATGCCCTTTCACCCGAACACCGCGCCATTCCTTGAGAAGCTTACCTTCCTCATCGATCAGAAATGTAGACCGAACAATGCCATAATACTCACGCCCGTACATCTTTTTCAGTTGCCATACCCCAAACAGTTCGGCCACCTTGTGATCCTCATCTGAAAGAAGTGGAAACGGCAAGCCGTGCTTTTGAATAAATTTCTCATGCGATTTCAGACTGTCCGGACTAATGCCGAGAACGACTGCACCACGCTTGGTAAACAAATCATATCTATCTCGAAAATCACATGCTTCATTCGTGCAGCTTGGCGTACTGTCTTTCGGATAAAAGTAAAGAACTACTTTGCGGCCTTTAAACTGGCTAAGCGACACTTCTCCGCCACCCGAAGAAGGCAATGTAAAATCAGGGACAGGTTGTCCGATTTGAACGTGTTCCATCAATATCAGCTCCTTGATAAACGTTGTCTTGTGCGAACGATTTTAAGACCCCGCTCCGCGGTATTTTCTCACACCCATGTTCCAGCATGTTAAGCCGACAGCAAAGATCGCGATACCCATTAGCGGCGTCACAAGCGCCATCCGGGTCATATCCTCACGCTGCAAGAAGAGCGAAGCCGGATATACGCCTACGAAAGCAAATGGCATAATCCACGTGAGCAATATTTGAATGAACCGGTTATAAATCGTTACCGGATAACGACCATAAGCTTGCAAATTGTACATCAGCGGTAAAATGCCTGTCGGCGCGTCTGAATAGAAGGATATCGATGTCAGCGCAGTATAAATACCTGTATAAATAAGCACTGAGCTGACAACCATGATGAGTAGCGCTGGAATATGCCACCACTCGATATGAATCCCTAACTGGACCCCGCTAACGATCATAATAATGGTCCCGATAAGTGATCCCATAAGCGCCGGCGGGTCTAGATTTTCCAACAAGATTTGAAACAGACTGTGTGCCGGACGAGTCATAATCCGGTCCATCTCGCCTTTTGTAATATATCGTTCACTAAAGCCCCACAAATTAACAAAGCAGCTGAACAGTCCGTACGGAATCATAAAATATCCATAGACAAACACAATTTCAGACTCGCTCCATCCACCGAGACTATTCGTATGTCTGAATACGACAAATATAAAAATCAGATTCGTAAACTGAAACATTAAGTCCGATATTACTTCTACCCAGAAATCCGCGCGGTAAGTAAGGCGTGATTTCATATAGTTCTTCATATATTCCCAAACTAATTCAATATAGTACATACCCCTTAACCTCCTTGCACGAACAACCGAGTGCGAGCCTTGCGGTAGAGCAGCACAATCGGAATGAGCAGAATGACTAACCACAATAGCTGAATACCGAGTACGTTCCATGTCGTTGTTCCTTGAATTCGGCCTGTAAACACTGAGCTGGGCAAGTACGTAATCGCTTGAAAGGGCAGTACTTTCATTGTGCTTTGCAGCCAGAGCGGAAGGAAGCTAATCGGAATGATGAGTCCGGAAAATAGATCGACAACCGCCCGCTTCATCCGAATCATCCCATCAATGTTCTCGACAAAGAAAGCCATCAAGCCTGTAATAATATTGAGCTGGGAATTAATAAGAAAGCTGAGAAACAGCATCACTAGAAATACAGCCCAAGACGTGCCGCTTGTCGGAAGCTTAATTGGAAATAAGAGAAGTGCAATAACCATTCCTGGGATCATAAAGAGCATAAAGCGAAACAGACCTTCACCCAGTCCTTGCATCATCTTCACAACAACATAGTTATAAGGACGAATAAACTGAATCGCGATGCTCCCATCCCGAACATCTGCGGCAATTTCCCGATCCAAATTGTTAAAATAAAAAGCTCTCGCCATCCAAGAAACTGCGACATAAGTAGTCATCTGAGCGACTGTAAAACCACCCAGCTGCCCCTGTCCGCCATAAATAGCTTGCCAAGTAAAATAATAAACGCCGATATTGAGCGTATATATAGCAATACCAGAATAGTAATTAACTCTGTAAGCGAGCATCGTAAGGAACCGAATACGAATAAAGTCTAGATATGCGCTAAACATGGAGGAGACGTTCACTCGCTTTCTCCTGCTCTATACGTTCATTCGCCGAGCCCGATTGATATATTTGCCGAACGATATCATCTGTATTCGTCTCTACAATTTTAATATCTGTAATATCCGTAGACCCGACGATACGCCCAAGCACATCAGATACGTTAATTTCAAGAGGAATCCATACTTTTGCAGCTAAATCATTTTCTGGCGTCCATTCAACCGGCAGTCCTTGTGTCAGCTCCATTAGCCGTGTCAGCGAATGATTTGAACCAAATTGAAAATGCACTTCGCGGCCTCTGCTCCACCGGTTCTTAAGCTCATCAAGACTGCCGTCATAGATGATGTTACCGTCGTCAAGCATAATGACCCGAGAGCATAGTGCTTCGATATCTTGAAGATCATGCGTCGTTAACAGTATCGTCGTCCCAAATTGCTCGTTTAAAGATTTAAGAAATTGGCGAATTTCCGTCTTCACCACAATATCAAGACCAATCGTCGGCTCGTCCAAAAATAAAATTGACGGGTTGTGCAGCAAAGCGGCAACTAACTCACAGCGCATTCGCTGACCCAAGCTGAGCTTACGAACGGGGCGACTCAGCAAATCTTGCAGCCCCAGTCTTTCCACCAATTCATCAAGTCTTGCTTTAAAGTCATGTTCAGGAACCTGATATACTTTACGCAGCAAATGAAAGGATTCAATAACACCAATATCCCACCACAGCTGGCTTCGTTGACCGAAGACAACACCGATTCCTTTCACAAATTGTTCACGTTCCTTGTATGGCACATAGCCATTTACCTTCAGATGACCTGATGTAGGGACGAGAATGCCGGTGAGCATCTTAATCGTTGTCGATTTACCGGCGCCATTTTCTCCTATATATCCGCAAATTTCCCCTCGGGGAATCTGAAACGAAATATCTTTCACTGCCGCGACTTCGGTATATTCACGCGACAATAAATCAAGGAAAGCGCCCTTAAGTCCTCCTCTGTTTTTCTGGACTTTAAAGGTCTTGCGTAAGTCTTGCACATCGATTGCTAACATAGCTGTTCCCTTCTTGAAAATTGATTGTACGACAAAAAGAAATTATAATGGACAAATGTAATTGACATCAACATGAACATAACTTCGGAGCACTCATTCTTATAATAGCGAAAGGAAGAACACAATGTCGAAGAAAGCTAAACTCACGATATGGTGGGGATTTGCTGCGATTCTAGTTGCAGTTATTGCCTATGCAGCCTATTACTTTGCTTCTTTATATCAAGGTATTGAAGGGATTCAAAAGAAGGGCGAAGACTCCCCTTTCTATCAACTAAAAACGGTAGATACCAATGCGTCAGAGCCGCCGAAATGGGAAGGATCTGAACGTGTTAATATATTAATTATGGGGGTAGATCGTCGGGGACTGAAGAAAGGCGAAATTCCTAGATCAGACTCTATGATGGTCGCTTCTCTTGATCCTGTCAAAAAGAAAATGTATCTTTTCTCCATCCTTCGTGATACTTACGTAGACATTCCAGGATACGGTAAAGACCGCATTAATACAGCGATCACACATGGTCCGAACACGGCGATGCAGGCCGCTGGCGATCTGCTTGGTTTGAAAATACAATATTATGTCTACACCGATTTCCAAGGTTTCGAAGCGCTCGTTGATGCTATAGGCGGCATTGATTTTAATGTTGAAAAAGATATGCACTATGTAAGTAAAGCCGATAACCATGAGTATGATATTGATTTGAAAAAAGGTATGCAGCACCTGGATGGCAAAACGGCGCTGCAATACGTCCGTTTCCGTCATGATGCAATGTCAGATTTCTCTCGAACGGAGAGACAACGTGAATTTCTGAAGGCAGTTGCCGATAAAATGAAATCAACGACAAGCATTATGAATCTTCCGCAAATTTTACAGAAAGTTAGTCCTTTTATTGATACAAATATTTCAGTCAATGATATGTGGAAGCTTGCCAATGTTGCATACGGCAGCACAATGAGCGGCAGTGAACAGGTTCCACCGATGAAATTGCTCGTTGAAAGAAAGATCGGAGGCGCTTCAGTTCTAACGGTCAACGATCCGAATGATCTCAAGCGGTATGTTCAGGACATCTTTGATAAATCTGAGCCCGTGCCTGTATCAAGTGACGGCAAGACTGGTTACTGATGGGGCAAGTTCGGAAATCCGTATGCGACAGCTACTCACTGAACTACAATGACGAAAGGAAGTTTTACGAATGAATCACACGAATTCGGAACGATTATATACAGAAGCACTGCAGCACATTGTCGGCGGCGTCAACAGCCCCTCCCGCTCATTTAAGGCGGTAGGCGGCGGGGCGCCCGTCTTTATGAAGAGAGCACAAGGCGCTTATTTCTGGGATGTCGATGACAATAAATACATTGACTATTTAGCAGCTTACGGACCCATTATTACAGGACATGCGCATCCACACATTACGAAGGCTATTACGAAAGCAGCTGAGAACGGTACGCTCTACGGTACACCAACAGAGCTTGAAATTCAGCTGGCACGTATGCTCAAAGAAGCCATTCCTTCCATGGATAAAGTACGCTTCGTCAATTCCGGAACAGAAGCGGTTATGACCACGATTCGTGTAGCGCGCGCTTATACAAAGCGCAACAAAATTATTAAATTTGCCGGCTGCTACCATGGCCACTCTGATCTCGTGCTTGTTGCTGCAGGATCAGGCCCTTCTACCCTTGGTATTCCAGACAGTGCAGGTATTCCGATGAGCATTGCACATGAGGTCATTACAGTACCGTTCAACAACCTCGAGACACTGAAAGCCGCTCTTGAGAAATGGGGCGACGACGTTGCAGCGGTTATGGTAGAACCCATCGTCGGTAACTTCGGGATGGTTATGCCTAAGGAAGGATTCCTCGAAGGCCTATGCAAGCTCGCTCACGATTACGGCGCGCTTGTCATTTATGACGAAGTCATCACTGCGTTCCGCTTCCATTATGGGTCTGCGCAGACCTTCAGCGGTCTAGCAAACCATGAAGCAATTCAACCTGATTTAACGGCACTCGGTAAAATTATTGGCGGCGGTCTGCCAATCGGCGCTTACGGCGGACGCAAACATATTATGGAGCAAGTCGCTCCGCTCGGTCCCGCTTATCAAGCAGGGACAATGGCAGGCAACCCTGCTTCGATCTCTGCAGGTATCGCTTGCTTAGAAGTATTGCAGCAACCTGGTGTATACGAAGAGATGGATAGACTGGCGGCTCTGCTCACTGAAGGCATTCAAGCATCGGCTGACCGCCATGGCATTCCGCTTACGATTAATCGTATTCGCGGCTCGTTCTCGGCCCACTTCTGCGATCATCCCGTAACAAACTACGATGAAGCGCAGGATACAGATAGTGAAGCATTTGCAGCCTTCTTCCGCCACATGCTTAGCCAAGGCATTAACCTAGCTCCTTCTAAATATGAAGCATGGTTCATAACGACTGCGCATACAGAGCAAGATGTAGAGCAGACGATTGCGGCTGCTGAAGAATCGTTCCGAAGAATGTCTGCAAATAAATAATCTATATACATTCAAAAACCACTCCGATTTACGCCTGTTCGGCAATTGGAGTGGTTTTTTTAGCTGATCACAACTTATGGATTTACAAATGCCGTCTTTAATTGATTACTGAATTGCACATCAAATCCGAGCCCTTTCGCAAGCAGTGCAACAGGTACATATGTTTTGGATTCCTTACCTACCATATTAAGGAATGCTGGCACATCTACAGGTACGGACTGTCCGTTCACTGTAATCGAAGATTTACCAATTGGAATGGACACGACGCGATCTCCATAGGTGATTGTTGCTGTTAAAGTGTGGTTATCCCACTTCGATGTTGCTCCCATTGCATCAACAATATCTTTTATAGCTACATATGTTGTATTTTGACGAAGAACTGGCTTATAAGGGGTATTTAATTCCTTGCCTTTGACGACTACCGATATCGTATTATTGGGTCCTTGAACAGCAACCTGGCGATATTCTCCCCAAATGACCCCCGCGAATACTTTGGCCATTGCTTCATAACCAGATTGTCTTGGATGAATATCCTTCTGCAAAATGTACGTATACATAATTTCGTTGCCAGCAAACTCTTTGGCAATATGAGCAACTTTAACATGGATCCCTTTGGCCACTGCTTCAAGTGCAACCTTGTCAACGGTCTCAGTAAACCGATCGCTCACCTTCATCAGCTTCGGATAGAGCGCTTTATTCGCGATGGCTGGAACCGGTTGATATTGATCGGCAATGACGATATTCGCCTCTCCGTTCAGCTCCTTGATGTCGTTAATAATTGACTGCACATTATTTGTGTATGCTATCAGCAATTCGTCCACACGCGCCTGCAGCTGTTCATCTGTTAAATTAGCAGCTTCCTCCACAATCTCGCTCAGATCATTGCCGCCAATCGTGATCGTAATGACACTCGCGGACTCTAAATCCACCTTCGTCTGAGCTGTTCCCCCAGCGAACTGAGCAATACGCGGATCAGGAAGCCCAGGCTGTATGCCGTCAGATGTAATCGAGGTGCCTTCTTTCACGGCATGAATGTAGTTTTTGAGCCCTTCTGTCTTTAGACCGAGAATTCCATAGTTAACGAACGTTGTTCGGCCGTGAAACAATCCTTGTTCATACAGCCGCTCTACATAACCGTACGGGACTGGATTCTTCTGATCCTTCATCGTCGGTTCATAACCTGCTGTTAACGAGTCTCCGAGCGCTACAATGTGATAGATGCTTGGCAAACTCTCTCCAGCTGCAAATGCTCTGTTCGCTGGCGTAAACACCGTTAGTAGCATCAGTAGTAGGGCTAGTGTTATAAAACTTCTCTTCGCCTGAATGTTCCCCATCTAATTCCTCCCATGAATACACAATTAGACCTATATTATCATAATATTATATTTATTGGCCCAGCAAAAAAGAGCAGCTCCATGTCAAAGGAGGCTGCTCTTTTTTGCATATTATTAACGATCACTTATCGCTTTCCGTCTTATCCGGATTAAATTTCGTCTTCTTCAAATATTCGTCGTATCGTCCATCCAGTTCTTTGGCTATACTGCGATATAATCGAGTTTCTTCTACGATGGGATCCATCGTCGTTTGAATACGAATTTCATACTTAGGTGACATTCGCTCACGTTCCTGCGCATGACGATCTTCTAGCTTTATATCTCCTTCAGTCAACATTTCATTTAATTGACGTTCTACTTCACGAGGATCACTCATGGCTACAAGCTCCTTTCCAAACGCATAACTACTTCTTATACACTTTGGGCCGCACCTGATGCTTTCAACGTTGCAAGCAGTTCATTGTGGATTCGGCCATTGCTCGCAACAGGATGACGAACTGCTAAATGATACGGATTTCCATGAATATCTGTAAGCGTTCCGCCTGATTCAGTAATGAGCAGAGAGCCTGCTGCTAGATCCCATGCATTAAGTCCAATTTCCCAGAATCCGCTCAGCCTGCCGGCTGCGACATAAGCCATATGAAGTGCTGCGGACCCTGCCGTACGAATATTGCGGACATGCGGTGCAACAGCCTGAATACTCATTAGATTGAGCGGTAGCGCAAAATCACGATCAGCTGGCAGCCCTGTTCCGACTAAACTGTCTGCAAGCGAAGTTTCATGTGAAACAGACATACGTTTACCGTGTACATAGGCCCCTTTCCCCTTCTCGGCTACGAACAGCTCATCGCGTGACGGGTCGTATATGACACCGACAATAACTTCACCGTGATGAGCTAGAGCAATCGATACAGAGTAAAAAGGGAATCCATGTACGAAGTTGGTCGTACCATCAATAGGATCAACAATCCATACGTACTCTGCATCCTTGACGCTTTCTACCGCCTCAGCTGAAGCCGCAGGACCCGGCTCTACCCCTTCCTCTCCTAAAAAGGCATGATCAGGAAAGTGGGTATGGATTAATTTGCGGATCATTTGCTCCGCTCCTTTATCCACTTCTGTTACTAGATCATGTGGTGAATACTTGGTATTCAGTTCCTTATACATTCCCAATTTACTCTTAATCCATTCACCCGCTTTGGCTGCGCAATTAATGGCTACTGCTGTGAAACTTTTACCGCTCACAACATAAGGCACTTTATTCTCTGGATTCAAGACACTCACTCAACTTTCTATTTCAATCTTCTAAGTTCATCAAAGAGTTACATACTTCTTACTCCGCTAATAATCATGTTAATAGAGAACAGGACCAACGTAATGCGAAGGAGCCAGAGAAGACCTTTACCGCTCATCCGAGAAGCGATCATCGCTCCAAGCTTGCCGCCAATCCATGCCGACGGAGCAAGCACAAGGACAAGGTACCCGTCGACGTCACCTTCAAACCCATGGATTGAACTGCCAAGTATGGATGAAAGGAAAATAACGAACATCGATGTTGCCGTTGCTACGTGAGGCGGAAATCTAAATAATAGTACCATCAGCGGCACAAATAACGACCCGCCTCCAATACCGAACAACCCGGAAACTAGGCCGACAAAAAATCCGATCAACAGCGCAGGCAATAAATTGTATCCATATGTCATTTGCTGCCCTTGCTCATCCGTAAATGTACGCTTAATTTTCCAATTGATTTTTGCCGGCTTAAGCTTATCTCGCAGGATCATCAATAGTGCCATAAGAAACATAAATATACCGAATATGATTTCAAATGAGCTGCTCTTCATATGCGAAGTAAGTGCCGCTCCAATCATGGAAGCAGGTCCGCTTGTTATAAACAGCAGCCATCCAGTCTTAAAATCGACCCGCTTCTTCTTCATAAACGATAGTGTCGACGAAAGAGCTGTAAAAATGAGCACGGTGAGGGAAGTTCCGACTGCACGTGATGTAGAAATATTTGCATCCAGCAATAAAGGTCCTAAATAGACCAGTGACGGAACGATAATAATACCGCCGCCAAGTCCGACAATGGCTCCAAACGTTGAAGCCACAAGACCAATAGCAATAAGTACAAGTATTGATGTAATCATCATTCCATTTTACGCGGGTTACGCGCCCACGATATGATACCCGCCGTCTACGTAAATAACCTCCCCAGTAATACCTCTGGACAAATGACTCATTAAGAACATAGCTGTATCGCCGACTTCAGCTGTATCTGTTCCGCGGCGCAGCGGCGCTTTCTCTTCCACGACTTTAAGGATGGAGTTGAAGTCACTAATTCCTTTTGCCGCAAGTGTTCGGATTGGTCCTGCCGAAATGGCATTCACGCGAATATTATGAGGACCAAGATCCGCTGCTAAATAACGAACAGAAGCTTCGAGCGCTGCCTTCGCTACCCCCATCACGTTGTAATTGCGCATCACTTTTTCCGAGCCCATATATGTCATCGTAACAATGCTGCCGCCTTCCGTCATTAACGGATATAGACGCTGTGCAACAGCAACAAGGGAATAAGCGCTAATATCACCCGCTAGTGCAAAGCCATCACGAGAAGTATCTACGAATAATCCAGACAAGTCTTCTCCCTTAGCATAAGCAATACAGTGAGCGAGTCCGTGCAGAACACCAAACTCTTCGCGAAGCTTACTTGCTAGTGCTTCAATATCTTCATCGATCGTTACATTACAAGGAAGTACGAGAGAGCCGGGAATCGTATCCGCTAATTTGCGTACTCGTCCTTCAACCCGTTCATTTTCATACGTAAAAGCAAGTCTAGCTCCTTGAGCCGCCAAGCTTTGAGCAATTGCCCATGCGATGCTGCGTTCGTTCGCTACACCCATGACTACATAATTTTTACCAGCTAATAAATCACCCATTTAAAAAATCCTCCTTTTATTTGGGAAAACTACTTGTGTCCAACGTACCTTATTTCACTTGTGATTTCAAGGGCAGCAAGGTTTATTTTATTTCGACCGTTGCTTGATCAATTACAGTTACCCCTTCATTTGCATATTTAGCTAAATCGTTCATCAGTCCAAAAAGGGCAACATCTTTCATCTTGGCTTCAATCATCACATCTAGACGCAGTGTGCTCGGCGCAATGGCTCTAAAGAAGGAAAGCACAGGCTCTACATCAACCCCATCAGCGTGACTGCGCACATCCTTATCATTCTTTGGGCTAGACACGTGAATTTTAGGGGGTAAGGGGTCTGATGCAGGTGCATCCGCTTGTGCGAAGGGGGACTGCCACGTTTTCAGTATGCGCGGCCATAGCTCCCACGCTTCTTCGCCCTCATTGTTCACCCATTGATGATGAATGTCCAGCACCATAGGCAGACCTAAATTTTCACAAACGGTTAATGTTTCAAGCGCATTGAATGTTTTATCATCGTTTTCTAAAGTCATCCGTTCTTTAATACGGTCATTTAGCGAATAGAAATTATGCTGAAATCGTTCTGCAGCCGACCGCTTATCCCCATAAGCGCCGCCAATATGTATGTTATTCTTCGCTCTCGCATCCAGCCCCATGGCATCCAGCATTTTCACATGATGTTCCAAATCCCTTATAGAAGACTGCAGTACGTCCTCTCTCGGTGTACTTAATACGGTGAAATGATCCGGATGAAAAGATACACGCATCCCATGATTCCTCACATATTCACCTACCGCTGCAAAATCTTCGGCCAGTGCGGGAAAAGGATTCCAATCACGCAGCTGTTCATGGGTTGCAAGCGGAATTAATTTCGAAGAAAAACGGTACACATGAATATCATTCGCACGGTTGTATTTCAGCAGGCGAAGCGTATTATGCAAGTTCTCTGCAGCAATACGTTCCAAACGTCTTATTCCCGCTTCTCGATCATTCAGTTTGTTGAAATGAGTCAAAGTCATCGTTTTCGATGGTGAAGCGTTCTTTACTTCCATCGACATCGCTACATAACCAAAACGGACAATCATCAGATGTTCCTCCTACATAGGTTCGAGGCTTCATCCATTTTTACTCATGAAAAAAGGAGAGATCTCTCTCTCCTCATCATCTGCACATTCGAGCACATTTACACATCTGTGTTCGCATATTCTAACTTTTGACGCTTTTCAAAACGATCTAGAGCAAGGCCAATGAGACGATCGAGAAGCTCTGCATACGATACGCCTGTCTCTCGCCACAGCAGCGGATACATACTGTACGGAGTGAAACCAGGCATCGTATTCACTTCATTAATAAGAATTTTCCCATCATCACGTCTAACGAAAAAGTCAGCCCGGCACAGTCCGCTACCTTCAATCGCTTTGAACGCTTGAACTGCGTATTCACGAAGGCGATCTGCCAGGTCCGGATCGATCATAGCCGGAATGATCATTTGAGATTTACCATCAATATATTTAGCTTGATAATCGTAATATTCGCTGGAAGTTACGATTTCACCAGGTACGGAAGCCATCGGCAATTCATTGCCGAGCACCCCTACTTCCACTTCGCGAGCATCGACATTTTCTTCTACGATTACTTTCAAATCAAAGCGGAACGCGAACCCAATCGCTTGTTCAAGCTCTTGACGATTACCTGCTTTGGAAATCCCTACACTGGAGCCTAGGTTAGCTGGCTTCACAAAGCAAGGATAACCTAAATTTTGTTCAATTTGGTGGATAAGCTCATCAGACTCGCGCTCCCACTGGCTGACGTTAAAGTACTGATATTTACACTGCAGCAATCCTGCTTCTGCGAACAATTTCTTCATGATTACTTTATCCATTCCCGCTGAGGAAGCAAGCACGCCTGCACCTACGTAAGGGATATTCGCCATTTCGAACAAGCCTTGGATCGTGCCGTCTTCTCCATAAGTTCCGTGCAGAAGCGGAAATACGACGTCCAGGTCACTGTCTTCTGATGTAAGTCTGCTAAAAAGAATGCTCATCGCTTCCGCTGTATCACCAGAGTTCTCTTGCAGGAGAAGCTGCTCTTGAGAAGTAAATGGCGCCGACAGCTTCTGGCCGACTTTCCAATGGCCTTGCTTCGTTATATAGAAAGGCAACAGTTCATATTTATTGAAGTCAAAAGCATTCATTACCGCAAACGCCGTCTGCAGCGATACTTCGTGTTCTCCTGATTTACCGCCGTAAACGAGTCCAACGGTCATTTTGTCCTTACCCATGAATAACCTCTCTCTTTCTTCTATTTGTCGGGACATCAAAACTGATCGACAATACGCAAGAAACGGTATTTCGTCGATTCCGTCCATGCATATGAATCACGATAATCCCAATAGCGGCTGCGGCTGCTAACCGTATGCGCATTAACAAGCGGCATCCCGCCGGCATCTAAAGCCGTTACCACCGTGCTGTGTTGGTACACTCCGTTCCCATCCCAATCGTAAATGATGACGTCACCAGGACTGAGCTGCTCTGCTCGCTCTGCTTCATCTGCGCGTAAGCCCCATTTACTCGATGTAAGATAGTGAAGCAAGCTGTTCGATACAGCCCAGCTATAGCTCCAGGCTTCCTGTTTACCGATATAGCCCTTATACCACCAGCCCGAATCTCTTCTACCAGTATAGTTTATTGGAGCGCCGCCTGCAAAGAGGCATTGGGAAATATAGCTCGTGCAATCGACTTCAAAAGCAATAAATTCGGGATTAGAAGAATTCCACCACCTATTTGCGTAAGATACCGCCTCTTCTCGTCTATATTGCTTAGGATTTCTATTCGTATGATAGCGAAGGATATCTTGGTTCAAGAAAGGTAACGATTCTGCTTTCTGAGATAGATAGGCGCTATTAGACTCCTTAGGAGCCTGATCATAAATTGGATTTTTCTCAGGAACAATATGCTCGACCTTCGCCACAATCCATGTATTTCCATCTCGAATTAGGGTTAACCGTTCTTTCCTAATCTGTTCCTCATGATGCGTCATTCCGCCCTTCTCATAGAAAATATGACTGTGCAGCTGCAAATCTGCGATCACTTCTCCATCCCTTTGCTCTAACGAACGGAGCACTCTTGCACGTGTCTCGCTCCTTAGCGGCACCGCTCCCCGCTCTTTATACCATACGTTAAGCCTGCGTGTCCGTTCACTCTTTTGCATCAAATAGTTTAAATCAGTGACGATGTTCATCTCGGTCTGCTTCTGAAAATCAATTTCACTCTGATTATATTGATTGACATATAGGAACAACGTATTTTTCCAATCTCGCTCCATGCTAGTCCTCCTCTTATTTCAGTTCTAAAATGATTCATTCGCACAAGCACACATTCAGTCCAATTTATAATCAATATATGACTTGTAGACATTGATTTATAGCCAACCGTCACAAATTATTTACCGCCCTTTTCCGCAAAAACATCTTTACTCCCTGCTAGATTGAAGGTATACTGAAATCGATAAGTAATTATGAAATTGAGTTTCATCTAGTGAAATTGGTGGTTGCTGAACAGTGAAATGAAGAGGTATTGGAAGGGTACAATCAAGGGAGGTATATGTCATGTCAGGAAAAGATCATTTTTCTATCGCCCGCAGCCTTCAAGTTGGGGGCAAAAATTATCGCTATTACAGTTTGCAAGCGCTTGAAGAGCAAGGTTTGGGTCAAATCTCCAAACTGCCTTTCTCTATTAGAGTGCTACTCGAAGCTGCTGTTCGCCAATTTGATGGCAGAGCGATTACGGAAGAACATGTCAAACAACTGGCAACATGGAACGTGCAAAGAGAGGACAAAGAAATTCCGTTCATCCCAGCGCGTATTGTGCTTCAAGACTTCACAGGCGTTCCTGTTGTTGTCGACCTCGCAGCAATGCGGGATACGGTGAAAAAAGCAGGCGGCGATCCAAAACAAATTAATCCGCTTGTTCCAGTTGACCTTGTTATTGACCACTCTGTTATGGTCGATGCTTTCGGTTCCAAAGATGCTCTTGAATATAATATGAAAGTTGAATTTGAACGCAATGAAGAGCGGTACCGCTTCCTTCGCTGGGCACAAACGGCTTTTAACAACTTCCGTGCAGTCCCTCCCGCAACGGGTATCGTTCACCAAGTGAACTTGGAATATTTGGCTTCCGTCGCTGCTACGAAATCTGTAAACGGCGAAACTTTTGTTTATCCTGACTCCCTCGTTGGTACGGACTCTCATACAACGATGATCAACGGCCTTGGCGT
Source organism: Paenibacillus sediminis (assembly GCF_017873765.1). Lineage (GTDB taxonomy): Bacteria > Bacillota > Bacilli > Paenibacillales > Paenibacillaceae > Paenibacillus_AG > Paenibacillus_AG sediminis. The sequence continues at coordinate 44,975 of NZ_JAGGKP010000009.1, forward strand.
TGTCGGTTGGGGCGTAGGCGGTATCGAAGCAGAAGCAGGCATGCTCGGTCAACCTCTCTACTTTGTCACTCCTGAAGTCATCGGCTTCAAGCTGACAGGAAGTCTCGGTGAAGGCGCAACTGCAACGGACCTTGCGCTTACTGTCACAGAAATCCTTCGTAAAAAAGGCGTTGTCGGTAAATTCGTTGAGTTCTTCGGTCCAGGTCTTGCTAACATCAGCCTTGCTGACCGTGCAACGGTAGCTAACATGGCTCCAGAATACGGCGCAACAATCGGCTTCTTCCCTGTCGATAACGAGACACTGAACTATCTGCGCAGTACAGGTCGTCCAGAAGAGCAAATCAAGCTTGTAGAAGAATACTACAAAGCACAAGGTATGTTCCGTACGAATGAGACCGCAGACCCTCAGTTTACAGATATTATCGAGCTCGATCTTGCTTCTGTAGTACCAAGCTTAGCTGGTCCTAAACGTCCGCAAGACCGTATTGAGCTTACTCAAGTAAAAGATAACTTCAACAAAATTATTCGTACCCCTATCGATAAAGGCGGATACGGTCTGACTGAAGAGAAGATCGAGCAAAAAGTGCCTGTTACACATCCTGATGGTTCAGTAAGTGAACTTAGCGCAGGTGCAGTCGTGATTGCCGCAATTACAAGTTGTACGAATACGTCTAACCCAAGCGTTATGGTTGGCGCAGGCTTACTTGCTAAGAAAGCTGTAGAACGCGGTCTAACTAAACCAGGCTATGTGAAGAGCAGCTTAACACCAGGATCGCTCGTCGTTACGGAATATTTGCAAAAAGCTGGTCTGATCGAGCCGCTTGAAGCGCTCGGATTCCACGTTGCTGGCTATGGATGTGCGACTTGTATCGGTAACTCCGGTCCTCTTCCAGACGAAGTGAGCAAAGCGATCACTGACAATGATTTGACCGTTGCAGCTGTTCTGTCTGGTAACCGTAACTTCGAAGGACGTGTCCATGCTCAAGTGAAAGCAAACTACCTGGCTTCTCCGCCGTTAGTTGTCGCTTACGCACTGGCTGGAACCGTGAATATCGACTTGCAAAAAGATCCAATCGGTTACGATCAGAACAATGAGCCTGTCTACTTGAAAGACATCTGGCCTACTTCTGCGGAGATTAAAGAAGCGATTGCTAAGTCCATCACTCCAGAAATGTTCCGCAGCAAATATGAAAATGTGTTCACGGCGAATCCACGCTGGAATGCGATTGACGTGCCAGAAGGCGAATTGTATGAATGGGATCCGAAATCAACATATATTCAAAATCCTCCGTTCTTCGCCAACCTTGGTGATGGACTAGACGATATTGAAGATATTCGTAAAGCGAATGTCCTTGCACTGCTCGGCGATTCTGTTACAACTGACCATATCTCGCCAGCTGGCAGCATTTCGCCAACGAGCCCTGCTGGATTGTACTTGAAAGAGCACGGCGTTGAGCGTAAAGATTTCAACTCTTACGGCTCCCGCCGCGGTAATCACGAAGTGATGATGCGCGGTACATTTGCGAACATCCGGATCCGCAACCAAGTAGCGCCAGGAACAGAAGGCGGCGTAACCACATATCTGCCAACAGGTGAAGTGATGTCCATTTACGACGCTTCTATGAAATATCAAGATCAAGGTCGTAATTTGGTAGTCATTGCAGGTAAAGAGTACGGTACAGGAAGCTCCCGCGACTGGGCAGCCAAAGGAACGTATCTCCTCGGCGTCAAAGCTGTCATTGCAGAAAGCTTTGAACGGATTCACCGCAGCAACCTTGTAGGTATGGGTGTACTTCCACTTCAATTCCAAGCAGGTCAAAATTGGAAATCACTTAACCTTACTGGACGTGAAACGATTGACATTGTCGGCCTAAGCAACAATATTAAACCAGGTCAGACTCTCTCCGTTAAAGTAACTCGCGAAGACGGTACAACGTTCGAATTCCCTGTTACCGTTCGTTTGGACAGTATGGTAGATGTAGATTACTATCATAACGGCGGTATTCTGCAAACGGTACTTCGTCAAATGATCGCTAGCAACTAATTTATTAATGAAAAGCCCTAGGACATAGGTTCTCTCTCATGAACCTAATGCCCTAGGGCTTTTTTTGTTCTTGTTGACCTATTTCATCATAATTCCCATCGCTTTCGCCGATTCAATCAGAACTGGCGCGAATTGGTGCAGCGTATCTACTGACAACCTGCTCACAGGCCCCGACACCGATAAGGCAGCCGCTACTTTACCTGTGCGGTCAAAGATCGGTGCAGCTACCGCTGCCGCTCCTGGTTCGCGTTCCTCATAGCTCGTTGCGTACCCGTTTTCACGAATTTGTTCTAACTGTTTCATATACTCTTCTCTCGTAATGACAGAAGACCATTCCAGGCTGTCAAGTATCGCTTGTTGATCTGCCGGTTCCGCAAAGGCTACGAGCACTTTACTCGATGCCCCTACCGTTAATGGAAGACGTGCTCCGACTGGCGCAACCCGGCGAATAGGCTGGTTGCTTTGCACAGCTTGAATGCGAATTCTTTCGTTGCCATCTCGAAGATAGAGACTTACCGTCTCTCCTAGCTGATCACGAAGACGTTCCATTTCAGGAAGAAGGAGAACAGCGGGATCGTCGTCTTGCGACAAATGATTTGAAAGCTCCCATATTTTTATGCCAAGACGATATTTCTCGGTTGCATGATTACGAATAACGAACCCTCGTTCTTCTAAAGTGTTCAGCAATCGATGAACTGTACTTTTATGTAAATCAATTTGTGCCGCAATTTCTGTTAAGCTCAAATCTGTATTTTTCGTAAAACACATTAAAATATCAAGCGCTCGCTCCACCGCACGAACCGTTAATTTACGGTCTTCCATGAACAATCGCTCCTTTCATGTTTCATCACATGAAACTTAGTTACATAAATTATAACGAAATATGTTATGCGAGTAAAGCATGCCATATTCTACATTACAATCCTATTACAATCGCATTACAAATGTCCTAGAATCATTGACTAAAGTACTAGGCGTGCATACGATTATAAGAAAGATATGTATTTTTACGACATTTTTTGACTGCGAGAATAGGAGGCAGAAGATATGATAACCCAGAACCAGGTCACATTACCGTCACTGCCGTCACTGCCATCATTGCCTTCTGATGTTACGCAGACTCCCTCTACACGATCTACTGGTATAATCAAGTGGAAGCATGTGATGATCGCACTGCTTTTCTCTCTTATTTTCTTCGTTATATTTTGTTTTGTTGCACTTCATGCATATATTGCGTGGGTATTGTCCAACCCAACCGTTGCACCCGTATATTCCAATCCTAAGCTTGCCAAAGGGATGGAATACGACAATATTACTTTCCCATCTCTCGATGGAAGCCGCATGCTGCAAGGTTGGTATATACCCGCTGCACATTCTGATAAAACGATTGTATTCAGTCATGGGTACGGAGCTAATCGCGAGGAGACATGGGTGCCAATGTATGATTTGGCCCACTTTGCTCATAAGCTGAATTTCAACGTCATTATGTTCGACTATGGTTTTGCATCCCACGACAGTAAAGGCGTAGCTACAGGAGGCAAGACTGAAGCTCAGCAGCTCCTCGGCGCGATCCAGGTGGCAAAGCAGCGCGGAGCGAAAGAAATAGTCGTATGGGGCTTCTCCATGGGCGCTGGCACAGCCCTGCAAGCTGGACTCATTAGCAAGGATATTGACGCTATGATTCTTGACAGCACTTTTCTACTAGAACCAGATACTCTCTATCATAATATTAAGCAGCAAATCGATTTGCCGCGTCACCCTTCACTCGAAATACTAGAAACGTTATTCCCTGTACTGAACGGAACAAGTCTCGAACAGATTCCTTACAATAAAGTAAAAAATGAACATTACGACTTCCCTATTCTATTCATTCACGGTACGGATGATAACAAGGCACCTTATAACATTGCAGAGAAAATTGCTGCGAACCAGACGAATCCTCTCTCTAGTGAATGGATTGTTAATGGCGGAAAGCACGAGCTTATTTTCCGTCAGCATCCTAAACAATATTTGCGCCGCGTCTCTACATTTCTGAGCCAAGTAAGACTATTTGAAAGCCAAAAGCAGAATTCCATCTAAGGGATTCTGCTTTTTTGCTCTGTACTCATAGGCCAACCCTTCCTCCGAATAAAATAATATAGATGAACAGTTTGTAGGGGGGAGGTTAATCTTTTTATGTTGTATATTTACGGGTCTCTATTACCGCTGCGTATTTTAGAGGAAATAAGATTCTGGAAAGAGCAAGAGAAAGAACATACAGAAGTCATTAAGGCGATGGCACCGAATCTTGAACAGAATTATGTTAAGCTGCTCGACAGTTGGCATATTGTGTTTACTCAGACCGAGCAGGTCTCTCAAAATTTACTGAATTCCGCTATGCAATCACCTCACTCGGCAGGAGATCCGCTGCTTAGACAGATCGAGCAGCTTCTCCAAACCTCTTTTCGCCAATCTCAAGAATTTATTCGGCACTTGCATGTACTTATGGACCAAAGTGCAGCAATTAAACAAAATGAACTATCAAAGACCGTCATCCTTCATATCATACGAGAATCCGATTATTTTCTAAATGTGCTCGAACGGTTAAATCAACCAGGCGCCATCGCTCAAAATATTTCAGGAGCGCCATCAAATCCTTCGTTAGAGGCAAGATCGGATTTGAAACTGCCAAAAGAAAAGGCGAATATAGACCCCGAAGTGCATAACAGTCCTGTTCCAATCGGTCAGCATCAGCTGCCGCCGTTAAATTATCCATATAACGCGCTCGAGCCGTACATTGATGAGCAAACGATGCGGATTCATCATGATAAGCATCACCAAAGCTATGTCGACGGGCTGAACAATGCTGAGAAAAAGCTGGCAGAGGCACGTAAAACAGGCAATTTCGATCTCGTGAAGCATTGGTCGCGTGAGCTCGCATTCAACGGAGCTGGACATTATCTGCACACTATTTTTTGGGATATTATGAATCCGAAGGGCGGCGGTAAACCTACTGGGGAGCTGAGTGAACAAATTACTAAAGACTTTGGAAGCTTCGAAGCATTCAAGAGGCAGTTCAGCGAAGCAGCAGAAAAAGTAGAAGGAGGCGGCTGGGCTATACTCGTATGGAGTCCGCGCAGCCAACATTTAGAAATTCTTCAGGCTGAGAAACATCAGAATTTATCGCAGTGGGATGTCATCCCTCTCCTTCCGCTCGACGTCTGGGAACACGCATACTACTTAAAGCATCAGAACAACCGCAAAAAATATATTGAAGATTGGTGGAACGTCGTTTACTGGCCGAATGCAGCATCTAGATACCAGCAAGCTAAAACATTAAAATGGACCCCCTATTAATAATGCAAAAATGCAAAAAAGGGCCCTACTCCAACGGTTGGAATAAGGCCCTTATTCACGCTTTAATTTTATATTAACGATAGAAACTCAGCTCTTTGGGCAGCATCAGTACGGAATGAACCGCGTACGGCAGACGTTACTGCTTTGCTCCCCGGCTTCTTAACTCCGCGGGCGCACATACATAGATGTTCACCTTCAACAACGACCATAATGCCTTCTGGATGCAGTACCTCTTCAATAGCATCTGCAATTTGTGAAGTGACACGTTCTTGTACTTGAAGACGCCGAGTTACCGCTTCCACTAACCGAACGAATTTGCCAAGTCCAGCAATTTTACCGCTCGGAATATAGCCGATATGCACTTTGCCAAAGAAAGGAGCCATATGATGTTCACACTGACTGTAATAGACAATGTCTTTAACGATCACCAAATCATTATGTATTTCATCTAATGGTTCGCCAAGCGCTTCACGGGGATCGACTTCATAGCCAGCAAAGATTTCTTCGAACATATCCGTGACGCGAGCAGGCGTATCCTTCAGCGCATCGCGCCCCACATCTTCACCGATCAAGCTTAAGATTTGCCGAATATGTTCTTCAATTTTCGCACGGTTATTTTGGACAGTCTTATTAATATTGTCATTGACCCCCGCCACAGCACTTCCTCCTACCTAACTACATCATTTCTTTTTACGATTTTGGCCCGGAACCGGCATTTTTTGATTTTTCATCATTTGTTGAGCACGTTGCATTTGTTTGCTGTTCAAATTGTAGCCCATTTGTTTAGCCATTTTTTGCAGCATTTGCGGGTCATTTTGCATCTTCTCAAGCTGCTTGCGCAGATAGAAAGCACCGATAAAGAATCCCCCGACTAAGCCTACAATTAGTGTAATAATTGGAATTACGACACTCATTCTTCTGCCACCTCAATAATTCAATTGTTTTTCTATTTATCAATATACATACGAATTATAATAGCATTTCATCAATCTGCCAGCAAATTGTATTTTAACCCAGCACAGCCTCGATAAAGACGGTTGTCTCTTTCGCTAGATCAACTTCCTTAATTTCAAGGTCATCACCTGAACCCCTGGCAATATGAACGACTGGGCGGCCTGGCAATCCGCGGTGCTGACGAACGACAACCCCTATTTCTTTGGTAGAAAGCCTCACGGAAGTACCATTCGGATATAAGGAAATAATTCTTGTGAATTGATACAATACATCATGGTCCAGTTCAATTTCAGACATGGCCATTATTTTCTCGCAAGCCTCGTGCGGTAACACCGGGTTCTCTAGAGAGCCAATCAAATTGTCATAGGTGTTCGCTACCGCGACGATTTTGGCGTACAAATGGATTTCATCTTCAGATAATCCACGGGGAATACCCTTTCCGTCAATTTGCTCATGATGCTGAAGAGCGACGTGAGCAATTAATAAATTAAATTCACGTTTCGCTTTGAGAATTTCAAAGCCGCGCCAAGTATGATGCGTTTTGACACCAGCAATGATACCGGCAATAACGGATTCCTCTTCTGAATGGTTGACCTTACCGATATCATGCAGCAATGCACCGATCGCAAGATCTTTCAGCTGGGAGTAATTCAGTCCCATATTCGTTCCGATCATGGAAGCGATTAGGCATACATTCATTGCATGAACATACTGAGCATTATCTCCTGTACGGATATCCGTCAGCTGAATAAGCAGCTCTTTGTTACTAAGTACATCTTCAAGCAGTTGATCAACACTAACGCTGATCTTCTTCGTACTCCATTCTTTCCCTGAGCGTACCGCCTTAAGTGTCTCGCTCATCTCGCGAATAACCGTTTTCTTGGTCGCATCACTCAGAACTTCTTCAATCTCTATGTCTCCAAAATCAGGATCTTTAATGTACAGCATAGTTACGCCAATACGCTTCAATTGGTTGATCATAAAAACGGTCAGCTGAACGCCTGATGATAAAAGAACTGTACCGTTGCTTGAATAAACCGTTTTACCGAGATATTGCCCTGGTTCTACATTTTCAATGTTTACATACCTCATTGGTGCATCCTCCGCATCAAGACCCTAAATTCTACTTTTTATCTCACGCCTTCTATCTCTAACAACTTTTCTTTGACTTGTAGCCCGCCAGCATAACCTACTAATTGTCCATTAACACCGATTACTCGGTGACAAGGAATGATGATCGGAAGCGGATTACGATTGTTGGCTCCTCCAACTGCCCGCACCGCCTTAGGCTTACCAATCGTTTCAGCAAGCTGTTTATAAGAACGAATTTCTCCGTAAGGGATCGTTCTTAGCGCCTCCCATACTTTGAGCTGAAATGGTGTACCTTGCATATCTAAAGGGATATCAAAGTGTAGAAGCTCGCCCGCAAAATACTGATTAAGCTGGCCCATGACTTTCTCTAGTCGTTCAGCAGATCTTATAAAATGCACCTCTCTGAACCAGCGCTTTGCCCACAATTCAAGAACAGGGAGATTGTCCGCATAAGAGCCGAACTCAATATGACATAGGCCAACACTAGTTGCGCACACTGTTAAAAGGCCTATTGGAGTTTCCATTTCTTCGTACCAAATGGTCATTTTAGGCTGTCACCCCGCAGTATATTTCTCGCTCTTTCCAGCCGCTCCAGCACTTCACTGTCTTGTTCACGCTGGATCGCCATTTCAATTGCCTCTGCTGCTTCTGGTCCTCCAATTCTGCTTAGAGCCCATGCTGCAGTACCTCGAATTTCAGGGCGTGGATCTTTTAGTAGTACTTCTTTTAATTTCGGCACGGAAGCCTGATCTTTGAAGTTCCCGAGTGCAATTATTGCATTTCGTTGGATTGGTTTCTTTCCTCGCCAAGCTGCTGCGCTGTCCCCGAACCGTTCCTTGAACTCCTTATTGCTAAGATCCAGTATAGGAAGCAGCAGTGGTTTCGCAACTTCCGGATCCGGCTGAAGCTCCTCATGATGAGTCCAGTTCTTCCCTTTATTTTTCGGGCAGACGACTTGACATGTATCACATCCGTACAATCTGTTTCCAATGACCTTCATAAACTCCTCATCCAGAAGTCCCTTGGTCTGAGTAAGAAAAGATACGCAGCGCTGTGCGTTCAGCTCACCCGTTCCGATCAGCGCTCCTGTCGGACAAGCATTAACGCAGATTGTACAATCGCCGCAACTCTCTGTTACCGGAGAGTCTGGCGGAAAAGGAATATTCGTAATCATTTCGCCGAGATAAATCCACGAACCCCATTCTGGTGAAATAATCATTCCATTTTTACCTGCAAATCCAATACCTGCCCTCTCGGCTACCGCACGGTCTGACAATGCCCCCGTATCCACCATGCTTTCAATCCGAGCATCAGGTACGCGTTCACGAATAAAATTCTCGAGACGTTCCATCGCTTCGCGAAGGACATGATGATAATCTTTGCCCCAAGCGGAACGCGCAAGAATCCCTCGGTAATTACCGGGTTCTGACTTCGGCGGGTTCTTCATCTTCGAAGGATATGCAATGGCGATGGCAATAATAGAAGCAGGTTCAGCCAAAGTTAGCTCTGGACGAACCCGCTTCTCAATATCCGGCTCCTCAAATCCGGATTCATATCCTTTGGCCCGATGCTCGAGCAGGATTGCTTTTAATGAAGTAAACGGATCTGCCGAAGCAAAGCCAATCTGATCAATTCCTAAAGATGGCGCCGCTTCTTGAATGTCTTGTTTTAATTTCTCCCACACAGACACTTGATCTGCATTTGCTGTAAATGACTGCGCCATCTGCTTCACCCCCAATCTTGCAGTAGATTTATATGTTAAGACGTTATCCGTTTAATCGCTTCTCTTGCTAAAAAGTCACAATGGTTGTTAAGTTCGTTATCGCTATGACCTTTTACTTTGATATACTCGACTTTATGCTTTTGCATCAGCTGCCACAACTCTTGCCACAGCTCCTGATTTTCTACGGGTTGATTTTTACTGTTACGCCATCCGTTCTTAAGCCAGTTATAGATCCATCCTTGCTTGAAGCAGTTCACCACATAAGCGGAATCGCTGTATACTTGCACGGAGCACGGCTCTTTTAGTTGTTTGAGCGCCCCAATAACTGCCATAATTTCCATACGATTGTTCGTCGTCATCGGTTCACCACCTGACAGTTCCTTCCGATGCTCTCCAAATAGAAGAACTGCACCCCATCCACCAGGTCCTGGGTTCCCAGAGCAGGCACCGTCGGTATATATCATAATTTGTTTCACCGTTCGCTCCTCCATTTTTACGCTTTTCTAAATATGACATAATAATAGAAAAGCATATCTCCACACCATTTGCAATGGTTTGAGAAGATATGCTAACGATAAGAAATATTGTATAAAGACTATACGCTTTCTATCTAATAGAGATTCGTTACATTAAATAGATACGATGCTCAATTTTTGAAAAGCAGCTAAGATTCGGTTGGTCCCGTATCCCATCGCTTCATAGAGCGGCATAGCCATCTGATTATGTTCATCACCTACAATGTAGATTTGGCTTACATTGCGTTTCTGGAATTTGTGTTCCAATGCAGTGACCAACGTCTTGCCGATACCTTTCCTTCTATAATCAGGATGAACAGCAATTCGATAAATACAACCAAAATTGTGATCAATCGTACCGATCAGAACGCCTACAATCTCATCTTCATCCTCTGCGATGATAATGAGATCTGAATCCCAAGAAAGTTGTCTGGCGAATGGTCTCATTGTGTTTTCATAACATTCTTCCGACAAAGCCACTTGTAAAAGTTCTGTCACTTGAGTGACATCACTTAACTGAAAGGAACGAACATGCATAATTCAATCTCCCTTTTCATTTACATAGAACATAATCTTATTACGAGAATAAAAGTTAATATAACACTGTTTATAGTTAATTAAACCACACTTATCTCGAGAATTCACCTGTTTTCTTATGAAAGCGCTTGATTTGAAGCGTTTACATTATATTAAAATGATATTTTACATATATTGTGATTTTTTGTTGAATAATATTTAGCAAAAATGTTAATTATATGTATGTTCATCAGCCGTTACACCCCGTTTACGATTCACAACTGGTTTGCGAACTTTTTATACATAAATGTTGATTTACTTCTAGAATTAAGGTTTAATATTTTTAGCGGGTCCATTTTCTAGGTTTTTAGACGGGATGGATTCGATATTATGAATATCAGGAGGAATTTAACTATGGCATTTCAATTACCACCACTACCTTACGCTGCAAATGCACTTGAACCTCACATTGACGAGCAAACCATGATTATTCACCATGATCGTCACCATAATACTTATGTAACGAACTTGAATGCAGCTCTAGAAAGCGCTCCTGAACTGCAAGGTAAAAGCTTGGAAGAACTAATCGGCAACCTTGATGCAGTTCCAGAAAGCATTCGTACAGCTGTTCGCAATAACGGCGGTGGACATCATAACCACAGCTTGTTCTGGGAAGTTATCGGACCTAATGGCGGCGGTGCTCCTACTGGCGCTTTGGCCCAAGCAATTGACAATGAACTTGGCGGATTCGATAAATTCAAAGAAGATTTCGCAAAAGCAGCTGCAACTCGTTTTGGAAGCGGCTGGGCTTGGCTCGTTGTAGATAACGGCAAACTTGCAATTACAAGCACTCCTAACCAAGACAGCCCAATCATGGAAGGCAAAACTCCTATCCTTGGTCTAGATGTATGGGAGCATGCATACTACTTGAAATATCAAAACAAACGTCCTGACTACATAGCTGCATTCTGGAATGTAGTAAACTGGGCTGAAGTGGGCAAACGTTACGAAGCAGCGAAATAAGCTATCTAGTATACAACTTTCCCGCTTAGTAAACAAGCTGGCGCCTGTTGAATCAGGCGTCAGCTTGTTTTAATGGGAATCAAAGTATGAGTTCAAAATTTTAATAAATACATTAGGAAAGGCGTACCCCTCCATATCTTCCTGACGAATCCAGCGATATTCTCGTTCATCTTCCTCTCGATTGGAATCATATGATGTACGTTGCTCCGCGACAAAGGCCGCTGCTGCGTCTTGCAGCTTAGACTTGAATACTCGCATATTCCAATGAATATGACTAAACGTATGCTCTGCATCCATGAAATGCATAATCGGTCTTACGTATAACCCTTCTTCCTCAGAGAGCGCCCCAGCTAAGCGGTCCATGGCCGGACCTTCCGGCAGCGCAGCTCCTTGATCTGGAGACGAAGCAGATGCGAGCACATGCGGCAATTCCCACATCCGCGCAAGCAAGCCGCTGCTTGGCCGCTGACGAATGAGGACGCGACCTTTATTCACCCCTTCTCCCTCTATAAGAGCCGCGAGACGATATTCGGGTCTGGGTTTCTTCGCCTTTGTCTTCATCGGAAGTGACTCCTCTTTCCCTTCAAGCCGCCCTTCACAATGCTCCATGACTGGACAAGTAAGACAATGAGGCGACTTGGGCGTGCAGACGAGCGCTCCGAGCTCCATAAGAGCTTGATTAAAGTCTGAAGCGCGGCCCTCAGGAATAAGCTCTCTTACGAGGTCTTCCATATGGGCGCGTGTGCTTCCTTTCATAATATCTTCTTCAATGAGAAAATATCGCGATAACACCCTCATCACGTTTCCATCCACTGCCGGCTCAGAACGATTAAACGCAATGCTCAGAATCGCACCCGCTGTATACGGCCCAACTCCTTTTAAAGCAAATACGGCCTCTCGATCATTCGGAATTTGACCGCCGTGCAGCTCTTTCACTTGCTTTGCCGCATGCTGCAAATTTCTTGCCCGAGAATAATATCCGAGACCTTCCCAACTTTTGAGCACATCCTCTTCAGGAGCGTCAGCCAAAGATTCAACGGTTGGAAAACGTTCGATAAATCGGTTAAAGTAGGGGATGACGGTGTCTACACGTGTTTGTTGAAGCATAATTTCAGACACCCATATATAATAAGGATTTCGGTGGCGTCGCCAAGGTAAATCCCGTTTATTTTGTTCGTACCATTCTAATAAATGACTGCTAAAATATCGTTTTTGTTCACTCTTTTGCATGGATTCTCCTTTCATTTTTCTCAACAACAACAAATGTGGAAGCAAGCTCCGTCTGATGAGAAATGCTTAAATGAATAATATATTGAGGTTCATCAGGCAAGCGAAGACGTTCCCAGGCGTGTTCTGACAACTTAACAATCGGCTTTCCAGAATCATCAGGTAAAATTTCAATATCTTTAAAGCCAATGATTTTACCGATTCCAGAGCCAAAGGCTTTCGCTACTGCTTCTTTGGCAGAGAAACGGCCGGCTAGAAATTCCACTACTTTTGAGCCTCTTTGCTTAGCCAATTCCTGCTCTGCCCCTGTTAATATACGCTCCATAAATTTATCTCCGTACGGACCGTTCATTAATAGTTCCACTCGCTTAATCTCAAGCACATCATGGCCGATACCATAGATCATCCCGTACACCTACTCCTCTTTCAGACATACTGTTCATATTGTAACAATCTATGACGGACATTGCCATTCATAAGTGCATGAAATGTATAGCAAGAGAGCAAGAAACGTCAAAATTTTCCGAATCGAAGTCGATATAATAATAACTACAGACCGGTCTGGAGGTAATGAATGAATAGTATTGCGCGTATTCAGCTAACCCTCGATTACATTGAGGATCATCTTAGTGAATCCATATCGTTAACCGATTTAGCGAAAATTGCTTCTTACTCAGAGTATCACTATCACCGCATGTTCCAGCAGTTCGTTGGCGAGCCTGTCATGAGCTACATGCGCAAGCGCCGCCTCTCCCGTGCTGCTGAGGATTTGATCTCTTCTTATAAAAGAGTGATTGATATCGCCTTTGATTACGGGTATCAATCACATGAGACATTTACACGCGCATTCCGAAAAACATTCGGCATGATGCCTACCGAATGCCGCAAGCGCGGTCAATGTCCAGAGCTGTTTCCTAAAGCATCTCTTCACGCACTAATGCTATATCAAAATCAAAATTTTGGAGGTATTATTATGGAAGCTAGAATCGTCGAATTGGGTCCATTGAAAGTAACCGGGTATGCAGTAGAATCAACCGTAGAGAATGGGAAAAATCGAGAAGATATTCCGGCATTTTGGCAACATTATTTAAAGAATAATTTAGCTGGCACCATCCCAGGCAAAAGAAATGAACATGTTGAGCTCGGCGTTTGCACCGAATTTACGAATGACGGTAAGTTCAAATATGTTATTGGCTACGAAGCAGATGAACACGTCCAAACATCCTCTGATCTTGTGAAAATTGAAGTGCCGGCTGCTACTTATGCGGTCTTCACTACGCCCAAGGCAGCCCCTGAGCAGTTCAGCTCCTCCATTCATCAGACATGGGATGCGATCTTCTCCGAATGGTTCCCGCATTCAGGATACGAACATGCACACTCGCCTGAATTAGAATGGTATGATCACCGTTCACTTGGACCCGATACTCAGCAAATGGATATTTATATCCCTGTGATCAAGGTTAAGGAATAGTCAAAAGCACAAAAAAGCCATCTTAGCGTAACCTGCTAAGATGGCTTTGCTGTTAAGTATTCTATTAAATACCTGGAATGCTGCTGCGTTTATGTTCGGACCTCATATAATAGCTTTCCAGACGTTCCTTCGCTTCTGGACGAATTTCTTTGCCTTCTAAATAGTCACTGTTCTCGTCATAAGTAATACCGAGCTCACCCTCATCCGTTTGCCCTTCCCAAAGACCAGCCGTCGGCGCTTTATCAAGCACACTTTGCGGTACACCAAGGTATGCGGCAATTTGACGAACTTGACGCTTATTCAGCGTACTGAGCGGCGTAATGTCTACAGCTCCGTCACCCCACTTCGTATAGAACCCAGTAATGGCTTCAGAAGCATGGTCAGTCCCGACAACAAGCAGTTTTAGTTCAAAAGCTAATGCATACTGCGTCACCATGCGGATTCTCGCCTTCACATTCCCTTTGCCTTGATAGCTTATATGGCGAGGCGTTCCAAGGTCCTTAAAGCCTTGTTCAACTTCAAGCACCACTTCGTTCACCGCATCTTCGATGTTCGTCTCTACTGTATATTTAAGCTGAAACGCCCGTGCTACTGCATAGCTGTCCTCGATATCGACTTGCGTCCCGTAAGGCTGAAATACACCAAGTGTCATGTACTCTTCGCCTGTTTCTTCCGTTAACTCATCTGTTGCCTTCTTGCAGAGACCTGTTGTCACGGCACTGTCAATTCCGCCGCTAATGGCGATAAGCAGACCTTTGGTTCCTGATTTGCGTATGTACTCTTTCAAAAAATCAACACGTTTGCGTACTTCTTCCTCAGGATTAATTGTCGGTTTTACACCCAAACGGGCAATGATCTCTTCTTGTAAACTCATTGCTAAACACCTGCCTTAATAGTATGAATCAATCAAGTAAAAAGCCCCACTACTCGGGTTACCGAAGCTGCGGGGCGATGCTGTCATATCCTCTTACCGGCACAGACGGTCAAAAGCGCTAGTTAAATCTGCAGCAATTTCTTCTGCTGAACGGTTCTCCACTTGATGACGTTCAATGAAATGAACGAGTTCTCCGTCTTTCATCAAAGCGATGGAAGGTGAAGATGGCGGATAAGGAGCGAAATATTCACGTGCTTTCGCAGTTGCTTCTTTATCTTGTCCGGCAAACACCGTAAATAGATGATCCGGTACGATATCATGCTGCAGAGCTTTGGCAACACCAGGTCTTGCCAGGCCAGCCGCACATCCGCAAACGGAGTTGACAACAACTAGAGCTGTTCCTTTCACATTAGGAAGATTCGCTTCCACTTCTTCAGGAGTACGAAGCTCCTTAAATCCGATATTTGTCAGTTCATCCCTCATCGGTTGAACCATATCTCTCATATATTGTTCAAAAGACATGGACATTTACTTTCACTCCTTATTACAAACGTTAGAATGTTACAAAAGGTAACTAATCTACCTCTTATTATACATTCAAGTGATGTGAAATGAAAGCAACGAATAAGGAACTGACACACGGATATTAGGTAGAAGGACGGTTAGGTCCTGTAAGTTTTTTATTTTGCCCTTGTGTTTGGTTTTGACGATTTTTATTTTGCTGTTCTTGCTGTTCTTGCTCCTTGGAGCGATTATCCATGGAGGGCACCTCCTTTCGGGAATCAATCTAACCTATTATGACTCCGTACAGGGCAAATTATCCATGAGGAGCGTTCTTAAATACGACTGCAAAAGTTGTGCCTCTTCCCTCTTCCGAATCCACCACAATCGTGCCGTTATGTCGTTCCGCAATACTAATACAGAGTGCCAAGCCAAGACCTGTCCCTTTCGCTTTTGTCGTGTAGAAAGGTTCGAACAGCTTGTCTTGCACAGGCTTTGGAATTCCAGGACCTGTGTCGCTGACTCTAAGCTCCACATTGTCTGCAGCTGCGATCGTCTCGATCGTTAACACGCCTCTGTCTTCCATCGCCTCCATCGCATTGCGCGACAAATTGAGCAGAAGCTGCTTTATTTCTTTAGAATTGAGCTGCATGTCTGGGACATGCTCAGAAAGCTTGAGTTCGATGCTTTGACCTCTTAAATTCGCATCAGCCCATAGAAGCGGACTTAAATCATGAATAATATCATGCAGATGACATTCTTCCTTCTCCACGATTCGATTTTGGGCAAGCGACAAAAAGTCACTAATAATACCGTTGGCTCGGTCAAGCTCTTCTAGTACGATTTTATAATAATGATCTAAGGAACTTGGACTCTTCTCACGCATAAGCTGCATGAACCCTCGTACTACAGCCATAGGGTTTCGAATTTCATGGGTGATGCTAGCCGCCATTTGTCCGACTAAACTAAGCCTTTCTGCATGTCCAAGCTCAGAACGCAATAGTTCGAGCTCTGTAATATCCTGGCCAATTACAACAGCTCCAGTAACTTCATCGGAGTAACTTTTCAAAGGATATGAACTGATAAGATATGTATGCGAACCGTCATATACCAGTTCATTGGCAGTATCTGTACCTTCCAGCGCTTTTTCAATTCCTGTCGGAATCGATGTTAACACCATCTGCAATACACGAATCAACTCTTGCCCTATCAACTGCTCTTTAACTAGCGCCTGTAGCTTCCCCTTGTCCCTAATAAACTGCAGCAGCGGAAAATTTACCGATTGAATTCGTCCGAAGCGATCAATAGATGTGATGCAAAAAGGAATTCGATCTGTAATTTGGCGCATTTTCTCCACTTCGACAATATAACTATCTGATATGCGTCTAATCTGCTCGCGCAGTTCAATTCTCTCAAGCGTCATCTCAATAAGATAGATCATAAAGCAGCCTGTCACGACATAAGCAACTAAATAAAACACGGAGTCTGCTCTCGTGAAAATAGTCCAGCCTGCCCTGCTCTCGACAATGGGAGAAACTAGCAAGAGAGAGGCGCCGATAAATACATAAATTGAAATCTTTTGTAATTTGATAAGGAGACATTTTCTATTAAAGTGTGTAACAGAAAGAAAGAGAAGCGGATATACGAGAACCCCTGTATCCAGCAAAAAGCTGGGAAGATTCACGTCGTCCGTAAATAACAGATAGAGCACAATATAGAAAACGACAAGCAAAACGCCATTTCTGTACTTGCTGTACAATATGCCCACAAAAAGCGGCAGCAACCCTAGGTTGATCGTTACAAAATCTAATAGACTGCTGGAAAACAAAAAACAAAGCAGTATGCTTAATCCGCAACAAATGGACAGTACCATTCGAAAGCTCTGCTTGAGATGATGACTAGATCCCTGACTTAACCGATTCCACCTTTCCATAACTATAGAGAAACATACTACAGAAGATGCTGTTATGAGTACTTGCAGTAATATTTCTTTAACAGCGGAATGAATAATCGCAGGTCCCCCCCTAACTGAGCTGTTCGAATCGTTGTTCGATATGTATTTCGATTAAAACACATAAGGTAATTAATTACAATATACCCAGCAAACTACTTTTGACATTGAAATAAATATAGATAAAGGTTGTTTTTAAACTTCAGCAAAGTCGTTTACAATAACAATAAGATTTGATATACAACAATATGGCTTGCAAATATGAATGATATAAAGGAGTTTTCCATGAAAACATATGATGTCATCGTCATCGGAGGAGGACCTTCGGGACTTATGGCCTGTATCGCTGCGGCAGAAAGAAAGGCGTCTGTCCTCTTGATAGATAAAGGAAATAAGCTGGGCCGTAAACTGGGCATATCTGGCGGTGGCCGGTGCAACGTAACGAATGTGAAGGAAACAGAGGAGCTGATTGCACATATTCCGGGTAACGGCCGATTTTTATACAGCGCTTTTCAGCATTTTAACAACCGCGACATTATCGCTTTTTTCGAGAAATTAGGCATTGCGTTAAAAGAAGAGGATAATGGACGAATGTTCCCGGTATCCGATAAAGCAAAGACGGTCGTCGATGCACTCGTTGGTAAAGTACAATCTCTTGGTGTAGACATTCTCGTCAATCAACCTGTCCGGGAAGTGTTGTACAATGAACATTCTGTAACTGGCGTAAGACTTGAGTCAGGGAAAACGATCGATGCGAAGAACGTTATTATAGCAACGGGCGGTAAATCTGTCCCTCATACCGGATCGACTGGTGACGGATATCCTTGGGCCGAAGCAGCCGGTCATACGATTACAGAGCTTTACCCAACAGAAGTACCCATCACGTCCCAAGAGAAATGGATACAGAGCAAGGAGCTGCAAGGGCTGTCTTTACGAAATGTCGAGCTGTCTGTCCTGAATCCAAAAGGAAAAACGGTAATTAAACATTACGGAGATATGATATTTACCCATTTTGGCATTTCCGGACCGATCGCCCTTCGCTGCAGCCAGTTCATTCGACAAGTTCAGAAAAAATTCGATGTTCGAGAAGTAACGATGAGCATCGATTTGTTCCCTGGTTATTCGGCGGCTTCATTACAAGATGAGCTCTATAACAAATTAAAACAAGAACCTAAGAAGGCGCTGAAAAATGTGCTGAAAGGCATTATTCCCGAGCGGATGCTGCCTCTGCTTCTGTCTAGAGCGCAACTGCGCGAAGACGTGACGTTCGACCATTTGCCTAAAGAACCGTGGATGCGGTTCATAGAAGAACTGAAAAACTTTACATTTAAAGTAAACGGGACCCGTTCTCTTGAGGAGGCCTTTGTGACTGGAGGAGGCGTCAACCTGAAAGAAATTTCACCGAAAACGATGGAATCTAAGCTCAAATCAGGTTTATTCTTCTGCGGTGAGATTCTCGATATTCACGGTTATACTGGCGGATATAATATTACTGCGGCTTTCTCGACCGGGTATACGGCAGGGAAGCATGCGGCAGAAAGAGTACAAGAGCAAGTAGAAGGGTGATAGATGAAAGGCGTACGATCCAATTTGGATGTACGCCTTTCATTTATGCGTTAACGTCGCCTGAAAATCCGCCATAGGATTCACCAAAATGATTATTCTCATCATGATCTGTGTTGGAACCGCGAGACTGCTCAGCCTTATCACTGCTGTACAATTCCGAAAAATCCTCGTTGACGACATGAGCAGGGATCGGAATGTCATCTACGCCCATTTCTCCGTACAGTAAGTTGTCTTGTGATAAACTTTGCGCATTCATAATGACCCCGCCGTGCGCCTGGGCAATTTCCAGCATCGAAGTTATGTCTTGATG
Source organism: Paenibacillus sediminis (assembly GCF_017873765.1). GTDB lineage: Bacteria > Bacillota > Bacilli > Paenibacillales > Paenibacillaceae > Paenibacillus_AG > Paenibacillus_AG sediminis. The sequence goes on from NZ_JAGGKP010000009.1 coordinate 64,078, forward strand.
GTCCATATGAACGTGCAGCGCATTACCATAGCTGGCGTGTACGGGTCGATATCCTAGCTCTTGAAGCGTATCTAAAGCCTGGTTTGCGCTATACGGATCTGGAAATTGAAAAGTAATGGCTGTTTCTTGCATTAGCTCTCTTATCCTCCTGTTATGGATCGTCTATACATTCACATGCTAATATGCCCTTCGTTTCCAAAACAATACACCAAAACGTGATATAGACATCGTTAGAAATAAACTAACAGGAATCATAATGATAGGCCCCCACCAAGCGGAGAAGACAGCAAGACCAGCTGCGAATCCTAAGCAGATACTAGGGATCAGCATTAGTCCTTGAACGGCAAATTTAGATCCGTCGATAACCACCTCATCTTGGAAAGGAAGAATCGTGATAAATTCACTCGTAATGTAAGCCTTCCAAAAGCTAGACATCCAATAATAATGCAGGAATAGAAGTGCTAAATAAACAATTAGATTTGCTGGGGGAGGTGGCAAGAGAACTGCCGCGATACTTAGCGCTGTCAATTGAAAATAAGCCTTGCTTTGACCCCAATTTCGATAGAATGCTTTAATAGCCGAAGCCGCCAAACGATGAGCAGGCTTCTGTGAACGTATCAGCTGATTGGATTTACGAAAGATCCATGGTTTTCTATGGATTCGCTTCGGTTTATCTACGCTGTTCAGCAAAATTAAAGCGGTTAGCTTGGTTCGCTGAACCTGATCCTCTCTGACGTCATTGTAAAACGTGCCTCGTAAATGTATTCTCCTATGTATGAATAACGTAATAACAATAGCCAGTCCTGAGCTTAATATGAAGAGTCTATCAGGTTTATTACTCCAAGTTGCCCATGCCATCAAAAATGCGCTGCTCATCAATAGCGCGACTGGCACCTGGACAAGCCATCTTATAATCCCAGTCAAACGAATCCGAATGAAATGATAAATGATCGCCTGGAAAATGTAAGCTGCAGTCGCAAAAACATATAGACTCATCATTTCGAGCATCGTTAGTTCATAATGACGGAATAGTATTGGGGATAGTACAGCAAAGATGATACCTGTAATTACCGCCTTAAATGCCGCTGAAACAAGCAACCCCCTGACCATGATTCCTTTCATCCAATCCGGCTTCTGTCTAAGAAAGAGAACATCCGCCTCTTCAACGAACAGAATAACTCCCCCAGTAAAAATAACGAGCTGGAGTAAAACAGCTGCAGAAACGAGTGGGATTTTGTCTAACCAAAGCGGCAAGACTTTCGTCCACAGACCATCATACAAATTGCCAGCAAACAAAAGCCCTGGAATGAGAATGTACAGCCAGACCGTCCAATCTACTAACGATTTAATAATGCTATATTCTTGGAGCAAATAATCTCTAACCCGGCGCCAAAATAGATGATGTGCATGTATAGAATTCACAAGCTCCCCTCCTCTCACCCTAGGTTAATGCATCGAAGCAATCGAAGAGTGAGGCATCTTCCAGCCCGCTTGCCTGACGAATTTGGTCTAAATTCCCTTCAGCTACAACCTTGCCCTCGGAGAGCAGAACGAACGTATCACAAATTTTCTCAGCCGTGTCCAGTACATGGGTGGACATGAGTACTCCAGCTCCTCTCTTGCGCTCATCATCCAGCAGCGTAAGAAAGTCTTTCGTGGCTCTAGGGTCGAGACCAATAAAGGGCTCATCAACGATATAAATATCGGGCTCAATTAAGAATCCGATCATTAACATCATCTTTTGCTGCATTCCTTTAGAGAAGCTGACAGGCAAATCATCACGAACCTCCGTCATTCGAAACTTAGCTAAGAGTAACTCCGCTTTCGTCTTAAAATGTTCTCCGGTCATTCCGCTAGAGGCAGCTGCCAGCTCTAAATGTTCCCATAATGTTAACGTTTCGTAAAACACGGGGCGCTCTGGTATGTAAGCATACTTCTGATTTGGCCCGCTAAACTGCACGGTGGCGATAGCATGCGTAAGCAAGTTCAATATCGTCTTGATCGTCGTACTTTTACCGGCACCGTTAGGTCCGATGAGTCCAACAAGCTGACCTGCCTTTACAGTAAGGCTCACGTCACGTATTCGAGAATGTCCAGCCTCGTAACCCGCTTCTTTAATTTTCACATCTAGTACAGTAACTTCAGCCGCCGTGTCCATTTTCTTAGAAAACCTTCTCTCTAGCATATTTCTCTCCTTAAGAGATCGTTGTCATTTCATACGTCTCTCTATTTCGATGAGCCTCAGAAATATCCTTCTGCTCGATCGTGTTTTTAAGAACAATAACGATACATCCGAGGATGAATAAGAGAAGTCCTGATAATAAGAAGGCCGGAACAGGACCGTAGACCGTCACCAGAAAACCGCCCAGCACAGGTCCGATAATCGATGCACTCGTCGTTAAGCTGCCCACCGTGCCAAATACTCGCCCAATGAGGTGCTCGGGTGTCCTCTGCTGAAGAACAACTTGGAACGGAATAAAGGTCATGCCTGCCCCTAAGCCTACAATGAAGAAAGCTGTAATAATAATGACATCTCCAACTACACCAAAAGGTCCGTAAGAAGCAAAAAGCGCTGATATAGCAAGAACAATGCCCATAACCCCAGAACCTGAAGCCATTTTAACTAAAGCGGACCATTTAATACGCAAATGAATAATGGCCGCTAGCAGTGTACCAAATCCGCTTGACGCGATACACCAGCCAAGCAGTCCGTCAGGTACATTCGGAATTTCGCGGAAAAGCACAATGGTCTGAGAATCAGCAATTTGCAGAACGAGTATAACGACGGACAATAGCAATGATCCGAAGGCGATAATCGGTATACTTTTCATCGTTTGAATCCCTGCAGCGAGCTCACTCCAAAACGACGGCTTAGCATCAACAGATGATCCTTCTTCCAAGGACCGATCCTTTCTGGAGTCATCTAGTCTCCGTCCAGCAAGTCCTAACAGCAATAAAGCTGAACTAAGAAATGTAGCCCCATTAATGTAAAAACATATAGTAACTCCAAATGCAGCGACTAAAATGCCGCCAATCGCAGGGCCGGCTATTTTCATACTTTGTTCAATCATCGAACTGATTGATACCGCCCTATCTATCTGGTCATGAGGAACAATTTCTTTCAGTTTGCCGTTCTTGGCAGGTCCGAACAGGACATCAAACAACCCTTTTGCAATGAGTAACATATACACTTGCCACATTTCCCCTACGAACACAAAACCAAGTACAATAAACACCCGAACGATATCGGACAAAATCATGAGCTTCTTGCGATCAAATTTATCGGCAATCATCCCTGCCAGCGGACCACCCACAAGAACAGGTACCGCTGCACAAAGTGTAGCCGCCGTTATTTCCCACGGGGTTGCATTCCACTTCAAACCTAACAGTGTTAACAGTGCTAGCAAGTAAAGCCAATCTCCTAAATTGGATACGAGCTGAGCTCCCATTAATAAAATGTAAGGACGGTTCTGACGAAGTGAACCTCCACTATTATCCGATCGTGATTTATTCATTTCATTCACTCTCCATTCATCATCTGAAACTATTGTATTCAAATGGAAGTGCCTCCCTCATCCGTCCTGCGACGGATCCAATGCTCGGCTCAAGCATGATTTTTTGTTTATGATTCATATGAAATTTGTTGATTTTTCGGCTTATTAAGAGGTTAATAGAAATAGATAATCATGAAGCATAAGGAGTGAGTGAAACAGATGAAGTACGATATCAACGTGAGAGATGCGACCTTAGATGATCTTCCTGCCATTGTGGACATATACAACTCCACTATTCCAGGTCGAATGGTTACGGCCGATACCGAGCCAGTCACTGTTCAGAGCCGAGTACCTTGGTTTAACGACCATTCACCTGACTTTCGCCCGCTATGGGTGGCAGAACATGAGGGTAATATTTGTGGATGGCTCAGCTTTCAATCGTTCTATGGAAGACCTGCCTATAATGCAACCGCTGAACTAAGCATCTACATCCATTCGGATTATCGCGGCGCAGGTCTTGGTCATTATTTATTGAACAAAGCAATCGAGACTTGCCCCGATCTGCATGTCAAAACATTGCTGGGATTTATTTTCGGTCATAACGAACCGAGTCTCCGTTTGTTTGAAAAATTCGGATTTGAGAAATGGGCTCACTTTCCTAATGTAGCAGAGTTAGACGGGATTGAGCGTGACTTGGTCATCTTGGGGAAGAGAGTGGTATAGCCTCTGAAACTTATGCTGTACCCCCCCTGAAACTTTAATGTTTTAGGGGGTTCTTTGTTTTCTTTGTTTTCTTTGTTTTCTTTGTTTTCTTTGTTTTCTTTGTTATCTTCCCGTTAATATTAACTTGCAAAATGCAAATAATTACTGTATAACTAAATCAAGAGATGATAAAAAATGGTAAATAAAAAAGGAGCTATTTTGAACAAGATATGATTATTCAATCCGATCAAGCTATTAAAACAAGTATGACAAAGTCTAAAATGTGCTGTACCCCGCTAGGATCATCGTTTTTTCTTTATATTATATATTTGCAAAATGCAAATAAAAGGAGTTTTTGATATGGACATATTTAAAAGCTTTCTCTCTATTGCAATCGAATTAACACTCTTGTTTATCGTGATATCCTTTTTAATCTCATTAATTCAAGGCTTTATTCCTTATGAAAAGATGCAAAAGGTCTTATCCGGAAAAAACGCATTCTTAGGAGCCCTTGCCGCTGTGGTACTGGCATTTATTACACCGTTTTGCTCCTGCTCGACCATTCCTATAGTTGTGAATTTACTTCATAAAAAAATTCGATTTGGCGTCGTTATGGTCTTTCTGTTTTCGTCACCGGTTCTTGACCCGACGATCATTACGCTCATGGCAGCAACACTTGGAATGAAAGTTGCTTTGACATATACGATAATAACCTCGATATTCTCTTTGATCATTGGGTTTCTTTTAGAAAAGTTGGGACTTGAATCGGCTGTAAAAAACGTGGTGATGACGGGCTATCAAGAGAGTCACGCGAAATTCAGCATTAAGAATGCGGCTATTGAAACCTTAGTTTTAATGAAAACTGTTTATCCTTATTTGCTTATAGGAGCTGCTATTGGTTCGGTAATACATGGATTAGTACCAACCGAGTGGATTTCAACTTATTTTGGGGGAGATCGATGGTGGTTAGTTCCTGTCGCTGCGATCATAGGAATTCCTTTATACATCAGACTTTCTACGATGATTCCCCTATCACAAATTTTAATTGCAAAAGGGATGGCTATTGCACCAGTTATGGCACTGATGATCAGTTCTGCCGGAGCGAGCTTGCCAGAAATAACACTGCTCAATTCGATTTTTCAAAAACGTCTAGTCACTGCTTTCATCGTCTCCGTCTTTAGCATGGCAACATTATCAGGACTGCTATTTTATATTCTGTGAGGAGGTGAAACATATGAAATGGGTTGGGCACTTGTTTAGCAAAAAACAATCGTCTTGCTGCGATGTAAAAATTGAAGAAGTAAAAGACAAACCGGCATCTTGCTGTGATTCTCAAAAACAAAAATAAAACCGAGGAGTGATTAGACTATGGACATGAACGTATATGGTATAGAGAAACTTATGTTCCAGAAGCAAAAAGAAATTGAAAATTACGCTAAGAATGCTTGGCAATTCAATCATTTAAAGAAGTGCAAGGATGGCTTCTTAAATAAAATTACAACCCGATTCTTCCATAAACAAACTCATGTAGATGTATGCTGCAGCTGTTAACAATGAATGATCAGTCGTGGGCCTTATAGTATTAGATGATTAGCTTCTGCAATAGTGCAGAAGCTATATTTATTTTCGCATATTAGATCTTGATTATATAATTGATTAATTATATATTTATATCGTGTTTTAAGAGGGGGGGAACTACATATTGGATGATCACATTTATGATATGGCTGAAAGTCTTAAATTGCTGGCCGACAAGACGAGGTTAACCATCATTGCGTTATTAAAGGAACAGGAACTGTGTGTTTGTGACATTACAGAGATTACTGGTATGTCCCAACCAAATGCCAGCCAGCATCTGCGTAAATTAAAAGCTGCTGGGGTTGTTAACGAGAGCCGAAGGGGTCAATGGGTATACTATTCACTTAATACAACAAATAAGCCTTACATGGAATGTATTTATGAGCATCTACCATCCATGAAAGAAAAGATCAGCGCGCTAAAAGGAAGTTGCTGCTAAATACAGGAGGAAGTATGACTTTAATTGCTGTTATCATTTTTCTCGTTACAATCACTTTTGTTATCTGGCAACCGAAAGGGCTTAATATTGGTTGGTCAGCAATGGGCGGTGCCATTCTAGCCCTCATCTTTGGTGTTGTGTCTTTTCAAGACGTTGAAACCGTTACGGGCATGGTTTGGAACGCTACGCTAGCGTTTGTAGCCGTTATCCTCATTTCCTTAATTCTTGATGAAATTGGATTTTTTGAATGGGCGGCTCTTCATATGGCTCGTTTAGCAAAAGGAAATGGCAAGTTGATGTTTGTTTATATCATATTACTCGGTGCCGCTGTTGCAACTTTTTTCGCAAACGATGGTGCAGCTCTAATTTTGACACCCATTGTACTGGCTATGGTACGCGCACTTAAATTTGATGACAAAATGATTCTGCCTTTTATTATGGCTAGTGGTTTTATTGCGGATACGACTTCTCTACCGCTCATTGTCAGTAACTTAGTTAATATTGTTTCGGCGGACTACTTTGGTATTGGATTTGTCCATTACGCAAGCCGAATGATTGTACCTACCCTGTTTTCTTTAGGTGCAAGTTTGCTCGTCCTTTATTTATTCTTCCGAAAAAGTATACCTAGCCATTACGATTTTGCCCAACTTAAAAAACCTGTTGAAGCGATAAAGGATATAAGATTATTTAAATTATCCTGGGTAATTTTAGCCGTTTTACTGGTCGCATATTTAGGAAGTCAATATATTCATGTACCTGTATCCGTCATCGCAGGAGCAGCCGCGATCCTGTTCATTATCGCAGCTCGCAGAAGTAATGTTATTCAAACGAAAAAGATCATTAAAGAAGCTCCTTGGGCTGTTGTTGTATTTTCCATTGGGATGTACGTAGTTGTGTACGGGCTTCGCAATGTAGGTCTTACAGACGCACTGGGAGAATTAATTCAAAAGGTCGCTGATCAAGGGTTATTTGTAACTACAGTAGGCATGGGATTTCTTGCTGCAATTCTATCATCAATAATGAATAACATGCCTACAGTTATGATTGATGCTCTAGCTATCAAGGGGACGCATACCGAAGGTGTGATTCGTGAGGCACTAATATACTCAAATGTAATCGGCAGTGATTTAGGTCCGAAAATAACACCCATTGGCTCCCTTGCGACTTTACTTTGGCTGCATGTGTTATCCCGAAAGGATGTCAAAATCACTTGGGGCAGCTACTTTAAAACTGGAATACTATTAACTGTTCCAACCTTAATAATTACACTTGTCGGGCTCTACCTATGGCTTAACATCATTTCATAATCAAATTTCGAATGGAGAGATTAAAGATGGAAAGAAAACCACTTGTTTATTTTTTGTGCACAGGAAACTCTTGCAGAAGTCAAATCGCTGAAGGTTTTTTAAGAGAACTAGGCGGCGACAAATATGAAGTGAAAAGTGCTGGCCTTGAGGCCCATGGCTTAAACCCTCGCGCGGTGCAGGTCATGAATGAAGCAGGCATCGATATTAGCAAACACAGCTCCGATGTCATTGATCCAGAAATTTTAAATCGTGCTGATTATGTAATCACGCTATGCGGTCATGCAGATGAACACTGCCCAGTTATCTCCAACCCAAACGTAACGAAATGGCACTGGGGTTTCGACGACCCAGCGAAAGCAACAGGAACAGAAGAAGAAATTATGAATCAATTCCGCGCTGTTCGGGATGCGATTAGAAATCGGATAGAACAGTTTGTTAAAGAAGGAAAATAAAACGTTCATGATAACACAAAGACCGAAATTAGATGAAAGCTCTAATTTCGGTCTTATTTCATTCAATTATTTTATGCTCTTTCTGTCTGCTGTGTTATGCCCTCGGCTCCATCAACAGGAGACGGCGCTTGATTTCTAAGAAACCATACGCTTATAAGTCCAGCGAGCGCGATGCCTACCATGAGAATAAACAGGGAGTTCAGACTGCCTTCAAGTACTTGTCTGAGAGCTTTAACAGTGTCTGCTGAAAGTCCCTTGTTGCTTTCCGCAGATAATAGATGATTAATATCGTCCATTGTGAGCCGTCTTGTGCCTGCGCTTTCGCTTGCAGTCAATTGATTTATTCTCACATTCAGCCATGTACCAAACACCGCCGCGCCTATCGTCTGCCCAAGTGATCGCAGGAACGTATTTAAGGCCGTAGATGCTCCTCTTAAATGATAGCCTACAGACGACTGCGCAATGATCGTAAATACGGTGATCGAGAAGCCAAAACCGATACCGTAAATAAAGGTAAGAACGAATAGAACGATTTGCGGGGTGCTGTGTGAAGCAATAGCCATGACAATTGTACCTAGCAGTATCGCTGACAGTCCAATTGCAGCTGTGTATCTAGAACCTGCTGTAACGATTCGGCTCCCGCCCCACATCGATCCAATCATCCAGCCAATGGACATGGGGGCCATAACAAGTCCGGACATCGTTGCATTCTCTCCTAATACACCTTGCACCCAGAGCGGTAAGTACGAGCTGAGGCCAATGAGTAGCGAACTAACGAATAAAGCCGCTGCGCCTGAAACGGCGATGTCCCAAACTCGAAACAGTCTAAGAGGCACCATCGGTTCCTCCGCCCTCTGTTCGATGAATAGGAATAATGCTATGAAAATAACCGCAGCTGCAAACATAGAAATAACGATTGGCGAGTTCCAAGACGCATGTTGTCCCCCGAGTGCAAGGCCTATCAGCAAAGCCATAACTCCAATCACTAAAGTAAATGCTCCGGCAAAGTCTATTTTAACGCGTCTTCGCTCTATATTTTCATGTAAATATTTAATGATAACGACAATCGACAGCAGCCCAAAAGGAACGTTGAACCCAAAAATCCACCGCCAAGACAACGAGTCGACAAAGTAGCCTCCGATAAGCGGACCGAGTAATGAAGAAATGCCCCAGACAGAGCTGAGCAGCCCTTGAACTTTAGCACGCTCTTCGATTTTGTAGATATCACCGATAATGGTATACGTTACAGGAATAAGCCCACCGGCTCCAATCCCTTGCAGCGCGCGGAAAAGGATCAGCTGCTCCATGCTTTGCGCAAACCCGCATAAGACAGACCCAAGTAAAAATAAAATAGAACCTATTAAAAAAACCGGCTTTCGCCCGTATAAATCTGAAATTTTGCCGAAGATTGGCGTAGATGCCGCCATCGTGAGCAAATATGCGGTAAATACCCAGCTCATCAGCTGGACACTACCGAATTCACTGACGATTGCCGGATTTGCCGGTCCAATAACCGTACCTTCGATGGCCGCTAAGAACGTCGATAGCAGCAGTCCTGCCATAATATATTTTCGCCTCAATACAGGCTTCGAATGATTAGAAGAACTCACTTTAGAATGTTCCTTCCCTATTTCGTATGATATGGATAGTCTAAAGGAATCATCCCGGAAAAGAAAGTCTGTTTAACGACTTTGATTAACAACCACGAAACGTATGCTGCCCTTCCGCAGCTCTCGCTATTAAAAAATTACAAAATTTTTACATAAATTTGGATGTTAATCGTCGTTTTTCGGTGATAATATACAAATTAACAATATACAGCTTAGGAGGAAACTGATGTTATACACCGTAGTTGGATCCACTTTCCTGCTTATACTTATTGCCATTCAGGGCATGAGCCATTATGCTGTTCGCCAGATCACCCAAATGCGGCTGCAAAAGGACGAAACGATATATGACGTGCTAGAGAAAAATAACCTCTACTCTAAACAAAAATTCGATACGCTTGCGAAGCAAAGAGTACAAATTCAAAGCGAGGACGGCATCAAATTAAACGGAATCGTCATCGAAAATTACCCTTACGATAACAAATGGGTCATCATTGTTCATGGATATACGGGTTCATTGCTCGTATCGACTCAATTTATTGATATGTTCGAGAACATGGGATTTAACCTGCTGCTCGTCGATCAGCGCCGTCATGGAAAAAGTGAAGGAATGTACACTACATACGGATATTATGAAAAGCGTGACGTACAATCCTGGGTACGATGGCTGCTGCAGGAGAAAGGTACGGATATTGTAATTGGGCTGCACGGTCAGTCACTAGGAGGAGGCACAGTGCTCGAATATTTAAGCATTGCGCATCCGAACGTGAAATTTGTCATTGCTGACTGCCCATATTCTGATTTGCACGGGCTTATTACATACCAAATGAAAGTTCTTCATAAAATTCCAGCTGCTCCTTTTCTCCACTTCATTAACCGGAAAATTTACCGAAAAGCAGGATTCAGGCTAGAGGATGTTAGTCCAATAAAAACGGTAATGAACAGTCATCTGCCTATTCTGTTCATTCATGGAGGCGAGGATCGTTATGTGCCTACCGAGATGAGTGAGCAATTATATGAGGCCAAGCCTGGTTTCAAGAAGCTAGTCATCATTCCCGGTGCTGTTCACGCGAACTCCTACATCATAGATCCTGTTCTATATGCTAAGGAAGTGCGGTCTTTTGTCGAAGAAGCACTATCACATGAACCAACAAGTCAGGTGAGTGTTCAAGAGGAGCGTAGTTACGATTTAAGTCCCGACATGCTTACACCTGAGGTTTAAATCCTGAACAATTTACTTGACTTTAAGCTCATTTTGGTACTAAATTTGATTATTAAAACGAACTGCAGGATGGTGAATTCGAATGTTTCAAACGACTTCTATTCAAGGAGATAAGACAGAGCAATTTACATCTGCTCTAGAACAATTAAAATCGTTAATCGCAGACGAGCCAAGTGCTGTTGCTAACTTAGCTAATGCTTCTGCGCTGCTTAAATTTACCTTGCCTGATACGAACTGGGCAGGATTTTATTTATTCGATGGGAAAGAGCTTGTACTAGGACCGTTCCAAGGTCTTCCGGCATGTATCCGTATTCCGCTCGATAAAGGGGTCTGCGGTGCTGCAGCTTCCAGAAGAGAGACGGTTCGCGTTGACGACGTGCACGCTTTTCCAGGACATATTGCTTGTGATGCTGCAACGAACAGTGAAATCGTCGTCCCAATGATTAAGGATGGTAATCTGTATGGTGTGCTCGATATTGACAGTCCGCTTAAAGGTCGTTTTGACGATGAGGAACAACGTTTCCTTGAGCAATTTGTGGATATTCTAATGAAGCAGCTATAATGACTTCCTAAAAATGAATAATGTTGTAGTCCTTGTGCACAATAATCAAGGGATTTTCCCAAGGTTACAAACTGAAGGAGGACTATACTATGTATAACAGCAATATTACCCAGCAGCTTCACCAATGTGAACAAATTATGCAGCAGCTTATGCAGCAGACTCGTCAAGCAACAACAATGTATCAACAGATGTTGCAGCAGGAGCAGCAAAATGCTGCCCGGCTAGAGGAAATAGCTCAGCGCGAACGGCATACAGCTCAGATGATCCAGAATGCTGTGCAAGGACATCAGACGGCTATGCAGCAATATCAGCAAGTCTCTCAAATATGTAGACAGATCGAAAGCTCGATGCAATACAGCTCTTCGTTCCAACCTAGCTACGGCACCGGGTCAATGTATGGACAGCAGTCTCATATGAATCCAGGTATGTCTGGCGGCATGTCCGGTGGTCAGGGCATGAGCAGTGGTCAGGGCATGAGCGGTGGTATGAGTACTGGTATGTCTAGTGGTCAAGGTATAAGCGGCGGATATCAAGCGCACAGCTTACAATAATTCCTTTATAAGGACAGAACGCCCTTCCGTTTTACGGGAAAAGGGCGTTCTGTTTCATTTTCACTTTTACAATTGCTCGTCTGCAAAAATATTCATTCCATCCCGCAAAAACTGTGCGAGCTGTGGATGGTAACCATCATACAGTTTACGGAAATCAGGATGATCTACATACAGGTCACCAAGTCCGCTGTAAACCTCTTTGGTCGGGGTATAGAACTGATTGACCCACTCATAGTGCTTCTTAATAATCGCTTGTACGTTAGGACTATCCGGCAATGCTCCAGCTTCAATAGCAGATGTTAATTCCCGATGAATGTTGTCAACAAGTTGCTGCGTTTTCACGTAGTCCTCTTTACTCCAATTTCTCGTACGACGCTTACTTTCCTCTATAAGTGCTTTCGATCCTTCTCCGTATCGTTCCACAATTTCCTGCTCATATTGCTCTTGCTTTACAGGATCAAACCCCTCAAACAATTCCTCATTCTTCATGCTTACCTCTCCCTTCAAATAATGAACGGTATGATCGATCGTATGAACGAGAGTCTGAATACGTCCTGCCTTTTCCAGCAGTTGCTGTTTATGAGCGTGCAGAGACTTAATAATATCATCTGGGCCACCTCTTAGAAGCTGCGCAATTTCTCCTAATGGCATATCTAGTTCCCGATAAAACATAATTTGCTGCAATCTGAGCAGCTGCTCCTCCTCATAGTGGCGATACCCATTCTCTCCCGTAAAAGCCGGGGGAAGCAGCCCAATTTCATCATAGTAATGAAGCGTCCGCACGCTAACGCCTGACAGCTTAGAAACATCTTTTACCGTATAAGCCATCTCTGTCACCTCCCGTCTATCCGTTAGCATACTCCCTCACGTAATGTGAGAGTCAAGGACATTTATATATTACTTCTAACTTCACATCGAATCTGAAGGCTCATACTCATCGTCGAACAAATACTGCAGCATCCGCTCGCGCTCCGTCATCATTTTACGAGTAACGATATAGTGTTCCGTATCTTCCCACTCCACCAGCTCAGGAGCACGATCTGAATAGAATTGCCAAATTTCCGCATTCGGATATGCCATGAGAATTGGGGAATGCGTAGCAATAATAAACTGAGAGTCACGCTGGACGAGTTCATGCATCCGCTTCAACATCGATAACTGCCGAACGGGTGACAATGCAGCCTCAGGTTCGTCCATCACATATAGACCTTTCCCGCCAAAACGGTTTAAAAATGTGGAGAAAAAGGACTCTCCGTGAGACTGGGCATGCAGTGATTTGCCGCCGTATGATTCGATCACCCTTCGCCCCCCTGCCGGTTCCTCATCAAGACGATCGACATAAGACGCCACATTGTAATAACTTTCAGCCCTGAAGAAAAATCCATCCTTCGGACGCTTCACACCACGAGCAAGTCGTATGTATTCATGCAAATTTGAATGCGAAGCCTGCGTCTCAAAAGAGTAATTGAGCGTGCCTCCTTCCGCATTAAACCCCCATGCTATTGCAATCGCTTCTAGCAGCGTTGATTTACCCGAGCCGTTCTCACCCACGATAAACGTAACAGGCCGGGTAAAAGAAAGCTGCTCTAAATATCGAACGGCTGGTATATGAAACGGATAATCCTTATAGGAAGTAATGCGTTCATGCAGAAGCTCAGCACGCTTAACATAAAGCTGATGATCTAACAACGTTATCCCCGCCCTACCCATCTTTTTCCTAATTCATATCATAACGAACTTATTAAACATCTTCCAATCTGACAAAGTTCGAGGTACACTTACTTCTAGCGATATTATTCCATTCGTACCATAACGGCAGAAGAAAGAAGGATTGAGCAGATGAGCGAACAAAATTTAAACGTTAATCATAGCGATCTACGCGTCGAAAAAGCGACCTTTGCAGGCGGATGCTTCTGGTGTATGGTCAAGCCATTTGATCAGTATCCCGGCATTATTAAAGTAGTGTCCGGTTACACTGGAGGCCATGTCGAGAACCCTACTTATGAGCAAGTTAAAACTCAAACGACGGGGCATTATGAGGCTGTCGAAATTTTGTACAACCCTGAACTGTTTCCATATGAGAAGCTGCTTGAAATCTTTTGGGCGCAAATCGATCCAACCGATGACGGCGGACAATTCCATGACCGCGGTGATTCCTATCGGACAGCGATTTTTGTGCATACCGAAGAGCAGCGCAAACTCGCAGAAGCTTCGAAAGAAGCGGTAGCAAACAGCGGACGATTCGACAAGCCGATCGTGACCAAGATTTTACCTGCCTCAACATTCTATCCTGCAGAAGATTACCACCAAGATTACTACAAAAAGAGTGCGGCACATTACAAAGAGGACCGTGAAAAGTCCGGCCGAGATGAATTTATTAATAAGTACTGGAAATAAGCTGATGCAAATAACCCTCATTATCGCTTAAGTAAAGCGATAGTGAGGGTTATTTTGATTCACGTTACTCCTCTGATTTACGCACAATGGTCAGCCCTTCGACGTGCTTACGCTGCATTAGTTTCTTCTTCTTGCGATCTTCTTTCGTCTCAAAGATGATGTCGAAGTCATAGTCTTCGGGATACAGCTCACTTTTCTCAATAAACAACTTTAGTCGTTTCTGATTCACTTTAAACTTCTGCTTTTGCACCATAACGCCTACCATGCCCATCTTATCTGCTGTTTCGTATACGATACCTGTTCTTCCGAGTGAGGTGACATACACACTATCTCCAACTTGCAGACTGCGCGGCTTTTGAGCTTGGTCTTCCTCTAATTGCGCACTGTCAGATGACTTCGAATTGGTCTTTGTATCTCCTACATTCACCAGTGAAGTTTGCCCCGTATTGTTATCCTTCTGTGACGAGGTTGCATTCGTATTTGAGATTAATTCGTCCACCTTAGTTAAAGCTCCCTTATCCCAATCGATAACATCTCCCTTCTTCTGCTCATTCAAAATTTGCTGTGATCGTTCAATCACACTGGAAGTAATGCCGAGCTTCTTAGCAATTTCTAAGGCGTAGCTTTTTCCTGCCTCTCCGATGGTCAGCTGATACAGCGGCTGCAGTGTATGCGGATCAAACTCCATTCGCGCATTTTCAAAGCCTAGAGTACGACTGGCGAACGTCTTCAGTTCATTGAAGTGCGTCGTCACCATCACACTAGCTCCCTTGCGGTTCAACTCTTCCAGTACCGCGATCGAAAGCGCAATACCCTCTCCTGGATCCGTTCCTGCCGCTAGCTCATCAATGAGAAGGAGTGTGGATGCATGTGCCGAACCGAGCATGTGCTTAATGCTCTGAATTTGCGCAGAGAACGTACTGAGTGATTGTTCAATACTCTGTCCATCACCAATCACACTCATCACCTGTGAGAAGACGGCAAACGTGCTTCCCGCTTCTACAGGTACAAGCAAGCCTGACTGCACCATTAGCGTTAATAAGCCTAATGTTTTGAGAACAACCGTCTTGCCCCCAGTGTTCGGGCCGGTAATGATAAGTGATCTGTACGGACCACCTGCATGCAAGTTGATTGGAATCATCGTTTTCAGCAACATGGGATGCTTCGCCTGAATCATGTTAATAATCCCTCGATGATTCAGCTGGACTAGCTGTCCTCCGATAACCTGCGCATATTTCGCTTTAGCAAAAATAAAATCATACGTCGCCGTCACTTCAATGTTAAGTCTTAGTGCAGTAGCGTCCGTCTCCACGAGACCAGTCAAATAACTTAATACGAGCGCTTCCTCGCGAGCCTCTTCTGCATGCAAGAGCTCAAACTCAGCTTGAAGCGAAGAGATCTCCTGCGGCTCCACATACACGGTCTGTCCGCTAGTAGATTGGTCCAATACAGTGCCTTTGAGCTGTTTGTAGTACTCCCTCTTCAGCGGTATTACATAACGACCGCCCCGCATGCTCACGATATTTTCTTGTAAAATGGAGCGATGCTTCGACATGATCGCGTCGATTTTTTTATTCAAACGCTCCTTCGTGACCGAAATTTTCTTGCGCACCTTCTCTAATGATTTGCTCGCCGCATCGTCGATGCTTCCAAACCGAATGCAGCGTTCAATTTCACTTTTGAGCTTACTTACGTCCTGTAATGAAGCAGCATATGAGCTAATGCTCGGGGCGATATCCGCTTTGCTCGCCATATATTTTCGCAATTGATCGCAGCTGTTCAGAAACGTGTGGATGAACATCAAATGCTGCTCCGTGAACATATACCCCGTTCCTAGTAACGATATGACGAAGTCAATGCCTTCTAGCGAAGGAAGCGGCACACTGGAACCGCGTTCGAGCAATGCCTTCGCTTCCGCTGTTTCCGCTAGCGCTCGTTCAATGACGTTAAGCTGATCAGATGGCAGGAGCTCATTAATCTTTTCTTTCCCCGCATAAGAGACTGCGTAAGTTAGCAGCTGTTCTTTCATTTTGTCATACTCAAGCATGTGTACATTAAATAAATTCATTGTCGTTTAGCCCTCCTTAGTCAAATATAAAAAGGGCAAAAGAATGCACAAATGACATTCCTTTGCCCTAAAATCCCGAGGTGATGATATCTCAAATAAACGCAAAAAACCGTGCTCCAAAGAGCACGGATATACGTCACGTAAGAAAAATCACCAACCAACGATTGGCTCAGATTTTCATATGTCGCGTGTTCTTAACTAATTTCATGACCGTAAAAGGGTATAACAAAATAAGAGTTTGAACCCTCATTTGAAAACAAGTTTAAAAAACCTGATTTCTTTTACAGTCCGTATGAAATTGGATTAGTTAAGAACGCTCACCAACATCAAAATCTCTCCTTCTGATCGGATAAACCTAATTTACCAATTCATGACTTTGAAGTCAATATTATTAACCTAGTGCATGCAAAATAAAGTTCATTAAAAATAATGCTGCTATACAGTAGAGCGGAATAGATACTTCTTTCGCCCTGCCGAGCACGATTTTCATAAACGGATAGACGATAAACCCAAACGCCATACCATCGACAATGCTGTACGTTAGCGGGATCAGCGCAATAACGAGAAAAGCTGGAAAGCCTTCCGAGAAATCTTGCAGGTCAATGTTCTTCACGCTTTGAATCATAAGTCCACCGATGATAATCAGAATAGGCGCAATCGCACTGCCTGGAATCAACTTAATCCAAGGGATAAACATCAGAGATGCAAGAAACAAAATCCCCGTCGTTACGACGGTCAGCCCTGTCTTGCCGCCAGCTGTAATCCCTGCTGCTGATTCAACGGCAGGAACCGTTGGGCTTGTACCGAACAATCCCGAGGTGATCACGGAGATTGAGCTTGCCCGCATCGCACGGCTGAACTTCGCAGGCTGATTTGCCATCTGAAGATGTCCGTGAATGAGACCAATACTCTCAAACACCATAACCAATGCCATCGAGAAGCCAGCTATCCAAAACGTGACAGACGTCATATTTCCGAATGACAAGTGACCGAACACGTGAGTATAGCTTGCGATCGAAAAGTGCGATACTCCTGCGTTATCAGCATGCAACTGACCAAATATGCCTGCAAGCAAAGTTCCTAAGAGCACACTAATGAGGAAGCCCCCGGGCACATTCCGAATGAATAACAATAACGTGATAAGCAGCGTTGCAAGCGTAAGCAATACTTCTGGGCTTCCAATGTCGCCAAGTGTTACAAACGTTCGCTCACTTGCTACGACGATGCCGCCCTTTTGCAGTCCGATAAAGGTTAGAAATAAACCAATACCTACCGTGATCGCTTCTTTTAACGAATTCGGAATGGCACGAATAAGCATGTCGGACAATGAAGTAAAGGCAACGATTGCAAATAATACACCTGACACGGCAACAGCCGCTAACGCTTCCTGCCATGTTAATCCCATGGAATGAACAAGCGTGTAAGCAAACAATGCATTAATGCCCATACCCGGAACGAGCAGAATCGGAACATTTGCGCCGAAGCCCATTATCAGACAGCCAGCGAATGATGCAAGGATTGTCGCTATAATTCCTGCTTCCACGGGAATTCCTGCGTCTGCGAGAATAGTGGAGTTGATCGCAACAATGTAAACGATCGTAAAATATGAAATCGCACCTGCCAGCAGTTCCTTCCGTACTGTGGAGCGATTCACACCAAGTCCAAAGAGCCTGTCTAGTAGTCTATACAATAGATAGCCATCTTTCTTAAAAATCCCTCACCCACCCATAGCGACTGACATCATCAAACCATACATATTATGTCACTACGAGTCTGATTTTAACAAAATTGATTTTTATTTTCTAGGGGCTTATTCGAGCTCTCGGCCTGATCTATACAGAAGCCTGATTATGAATATCATAGCGATAAATAACATAAGCCAAAGAGTAATGAAAATGATCATTGTCAGTCCCTGGGGAAGATCCAAATAGAAAGGTAAGGCGATCAGTGAAATTACGGATAAAGTTACGTAAGTATTCAAACTACGCTTTGCAAATTGTACAAGATCTTGGTTGTTGTACAAAGTGGCATGCCCGATAATCCCTTTACAAATTCCATAAATCATCACGATATCAAGAATGATTAATAGAAAAGCCCAGCCGATTTGGACAACAGAAATACTCTGTACAGCGGTGGACATCTCCAAAGAAGAAACAGGCTGAAAGAAAGTTACAATGGAGATCACAATCATAGCCGCCGCTGCCCACCATGAGATGGTAAAGTGACGATCAATTGTTTTGAGTGTGGATAATCCGATAATAATAAGGACATAACCAAGCACATCGGGCAGTACATCGAACGTACCGAAGCGAAAATCTAAAACGACAAGCAAAAGTCCCCATAAAATGCTATAGTAAGCATTTCTCATTTAATGCTCCTCCTAGAGAGTACTATTGATTTAACCTCGGCTTATGTCATATTGGGTGTATATTGAATTGTTACTGGATATATATGACACGTTATTTTGTACTTGAACTTTAATTGCAGCTTTAATTTCCATACGGAAGCGTCAATAATTTTGTGTAAATGAAAATATCCTTATCCTGTAGAAAATTGTGTTAGTTGTTGTTGGCGAACATCGCTTGGAGTTCTACACG
>NZ_JAGGKP010000010.1 GCF_017873765.1 Paenibacillus sediminis
TGCGCGATGTAACGAATAAAACGCGGAGCAAAATCGCGAAAACCCGCGTCATACTTGCGGTCGTGGCGGAATTGGCAGACGCGCACGGTTCAGGTCCGTGTGGGCTAAACCCCCGTGGAGGTTCGAGTCCTCTCGACCGCACCAACGATATACATACAGGCGTTCTATCTGCAAATGATGCAGTAGGACGCCTTTTTTGTGTTCAATACATATTTGGCTCTCGAATCTCAAACAATGTAACAATAAGAGGGATTAAAAAGGAGAGTGCCCCATATGCGTCATACCGGTAACAAATACAAGTTCCCAAAAATAGCAGTACTCATATGTATAGTTGTGTTGATGCTAGCTCTGACGTTAGAAAAGAACAACGCATACAGTGCTGGTGATAATGACCCGTCAAATCACAAAACGAATAAAAGGGTCGCCATCATTATCGATGATTTTGGCAATGGTCAGATGGGGACAGAAGAGATGTTGTCTATGCCGGTAAAGCTGACCATTGCGGTAATGCCGTTTCTGCCCACTACGCAAAGAGACGCCAAGATCGCTCATGAACGAGGACATGACGTGATTGTGCATCTTCCGATGGAACCTAAAGCTGGTAGACCCGAATGGCTCGGTCCTGGTGCAATTACTACAAAATTGTCTGACGCTGAAATTCGTCAAAGAGTTGAGGCGGCGATTGACAATGTTCCGTTTGCGGTCGGAATGAATAACCATATGGGCTCTAAAGTGACAGGAGATGAGCATATCATGTCGATTGTACTGGATGTCTGTAAGGAAAGAGGATTATTTTTTGTAGACAGCCATACGAATTACAGATCAATAGTTGGGAAAGTAGCTGCTCAAAAAGGGATGCCCGTACTTGAAAACAACATATTCCTTGATGATGTTGCGTCGACTATCCATGTCAGCAAACAGCTGCAAAAAATTGGTTTATGGCTCAGGGATCACGATCAATGCGTATCCATTGGTCATGTAGGTCTAAAAGGAAAGTACACTGCAGCTGCGCTAAAACAATCGATACCTAAAATGCAGGAAAATGCTAAGTTCGTAGGCGTTACGGATCTTGTGCAATCGATATGGCAGAAACGTGTTTTTCCTACGTTACCATAAGATATTGAATGATTCCTGCGACAATGGCACTTGCAATGTCTTGTTGAGCACGCGGATTGCAGAGCATGCTTCGATCTTCGCTATTGCTGAGAAATCCTGTTTCTACGATAACAGCTGGAGTATCGACATGGTTCAGAATATAAAATGGTTTGCCTAGTCTGATCGTATTGTTCGTATGGAACAAAGGGTTTAAAGCATTCTGAATACAGCCTGCTAACAGTGCGCTTCTGCCTTCCTCTTGATGGAGGACAATAGAACCTCGTCTGCTCGAATTACGGCCCCAGTTCGCATGAATACTGATTACGACAGCCGTTGGAACCTGTTCGGTAAGCCCTTTGCGCTGGGCGAGGTCACGTCTGTGCCGAGAGCGAATGCTAAGCCACCGATTCTCATCGCTGAGCGCATAATCTCCAGTACGGTTGAGCGCTGATTCATAGCCTTGGCTGCGGAGTATCATGTATACCTTTTGCGAGATCATGAGGTTGATGTTCTTCTCGACAATGTCTTGGAAAGAAGCGCCGCCATCAATTCCTCCATGTCCTGCATCGATGAGAATGATCGGATACGGAAAGGCATATTCCATAGGAGACTTCACTTCTGCCCGATCTTTGCCGCTGTCTGCACTCACACTTGCTTCGTTCAACATAATGGATATAAGGACTAATAATCCGAAAAGAAGGAATCTCTTCATCGTTGTCACCTGCTCTTGTTTTCTGTTGCTTTTATCGTGTTCAAAAAAAGGGAAAAACATGCACTGTTTATAGATTATAACCAAGTGAATGAGCTGGTGATCGTTTAATTTTCGTTCAGATTGCGCATGCTAATGCTATTGAAGAAGTAAGGAGGAGAATAATCATGGCAAGTAAAATAAAAGGTGATGAACTTCTGAAGTACATTACAGAGCAAGTCGTTACCTATATTGATACGCCAAAAGATATTCGCAGGGAAAAAAGATTGCAGACGAGAGAATCTTGGCAATACAGATGGTTTGGAATGATTCCGTTTAGCATTCATTTGTGGGTGGATCGTACTCGCTTACGAAGAGAGCAGAAGAAACATTTGCCACACAAAGTGAAAGAATTTGTCTAATACTTGTAAAATTGGCCGCCTGATAAAAGGGTATTAATCAGTATGAAGCGTGATTGTTCTGTACCGACAGAGACATAGACTGGGCTTCGCGCATTGCCGTTCGCTGCAGTCCACTTCTGATACCCGGATACCGATAAAGGAATTTGATACGTTCGTTTGTCGCCCTTAGTCGTAAAGACGAGCTGCTTATTCTTGATAAGAATTGATTGAAAAGACAGACTGTCCTTAATTTCTAATGGCTTAGCAGCAAGCCACATCATATTGTCATAGGGATCAAAAGCGGACGCTGTAAATACGGCCGAAGATGGCTTATAAGTTACATCCTTGCTTGAGATCGCTGATTCATGAATGGCATAAGGTTGACCATTGGTTTGCTGCTGCCACGTTTCATCTGTCTCCGGAAGCACTTCTCCTGTCAACGCATCCACGTAAATTGCAGCAGCTTGATTGTTATCCTTCTGATGAATTCTCCATTCCGCTAAGAGCGGACCTCCATATAAAAATTGATATTCTAACTGCGCATCGTCAGTCAAATGTAAATTAGTTAACGCCTGACGAAGCATCTGATCACTAAACAGTGAACTGCCTTTCCCCCCGTATTCGACTAATTGATATCCACCGTCTTCTGAAGCTGAGATGACAGCATATCCTGCCTCCTCTCCATTCTGTGCAAAAGAAACCAGCCAGCTATGCGTACCAGGGCCGAGCGGCTTGATGTTCATGTCTGCTTTTTTCCACGAAGCAAACGGAGCTTGGGCGGATAATTGTTGTCTAATTTTCTCCGCAAAAGCTCTTACTTCCGCAGGCTCTGCGGAAGAGGGCAATAATGAAGCGTTAGATGATATGAATAAGGAGGATAACCTTACATCTGCGGATGCGAGATGGTTAGTGATAATGGGGTACAGCGCTATGCTAAGAAGAGCCGACATGGAAATTATACTTTTCATGACGATTGTGTATCTCATGTGGATCACCTGCTTTCATTAAAATACCATTTCATAGCTATATTGTTATTGTAGTGGACAAGCCTGTAAAAAGACTGTTACAACGTGTCGTGTTCATAGTAGATGTTCTCTTCTGTTTTTGCAGTCTTTTAGCGAGAACGGTCAAGTTGTCGCCCCGACCTTGTCAACGCAAATGAAAGATACCGCAGTTTATGACGGAAATGAGCAGACGAGGCTCATACTGCCAAGTAATTTCACTTCGTCTCGCTTCATATTGCTCACGAATAGCCTGCTTCTTCTCCTCATCTGGATCGCTGAGCAGATCTTTATAGTAAGCTTCCAAGATAGACAATTCCTCTTCCAGACGGCTTGTTGCTTGATTAGCCCACGTATAATCTTCTTGGGCTATTTTTTGTGTTAAAAAGTTTTCCAGCATGTCACGAGCCTGTTCCATCGTCACTTCGGTTGGCTGAATGTGTACATTCTCAGGAAGACGCGGAGTAAGTAAGATTTCATTTAAACGACTGCCAAAATGCTCTACAATCCGTCCGCTGACTAATGAAATACCGAGGAAATGCAGCTCTTCCTTCTTCACATCGCACGCATATTCCACTTTGAAGCATACACCGAGCCATGGCTCATATGCAGCGGAGAACAGTGTTGTTCTCTGTAAATTTCCTGCCTCCTGAAATAGATACACGTATGAGCCGCCGCTTCGGACAGCCGCAAAGATTTGATGGAGCCGCCTGCTGCCATAACTCACTTCTTCTTCGATAATTCTCGGTCCGCCAAGCTTCGGGAGCGGCTGAACCGCACCGAAATATCGACCTAGCAAAGGATCTTGCTGAAGTTGATCGGCCTCTTGTTTCGAAGGGGCACTGTCCTCCTTATAGCGCTTATACCTTTCTGGATCGAAAATAAAAGTGAATGACATCGTCTCTGGTTCTACGCCGACACGGTCAACAAAGTTCCAATAGTACGGCCGGTTCGTTAGCTCCCGGTCAGCACGAGGAGACAGCTTAACGGTCACATGCATGGGAGACTTCTCTATAATTTGTGATTCGGTCGCTTCTAGATAAGTCATGACAACGTTCTGAATTTGCTGCGGGGTCATGGTCATCGCGCTATTGATCTCCTTCACTAGGCGGTATTCCTTGTTCTACTTCCGTTTTAATCGAATTGAGCGATTTTCCGAGCGAGTGGACACGGCTGCGTATTTCATCGTCGCTGTGCGATTCAAGCACTATTTTGTATAGACTTTGTTCTAACGAGTTGTTTTTCTCAAAACGTTCCAAAATGACATCAAGCTGCCCGATGACCATTTCGAACATATTTATTTTCTCGTGAAGGAGATTAAGTATATGTTCTTCGATCGTACCGGTTGTGGACAGATTATAAATTTTGACATCGTTCTGCTGCCCTAAGCGGTGAATACGGCCGATTCTTTGTTCGACGCGCATAGGATTCCAAGGTAAATCGAAATTGATCATATGGTGACAAAATTGCAGATTAATGCCCTCACCGCCAGCTTCAGTAGCGATCATTACCTGAGCTCGCCCGCGGAATAGATCCATCATCCAGTCTTTCTTCCCTCGGTTCATTCCGCCTCGATAGGGGACAGCTACTAAATTGTGGTTACGGAAATACTGAAGCAGATACTCTTGTGTTGCGCGATACTCGGTGAACAGAATAACTTTCTCGTTCATTTCACGAATGAGCTCCATCGCTTTTTCTGCTTTCGTATTCGCTTTAATTTCTTTAATCGTGTAGACAAGCTCCCATATTCGATCTCTCAGAGGAGAATCAAGCGGGAGTTTCTTTGACAGATTGACGAGTGTTACGAAGACAGCGTCGCGACTGCTGCATACTTCCCGCTGTAGGGTTAGAAGTGAGAACATACTGCCTAGATCACCGCCTGCCGCGCGATACTGATCTTTCACGAACGCAGTCACGCCGTCATACAGCGCTTTCTCTTCGGGAGACAGCATTAGAGGGACGTTACGAACGACACGCTTTGTAAAGTTGATGTCTCCTTCGCCGCGCCGGTTGCGGATCATAATTTTGGACAGTTCTTCCTTGAGCTGATCTTCATTCTTCGCTAGACGTTTATCTACGACGAAGTTGGCGGAGAAATCACTCTGAGCGCCAAGCTGTCCAGGTTTTAACAATGTAATCAGATTGAACAGCTCGCTAAGATCGTTCTGAATTGGCGTTGCCGTAAGAAGGAGACAATATTTTTTACGCAGCTTTACGATGAATTGGTAGTTCGTTGTCTTTTTGTTCTTCAGCTTGTGCGCTTCATCAATAATAAGCATGTCGTATTCGTTATTCAGGAGTATATCTTTATGCGGGTCACGTTTGGCGGTATCCATAGAGGCGACAACGACATCGTTTTGCCAAGAGTATTCTTTCTTCTGAGCGACGGCTTGTATGCCGAATTTCTGATTGAGCTCCCGCACCCATTGCAGAACAAGTGATGCGGGAACAAGAATTAACACTTTACGGACAAGACCGCGAACCATATATTCTTTTAAAATAAGTCCAGCTTCAATTGTTTTGCCAAGTCCTACTTCATCAGCAAGAATGGCGCGGCCGCGCATATCGAACAGCACCTTGCGGGCAGTCTCGATTTGATGGGGCAGAGGACTCAGTCCTTGTAAATGTTTGAGACACTGCATTTCTTCGAAACTCGAAACTAAGCTTGCTTTTTCCGCTTCCGCTGCAAGTTGAAAGAGACGAAAGTCATCCCAAGGTCCGCCTTTATTAAGCCTGTTGTTCAGACCATCAAACCAACTGCGGTCAAATTGTACGGTGATTGGGGGCTGTGCTGTGTAAGCAGCTTTTTGGGACATTTTATTCATGGTCTACCTCCAGATTTCAGCGTACCTGAGTCTTTGATATGACAGTAGTATGCACGAAAATAAGCCAGTTCATAACAGAATGGCGAAAGGCTTAAGATAGACGGGAGATTGATGTGTTTTCCAATCATTTTCAAAGAGAAAATTAAAAAAGAGAGATTCATAGAGTAATTTGAAGATCGTGTTCATTTGCATGGCTTACATGCCTTAAATTTCAATTCTCAAACGTTAGAAACAACAAGATGTGGTATAGTATAATGAGTTTTGCACACAACATATTGTAATGTTTACATATGTTATTGGAACATATATGAGCTTAATGTTTTAACAGATATAACAGAGAAAGAAGTTTTAGTAGAAAGTTAATTATGGGAGGTATTTTCGTTGAAACAGCGGTTAGAAGGGTTAAGCGAGAAAATTTTCTTAGATCGGTATGCATGGAAGGATGCCGACAGCAACAATGCCAAAGTCGGAGATGTCGTCTTGGTGCTTACCAAGGATGACCCGAAATTCCCAACGAAGGAAGTCGGAGAAGTCGTTAAGCGTGAAGGGCGCCAAATTACCGTCAAGACTCGCAGCGGTGAACTTGTTGAGACGGATGTAGAGAAAGTGACGCTCAACATCGAGAAGACGCCGGAAGAAATGTGGGATCGGCTAGCTAAAGCGATGGCTTCTGTAGAAGAAACGCCGGAGCTGCAGCAGGAATGGACGGAGAAATTCCGTTACATTCTAGACGATTGGAAGCTTGTTCCGGGTGGACGGATTGCTGCAGGTGCAGGTGCGAGTGATGAACTGACGCTGTTCAACTGTTATGTTATCCCGTCACCTAAGGACAGCCGCGGCGGTATTATGGCTACGCTCACGGAAATGACTGAAATTATGTCACGAGGCGGCGGTGTGGGGATTAACTTATCTTCTCTTCGACCACGCCGTTCGATCGTTAGAGGGGTTAACGGTTCTTCAAGCGGCGCCGTATCGTGGGGCGGATTGTTCAGCTACACAACTGGCTTAATCGAACAAGGCGGCAGCCGGCGCGGCGCACTCATGCTGATGATGAACGACTGGCATCCGGATATTCTTGATTTTATTACTGTGAAGCAAACGCCCGGTCAAGTAACCAATGCTAACTTGTCGGTGTGCGTGAGCAATGACTTTATGAAGGCTGTGAAAGAGGATTTGGATTGGGAGTTGGTGTTCCCTGACACGACGGATCCTGAATATAACGAAGTATGGGATGGTGACCTTACTAAGTGGAAAAATGCCGGACATAAAGTGGTTCAATATCGTACCGTAAAAGCTCGTGAAATTTGGCATACGATTATTGAATCCGCTTGGAAATCGGCAGAGCCTGGCGTTGTATTCATGGAATATTACAATCAAATGTCCAACAGTTGGTACTTTAACCCAATCATCAGCACGAATCCTTGCGGTGAACAAGGTCTGCCTGCTTGGGGTGTATGTAACTTATCCGCGATCAACTTATCCAAATTCTATGATGAAGAGAAGAACGATGTTGATTGGGACGAGCTTGCGACGACAACTCATTATTCAGTTCGTTTTCTAGATAATGTTATTAATAGAACACCATATCATTTTGAAGAAAATAGAAAGAACCAGATGAAAGAACGCCGCATTGGTCTCGGAACAATGGGTCTTGCGGAGCTGATGATTAAACTGAAAATTCGTTACGGCAGCCCGGAATCGCTTGAATTCCTTGACAAGCTGTACGGATTCATTGCAAAGGAAGCATATCTTGCTTCTACGGACATTGCTGCAGAGAAAGGTTCGTTCCCGGCATTTGAAGCAGATAAATATTTGCAAAGCGGATTTATGAAAAACATGGTGAACGTATACCCTGAAGTAGGTGAAGCAATTCGTACTAAAGGGATGCGCAACGTTACGGTTATTACGCAAGCTCCAACAGGAAGCACAGGTACCATGGTAGGCACTTCCACAGGAATCGAGCCTTACTTTGCCTTTAAATATTACCGTCAAAGCCGTCTTGGGTTCGATGAACAATTCGTTCCAATCGCTCAAGAATGGCTGGACACGCATCCAGATGAGCAGCTCCCAGATTACTTCGTAACGGCTATGGACCTAAAGGCAGAAGACCACATTCGTGTTCAAGCAGCAATTCAGCGCTGGGTAGACAGCTCGATTTCGAAGACAGCGAACTGTCCTGCTGATTTCACCATTGAAGATACGAAGAAATTGTACGAACTTGCCTTCGATCTTGGGTGTAAAGGGGTTACCATCTACCGTGATGGCAGCCGTGATGTACAAGTATTGTCTACGGAGAAGAAAGAGGATAAGAAGGATGGGGCTGAAGCGAAGCAAGCAGAACCCGTAACCAATTCCCAAGAATCCGTAGCTGTAACAGCTGAACCATCCCAGAAGAAAGTTGTAGACAAACAATACAAGAGCCGTCCGCAAGTATTGCGGGGCGCAACGTATAAAATTAACACACCATTCGGAATGGCCTATATTACAATTAACGACCTGAACGGAACACCAGCAGAAATCTTCTTGAATGTAGGTAAAGCAGGCTCTGATGTATTCGCCATGGCAGAGGCGCTCGGCCGCGTATGCTCCTTGTTCCTTCGCTATGGAGACCATGGCAACAAGGCAGAGCTGCTCATCAAGCATTTGAAAGGAATCGGCGGTTCCGGCGCGATCGGCTTCGGTGTGAACCGTGTTGAATCCATCGCAGACGCAGTCGCGAAAGCACTAGAGACTCACTTGCAGACAGGTGTGAGCTATCGTGACCATGATCATAACGATGGCTATGACCAAGAACCAGCACCAGTAGCTGCTGCTATCTTAGAACCGGAACAGGGTGAACAAGCACACGCTCATACTCACCAATGCTCATCCCGCGACTTCTGCCCATCCTGCGGCACCGCGGCGCTCATTAACATCGAAGGATGTAAGACTTGCAGCAATTGTGGGTATAGTAAGTGTTCGTAAAAAAGAGGGGGATCCCCTCTTTTTTTTTGTGTGTGTGATGGATGGAGACTGAAAAACTACGAATATTAGGCGGAAAAGGGCTTTAAAATAAGTGACAGAACCTTATCCTTTAATTTTGGAAGTTTACGTAACTTACCATTAAATAAAAAAGATCCGGTTTATCCCTAGTAGGGTAAAGTCCGGGTCTTTTTTTGACGAAATTTGCTTAACGTTTTTTTGTGCCACATTTATTATTTATTTAAAATTAATAGTGGTATTTATCAATTCTAGCATATCGGCAAAGTCGAAAGGTGATTTTAGCTTTGCTCGTTCGGCAAATTGAGATACAAGCTTTAACGTTTCAATGCTTTGTACTGGAAAGTGGCCTGCTGCGCTTTCAGCGGACAACATGACAGCATTCGTCCCATCCATTACAGCTTGAAATACATCCGTTACTTCTGCCCTTGTTGGTAACGGAGCATCCACCATTGATTGCAGCATTTGTGTAGCGGTAATGACATAGGTATCCATCCTGTTACACTCGCTTATCATCGCTTTTTGTAACAGTGGAATCCATTGGAGAGGAAGCTCGACACCAAGGTCTCCCCTAGCAATCATCACTGCATCTGCTTCTTTACAAATTTCTTGAAAATTGCGGACTGCCTGGGTGGTTTCAATTTTTGCGATTAACTGAGGAGTATATCCTTTTTTAGACTCGATAAAACTTCGAACTTCTTTAATATGCGATGCCCTTCGGATAAATGAGCAAGCAATGAAATCTATTTCCTCTTGTATAAGGAATTCAATATCCTGTTTATCTTTTTCAGTAATAGCGGGTAAACTTGTTATAACACCAGGAAGATTGACTCCTTTATGCGAAGATATTTCTCCACCTGTTTGAACAGTAGTGATAACTCTCCTCAGATCCACATTAGTAACCAGCAATTCAACTATACCATCATTAATCAGTATTCGATTGTCTGGCTTCACATCATTAACTAAACCTTCATAATCAACACTTGCCTGTTTACTATCCCCAACCACTTCATCAATGAGAAGAGTAAAGGTCTGCCCAGTTTCAAGGTTGACTTTTTCACCTTTAACTTTCCCTAATCGAATTTTGGGACCTTGGAGGTCACCTAATAATTTGATTTGTTTCCCCGTCTCATCACAGAGTGATTTTATTAATTGAATAACACGACGATGGCTCTCGTGAGTCCCATGGGAAAAATTCAGTCGGGCGATGGTCATACCGTGATGAATCAGTTCAGTAAGAACTTCTTTATTAGAACTTGCTGGTCCAATGGTGCAAATACGATCAATCGACATAATCATTACCTCCATTTATTGGAATTATTATGTCCGATAAAGGGGTTTTTATTATCAATTGATCGATATCCCTAAATTCAAGCAAGTCAAAGAAACAAGGTGAGAATTCCAAATACTAAGAAAAATGAGCCCACAACTATACAAATAAATCCACTGAATTTTCTGACCTCAATGTATGCATAGCTTGGCTCGGAGTCACCTTTTACTTTCCAACCTTCATTCATATTCCATCCGAACGTAGGCTTAAGACGACTCAGTAAACCAACTGCGACAAATATAATACCTATAAAAATGAGCATTAAACGTGCCATTAAAAATCAACTCCTTTATAAATAAACGTATAAAATGGAAGAAATGTTCTTAATTAAATTGATGAATTAAACATACGATACTCTTTTTTGCATCGGCAAGGAGGTGAATTCTTTTTCTTTGCAGAATGTTAAAGATATAAAAAAAGGAGTTCGAATATGAAAAAAATAAGAGTCAAACATGGAATATGGTTGCTTATTATTGTTAGCTCTATTGTGGGGGTATTTCTTACCAAAGGAAGTATTTATACAAAGTTAAACAGAAATATGGAGGGAGGAATAACTTTACCTAGTTTCTCTCTACCCATAATAGCTATAGTGGCTATTTTTTTGGTCGAGCAAATGAGAAGAAGATACCCAGATAATTATGTAAATATTATTTTAGGCTTCATTTGGATTCTTCTTATTGGGTTAATTGTTGGTAATACTTAACAATACATAATGAATAATCTGGACAGACAAAAACGGAGCCGCGCGGGTTTGCGAGTTCCGTTTATTAATTCATTATAGAATGTCACATTTTATTATTGTTGTGCGCTGTCTCCTCATTCTTTATTTATTATTATATTTAACGCAGAGGCAGCTTTAGGCCATCCAACGTAAAAAGCCATTTGTGTTATCAAAGCAATAATTTCCTTTTCGTTAATTCCATTCTTTTCAGCTAATTGTAGATGAAATGGCAGTTGTTCAGTATTGCCAATACTAATTAGAGCAGAAAGTGTAATTAAACTTCTTTCTTTTGATGTTAAAGTAGCATCTCTCCATACTTTTTCAAATAATACGTTCTCACTGTAATCAACAAATTCGGGAGCAATATCTCTCATTTTCTTCGTTATATTGGATTTGATGCGATCATTCACTATTCTATTTCCTCCTTCATTTGAACCAATTGTGCTATTCCTTGGCCAAATGACCAGTTCTCAGCAGAAGTCTCGTTCAATGTAATAAAAATATCAGTTGTAGAGATGTTTAAATGATTAGAAATAGCTTTCGATATGGATTGATACAAATTCCTTTTCTGATTTGTAGTTCTTCCTGGCCCACATGTAATGGAAATATATATCATTTTTTCTGTTCTCTTTTCCTCTCCTTCTAACAGATAAAACGGATCGCAAAAAAATTGATTAGCTGGGTAGGGAAAAAACATTTGAAAGTAATCATTTTCCGGAACTTTAAAATGTTCAACTAATGAACGATGAATACTATTGCTTACCTTTTTTAATTCTTCTTTATTAGATAGACCTTCAGGATAATAAACATGAACAAAAGGCATCTACTCTCATTCCCTTTCTCATATATTCCTTTAGCGGTGAAATAATTTCAGGGTGTTTCTGCTAACGTTCTTGTATTGAATCTTAATTATAAAGTTTGTCCACTATCCACTGTAATGATTTGACCTGTCATTGCTTCTTGTTCCAAGGCTGCACAAATCAATTGAGCAATATCTTCAGGTGTTGAAATACGCTGCAGCAGAAGATTAGGAGCCAATTTCTTCATTTGTTCTTCCCTTCCAGCCCACCATCTTGTCGCGACGGCTCCCGGTACAACGCAGTTGACTCTAATATCTGGAGCTAAGGCACGTGCTAACGATTTCGTAAGAGCGTGAACTGCTGCCTTGGATACGGCGTATGGAAGAGAGGAGCCTAATCCTGTTTGTCCCGCTATACTGCCGAGATTGACGACCGCTCCTTGTTTATTCTTTTTCATGTAAGGGGCAGCCGCTCGGGCGCAGTAATACATTCCTTTGACATTAACATCATAAAGTTCGTCCCATACTTCTTCCGTTGCCGCTTCCAGATCCTCAAATGGGATATGTCGTGTAATGCTGGCATTATTCACAAGCAAATCAATAGTTCCGAATTGTTGCACCAATGTATCAACCATTTCCCTGACATCCTTGTCCTTAGAAACATCGGCTTGTATGGCTATTGCGCGCCCACCTTTTTTATTGATGATTTGCGCTGTTTCTTCCGCATCGGCTTTAGAGCGAGAATAATTCACAGCGACGGATACTCCCCGCTCAGCAAGCGCGAGGCAAGTAGCCCTGCCGATCCCTGTACCGCCGCCTGTAACAAGAGCCACTTTGTCTTTTAAATCCATATTTCGTCCTCTCCTTTTGTTCTCTATGATGTAAATGATTGTATATTGTCATTTCAAATTTGTATAATTGAATTAATTGATAGATATGTTCATAAAAATTGAACTTGGGGATAGGGGTTCTTCGATGGATCTTAAAACATTAAAAACGTTTCAAATGATCGTGAAGTACGGTAGTTTTATCCGTGCGGCTGATGAAATGAATTATGTGCAATCTACAGTAACGATGCAAATTCAAAAGCTTGAATCCGAATTGGGCGTTCAGCTTATCGAACGTGGAAAAAAAATCCGGCTAACAGAAGCTGGAAGACTGTTCTACGAACAGAGTCTGCACATTGTAAAGAATATGGATCAATTACAGACGAGCTTATCGGATTTGCAATTAGGCGAAAGCGGGAATATCCGTTTAGGGGTGACGGAGCCTACTGCCAGTTATCGATTACCTGATATCTTAGAGAGGTTTTTATCACAATTTCCGAAAATTCGTATCTCTGTGGACATTGCAAACACGCCAACATTGAGCGAGCGGCTTCTCAAAGGGGAAATTGATTTGGCTCTTTGTTCGGCACCGGATCTAGGTTCCGATCTTTATTTTGAACCCTTATTTAAAGAAGAGTTTGTGGTATTGATGCCAGAGAACCATCCGCTTGCCCAAAAAGCGGTAATTGCGCCGGATGATATTCGGGGACATCGTCTGCTCATTACGTCAGCAACCTGTCCGTACCGCAGAAAACTTGAGATCGTATTGCAGGAATCGGGGAACATTCCAATAGACACTATGGAGATTGGCAGTATGACAGCTCTGAAATATTATGTCGAAAGAGGACTAGGGATTGCCCTCGTGCCAGAGATTGTTTTGAGACCATTACCTACTGGAACTACGGTACGGACGATGAGCGGCAGTCTTATACACATGACTTCAGGCATTCTCTCCAAGCCATCGGAATATCCTTTGAAACAGGCAAGCTCAAAGCTTTACCAATTTCTCAAGCAAGAACTTCTTGAACAATTACCAGAATGACCTAATACTTAAATGTTGCCATCCATTTCCGTTTACTTCGTAATGAGAAACAGGAATTAAATGCGAAAGTTGATTCGGAGGGCTTAAAGGAAGAAAATGCGGCGCATGACTTTTTAAAAGAAAAGGGCGTGTTGAATTAATAGATATAGCCGTCGAACTTAACTTTACTTTTTAATAAAATACACTTATAATTACCCTATAAATGTATATCAAATGTTTTGGAGGAGTCTGTCATTGACAGGCTCCTTTTTGTCTTTTTATGGCCTTACGGGGCTTCATTTATCAACAAGAAATTTACTATAGGAGGTTATTATGGAACAACAGGCTGTACTAGCAGTAGCTATTTTTCTGGTCATCTATGCATTAATTATTTCAGAGAAGATTCACCGGACCATCATTGCAATGATTGGCGGAGTGTTGATGGTAGTTCTTGGGATCGTGGATCAAGAGACAGCACTTCATCACATTGACTTTAATACTATAGGACTCCTTATAGGAATGATGATTATTGTTTCCATTACTGCGGAAACGGGGCTCTTCAAATTTATTGCAGTATGGGCCGCAAAAAAAGCGAAAGGTAATCCCGTTCGCATCATGATTGCACTGGCTCTGATTACAGCAATGGGTTCTGCATTCTTGGACAATGTAACTACAGTTCTGCTGATGGTTCCTGTCACATTCAGTATTACACGTCAGTTGCGGGTATCCCCAGTGCCATATCTTATTACTCAGATAATTTCATCTAACGTAGGAGGTACAGCTACTCTTATTGGTGATCCGCCGAATATTATGATTGGCAGCGCTGTAAAAGAACTTACATTTTCAGCGTTTATTTTTAATCTGGCCCCAATTGCGATCTTGATCATGATTAGTTACGTTCCGCTGTTTATCCTTCTATTCCGTAAGCAGATTAAGACGACTCCTGAACTGACCAAGAGTATTATGAATATGGATGAAAGTGAGCTCATCACCGACCGTAAACTGTTGATGAAGAGTCTTTCAGTTCTCGGATTTACCATTATCGGTTTTTTTGTGCATCAGATACTGTATCTCGAATCGGCGACAGTTGCGTTGGCAGGTGCATTCCTGCTTCTTCTGTTAACCGGGGAGCATAAAATGGAAGATGCCTTTAGTAAAGTAGAATGGACAACAATATTTTTCTTTATCGGATTATTTGTTTTGGTATCAGGTCTTGTCGAAACGGGTACGATTTCCAAGTTAGCGGCACAGGCAATTGAACTAACTGGAGGCAATCTTATTGCATCATCAATGCTGATATTGTGGCTAAGTAGCATTGCTTCAGCATTCCTAGATAACATTCCATTTGTAGCAACGATGATTCCTTTAATTCAGGAGATGGGAAATATGGGTGTGACTAATCTGGAACCACTGTGGTGGAGTCTAGCACTTGGTGCTTGTCTAGGAGGGAACGGCTCACTGATCGGCGCAAGTGCAAACCTCATTGTAGCAGGCATGTCGGCTAAGGAAGGGTATCCAATCAAGTTCGTTCAGTTTTTGAAAATTGGTTTTCCTCTCATGATTGTCTCTATCATCTTGGCAAGCGTATACGTTTATCTCAGGTATCTTCTCTAAAATTACCAAAGAAAGGAGTGTACACTCGGATGCTGAACTATCGTTATAATCAGGGTGTCTTAGAGATTGAAGAGGTTATGAATATCGTGTCATCGTACGCCGTGATTATTACGTTGATTTTGTGCTTCAACTTATGAAATACAAGTTGATCAAGAGCGTGGAATGGATCGATATCGATTAAGTTTCTTTCTATTCAATGAGATGCACAGGAATGGCATGGTCAATCTTACTTATTTATGATAAAAATTTCTTGGTGATAAAATAAAAACAAAAACTCATTAGATATGAATAAACAAGAAGCTAATCCTAAATATTTAAGGATTAGCTTCTTGTTCTAGAATCATCTAACAGTGTGTTTGTTATGTTGCCATTATATTTTTTTGTGTGTTATTGATGTCTATTTTTGTTAGTTATACTTTTATTTGAGGATACCTCTTACGTATTGTAAGTAACTTGACAAAATGAATTTAATTTAATAATATTATCTCATGGTAATTATTTGAAGTTGATATGAGGGCAGAGCAACTAATTAATGAGGAGGCAAGGACAATGTCAAACGGTAAATTAAAAATTGGTATCATCTTAGGAAGCACACGTCAAGGACGTGTAAGTCCACAAGTTGGGGAATGGGTAAAAGGTATTGCTGACAAACGTGGAGATGCAGATTATGAGATCGTAGATATTGCAGATTTCAAATTGCCACTTTTGGGAGAAGCTGATCCTGGAGAAGGGGCAAAAGATTGGTCAGCAAAACTTGCTAATTTAGATGGATTCGTATTCATCGTTCAAGAATATAACCACAGCATAACAGCAGCATTAAAAAATGCACTTGATTATGCGCGCGACGAATGGAACAATAAAGCAGCCGGTATCGTAAGCTATGGTTCAACAGGCGGAGCTCGTGCAGCTGAGCATTTGCGTGGAATCTTGGGAGAATTACAAATTGCGGATGTTCGTGTACATCCAACATTGTCATTATTTACAGATTTCGAAAACGGAACTGTTTTCAAACCAGCAGAATTACATAATACAAATGTCAATGCAATGCTTGATCAAGTGATTGCTTGGAGCGGTGCATTAAAAACTTTACGTTAATATAGATCTTAATCAAAAACATGCGAAATCTTCTTCCTTAGGGAAGGAGACTCGCATGTTTTTTTTGTTTGCTCACACTTAATTTCCCTCCTTATTCGCCTTAGAATTAGACATTTCTTCCCGGCTTCTGTTCAGAAAGACGTCTAAGGTTTTTTATAGCACATTTTGGGTATCCTAGGAAATACAGCAAGGGATAAACACATGGGGGGATTTCATTGTGAACAGAATCCAATTAGAAGCGCACCGGCGCACGATATTGACCAAAGGCGAACTGAGCCGCTTGCGCAGAGAAGGTCATGTGCCGGGCGTATTGTATGGTAAAGGAAGAGAAGCACAAGAGATCTACATTACCGCAGACTCTTTCAGACAGATAAAGGGTCATGGCAGCATTCTTGTTGATGTGAATTTGGAAGGCGAACGTGTATCAGCTATGATCAACGAAATTGCCTATGAAACGATGAAGCATCGACCGCTGCACATTGATCTGCATGCCGTCAATTTGAATGAGCCGATTAACGCTGAAGTGCCTGTTATCTTAGAGGGTCTGCAAGCGGTGGAAAGTAAAGGTGCGATGGTTCAGCAGCAAACGCGTGAAGTCACAGTACGCAGCCTTCCGACCGACGTTCCGGAATCGATCACACACAACATCGCAAATCTCGATGTGGGCGACGCCGTACATGCTCGTGATTTGACACTTCCGGCCGGCGTGACACTGCATACTGATCCAGAAGAAGTAATCTGTACCATCGCCGAAGCACGAAGTGTTGCTCCAGATACGGAGACCGAATCGAAAGACATAGAACTTGGTGTTAAAGAAGAAGGCGAAGGAGAACAAGAGAAAGAATAAATGTGATCGGTCCCACTTAAAAGAATGAATATAAAAAAGACTCTTCCGGTTTTGTCTTGTCTGGAAGAGTCTTTTTTATATCGGAAATGATTGAAGGAAATCAATGAAGGAAATTATATAGAACAATTCAAAAATATGGTATAAACTTTATATAACGGACGTTATTCTCGAAGACGCCAATCATTGAAGATTAGAAAGTTAAAGGGGGGGGCTTCATAAGTGATAAACAACATCCTTGCAAGGGAATATTCTCCGTATTCATTATTAGACATAGAGATCAGGTTTATCCATTATCTGCAGAGTCGAAAATTTGAACGCAATCCCCGCATCAATTTCGAGGACACCAATAACTGTTCACTAATATACTTCAGTGATCATGAGAGTGTATACATCGTGCGGAGTATGAATCAAGATCCGCCTGAGTTTAAAGCGGAAGTTGTTGAAGCAACTAACTACAAGAGCCTCTTTGACTATTTAGAAGAGTTTCATGGTAATTCCTTTGCAAACAAAATAAAAGAGTCCTTTATGAGTCAGGGGTACCCTCGGTATTAAATGATATCTGTCAATAGTTTCTGTAGGTAAAGCGAGCTCTAAAAAAGGAGAACACAAATTGTCATGACTAATTTGTGTTCTCCTTATATTTTTTCTTCACTAATGAACCTAGTCGTTAAGATTCTGTTTGTTAACCTTTTTAATTAATTGTTGCGGTTGTATAATCATTTTTCATAGTAGCGTAAATGATAAGAACTAACAGAATTGAAGTTAGAACCATGGATGAACCAGTAGTGCCTAAGGCTAACCCACCTTTTGCATGTGGCTTTGTAAGAAGGTCTCCAAATGTCGCTCCAAAAGGGCGAGTTAAGACAAATGCTACCCAGAATAACAGTACTCGAGAAACTTTTGTAAAATAAAAGGCGATGATTATGATCCCTAATAAACTTCCTATTAAAATTGCTCCTCCTCTATATCCTAGACCAGAAGTATCCGATAAGAAATCGCCTAAAGCGGTACCCAAAGTATTCGAGAATAAGATGGCAACCCAATAAAGTATCTCGACTTTACGGGTTCTAATATCATTAATGTTTAATGATCGCTCACTAAAATACCAATATGCGAATATCATTAATAATATGGTAACTAATATCATAGATCCCTTTGTATAACCTAGTCCTAGAGTGCGATCCATATAATCGGACATTGCTGTGCCAGCAATGCTAGTTGAAAGAATAACACTCCAGTAAAGTACGGGGATATATCTTTTTGAGATAAGTTGAGCCATAAGCGTAATTAAAAACAGTCCAAATAATATCATGGAGCTGAATGCATATCCAACTCCCATAGTCATTGACAACAAGTCACCTGCTGTTTCACCTAATGTAGTGGCAGAAATCTTCATTATCCAAAAGATAATCGTGATCTTTGCTATCTTATTAATTGGTGATTCTTCTCTCATTTCTGACTTTTCTCTCCTTCTCCAAAGTATGTGAACAACAATTCATAATTTATAATCTATTAATGAGAATTTAGTGAGAATAAGATTAAAATCTGTTTAAGATCACGATTGCAAACGGTAGAAACGATAGATACCATCAACCTCAACATAAATCGTTCTATATTTATATTGACAATGACAAATGATGTTCTCTACAATAAAAAATTGACTCCGTCTTACATAAATAAAATACATCATGGGGAGATACATAAGCATGTGGACATTCATTTCAGTCATTGGATTTTTAGCCATTTTTATTTTTCTCATTATTGCATTGATTTCTTTATTTAAGAAAAATGGTAGAGCGAAGAGAAATTTTCTATTCTCGGGTATTGCGTTTGTTATTTTTCTCATCGGGGCAGTAAATACTCCATCGACGGAAACGACAAATCATCAGACCCCTGCAACTAAAACTGCGAAGACTAATTCCCAAGTAACAACAATTCCAGCGTCAAATGCAGTTAAGAAAGAGGAACAGAAGCCAGCTGCTCAGACAAAATCAGAAATTAACAAGACGGAGCAAAATGAAACAGCAGCTGTATCTGGAACCAAAGCAACTTCACCTGCTCCAACATCAACAAAAACGGAACAGAGTAAGGAACAAAACAGCGATAAATCGTACGAATTAAAAATCGTCTTTCCAGCCGACAAATACCCTGAAACGGCTACTCACATTAAGAATGCAATTGCAAAAGGTGAATCGGCGGTCTGTACAATTGATCGGAAAGATGCAGACGAGCACCGAGAGGAATCGTTAAAAGGCATACCAACGAAGTCAGGATACGATCGTGACGAATGGCCGATGGCCATGTGTGCTGAAGGTGGAAGCGGGGCAAATATTGCATACATATCCCCTTCCGATAATCGGGGTGCTGGTTCTTGGGTGAGCAATAAGCTGGAAAATTATTCGGACGGCACGAGAGTCTTGTTCGTTATATCAGGATCGGCTAACTCGAACATATCTGAGGCCAAAAAAGTCACATCAAGTTCATCTGCGCCCAAATCAACTTCCGTACATCATTCTAGTTCTGGGGCAAGCTCCTTAAAATCGTCAAGCTCAAATAGCACGACAAGCTCATCGTCGTCTTCAAGTTCCCATTCATCTTCGTCCGTCTACTATAAAAATTGTACGGCTGTAAGAGAGGCAGGGAAGGCTCCTCTTTATAAAGGTGATCCTGGATACAGCAGTAAGCTGGATCGTGATGGTGACGGCGTAGCATGTGAATAATAATGATATAAGGCAGTCGAGAAAGTCTCGACTGCCATTATTTATTGAATGATTTATAACCGTTTACCATATTTTCTAAGATAGTCTTCTACGTCATTACAAAAATGGCTTCTCGTTATCCGTTCCGAACTTTAATGAAGAAGGCCTTTATTCATCGGATTCATTGTATACGCTTCTCGAAAAGCTTCGAACAATGTCATAATAAATGCGGTGTTTGAGTACTTCCGGATCGTTAGGACTTAATCGCTCAGCCTCTGACATGACTTCCGTACCACGTTTCCACTCGCCAACTTTCATAAGGAGTACCCCATAAGAAGCCAAAGCTCTTGCGTTATTAGGATTTTCATTGTATTGTCCTATATCTTTCGAGAGGCTGAAGGGTTACCCTTTGCAGCATAAGATTCTCTGTGGAACGAAGCGTGGACGGCATTTAGCATAGTCGCAATAACAGGTGCTAGAGTTGCTATCGATAATACAGTGATGACCCCGTAGTTGTCGTACAACGTTCCTAACATGTAAGGGCCGATAAGACGTCCGAACGATCCGATCGATCCTACAATGCCTAGATAGAATGCAGAATTCAGTCCGGATTTTTCCGTAATAAAAGCAGGAACCGTTGGTGCGAGCAGCATTTCCCCGAATGTCGTAATCACCATACCCGCTATCATTATGGTGTAATTCTGTGATAGAAGGATGAGTGCAAAACCTAGTGCATAACAGATGGAGCTGGCGACGAGATCCGCAGGCAGGCTTTTTGTCACAGTTCGTTTTAGAATCCCGAGCACAGGCTGGCCGATAAAGATAATAATTCCGTTCACAGTCCATAAGAAACTGTAGGCTGACATTCCCAATCCGTGTTCATCAAGATACGGAGCGATGCCTGAGTTCCATACCGATGTGGAGAACCAGACGAGCATAGACCCGGCTGCCATAAATAAGTATAGCTTTACATTTGATATAAGCTTCCACGTACTTTGTTGATACACCGGCTTCTCTTTACTGACCTGTGGCAAGGGTCCTTGTTCTTCTTGAGGATCTTTCTTCACATGAAAGTAGAAGAAACAAGCAAAGACAAATGTCGTAAGCCCATTAATTAAGAAATTAATTGAGAAATCAAATAAGCTCGCGAGCAGTCCTGCAATCGAAGTCCCAATAGCCATTCCGATATTATTGCCAACGTAAATCAGGTTGAATAGTTCACGTCGCTGCTCTTTCCAGCGAAATCCCGTATATGCTTGAATGGCTGGCATGGACAGGGCGTTGAAGAAACCGATAAGCATCATCGTAAAAATATATAGAAACCACTCCGAAATTCCGATTAGCGAAATTTGCGCAATTGCGCCTAAAATTAACGAGCCTACAATCAGTCGTTTTACACCGATGCGATAATAGAGCGATCCGCCTACGGATTGACCGATAATTGATGCAACGGACTGACATAGAAGCACGAGCCCTGCGTCACCGAAAGAGCGGCCAAACTCGTGATGGACGTATAGTGTTGTGAGCGGCCACATGAATGAGTTTCCTAATGAATTTATGAAACTGGCGTAGACAAAGTACCACGATTCCCGCGGATATTTATTCATTGTTTGAGATAATTTCATATTCATCGCTTTTGTGATTTGCATGTTATAATGACACCTCAGCTTCCAAGTTGGAGCGGGCGCGGACAATTTGAGCAAGTCTCAAAAATGAGTCAACCACTCTGCGTATGCGGGCTTCTATCTCGTTCCCATCCTCGTAATCGGCATTCTCCAGCTCAAATCGCTGCCGCTGGGAACCGCCGATGGATAGCCATTCCGGGCAATTGATTCCGTGGAGGTTACGAACAGTAGCTTGCATTTGCTGCAGTGAACTGACTCCAACCGCGCCTCCAGCTGAACTGACGCAAAGTACAGGTTTGCCGCTGAAGTGTGTTTGACCAAGGTGATCAAGCGCATTTTTGAGTACCCCAGACATACCGCCGTGGTATTCTGGTGATGCCAGAACGATGGCGTCTGCCTTTTTCATTGCGCTTTGCAGCTCTGCAAGACCTTTATGGTCATAGAACGATTCGTCCGGAGAATAGAAAGGCAGCGGAGTTCGGTATAAATCAAATAACTTGACCTGATATTCTCTTCTAACTATATATTCCTTAATATATTCTGCTAATTTCGTGCTTGTGGATGCTCTGCGGTTACTTCCTGTAATGATAACGATGTTCATTCGATTCAATCCCTTCCAATGGCTGTTCTTTATATGTGTTTATCTTAACGCATACACGATTATCTAGCGTCAGAGAGAAGGATGATTTTGAGAGCGCACAATATTCGGCTTAAGAATGAGTTATCTACGACTTTGGTATGAGATCCGGTGAAAACAATAACAACGATGTATATAAGAAAATGTTGATTTTTTTTCCAATCAGACCTAATCTCTTTATGAGAGTGATAGACCAAGAGGAGATGAAATAAGCATGGAACCGCGTGTTCAAGAGCTTATTACACTAAAAACAATTGCTGAGACATTAAATCAATCTAATAGGCTCACTCCAATGCTGGGTACGGTTCTGGAAAAATTACTTGAACTTACCGAACTTGAGGCGGGTTGGATCTTCTTGATCGATGATGATCAAGATTATGAATGTGTAGCAGACTATGGTCTTCCCCCCGCTTTGATGAGCGATAATAAGCGTCCGATGCGCTGCGGCACGTGCTGGTGTATGGACAGATATAGAAAAGGAAAATTGAAAAATGCAGTCAATATTTTAAACTGCAAGCGGCTTGAGGATGCGGTGGAGAATCACTTAGGCGATACCCATGGCATAACGCATCATGCGACGGTTCCACTTCGTTCCGGCAATCGGCGAATTGGAATTCTC
Source organism: Paenibacillus sediminis (assembly GCF_017873765.1). Classification (GTDB taxonomy): domain Bacteria; phylum Bacillota; class Bacilli; order Paenibacillales; family Paenibacillaceae; genus Paenibacillus_AG; species Paenibacillus_AG sediminis. The sequence continues at coordinate 22,824 of NZ_JAGGKP010000010.1, forward strand.
AATGTCGCAGCTCCCGGCAAGGAGCATTTTGAAGAGGAGGAACTTGCTCTGCTTCAGGCAGTAGCATTCCAAATTGGCAGTGCTATGGAACGGATGCGGTTATACGCTGATGAGCAGCGCAGGGCGGACTTATTCGCTCGGCTTGGCGAGTTCAGCCGAATGCTGGGAACGAGTACGGAGAGTGAGAGTGATCAGCTGCAATTAGCGCAGCGAGTGATGGAGTTAATAGGTGCTCATTTTGACTGGCCATATGCTGCAATTATCGAATCTGCACACAGTGACTTCATTATTCGTTCTGTATTCTCGGGAACTAGTACCAGAAAAACATGCTCCCGCTTGACAGGTCCTGCTGCCGAATGGCTGGAAAAGTCCGTTAGAGAGAGGCGTTTAGTGGCCGCTAGCGAGATAGAAGCCTCTGGGTTGACTAGTGATCAGCAAGAGAAGGTTGGGGCGATGCCGAAATTGCGGTCCGCGTATGCTGTGCCAGTGCCTATGAGCGGAGCGACAACTTACGTAATCGTTATTGGGGGGATTAAAGCGGGAGATCTTAAGCGTATGGACGGTGATGTGCTTGAAGCGCTTGCGGAGCATGTTGCCATTACGTTTGAGAGCGCCCGAATTGAGGAATATCATCGTGAGCTTGCACGCTGGGATGAGCGTAACAAGCTCGCGCGGGATTTGCATGACTCGGTCTCCCAAATGTTGTTCTCGCTTTCGATGACGGCTAAAGGCACTGAAACTTTGCTAACTGGGAATGATGTGGAATCAGCCATTACAGCTGTACGCGATATGAAGTCTCTATCGCAGAGCGCCTTGAAGGAAATGCGCGCACTCATTATGCAGCTTAGACCTGTAGGCCTCGAAGCGGGTCTCGTTACTTCGCTCAAAACATATGGAGAGAAATTTGGACTGCGCGTCATTCCGATGTCCAAAGGCATACGAGACATTCCTCGTTCTGTTGAGGAGGGACTCTGGCGGATTGGACAAGAGGCGCTGAACAACGTTTGTAAGCATTCGGGAGTTACCGAAGCTATAGTTGAGCTTGAACTAAGCGAAACAGAGGCGGTGCTGCGTGTTATTGATCACGGCAGAGGTGTCGTGGAGCCATCTCCTGAACGTATTCGGGCATCATTTGGGATGAGCACGATGCGCGAGCGGGCAGAAGCACTGGGAGGCAAATTCACGATTACAAGTGAGTACAATCATGGAACGGTCGTAGAGGTCGTTATTCCTCTATAGGCGAACTACTTTGAGGTGAATGAGTGATGAAAATTAGATTATTGCTCGCTGACGATCATGCTATTGTAAGAAGAGGGCTTCAAGTTTTTCTTGCGACACAATCGGACATAGAACTTGTCGGCGAGGCGGTAACTGGGCAGGAAGCAGTTGATAAGGCAGCCGCATTGTTACCCGACGTTGTGCTAATGGACCTTAACATGCCAATTCTTAATGGTATAGAAGCAACGAAGTGTATTAAGCTGTCTCATCCCGAAGTGAAGGTTATTGTTCTCACTTCGTTCTCTGATCAGGATCATGTATTGCCTGCCATTCGTGCTGGAGCCAAAGGCTATCTGTTGAAAGACATCGAACCCGAAGAGCTCGTTCATTCGATCCGCCGGGTATATCAAGGACAAGTTGAACTGCATCCTGAAGCTGCAAGCCAGCTTATGGACATGGTTGCGCATCCAGAGGAAACGACCGCTCCAAGTGAAGGCGCTGCTGTCGGGTTCGAGGAATTGACCAAGCGTGAACTAGATGTGTTACGGCTAATCTCTGCTGGCAACAGCAATAAAGAAATCGGAGATATCCTTTATATTTCTGAGAAGACAGTTAAAACACATGTCAGTCATATTTTGGACAAGCTTGGTTTGTCCGACCGTACGCAGGCTGCCATTTATGCTATTAAGCATGGACTTAAATGAGTTATTTTTCGAGCCAAGAGCGTCTTCGTCTTTTCTTGCTGATGCTTTTGGCAATCGTAACCTTATATCACATTTGACATAAAGCAGGTTTGTGATATCCTATACTTAGGTTTCTAAATATATAAAACCGAGGTGCACAACATTGACAATACCTTATGATCGCTGGCTTGGACCTATTATCAAAAGGGCAGCCCGTAATATGATAAATATTCATGACCAAAAACTGTCTCGTTATGGATTGACGACATCACAGGTAAGCGTCTTGTCGCAATTATGGCATAGGGACGGGCAGACACTAAAAGAACTTGCAGAAACGTTAGGAATAAAGGCGCCTTCTCTAACCAGTATTGTCGACGGTATGGTGTCTAAGGGATGGGTTGTTCGAAAATCGGTTGATGAGGACGCTCGTGTCAAAAGATTATTTTTAACGGAACAAGGCAAACAGCTTCAAGAGGTCTGCACAGAAGTTGTGCTTGAAATGGAAGAGCTGATGAGAAAAGGGTTCTCGGAAGAGGAATTGACGATTTTTATTACATGGTTGAAACGGTTAATGGACAATGTTGAGGCTTAACAGGATGTTTGCGCAGGTGGTGGGAATAGTCCTGTAAAATTTTAGATTGACATCGAAATAAAACTTAGGTATAAAAATATTAGATAGCTAATTATATGGATGTAGCTTGATGGAAGAAAACTTGTAAGGTGGCGAGTAGATGATAGAGCATTTTTTTGAGTAAATACTTAGGTATCTAAATTTAAGTTATCTAAAAATAAGGAGCTGAAGGTATATGATTAAAGGGTTATATGAAGCGCATCTCCCTGTTACCGATCTGGAACGTGCAATTGAATTTTACCGTAGTCTGGGGCTTGAAAAAGCATTCGTTTATCCCGATGTCGTGTTTATGTGGATTGAGAAGAGAAGAAGCTGGCTAGGATTATGGCTTGTAGAAGCGATCTCTGAGGAGCGCAATCCTTCGTTTTTCCCAGGGCACGGACGTCACTTGGCATTTCAAATTGATTTTGAAGATTTATTGCAAGCAATGGAATGGCTTAGAGAAAAAGGTATACAACCAATTCCTTTTGAACATTTTAAACCAACTGAGCCAGTGGCTAGGCCTCATCAACTGAATGCATCAATCTATTTTGAAGATCCGGATGGAAATCAGCTGGAACTCATTTGTAATCTACCCACTAACTACTTATCTGAACCGGAGGAAGTTGTTTATTTTAGCGAATTGAAAGTGAAAGAATAAAATTTTTTTGATTAGTACTTAGATATCTAAAATTAAGTTATCTAATATAAAGTAGTGGGGTGATTAAAAATGCAGACAGATAGAGGAATTGAAAAATATAATCCTCTGCGCTGGTGGGCTCTAACAGCTGCTGCCTTGGGTATTTTCATGGTTGCGCTGGATTCAAGTATTGTGAATGTCGCATTGCCAACCTTAGGTGAGAGTTTTAAATCAACCGCACATATTCAATGGGTAGCTCTGAGCTACACGTTAACACTAGTGGCGGTCATCGTTGCAGCGGGACGTATGTCAGATATGTTTGGGAGAAAAATCGCTTTCTTAACGGGAATCGGCATTTTCTTGCTTGGAAGTATACTTTGCGGCACGGCATCATCACTCGCACTTATGATCGTATACAGAGTTGTTCAAGGTATTGGAGGTGCTTTTATCGCTGCCCCGATCGCTGCCGTTGCTACAGTTATGTTTCCAATCTATGAACGAGGGAAAGCAATGGGGATTGTCGGTATTATAGGGCCGCTCGGGGGATTAATCGGACCTAGTGTTGGTGGATTCCTTATTGATGCATGGGGCTGGAGATCGGTATTTTACATAAACATTCCGGTCGGGATTCTTTCGTTCTTGCTGCTGAAAAAATTGTTGCCAGTCGATTCCGAGTACAAAAAGACAAGGTTTGATACTTGGGGTTCTCTTAGCCTAGCATTTGCTTCACTTTTTCTCTTATTAGGACTCTCTTCAACAATACATGGATACAGCACAGTGCAAGAGTTCATATTATCTGCAATTTTATTTACCGCTTTCCTCCTGATCGAGAGGAAGGTTCAATCACCTATGATCCCTGTTCCTCTCATGAAGCAGACAACGTTTACGATGCCGCTTCTTGGGATCCTCTCAACTTCAATAGTGGGTGCGGGTCTTGGGTTTCTAAATCCGTTTTTCCTTCAATACAAAATAGGAATGTCACCATCACAAATTGGATTGGTCATTCTGTTCTACTCACTTGGTATGGCCATTGCCGCTCAGTTAAGCGGTCTAATCACAGATAAATTAGGCACTAAACTCTCCTCGGGGATTGGGGCTTTCATCGGGATAGTAGGACTGTTCTTATACACACCGCTCAACTCCCATTGGACGATAGGGACTGTGATGTGGCATTTATTTTTCATTGGATTTGGTTCTGGGATGTTTACGACACCTACAAATGTAGCGATCATGAGTGCAACCCCGCATGAGTTTGTTGGAATGAGCAGTGCGATATCTAATATGGCAAGAAATCTAGGTTTTGCTTTAGGGCCTACTATAGCTACGGTATTTTGGACCCCAGGGATGGCCTCTTCTATTGGTGCAATGCGAACCGTTGTCTATGCTCTAATTGTTGTTCAATTCGTTGCTTGGATTTCTTCTGTGGGATACCTAAATAAAGATGGGAGGACAAGAAAATGGATTTGGGACTTACGGAAAAGATCGTCTTAGTTACTGGAGGGTCAAATGGAATCGGAGAAGCCATCGCGACTCAATTCGGTAAAGAAAAGGCTTATGTTGTTATCACGTATAGAACTGATGTTCAGGGAGCTCATAATACCGTTAAAAAGATTGAGGATAATGGAGGTCAGGCTGCCGCCGTTCAAATGGACTTCTCTAATCGGGCCTCAATTCAGGAAACGGTAAATAAAGTATCCAGGCGCTATGGTCATATTTCAGTGTTAGTGAATAACGCAGTAAGTTGGCCGAGCAGACAAGGAATGAATAATTTGATTGACTACCCGGATGATGATTGGATGAGTATGTTCGACATTAACCTGAAAGGCACCTATCTTATTACTAAAGAAGTCCTGCCGCTAATGCAGAAGCAACCTTGGGGAAGAATCGTGCATATTTCTTCTGATATTGCTCTTGATGGAATGGCAGGTGCTTCAGCCTATGCAGCAATGAAGGCTTCTTTACACGGCTTAAGTCGAACCTTATCGCTGGAATTTGCCCGCAACAATATTTATTCAAACGTTGTAGTCCCAGGCTTCACATTAACAGAGAGAGCATTAAGACATTTTCCCAAAGAGTTTATTAAGGGATTAATTGAAAACCATCCGGCAGGAAGATTAGGTGCTCCAGAAGATATTGGAAACGCGGTTGTTTATTTAGGATCGGCAGCGAATCGTTTCATAAACGGTGAAGTTATACGAGTGACAGGCGGCCACATTGGGCAATTGGCGTGAAAATTAAAAAAAACAAAGTGAGGGTATAAGAATATGAATAATGTAAAACTCGCAGTGATTTATTACAGTTCAACCGGTACGAATTATAAAATGGCTGAGTGGGCCGCTGAAGGTGCAATACAAGCTGGTGCAGACGTTAAAATATTGAAGGTTCCTGAACTCGCTCCAGAAGCTGCAATTCAGTCTAATCCTGCATGGAAGGCTCACTTGGAAGCAACGAAAGACGTTCCAACTGCTTCACTAGAGGACCTCGAATGGGCGGATGCCATTATCTTTAGCAGTCCAACTCGTTTTGGCAACCTGCCTGGTCAGATGAAACAGTTCTTAGATACTACAGGCAGACTATGGTTTCAAGGGAAATTGGCGAATAAGGTGGTCAGCGCGATGACTAGCGCAAGCAACCTGCATGGCGGTCATGAAGCGACGATACTCTCGCTATATACAACGATGTATCACTGGGGTGCAATTGTCGTATCACCAGGGTACACAGATCAGTCGCTATTCGCAGCGGGAGGCAATCCATACGGAACAAGCGTCACTGTAGACCGTGAGGGGAATATGAAAGAGGATGTGAGGGGCGCGGTTATTCATCAAGCAAATCGTACGGTCGCCGTTGCTGGCTGGGTGAAAAACGGCAAGCAAGTACAACCTGAGTATTGAAAAATGACTAAGGTAAATAAAAGGTTGCCGATAAAATTCGGCAGCCTTTTATCATTGCATAGTCTTGGAGCCTGATACTAGGGAGATGACGAATGAATTACACTAATCCAGTAGAAAGCTCCGAAGGCCACAGCCATACAGAACAACACGAAGAAAGTAATTTTCCAGGCGCTTCTTGGCACATGTCCGGAGACGGTTCCAGTCTGACCGTTGACCATATAACGGAACAGCTTAAGTACCGAATCCGCTCTTTCCACGATCGTACCCGAATCGTCTAACCATTCAATCACTTCGATAAATTGACCTTAAATGAAAGAGAACAATCGAAATAGAATAATTTTACATGTAGGATTCGCGGAGATTATTTCAAATTGAACGAAGAAGGAAAAAGGGAAATTTTGTTGAAAAAATAAATTTGGAAAAATATTCTTCTTGGGGGTCGGTCTATGAATGTATTTCCGGAAGAACAATCTGATTTCTACAAGTTGTTTTCTGAGAATTCAAACAATTTGCTTATTTATTTAGATAGCGATGAAAATATATTAGCGATCAATAAAGCAGCAAGAGATAAGGTATATTACATTGATGAGCAAGATGCTATTGGTAGAAAATTTTCGGATGTCTTCGCTATTGACAGGTCAACTTCCGTTGTCATCGAATCTTTGAACTCAGGTCAAGAGGTTCATGGCTTGGAGCGTTTGGTCAATATAAAAGGGAATCTTGTATATTTAATTATAGATACGAAGATAATTTTCACCGGAAATGGTCTTATACAAGGTCTCGTTTGCATTTTACGTGATATTACAGATCGAAAGATTGAAGAGCAGAAGCTGGTAACTCTTGAAAAACAAGCGGTATCGGGACTATTGGCAGCCGGAATCGCTCACGAAATTAGGAATCCACTGACTGCAGCGATCGGTTTTATTCAGTTACTTCAGCAAAACTCGATCGATGAGCAGAAGCAGAAGCAATATCTTGAGTATGTGTTAAATGAATTGAAAAGCATTAGCAAGCTAGTCAGCGATTTTATGAGATTATCTACACCTACAGAGACGAACAAGCAGAAAATTTCGATTACGCAATTGTTGAATGAAACTATCGATTTTATGCAAGGACAAGCCATTTTATCAAATGTGGTGATTGAACGGTGTATCTTCTGCGAAAATATAATGGCTACAGTAGACAGTGACCAATTAAAGCAAGTTTTTATTAACTTTATCCGTAACGCGATTGAAGCATCAAATAAAGATAATGCCACGATACTTATTTCTTTAGACCAGTTAGATAAAGCAGTTACCATCACGATCGAAGATAACGGAATTGGAATTTCAGCGGAGAATATCGGGAAAATATATGATCCTTTCTTTACGACCAAAAAAGAAGGGACAGGAATAGGTTTGACAGGTGTCAGCCAAATCATTAGAAATCATAATGGAACGATCAATGTTGATAGTATAGAAGGAGAAGGGACAAAGTTCGTTATCACTTTATCCTCTGAAGAGTAAAGAATAAAAGGCTCCCGAAACAGTTTGTTTCAGCAGCCTTTTAACAATCTAACTTTTACTCACCAAGCATAAGCTTCAGGTGCTGGTTTACCGGGTCCTGGGAATATTTCATCTAATCTCTTCAGCGTATCTTCGCCCAGCTGGACCTCAGGAACTCTTAGCGAATCCCGCAGCTGATCGAGTGTTCGCGGTCCAATAATTGGAGCGCTGACAGCAGGATGCGATAGAACCCATGCCAAAGCAATGACGTCTTCTTTCTCACCGATTTCTCGGCATAGAGCAGAGAACTGCTCAAGTTGACTCCGGTGCTTCTCAATTCGCTCAGATGAGCGTGCGCTTCGAGCGCCAGAACCAGCTAAAGCGTTTCGACCAAGAAGTCCTCCGGCCAGCGGGCTCCACGGAATAACACCTAGACCAAGAGCCTGAGCAGCGGGCAGCACCTCTAACTCTGGCAGTCTTGCAAGTAAGTTATACAAATGCTGCTCGGAAATGAGACCTAGAAAATGTCTAGCTTTCGCTTCTCCTTGGGCGACGGCGATGTGCCACCCTGCAAAATTGCTGGACCCTATGTATCCAACTGAGCCTTTATTCACAAAGGATTCAAACACTCCCCATAGTTCATCCCATGACACGTTACGGTCGATGTGGTGCATCTGATACAGCTCAATATGGTCTGTTTGAAGACGCTGAAGTGAAGCCTCGAGGTGACGGCGAATTTTGTAAGCCGATAAACCGCGCTCTGCGTTAGGTCCATCATTAGAATCGTTCATGTCACCATACACTTTCGTAGCGAGGACTACCTTTTCTCTACGGCCTCCGCCTTGCTTGAACCAACGACCTATAATTTCTTCTGTCCAACCGCGTCTTGTCTCTCCGCCATATACGTTAGCGGTGTCAAAAAAATTGACCCCCGCATCTAAAGCAGCATCCATAATTTTAAATGCTTCTTTTTCTTCCGTTTCAGGCCCGAAATTCATCGTTCCTAGACATAACTGGCTTACCTTTAATCCCGATTTCCCTAAATAAGTGTACTTCATGTTTCATCCTCCCGTTCCGTGAAAAATGTTTTGACTTAGAAAATGAGTCATAATGAATGCTTCAATTTTATAATATTTTCCTAATTAGCAAAATATAGCATTTTGTTCATCTCAACTCAAAGGCGATGTATTAAGTGAATAAAAAATAAGCCACTATCGGGGAAAAGGAAAGATCTAGGGTTTAAAAACAGATTTTTGGAAACACTAAAGCCATCGATGAACGAACTTGCTGTGTACAAAAAGGATGGTGGCGTGCATGATGGCTGATGAGACAGAACTAAATGAAACGATGGATGACACCGCTGCACAAGACAAAAATAATGAATGGTTCGAGCAGGTAAAAAATATTTTAGCGCCTAAAGACCCGGAGCCGATGAGAGATTATAAAAGCTAGATGACAAAAAGCACCCTGCAATTTGGGGTGCTTTTTGATCACTTTATAGCAGTTGACTAACCGGCATGTTGATATTTTCCATAGTATTAGCCACATGTTTTCTTATTAGTGCATGCAGCATGAAGAGCGAGTCATCCGTTCAATTAAGTCAAATACAAATCATTCCTTTTACATTAAGCTCTAAAAAGAATAATATAGAGATATCGAAATTTCTCGATATCTAAAAATACTGCCTGCGAAAAATGACACTGCAATTTAAATATCGCTAAATTGGGAATACTCGATATGTTAACTATAAATAGATAGGGGAAGGTATATTGAATCAGCAATTACAAGGGATGACTGATGAGCAAGCGGTCGAGATCTTTAAGGCACTTTCGAATCAAACGAGAGTAAATATTCTCCAAATGTTAAAAAATCCAAATGTTCATTTCGGAACACAAGCACATATCGTCAAGGAAGAAGGGTTTGAAGGTGGAATTTGTGTGAGTGATATTCGGAGCAAAACGGGAATTTCCCAGTCGACAACTTCTCAATATTTAGCGATTTTGCAGCAAAGCGGCTTATTAGAAACGAAAAGAATAGGTCAATGGACATACTATCGCCGCAATGAAGAAACGATTAGACAATTTGAGCAATACATTCGTGAAAGGCTATAAACAGGTAAGAAGGACTTAGGTCATCCCGTTCGGGTCGCAAGAGGAAGCAGCATCCATGCCGGTTTCTTTTGCGGGCCACTTTGCTGCAAGCAACATGATGGAGGCGCTGGAAGGTATCGAGATTCTTATGAAATTTTTGCTGACGCCGCAAAATAATTTACAACTATAAAGAAAGAAGATGAACATATGTCTGACAATAAAAAAGGAAAACTACTTAGTGATATTCCGTTCTCGGTACTCGATCTTTCTCCGATTGTCGAAGGCGGCAATCCGTCCGAGTCTTTTAAAAACACGCTAGAGCTCGCAAGACTTGCTGAAAAGTTAGGCTACAATCGGTACTGGATTGCAGAGCACCATAATATGCCTTTCATTGCGAGTTCTGCGACATCTGTCGTCATAGGTCATGTGGCAGCAGGCACTTCTAAAATCCGGGTCGGTTCAGGAGGCATCATGTTGCCTAACCATTCTCCGCTCGTGATTGCTGAGCAATTCGGGACTTTGGAGTCGCTGTTCCCAGGGCGTATCGATCTTGGTCTTGGCCGTGCGCCCGGGACTGATCAGCGTACTGCACACGCTCTGAGACGTGATTACAGTAATGGAGATGATTTCCCTGAACAATTGGCTGAACTAAGAGCTTACTTTAATCCTGAATTAGCGCCAAGAAGAAACCATGTTAGAGCCATTCCGGGTGAAGGATTGAACATTCCAATCTGGCTGCTCGGCTCGAGCGGTTTCAGCGCAGAGCTGTCAGCCCGGCTTGGTCTGCCATTTGCTTTTGCGAGCCATTTCTCGCCTGGTTACACGATACCTGCTTTGGGATTATACCGCAGTTCCTTTGAGCCTTCAGATACGCTTGATAAGCCGTATGCTATGGTCGGGGTTAACGTAATTGCTGCGGATACTGACGAGGAAGCAACGCGTCTCTATACAACGCTGCAGCAACAATTTCTGAACTTGATCCGCGGTAACGAAGTGCCCCTTCAGCCGCCAGTGGACAACATTGATCAATTGATCACGAGATATGAAAAAGAAGCTCTGCAGCAGCAGCTCGGCTCTTCCATTGTTGGCAGTCCTGCGACCGTTAAAGCTAAACTTCAGAAATTTTTAGATGAAACGCAGGCGGATGAGATTATGGTTATCTCTCAAATTTTTGATCATAAGGCACGTCTTCATTCTTATGAAATTGTGTCTGAAATTACGAAATAACAATAAAACAAGAACTCATTCTATGTACAGAGGTGTAGTGCTAGGGCGAATTGATGCCCTGGCAACTACACCTCTATTTTGGTTTCGAAATGACAGTACGAAGAAATTTTTCCATTATTTAAGGATTGTGGTTCATATTTTGTTCACCTATCATGTACAGAGACCGTCTTTTAATGATTTTACATAGCGGAAGATACGATCCACGATTATTTAAAGGCTCCTTGGAAGTCTTTAGTCATCAGCCAGAAAGGAGAGAAATATCGTATGGATTTTATCCGAAAAATGAAAGTTGTTGCACTTCTAGTTATTGCAGTTATATCGGTCGCTTCAATATCGTATGCAGAGTCTGCAAAGTCTAATAAAGTAAAAGTCGATTTGCCTAACAAGCCTGAAATATGGGAAATACACAAACACTTGAAGAAAGAGGACTTCGATCCAAGTACATCCCCGAGTGGAAAGATGGACGATTCCGGACAAGATACAGCCGTTAGAACGTTAAAAGGATTTGTTGGACCCAATTATGCCACGCAGGTAAATGGTAAATCTGTTATTGTGCTGAGCAATTCGCTTAATGTTTCAAAATCGGGAAATTGGGCGGTAAAAGGGTTAGTTCGAAATGAAACAACGAGCAACATAGGCGCGGTTACAATAGAAGCCAAGCTCATATCCAGCAAAGGAACTTTGCTTGGAACCGTGTCAACGAAATCGATCGTCACCAAAATTCGTCCGGGAGAACCAGCACCCTTTGAGATGACTTCATCGATTCCAGTTTCTAAAGTAGCGTCCGTGCAGTGGATTACTAAACCGACTGCTGCTCAGGACAATATATCCAGGGAAGCCAATATTATGGTGGACTATGAACTTGCATATGGACAACAAGATTATAGAGGGTTTAAACGGAATGATCCGCCTTATCCATATGTATTAGCAACATCCTTTGATAATTTGAGCGGACCTATAAAAACAGCTCAGCTTGTTGCAGCATGGCTGGATGAGACAGGAAAGGTTGTATGGATCGGGACAGCATCATTAGATTCTGCTTTTAAGAATGGAGTAGGGGTTGACGGCTCAGCCACTTTTAACAACATCGTTGTGAACAACAGTAAAATTGCCCCGATGCTTAGTCAAATTCCATATACATTGTGGGTGATTGCAAAATGAAAAACAAAACTACTTGGTTAACTAGCATATTTGTTGTAATCTTTGTGATGACTTCATTGATAAACTATACCCCTGCCTATGCAGGAGCCAAATTCGGTGACGTTCCTACAGATGATGTGTTATCGGCTGCAACTGCCAACTATAAAGGGACGGGAACCACTCGAAATAGTTTCGCTGCGATCATCATGGCGGTAACCTGGCCTGAAGTAACAGGAAATCATCTTAACTATACTCCATCTCCAATGGCTATTGGCCGTGCAGATGTGAGTAGTTCTAATGGCAAGAAGCTATGGGCAGATGGGGTAGTTAGCGGGGCATATAAATATGTACGTGCACATTGGAGTGCAGGAGTGGGAATATGGCAGTTAGATTCAGTTGGACTTGGCGCAGATATGAGCTTTCATAATGCAGTACTCACCAATACATCAGCTGCTGTAGTAGCATCTGAAATGGCTAGATTATATAAGAGTGCTTCAGGAACAGCTGCAGACAAAAGAAAGGCTGCATGGAAGCCGTGGTACGCATGCGGATATCATCAAGAAGTGTGCGAGAAAGTGTATCAATCTATCTATTATAGTCCTACAGATACACTCAACATTACACGCGATCATACCGTTTCTAGGGGAGGCGGACTGGTTAGCAAGCATTGCTATAATGTCTCTAATCCTAGGGTTACTTGGCCATGTTACAAATATAATCCTGCACTCGCCCAAGGATATAAAGGGTCTTGGTACTACAATCCATTGAACGGATCATCTACACTTGAACCGGTTCCGTTGCCATTTCTTACTTATTGGAAAACTGACAGTTATGGCAACAAAATAGAATATCGGCATTGGTTAAAAGCAGACACCGGATATGATACAAGTAAATGGGCATCCCGTCTGTTTGGAACAAATGCGAGAAGTTCAGTAAAATGGATGTCAAATTCGCCGCTTGGTGCAAAGTGAGCTGCGTAGAATGAAGGTGGATCATTTGAATAAAATTATGTTTGTGTTCCTTATGGCTTTTATATTTTTAAGTGGTTGTACTTCGCAAGTTAATGATAGTGAACATCCAAAACCGAATACAGCATCTGCTAAGGTAATTGATTTAAATTTTTCCCCGGCTCTTATCAATGAATTGAAAAGTGGACAACCCCAAAAGGATTGGATTAAGGTTAAAAGTATTGCATTCGGCAAGTTGCAAGTTCATCTATATGTGGATGCGAATAACCGAAAACCATATCATACTGGAAGTGTATATGCGTTTATTCAGAATCAAGGCTTGCTGTATGAGCTTGGAGATGTCAGCAGTTCCTATGGCCTCGATGATGTAGAAGCAGAGCAGATTAATAAAAAGTTTGGTGAGCAGGGACTTATGATTATGGGCAGCATAGGAACTCCTTATACCGAAATGAATCTAATTGGCTACGACCCAGCTAAAGGCCGGCTGCTTTCTATATTAGCTTTAGGTAAACCAACATTCGTTGATTTAGATGGTGACGGCAAAGATGAATTGGTAACTGCCTTTCAGGGTGTCCATTTGAATGAGCCTAATATTAATATCTTCCGTGAACGTAATGGGATTATTGAAAGATGTGATGTCGCCGAAGCAACGGGTAATGAGTATGCGAAATTATTAAGCGAAGGTGGAACTGCTATGCTTGAAACCGGAAAGCTTAATGAGGAGCCCCATTATTATCATTATAAAGACGGTAAACTGATTGAACTTTAAGTTTCAAGCCGAGTGGTGAGAAATAACAACTTATATATTTCTTGAAGAACCCTTACCCAAGGGTTCTTTTTTTGTATCCGACCAAATAATGGTAAATGACTCCGCCTTAAGTCTAGGTCGAAAACCAGCCTGTGGACTGTTTTGACTTAAGTAGGAACCGTCTAAACTAAGTCAAGGAGCGAATACATATGACAAAAGTCATATGAACAAAGTGACGATTTGCAGTACAGCGTATGGAAGGCACCCGTTATAATTTGAAAGTAAATATGAAAGTAAATGGATGGAAGGGGAACTTGAAAGAAATGACATGGTTAACAAAGTGGTCGTTTACAAACAAAGCCGCGGTCGGATTGTTGATCGTACTCGCGCTTATCGTCGGTGTACTTAGCTACACGACGCTGCCGATGGAGTTAATGCCGGAGGCAGATAATCCTCAGGTCACCGTTACGGTGCTTGGACCTGGCCAAGATGCGCATTCCATGGAAACGAATGTGACGAAGCCAATCGAGAATGCTACATCGCTCATTAAAGGTAAAAAAGAAATGTTCTCCACTTCAGGAGATGGTTATGCGAAGGTCGATCTTTATTTTGATTCGAAAACAAATATGAAGGAAGCGACGCAAGACGTTCAAAAAGAGTTAGATTCGCTGCAGTTCCCTCAAGGAGTCATGAAGCCATTTGTACTTCAATTGAACACTTCCATGATTCCGGTATCTGAGGTTACCATTGCATTTAAAGATGGATTGACCGAGAACAATATTAAAGAAGCAGAGAATAAGATCATCCCTGAGCTCCAAAAAATTAAGGGTGTGGCGAATGTCGGATTATACGGCAAACCAGCTCCACAGATTAGCGTCAAAGTAGATCCTCAGAAAATGGCTCAAAAAAGAGTTTCTCATCAGCAGATTATGGGAATTCTTCAAGGCCGCAACATTTCGGCTTCGATCGGAGAACAGACGATCGATGGTCAGACGGGGAACGTGAATGTTACTTCTACAATTGATAGTGTTGATACACTCAAAAAGCTGCCAGTAGCGGCAGGAGTTACTTTGCAAGACATTGCAACCGTTGAGCTTAAGGAAGAACATCAAAGTATTAGCCGCTCTAACGGAAAAGACGTATTGTTTGCAGTGGTAACGAAAGAAGCCAATGCGAATGCTGTAGCTGTTGGTAATAAAGTACAGGAACAAGTAGATGCGATTAATAAAACGGTCAAAAATGCAGCAGTTTCCGTTCTATTCAGTACTTCAGACATGGTTGTTACTTCCGTGAACAGTATGATGCGCGAAGTATTGATGGGAGCATTATTCGCAACACTCGTTATCCTATTGTTCTTACGTAATTTCAAAGCAACGCTCATTACGATCGTATCTATTCCTTTGTCGCTGGCGATTACGTTGTATTTACTCAAAATGTCCGGCGTAACTTTGAACATTATTACACTCGGGGGGGTAGCCGTTGCCGTTGGCCGTCTCGTTGATGACAGTATTGTTGTTATCGAGAATATATACCGCAGACTGCAAAAGGAACCATTCTCTCGTGAAATGATTATTAGCGCAACGAAAGAAGTAGCACGGGCGATTACTTCGTCTACGATTACAACGGTTGCCGTTTTCTTACCGATGGGGCTGCTGCGCGGCGGATTGCAAGCATTCTTACTGCCTTTTGCCTTAACTGTAACGTATTCACTCCTTACATCGCTTGTTGTTGCTTTAACAGTGGTTCCTTTACTAAGCTCTTGGCTGCTCCGGAACTCTCGTATGAAGGAACATAGGCCTGCAAAACGGTTCGCAAGCTTCTTGCGTTGGAATCTTCGCTATAAATGGGTAACATTATCTCTTGCTTTAATCGTGTTCGTGGGTTCAATTGCTGCCTATTTCGCCATGCCTAAAGGTGCTCTTGATTCATCTGATGCTGGCTATGTAGCAGTTCAATTGAAATATCCGAATGACGTTCCCGTTCAAGAGGTTCTTGATAAAGGGAAACAGCTTGAACAAGATTTGATGAAACAAGAACAAGTGAAGACCGTCCTGCTTCAATCTGGTAATAGTACCGATGGTGCGAAATGGGGAAATGTATCGTCACTTACTGAAGTGAATTATACCGTTGCAATGAAGGATGGCGCTAATGCGCAGGCCTTTATCGATCATGTCCGTGCACAAAAGGATAACTATGCTGGCGCGACTTTGACAGCGAATGAAACCAGCTTTATGGGCGGAAGCTCAACGATCGAATATATCGACGTTATTGGTGATGACCTGACGGCCATTACGAAGATTGCCGAAGAAGTGACAGCTAAAGTGAAGACTGTTGATGGAATTGAAAAAGTAAACAGCAGCATGGATGATACAAAACCTGTATTTTCATTCAAGGTAGATCCGGCGGAGGCGAATGCTCAAGAAATCGCCATGCAGATTGGCGCTATGCTTAACCCAATGCCGCTTGGACAAATTGATGTCAATGGGAATCCAACTTCAGTTGTCATGGATCCAGTTCTTGAACCGAAAACAGAGAAGGATTTAACAGGCATGACATTGATGACTGCCACAGGACCTGTACCATTGTCGAAATTAGCTACATTTGAAGTTCGCAATGAACCGACGATGTTATACCATAAAGAAGGTAAAACATATGTCCGTATTTCGGCCGAAGTAGATCCGAAGAAAGTTTCGGTCATCGGCGCAGACATCAAAAAAGTTACCGATCAAATGAAACTACCTGAAGGTGTTAGCTTATTCGTAGGCGGTGCTTCTGTTGACCAAGCGGGCGACTTTAGCGACATCGGTATGACAGGACTTATTTCTATCGGTCTGGTGTACCTGATCATGGTGCTTACTTTCAAAACGCTTCGTGCTCCGCTGGCCATCATGTTCTCCTTGCCGCTGGCAGCGATTGGTGCGATCATAGCACTCATTATTTCCGGCGTGAATCCAGATTTCACCGCTTTGTTCGGTGCCTTGATGCTCATTGGTATCGTCGTAACGAATGCGATCGTGCTTATTGACCGCATCAAACAGAACGAGGAACGTATGACGATTCGAGAAGCGATTATTGAAGCGGCTTCGACACGGATGCGTCCAATCCTCATGACGGCGATTGCTACAATCTGTGCGATGCTTCCACTCGTATTCGGGCATCCTGAGCAAGGCAGCATCGTATCGCAAAGTCTTGCAATCGTAGTTATTGGCGGCTTAACTGCTGCGACGTTGTTGACTCTTGTCGTAGTACCAGCCATTTATGAGCTGTTCTACTTCCGTAAGTCAGCTAAACAGCGTAAACAAGCGGTTCAAGCTGAAGTCAATGCCGCTTAAATTTAAGATATAAAGAATGAGCTGTCCCTAGGTCATCATAAGTGACTAAGGGACGGCTCTTTTTTGTTACTAGCAGGAATTATGGAAGAACGATATAAATAATGATGAAAAGGGAGAGTGATATTCTGGTGAACAGTAAAGAAAGGTTTTCAAATCGAGTCAATACGTATGTGAAATAGTCCTATACCCGGGCATCCTAATTACAAACTGTGAGAGATCTAGAGTACGATTACTTGAGAGGGACAAGATCGTTCTATTATTTCGAGAACTAGAATATAAATTAACAGTCCTATTGGGTGGTTGATGATTATTTAGGAAATGGGGTTTATATTCTATGGCTAAATCTAAACGCGGACGCTCGCTCTGGAATCTTCCTTCACGCGCAAGGGGAACTTGTCCCATTTGCGGCAGCACAAGAATCAAATTGCTCTATCCTCGGGTTAAGTCTGATGGAAAATCGGTAAAGGTGTGCAAGCGATGCGCTAACGCACCACAAACCAAGGTAGACGCAATTACGAGTTAGATAGAATGATATGCGAGAGCCCGCCCCTGACGAAGGAGGCGGGTATTTTTCTAGTATATTCATTTATTTTCGGAACAGCTTAACAAGCTTATCGAACCAATTTGGTTGATGTGCTTCTAGTTTCGGTTCTTTTGGTTTTGAAGTGGCATAAGATACCCGAGTTGATAATACTGCCATGCGAGCACTGCTCTCGAAAGATCCGTTTGTACTGGAAGCCTACCACTGAAAAGCATGGAGACAAGGCTCTACCAGTCAATATATTAAATGACAATAATAAGATTGTCGGGCGCAATCAAACGGTATTTACACTTCATTTATCTTCGTGAATTTACATTCAAGAATAATAAAAGGAGCCGTGCTGAGAAGAACACGACTCCTTAATCACTCCTATTAAAGCAGTAGGTGCCTATTTAATTTGAGGCCCCGTATTTCCTCAATAGCTTGACAAGTTTCTTGTTGTTATTTTCTGTAGCAAATTGCAATACCGTCATCTGATTATTCGGAGCAACTTTTCCTGTTTGGTTCGGGTTCGCGCCCGCTTTCAAAAGCATCTCAGACATCTCGTAATTATTCGCACGTACGGAATAATAAAGGGAATAGTCGTTTTTAGGGCTCGCTCCTGCTTTAAGGAGTGCTTCAACAATCTCGATGTCGGGGTAATTCATAATTGGTGTTCCATCTTCGGCATAACCGACAACAATACGCATGCTTGCTTTCTCTAGAGGAGTCCAAGTATCGCCACATGGACATATGTAACTCGCGTTGGGATCACCTTTGTATTTCAATACTAATTGTGTCAATTCTAGCCGAGTCTTCACATCCAAATCCCTACTTTCAGCTATGGCGATAAGGGCTGGTCTTGTATGCACATCGCCTAGCTGATTAACATTGGCGCCCGCTTTCAGTAGTTTTTCGACCACTTTTACTTTACTCTTCACAATTGGATAATTAATGGTCAAATCTATATTACCATTGTCTAATGCTTTGAAATCCGGCTTGTAGGAGAGCAATAGAGCAGTATATTCCAGCTCTTGTTCCTCCGTTAATAGGATATTTTTCTCATTATACAATAAGTTAAATGCATTCCAGACACGATCAATTTGGTTTATATCGGCCCCATTCTCTAAGAGGAGCTTTTTAAAAGCACGAAATCCGGATTAGTATCCATTCCTTCCTCGAGAAGGCGCTTGACTTCAAAATAGTCATTCGATAATACAGCTTCATCTAAAGTGGCAATTTATTACGGTCAGTCGTTCCTACATATACAATTCTATGGAACGAGCTCCACTCCACCTGTGCTCCCAAAGCCTCACTGACGAATCGCAGAGGGACAAGTGTTCTCCCGTTAATGACAAGTGACGGCATCGCAAGAGTTGTACTCTGTCCATTAATAATAGCTGTTTTCTCCCCTATGGTATGTTCAATAACCGTATTACCTTTGACCGCGCGAATGGTATTACCATTCAACTCTAGCTTGGCCCCTAAGCTTTCAAAAATTCCGCGAAGCGGCACAAACGTATAGCCGTCCTTCTGTACCGGTGGTTGATCATAAGGCTGAAATTTACCATCGATATAAACTTCAATTGGTCCCGTTCTGGCCGCTGACGCCGATAACGGGATCATAGTGAGCAATATCAATAAAGCTGTTACTGCGGCAATTGCTTTTTTCATTGTTTACTAGCCCCCCCATATGTACTGGTATATAATCCCTATATCAGATTTTTATTTCAACTTCTTTAGTCGTGCAGCTTTAGTCATGAGGGTCGAAACAATGAGTGTCTTTATGTAATATTTTGGATTATAATGAGACACGAAGCAGTTAACCACGATAGTAGACCGTTATCATATAGAGGGCGGCCTTTTTCTTAACTTCAAGCGATGGTCGTTTTTGATGAGGCGGATACTTCTGCTTTTCCTTTTTTTATGTCAACAATTAAAAGGACGGAATGCGATTGAGAAAATTACATGCCTCTCAGGTTTATTTAATCATGAACGCTCTGATTTCATTTGCTAATGCAACAATGTTTACGACTTATGCTCTATACTACGTATCTGGTCTGCATCTAAGCCCTTTGGAGGCACGGTGTTAGAATTAACGGTTCTCTTGTTTGAAATGCCGACAGGGATCATAGCGGATACTTACAGCCGTAGATTATCAGTCATTATAGGGATCCTTGTCATAGGCTTTGCTTATGTTCTTGAAGGTTCCATCCCTTACTTATCCCATTCTATGTCCATTCTCGCGATATCATTAGTTGTTGGAGTTTTAGCAGCAGAGGCTGTTCGTGGAATAGGTGAGACGTTCAATAGTGGTTCGACCCAAGCTTGGCTTACCGATGAGATCGGTGATGACAAGATTGGCGATGTATTCCTGAGATCGAACCAATTGAATCAAATTGTAGGAATTATTGGCGTTATCGCTAGTGTTGGGCTTTACGAGCGTTGCACTTAATTTGCCTTATTTATAGAAGGATTTATCTATTTATTGTTGGGTGGACTATTGTTGTGGAAGATTCCAGAGAATCATTTCGAACGGTCTAACAAAGAGCATAGTGAGACTCCTTGGAAAGAGTTGACCAATACACTGCGGACTGGATATACAGTGCTTCGAGGTCGAAGAATTCTAGTTATGCTTGTTGTTTCGAGTCTACTCATTGGTGCAGGTTCAGAAGGCTACGACCGCCTATGGGAAGATAACTTTATAATTAGTTTAAAATTTCCGGAAATCGGTCATCTTACCCCCGCCATTTGGTTCGGTATTATAAGCTTATCTGGTAATATTCTTTGTTACTTCATAGCTAGGTGGGCTCGTACACGATTAGACACGAGTGATAGTTAGGAGGGCTAGTAGTCGGCGCGGTCGGCAGCAGATACACGATAAGATTAGCATTAATTCTATCTTGGTTGTTGCAATTGCCCATTTTGGCCGTTCTCTTCAAGGCTGCAAACATGTCAAAGCAGAACAAGAGAAAATGTATTCTAAAAATGGCTAAATGAATACGCGAATTTAGGAGGCCTAGATATGCTCAGAAAAACAATCGCTTTTGTCATACTGTTTGTCGTTCTAAGTCTATTACTATTTTCCCCAAAGTTGATCGGAATAGATGACTGGCAAAGAAAAGTATTGGAGTGGAATTATTTTGGAGCAATATGGAATTATATTTTGTTTTTTATTGCAGTATACGTCATTCGAAAGAAAGACTTATCCTATTACGGACTTAAGCTAGGACTTTGGCGTAAGAACTTACATTGGTTTTTGTTGTGCCTATTTATTTTAATCGGGTTCACAAAGTTGCTAGATTTTATGGGCAGTCATCATTTAGCGTTGTCACTGCCTAGTGCAAGCACAATCATTTTTCAACTCGTGTTCATTGCGTACGGTGAGGATTTTGTGTGGAGAGGCCTTGTGCAAAAAGAGTTCGGTATGATTCTCGGTGCATTCGGATTTGGATTGATGCATGCTTCTCCCATGTTATGGGGTCAGTATTCGATCGCATACGCGGCTCAGTATTTTGCTTTTACATTCTTAATGGGATTGCTGTTAGGATGGGTCAGAAAAAAGACAGAATCGGTTTATGCAAGCGGGACACTGCACGGAATATACAATTTAATAAACAATATTTTAGTAGCAACGTGATAAATACATAAGAATGAGGTGATGACGTATTAGACCTCCCTTAAGCTTATAGCCTGGGAGGTCCAATTTTTAATTTACGTTTTTGTACCAAGAAATCGTTGTTAACAAGCCTTGTTCGATATCGACCTGGGGTTTGTAGCCAAGCATCAATCCAGCCTTGCTTATATCAGGCAGTCGATCCTTCATATCTTCATATCCGGGACCGTATGCCTTGACATAAGACACATTAACGATCGGAGAAGAAGAGTTTGAGAGCCGCTTAATTTTGTAAGCCAGCTCATTAATATTAATACGGTGGGTTGTTCCGATATTAAATACTTGTTTGTCGTACGCCGGATTCATACATGGAAGCAATCCCTTAACAACATCATCGATATAGGTGAAGCACCGCGTCTGCTCGCCGGTTCCATATACCGTAATCTCTTTATTATTTAATGCAGCAACGATAAATTTGGGTACGACACCTCCATACTGAGTCGAAGTTGACGTGGTCCGTAAGTATTAAATAGACGTACAATCGTAACGGGCAGACCTTTGTCGGAATATGCGAAGCACATATGCTCATCCAGCGCTTTAGCCGTGGCATAGCACCACCGATTAATTTGCGGCGGTCCAAGGACGCGGTCAGATTGTTCACTGAATGGGAGTTCATCATTTTTACCATAAATTTCTGACGTCGAAGTGAACACGACTTTAATTTGCTTCTTCCAAGCGAGTTCGAGTACGTTTCTGGTGCCATCAATATTTCCTTCGATCACTTTGAGTGGATTTTCAACCGTATTTTTCACGCCGAGTACAGCAGCAAGGTGATATACCACTTGAGTATTTTCTAACAATTTCTCTAGAAGCGGGCGATCCAGAATGGATCCCTCCACAAATTGAAAGCGTCGATTGCTTAAGGCACCAGCAAGAAAATGCTTGTTTCCGTTTGACAGGTCGTCAATGACACACACTTCGTGTCCTTCCCCCAGTAATGCTTGGGCCAAATGGGAACCAATGAAGCCGGCACCACCGGTGACAACAATTCTCATAATGCTCCTCCTCCTAATTGATACACTTTGGCCTTACCGTTGCCAGAGATGATATGACGTGTGTCAAAGATGAGGGAAGCATGATTTAATATCTGCTGGGCCGGTAAACTACTATGATTCGTTAATATGACAAGGCAGTCGGTCTCCGCAATGTAGTATCTGTTAATGGAACGCTGCTCATTTGTTCATCATTTATTTTTACGTTAGGGATAAAAGGATCGTGATATGAGACGTTTGCGCCTCTTTTCTTGAACTCGTAAAGGTATGAACTTATTTACTCTATGCAGTACGATGTGATCGTTGGAGGGCATTTTTAGTTTCTATTGAAAAGTGGGTTTAGGAAAAATGGATGATATGAAATAGTTCATCCGCACAAGCCGATTTCAATTCATCCAATATGATAAATAAACGTCTTGATGAAAACGCACATCATCGAGTGGACAAAGCAGAGATTTTGAGAAAGGAGGAGCATAATGAAGGTTGTATGTATTGGATCAGGTTATGTTGGGACTGTCACTGGGGCAGCCTTCGCCGCTTTGGGACATCGCACAACGGTTATTGATATCGATCTGGCCAAGGTAAAGCTTATTAATGGTGGGAAAAGTCCTTTTTTTGAACCTGGGCTAGATAAATTAATGCTGGAAATGGTCAATCGTCAATTGTTAAGCGCAACTACAACCTTTGATGAAGTCTATAATGCCAATATCGTCTTTATTGCGGTAGGAACTCCTTCACGGGAAGATGGTACGGCGGATTTAGAACATGTAAAAGCGGCTGCTAGAAACATTGGGGAGCATTTAAATCCAGACCAATTTACGGTCATCGTCAATAAATCTACCGTTCCGGTAGGAACTTCTGACTTGGTTGGCTCTATACTTGAGGAGACTTCAGGACTTCGTATCAATGAGCATTTCGCTGTTGTTAGTAACCCCGAATTTCTGAGGGAAGGGTTTGCGCTCGAAGATGTGTTTTTCCCAGACCGAATTGTAGTTGGGACGAATCATAGCGGGGCACGAACCGTGATGAGTGTACTTTACCATCACATTATTGAGCGAGTGAACTATGGTGAATTATTTCAATGGATTGATTTCAAGGTCAAACAGCAGCAGTCTCCTACAGCGGTATATTTTGAAACGGATACGAAAAGCGCTGAAATGATTAAGTATGTATCTAATGCATTTTTGGCCATAAAGATCAGTTATGTTAATGAAGTAGCAAGACTATGCGAAGCATTAGGGGCTAACGTTCTTGACGTGGCAAGGGGGATGGGGCTCGACTCTCGTATTGGTGAGAAGTTTCTTCAAGTTTCGAGCGGTTGGAGCGGAAGCTGTTTTCCTAAAGATACGACCGAGCTGTTAGAAACGGGCAGAAAATATAGAACTGATCTAACACTAGTAAGAGCTGCGATAGACTCGAATAATAACATGCTTGAAGCGTGTGTAGATAAAATTAAACGACGGCTTAAAACATTGAATGGAAAAAATATTGGGATTCTAGGTCTTACCTTTAAGCCGAATACAGATGATGCACGTCATACTCAGTCATCATATATTATTGAGAGATTGATTAAACTAGGAGCTAACGTGAAGGCACATGATCCGAAAGGAATGGATAAGTTTAGAACCATAAATGAACATCTGCAAGTACGTTACTGTGACAATCCGGAAGATGTGGCGGAGCGCGCTGATGCGATTGTTCTAATGACACACTGGGATGAATACGCGAAACTGAATTGGCAGCTCATAGGTCAGAAGATGAGGAATCCCTACCTATTGGATACTCGTAACTTCTTAGTAGGGAATCAAATGAACGAAATCGGGTTTACTTATGAAGGAAATGGTATATAAAATCGGACCATGCAGAGAATCGGGAGTGTATTTCCAGGTTCTCTTCTTACATCTAATTTGGAAATATATAGTATAATTCGGATACATATATCGAGGGAGCGATGAGGATGCAGCTTAAATGGCTTGAGTGGGCAAAACAAATCCAGGCGGTATGCCAAGCGGGTCTTGCTTATTCGAAGGATATATATGATTTAGAGAGGTTTGAGCAGCTTCGAAAATTAAGTATCGAAATTTTAAATGAGTATACAGAGGTTGAAGTGGAGAAAATCAAGTCTTTATTTGCGAACGAATCCGGTTATCCAACTCCTAAAGTGGATATCCGGGGAGTCGTATTTAAGGACGATAAAATCTTGCTTGTAAAAGAACGGGTTGATGGTGCTTGGGCCATGCCTGGAGGCTGGGCGGATATCGGTTTATCGCCCAAAGAGGTGGCTGTAAAAGAGGTGAAAGAAGAATCAGGACTCGATGTTAGGCCCGTGAGACTGCTAGGCATTATCGACAAGAAGTTTCATGATCATCCGCCGTCTGCGCTTCATGTATATAAAATTTTTATTTTGTGCGAGATCACTGGAGGTGAACCTGCGGCGGGGATCGAAACCATACAAGTTGATTTTTTTAAAAAAGACAACTTGCCAAATCTATCTGCAGATCGAAACACGGAGAAACAAATTAAAGCATTATTTGAAATAAGAAATAAAAATACAGAAGTGTTGCTTGATTGACATAACATAAAAACAAGGCGGTCAGCCCGCCTTGTTTTGTATTTTATACGAATAAATTAATTCAAATTCACCCACACGCTTTTAACTTCCGTATAGTTATTCAGTGCATATGAACCCATTTCGCGGCCCATACCGGATTGTTTGTAGCCTCCGAATGGTGATGCTGCGTCAAAGGCGTTGTAGCAGTTAACCCAGACTGTTCCGGCTTTGAGGCGGCTGGCAATTTCGTGCGCTGCTTTTACATTTTCCGTCCATAAGCCTGCTGCGAGTCCATAGTCACTGTTGTTCGCTCTTCTGACGACATCGTCAAAGTCTTCGAATGGCATTGCTGCGACGACAGGACCGAAAATTTCTTCTTTCGCGATCGTCATATCATCTCTTACATTGGCGAAGATCGTCGGAGAGACAAAGTAGCCTTGGTCAAACGGATTGCCGCCGCCTACTAACAGCTCAGCACCTTCGTCTTGCCCAATCTCTACATAACGCATAACACGTGACTGTTGTTCCTCAGATACGAGCGGTCCAATTTGGGTTTCGGAGCTTAGTCCCGGACCTTGTCTAATCTTCTGGGAATGAGACACGAGATCAGCAACGACGTTATCGTAAGATTTCTTCTGGATGAACAGCCGTGAACCAGCGCAGCACACTTGACCTTGGTTGAACATGATACCTGAGAGAGCCCCAGGGATTGCCCGCGTCATATCAGCATCCGGTAAAATGATATTAGGCGATTTGCCGCCGAGCTCGAGTGTAACACGTTTCAAACTGTCGGCCGCCTGTCTCATAATGATTTTGCCTACTTCAGTGGAGCCTGTAAATGCAATTTTGTTCACGAGTGGATGGTTTACAAGCGCTTGGCCTGCTGTCTCTCCAAATCCTGGAACGACATTAATAACACCTTCTGGAAAACCAGCTTCTTGTATCAATTCCGCTAAATAGAGGGCTGACAGCGGAGTTTGTTCAGCCGGTTTCAATACCACGGTACAGCCTATAGCTAGAGCAGCTCCAAGCTTCCACATCGCCATAAGAAGCGGGAAGTTCCAAGGAATGATTTGACCAACGACACCAACGGGCTCGTGGCGGGTATAGTTAAAGAAAGGGCCGCTTACAGGAATTGTCTGTCCAACGATTTTCGTTGCCCATCCTGCGTAGTAGCGCATGTGTTCAATCGCGAGCGGAATGTCAGCGTTGGTCGTTTCATTGATCGGCTTACCATTGTCTAACGTTTCAAGCTGTGCGAGGGCTTCGCTATGTTCCTCCATAAGATCAGCGAGCTTATACATTAGGCGGCTGCGCTGTGCCGCACTCATTCGGCTCCAAGGTCCTTCGTCAAACGCAGCTCGTGCAGCGCGTACCGCAAGATCGATGTCCTCGGCGTCGCCTTCGCTCACAACAGCTAGCGTCTCACCTGTGGCTGGGTTCGGAGTAGTAAATGTTTTTCCGGACGCCGACTCAACAAATTCACCATTGATAAACATCTTTTTAGTTCCATTCAGAAACTTAGCTACTCTTTCATTGACATCCGCAGTAATTTGATTCATGCACACCCTCCTCATTTTATACTATTTTGGTAACGGTTATATTATATGTTAGTTTGTTATCTTGTTAAAGAACGCACTTTTTTGTTATTTAGTTACCAAGATGTTACTATTAAATTAAAATAAGGATATTGGATGGTGATTGTTCTTGTCCGATCGTGATAATAAAACGACGAGGCACCAATTCCGAGATCAGCAAATGAACTGTCATGAGGAGCTTACCATTTCAATCATCAGCGGCAAGTGGAAAATTGATATTATTTATTATTTAGAGATGGAGGGGACATTACGATTTAATGAATTTCGCAAGAAATTTCCGAAACTTTCACATAAAGTGCTGACGCAGCAATTGAGGGAACTCGAGACAGACGGAATCGTACATCGTAAGGTATATACGGAGATTCCTCCTCGAGTCGAATATTCCCTTACACCACGAGGCCAGTCTTTACTTCCGATCCTCCGTTTAATAAACGAATGGGGACATGATCACCTATCATATTATGTGGAGAAGGACAAACAAACAGAACAATAACTGTTCTAGAGGAGGGGACTATGGGGCAGAAGTTAAGGTGGGGAGTTATCAGTACAGCAGGAATCGCTGTGCGATCGGTTATTCCGGCGATTGTGCAATCCTCAAGAGACCAGATAATGAATTTATCGTATATTCCCATGGAAAACGTCGTCATGAGCATGTCACTAGTACGGACCCTTACGTAATTCAGGTTGATGATTTTGCGCGTGCAGTGTTTGAAGAACAGCATCCGAAGTTCACTCCAGAGGATTCAATATCCAATATGCGGCTAATTGATGCATGTCTGCGCTCTGCAAGGGAAAGAATGAGAGTTTCACTTTAATAACGGGAAATTCGTCTATTTCATACTCAAATGAGAGGGGTTCCGTATCACACGGTTATGGACCTCATGGGATGCGCGCTATAGGGAAATGGATGGAAGCAAGGTACAATCGTTCACAGCATCGCGGTTGATGCAGACTATGCTGCTTGGCACGAACGTTCCCAGATGCCTCTGCTCTCTTGGTCGTCTCAGGCGCTCTAGCAATATTAAAAACCGATTCTTCGAAAGAAGAGTCGGTATTTTTTTACTGCAATATTGTGAATACAGCTTGCCCTAATTCATATAATGCGCGTATACTATGTTTCAATAATACTTGTCCGGCTTCGTTCATAAATATCTTTTGGTAGAAGCCTGAATAAATTATACTTACCGAGATTTTGCATACAGCGAGAACATGATTGGAGGGCGTGTAGTCATGGAAGGTCAACTTAAAATTGAACGCAGAGAAGTATTGAAAGAAAAACCTGATTTTAGTCGTTTAGGGTTTGGGCAATATTTTACAGATCATATGCTCATCATTGATTACAAAGAAGGAAAGGGATGGCATGATGCAAGAATCGTCCCTTATGCTCCCATTACGCTCGATCCGGCAGCTATGGTATTTCATTATGGACAGACGGTGTTTGAAGGATTGAAAGCGTTCAAAACAACCGATAACCGTGTCTTGTTATTTAGACCGGAAAAGAATTTTGCGAGACTCAATCGTTCTAACGATCGATTAACGATTCCGCAAATTGATGAAGAGCAGGTTTTGGAAGCATTAAAAGCGCTCATTTCGCTTGAAAAAGATTGGATTCCTACAGAACCAGGCACGTCTCTCTATATTAGACCTTTTATTATTGCAACTGAGCCATGTCTAGGTGTGCGTGCATCGCATGAATATAAACTAATGGTCATTCTATCGCCTGTCGGTGCCTATTATGCGGAAGGACTTGAGCCTGTCCATATTAATGTGGAAAGTAAATATGTTCGTGCAGTACGCGGCGGTACAGGTGCTGCGAAGACGGCAGGGAACTATGCTTCTAGTATTAAAGCTCAGGTCGAAGCTAAAGAAAGCGGATATTCTCAAGTGCTTTGGCTTGATGGCATCGAACAACGGTATATTGAAGAAGTTGGCAGCATGAACGTCTTCTTCAAAATCGATGGACAGGTGCTGACGCCAGAACTGAATGGCAGCATTTTAGACGGAGTGACGAGAGACTCGATCATCACATTGCTTAAAGAGTGGGGAATTCCTGTCGTTGAACGAAAATTGTCGATTGAAGAGCTACATGAAGCTTATCAAAATGGCACTTTCGAGGAAGCATTTGGAACAGGAACGGCAGCGGTCATCTCTCCGATCGGTGAACTGAACTGGCTTAATCATAAAATGATCATTAACGATGGCAAAATTGGCGAACTGTCTCAGAAACTGTACGATACGATTACAGGCATTCAAACAGGCAAACTTGCCGATCCATTTCATTGGGTTGTTGAAGTGAATTAAAAGAATGAGGCCCTCCTTTAGCAGGTTGCTGAAGGAAGGCCTTTATTTTTATTAAAGTTGAGGGATATGAATGTCTACTTCACGCTTCAGCTCCGCTGAGCGAAGTACTCCGTCGATAATGGCTTGATTGTACAAAATATCTTCGCCAGGGATCGGAGCAGGTCCGCCTTGCTCGATGGCATGGACGAAATCTTGAACCTTCGCGTTAAATAGATTAATGCTGTGCTCGATGATCGGTATCGGACTTTCGGTATGATGCTTATTTACATCATGATACAGCTTAATGCTTCCCACTTTACCATCCCATACACCGCTCCAAGGTCCTGTCCCTGCAGGCGTCACTTTAAGTCCAGCGTCGGTTCCAAGGAACATTGTCGCTCCGAGCGTATCCATGTGCATCGCCCATGAAATTTTATAGTTAAGAACGATATCGCCTTCTAACCGCACCATAGCAACCCCGAAATCTTCAACATCGAACTTGTCAGCCTCGCTGTGATATTTCGGATTCGCTCCAAAATAATTGGAAGTAAATGCGGAAACCGTCAATGGTTTCGGATAACCGAGCGCGTTCAGCGCCATATCTAGCGAATAACAACCTATATCCGCCATAGCTCCTGCACCTGCAAGGTCTTTGCGGATAAACGTTCCGCCCGGCATGCCGCGGCGTCTGCCTCCGCCAGTCTCTACGTAGTACACTTTCCCGAGCTCTCCAGACTGAACAAAGCTGCGCACGATTTCCATGTTAGGGTCATAACGAGGCTGGAAACCAACGGTCAGCATTTTATCATTTTTCTTTGACGCTCGTACCATATCGATGGATTGTTCAAGAGTTACTGACATCGGTTTCTCGACGAGCACATGCTTGCCTACATTCAGTGCATCGACAGTCGTCTCGTGATGAGCGAAATTAGGTGTGCAGATACTCACTCCGTCCAAATCCAGCTCCAGCAAGCGGCGGTGATCTGTGAATGCAAGCGCGGTCCCAAGCTGTTCAGCTTGAATGAACTGCTCTGCTTTGCCTGATACGATATCCGCTACAGCCACAATATCTACATTGTCCATCGTTCGATAGCCTGCTACATGCGCACGGGCAATTCCGCCAGTACCGATAATCCCAATACGAATTGTTTTTGACATGTGTACAACCTCCTTCACATTTCATTCATATGCTGGTATGTACAGAAGATTGCTCTTTATATTGTTTTGGCGTTATACCGATCTTTGGAAGGGTCTATTTTTCATAATGGATAATTGCAGCGGGCCAATCGCTTTGTTCATGGTTGTAATTCGTTAAGCCCAACAGCCCGATTGTATTGAACCGATAAATAAGAAGCTTCCATTAATCTTGTTAAATCGGTAGCGAGCTGAATGTTATGATCTGCGCGGGTAGATTTCTGAATGTGGCCAACCCATTGGTTGAAGGCATTCGGCGCATTGCTAGGGATCTCTCTTTCAATCCATCCTTGGCTGTCCAATCGACTACTGCGAACAAGCAGTTTATGGTCTGGTGTTCCGTAGAGCAGAGTGCCTTCTTTGCCGTGCAATTCAATCGTAAATGGAGAGAAGCTGTTCACGAAGCCGGTCTCGACAATCCCAATCGCGCCATTTTTGAACTTCAGTACCGCTACGGCGTTATCTTCTACTTCTTTACCCGTTATATATCCGAAGTGAGCACTTACGCTTTCGGGTTCACCTAGAAACAGCCGATTTAAATACATAGGGTGACACCCGAGATCGATAAGTGCACCGCCTTTCGTTTGTTCTAAATTATAGAAGTGCTCTGGCAGCCATCCAGCGGTTGCCCCATTATGAGATAGACGCACCCTAGACAGAGTCAATTCTCCGAGCAGTTCCTCTTCTAGCACTTGCTGGATAGCAAGCGTGTAACCATCATTAAGTCTTGGCAATGAGACAGTAAGTGCGACATTCGCTTGGTTAACCGCTGCTAATATTTCGTTCACCTCTTGCAGCGTTGAAGCGAGAACTTTTTCCGTAAAAATATGTTTACCTGCCTGAGCAGCCTTGACCATAACATCCCGGTGCAAGCTGGTAGGGGTATCCACAATAACCGCATCAATTTCATCATTTGCAAGCAATTCATCCAGTGACTCATAATAACGGACACCTCTTGCCTTGGCTTCCTTGCGCCCACGTTCTGGAATTTCATCCCATACTGCTGTGATTTGCGTATCTGGATGCTGCGTGGCATATTCTGCATACTCTCCCGCATGAACATGCCAAAAACTTAACATGGCCACATTAATCATCTTATTCATCCTTTCGAACTACAATAATACGACACACCAACAGAGTAACACACTCAATTCTATGTATGCATATTTTCTTGACAATAGGACTGCATAATTACGACGTGATCAAGAGCATAATTATCAATTGTTAATTTATCCCAAATGATAGTCTATGCACTTTTAATATTGTATGGCATTATTACGATAATTCCGTTTTTGTGGGGATTAGCAACGTCATTCAAACCGCTTGATGAAATCGTATCGCGAGCGTCTTACTTTATCCCAGATCATTTTACACTTGATAATTACAAGTATGTATTAACGAGAGAGCCGCTGTTCCTGCGCTGGATGTTCAATAGTGTATTTGTAGCTGTTGCGGTAACGCTGCTCAATCTGTTGTTTAACTCAATGGCGGGTTATGCACTGGCTCGTATTGAATTTTTCGGCAACAAGTTCTGGTTCTATCTCATTCTGGTCGTGCTGATGATCCCAGGGCAAGTGACGTTAATTCCTAGCTATTTAATTATTAAATCGTTTGGATGGTTGAACGAATATCAAGGGTTAATTGTGCCTGGGATGGCGAATGCCACGTTTATATTTATGATGCGTCAATTTTTCTTAAGTTTCCCGCGCGAGCTTGAGGAAGCTGCAGAGATGGACGGATTAAGACGGTTCGGCATTTTCTTCCGCATCGTCATGCCGCTCGCGAAACCCGCTCTGGCGGCGCAAGTGATTTTTATATTTATGGGATCGTGGAACGATTTCTTAAAACCGCTCGTCATTTTGTCCGATAAATCGATGTTTACTCTGCCGATCGGGCTGAACTCGTTCAAAGGGCAATATATCAGCTACTGGAATTACATTATGGCTGCATCGATGGTATTTACACTGCCGGCGCTGCTTATCTACAGTTTCTTCAACAAATATTTCATTAAAGGCATTACGTTTACAGGAACGAAATAAATGATGAATATTTAAATAGATTAGGGGGCTCCTAATACATTTAGGGGCTTTTTTGTGTACGAAGAGAAAGGGGCTAGTCTTTCTTTCTGGATTCTTTAAACCGCCACATGAGGTCCCCCCATGCAGCGACCACAAGTCTAAAACAAACATTTGCAACTTAGGTATCCATTCACATAAGATAGAGACATAGAAATTGATTGTCAAAAATTTTCTATTACACGGCTTGTTAGAGAAAGAAAAAGGAGAATGAGCATCCATAATGAAATTTTTAAATGAATTTTTTGCAAATTCAGCAGTAAAAAGAATTATTGTTCTGCTGCTGATCGTATTATTTTTCTATGTATTCAAAAGCATGCTTAACGTTATTCTAATTACGTTTCTCCTCACCTATCTCGTGAATCGCCTGCTGTCCTCTGTGCAAAAGCGGATCAGTAAATTTATGAAAATAAACAGCAATGTACTGGTCGTTCTGCTGTATGTCATTGTTCTAGCATCGCTTGCCATGAGTACTTATTTGTATTTCCCTAGATTTCTCGAGCAGCTTAATGAGCTGTTTAGACAAGTGTCTTCCTTCTATAAAAATCCGCTCATGCCCACGAACAATAAATGGGTCGATATGGTCATGGAATACTTGCATAAGATGGACCTCGGAGGTTATTTAGACCAAGGTGTTAATCTGGCGATGAGGACGATTTCTGATATCGGCAAATGGAGTCTTAATCTGCTTATCGCGATTATTATGAGCTTATTCTTCTTACTTGAGAAGGAGCGGGTTAAACGGTTTACAGCAAAATTTAAAGATAGCAAAATGGGCTTCATTTATGATGAGCTTCAATACTTCAGCAAAAAATTCGTATATTCATTCGGAAAAGTGATCGAGGTGCAGTTCCTGATCTCACTAGTGAACACAATTCTGTCCACGATATTCTTGTGGATTATGGGATTTCCGAATTTGTTCGTACTTGCGATGATGATATTCCTGCTTGGACTCGTACCCGTGATGGGGGTTATTGTTTCACTGATTCCGCTGTGCGCTATCGCTTTTAAAATTGGCGGGCTTGTAAAAGTGATATATATTCTTATTATGATCTTGGTGCTGCATGCGATCGAGGCTTATTTCATGAATCCGAAGTTTATGTCATCTAAGACGCATCTGCCGATTTTTTATACTTTTGCGATTCTGATTGTGTTTGAGCACTTTTTCGGAGTATGGGGATTAATTCTTGGAGTGCCGATTTTCATGTTCCTTCTTGACCTGTTAGATGTATCAGTGACGAATCATAAAGAAGAAAAATGATGTGTGAACTGAACTTAAGATCTGGCTATTAGCCAGGTCTTTTTTTATGTTCAGCTATTTATGGTTAAGCTTCCTTAAGTTTAGAGAAAATAAATGATAGAGAAAGGAGGACGACGATGAAATTAGATGAGTATATTAACAGGCACCGCGACGTTCTAAATGAAGCAGTAGATCAATTTAAAAGGGCAGATCGCATATTGATTGGCGCTGGAGCAGGACTATCGGCAGCCGCAGGGATTGACTACTACGACACAGAGATGTTTAAGAAATTGTTTCCATCACTTGTAAGGAAAGGATTCACACATCAGTATCAGCTCGTCGGGTATCATGATTGGACTCCAGAGCAGGATTGGGCTTATTATGCGGTTCATATAAACCATTTTCGCTATCAAGTTCCGCCAAGCCCTATCTATAAAGCACTGTATCACATCTTAAAAAATAAAGATTATTTCGTAATGACGTCAAATGTGGATGGAATGTTCTATCGGACAGGCTTTGATACGCAGCGAATTTTCGCTCCTCAAGGCGCTTATGACCAAATGAAGTGCATTCATTCATGTACTGAGGAGACGTGGGATATTAGACCGACATTAGACATTTTGCTTCAGCATATTGATCATGATCGTTTGGAGGTCAAGGATCCAAGACTGCTCCCTAGATGTGCGTACTGCGGGGGACTGCTCGTTCCAAATATTCGCGGTGGGTATCGCCAAAGCAAACATTATGCTGAGATGGTTAACCGCTTGAATGAATGGCTTCATTCTTCATTAAATATGAACCTGCTCGTAATGGAGCTTGGGGCTGGACTGCATACACCGATCGTTATTCGTTGGCCGATGGAGAAGCTGACGCATCAGCATCCACGGGCTACGCTCTTTCGAGTGAATGATCACAAGGCTGAAGTTCCTGAGCGAATCCGTCATAAATCGATCACCATGGCTGCTAATGCGGGCAACGTCATTTATGCGATGAAGAAGCTGCTAAACTCCAAACAAAAACAGAGCAGCCTAAGATAGGCGGCTCTGCTTCCGATAAACTTAAGTATGGGGATTATTGTTCTGATTTGTCAGTGGAATCCTTCTTCTCCCAAGGACCGCGATCGAATTTTGGTCTATCCGGCATTTTATTCTCGACTGCTTTCTTTAGATGGCTTGTTAGCGAGGATTTGATTTCGTCAGCTTTCTCCTTCGTCAATTTACCTTTGCTGACGTCAGCATCGATCTCTTTCACGAATACGGCTGTTAGCTTATTCAAATATTCATCCTCACTCCATCCCTTCTTCTCCTCCACAATTTGGAGAAGTGTTTTGCCTTCTTTCAATTGATCCATTAATGAGTTGGCATCCGTACCGATCAGCGTTGCTGTTTCTTCAATGAAATTGAAACGATGGCCGTGTTTGGCCCCTTTTGGATGGTTCATATCAAATTTGTTTTCAACCGCTTCTTTTAATTGTTCAGGAAGGTTTGTTTTAATTTCTTCCGCTTTTTCTTTCGTTAACTTACCTTTGGTCACGGCTTCATCGATATGTTTGCTAACTTCGCTTGTAAGCTTATCCAAATATTCGCTTTCACTCCAGCCCTTCTTCTCTTGCACAATTTGAAGCAACGTTTTGCCGTTTCGCAGCTCTTTAAAGAGCGAATCCGCTTCAACGCCTAACAATTCTGCAGTTTCTCTGACGAAATGTCCGCCGAGCCCTCTATGTCCATATTTGTGATCGTGATTTTGTGCAGCTTGTGTACTTGTACCGTCTTGTGCGGTGGAGGACTCAGGAGTGGCTGCAGATACGTTTGACGTAAATAAAGCAGCTCCAGTGCCTGCAAAAATTGTGCCAGCAGCAAGTGTTGCTATCAACATTTTTTTGTGTTTTTGTTTCATGAAATGAACACCTCTCTACATCATTTTTGTTCGTACAGGGTGGCTGTACATGATTCATTGTCGTCTATTTTGCTGAATTTAAAATGAGAGTAAACTTAAATGTTCATAAATTTTTGCTTAAAAGTTCCTTAAGTCATACAAAGTTAGCACATTTGATATATTAAGGACAGGATGTATTTGCATTCAAAGCCTATTTCGTTCTAATATATATGTCTAGATTGTGCATCCAAAGGAGGATAAACCGTGACATTTGGTGCAAGGATGCTAAAAACAGGGATCGCGGTTACTTTAGCTCTTTACATTAGCGAATGGCTGGATTTACCGTCCCCAGTCATTGCCGGCGTTGCAGCTATTTTTGCGATGCAGCCTTCAATCTACCGATCATGGCGTTATTTTATTGATCAAATTCAGACGAATACGCTTGGTGCTGTTCTTGCGTTACTTGGAGGAATGGTATTCTCAAATGAGCCGATTGCTGTTGGACTCGTATGTATTATCGTCATTATGGTTTGTTTAAGTCTTAAAATGGAAGAAAATATTGGCCTTACACTCGTTACCGTTCTTGGGGTTATGGAAGCTTCGGGACAGTGGCAATTTGCGTTAACTCGTTTTTCTTTAAGTTTAATTGGCATTGTGTCAGCGTTTCTCATCAATATTTTATTGTTCCCGCCAAAGCCTAAGGTTCAGTTTGTTGGGCAAATTCAAAGTGTATTCACCCACCTGTCTTTATTATTACGTACTGCCATTTCTGACGAGATGAAGGAGAACGTCTTTCGGGAGGAGAGACGGATGTTAGAGGATTCCATCAGTTCACTTTCGGATAAATATAAGCTGATGGAGGAAGAGCAGCGCAAATTAAGACGCCCGAAGTTAAGCCAAAGCCGGCATTTGGTCGTCTATAAGCAGATGTTGAACACCCTTCATAAGGGGCTTGAAGTGCTGGATGCCGTGGAGGAGCATTATTTTCAGGGAGGACGCTCGGAAGCGAAGGACCATTATTTTGATCAGCATATAGAAAAATTAAGCAAGTTTCACGAAATTATTTTTCTTAAGTTTGATCAGAAATTGAAGCCGATGAGCAGTGAATCACAGTGGCAGGAGCTAGATAATGAGCAGTTCATGAAAGATGTCATCGAGCGGTATATAGAGCATAAGGAATACGCTTTGAGGCAGTCGATCGTTGCTGCTGCGATTTATGACTACGGATATCAACTGGAAAGACTTAACCGTCTGCTAGACCATTATCATAAGCTAGAGGAAGAAAGACAAGAATCTAAATCTTGGCTCTCGAGGTTTAGAGGAAACTAAGCTCATTTTATAGAAGTAAGACAGCGTACACATTTTCTATTGGAGAGAGGTAGATGACGGTGCGCAAAGTGGAATTAAGGCCGCTCGGTTCATCTTCTTTGCAAATATCCCCCCTTGGCCTTGGCTGTTGGCAATTTAGTAAGGGGAGGGGAGTTGTAGGGAGATACTGGCCGGTTCTGTCTGATGAAGACATTACAGCGATTGTTAAGACAAGCATCGAAGGCGGCATCAATTGGCTGGATACAGCTGAAGTATATGGCAAAGGTGAATCTGAACGAGCACTCGACCGGGCGTTAAAAACGCTTGAAGCAGAGGGCGTGAATACCGAGCAGGTATACATTGCTACGAAATGGTGGCCAGCGTTACGTTCAGCTTCATCGCTAGTGGATACGATTGATGAACGAATTGCTGCGCTTGGAGGAAGAACGATCGACTTGTATCAAATTCATCAGCCGTTCTCATTGTCAGCTATTCATCAAGAAATGAAAGCCATGGCTCAATTGATTCGTGCAGGTAAAATTCGATATGCTGGCGTGAGCAATTATTCAGAGGAGCAAATGCGCAAAGCTCATGCTGCTTTGAAGGACTATGGAATAGAGCTTGTTTCGAACCAAGTCAAATACAGCATCTATGACCGCAGAATTGAGCAGAATGGTGTACTGGATGCTGCTAAAGAGCTCGGAATGACGATTATTGCCTTCTCCCCGCTGGAGCAGGGCCTCCTAACTGGTAAATTTCATGCAGACAGAAGCTTAATTCAGGGAGTGCGCAGGTTTCAGCCTGGATTCAGTAGGCGGGGGCTCGAGAAATCGAAGCCGCTCATCGATGCCCTGCAGCGTCTAGCGCAGAAATATGAGCGTACTGCAAGTCAAATTGCGCTGAACTGGTTAATTCATTTTCATGGTGATACAGTAGTTGCGATCCCTGGAGCATCGAAAGTAAAACACGCAGTAGAGAACGTCGGTGCAATGCACTTTAAGCTGCTGGATAACGAGCTGCGTGAGCTGGATGATACTTCTAAAAAAGTTGTGAAATTTTCTATTCAATCATAAAGTGAAGTGCTGTAAAAAAAGTAAAGGCTGGGCGCTAGGTAGCGCTCAGCCTTTTATACTGAAATGAATAAACATTCATAAGTATATATAAGTGACTAGAAAATAAAAAAGCTCGAGGTTGATTTCCGAAGCCGGCCTTGATACAATATGGTTTGGTTTCTCTATGTAAATCGGAGAGATTTTAAACATAATATTACTACTATATTATAACAAAGACTATTTGGAAAGTCAAATATAAATTTTAAGAGGCGATGACATGAGTACAGTGGATAATGAATGGCGCGAAGAACAGCAGCGCGTGGATGAAGTAACGGGCAAAATTAGCAGAAGAATAAAGAGGCTAGAGCAAGATGTAGGTTCGGTCCGCGGTGAAGTGGTAACGATGCGTAAAGATTTCTGGGATGAAGTTACGGTCAATTTCAGTGAGGCTGACGATGTGGGCGAGACATCAACAAGCTTGCGCCAACAATCTGAAATTTTGTCTGAACGGGAACGAAGACATCTTCACTCTTCAGTAGCGCTTGGGAAACTTAAGCGTCTTGTCAATTCGCCTTATTTTGGACGAATTGATTTCAAGGAAGATGGTGAGACGAAGAGCGAGCAGATTTATCTCGGCATCGCGTCATTTTTAGATGATGATAACGAAACGTTCCTCATTTATGATTGGCGGGCACCGATCTCGAATTTATATTATGACAGTACACCGGGTCCTGCTTCGTATGAAACGCCAAGCGGTGATATCAGCGGGTCGATGTCGTTAAAGAGACAGTTTGTCATTCGTGATGCAATCATTAGATACATGTTCGATACTGGTGTGACGATTGGTGATGAACTGCTTCAAGAAGTGCTGAGCCGCAGCTCCGATGCTCAAATGAAGAGCATAGTGGCTACCATTCAGAAGGAACAAAATCAAATTATTCGTAATGACAAGAGCCGGATGCTCATTGTACAAGGTGCAGCGGGAAGCGGGAAGACATCGGCAGCGCTGCAGCGTGTTGCTTACTTATTGTACAAATACCGCGGACATCTACAGGCAGATCAAGTCGTACTATTTTCTCCAAATCCGATGTTCAACAGCTATGTCTCCACCGTTCTGCCGGAGCTCGGAGAAGAGAATATGCTGCAGACGACCTTACAAGAATATTTAGAGCATAGGCTAGGCCGGGAATTTCAACTGGAAGATCCGTTTGAGCAAATCGAGTATGTGCTGTCAAAGACGAGTGATCCTGGTTATGCAGCTAGAATCAGTTCGATTCGCTATAAATCCTCTCTTGATTATTTGAACGTGATTAATGCATATAAAGAACTGCTTGCCGCTGAAGGGATGATGTTCAGACCGGTTCGTTTTCAAGGTGAAGAAGTCGTGTCAGCGGAGAAGATTAAAGAAATGTTCTATAGCTACGACCATGCAATTACGATGCCAAATCGTCTGGAGCTGGTCCGTGAATGGCTGCTCAAAGAGATTGCAGCGTACGGTAAAGCGCAGTGGGATGAACCTTGGGTAGAAGAAGCGATTAATTTGCTCGAACCAGAAGACTACCAACGAGCATATACTAGGCTTCGCCGCAAGCAGAAAGATAGAGGAGTTACATTCGACGATTTCGAGCAAGAGAAGGAAATTTTGGCACGGATGATCGTTAGCGAACGTCTGAAGCCGCTACGTAAATGGGTGAAGTCACTGCGTTTTGTCGATTACAAGTATTTATACGGTCAGTTATTTCAAGATGAGCTGTTATTCGCTAAAGTAACCAAAAATGTGAATCGCCCTGAGTATTGGGATGAAATATGCAAGCAAACGTTAGATAAACTTAGACAAAACGAACTGAACTACGAAGATGTAACACCTTTCCTTTATTTGAAGGAACATATTCAAGGCTTCCGTACGAATACGACGATTCGTCATGTATTCATTGACGAAGCACAAGATTATTCGCCGTTCCAGCTGTCGTTCATGAAGAGAATGTTCCCAAGAGCACGCATGACCGCGCTCGGAGATTTCAATCAGGCTATTTACGCACATGCGTCTGTATTACAAAATACAGATGTTCTGATGAATTTGTACGACCCTGAACAGACGGAGCGGATTGTACTTACACGAAGCTACCGCTCTACTCGGGAAATTGTACAGTTTACTCGGGGGATGATACCAGGCGGAGAGCAGATTGTTCCTTTTAACCGAAGCGGTGAACTCCCTAAAGTGATTGAAATTAATGATCGGCATCGGCTGAATCGTCAGTTGATTGCAGATATTGATATACTACGCAAGGATGGCTATGAGACGATTGCGGTGATCTGTAAAACAGCAAGTGAGAGCGCCAGAGTGCACGAAGCGCTTAAGTCTCATGTTGCTTCAAAGTTGATTAAGAAGACGACGCTCGCTTTTGAAAAAGGGGTGCATATCATTCCTGCGTACTTAGCGAAAGGTGTTGAGTTTGATGCTGTGCTCATTTATGACGGTTCGAAGAAGCAATATGCGTTAGAAAGCGAGCGGAAGCTGTTCTATACCGCTTGTACTCGGGCGATGCATTTACTGCATGTCTATTCTTTAGGAGAAGTGAGTCCGTTCATTGCTGGATGTGATTCAGAAACATACGAATATAGCTTGTTGTAAAAAGGTTCATATTAGGGGTCTAGCTATTAGCTAGATCCCTTTTTTCTGTATATCCAACATTAATGTCATATTCTGTAACGCAATTTTCAGGGATTTAATTGATTAAGATATATTTATTTACACGTACATTACATATGTTTATAATACTTAACAATATACATTTTTACAGTTTCGATAATGGAGGGGAAACCGTGGCAACAGAGAATAAATACAATTCGTTTAATCGCCCCGCTTTGGCTGAATGTGTTCCAGAATTGGTGGCAACAGCAAGAGGGGATAAGCCGGCTACGCTTGTTATTGCAGGTGGAACTTTAGTGAATGTCATTTCAGGTGAACTGATTCCAAATATGTCGATTGCTATTCAAGGTTCAAGAATTGCATACGTAGGGAAAGATGTCAGTCATACGATTGGCGAACATACAACCATTATTGACGCGAAGGGTAAATATATGGCGCCGGGACTGCTGGATGGTCACTGTCACATCGAGAGCACTCAGTTGACTGTTACTCAATTTGCAAAAGCGGTGCTGCCGCTTGGTACGACGGGTGGATTTTTCGATCCTCATGAAATATCTAACGTACTCGGTCTGCCAGGACTGCGCTATATGGTAGAAGAAGCACGGACAACGCCTTTAGCTGCTTATATGCAAGTAGCCTCATGTGTCCCGTCAACGAATCCGGATTTGGAGACGACGGGAGCATCGTTTGGCCCTGAGGAGGTAGCTGAGGCGTTGAAATGGGGAAATGATGTCATCGGTCTTGGAGAAGTGATGAACTTCCCGGGTGTTGTATATGGTGATGCTAAAATGATTGGGGAAATTCAGGAGACGCTGCGTGCCGGCAAAATAGTGGATGGACACTTCACTTGGCCTGCTGACGATTGGCGTCTTCCTGTATATGCAGCTGCTGGTGTGACTGGAGATCATGAATGTGTAACGAAGGAAGATGTCGTAGAGCGCATTCGCCTCGGCATGTACGCGAACATGCGGCAAGGCTCAGCTTGGCACGATGTAGCAGAGACGATTAAAGCGCACACGGAGCTGGGACTTGATACTCGGCGCATGATGCTCGTTACCGATGACCGCAGCTCTGAATCGCTGCTCAAGGAAGGTCACATTAACTTTGTCGTTCGTCATGCGATTGCTCAAGGTGTGAAGCCTGTAACGGCATTCCAAATGGCTACAATCAATACTGCTGAACGTTTCGGTGTTGCCCGCGATATCGGATCGATTACGCCCGGATCTTGTGCTGACATCATTTTGCTGGAAGGTAATCTAGCGGATGTAAATGTCCAAATGACAATCGCCGCAGGTAAAGTAGTAGCGGAGAATGGACAAATGGTTGCAAATTGGCAAGACTACGAATACCCTCTAGAAGCTCGCGAAACGGTACATTTGAACCGCGAAATTACAGAACAGGATTTTGTCATCAAAGCGCCGATTCCCGAAGGGACAGTATCTGCTCGTGCCATCCAAGTGATTGAAAATCATGCAGAAACGAAAGAAAAAATAGTATCTGTACCGGTATCAGGTCATGAAGTTCGGATTGATGTGCATAGCGGTCTAAGCAAAATTGCTGTATTTGAAAGACATAAAGGAACGGGCAACTATGCGGTTGGACTCGTCTCGGACATTGGCTTTCATAAGCCAGCTGCCATTGCCATGACTGTTGCTCACGATAGTCATAACTTAGTCATTATTGGGAACGATGATGCACTCATGGCCAAAGCGTCTCAAGTCGTCGTATCGATGCAAGGCGGTGTTGCCGTGGTCACGGAAGATGAGACAACACCATTCCCGCTGCGAATTGCTGGCTTGATGTCTGCCGAGCCTTTTGAGACCGTAGCCAAACAGTCCAGTGCAATCAGTCAAGCGCTCTACGATGCAGGATGCAAACTCAATAACGCATTTATGACTTTATCGCTCTTAGCGCTCGTCGTAATCCCTGAGCTTAGATTATCGGATAAAGGTCTTGTCAGCATTTCGCCGGATGGAATTAAACAGGTGCCTTTATTCGTATAACAGGAATAAATTATAATAAACGCCAAAAAGGACAGCCCATTTCGGATGCTGTCCTTTTTGGCTTTATGGGAATAATAGCGTCATGTGATGAAAATGAAAACACGGCTTAAAGGTGGTCTTTGTTATGCAAAAGAAAAAATGGGATCTCGTCGCACTTGCCTTTATTCCGCTCATCATGACTTTAGGCAACTCGATGCTGATTCCCATTTTACCGCAAATCACACATGAGCTTGGCATTACTTCGCTTCAAGTTAGTTTGTTCATTACAGTGTATGGTGTCGTTGCTATTTTTCTCGTACCGGTTGCTGGATATTTGTCGGACAAATTTGGCCGTAAAGTGGTTATTATTCCAAGTTTAATTATCGCTGGTGCTGGAGGAGCTTTAGCAGGGGGAGCGGCTTGGCTCGGCAGCGGAGGCAGCTCGCTTTACTGGATTATTCTTGGCGGAAGATTACTTCAAGGTATTGGAGCAGCGGGGGCTTTCCCGATCGTCATTCCGCTTGTCGGAGATATGTTCAAGGATGAAAAGGAAGTCAGCAAGAGCTTAGGGATCATCGAGACATCCAATACATTCGGCAAAGTGCTAAGTCCGATTGTTGGAGCTTTGTTAGGATCTCTGCTCTGGTACTTGCCGTTTATGGCTATTCCCGTACTGTGCCTGATCTCTCTAATGCTTGTCATTTTTTTCGTAAAGGTACCTAAGCAACAAAAAGAGGCTCCATCATTAAAACGTTTTTTGCACTCCATTGTTGATATTTTTAAGGAAAAGGGCAGGTGGCTCTATGCCATTTTCGCGATTGGCTGCATCGGCATGTTCCTTATTTTTGGCGTGCAAGTGTTTTTGTCTAATGAACTGGAAGATCGCTATAATATCCACGGTGTAGTAAAAGGGCTTGTATTAGCAATCCCGCTCGGGATGCTTTGTCTCGCTTCTTATTTTACGGGTAAAAAAATCGGTAAAAACAAAAAGCTTATGAAGTGGATCGGATTCACCGGAATGGCGATGTCCGCTGTGTCTTTATTCGGTGCAGGGTTTCTGTACAATATATATTTGATGATTGGATTATTTGTCATTAGCGGGATCGGGCTAGGGATTATACTGCCTTGTCTTGATGCGCTGATTACAGAGGGAATTTCAAAAGAACAGCGGGGAACGATTTCATCATTATATAGCGGCATGCGGTTTATCGGATTATCTGCCGGACCGCCTGTCGCCTCGCTGCTCATGAAAAATCATCACTGGATACTATTTACTACGTTAGCTGTTGTTAGTGCCGCAGGAGCGGTCATTACATTATTTGCGATACGTCCGCAGAACAATGAAGAGAAGTCTGAGGTTCATGCCCATGGTATGACGATTAAGCATGCTCATTCGGATGATTGAGCATACTATTAGCGGTAATGACAACACAAATTGGAGGTATAGTGATGGCGCTTATTCCTTATGAACCTTTTCGCAGTTTAGATCATTGGAGAAGAGATTTTGATCGTTTCTTCGATAACTTCCCGCCAAGCCTCGCTGTAGGCGAACGTTTCGGGGCGCATCGTATTGATGTGTATGAGACCGATCAGGAAGTCGTTGCATCATGTGAAATTCCTGGACTTGAGAAAAAGGAAGACGTTCACATTGAGATCGAAGGGGATATGCTGACGATTGCAGGGGTTATTAACCGTACGAACGAGGTGAAGGAAGATCAAATGCACCGCAGAGAGCGGTTTACGGGTCGTTTCTCACGTTCAATACATTTGCCGGCTCAGGTGAAAAGAGAAGGTGTGAAGGCAAGCTACAAAAATGGAATTCTCGAAGTTCGTATGCCGAAGGACCAAGCTGGTACCAGAAGACGAATTGATGTAGATTTTCATTGAAAATATCGAAAACAAGCCTTGTCCAATTCGTACAAGGCTTGTTTTTTGCTTAATTTATTAATTATACACTTTTTGGTCCGAGATGTTCTCTGATCGATTTGAAGCTGATTTCTTCATCATTGCAATGACATAGACAGCTATGAACACGGCTAAGAACAGCGAAGACAAAAAGAGTCCTAGGAATAGAATGAGATTTCGTTTTCCTTTTTCCAACGCTTTAGCTGAATAGAGACGAGCTGCAATCGCTGACAGTGCAAATAACGTCGTAAACAGACTGACTGTCAAGTTATCCGCGTGAAATGTTTCTTTCACATAAGCTGGAAGCGGAGATATGATCATTTGCAAATTCAGAAATAATAATAAATTACAAATGGTTAGCATGATAAATTCTTTGGTCCATAATCGGTTATCTTGTGGTTCTTCCATCCTAACATCTCCTATTGTAGTTTCATGTTGTCTAAATTGTGCTTAATTTGATTCATAATTTGATCTAAAACGGCAAGCTGCTCATCGGTAACTCCTTGCAGCAGCTCATCAT
This sequence comes from Paenibacillus sediminis, assembly GCF_017873765.1. Taxonomy (GTDB): domain Bacteria; phylum Bacillota; class Bacilli; order Paenibacillales; family Paenibacillaceae; genus Paenibacillus_AG; species Paenibacillus_AG sediminis. The sequence goes on from NZ_JAGGKP010000010.1 coordinate 67,273, forward strand.
TATATTGAACTTCTATCGGAATGGTCTGTTCTATAAGCTCTTTCGCAGATGGAGTCACATGAATGAGATATGCTCGTCGGTCTGCAGGGTCATCTTGCCTCTCGATCCAGCCCTTCTTATGCAGCAGGTCCAAAATTCGGGTTGTCGTAGGTTGGTCCTTACCGGCAAGCTCCGATAATTCTCTCTGATTAATTCCTTCATGCTTATAGGCGCAGTAAAGAACGGACCACTGCTCAGGGGTAATATCATACGGTTTAAGTCTACTGGCAAATTGAGATGTTACTCTCCGAAAAGTATTCCCGTACCGAAAACCAAAGGATTGTTCAGGTGAGCTAAAACGAGACAGAGAGGTATCCTCCTTTTAAAAAAAAGTTGTCTTAACAATTATATGTACAACAATTTAGTTTCGTCAATTATTTTCTTGAAATTTTCAGAATACAATCGATTTTCAGAATATAAATGAAAACAAAAAAAGAGCGGAAGCATAAATGCAACCACTCTTTTAAAGAATTTAACTCGCAGTACGAATTAAATGATTATTTTTTAGGAACACTTTCCCAGTCTTTAAGGAAACGAGCAATACCGTTATCAGTAAGCGGGTGTTTCCAAAGTGTTGGAACGAGAGAACCAGGGATTGTAGCGATGTGGCCACCTGCAATTGCAGCTTGTTCCACATGAGCAATGCTACGAACGCTTGCTACGATAATTTCAGTAGGCATATTGTAGTTATCGATGATTGTTCTTAGGTCTCTGATTAATTTCATACCTTCTACACCGATGTCGTCAAGACGTCCCACGAATGGGCTGATGTATGTAGCACCAGCTTTAGCAGCCATAAGACCTTGTGCAGCTGTGAAGATCAATGTTACGTTTGTTTTGATGCCTCTCTTAGTAAGCTCATGACAAGCATATAGACCGTCTTCAGTCATTGGCAATTTAATTACAACGTTGGGAGCCCATTTTACGATTTCTTCTGCTTCTTTAAGCATTTCTTCGCCTTTAGTGCTGATTACTTCTGCACTTACTGGTCCATCGACAATGCTTGTGATTTCTTTAATTACTTCTTTAAAATCACGGCCTTCTTTTGCAATAAGAGAAGGATTAGTAGTTACCCCGTCAACGAGACCAAGGCGTACAATCCGTTTAATTTCTTCAACGTTACCTGTATCCAAGAAAAATTTCATGAGATGGTTCCTCCTTTAATCATATATCTTTAGTTTTAAACTCCCATAATAGTATGTACCACATATTTAATTATGACGCAATAAATATTGTGATTTATTTGGAAAAGAAATTACTTCCATAAACGAATGACTTGACATTCTAACCGCAACATTGGAATATAAACTGACAGATATACATTATTATGAGATTGTTGTGCTTATTTTATGAATGAGGGAGGGAATTGTCATACAGCTGTCTCAACGTCAAACTGAAATTGTTGAACTCGTTAGACATCATGAGCCTGTTACAGGCGAACAAATCGCTGAAATGCTCGGACTCAGCCGTCCCACCATTCGTTCTGATCTTTCCATTCTTGTTATGTTAGGTGTACTTGATGCAAAACCGAAAGTTGGTTATTTTTTAGGAAAAGCCTTGAAGTTAACCGGTCATGTGGAGACTAGACTGAAGCAACTGAAGGTTAAGGATATATACAGTGAACCGATTATCATATCGGAGTCTGCATCCGCCTATGATGCAATGGTTGCTCTATTCAAGGAAAACACAGGTACTCTGATGGTCGTAAATGACGCAGGTTTTTTTACAGGAATAGTATCCCACAAAGATCTGCTCAAAATTACACTTGGACAAAACAATTTAAATGATATTCCGGTCACCATGGTAATGACCCGCAGAGCTCAGACACTTGCTGTAACTGAAGACGAGTCCATCCTCTCTGCCACCCAAAAAATGCTTGATCGTCAAATTAGCTGCTTGCCAGTAATCCAAACTTCTTGGAACAAAAACGAGCGGTCTGAAGAAAATCCATACGAGGTCATTGGCCGAGTGACAAAAACGAATTTGCTTGTCGTATTGCTCGAATTAACGGCGGAACATTAAAAACATAAACCGAGAAACCCATAACAATTTTTTTGTAATACAAAGTATAATGCTTCGAAAGCATCGAAGACAGCGCGCGTCCTAATGGACGATTGCTCTGTCTTTTTTATTTTACAGGATAGTAAAAAGAAGGGGTATTGCATATGTACATTCGAATTATTCCGTGGTCTGAAGAACGAATTGGGATTCAAATGACTTATAAGGAAGAGTGGATCGAGCGTATTCGAGGATTAGCAGGCAGAAAGTGGGATGCTGTGGCCAAGGTGTGGACTGTACCGTTAACGGAGGAGTCCTTCGAGATGCTGCTAGCGTTATTTCGGGATGCAGAGATTCAAGTTCATCCGGGACTAAGAGTAAAATTTGGATGGATTAATGCTGTGATGGAGCGGAGCTTGATGTTATCTTCAGGTCAATCTGCTACAAATCGTCCTCGGTTACATTCGCACGAGCCCTCAGTTGTTGCCGAAACTTTATCTCATGAAGTTCACAAGCAGAAATGGACTGAACGTGAAGAGACTCAACTTGTTGAATCCTTGAAGCTGCACGGCTACAGCCGTAAAACGATCAAAGCATATGTAGGTCATGCTCGGCGCTTTATTCAGATGACGACAAAGAATCCCTCCGAGATGGGGCATGAGGACGTTAGAGCATATCTGCTTTTTCTTCTTCAGCAAAACAGTTCCGAAGCTTACATGAACCAAGCATATAGTGCACTTCAATTTTATTTGCAAAAGATTTACGGTAAGCCGTCGCTTAAATTTACCGTCCCACGAATGAAGCGTCAGAAACGACTTCCAAATGTCCTCTCACTCAGTGAAGTCATTCAAATTATTCGTTCAGCCCAGAACATAAAGCACCGCGCTCTTCTATATGTAACCTATTCCGCAGGGCTAAGGGTTAGTGAAGTTGTGCGCCTTCGGCTCGCCGATTTAGATGTCGATCGGAAAACAATACATATTAGGCAAGGAAAGGGCAAAAAGGACCGCTACTCCCTGCTCTCTGATGCTACAATAGAAATGATTAAGAGCTACATGCTTACAGAGCATCCGTATGACTATCTCTTCCCAGGTGCCGAGCGAAATCATCACCTGTCCGAGCGCACTGTACAAAAAGTGTTCGAGCGAGCGTTGGTGCTGTCCGGAGTACAGAAAAAAGTAAGCATTCATGCGCTGCGCCATTCTTTCGCAACCCATTTGCTTGAAGGAGGCACAGACCTGCGCTACATCCAAGAACTCCTCGGCCACAAAAGTAGCCGCACCACCGAAATCTACACCCATGTCAGCACCAAAAACATAAGCCAAATCCAAAGTCCGCTAGATCGCTTTCTGCAATCCATGAAGCGGGAGGAGTAGGTAGGGTGTAGAGAGAGGAGTGAAAGGGGGTTATTGTTCGGCCAGTTTGCCCTGAGTGGGGTGGTATGTGAAATGTAGTATGGCGTACTATGTAGGATGTGCTAGGGGGTAGTGTAGATGGATAGTATGACTAATACAGTTGCTTGTCCATTTACATGCCATAGACACTGCACCTGTTAAAGTTGCTGCTGCAGACCATGATACAAATAATAACCCACTTCGCAAATCCCCCCTCTTTTGCCGATATTCCCGAAACCACACGCAAATGCAGGAGAATTACTCACATTTAGCGAATATGTTCGTAGAAGAGGTGTTATACAAAATAAAGGCTGAGAATCCAGAACCCAAGCAACTTCGTAAATCGAAGATTTACAAAATTACTTGGCCGGCTTACCAGTGGCAGCCGC
>NZ_JAGGKP010000011.1 GCF_017873765.1 Paenibacillus sediminis
ATACTTGCGGTCGTGGCGGAATTGGCAGACGCGCACGGTTCAGGTGAACGTGAGCCTGTCCGATAGCCTAAGCGTTGATATTCCGCGGTTTTACGGTCGCCTAACGGTAGCCTATACGTACATTTTTACGGCAGACGTGTGGCGCGCAAAATCCGATCCTTCATACGAAATCCTTACCTCGCTACCGCGTTATTTTCGGTAAATTCCGAATATTACGCGTAGGGAGGTTTTTAATTTTGGCGGTAACAAAACGCACTAGACGTCCGAATACGATTAAAGCATACGTTGAAGACGGCGAAAGTAAATATCCGTTGGAGGCGTTAGACTTCGATACAGCAATCGCAACGTTTCTGCATAATTGCCGCGTCAAGAATCTAAGCGAATACTCCGTTAAATATTACGATAACTCGCTGAAAGAACTCGTTAAATTTCTAAATATCGTCGGCGTTGAGCGACCGATAGATGTAACGGAGGCTAATTTCAAGGAATGTATACTCGCGAAGAAGGAGTCCGGCGTTAAGGACTCAACTGTGAATACGAATTTGAAAGGATGGCGGACATTCTTCCGATATCTATACGAAGCCGGATACCTGTCCGCGAATCCTGCGGAACACGTAACGCTGATTAAAGCGGAGCGGCGGATTATTCCGGCGTTTTCGAAAGAGCAGATTAAGAAGCTGTTGTCGACTCCGGACTTAACGACGTTTACCGGATACCGCGATTACGTACTGTTATTGACGCTATTGGAAACGGGAATTCGCATATCCGAAGTAGAACGATTAAAGATAACGGATATCATATGGAAAGAGCGCATCATTAAAATATTCGGCAAGGGGCGGAAAGAACGTTATGTTCCGTTCCAGGTAACGTTAGAGAAGGAGCTTAAAAAGTATATTTCGGTTCGCGGACCGTTAGAACACGATTACCTGTTCGTTAATATCGATAATACGCCGATGAAGAAACGGACGATGCAGGAGAACATACAGAAAATCGGCATCGCTGCGAATATCAAAGGCGTGCGTGTGAGTCCGCATACTTTCCGTCATACGTTTGCGAAGTTTTATATTATGAACGGTGGCGACGCGTTCTCGCTACAGAAGATCCTCGGCCACACGACGGTGGAAATGGTACAAACGTACGTATCGCTGTTCGGAACGGATATCGCGAAACAGCACCGTAAATTTTCGCCACTCGAACGGTTAAATGATATTGAATAAATAATACGCGCATCTCTCCGGAGGTGTGCGTTTTTTTTTTGAGCCGATGTCCCAAAACGCGAAAGTTCTGTCCGTATATTTAGTGTACTCGAAAAAAGTTTATCGAAATTGGTGCGAAATCAATTCGGAGACTGTCGGTACTATTGAACGCGAAAATAGGAGGCGATAAGGTGGCGCGAGGGAAACGTGTCGAGATCGTTAAGAAAACGGTAGCTGGTCCGGATGGGACTCCGGTAGAGGTTGACGCGAAGGCGTGTACGAAATGCGGCGAGGTGAAGGCGCTGACGGAGTTTCACAAGGGGATCTCCGCGGGTGGTAGGAAGTCTCAATGCATGGGATGTGTACGTAGGCCCAAAGTAAATAGACTGACAAGAGCGTGGACGTCCGAGTCTTACAGGGAATATGTACGGATTCAGACCGAGGGAGAATACGTGTTTCTTGGAGAGTACAAAGGGGCTCGTAATAAGGCGCTACATATACACATTGATTGCGGAAGGGAGTGGATGGCTCGTCCTGGTAGTTTCTTAAGTGGTACGAGATGTCCTTATTGTCACAACAATTCTAAAACAAGAACCGACTATATAGAAAGAATTAGAAGTGTGGTCGGAGATGAGTATTCAGTTATGTCTCCTTACGTGCACGGCAATGTTCATATTGCTCACAGGCATAATAAGTGTGGACACATCTGGGATGTTACTCCCAACAGTATCCTTAACGGTTCAAGATGCCCTGCTTGTTACCACAAAAGTATAACGAGAACACATGAAGAGTATATACAAAAAGTGACATCGTTAGTTGGAAGTGAGTATTCAATAATTGGAACATACATCAATGGCCGAACAAAGGTGGAACACAGGCACAATGAGTGTGGCCATATTTGGAAAATAAGACCTGATAGCTTTATTACGGGGGCAAGATGTCCAAGGTGTTGTGAATCAAAGGGCGAACGAGAAGTGCGCAATTATTTAAATAAAAATTTCATCTCTTTCACTGAGCAGTTCCGTTTCGGTGATTGTAAAAACAAGTCCCCATTGCCTTTTGATTTCGCAGTTGAATGTAAATCATCATCAGAAGTTACAGTCCTAATTGAGTATGATGGAGAACAACACTTTCGCCCGGTAGACTTCGCAGGTCGCGGTGAAAAGTGGGCGGACCGCCAATTTCGCCAAACTCAACGCAACGACCGCATTAAAACGGATTACTGCCGCGCTAACGGCATCCCGTTAATACGGATCGACTACACGCAGTTCGATGAGATTGAGGCGATATTAACTCGTGAATTAACGAAGTACGGCGTTATATCAGGCGAAACAGGCAATCGCTTGACTGACGAAAATACTACGGAAAAGGTATCCGCATAACTTGCGTTTGCACTATTATACACTTACGAAAGTATAGCGTAAACAATCCGTTTCCAATTCCGTTAAATCAGCGTTCCTTAAATCTCACCGTAAAATCACCGTGAAATTAACGTTTAAATTGTCCGAGGGGCATAAACGTACCCCTCACGTACCAAACACGCTAATTTCACGTTGAAATCACGCTAATTTCACGGAGGTGATTCGAAGGTCGGCGGGCGGCGGCGCATCGGGACGGTTTTATCTTTATCTTTTCTTTCTTAACGCGCCACCAATATCTGTGTTATATATCTCGATTCGGTACGGTTTTTGTACCGGAGCGATACGAAGTTATGAACGTAGTGAATAACTGAGTAAAGATATTTAGATCTTTTAAAGACTTTAATATCTTTAAAAGATTTAATAAAATAACACATATTCGCCGAGTTGTCAACTATTATTTTTATCCGCGGTAAAATTGGAAATTAATCATTTGCACTATTTTACACATTATCGAAGGAGGACGCGGTATGAAGAAATCGGAATTGGAAACGGAACGCCTGCGACTACTCTCGCTCGCCAACGATCTAGCACGCGAACATTGGGACGTTGACTATACGGGAACTCTCGTCCTACGCGATTACGAGTGGCGTCATCAATGGGCGGCATTTGCGTGGAGTAACGACGGTATTAAGGTTGAAATCCGCATGTCCGCGCCAACTAATGTGAAACTCGGTCCGGAACTGACACGCGGTAATCTCCTGCACGAACTCGTACACTGGCGGCTGTGGTCGCAGGGTGTCCCGTGTGACGACCGTGACGAGACGTTCATAGCCGAGTGCCTACGCGTCGGGGCACCGCTATCCCACGACAGGTATGCGCAGAAGGCGTACGAAGAATATATGCGAAAGGTGGGCGCGGCATGAAACTAACGAAGTTTCCCGTAACGGCTCCGGACGGCGCTGAATACCGCGTAACGATTCGCGAAGTTGAGAGCGATATGTTCACCGATTATGTTACCGTCAAGTTACAGGAAAGACGTAAACGATTCGGTTACCGTACGATTTTCCAACGCGACTATTATGATGGTCACGGCGTATACAGCGCGACCGATCCGGACCTTATCGGCATTGCCACGCGAGTTGTTATAGGATACACCGCGATGATGGAAGAAAATTTACGTAGGTCCGAAGCTCGCCGCGCATTTACCGAATGGGACGGCCGCATCACATTAAACGAGGAGGTTACGCAATGAACGTTAAACTCACGCAAGACTACGCACTCACATCGAATGAATTGAACTTTATCGTACGCGAACGCTACATCGTTGACCCTACGCGAGCGCCCGGCTATAAAGCGCCCGAGGACGGCAGCATTCCGGAAACACGCGAAAAATGGCGCGATGCCGGTTATTACCCGTTAACGTCCGCAGGCCTCACCGCGCTAATCGATTCGGTGCGTATGCGAACGGTCGCGCGATCGGATGCGGCGAGCTTGGCGGAATTGCGCGACGTGGTACGGGCGGCAACTAACGAGATGGTCGCGGCGATTAACGGTGAGCTGACGCTTGAGTTTAAGGTGGCGCAACATTTGTATAATTAATAGTATAAGGGGTGAACGCATGACCGATTATCACCGTCATTTTACCGATGTTGACGCGCAGGAGTGTTGCACTACGCTCCGGACGGATGAGCGAAACGATAGATTGATAGATAGTTTAATAGTTGAAAGTTCGGATTATGTTATGGAAAGGAGCGGTTCGATTATACAAACTGATACTTCACGCTATGAAATACTGCAAGATATCGATAAAGCGTTAGAACGTATGGAAAGAAAGGGATATAGGGATACCGTTCATTATGAGAGGTTGAAGGCTAAAAGAGATGCAATTGCGAGTGGAAAACCATATTTCAAATATGATGTAGCTCCATTTTTGATTGCTTATGTAGGCTCTTGCATTCCTGAGTGTAACTCCAAAGATGTAGAGCGCAAGAATTTGATTAAGCCCCGTGGCGACAGGACAAAAGCGGTTGTTTCTACTGTCACAGAAATATCTAAGTATCACCATTAAGAAATGGCGGAGGTAATTCAATTTGAAAAATAATTATTACGCCTTCTGTAAAACGGAATGCCTGAAATATAAAAACTGCAAAGGCAAAGACGATTGCTCGGGTTGGGAAGGTAAGTCAGTTCCGATTTGGGCTTGCATAGAAACTGTTAATAAATTAACCAAAAGGGCTGCATGTGAAACGGATATGTAATTATGGGACTTGGTGAATGGTAATGGAAAAGTTTATAGGGAGAGGGATTAAGGCTTAACCTACCCATACCAGGAGGGATACAAAGATGACACGCGCTAAAATCACGGCCGAACAACGCGCCGACTGGCGTAACCTCGCGCTCGAACATTGGAACACCCGCACGATCCACGCGATGGTCGCCGATCTCAACGCGGAGAAATACGGCGTTGACAAGTACGTTCCTATGCGCGGGTGGACGTTTGAGCAGGCGTTAATCAAGCGGGCTCTCACCGAATATGGAGCGGAAAATTTACGCGAGACAATCGAGCGCGCATTCGCAGAGCACCGTGTTAGTCGCGAGTATCCGCAACTGACGGCCGGCTTTCTCATCGCGTATATGTTACCGCGGATTATGCCGCAAGTCTTGGCGGACAGGCAGCGCCGAGACCGGATGGCGGGCGGACCGAGTGATGACGAGATTATCGGTTATCTTTAACGAACTCGACTACGTCTTCAATGCGGCAGTCTAACGCTTCGCAAATGCGCGCGATAACTTCTAACGCGACCCATTCGTTTTTGTTCATTTTCGTAAACGTGTTCGGTGCGATACCGGTTGCTTCGCGGAGGGAGGCAAACGTCATATCGCGCTGGACTAACGTTATCTTTAATGGTTTATAGCTTGGAATTAGCATAGTTTATTCACTCCTTATGTCTTTCTAAATTATAGCATTCCCAACAATACGCAAACAATTCATAACTTCTTGAGATTATATGTTGACATCTCGCGATTATGAGTATAATATTGGAAATAAGAACAAGCGTCTACAAACGATTGACCATATATACCCTCTCTAATCTACGCCATATAATTCGGACAACCTCTTCGTCCGACCACACACCAAAACCTCCGCAAAATGTCACGGAAATGAGCGTACCACTTACGTCGATCCGATGATAAGCCTCGCCGACCCATTCGGCAGGCGCGTGAGGCTGTTTGTGTTTTATATTTAAAAAGGAGCTGACCGCACATGATGGTCGTTGATTTCACCGAATGTCCTCCACGTATGTTCTTGTTTCTCGCAGATATGGCGCAGGACAATCCGAAATTACAACTTATTTGGAAACGCAATTACGAGCGCATAATTAACGGAGGTGATCGACATAAGTCACGCTAATAACTGCATACTACGCGAACCGTGCAAACTCGCAAACTCCGAAACATGTAACCGGAGGTGTCCGTCATATATCACGTTACACGGTTACGACGGTAGAGGTGGTCGAATTGGGGCCGCAGGAGTTCCATCCGAATATCGGATGCTCACCGTTAAAAATTCGCCAGCTAGAGCGGAACAGGAACGCGCGTATAAAATAATCGATGCTTACGTCAGCACATTCGGACGGCAATTTGAAGACAACGCAGACGAGCCGGTTAAATCGCTATATCTTTACTCGGAAGCGCCAGGAACCGGTAAGACAACGACAGCCGCCGCGGTTCTTAACGAATATCTCATCGCACATTATATCGGATCGCTTAAGCGTAACCGGCAAGCGTTAGAACGTCCCGTATACTTTCTCGATGTGAACGCGTGGCAGACGGATTTTAACGCGTTTAACAGACCGCGTGTTCCCGAAGAAGTCGCAGCACCCGCGGGTGAACGTTATTACCGCGCACAACGAATCGCGATGAGCGTGCCGTTTTTGGTCGCCGACGATATTGGCGTTAGGGACGCGACAGATGCGTTCAGAGCGGATTTACACGCGATTATTAACGGACGAGTGACGGCGGGACTTCCGACCGTATTTACGTCAAACGTCCCACTTACCGAACTCGACCGCGTGTTCGACCCGAGACTATATGACCGTATTCGCGACTTATGCGTAACAATATTGTTCGAAGGCACGTCAAAAAGGGGGATGCGATAAAAATGTCCGTAGGGGAAACGCTGATCTCGAAGGTACTCGATACAAACGATGTCGCAGCGTTCAGCCGATTCGGGGTTGACCGTGAGCACTTTGCGACAGAATTGGAACGCGGAATATACGATTTCGTTCGTGAATATGCAGCTACGAACCGAGGGCAGGCGCCAAGTTATGCGGTCGTTACCGAACAATTTCCGGACTTCGTGTATATCCCGAACGTAACGGACTCATACGAGTACCTTGCGCGAAAATTAAAGGATACGGAAGGAAAACGGAGAATAGCAGAGTTTATGAACGTAGAAGTACCGAAACTATTCGATTCTTCCGATTCAGAAACGTTCATATCGACTTTGATAGGCGAACTAGAATCTATTAAAATGAGAACATCAGTTCGCAAAAACGTAGGAACGGACATTAAATATGCCGCAGCCGATTTCCTAGCGGAATTTGAAAGACGTCGCGATGGAAAGTCATTTAAAATATGGCCGAGTAAATTCCCATCTGTTAATAAAGCGATCGGAGGCGGCTACTTCTCCGGAAACGTATATTCGTGGTTCGGACGGTCGGGACGCGGTAAATCCGTGTTAACGATGGAGGACGCGCTAGAGGCCGCGTGTAACGGCGCTAACGTTCTCGTATGGGCGATGGAAATGTCTAAATACGAGTGGATGGCGCGAGCCTATACGTCATTATCAGCGCGTGATGGCATTGTCAAAGCGATGGTCGACGGCGTTGAACATGACGCAGGATTCGAAAATCGCGCGTTATTATCCGGCAGTCTATCGGAAGAGTTCGAAGAAGGATTACGCAAATTTGCGTCGGCACTTCCAGAGAATGTGGCAGGACGCATCATACTCCGCGCAGTTGACGATATTGACTTCCGCGAGAGAAGCCTGCGTCAATTAGAAGCGGACATTATCGAAACGAAGGCGGATGTCGTCGTAATCGATCCAATTTATTATATGGATTTCGAAGCGAACACGTCTCGAGTAGCTGGCGGTGACGTTGCGGCAACTTCCAAAGGATTACGTAGAATTGCCGGAGCCACTGGCGCGGTAATACACGTTATCACACAGGCGGAAGAGAATCCGAATGAGAAGGCAGACGATGGGGCGCGCGAGTTGAAACCGCCGAAACGTGCGGATCTCAAAAAGAGTAAAGCAATTCTCGAAGACTCTGCGCTCGTTATCGCGATTGATACGTTAGTGCAGGAAGGACGCGGAATTATCGAACTCGGAAAAGGACGTAATGGCGGCGAGGATACGCGCGTCGAGATTATATACTTACCAAACTTTGGTATCATACGCGAAATCGAACCAAACGCAGATCAATTCGAATCGATTTTCTAATCTGAGGCGGCCTTTGGTATAATTTTCTAAAGAGGAGGTGGTGGCGTATATGTTAGGTTTTAAGATTGTATGCAACAGTTGCGGAAAGGAAACACTTTTTATTCCTGGCGACCAGCCTAAAGAAAAGCCTATCGTCATTCAAACGGAAAAGGATTACCTGGCACTTTCCTGCGGATGCGGGAACATGGCAGGGGATAAAACGGGATAAGAAAGGTGCGGTAATACGTAGTTCGACTATATAGTGACATAACAAATAAAATGGGTATTCCACCATATAACCCGAATAAAAGGAGGTTCCCCTAAATGCAGATAGACGTACGCGAAGAACTGGAACAATTCGAATGGACGCGCGCAACTTGGACGGATGACCGTTTAACCGCAGCCTCTCCGTTCCGTTACGATTCGCACCCGTCATTCTACGTTTACCTAACAAATACGTCTACCGCAAACGCCGGCAATTGGGGCGACCCAGGCGCGACCGACGCTGAATATCAACGCGGCGGCATCGTTAAGCTACTCGCATTCTTGCGGAACGAAACCACGGCGGAAACGCTCGACTATCTGCGGTCGAAGTACGGCAATACCGGTGATAATGCGGAAGAGGAGCCAAAGTTAAGGCCGCTTAATTTAACGCTTGCTGAGCCGTATCGACCGTTAGATATACGGATGCTGGACGCGTACAATTTCCGCCATCCGTACTTAACCGAGCGCGGCATTACGGAGCCTGTTCAAAGGTTGATGCGCATCGGATATGACCGCGATAGAAAAGCGGTAGTCATTCCGTGGTTCAATCCGAATGGAACGCTCGGCGCGATTAAATTCCGTAAAGTAGGCGAAAAAACGTTTTGGTACGCGAAAGGTGGACGTCCGATCCGCGAAATGGTGTACGGACTTGACGTGATATACCGCAAACGAATCCGCCGAGCTGCGATAGTCGAATCGGAAACGGACGCGATGACGCTAATGTCCGCGGGGATTCCTGCGATCGCGACTGGCGGTGCGAAATCGTTCAACGCGATTAAACGCGATATGATACTGCGGTCGCCTATCGAAGAGTTAATCGTAATACGCGATAACGATGCGGCGGGGCGTGCGTGGCGGAATCGAGTTGTTGGCGAATTGGTTGGAAGAATTAGGGTACAAATTGTGTTAATTCCGCTGTTGCATAAAGATGTAAACGAGCTTATGCTAGGATTAGGCATTGATGCTCTAAAAGCAAAAGTAAATAGGTCTAGGGACATAAACGGTTTTGCGCGACTACGTACAGTTTGTTGACAATGCGGCTGGACGAGCACTTCGAAGCAGCTTGTAAAAAATAATTTGGTATATGTCCCAATTTTTAAAAAGCTTGTCCGTATATATGTATAACGAATAAAAGGAGATGATGATCTTTGGAAGAACAACAACTGAATATGATGGCCCAAAAAGCACAAATGGGTGACGCGGAAGCATTGTGGGGTATAAAGGCACACTTCCAACCGCACATACACCGATTATCTGAGATCAGCCGAAATCAAATCAGTAGTCAATGTGACTTCGAGGAAGACTGTTTCAAACGGATTGACGAGGCTGTGAAAATCTTCGACATAGAAAAAGGAAGATTCAGAGCTCTAGTTGAGGCAAAGTTGCGGGAAAGGTTAAACAGGTGGAAGAAGAGAAACATAACTAAAACAAGAAACTTTACTTCCGTACCAATTATATCTAAAGATGGAGAATGTTCCATAGATGTTAAAGACGATCGGGCAATTATTGAAGATAATATACTTGTAAATGAAGAAATCGCCTCCTTGGCGGGAGGCGACCTACGGAACTTGGCGATTTTAAAATCTTGGACATATACGGGTAACAGCGATACCGCTACCGCTACTTTGTTGGCGCAAAGTTACGGAGGAAATGCGGAGTCGCACCGTAGATATATCACCAGATTCAAATCGCAGTGTCAAACCACGTTGTTAAGTGCAGTTTGAGGAAAGCGGCAGTCGGTTCACTATCCGAGTTAGCGACTGCCTTTTACGGATATAGGAATAAACCTTCAGGCATGAAGTTTATTCACTATTCCAACAGTAATTATATCATATATGGCAAGTCGTTTTAGTTAAAATAACCAAAATATTACCAGTTGCATACATCCGACATTTCAAATTATATGCTTTTACGTTGCCTATTGTCAACATCAAATTATAACCAACTACTAATTATTATAACCGGAGGTGGCCATCATTAAACGTCCATACACGAATATTTTACGCAAGCCCACGCAGATAGTTTCAAAAAATTCACGCATTATTGACGCGCAGTATAGCGGAAGGTTCGAGGAATACGAAGACCCTGCGGATTATTTCACGAAGCCGATCGCGATTGGGGTACGCATCGCTTAAGCTTCCTATTCTACGCCGGCCGTGCGGCATCTCCCGAAAAGGTGCCGCGTTGCGGACGCAGAAATACGAGTCCGAGCGCCTGGCGGAGCGCAATATCCGACTATACCGATAAAGGAACGTGATTAAATGTCAATGTTCACAAAAGTAGGCGCAGCGGCTGCGGCAGCAACTAACGGAGATGATGGCGGTAAGGATAGCCCTATCGTGTCATTTAAATCCGGCAGCACGTACAAGGTCGGCGTCAGGTCAATTAATGATGTCGCGGAATACTTCGGTTATGGCATCTACGGCAAGGTCAACACGTTTGTGCCGAAATCTCCGGCAGTGCGTAACGCGAAAGGGTCCATACAGTCCGGCCACGGCGTATGGGACCGTGCATCCGACCTGCTATACGCTGACGCCAAAGTAGCAGAGGAGTCCGGTGCGAGCGAGGCTGACGTTAAGCCGACGAAAGATATGGCGTACTTGCTGCGTGGCAAAAAACGCTACCTGCGCGCCTTCTACGATTTGACGACAGGGCAGGACATTGTCATCGATTTGTCGCCGAACCAAGAAAAGGTTATCAAGGGCGCGATCGAAGAGAATATCGATGACCTCGACGCTATCGCTTTTAAACTCTCGAAGAAGGGAACGGGGCAAGGCGCCGTCGTATCGCTCAACGCTATCGTTAAAATGGAGCGTGATTTGACGGATGAGGAACGCGCCAACTTCGCCAAACTCGGTGATGAGCCGTTCGATCTCGCGGATTTCGAAACGTGCTTGTACGTTGCGGACGAAGATGAGCAGGTGAAGAATCTCGTAATCGCCGGATTCGATATCGCTCGTCTTGGACTGTCTATCGGAGCAAGTGCGCAAGTTCCGGCACCTTCTAACGATGACGCGCCGCCTATTCCTGACGAAGACCTACCGTTCTAATTAACGAAAGGAGGCGCGCCCATGAACGCGAATAACGCGCAAAACTACCGCAGCGACCGGCGGATTTCCGTCGGCATGACGGTAGACAACGTAAGGGAATTGCCGAAAGCAAGCGCGCAACTTAAACGCTTCTTAACGGAAATTGACGTCGACCACGGACCGTTCGATTTAAACATCGTCGTGTCCGTCGGTGGCTACGATTTCCCAACGATTGAGATCGTGGCGGCCGATGTTGTCGCTACGGAAGAGGAGGGCGATTGATACGGCACACGTCAGCGAAATTACAGGTAAGTATTCGGAGCTAATCGCAAGGGCGGCGCTACTGGCGAACGGATGGACGGTGCATCGTGCGGAAACGGACGAGTCGTACGATATACTCGCGACTGACCCCGTAAGCGGCGACCACGTTAAGGTTCAGGTGAAAACGATTAGGCAGCGCGAAGACCGCGGGGGCGACCTCGTAGTCTACGCGAAAAAAGGTAACGGAACGGCGTACGATCGAGCCGACGCTGACTATATCGTTGGCGTATGGGCGGCAGATGGCGAAGTACCGCGCGTGTATATGTTCGAGAATCGCCTGTTAACGGAGTATTGGTGCGCAGAAGCACGCGCAGCCGAGCGGTGGGTCGAGTTACCGATTGCGTTTAACCGCGCGTTGTTTACGGAGTTACCGGAAGTTGCGTAATAAACCGAAAAGGAGACGATAGAATGGCGAAATTAAACGTAATAATACCGTCGGCTGACGTAGAGGTAATTGGCGCGGACGGTGAGCGTACGAAATATCGAAAGGTTGAGCGGAAGGCGAAGGCGGGGGATATCGTTAAGGCGCTTAAGTCGTCAATCGACATTGACAAGGGCGCGTTTTACGGCCCTCTGTACGTGAAATATGGCCTAGGTTTCGATGATAACGTAGGCGACTCTCGCGGTGGACAAATCAGTAACTACGCGAGTGATTACGAAGTCTACGAAAAAGTATCGGAAACAACGTCTAAATACCGCGAGGTCAAGCGTCACGCCAAAGTTGGCGAGCGGATTAAGATTGTGGACGCACGCGGTAACTTCGATTACGAAGACGGTGACGAGTTTACGGTAACTTCCGTAATCGGTACAAACGGGGGCGTTATGTTCATTGACCGCGCAGGGGAAGAAAACTGGGCAGCTGCGTCCGAATACGTAGTCCTCGAACCGGTTGAACGTTTGAAAGTCGGGGAGTATGCGAAGAAAGTATCCGATGCTGGCGCCGAATCAGTAGGAACTATCTTGAAGATCACGAAGAACGATCGAATTTCGGACTTTGGTTTCATTTACGCCACGGAAGATCTAAACGGACAGCGCGGTGATATCTACGCATTAGACCAACTTATCCGCGCAACCGACGAGGAAGTCGCGGCGGCCAAAGAGGAAGCGCGTTGGGCGAGCATTGGTCGGAAGGTGAACGAGTTTAAGCGAGGCGACTTGGTTGGCATTATCGCGAATACGAATAGCAGCGTTAATGGAGTCGGCGATATCGGAGAGGTTACGTATATCGGAAGTAAGAATATACGTGTAGATGCTGGCAAAGGAGACCGCAATAACTGGTCGATCCCTTCGGAAGTGAAACTCATCGTACCGGTCGAACAACGATTCGATCTTCCGAAAGGAGGCGCATCCTCATCGAAATAAACCTTTCGCTTAATCGTCCGGACGACAACGCAGCAAGAGACGCGGTCAAATCGGCGGCAAAGCGGAAGAGTGCGGCGGGCAAAGCGGAAACTCCGGAAGAAGCGTTAGCGCGAATAGGCGCGATGAGTCTTACGGATAAGCAGCGCGAACAATTTGCGGCGTTTAAGCGCGCGTTCATGAGCGGGGAAACAGGCAATCCTCGCTCAGACGGGCGGTCATGGACGAAGGACGACGTACTCACCGCAGGCGCCGCCATTATCCGCAAGCAAAGCGAAGCGCTCCGGCAAGAGCGTGTCGCGGAAACGCTGCGGACGAAACCGGCGAACTTTCACATCGTGACGGATGACGCGGAGTTGCCGGCAGTCGTTGAGCGTATTCGCGAAGAGTGCCGGAGTCAGATGCGTGAGTGGCCGGATAAGTGGGCGAAGTTGGGAGTACGCTCCCTTACCGCGAATGACTTCGAGGGTACTGGTGTCGATACGTATATTGACGTTTCGATCGGATATTCCGTGTGGCTACCGTTACTTAACGAGGGCTATTATCTACCGTACGGTCACGTTGATATGCGCGGTGCTGACGGATTCGATTTCCTGGACAATACGTGTGCGTTCAAGGACGGTGATGCGCAGTTAACGCGCTCTAAAGTGCTGGCCGCGATATCTCCGTACCTTTCGCAACCTGCGCACGGCAAATCGTTCCACATGGGATCGGCGCGCTACGATCTTCACGTTGCGATAAAGGACGGTTACGAAATTCACGGCTGCGTTTGGGACTCGCTCGACGCAATGAACTTGCTTAACGAACACGAAGAGTCGTTCGGTCTGAAACCGTTAGTCGCGAAATACGGACGTTATTTCGGCATCGATGGTCCGGTCTATACGTTCGAGGACATGTTCGGCAACCGTTCGCCGGCTCCGTTCAGCGTTGAACTCGTCGGAATCTACGCGATAAAGGACGTACTTTACGGTTGGAAACTAACGGAATGGCAATTCGAACAGATGGCGCAGGCGTCTTCGGGAGAATACCGCGGAAAACTTCTCGACTGCTACGCGCAGATTGACTCAAAGCTACCGGAGACTGACGTGTTTCTGTCGCGTTCCGGATTCTGCGTTGACCTTGACGGATTGGCCGCGCTCGAAGCCGAGTTCGTGCCGCTATTGGAGCAGGCGCAGGCCGACGTATTCACCGCATATGATATCGACGCTGAGTTTGTGCGGAAGATGGACCGGACACTCAACGCTAAGAAGATCGCGGAATGGATTACGAAGCAGAAGGCGCGATTAGCCCGGAATGTGGAAGCGCAAGAGAAACAACGCGCAGTTATCACGGAGTGCGAAGCGGCCGGCAAGACTGCGCTCAAAAAGTATACGAACGCAATCGATAGACTACGCGAGTTGGAAGCGGAGGCTGCGGAATTGGCCCCAGCGGACGAGGAACACGCGCCACTTTTCGTAGAGGAATTTTCGATAACGAACGGAAATCACCTGGCGTACTTGATTTACGATCACCTCGGAATCCGCGACCGAACCGGTCAATTTAAGCGCGGCAAAACGCGGAGCACTGCGGCCGATGTTCTCGCAGCTTATTACGAAGAAGAGGAAGCGCTCAAGCCGCTCGCGACCGTTGCGGCGTACGAGAAGTTACTTAACACGTATGTAACGAAGATACCGCACGCGCTCGAAATAGACGGGCGGATTCATTCGGAGTTTAAATCGGGAGGCACCGCGACCGGGCGTTATAGTTCGTCGGGGTATGGCGGACGGCCGATCGATATATTACGCGAATTTGAAACGGAGGGGTAATAAATGGAGTTCGAAGTAGGAAAGTATTACGAGCATACCACGGGCGAGCAGATATCAATCGTCGGGGAGATAGTAACAACGCTATACGGTAAGTGTCTAGTTGCAGAGTCTAGTGAAAGTCCCGATCTCAAACCAGTTGGAAAGGGAGACTATTACGCCGAAAATTGGCACGAGATTAGCCATGTTGAGTGGATGAGCAACTTCGGTGAATGAGGAGTTGATAACCATTGTTAACAGTAACGGACGCTAACTATCACGCGATCGTCCGCAAGCTCATCGCCGACGAACGAAAGGTACAACGTGGATTAAACGCTCAAAACCTCCCGTCAAAAGGCGCAGGCAATCGCGTCCGCAATCAGATTATACCGCGTCCGGGCTATACGTTTGTCGGCGCCGACCTTGGTCAAATTGAGCCGCGTATTATGGCGCACATCATGTACTCACGGTATGGCGATAACTCCATGCGGCAAATCTTCGTTGATGGCGTCGACCTTTATACGACGATGGCGATGATGACGTTTAATCTACCGCAAGAGTATTGCGTCGACAAAGCGTACGATCCAACTCACACGTTTCAGCCGCGTAAGATGATGAAGACCGGCCAGCTAGCGGTCTCATACGATCAGTCACCGAAATCGTTCGCGAAGAAAATGAACGTTACGGAGGATGTTGCGCACATGTTCTTCGAGAACTTTGACCGCACGTTCCCGTCGTTTAAAACGATGGTTGCCGATATCCGTGACGGGATGCGAGCGAATGGTTACGTGGAAACACTCTTCGGACGTAAGCGCCGGTTTCCGGACTATAAGGCGACGGCCGCCGAGCAAGCGCGGAACGAGCAGCGGTTGATTCGCCTGTTCACCGAGCGGAAGCAGTTACGAGGCAAGCCACGCCTATCTGCGGCCGAAGAACGGAAGCTTACCGTTATCCAAGACGAAATCGACACGCTGCAAGAAAAACGCGGACTCGTCGGCTATTGGGAGCGCGCGGCATTTAACGCAGTCATTCAAGGTACGGGCGCCGACGTTCTCAAGCGTATTGGTATACGTATCGCGCAAATCTGCCGAGAGCGCGGATGGGAGTTTAACGCATCCATCCACGACGAGATTATCGTCAGCATTCCGGATGAGCAGGTAACGCCGGAGACGATCGCGTTGATTAACGACGTGATGACGAAGACGTCCGAATTTAGCGTGCCGCTGACGACTGATATCGTAATCCAAAAACGCTGGATGATGGAGTACGTGCCTGGCGAGTGGGACTTCGATAATAACCGGCCACTGCCGGAGTTCATCGGAAAGTACGGAGAAACCTATTAACGAAGGAGACGGTGCTTAATGCTGAACAAAGAACAACAATTTGCCAGTGACATTTCGGAATTAATCTGGTCCTTGTTTGACGAGGAAAGCGAAAACTATAGATACAATCTCGAAAACATAGATGCGACTGCCTTTTTCACGGGACTCGCGATGACATTCGGGATTATTTACAACAACTCGGCAGACGCTGACGAAGACTTTATCGGAGGCACACATCTCGCCAACCGTCTCGCGTTTCAATACTTGATGAATAACGGCAAGGAGGCCGCATAAATGGCGATATCGCAAGCGAAGAAACTCGAACTCATTACGAAGCACGCGAAAAAGTTTACTGCAACTAGCGAAGCGACACCGGTATTACAAGGCGTTCACTACAGCGCAGATGGCTCCGTAATTGCTACCGACCGTCACACGTTAATCCGCATCGGTGGCGCGCATAACTTTACGGAGGCGTTTACGTCACACGCCAAAACAGGCGCAACGATTGACGGAACTTTTCCGGACACTTCGCGCATTATTCCGATGGAGTTACCGACACAGATCACGCTTATCCGCGTCGGAGCTAACCGCGATGATATTAACGGAGCTATTGCGCGCACAAAAGTAGCGCTCGAAGCCACGAAACTGTCCGGAAACAAGACGTACACTGCGCGCTTAACACTCGTCGGCGCTGACGTCAGGCTGTCCGCGAATAACGACGACACACCGTTTAGGTTCTCGGCCGGAATTAACGCGGACATTTACGGACCTGACGCCGAGGTATCGTTTAACGCGGAGTATCTTCTTAACGCACTCAACGTATTCAAGGACGCCGGTAGCACGCGAGTAATCATCGGTATTATTAGCGCGTCGTCACCGATCGTCCTGCGCGACGAAGAGAACGAGATTGACGTTGTTGTATTGCCGTACCGAGTACCGAAGGAGGCCGCATAAATGGAACGCGAAACAACAACGTACACATGTCCGCAATGCCGGCGACAAAGCCGCGTACTCGCGGACGAATACGGCGACCACGGCTGCCCATGCGGGTGGGAACCGGACTATGACGAAGGGGGGGATGACGGGCGAGTGGAAAACGTTATTGAGAAACTGCGCGAATTGGAAGCGAAGGTGGACGCAGAGCGCTGGCCGATAGTTGGTGACGGTAACTGGCGCGAGATTGCCGATATTCTTGACGCATACGAGCCGGAAGGCTATGAAATAGACGTAGTTGCCGAGAAGTTTGGCGGAGGTGGACGCTGGTTCACAACGGAGGACATCACGTATAAGGTGACGCAGTCTGACGGGAAGGTCGCGTATTTCTCCGTTAATAGAGAGCGTCCGGCCACGGAAATGCAGGAAGGCGGAGACTTTTCGTATGGAATCCGCGAAGTCGTACCGAAAGAAGTCACAGTCATCAAATACGTTGCCGGGAGGTCCGCGTAATGCTCGCACCCGAAATCATAACCGTTATCGATATTGAAACGACCGGACTTGACCCGCATCTCGATCACATTACGGAAATCGCCGCTATACGTGCGGAAGTTGGCGCTGATGGCTCGGTACGCGAAATTGGCCGATTCCAAACGTTTGTTGCGTTGCCGGATGGCGTGAATATTCCGCCAGAGATTACGGAGTTAACGCGCATTAGTGACGATGACTTGCGCGGGGCTCCGGATATTACAGCGGCCTCGTTAGCTCTAGAATTTTGGCTAGAGGGGTCATTGGTAATTTCGCATAACGCCCCGTTCGATTTGGCGTTTTTGGGAACGATACATCCGGATTCATTCGCCTGCACTCGTGCCATGTCGCGCCTGGTCGATCCGGACGAAAGCGCACGCCTTGGCGGACTGCTGCACGCGCTATGGCATCGAATTGAACGGACACCATCGCGCGATGAATGACGTAGAGGCAACATTGCAGCTTTACGTTAATTTGCGGAAGAAGGCGCTAGAGTCCGGTATCGACTACCGAAACGTTGTCGTAGACAGTCCGGAGCGCCCACTGACGTATACACCGCTTGGTGCGCGAGTGATTACGATAAATAAAACGAAGGAGATGGCGAAGAATGAAGATCGTTGAGACGCATAGTATCGACAATAGCGGTTATGAGTATGACGGAAAGGGTTCGCTGACGGTTGACGTAGAGGACGATGCAGGAAACAGCGTTAGCGTCGACATTAGCGCGGGCGAGCCGGAAGATGCTGTATTCTTCCGCGATCTTAACGGTGCGTATAAAATATCTCGCGCAATTAAACTTGCGTATGAGGCCGGCAAGCGTGGCGAGGCGTTTGAATACGAACTTATTAAGGAGGCGGTTTAAATTACGCAACAAATCGCAGACAAAATCGCGCAAGACTTTACGCAGTTTCTTAACGAATGGCATTCCGCGCCCGAAGTGTACGACGACGCACTCGACGCGCAGATACATCGTTGGTACTTCGATTACCTAACGGATAATACACGCAAGGTATGGCCTGCGCGGGGTATTCCGTATTTCTCACCGTCGGCCGCCAACGCAGACGCACGCGGACTCTACGAAAAGATGCGCGGCGCGAAGAAAGAGCAAACGGAGCGACCGGCGCATCAAGGACGTTGGACGCGAATAGGTACGGCTATCGGCGATACGATTCAGCGCGATATTCTATTCGCGGAGGCACACGCCAAGAGTCCGAATTTCAGATTCGAGCGAAACGACCGCGGCGAGCCGATGTTCGAGGACTTCGCGAAGATTAACACGGTTATCGAGCATAACGGAAAAGTGTTCTCGCTATTCGGAACCTGCGACGGAATTATGCGGTACGTGTCGGAGGATGGCGAGGTACTACGTGTCGGACTCGAAGTCAAAAGTAAGCAGACTACGTTCTCGATGACGTCGGCGTATTCAACGCGCAATGGTCCGAAAGAGGATCACGTTAAGCAGTGCGTGTGCTATTCGAAAATGTATTGTGTGGACTATTACGTAATCCTCTACGTGAACGCGTCGAAAAAGTCGTGGAATATGACCGCGGATGAATTCGAAAAGAGTCCGGATATCGCGGCGTTTGGCGTGTATATTACGGACGAGATGCGCGACGAGGTGCTCGATCACTTCGCGGGGATTGTAGACGCGGCGGAAACAGGCAATCCGCCGAAACTCGATCTCGACAAATGGTTATTCAACGACTTCAAGCGGGCGATTGCGTTATCCCTTTCGGACGACGAGCTCGTGGCAATCCAACGGGAAGTGACCGCGCTACAACGGTCGGGATTGCCGGATTGGAAGAAGCGCGGACCAGCGGAAGCGCTCGAATTTATCCTCGCGGTAAGAAGCGAAGACCAAGCGAAGGAGGCGGCGTAAATGAAATACGTAAATCGAATCGTATCATCGTTAGTTTTAACGGGAGTATACGGGGCGGCGGTCGCGTTTTGGTACTTCGTAATCATCGCGATTAAGGAGTCGTCGACGGGAGTAGCGGTTTTATTAATCGCAATATTGGCATTATCGACCGGAGTTGTATTCGCATCGCTAAGGGGAGGCGCGGACACTGACGAAGCCAAAACAGGGCGTTAAAACGCGTCACGCCGGACTCGACTTATCGTTAACATCGCCTGGATTCGCGGTAATCGACGTAATCGACCGCGTTCCCTATCTCGTAGCGACTTCGCATGTCAAGACGGAGCCATCCGATAACGCCGCGTTGCGCTATCGCCTTATCGAGGCGCACGCGCTCCTCTTTTTCCGCGAGCACCGCCCGTTTACTGGCGCTATCGCACGCGAGATATGGCCGCCGAGCCGTAACTACGCGCAGAACGATAAGGTGCACGGAGCGTGGTCGGCGGTTGACCGCGCGCTGGCTTCGCTCGGCCTTGCGGTTGCTGCGAATATTACGCCGACGAGCGTTAAGAAGATCGTAACGGGCAGCGGAAAAGCGGAGAAGGCGGATGTCGCGCAAGCGGTGCGAAAGTGGCTGCGATTACCGGATGATTACCGATTCGCGACCGATGATGAAAGCGATGCGGCTGCGGTTATTCTAGCGCACTTGATAAGCGAAAATTTAATCGGAGGGATTGCCCCGCGTGAGCGAACTCGCCCGTAAACTTCTCGAATTTCAACGTTATGATGTCGTCATGCTCGAACGATCTGTCCGCATACAGCGCGAAATTCTCGCGGACTATGAAGCGCGGTTAGCACAAGCGCGTAAACGTCTCGCGGAAGCGGAAGATCATCTGATACAGAAAATAGAATAGGAGAGATGTCATATCAACGTACCTACACTTGTAACCAAACCGAATAACCGCCAGATGGCGTATGAGCCTGAGCGTATTACCGCGTACGCCAACCGTGTACTTTCCGGCCTCACCAACGTTAACCGTGAGCGCCTTGTACGCGGAGTATTGTCGAAGATACAGCGCGAATCCATATCAGCGGAGGATATTACGCAGGCGTTCATTATGTCAGCGCTCGAGCTCGTATCACGTGAGGAACCGGAATGGAAATACGCGGCCGCCCGCGCTCTGTTAACGTCGCTATACAAGAAGGCTGCGGTTAATCGGCGTTATAAATCGTACACGGACCGTCCGTATGGCGCATTCTATCCGATGGTCGCGGACATGGTACAGCGCGGTCTCTATCGCGAGGAATTAACGCAAGCCTATACGAAGGAGCAAATCGAGGAGCTCGGCGCAGTTATCGATCCGTCGCGCGACTTACTCTTCGACTATATCGGACTCCTCACGTTGGCTGAGCGTTATTTGACGGGCGACTTCGACGGTAAGACCGTTGAGCTTCCGCAGGAGCGTTATATGGTAATCGCTATGTTCCTAATGCACACGGAACCGGAAGATAAGCGGATGGAACTCGTTAAGGAAGCGTACTGGGCGATGAGCAATCTGTATATGACAGCGGCGACTCCGACCATGTCTAACGCGGGTAAAGCAACGGGCGGTCAACTATCATCGTGCTTTATTGATACCGTGGACGATTCGCTAGAAGGCATATTCGATTCTAATACGGACGTTGCACGTCTAAGTAAAATGGGCGGCGGTATCGGCGTCTATCTTGGTAAAGTACGGGCACGCGGATCAGACATTCGCGGACATAAAAACACAAGCTCAGGCGTTATTCCATGGATTCGCCAGCTTAATAATACGGCCGTTAGCGTGGATCAACTAGGAACACGCAAGGGTGCGATCTCCGTTTATCTCGACGTATTCCATAAAGACATTCTAGCGTTCCTCGACCTCAAGCTAAATAACGGAGACGAACGGTTGAGAGCGCACGATATATTTCATGGCGTGTGTATTCCGGATTTGTTTATGGAAGCGGTAGAAGCTCGCGCAGATTGGACGCTATTCTGTCCGCATGAAGTCCGCTCACTCTTCGGATGGGGACTCGAAGACTTCTACGATGAGAGCGTAGGTAGCGGATCATTCCGAGAGAAGTACGCCGAAGCCGTAGCGCATCCGTTACTTCCGCGAATTACCGTGCCGGCAATCGATATTATGAAGCGGATTATGAAATCGCAGCTCGAAACGGGAACCCCGTATATGTTTTATCGCGATACGGTTAACCGCGCGAACCCGAATAGCCACCGTGGAATGATTTATTCGTCCAATCTGTGTACGGAGATCATGCAGAACCAATCGCCAACCGTTACCGAATCGGAAGAGCTCGTTACGAAAGACGGACAGACGCGCATCGTTATTACGAAGATTCCGGGCGACTTCGTTGTCTGTAACTTGAACTCGATTAACCTAGCGCGGGCTATTCCGGACGATATACTAGAACGTTTGATTCCGATTCAGGTCCGCATGCTCGATAACGTGATCGATATCAATAACATCGAAATTCTACAAGCGCAGCATACGAATCAGCAATATCGCGCGGTCGGCCTCGGCACGTTCGGACTTCACCATTTACTCGCGCTGAAAGGTATCCGTTGGGAATCCGACGAAGCGGTCGCGTATAACGACGAATTGTACGAGCGTATTAATTACCTCGCGATTAAAGCGAGCGCTGAGTTGGCGAAAGAGAAAGGCGCTTACCCTGCGTTCGAGGGGAGCGATTGGCAAACGGGTAATTATTTCATGAAACGTTATACGGAGGAGTCCGACGACGGCGAGGTACTAAGCATGGACGGAATGTGGCACGATCTAATGCTCGAAGTAAGGGGCGGCGGTATCCGCAACGGTTATCTTATAGCGGTAGCACCAAACGGATCAACGTCCATCATCGCGGGGTCAACCGCAAGTATCGATCCGATATACGAGCAGTTATCGTACGAGGAGAAGACAACGTATAAGATTGCGAATCCAGCGCCGGACCTTTCGCCTAAAACGATATGGTTTTATAAAACCGCGTTTACAATCGATCAACACTGGTCTATTAAAGCGGCGGCTGCACGTCAGCGTCACATTGACCAAGCGCAGTCATTTAACTTATACGTTACGCCGGATATTAAGGCGTCGGCATTCTTAGCGTTACATATTGACGCGTGGAAAAGCGGTGTGAAATCGACGTATTACGTTAGGAGTCGCGCGTTAACGATCGAAGAGTGCGAGAGCTGCGCGTCTTAATATATACGAAAAGGGAGCGATTATTTGCGTCTACAAACGATATTCAACACGGAAGCGCCGAATAAATCAACGCGGATTATTAACGGGGAAAACTCCGGCATTCTAAACTGGAACGATATCCGTATGCCGCATATGTATAAGCTGTATAAAGTCCTGCTGCTCAATCACTGGATCGCGGATGAGATTCCGATGTCTAAGGATGCGCAGCAGTTTCCGACGCTTGATCCGGAAGAACAGCGCACGTTTAAGATAAACATATCGTTACTAGCCGTTCTCGATTCGATGCAGACGATGTTCGTCGGCGATGTTAAGCGTTATTTTACGGATAGCTCACTCGAAGCAATATCCGCAATTATCGGGCAGCAAGAAGTCGTCCACAATCAATCGTATTCATACGTATTGTCATCGATAGTTTCCGACAAGGAACAGCGCGAGATATTCGAATACTGGAAACATGATCCGGTATTACTCGAACGGAATACGTTTATCAGCGGTATCTACCAAGCGTTCCGCGACGATCCGAATCCGCAGACGTTTTTCCAGGCGATGGTCGCCGACCTTATCCTCGAAGGCATTTTCTTCTACAGTACATTTGCGTTCTTCTACAACTTGGCGCGCGATCAGAAGATGATGGGGACGTCGCAAATGGTATCTTATATACAAAGAGACGAGAACCAACACTGCTATTTCTTCGCGGAAGTATTCAAGCAGCTACTAGCGGATTTTCCGGAGCTCGACACGCAGGCTAACCGCTATTACGTATACGCGACGATTGACCGCGCCGTCGAACTCGAAACGAATTGGGCGCATTATACGCTCGCTAACGTACGCGGCATCGATTTAACGGAGTTGTCCGCTTACATCCGTTACATGGCGAATAGTCGCCTGCGGCTAATGGGGCTCGATAAAGCGTACACCGGCGTCGATACGAATCCGATGCCGTGGATTCGTCCGTTTAGTGACGATGCGCTTAACGCAACGAAAACGGATTTCTTCGAAGGGAAATCGCGTAACTACGGTAAGGTATCGGACGATAACGGATTCGACGATTTATAAGTAACGAAAGCGGAGGGCCTGCGATGGTCTTCCGCTTTTTTTATTATCGATGTCCCAAAACGCGAATGTTCTGTCCGTATAAAAGTGTAAGACGAAATAACACGGAAAGGAGGCGGAGACTATACGCATATTATTCGGATTTTCTGCGCTATGGTGGGCGTTAATTTTCATTCTGTTTATTACCGGAGTGTATACGCCAAGCGCGGTTGTAATCGGAATCGGCATGTTGAACTCGGTACTATTATTCGCAACGCAAGCGCTTGATCGCGACAAATAAACGGAGGAGGTATACGTATCTATGCCGCTACCAAAAGATTCGATGTTTTTCGGATTCGCTGATAAATTGACGGACGAGCAGCGCCGTTACGTTGACTCTATCTTCGATAACCGTATCACCTTCGTCAATGCGCGTGCCGGAACCGGTAAGACTACGTTGGCCGTCGCCGCTGCGAAGCTTCTCGGCAAGCCGCTCGTCTACGTAATCAGTCCGGTCGAAGAGAAGCGGATGGGCTTCTTGCCCGGCGATCTGAAAGCGAAAGAGTCCGTTTACTTCTCACCGTTAGAGGACGCGTTATACGAAATCGGCGAGGACCCACGCAGGGTTATTTACGACAAAGACAACGTAGAAGCGCAGAAACGCGGCGACGTGTGGGTGTATCCGAAATCTCACGTTTATGTACGTGGCACGAACGTAAAAGGGAAAATGGTCATCATTTCGGAGGCGCAAAACTTTACGCGCGGCGAGCTTAAAAAAGTTTTAACACGTTTGCACGATGACTGTAGGGTTATCGTTGAAGGGCACGCGGATCAATGCGATTTGCCCGACCCGAAAAAGTCCGGATTCGTCCCGTACCTCGAACATTTCCGCAATCAACCGTACGCGAACGTCTGCGATTTGACCGTTAATTTCCGCGGGGAGTTGGCGCAACATGCGGATGCGCTGAAATGGTAAAAATTCCGAAAGGGTGTGCGTTAAGGTGAACGACAAACTGGATACTATTTTCGAGATGCAAAAACGTCTTGATGCCCGAATTATAGAAGAGCGCGGAGTTAATAAGACGGTCGACGAGTGGGTGGTGGGAATCACGCTCGCTATGGAATCGGAAATAGACGAAATCCGACGTGAGGTTAACTGGAAGTGGTGGAAGAATCCGAAGGAGATCGATTCGGTCGCACTCAAAGACGAGGTTATCGATATGTGGCATTTCCTTGTAAGCCTATCCGATAAGGTCGGTTTAACTCCGCAAGACGTACTCGACGTTTATATTGCTAAGAACGCGGAGAATCATTCAAGGCAGACCGGTACGAGTGAGAAGGAAGGGTACGCCATTGGGTAAACCTGCCCCTGACGTTGGGGTGACCTGTGAAATTTGTGGTAAGAGGGAGACGGTAAAGCCAGGCAGAGCTAAGTCCTACAGGACATGCTCTATTAACTGTAGGGCATCGCTATCAAGTAGGACGCTTACAAATAAAGTCTCCTTAATATGTGAGGTGTGCGGGGAGGAGTTTTACAGCAAGCCTTCTGGTGCGTATAGGAGAAAGTGTTGCAGCATGTCATGTTCCAAGCAATACCGAAAAGTAAAATACGCCGGTGAGAATAACCCAAATTATGGTAATAGGGGCGAAAAGTGTGCCGCATGGCGTGGGGGTAGAAAGGTCTCCAACTACGGATATGTCCTCATACATATGCCAAAGCATCCTAATGTACGGCCAGATGGATACGTACTTGAACACAGGTTAGTGATGGCTGAGCACTTAGGTAGACCCCTGAAGGATGATGAGATCGTTCACCACAAGGACGAGAACAAGCAGAATAATGCGATCGAAAACCTTGAAATCATGACCTTGCCCGAGCACCAAAGACTGCACAATAGGCTCAGAAGTGAGTTACGCCAAGTGACCCGAGATCAGTTAGGCAGATTTATCAAAAAGGAGGCATAAAACAAGTGACGCAATTTTTGCTCGCACATCCGATACTATTTTCGATACTGGCGATATATGCAATCACGGCATTATTCAACGTGGGCGTAGCGTTCGCTAACGCATTCGCTTACCGCAAGGAGGACGAAAATTGAACGTTAAACTAATCGCAAACACGGCGCTATCAACGGAATTTCTCGAAAGTATTCATCCAATCGGGGAGCCCGTTGGTGTAAATGAACGCGCGGCCATCGCACTCACCGCTATCCGTACGTGCTACTCTCCGCTCAAACCGACGGAAATTATCGTAAAGGAAGGCGCTAAATACTTCGGTCAATCCGCGTCAGACGGCGAAAGTGGTACGGAGGCCGACCGGTTGTTCCGCCACATTACGCGGTCAGGTCACAAATCCACGTTGGAGCACATCACGTACACGTTCGCAATCGAAGGCGTAAGCCGTGCGTTACTTGCGCAGTTAACACGCCACCGTCACCTATCGTTTAGCGTGCAGAGTCAACGTTATGTACGGTTCGGTAGCGCGGATAAGAGCGGTGGATTCGATTACGTTAAACCTCCGTCACTGGATGGTAAGACAACGGATGGCCACCGGCTTGTCAGATTTGATGAAGAGAAAGGCGAGAGTATATGGCGTGACTTAACGGCGAACGACGTGTTTGTTGAGGCTATGCGCGATATTCAAGCGAGTTATGACCGCTTACGTCGCGCGGGAGTTCCGGCCGAAGATGCCCGCATGGTCTTACCGAACGCCGCAACGTGTAATCTCGTAATGACCGGAAATCTGCGTACGTTCCTCGATTTTTACGCGAAGAGACGTCCGGGCAACGGCGCGCAGTGGGAAATCGCAGACTTAGCGGTTAAGCTACGCGATGAGATCGTAGAGGTTGATCCGTGGTTGGCTCCGTATTTCGACGAAAAGGAGGCGGCATAGTTGGCGGAAGTTATCGCATTCCCAAACGAAATCGCCGCGCAACTTGAAACGCTAGCCGACCGCGCTAGAAACGCAGAAATCACCGGAGTTATCGTCGGGGTCATCCGCAGCGATGGCCGTATTGAAACGATATCGATCGGCGCGAACTTGTACGAGCGCGGTACGATGATAACGGCGTTGCAAGATGCGCGGACGGTCGCACTAATTGACGAAATTATTATCGAAGGAGAGTGACGCAATGATAGACGGAAGAAAAGCGATTGTGACGAATAAAGGTAAAGAGTATACGACGTATAAAGGTTTCGCTAATCAACTCGGATATCCAGAAGCTGCCGCATTTTCTGACTCCTCTGACGTTAGGAAAAAACTTCGAAATGGTGACGAGGTTACGCTGATAGTAAGTGGCGAACACCCTTACGATAGAGATCGTCTAATTTGGGTTATTGAGTCTGGTAATGGAGAAAAACACCTGATTGGGGGAGCCGGACTCAGCATTCAGCCACATACTCCGCGCACACTCCTCGCCACCAAACGCGCCCAACTCGCACAGTTAACCGCAGAAATCGCGCAGATCGAAGCGGAACTCACGATTAAGCCCGGCGATTGGGTACGCGTAATTTACCGTAGCCATCACGACGCCTTCTCGGACGGTGACATTGTACGCGTTGTCTTAACGGACACCACAAACATCCCTTACAACGTCGTATCCTTCGATGGTAAAATGTCCGATTGGACCACCGCAGATTCCGTTGTCAAAATCACGCCGACTGAAGCCAAAGCCGCACTCCTCGCCGAAATCGAAGCGTTGTTTAATCCGCAGGAGGTCGCGTAGCAAACGCGAATATTTGGCGCACCGCTTACGGACTCTTTATCACGTTATTGATCGCGATTATCGAACCGGAAGTCTCGGCAAAACAGGCAATTGTCGATCCTTCTTCTAAAATCGTTAAATCTCCGCAAGTAACCGCAAAGTCTGCGGAAGCGTGCAAAGACGGAGCGGAAGCGCAGTGGGCACCGTTCGAGGCGACCGCTTATATCGCGATGTGCGACGAAGGTTGCACCGGCATTACACGGTCAGGCTATGACGTGAGGGAAACGCAATATTACGATGGCTACCGCGTCATTGCGGTCGATCCGGACGTTATCACGCTCGGCTCGGTCGTAACGGTGCGGTTGGATAACGGATACGAGTTCGAGGCGATTGCGCTCGATACGGGCGGCGGAATTGATGGGCGCGAGATTGACGTATTGACGGCGGATAGGGATAGCGCAATGCAATTCGGGAGGCAAACGGTACAAATAAAAATTAACGGTGAGGGAGCGGATTGAATGAACGAACAAATTACGGTATTGAAAGACGAATCACTCGGCGGTGTGTTGCGGGAATATCGCGAGGTTAAGCGGAAGGCGACCGTTGGGGAACGGATTAAGATCGTAGCCGCATGGTCTACGGAGGGTATGTACGATAACGGTGCCATCCTTACGGTAGACAGTGAAGAATGCGGGAGGATTTACGTTAGCGCGGTCAAAGCTTTCGGTAATTCCAGCGGGTATATTTCCGCGAAAGAATACGTAGTCCTCGAACCAACGGAAATCCTCGTTATCGACGGTGAAAGATATCGCATGGTCGACCGTAAGGCTACGGTGGGCGAGCGTGTCGTAATTATTAACGCAAGAATCGGATACGGATATGAGAACGGAGATATCTACACTATCGTTTCAATCGACCCGAACGGGGATCGCAATATCCAACCGGACGGCACGCAAAATAGCGAAATCTTCATTGATCCGGATGAATACCGCGTACTCGAACCGGTTGAGTCTGCGCCTTTATCATCGCGTAGTTCGACCGATCAAATCGCGGAAAATATCGCGACATTGGCTGCGCGAGTATCAACGCTTGAAGAAACGGTTAGCAAAATAGCGATTCAGCTCCGCGTTGCGCGTGAAGATATCGTATTAATCGAAGAAGGCGTCGCTGACGATATCGCGCGACTGAATAAGTGTATGGCGCAGAAATCTCCGCAACAGCTCCGCGACGAGATCGTTGAGCGCGCGAAGGCTGACGTTTCAAACCCGTACAATTTCGCTGGAACACCGATTCCTGGCGATCCTGACGGAATATCGTTTTGGCCCGAAGGTAGTCCGTGTAAAATGCACGACGTTTCCTACGTTGTCAATCGGGAAAAGCGCGCAGTAGTCGCTCTTATCCGATGCACGTCTGACGGATTTACGGTGCGAGGCATCGCAAAATGCGCACCGGACGACGTATTCAACGCGCATATCGGACGCGCGATAGCGCTACGCCGTGCGCTCGGACTCGAAGTTCCTGCGGAATATATGAGCGTGCCGCAGCCAGAGGAGGTTAACGTTGGGGATATCGTTAGAATTAGCGGTAACAGTATGAGAGGCTTTTGCCACCACTATGACAGTGGCGATATAGGACGCGTTAATAGACATGACTCCTCCGTAGGATACGCGGTTATTGGCGGACTATGTACGAAGGATATTAGACGGAGCAAGCACGGGTACCAACAAGGCGTAGATGACGCTGACTACGTAATTATCGACGACTCGCGCGAGGAGGTGTCCGCCCAATGACGTTACTTCGTTCGCTGCCTAATATCGGACTCATCGGCAAGCTTCGCGCAGGCAAAAACGTTGCCGCCGATTACCTCGCGTCAAAATACGGCTACACGCAGTTCGCTTTCGGCGACGAGCTTAAACGCTATGCTCACGAAATATTCGGAGAGCCAGCGCCGGGTACGAAGCCGCGCGAGCTCTACCAATGGTTCGGCCAGACGATGCGTGAACGCGATCCGGACGTGTGGGCGCGGAAGTGTCTCGATGCTATCGATTGGCGCGCGAAGGATATTGAGGCAGCCAACGTATCATGGCGAAGGTTAGTTCCGCAAGGTGCCGACGTCCCATTCCGCGCCGTCATCTCGGACGTACGCCAGCCTAACGAAGCCACCACGCTATCGTCCGCCGGCTACGTTTTAATCCGCGTCGAAGCACCGGACGCCGTCCGCATCGACCGCGCAATCAAATCCGGCGACACGTTCGCGTACGCCGACCTTATGCACGGTACCGAAACGGCGCTCGACGCTTACCCTGCGGACTTTACCGTAGACAATGGCGGTAGCTTAGACGAGTTGTATGCGCAGATTGACGCAATTTTGGAGGTGCTGCGGATTGACTAACGCGCAGGAAGAGTATCGACGCGGCTTCGAGGCCGGATACATGTACGGACGGATTGACGAATTGCAGGGGCGCGAGTATGACGATCGCACACCGGCTGGACGAACAGGACAAACGGATAAAACAGGCAATTATCCGTTCGTTGAAAAGGAGGCGGTTTAATGGCGTTTAAGTATATCGAACTATTCGCAGGTATCGGAGGATTCCGTTCAGCGTTAGACGCGTTAGGCGGTGATTGCGTATTCGCGTCAGAGATCGATAAATACGCAACTCAGGCGTACAAAACGCTTTATAACGGAGCACATGAGTTACACGGTGACATAACGAAGATTGACGCGCACGACGTACCGGATCATGACGTATTAGTCGGAGGATTCCCGTGTCAGGCGTTCTCAGTTGCCGGTCAACGCAAGGGATTCGAGGAAGCGCGCGGTACTTTATTCTTCGAGATAGCCCGTATAGCGAAAACGAAGCAACCACGTTTGATGCTGCTTGAGAACGTTAAGGGTCTTTTATCGCATGACGGCGGTAAAACGTTCGATACCATGTGCGCGGTTCTTAACGACATCGGCTACGCAGTCGATTTCCGCGTACTTAACTCGAAGCATTTCGGAGTACCGCAGAATCGTGAGCGCATTTTTATCGTTGCGGATCGTGACGCAGAACATGCGGAATGGGACGTAACAGGTAACGATGTCGGTGCGAAGGCCAAACGTAGGGCTCAGGCGCTCGGAATTAGAACGTTTAACTTCGACTGGCCAACGAATGATACGGTGACTATGCGTTTACGCGACGTGTTGGAATCGAACGTAGACGAGAAGTATTACCTATCGGAGGAAAAAACGGCAAAGTTGGTCGCGCAGCTAACGGAGAATAGCGACATTCGCAAAGTTGGATATATAACCTGTGATAAGCAGCAAAACCGTGTACACGCCGTAGATGGAATTATGCCAACTATTACTGCAAATAACTCAGGGGGGCGTAATCCTGGCGGACTTATTGCGGACGACAGCCCGATAAT
Source organism: Paenibacillus sediminis (assembly GCF_017873765.1). Taxonomy (GTDB): domain Bacteria; phylum Bacillota; class Bacilli; order Paenibacillales; family Paenibacillaceae; genus Paenibacillus_AG; species Paenibacillus_AG sediminis. The sequence goes on from NZ_JAGGKP010000011.1 coordinate 30,824, forward strand.
CGCTGAATCCGAAGACTGCATAATGGTCGGAATGGTTGATTTGCGTGGTAACGATTCAATTAGGCGCGTTTACTCGCCGACAGGCGTTGCGCCGACAGGCGTTGCGCCGACATTAACGACAATGGGCGGAGGACATCGCGAGCCTAAGATTGCGGAGCCGGTTGTAGTACGTGTAGGGAATACTAACCCTTCAGGTAATGGAATGAACGGAAGTGTATACGCAGATGCAGGACTAAGCCCTACGTTAACAACGAACAAAGGGGAAGGCGTAAAAGTAGCCATAACGCAAAATGCCGTACTCGAAGAAGTCCGCGCAGTCCTCACACCAGAACGTCCAGAGAAACGCCAGAACGGTCGCCGCTTTAAAGATGACGGAGAAGAATCGTTCACACTTACCGCGCAGGACAAGCACGATCCGCGCTACCGCATACGCAAGTTAACTCCGCTAGAATGCTGGCGTTTGCAGGGGTTTACCGACGCACAGCACAACGCAGTTAAGGACGCAGGCGTATCGGACTCTCAACGCTATAAACAAGCGGGTAACGCTGTTACGGTTAACGTTATCCGTGCGATAGGTGAGCGTTTGGTCGCCCGCCTTCCGCAAGAATCCGGATTACAGGAGGCCGCATAATGTACGATTTTGACCGCTTTAGGTCGCCAGGCCCGAACGATGAGCCACGAGTTGCCGCCTACTGCGTATGGTGCGACGGAGAGATATACGCCGGCGACGAAATGACGACGTACGCGAACGGCGATCAGACGCATGACGGACATTGCGAGAACGAATATGTGCGGGCGGAGCTCGGGATTGAACGGGTAACTGCGGAATGATACGGGAGGAGACGGTTACGTGGAATATTACGGTGATTTGACGAAGGAGAATACGCGACTGCCGAAGGAGACGATTGTAGCCGCTGAGGAATGGCATAAAACGGCACTACAAGGATGGAAAGAGAAGCGTGCACTCTCGTTAATACGCGAGACATTAACAAAGGGGCTGGGCGAAGGAGGTCGCGTAATATGGGTCACGTTAAAGTGGATACGGAGAAACAGACGCGAAATTATACGGTAAAATACGCTCTGAACGACGCGGCCGGAGTCAAAGCGCTACTCCGCGACAGGCACCGCATTAGCTCCGCTAGATTTCGCGGCGACACGGCGGCCAGCGACATCCTCATCGATTTACACAGCGCGATTAATTCCGCTGGCTTGACGGATAGACAGACGGAGGCCGTTGCGTGGGTTTACGGTGTTGACCTGACGCAGGCGAAGGCGGCCGAAATCATGGGGATCGCGCAGCCAACCGTTAAGCAGGCGGTCGACGAGGCCGCGGCTAAGATTGCCAGCGTGTATGAGCGGTGGGATTACGGGGCGATTGACGTTGAGTACGAAGAGATTACGGAAGGGGAGGCGGCTTGATGACGAAAATTAACACGGTGATTTGCGGAGATAGTGCGGAGGTTTTGCGTCAGTATCCGGATAACTTTTTCGATAGCGTCGTTTGCGATCCGCCTTACGGATTATCAAAAGAGCCGGACATTGCCGAAGTCCTTACTAAATGGATCGCGGGTGAACCGTACGATCACGGACACGGCGGATTCATGGGGAAAGCGTGGGATTCGTTCGTGCCGCATCCGGATTTATGGCGCGAGGTATTCCGCGTGCTTAAGCCGGGTGGCCATGCGTTGGTCTTTGCGGGGACGCGTACGCAGGACTTAATGACGATAGCGCTGCGGCTTGGCGGATTTGAGATTCGTGACGTAATCGAATGGCTTTATTTTAGCGGATTTCCGAAGAGCCTGGATGTTGGGAAGGTGTTTGATAAACGCGAGGGGATATGGCGCGGACGTGCGGGAGCAGTCGTTAGCGGGAACGGTTCAATGTCCGCGCCGAATTACGAACGTACGCCGAAAGGCGAAGCCGTAGGCGAACTCGCCCGCAAATGGGATGGATGGGGAACCGCACTCAAGCCCGCACACGAACCGATTATCGTCGCGCGTAAGCCGCTAGGCGGTACCGTAGCCGAAACGGTCGAAAAGTACGGAACGGGCGCGATTAATATTGACGGGTGCCGCATTGTCCGTGCTGCAGGTGATCGAACGGAATACGGGGTAACTGGCAATCAGACTGCAACTACTGGGGATAGTGGGATTTTCGGCCACTATGACGCGGCTGCATATATTCCGCACGAGGCCGGACGATTCCCCGCAAACTGCGTAACGACGGACGAAAACGCGTTCTACTCTCCGTACTTTAACGTATCGCCGGCCGAGCTGTCGAAAAAGGCCACGAAGAAAGACCGCAATGCCTGCGTAGATGGCTCGCAAAGCCTCGTTCCCAACACGCATCCAACCGTCAAGCCAATCGCGCTCATGGCGTGGCTGATTACGCTTGTAACTCCGCATGGAGGCACGGTGCTCGATCCGTTCGCCGGCTCCGGCAGTACGTTGGTCGCTGCGGCTCAGAACGGATTCAATTACGTAGGCATCGAGATGCTACCGGAACACGTTGCGATTATTAACTCGCGCCTAAATACGCCAGAAGAAACGGAGAGTGCTGCCTGATATGAAAACATACCGCGAAATCACCGCAGAATTAACGCACGAACTCGAACAAACACTCCGCATCAACTTCAAATCGTCCGACGCGCCTATCACGTTTGAATACGGCGGGCGCTCGTACAATATCCGTGATCGAGAAACGCGCATGTTACTGGTCGCGGCGATACAAGACGCATACTATCGTGCGCACGGCGAATTTAATCAACGGACGCTCGACGCTTGGGTAGAGCGCGGTTGCCGCGGCGAAAGACCGTCGCCGGCCACGGTTGATGCCGCGCTTATGGACCGGTTGACCGACGTTGTGCTATACGAAGAGATTGCGGATGAGAGTGCGGACAAGATCACCAACGCGGAATATTCGTTCATGTCCGAGCGACAACTCGACCGCAGACGCGACAAAGAAACGTCAGACACGGCGGCCGAATCGCGCGGGGCTGACGGACGGGATTACCGGACGCCGACGAAAAGAAGGCGCACGCCTTACGAGAATTGGCGCGTGGATGCTGACGCGAAGATACGTAACAAGGCGAGAGCTGCGCAATATAAACGCGATACGAGTCCGGGCAAAGTTACGGAAGGGGCGAGCGAGTCGTTCGTCCAGTGCCGCGGAATTGCGCAGAGGTGGGCGAACGATATGAGCGCAGTTAACGATGTGATCGTGGAATCCGCAAGGGAGGCGGCTTAATGGGAAAAGCTGATCGTAAACGGTGGGACGGCAACGTTAAATCGATGGCGATTGTAGCGAAGCCGCGCGAAGATATTACGGAAGATGACGTCGCCTTTTTACGCGATAATTACACGTCAACCGGCGGTCTCTTGCCGAACGCATACGCAGGAGGGGCGTTTTACACTCCGACTCACGTTGCGCGGTTTATTATCGAGGCTTTACGCGGTCTATCCGGCGGGTCATTTCCGCAGGGCTCGCGTTTTCTCGAACCATCGGCCGGTAGCGGTGTATTTATCGAACACCTGCCGAAAGATGCGGAGGTTACGGCGCTAGAACTCGATGAGATCAGCGCTAAGGTAACGTCGCTCTTATATCCGCACGCCAACGTTATTAATGACGATGCGTTTCGTCACGCGCTACGTGATTACTACGATTATGTGATCGGAAATCCTCCGTACGGCGTAACAATCGATATTGCCGCGGATGATCTTCCGGACAACTATGAGACGCTCAAGGTAACGAAAGGGCGCGCGAAGGGGAAATCGGAATCCGCGTTTATTGAGCTCGCGATTAAATCGGCCAAGCCTGGCGGATATATTGCGTTTGTGTTGCCGATGGGAATAAACTACGCAAATTACGCGGAAAAAGTGCGCCAGCTACTGTACACGACGTGTTGGCACGTTGCGACCGTAATGTTGCCCGGCGAGACGTTCGCATTAACCGGCACGACGATACCTACGCAAATATTAATCGTACGCAAGGCGCCACCGGTAACTCCGCTCATACCGTCCGCGACAACGAAGTGGAGTTCTAATTTTAAACGCGGAGGACACGAAGATATAACGGACTTTGACGCCAAGTTTCTCGTAGGACAGCCGCCGGCCTACTTCGCGCAGATTACCGATATTGGATACGATAAAGACGGAAAATCTACGGATAAGTGGGGCGACGGACGTACGCAGCTTGACGAGTTGCTCAACGATTTTACGGACGATAATTTGACGCGTGAAAACTTATATCCGCATATCCCGTCGTGGCATAGCGTGAAAGACGTGAGCGCGTTTATGTTCTCGCATGGGAACGGAAGTTGTGACGGCTATCGTGACGCGAGTTATACGTATACTGGCGGTCCTTACCGTTGGAACGAGTTAACGCTCGGAGCCGGCGAGGAAATAGAGTGGCGCGGCGAGTTCGTCAGCACGTTCGACTTTACGTGGCAGGATCAGATTGTGGCGGAATATTACGAAGGGCTTGCGGAAAGTCTTCCGGCTGCGGCGTAAGTTTATTAATTATTTACAACTTATCCCAATATTGTTTATAATACAGGTAACACTGCGGAGGCACCGCGAGTGCAATCCGAAAGAATCGGTGAAGACCCAGCCTTAACTGGCGGGGTCTTTTTCTTATTTCGGGTATTCGCTCGTTTTACTTTCCGCATGTACTCACCATATTCAAATGCGGCATTATAGATTATAATTCTTAAAGTTACGATATTCTTCTTTAACGACGCTGATAGAGTGCATTTCTTTTGAATGTACAAGTGGGTAAACCCTTGAACAGTCTCCGTTTAGACATTTTAATGAGAGTACCCATCCATAACCCGAACCTTCGCCTTTAACTGTATCCCAATCTGCGCCTGTGAAGTTATGATGAAGCTCCAAATCAGATTCGCAATACGGGCATTTCAGCAATTTTTTAGCCATTCTAATACACTCCCCTATTCATTAAGTTTATTTACCCTTATTTCTTATGTTTATTGATGTATTGTTGCACTTGCACTCGTTCTTTTGACCACATTGGCGCTTTTCCGTTTGCTTGAGCATAAAAGTCAGGATCAGGGAAATCAGTACGGCTATTCGGATTCTGTGAACGTTTAAACCGATCGTAGAGTGCTTGCTTCGATATTCCGAGAGCTTCTGCAAAAGATGTTAAGTTATAATATTTCTGTTTGACTTTACTTTCGTCGATAACGACAAGCGCATCAATGATTTGATCAATAGTCACTCCTGCATTGAGTTCTGACAGATTACTAAGTGTTTGCTCTAACTTTTCTGAATCGAGAATGAATCTATAATCATCTTTATCATCGTCAATAGCGGCATATACCGAGTATTCGTCATTGTTGTACGTTGCTAATATATTCGTTGTTAGCTCATTAAGTTTAGTCGTTATTTTATGAAACAGCAGATGTTCGTCCCAATCGCTTACGATGTTTTCGGGCACGTGATAACGCATCTCTAAATCAAATTCTTTGAAAAACTCATCAGCTTCGGTATATCCGCTCACTTTCAAGTTAGTTACTTCCGTAAAAATTGCTCGCCGCGCTTCTTTGCCACCACGGACAATTGCGTTAAATAAGACTTGTTTATACATGAGAACTCACTCCTTTTTAGAGGCGGCACTATGGCCGCCGTGTATTTATTCAGCCGATCCAGTTACATCATTACCAAATTCGTATGTAGCGTCTCCACCGAAGTCTATATCAGATTCACGATAAGGTTGTTTAGCAGCCCATAATTGAACTTCTTCAAGATTTATATATTTAGCCGCTCCGTTTTCGACTTTCATATAACGTTTCTTGCCCAATTCTGATTTTTCGTAGTAACCGTCCTCGACGTCGTATTCCTCATGTCCGGCGGAACCTTTCTTATTCCATTCTTCGCGGTCTGCGGCTAAGAATTGACGATCTAATTTATATTGACGATGAGGACCAACAATTTTCGCAACATAGTCACGGCCTCCGCGAGCAACTCTAATATCGATCGTAGCTTTCACTTTCTTTACACCCTCCTTGATTCTAGCCCACACCGTTTTTAATGCTAACGCCATACGCGCAACCCAGTCACCCTCATATGTTCTTGCCAGCACCACCGCCTCTTTCATTACGTTTTGCATCGTTTAATTCCTCCTTTGATTTATCTTATACTTTTATTATACTCAAATACTTTACTAAGTAAAGGGGAACAATATACGAACAAATTATGAACTTTAAGGTAATTTACTGTGGATTACCTATAATTTTAGTGTTTAGCTGGCTATATAATTGAACCCATAAAAATTAAGCTGAGGCCGCCATTGCGCGGCTCATTCCCTTACGGGGCATTGCGCGAGTTATAAGCGGCGAATAATAAAAAAAAAAATAAATGGAGTGGTGGAGTGATGGCGGAAAGAACATCTTTCTATTTATACGTGGAGCATTACGTTAAAACGCAGGTAGACTTCGAAATTATTCTCGGACTAAGTGATGAGGTATACGAACGATTTCTGACCAAAGCTGCGATAGAGATATCCAGACGCACCTCGCCGAAGCAGGTTTACGGGCTGAGCCGTGAGGATGTGCGCGAAATTGTTCGCGATATGATTAACGATATGCTGCGAAAGAAGTGGATTGTCCCACAAAAAGAACCGCTGTTTTCGTTTATTAACAACGTAGGCGAACCGATGTTCATCTTCGCGCGGTTCAAGAAAGATGCGGTCAGCATAGCGAAATCAGCGACACACGTCAGTCTGGCGTATTGGGGAAAATCGAAATCATTACGAAAAGTAATCGAGATAAACGAGAGTGGGAGAGCCGTTCTTGATAACGGTGAGGAACGCGAAATCGGAACATCGCGAAATTTCGTCAACCTTTACGGTCATGGGAGGAATTAAGATGAGTAACGTTTACTTATACTGCTATTCGCCATCAATGTTTCACTTCTTGAGAACAAAGGGCATTCGATATATCTGCGTGGGTATCAACGAAAAAACAGGCGGACGGTTCTGGCTGTTTGCGAAAGATGACGCGGTTAAACGCGCTTTAGATGAGTATGACGCGAGTAAATAATATTAACGTGGAGTGGAGTGTGTTGGAGTATGGGCGAACAATTTCAGCGTTTGGCAAGCGAATCGACACGCAAGAAAACGGAATGTCTGGATCGGGGCTTTTACGCTCCGGTTCCGCATGATTTATTTCGCAGGATCGTGCCTATTGCGCGCGAGTACGATAAGGCTAACGTACATATCGTTACGCTGTATACGTACCTGCTATCGATGGTTAACGGGCAGCCGGACAACGATCGGTATATGAGCGCGTTCCCTTCGGTAATGCGTATCGCGGACGAAACAGGTATCGGTAGAAATCGGGTCAAGCGGTTATGCGACGTCCTGGAAGCGGTCGGACTCGTGAAGTCTGCGATGGATTATACGTCGAACAAGCGCGATAAGCTGTATTATCCGCAGTATTATTCCGCGCTGACTGACGAGGAGATTCGGCGGAATTTGGACGAGATATATCGTTATTCACCGGAGAGTGAATTACCTAAATCACTGTAGAGTGAATTACCTAATTCACCGGAGAGTGACGGTAAAGAAGAATAAACGTGTAATAACAAACGTGTAAGAACAAACAAAACATTACCGCTTCGGTTAATTCGCTACGCTCATGAACCTCGCGGACCAAATAAGAACGATATTAATAATACTTTTTGTCGCGTACGAACTCATGCTAATGAGTGAGTTGGGGAGGGGTAAAGCCCGAGCCAAGATGTCTATGTAGTATCATGAAGCATATTCGAAGAAGTACCTCATGTAGGCAAACCTCAATAAATACGTTACCACGCGTAAAGGTTGCGGACAGCAACCGGAAGAAGAACGGAGGGACTGCGTTATGAGCGTTGATTTATCGCAAGTATCTACTGCGGATTTACACCGCGAGTTAGCACGCAGGACAGGCGTACGGGAGATCGTGTATGGTCCGGAGGATAACGTTTATATCTGCGGTAACGATGGCGTTATTATCGACGATTACGGACCTGTTCGCGTATTGATTAACGCTGATTAATATATGCGCTACTTGTCCGTCGTGCTTGAACGGATGATTGGCGCGTTTCTTTATTTAAAATACGGAGGTGAATACGGTGCTGAAACGGTTGGAGACACACCACATGATCGCAGTCAAGTGGCTAGCGTTGCCTAAACGCGGAGGTAAGACGATGGATGAGATCGCGGAAGAGTGCGGAGTTAGCCGCCGTGCCGTGTATGACTGGATAAAAGATCCGCTATTTGACCGCGAATTGAAAAAGGAGATTATCCGTCAGACGACCGCAAGACTTCCGGAAGTAATGGATAGTCTAACAGACGCGGTAATTAAGGAACACAATGCAGCCGCGGCGAAGCTACTACTACAGGTAAACGGTATGTTAACGGATAAAGTTGAGGTAGAAAATAAGGGAACAAGCGAGCCGGACTTGGATGCGCTGGCTGCTCGGTTACGCGCGCTCAAAGAGAGTAAACGTGAAGTTGACGGTTAATTTAACGCATATAATGAAGATACACGTCTAATAAGTATGCACGTCACTTCACGTAGGGTACGTTTTACCTACTGCGCGCCTCGGACGCACACCCTCCGCAAATTTTCCGCTTCAATACGTCATTATCTATGCATAAACGGTGTATAAACGATGCATAAACGTATAATTGACGTACATGTGCGTGTCGACTACGGAAGGGTGAGCGCCGAGAACGTAGACGTGGCGCGGGGTTCGGGGATTTCGGAGGGTACGTAGACTATTGTACAAAACATATATTTTGTGCACATGTAGGTTGCGTTAATGCGTTAAAGTGCGTGACCCCCAAGGCCCCTCTTTCGAGAGGCCGTTTTAGGCGCAGAGAAAATCCGCGTATCAAAAATAACGTTTGGACTTGCGGAGAGTTTCCGCTTAAAATCACCGTGAAATCAGCGGAGTTATCACGCAGGGTATACGAACACACCCGTCAGCGGGTAACTGCGCTAATTTCACGTTAAAATCACGCTAAAATGAAGGGAGGCGGTATCTATCGCATGGGTTAACGGTAAGTGGCTGACGCGACCTGACCGCGAATCGCGCATCAACGAAATCGCAACGCTACTCGACGCGCTCGACGGCGTAGATATTGCCGATTTATCAACGGAAGACGCGGCGGACGTTGACGCACAGCTTGCGGAGTATGAGCGCTTAACGAGGATTAACGAAGCCGAGACAGATTTGATCGCGTTCGCTCTCGAATACTTTTCGGAGGCGCGTAATCCGGGCAACGCCGGCAACTGGGACGGATTCGATATTACGGATGTCGCGGATGCGCCTTCGTTTCACCGTGAAATTGCCGCCATAATGGACGGCGTGAGCAACGTTAAGACAAATGATAAGGTAGCGGTGGCGGCGCCGCGATCTCACGCTAAATCTACGTATCTATCGAAGGCGTTTCCGTTGCGCGAAATTGTGTACCGGAAGCGTAAATACGAAATCATCATATCGGAGACGCCGGCCGTGTCTAGCGGCAACTTGGACTGGATCGCGCTACAGCTTAAGCATAACGAGAAGCTGCGCCGCGACTTCGGTCCTTTATTGTCTCCGAAGCAGCAAGAGAATCCGAAAGATAATTCGTCCGAGTTTATCGCATGGGAACCGCAGGAATCCGGAGTGCCGCGATTACTCACGAAAGTTGAGGCGGCGTCGACCGGACAAGCGCTACGTGGACGTAACTGGAACGGTGTGCGGCCGGACTTAATCGTATGTGACGATCTCGAAGATATTAAATCGAATGCCGCGACGCCCGAACTACGGAAGAAGATGCGCGACTGGTTCTCGCAGACTGTTGTGCCGCTTGGCGATCCGAAAGGGAAACGGACGGCTTTCGTTTACATGGGGACAACGGTGCATCACGAAGCGCTACTCGTCAACGTGTTATATAACCGCGCGGACTTTAAGAGCCGCGTATATCGCGCGATTATCGAGTGGCCCGAGCGGATGGACTTATGGGAAGCGTGCCGACTCGTATACGCGGACAGGGAACGTCCCGTATCGGAGCGCGCCGAAGACGCACGCAAGCTATACGAGTTGAACCGCGAGGAAATGGATCGCGGTGCTCGCGTATTGTGGCCGGAAGCACAGCCGATTTGGAAACTTATGACGTGGAAATGGGACAACGGTTCGAAAGCGTTCAATACGGAGTATATGAATAATCCGGTCGATGAGGAATCGATGATATTTAATCCGGAGAAATTTACGTATTGGGACGATAAGCCGATTCGCGATCTCTTATCGCAGTATCCGCGCCCGATGGACGAGTTTGACGTATTCATGGGCGTAGACTTCGCGATGGGTAAAACGCGCGGTGACTATTCGGCAATCGTCACAATCGCGCGCCATAAAGAGACCGGTACCAAGTACGTTATTGACGCGTACGGCGAGCGCGTTAAGCCTGACGAGTTTATTCGCGTGATTACCGATAAGGTGCTGCGTTATCAGCCGAATGCAATCGCGGCCGAAGCGCAGGCGGCGCAAGAGTTTTTCGTACAGAAACTAAAAGAAGCGCTACAGGCCGCAGGCTATCCGGCTAGGACGCGCGTTAAAGAGATACATCAAAGGTCGCGTAAGGAATTGCGTATAGAGGCGCTGCTCCCGGATATCGAGAGTGGCGCTATTCAATTTACGCGGAAACACGCGCTGTTGCTCGAGCAGTTTGAGACGTATGGAACAGGGAGCCACGATGACTTGCCAGATGCCTTAGAACAATCAATAAGCATCTGTAGCCAATCCAAACGACAAATAAGACAAAAACCTTCATGGGCCTACTGATTAATCATCGAGGGGGTGTAGCATTGGACAGGAAAAAATTACATGTCTCATTACTATGTCATAACTGTAGAAAAGAATTTTCAAAGAACTTATATTATCTCATTAAGCGAGTTCGAGAGCAAAAAACAAGGTTTTTCTGCTCAAGGAAATGTGCGAGCTTACATCATTCACAATGTATGGTAGGAAAAGGTAATCCAAATTTTGGCGGAACATTTCACGGCAAGTTAACATCTGATCGAACTACCGAAGAAATGGCTGAATCCGTTAGAAAGATGGTAGCCACACGGGAAGCACGCAAGTCATTACACGGCGAACGAAACGGCAGATGGGCAGGTGGGTGGAGAGAGGTAACCTGCATTATTTGCAGCAAGACATATAACACACCACCGTATAGGTACCGGCGGATTATGGCCGGAATACAGCAAGCCTGTTGCGACCACAACTGCGCAAGGCTTTATGCACAGACACAAGTCAAAACGGCGAAGACATCTATAGAAATAAAAATGGCCAACGAGCTGACTAAGAGAGAAATTGCATTCGAGGAGCAATACATTCTAGGCAATAAGTTCGCGTTAGATTTTTATCTACCAGAATACAAAATTGTAATTGAATGCGACGGGGACTACTGGCACACAAAACCGGACGTGGTTAAACGAGATCGATCCAAAAACGCGTATATAGCCGCCTGCGGACTAACGTTATTCCGCTTTTGGGAGCGTGAAATCAACACAAGTATTGAAGCCTGCGTCGATTTAGTCTTAGCGGAAATAAACACTAGAGAAATTGCAGCTTAAACGAAAGGAGGGACGCAATCTTGGCTAAATTATTCGATGTCGGAGAGCAATATCCTCCGGCTAGTCATATACCGCGGCTCGCACGCTATAAACGCGGCCGTATTATCTTTGACGGACGACACGCGGAAATATACGAACGAGCGACGTCGCTGTTAAAGGATACTCCGCACGCATCGCAGCTCAAAACGTTATTTATCGCGGTGAATCTTATGGACATCTTGCTGACGAAGCCGGCCGATTTGCTCACGGGAGAGCCGCCGACTTACGAAGCCGGAACCGGTCCGGGAACGCGTGAACAGGAACGACTCGACTCAATCGTTGAGGAAAACGACCTAACGCAAATGACGCATGAACTCGTTATCGGCGGTGGCTATCGCGGTGATTCATTCGTTAAATCGCGCTACGGGGCGCGCGCCGATACGTCGGAGACGGAAGCGCTCGGATTGGACGTGGACGTGACACTAGAGCCGATTATCGAAGCGGTACCGGCAAACATTGTATTTCCGGAGTTATCCGTTGGCTCGCGTAAGAAGTTTAAAGCAATTAACATCGCGTGGATCGAGTGGGTTGAGGAGACAGGCGGAAAAATTACGCAATGGTTGACGGGTAGCCCCGTAACCGCAACGCCGTATCTCAACGTTGAGCGCTACATTCCCGGATACATCGTATATGAGCGATATAAACTCTCGGAACGCGGAGTTGATTCGGAGTGGGGCGTACCAATTAGCACATACTACATCGAGGAGAAGGTCGATACCGGACGCGAGTCTGACGTAGAGGAAACGGGAACCGACCGTTTACTTGTCCACCACATTCCGTATAAATCGGTTGATGACCGGTGGGAAGGTATCAGCGGAGTTGAGAAGATAGAAAGCGTGTTGAGCGCGATTAACGAACGGCTCGTGCAGATCGATTACATCCTTTGGAAGCATAGTGATCCGTGGATGTACGGACCAGGCGACATCGAGGATAGTGGCGACAAGGTGCGCGGGGGCGGCCGATACATTCCGCTTGAAAAAGACGATCCAACGCCGGGCTATATGACGTGGGAGGGCCAGCTCGAATCCGCGTTCAAAGAGCTCGATATCCTGCTTGGCCTCGTTTATCAGATGAGCGAAACGCCGCAGTGGTTATTCGGCACTACGCTTGCCAACGATAAAGGCGGAACGGGAACGTCGCACACGGATTCCGGCGCGATTAAGGCGCGTTTTATGCCGATACTAGCGAAAGTCAATCGGATACGCGCGCACGTTGACCGCGCTCTCCGTGACGCAATTTGGACCGTAATGCAGCTCGAAAACTACGCTAATCGTGGCGTGGCCGGATGGGAACCTTATACTCCGGTTTATCCCGTAATCAGATGGCGCGATGGCGTACCTCAGGACCCTAAAGAGGCCGCAGAAGTAGCGCAAATCCGTACTGGTAATAAGCCGACACAATCGGTGGCGGACGCGATTAAAGAGCTCGACGGAGTTAGCGCGGCGCAAGCGGAGGAAATAGTCAAACGTATCGACGCGGATGAGCAACGCGTAAACGGTACGGTCGATAGTTCGATATTCAACGGTGGTAACGGATGATTACGGAGCCTAATTACGACCGTGACGTCGCGAAGTTAGTTGACGCGTATAAACGTGCAATTACCGCAATTTTAGCGGAGTTAAACCGCCTCGATCTATCGGAAATATCGCGCGCTAACGCACAGGTCGCACTTTCGGAGGTTACGAAAATATTATCGTCACTTAACGAAGAGTCGGCGCAGTGGGTTAAGGCGAACATCCCGAAAGCGGCGACCGACGGAATTATCCGCACACTCATTGATATTGGCGTAGTCAAAACGGTTGAGGAAGCGCAGAAAATCGTTAAGTTTAACCGCATCAATCGCGAAATGGTTGCGTCAGCCGTTGCGGATACGCAGGCGGATTTACTTGCGGTAACGCAGAACGTCGACCGCAAAGTTCGCGCCGCCGTCCGCCAAGCGACCGCCGATTCGTTTCGTGCGAATATGACGGCGGGCATTAACGGTCGGCGTACGATAAGCCGCGATATACTCACGCAAATGCGCAAGACGCTCGGCGACTCCGTGAATACCGGACTTATTGACGCGGCCGGACGACGATGGAAACCGGAAGTTTACGTTGAAATGATGACGCGTACGAAAATGATGCAAACGCAAATTGACGCAACGATTAACGAAGCGCTCGGTCGCGATGTTCAATACGGAGTCATATCGCGACATGGCGCTAAAGATGACTGTCAATTATGGGAGGGGCGGGTCATTAAATTAACTCCGGACGCCCCCGGAGATTACCCGTATATTGGCGATTTACCTCGCAGGCAAATTTTTCACCCCAATTGTAAACATGTTGTTTCGCCAGTGCGCGATCCTGAATCGATGCTCTAGGCGTTTTTATTTTGTCCAGACGCGGCACGACGTTAAACTCTGCGGAAACCATGCGCTACGCGGCGTTAAAACGCGGGAGGATACGAAATGAAAAACGAACAATCTCACTATTATAGATACGCATTGAATCTGCAAACCTTCGCGGAAGGTGACCCGGAGCCAATACCGGAACCGCCAGCAGAACCGGAGGACAAGACGTTTACTCAAGCGGAGCTCGACCAAATTGTCGCGGATAGGCTCGCGCGTGAACGTAAGAAGACCGAAAAGTTTGCGGACTATGACGATATCAAAGCGAAATTGACCGCGCTAGAACAGGCGGAAGAAGAACGTAAGAAAGCGGAACTAACCGAGGCCGAACGGTTGGCAGCGGAGTTAGAGGAAGCACGGAAGAAAGCGCAAGAAGCGGACGAACGCGGAGCAACCGCGATAACTGCCGCTAATACACGCGTGATTAACGCAGAGTTTAGAGCGCTCGCGCACGAGAATAAGATTCCGGCTGATCGCGTAGCCGCTGCATTAAAATTGGCTGACTTAAGCGCGATTACAGTTGATGACGACGGCAACCCCCAAGGCGTAGAGGACGCGGTAAAGGCGCTAATCGCCGCACATCCGTATCTCGCCGAGCAAGCGAAGCCGAAACCGATTGGTGGCGCTAGTGGCGGAGGGGAACCGCAGGAGAAAACGAAAGAGCAACTATTGAAAGAAGCGGGTGATAAGGCGCGCAGAACCGGAAAACCGGAAGACTTCGCGGCATTCGCGGCACTGAAACTTAAACTTGAGAGTTAAAGGCTGTTCCTAACGGGACGGCCTTTTTATTTTAACAAAAACTAGGAGGAATCACTTAAATGCCAAGAATTTATACGACTGATCTAATCGGTAAGAAGCTGTCCGTAGTAGACGAAATCCTGTTGCTTAATCCGCACCAAACGCCACTCCTGAACCTTATCGGATTTTCCGATGCGGTAACGCAAACATCGCATCAATGGTTTGAAGACGAAATGTTCGGCGACGATTCTACGGTTGTCGGCGCTAAACTCGCGACTGACACTTCCGTTGTCGTAGCGAACGCAGAACCGTTCCGCGTCGGTCACGTTGTGAAAATCGGAGACGAGTTGCTGTATGTTTCCGCAATTAATACGGGCACTAAAACGCTGACTGTAACGCGTGGTTACGCAAGCACAACGGCTGCTGCGATCGCTGACGGCGCTAAAATCGAAGTTCAATTCGTAGAAGGAACCGAGGGAGCTGACGCCCGTTCTGCACGCTTCAAGGCGCGTAATAGCGTTTCGAATTACACACAAATCTTCGACGACTCTGTAGAAATCACCGGCACTGCTGAAGCTGTTACGCAATACGGAATCAGCGACTTATACGAGTACGAAAAACAAAAGAAACAAGTTGAACTCGCGCTGTCTCTTGAAAAAGCGCTAATCAACGGTGTGGCGTATCAAAACGGTAACGTTCGTCAAATGCGCGGTATTCGTAACTTTATTCAAACAAACGTGACTGACGCGGCTGGCGCAGGCATTGACGGCGGCAAGCTGAACGACGCTCTCCAATCCATCTACGAAAAAGGTGGCTTCGCCTCCGGCGGAAATTACAAGATCATAGTCGGCGCGAAACAAAAACGTGCGATCTCGGCACTCGACTCTAATAAAATCCTGATCGCGCAAAGCGAAAACAGCCGCGGTCAAAAGGTTGACCATTTCGTATCTGACTTCGGTCAATTCGAAATCGTACTGAATAACAACCTTGACGCTAAAGAGGCTATCATCACGGACGTTAACCGTATGGCAATCCGCCCATTGGCAGGCCGCGAGTTCTTCCACAAATACCTCGGCGAGCAAGGCGACTACACTCGCGGTATCTTGGTCGGTGAGTACACGCTTGAGTTCCGTCAAGAAAAAGCTCACGCGCGCATCAAAGGTTTGGCGTAATAGTCCCAATCACGAGCCTGCGTTTGCGGGCTCTTTTAACGGAGGTAACGAATGTCTACGTACACATCACGCTACGCCGAACTCGGCTTTTACGTTAATGGCGAATTGAGGCGATTTAGAAACGGTGAGTACCGCACCGACAACGCAGATGAAGCCGCTGTACTTGATGCGTTGGTTGATGCGGTAAAAGAACAAACGGAGGAATTAGCCGAAAAGCCTGCGTCTAAACAACGCAAAGCAACGAGCGCACCCTCCGAAACATAACGGAGGTGGTCCGATTGGCTATTTCGGTAGCACTCGCGGATTTTTATATCAACGCAAACTGTATCGATATTGACGACTGGACGGACGCAGATACAGCGAAAAAACAACGTATATTAAACGTCGCTGAAAACACGCTTACCCGCGCCTATTCGCAATATACGATACCAGACGAAGCGGTGTACGAGTTCTCGAATACTTTAGTTGTCGCGTTTAACGACACGAATAAGCTGGCGCAACAAGGATTAACCGGATTTACCGTTGATAAAGTCGGCTCGTTCAATTTTAAAGACGCGTTCGTAAACGGAGTTGGCGCAGATTTACGCAAGTTTATTCCGCAATCAGCGCTCGATCTTATCGGTGACGCGAACGGCGTAACACTTTCGAAGCGCGCGACGAAGTGGGTGACGATGTAATGGCGATAATTCCGCTAAAGCAAACGGTCACTGTTACGAAGGCTGGCGCGGATTCCGGATGGGGACACACCGATTCCGGCGCGGTCGTTATGTACAAGGCGCGCGTTACCGAACAGACTAGCGTAGTCATCAATCAATTCGGAGCAGAAGCCGTTTCGAGCATGACGATTATTTTCGATAAGCTACCGGACGTTTCGTACGACGACGTTATAACGTACACGAACGAATTGGGCGTTACGATCGCACGAAAACCGCTAGCTATCGAACCTAGACGGATGCTTAACGGTAAGCCGATACTGACGGAAGTGTACGTTTGATGGCGGAAGCACTCGAATTTGACGTCTCCGCGCTGTTGCGTTTAGTTGACGGATCTGCGGACGTTATTGAAGAAGCGGCAAAACGCGGAATGCACGACGCGCTCGATGCGTGGAAACGTGAGTCCGTAGACATTGCGCCATTAGACGAAGGAACGTTACGTCGGTCGATTACGGTCGGCGAGATTGAGCGTAATGGAAACGAATTTACCGGTGAAATTACGGCGAATGCGGTCGTTCAATCGAGTAAAGGGCGTTTTAATTACGCTTATTATATTCACGAAGAAGACGCGGGCGGTAAGAGCCTTCGCGCTCCTGGAACGGAGAAGAAGTTCCTCGATATTCCTGCGCAACAGAACGGTAAGAAATGGCTCGCGGACATAGAGAACGAAATTAAATCGGAATTGAAAGGAATGGGGTGGTAAGTTGGCGTTAAACGACGAAATTATTGCGATAGAGTCATTCGTTAAAGCGCAGTTTCCGGACGCTACGACCGGCAAGCAAACCATTCCGGCAGTTCCGAAGGCAAACTCGTTCTATGTCCGTTTTCTATCGGAAGAACGCGAGAATGAAACACGCTACCATTACCGGATTGACCGCGAATATCAAATCGTCTACTTTGCGCAATGGCCGGAACAGGTTATGCCGAAAATGGACGCGTTAGGTCGTGCGTTATACCAAGCGGACTCTATTGATTATATCCGCATCGAGTCATTCTCATTTTCGCAACCGGTGAAAACGGATAACGACTTATTCGTATCGATCGGAATCCTCGCAACAAGCACTCGTGAATCGCGTGACCAAACGGCATATCCAAAAATCAACAACGTGACAGTCAAACAACCATAAAGAAGGGCGTTCCAAAATGGAGCGCTCTTTTTATTTATAAGGAGGTTATTACATGCCAGGAGCTTCATGGGACCCAACCGCGCTTCCAACGCGCCCAGGCATCTACATTAACTTTGTAGAAGCTGCGGCTGCACAAATTCGCGGCGGCGCTCGCGGTATTGTCGCTATTCCGCTCTTGACTTACGCAGGTACAGCGGCGACAAAAACGTTCTACACGGTTGAAACGGAAAAGGACGCAACCGATCTATTCGGAGTCGATAACGTTGAATCGATTTTACTCGCGCTTCAAGGCGGTGCAAAGCAAGTACTCGTCTACACGATGCCCGCGAATCCATTAACGCAAGATTACGTTGATATGCGCGCAGCATTCGACGCCTATCCGTTTAACGTTTTCGTATTTGACGGTGAAAGCGATGATACGCAACAAGCCGCAACTAAAACGTGGGTAGCCACAAACCGCGACGCCGGTAAGAAGTTCATCGTCGTTATCGGCGGTGACGCAACTGATGACGCAGACCCAACATTGGGTAACGCGCGCTCAACGCTAAATAAAGACGACTATATCGTTAACTTGATTAACGGGGTAATTGTCGGTGGCAGCACGTATACTTCCGCACAATACGCGCCATTTGTCGCAGGACTTATCGCAGGAACCGCGATTAATCGGTCGACGACATACACGGTACTTCCGGTCGATGACGTTACTAAACGGCTGACTAACGCGCAAGTTACCGCGGCACTTGCGGCTGGATCGCTTGTATTCGTTAACGATGGCGAGAAAGTTCGATTAGAACAAGGTATCGTCACATCCGGTAAGAAAATCCGTTCGATTCGCGCACGTCAAGCGATCTCGTACGACATTGCGAAGACTGCTGCGGACAATTACATCGGAAAACTCAACAATAATGCGGACGGCCAAGCAACGTTAATGGTCGCGATTAAAGCGTATCTCGAACAGCTAGAGGTCGATAACGTGTTGACGTCGCCGGTTGTTGCGCTGGATTCGCAAAGACCAAGCGTAGGCGATTCCGTATTCCTTGAAATTAGTTATACGGAAGTAGACAGCATCGAGCGCGTGTTAATGACAATCAATATCTAAGGACGGTGAGAAAATAGATGGCAGGCCCAATGGACGCGAAAAAGGTAATCAGCGGCAACTACGGTTTCGCTTACGATGTCGACGGCAACTGGCTAACAAATGTCACGAAAGTCGAAGCGAACATCGAAATCGGGATGGAAGAAATTAAACTCGCCGGAACACGTTGGCTCGGTAACAAAACAACAACACTAAAAGGCTCCGGTTCACTCGGCGGCTATATGGTCACATCCGAATGGATCGAAAAAATGGCGCAAGTAACCGACGACATGAGTTCTCCGTTCGTAACGGAACTTGTCGTGAAACTTGACGATCCGGAATCATTCGGCGCGTATCGCGTTCGGTTGAAGAACGTTACGTTCGATAACATCCCAGTCGTCAATTATGAAGTAGGCTCTATCGTAGAAAATGAGTTCACTTTTGTATTTTCAGGATACGAAATTCTTGACGCAATTAGACCGCAATAATAGCGAGCTTCGGCTCGCTTTTTTAATTATCGAAAACAATCGGAGGTTAATTATACATGTCTAAAAATGCAGGTAAAGGTTTAGAGGCATTACTCGGCGCGACACTCGAACTTGAATCGCAAGTGTATATCTCGCGTTTGAAAACGAGTTTCACGGTTAGAGCGCTGACTAACGAAGAACTCCGCAGAGTTGGTGAACGCGCAACATTACCTAACGCAAAAGGCGAGAAGAAAACAGATGAGCAAATGTTTAACGCGCTTCTTATCGCGAAGGGCTGCGTTGATCCTAATTTCTCGGATAAAGCGTTGATTCAACATTACGGCGCGTCCGACGAAGCTGACTGCGTAACTAAAGCGCTTCTGCCCGGCGAGATTGCGAAAGTGTTACAAGCGGTTCTCGATTTATCCGGATTTGGGAACGAAGACGAACTCATCGAAGAAGCAAAAAACTAATAAAGGCGGGAGGGATTCCGGCACTTTTGCACGCGATATTCCAACGACATCATATACCGCCTGACGAAGTTTACGCGAAAGAAAAGCGACACCAAATGTTTATGTTTGCCTCGATGCTCTTAGTTTTCGAGGAAGAAGAAAAGGAACAAAAAGAAGCGGAACGTCGCGAGAGAGCGCGAAGGGTTAGCGCAGGAAGGAGGTAAGTGATGTCCTATGAGTTAGTAGGAAAAATTAAGCTAACAGACAACGGCGCTTCATCCACGCTAAAAAAGATAGATCAACAAATGAAACAGTTATCGCGCTCAACTGAGACTACGAAAAAAGCTGTGCAGACATATGTAGCTGCTAACGGGCGCGCGCGAGATGAGTTCGGAAAATTTGTAAAAGGCGCTAACAGTTCAAAAAAAGCTCTTGATGGGTTAGATACAAGCGCAAAGAAAACATTGAAGACGCTCTCTAATTTTGCGAAAAAAACAGCTATGGGTGCTTTGGGTGTTGGGGCAGTCGCAACAGGAGCGGCGGCGGTTGCCGGATACAGCTCGCTTAAAAAGGCGATGAACTTCGAATCGCAAATGTCGTCCATTCAAGCGCTCACTGGCGCAACAGACGCGCAAATGAAGCAGATGCAGACTCTCGCGCTCCAGCAAGGCGCTGCCACGAAATATTCCGCTCTAGAAGCCGCGCAAGGTATCGAAGAATTGTTAAAAGCCGGATTAACGCCCGCAACCGTTCAAGCTGGCGGACTTAACGCGGCACTAAACCTCGCAACCTCTGGCGGACTAGATCTCGCAAGTGCTGCGGAAATTATGTCGACCGCGCTTAACGCGTTTAAATCGGATGGAATGAGCGCAGCGCAAGCGTCGAATATTCTCGCAGGAACGGCGAACGCATCCGCAACAAGCGTGGAGGAATTACGCATGTCACTCGCGGCGGTGTCGTCCGTTGCGGCAGGACTCGGGTTAACGTTCGAAGATACGAATACTGCGCTTGGCTTATTCGCAAATAACGGACTGAAAGGTTCCGACGCCGGTACGTCACTAAAGACGATGTTGCAGAACCTCCAACCGCAAACCAAGACTCAAATTTCGTTGTTTAAAGCGCTCGGATTAATGACCAAGAACGGATCGAACGCATTTTATGACGCGCATGGAAATATTAAATCACTCGAAGATGTCTCCGGACTACTGCGCAAATCGTTATCGAAACTGACGAATCAGCAACGGTCGCTTGCGCTTGAAACGATGTTCGGTACTGACGCGATTCGTGCCGGTAACATCCTTTACAAGGAGGGCGCTAAGGGCGTTAAAAACTTCCAGAAGGAAATGAAGAAAGTTACGGCTTTAGACGTAGCACGTAAGAAAATGGATAACGCGTCGGGGGCGGTTGAGCAGTTTAAGGGCGCACTCGAAACTCTGCAAATTGCCGGTATGATGCCTACACTACCGCTCGTAAAGAGATTCGCTAATGCGGCGGCGGATTTTGTAACAAAGTACACACCAAGAATTACAGCGAGTATACAGCGGATGGTCGATAAAGCAAAGGGTTATCTGAACACACACTTCTTAAAGAATCCCGCTTTTCAAAACCTACCTGATCTTAAAAGCAAAGTTAATTTCGTTATAGGAGAAATCGGACCAGCGTTGTCAGCATGGCTTAACTCATCTGGAACACAGCAAATTGCATCGTTCGGAACGAAACTCGCAACAAGTCTAGCTGTATCGATGGGCAAGTCAATGGCAACAAGTGTTTTAAATGACCCATTACTTGCAACAACGCTCGGCGTCGCGGCGTTACTTGTTAATCCAACGCCGATCGGCTTAACTGTTGCATTAAGTATCGCAGCACCTGCGTGGTTTAAGAAAATTATTTCTGATAATTCCCCAGTTCTTCAAGCCAAGGCCAAGATTGAACGGCAATACAACAGCACACAAGACTTAACGAGTAAAGTCGCGACTAATGCCAAAAAGAATCCTAATCAGCCGCTCGTCAAAGGTGGATATATCTCGGCTCCGGATAAAAAGCCGTGGTACGAAAACGCATGGGGCAGCGTTACTGACGCATACGGCGGACTTAAAAACTTCGTAACATCCGGTAGGGGTTACGCAGGCGGACTCGATCGCGTTCCGTATAACCGGTTTCCGGCGTATCTGCATAAGGATGAAGCGGTATTGACACGGTCAGAGGCGAACGATTACCGCAACGGTAACGGTAGCAGCACGAAAGGCGGCAACGTAATCATCACGGGGAACACGTTCCACGTACGGAATGACTCGGATATCGAACGTATTGCGAAACAACTCGCGTACCATCTTGCGAAATAGGAGGCGGGTAAATGGCGCGGCAGAAACCGCAGTTTTGGTTAAAGTATAATAACGGAGCGGAAGCGTTATGGTTGCCGGTTAATCCGGAGTCCATTACCGTTACGTCCACGCATGGATACGAAGACATCGAAGTTTCTAATCTCGGCGAGTACACCGTTATCGGTAATAATCGTCAGAAGGAATTTTCGTTGTCTTCTTTTTTTCCACGCGACTATAACGCCTCCTATTGCGAGTATACGAACTTAAAAGATCCGTGGGAGTGCGCAAAGTTAATCGAAGGTTGGCAGAAATCCGGCAAGCCGATCCGCTATATCGTAACGGGTACGCCGATTAACATTCCGGTAACTATCCGCTCATTTGAATACGAAGAGCGAGGCGGTGAGCCCGGGGATATTTACTATACGCTCAGTTTAAAAGAGTACACGTTCATTGATATCGCGAAAAAAGGAACGCCAGTGAGCGGAAATAGTGGCGCAGTTATGCCGAAGCTCACTACGTCAGCACCGCGTCCAAATACGCATAGTGTTCCGTCATCTTATACGGTTAAATCCGGCGACTCGCTCTTTAAGATTGCCGCGAAAGTTTACGGTAATGGTAACGACTGGCGGAAGATTTACGATAAGAATAAAGCGGTAATCGGTCCGAATCCGAACGTCATCAAGGCGGGGCAGAAGTTGGTGATCCCGTAATGGCCGTTACAATTTCGTTACTATACGACGGAAAATATTACGTTGACCCACTCATTGAACGCGTCGAATGGTCCGGAGATGTTGCGCAGCCATACCGCACACTAACGGTTACGATGTCGAACACGTACAACGGTGACGAGCCGGCGATTGCGTTCGAACTCGGCAAGGAACTCCGCTTTAGCGTCGATAGTGTCGGACTATTTCGCGGAGTTATATTTTCGTATGATATCGCACAAGACGGTAACGCAACGATTATCGCGTATGACGAAAACGTTTATCTAACGAAGAACGAAGATACGCGCAAGTTTGTCGGAATGACCGCGTCATCTATCGTTAAGGAAATCGCAAAAGCGTTCGAAATTCCGTTAGGCAACATCGCAAATAGCGGATACGTCATTCCGAAAATGATTCTGCGTAATATGACGCTGTGGGATATGATCGTTACCGCGCTAACCGAAACGCGCAAACAAACGGGACGCAAATTCTACGTATACTCTCGCGAAGGAAAGCTGTACATGCGCGAAAAGAAAGACGAAATCGTGCGATGGATGATCGAAGACGGCGTAAATATTCTTACCGCAAGTCGTTCGCGCTCAATCGATGATATGCGGACGTCCGTAAAAGTTATCGGCGGAGATGACGAGAATAATCCGATTACTGCGCTCGCAAAAGATACGGCGCTCGCGAATAAGTACGGACTGATGCAGCACTTAGAGCAAGCGGACTTGCAACTCAATAAATCGCAAATCGACCAACTCGCGAAGCAGCGGTTAAAGGAACTCGGAAAAATAACGGAAGACGTATCGATTGAAGCGCTCGGCATTACGGATGTCGTCGCAGGAGCAGCGGTTTACGCATTCGAGAGTATGACGGACTTGGTGGGCGGATTTTACGTTAACGCGGATAGACATTCGTTTCAAAACGGCGTTCATCGTATGGAAATAACGCTGTCTAAAACGGATGATTTACCGAAGATTGAGTACGAGGATGATACCGTCAAAGCGGCCGCTAAGAAAGCTAAGAAAAAAGCCAAGAAGAAAGCAAGTGGCGCGGCATCTAGCAATAATCCAGTTAATCAACTTATTCAGCAGATTGAAGGAGGGAAGTAATGGCGCATCAACTTATCGAAGGAAACGGATTCAGTCAACTAAAGGACATAGTTAAAAAAGTCGGATACAACAAAGACGTCGATATCGAATTTGCGACGGTTACTTCTCCTCCGCCTTCTCTGCGGATTCAAATTGATAACATGAAATTCGAACTCGACGCGGACGATTTCGTCGTATGCGAATCGCTCACGAAACATACACGCAAAGCGTCGATAAGCGGAGGCGCAACGGTAGACATCGAATTTGAGGACGTACTTACCGCAGGCGACCGCATAGTCGTTGCTTCGATAAATAACGGTCAGCGATACGTAATTATTGACCGGATAGGAGGCGCGTAATATGGCGTTAAGTCCGCTCACTCCCGTTGATGATACCGCGACTACCGCAGTTTCACCGCTTAAAACGTACGCGCTCGACATTGATAACGGGGTACTCGGCGGGTACGTTGACGGTAAGGATGCGATTAAGCAATTCGCGTATAAAGCGATAAAAACAGCGCGATTTCGGTTCGCGATATATGACGATGATTACGGCTGCGAACTCGACGACATCATCGGTCAAGACGTATCGACCGAGTTACTGGAAACGGAGATACCGCGAGTGATTAAAGAAGCGCTAATATATAACGAACTCATTGATGACGTTCGAGATTTTATATTGACACGCGATGGCGACCGCCTATACGTGTCTTTTTTTATTGACGTTAACGACGATTCGATACCGATGGAGGTGACGATTTAATGGCATATGAAGATCAAACGGCCACCGCGATATTACAGCGGATGCTCGACGCGTCACCTGCCGACATCGACAAACGCCAAGGCACGCCGACTTACGATTTGCTTTCGCCGGCGGCTATCGAATTTATGCGCGCTTACGTCGAACTCGATAACGTCCTCAACTTCGGATTTGCCGATACAACATACGGTGATTACTTAGAGAGACGCGCGGCAGAGTACGGACTAACACGTAAGCCTGCGGTTAAGGCTACCGGAATCTTAACGTTTACCGGACCGGACGGAACGTTAATTCCCGCGGAAACACTTGCATCGACCGGTGGGGATGCGCCTGTATATTTCGTAACGAATGCGGATGTAACGATAAGCGGAGGAAGCGTATCGGTCGCGGCAACAGCGCAAGATGCGGGTGCTAACGGTAATGTCGGAATCGGCGCGATTAATACGTTACTCGGCGATTTAGTCGGCATTGTAACGGTAACGAACACGGTTAATTTTGAGGGTGGCGTAGATCAAGAATCGGACGCGGCGTTATTAGCGCGTTATCTTGAACGTGCGCAACGTCCGGCAACTAGCGGAAACGCGAATCAATATCGTCAATGGGCGCTTGAAATATCCGGTGTATCCGATGCGAAAGTATATCCGATATGGAACGGAAACGGAACGGTAAAAGTCGTATTGCTCGACGATAACAAAACTGCGCCTGACGCTTCGGTTGTTACCGCAGTCCAAACGTATATTGACCCGACGATGGACGGAACGGGTCGCGGGATTGCTCCGGTCGGCGCGACTGTAACGGTAGTTGGCGCGGTAGAGGTTCCGATTGACGTAAGTGTCGACGTTGACCTCGCACCAGGCGCAACGCTTGCGGACGTACAAGCGCAGTTCACCGACGGGATTAACGCGTATCTTAAAACGCTCGCATTCGCCGATCCGCTCGTTCGGATTACGCGCATCGCAAACGTATTGCTCGACATTCCGCCGGTTGTTGACTATCGCAATTTAACGGTAAACGGAGGAACGGCGAATATCGTTATCGCTGACGGTTCGGTTGCGGTATTAGGGACGGTGACGGTTACGTAATGACGACGATTAATTTACACGATTATGTTCCGCGCTATTACGAGGAGGTGCGCGTAGCCGTCAACGTCCTCGACCGTGAGGCTGACGAACTAGCGCAATTAAACGCGGACATTTACGATGTGCTTGCGCAATTCTTTATCGAGACAGCGACGTGGGGGCTTGACCGGTGGGAGCGCATATTCGGAATAGCGACGGATAGTACGAAGTCTTACGCGCAAAGACGCGAGGTTTTATTGGGTAAATTGCGCGGAGTCGGGACGGTAACTGGCGATCTGATCGATAACGTTGCGTCGGCATATGCGAATGGGAACGTTGACGTAACGGCGAATCCCGCAAATTACGAAATCATTATAACGTTCGTGGACGCGTACGGAGTTCCCGCGCAAATTAACGAGCTTAAAGCGGCTGTGCGCGATATTACTCCGGCTCACATGGCGATTACATACGTGTTCCGTTTCTATTCGTACGACGAGTTAAAGGCGAGCGGAAAGACGTACGCGCAGATTGCCGCGACGGGATTAACGTACAATGACGTTTACAATAGGGGGTTAGCGTAATAAATGGCGAATACAACGAATCTTAATCTTCCGTTAATCGACGGAACGATGACCGCGGACGTTCCGCGTGACATTAATGCGCTCGCGAACGCGGTTGATGAAAAGGCAGGCGCGGCGAACGGACTCGCAACGTTAGGAGCTGACGGGAAGGTTCCTGCGGGACAATTAAACGTACAGCCGCCGGCTGATGCGTCGCTAACGCAGAAGGGCATTGTGAAACTAAACAGCGCAACAAATAGCACAGACGAAACGACAGCAGCTACACCAAAAGCGGTTAAAACTGCGTATGACCTAGCGTCAGCAGCGGAAACACCGGCCGGCGCGCAGACGAAAGCCGATACCGCGCTAAACTCAGCGAAATCTTACGTTGACGCGAAGCCGTGGCAGAAAGCAAAATTGACGAATGACGACGGGACTACAATGTATTTATCAAATGTTGATGTAAATACACTCGTAACCGCCGGAAGATACCTAGTTGATACTCCAATTAACGGCCCAAGTGTTCCGTCAGGCGGCGGAAATATATGGTATGTAAACGTAAATCCTAGCCTTAATCCATTATTTGTGACACAAGAGTTCGTTAACTATTACGTAAACTCTTATATTCAGCGGAAAAAAAATAATGGTATATGGTCTGCATGGAGCGCAGACCTTTTTCAATCTGTCGTTGACGGCAAGAATAGCGTAGAAAACGCTATCGAGGCAAAGGGCGGTACTGTCAGCGACGTTAATAACCCGCCAACTTTTCAAGATTTGATCGACGGTGTGAATAGTATCCCGATGGGCAAGGCGTTTGCTACGGGTACGACGACTACGGACGCTAGCGGTAACTTAACCATATCAGGACTAAGTTTTACACCGAGATTGCTAGTCTATAATAACGGTAACAATACCTACCGAGGATTTTATAGTAATATGCCGACTGAATTAGGAGTTGCTGGCGGTATGCAAGGTGGAGGCAGCGTTAATTATAACGCAGGTTCATTTACATCAGGCGGAGGTACATTTCAAGGGCTTCCAGCCTCAACAACTCTGAAATGGATAGCTATCGCATAGAAAGGAGCAACAAAATGGAAATAGGAAGAAAAATATATTTTGATAAAGCTAGCGGAAATATTCTCGTTGACACCGGAGAGCGTTCCGGTGCAGTCGTCGAAACAACGCAAGAAGAAGATTTCGCGGTATATACAGCGTTAAGCGAACGCAATCCCGCTACGGTCGGAGTTATCGAACTCGCTTACGGAGATTATGCGCAAGACTTCGCGGGGTGTAGCGGATACCGTGTTAATACGTCTACACTTGCGTTAGAGTTTTCGTATCCCGACCCGAGCGCACCGCAAACGCCTACTGCGTATCAGCCTCCGCTGACGGAACAAGTTTCCGATTTACAGCAAACCGTTATCGCAATGCAGGACGCCGTTAATATGGTATTGGGGGTATAAAATATGAGCCGATTATACAATTATTTTTTGTCATACTGGAAGTACAATACCGCCGACACGGAAACAAAGCGAACAACGTTACAAAATGCCGTAACTAAGGGTTACATCACGCAAACAGAAGCAGATGAAATAATGGCAAGTTAATCTACTCTTGGACTAGGCGTATTTTTATGCCCTCGAATCATCGGGGGCTATTTTTATTTAAAGGGGGAACAACGCATCATGGAACGACTTGATATCGTAATAAAAAGCGCAGTCGCTTTCGGTGGCTCGTTGGTAACGTACTTAACCGGAGGGTGGTCGGAATCATTGTCGTTTTTACTATTTGTTATCGCGGTCGACGTCATATCGGGTGTATCGGCATCCGTTAAGGAAGGAAAAGGATTATCGAGCGCGGTAGGTTCGGCTGGACTCGCGAAGAAAGGACTTATGCTTCTCGTTATTTTACTCGCACACCGCATGGACGTTCTGCTCGGAACTGACATCGCAATGAGCGGCGCAGTCTACTTTTATATCGCGAACGAACTTATCTCTATCGTAGAAAACTACGGAAGGATCGGATTG
This sequence comes from Paenibacillus sediminis, assembly GCF_017873765.1. Classification (GTDB taxonomy): domain Bacteria; phylum Bacillota; class Bacilli; order Paenibacillales; family Paenibacillaceae; genus Paenibacillus_AG; species Paenibacillus_AG sediminis. Next base: position 59,139 of record NZ_JAGGKP010000011.1, read on the forward strand.
CCTTTGCCGGAAAAGATGCGCGACATTATCGCGGTACTTAAAAATAAAGGCGGTGAGTAACGATGATAACGCTCGACCAAGTACGCGCTAAATCAGCAAGCAAGCTCGCCGGACTACATCCGGTAGTTTTATCGGCAACTCAACGCTTAATCGAACGGACGTACGCGCGCGGCATTCCGATTGTTATTACGCAAGGTCTACGCACGATTGCGGAACAGGACGCACTATACGCGCAAGGCCGAACGAAGCCAGGCGCGATTGTTACGAATGCGCGCGGTGGGGAGTCGTTCCATAACTTCGGAGTTGCGGTTGACTTCGCGTTACTGTTACCGGATGGTCGAACGTTATCTTGGGATACGTTGCGCGACGGTAATCTCGACTTGTTGCCGGACTGGTCTGAAGTCGTTGACGAAGCCAAAGCGCTCGGATTTGCGTGGGGCGGCGACTGGCGTTCATTTAAAGACCTACCGCATTTCGAAATGACATTCGGATTGACGACCGCGCAATACAGAAGTGGAGCCATACCGGACAAAACGAAAGTTGACGCGGTGTTAGCGATACTGAATCCAGTGGAGGACGATGAAGACGTGAAACTCGATAACGCGAATGTAATCGTAAATGGAACGAAGGTAAAAGACGGATTTCTTATGAACGGTTCTGTGTACGTTCCATTGCGTGACGTGGCGGATAGATTCGGCGCCACTATTGCGTGGGATAACGCGACTAAGACTGCGACAGTTAAGACGAAATGAATTTCGGAATATTTGCGCCCGTTGGCGAGTAATTTACGTATAAATAATTACGTAGATAATTCGTCGGCGGGCGCTTTTTTGTTTCGTATATCAAATTATTACATAATGATGTAAACTATTTATAAATATATTTCTAATTAAGGGGGATTTTGTATGGATTCAGAGGAGATTGTATTAACAGAAAATGACGGGTCAACCGCGGTACAACCAAAACAACGCGTTAACGCACTTACGATTACAACAGCTGTTCTATCAATATTTGCTTTGTGTATCTCAGTTGCCGCTCTTGTAATCATCCTTACGTTACATAGCGAAATATCAGACCTAAAGAGTCAAAATACAGAATTAAGCGCAGTAAATAATCAACTTCAAAAAGATCAAACCGCATTAAACGATCAGCAAGAGAAATATAGATCATATTTATTACTTTCTTCCATACAGCATGATATTGAGGATGGTGTAGTAACTGATGATTTTGTCGCTAAAAAAGTATCGTTTGGATTCGGAAAAGAAGGTAATGATCTGACGCATGTTGTAATTGACCTCAGTAATCAACCTGATATGACGGTGGCCTACAGCGGTAAAGGTATATATTCTATCGCGGACAGAGAGCTAAGAGCTAAATGCAATAGCATAATAAAAGCAGTAAAAGATTATTACGTAAGTGAAGGGTCCGGTGCGCCAGTTTGGGACGATGATACAAAAGTATCTTTAACAGTTCAAAATTACGAAATTGGAAAAAGTGAAGCCGGAGACTTTAAATTAGTAGGTGAAAAATAAAAGTTGAGAACCCCGCGTGGCTAATACGTCGGCGGGGCTTTTCTTTTTATATATGTTTACATGAAAATTTTGGTATACTCTAGTCAATAATGACTATTAAAAAGGATGGTGTTATTAATGAATCAAGAACCGAAAAAAGAGGAAGATGAGGATTTAAGTTATTGGGAAATGTTTACATCAAATAAAAACGTTGCTTCGGTAGTAGTCGGAATCGTTGCAAGCATCTTAATTTTATTCGTACTATACGCGTTAGTGAACGGAATCGCGTTTAACGTCGAGATTACTCCGCAACAATAGAACGCGCAAGAATCGGAAGACCCTGCTGGCTTATTGCTCGCAAGGTCTTTTTATTTAATCGTAGACATGCATTATGTACAAGCCCGTACGCATACGCTAGGGTAAAGCGGTCGCCTACGCGATCCGCGCTTTGGGAGCGACGGTGAGAAACTGCGCTCCTTTTCTCGTTTACATTGGCCAAAAGTCGTTTTGACTGACGTTATCACCCGTTAATTTCCTCGCCGCATCTATTAACCTCCTCATCGTTGTCCCACTCGGATAATACCCCGGATTACTACATACTCGCGTAAGTGTGTCGCGGCTTACCTTCGATATTTCACGTATCCTCTCTTGTTCTATCCCGTTCCTATCCAGATAACTCCCGAATTTACTTCGCTTTTTCACGCGTCCTCACTCCTTTTATACGAGTTTGGACGAGTCTAGCAAAATTTATACGTATCTTTCGGCATTTTTGCGGAAAGTTACGCAAGCCCTCGCGCATAACATCAAACATACGTAAAACGTGACGCATTATACGTTTTACCTACGTTATACGGGAGGTGATGCGAAGTGGGCGTTAGCCACATTGGATTAGACGTAGGACGAAACGGAGTCAAATCGTTTGATGGCGTCAGCACGCGGTTTATTCCGTCGGTTGTAGGCGAGTGGCGTGATCGGAGACTTCAATCGCGCAGCAACGACGATATCGAAGTGCTATTCCGCGGTGAGCGCAGTTTCGTCGGCAACTTGGCGCTAAATGAATCGGAGTTTTGGCGTTATATGATGACGGACGATAAAGCGCACGCAGATACACGGTTACTCGCGCTAGTAGCAATACATCGCGCAGGATTAACGGACGACGTAGTGGTAACAACGGGCTTACCGGTTGAACTCCATACGCCAGAGGCAAAAGCGGCTATGCGTAATCTTTTACTCGGGCGGTGGGAAATCGAAGTTAATGGCGATCCGCGCGTCATCCGCATACATGACGTTAAAGTTGCGGTAGAAGGCGGAGGGGCATTCTGGTCCGCGCCAGCCGACGGATTAATACGGGTTATCGACGCAGGAAGTAAAACGGTCAATTACGTAACGATGCGTAATAAGCGCTATGTCGACCGTGATTCCGGCACATTACCATTCGGTTTCAATACGAATAAGACGGATAATCCGCGTCAAATGACCGCGCGCATCGCGGGAGAACTCGGCAAGAAATGGAGCGCGAGTGATGACGTGCGAATATGCGGAGGGCGTGCGGAAGAATTAGCGAAATTACTCCGCGATTACTTCGTTAATGCGCGCGCGATGGCAAATCCGCTATATGCGAATGCGATCGGATTCTATCGCGTAGGGAGTGGGACGACGTGAACAATTTCGTTAGGAAAGCGGTAAGTTTTAACGTAGATAACGCTCATCAACGTGAACTTTACGAATGGGTTACGTTACAGAGCGTCGGTAATTTTAGCGGATATGTGAAAACGGTTCTTTACGCAGCAATGACGGCGAAAATAAGCGGTGCGCCGATGGCTACGCATGTGATTGCGTCAGGTGACGACGATTCAGACGCGATGAACGATATTTTATAAAAGATACGTAAGCGCGCCGATAGCTCCGCCGATAATTAGTCCGATAACAAAAGACATTAAAATCAACTCCTTGTGCATTAGTTAAACTTATTATGTCCGACTTAGAGAGGAATGATTCATATGAAAACAGTCACGCTTGAGTGGGGCGCATTTATGGACGGTTCAATCGTTACGCGAGAAAACGCGAAGCATCTCGTTACCAAAACGGCGTCCGCAGTCCATCTCGCGTTAATCCCGAAAACTGCGCTAGCATCCGCAGTAGCCGGTAGCCAAACGTGGTCGACCGTATTCAGCACGGTGCTCGGCATTGCCGACTGGCTCTGCGTTGGAATTATCGTTTACGCCGGTATAACGTGGATGTTCGGTAATCGTACGAAGGCGATCGAGTTCTTGATGGGCGGTGGCATCGGCTATATCATCGTTCGCCATGCGGTTGATATTCGGAATTGGCTGCGAACTTTATAAAGGGGTGAGCGCGATGATATTACGGATTAATGGCGCCGCGGTAACAGAGCCGGAGTTATGGAAAGGACCGTTAACGCGCGTAATAGAGAACGGAGCGTCGAATTTATTTTTTGGAAAATTGGCGGATTTATTCGCGAGTCTTAACGCATTCTCTCCGGAAATTATTACGCTTGGCGTCGTCACATGCGCGATTGGAATGATGGTAGGGCCGCTCGTTGGTAACGGAAAATGGCTCGGACGTTTGTTTATCACGTTTTGGTTCGGAATTATATGGCGCGTATTAACATAGAGGGGCGGGTTGTTATATGGAATCGCGGAGGAACCGGATTGAGAAAAAGCGATTGAAACGCCAAGAACGCAATAAGAAACGGTTTAAAACAGCTAAGAAAGTAGTCGCCAAAACAGATAAATTAGCTTCAAAAATACTAAGCGGACTAAAGTGGTGAGTTAAATGATCGTACGTGAACGCACGGAACACGCAGTCTTCCGCATCATTCCGCACCAGTCCGTCCTTAACTCGTCATCGCGCAATTTTCAGCGCGCCCTCTACGAACTGTTCTCCGCACGCACGAAGCCGCGGCGCGAGGGATACCGCATCATCACGCAGCCAGCGCCGGACTTTTGGTGGATTACGCAAATGACCGCGGACTCGATTACGTTTTACTGCGCAATGCCTGCGGAGTTTGCGGACGCGTTTCGTATCAAATTTAATAACCACGAGCAATGGCGTAAGTCGACGCTTGAGCTTGCGGACGATTACGAGTTTATCGCGGACAATAATAATACGGAGCTATACGCGTTTAAATATCGCCGTCACGACATGTTCTCGCTTGATTTCCGCTATAACGAACAGAATACGCCGGTGCGCGATTTGCTCGGAGTGACGAACGAATTATCGGATGGCGACGCAATAGCATTATTCATCCGCATGGAAACGATAAGACGCGCTAAGTGGAAGAAACTCGCGGATTACGCGTGGGAAACGTGGGATAAAGGCGGAGTGCCGTACCGTCCTGGCTTTGATCCGTTGCGGTTACTGCGTAATATTGCGAACGGCATAACGTACGTATTTTACGAAGCTAAAACGTTAGTGGAAGACGTACTCACCGGAATTGAGCGCACATTTTATCACGGCGGGTCTGAACGCAAACAATCCGATAAACCGACGCTTCCTAACGCGGACCGTGCGGAAATCCTCGTTAACGGCGACCTCTCTACGCAGACAAAAAACAAGCGCAATCTGCCCGTGTTCAAAACGTCGATACGTTGCGCCGTCACTTCGGCTGACCCCGTTAAGCGCGAAATGCTTGCGCGGTCAGTCGCCGGCGCTTACGGTAACTTAGCGGGAGATAATCGGCTAGAACTCGTAAAGATTAACGTGAGGGCACGCCAAGCTACGGAAGATTTACGAAACTGGAAGATACGTGAAATCGCGCCCAACGTAATGAGCGTCGATGAGGTCGGAAAGTTAACGCAGCTACCAACCGCCGACGTTCAAGCGGAGTTTGCGGACGTCCTCACGGCTAATCGGCGCGTTGAAATCGAGATACCGCGCGTATTCCTTGATGACCGCGGCATATTGGCGGGCGTGGCTTCGGATAGGGGAACGGAACATCCGATTTATATACCGACGAATCAACCGGATAAGTTATACACGGCGCGAGTAGTTAACGGGTCGCCGCGCATGGGTAAGGATCAGCACGTTATCAATCTCGTCGTCGAGGCGAAGCGCAAGCGCGGTATCGGCGCGGTCATTCCGGACTTTATCGACGAACACAACCGCGATAAAGCGGGCAATCAACGCGGCATGGCCGACGCAATTCGCGACCATCTATCGCCGGATGACATTATCGACATCAACTTAGCGGACACAGCCTACGCGCCATATCTCGGACTACAAACGATATTGCATAACGTCGCGGACAAACGGATAGCGGCCGATGTGATCGCGGAATATCTAACGGATTTTCTACTATCGGAAGGTGACGAGGATAAGTTTCAGACGGCGGAATTTACGCGTGACGCGGCGAAGGTGTGTAGCGGGGATTTAACGGATATGAAGGCGATGTTTACTGACGCGGCATTCCGTAAGCGTAAGATAGCGGAGTTAGACGACGTATTCGATATGGACGTGTGGCGCGACTTCGATAGGATGAGCGAGGGGAAGCAGGGGCAAATATACGGTCCGGTCATGCGGCGCATCGGGCAGATTACGAGCAGCGAGTTTTTGAAGCCGATGTTTTGCCAAGCGCATAATCCGGCGATGGATCTATACGGATGGATTGCGGCAGGCAAAGTCGTAATCATACGTTGCAAAATGCCGGACGGTGTTCCGATGCCTGAGCGCATAAAACAGCTTCTCGGTTATTGGATCGTAATGCTCGCGTTTCTAATTAAGCTCGCGCAAGGCGGTTCCGGCGCCGGCACATTTCTCGTACTCAACGAGCCTCACCAGTTTATGTCGCGCGGCCTCGTTCATTTTACGAAACGGATGTTGCGCGAAGGTCCGAAGTATAAATGCGCGCCGATCATCGTATTTCACGACTTTAGCGCATTCCGCGAGTATTCCGGCTTTGTCGATACGTTACTGTCCGCGTCCGTTAACTGGCACATATTCCGCAACACGCACGTTGATACCTACGTGAAATTGATGCCGTATTTATCGCGTACATTTGCCGACGCGCAGATGGCATTCGAGGCGACGCGCCAATACCAGTTTATCGCGTGTTGGTTAGCGCAAGGCGAGTACGAAGCGCCGTTCGTATGTGACGCGCTAGAGCCGGTAGGTAAGCGGTATGAGAGCGCCGATAATTCGAAGCTGACGCGGGAACATGCGCGCAAATATGGGCGGCCGATTGCGGACGTGTTGGCGGAGATAAAAAGGCGTGTACCACAACGATAAAATATGTCCCGCTCGGCTTAATTTTTTGTAATATTTTAACACTGGCGCGCATACCTATATTTTCTTGACTTAACGTTGTCCGCGTGTTATTATAACTTCCGTCGGTAGCGAGGTACGCACGACTAAAATATTGCGCGGTTAAACGGTTGCCTACCGTTAGCCTACCGCATAGCCTAACGGAAACGGTAATGCGCGATGTAACGAATAAAACGCGGAGCAAAATCGCGAAAACCCGCGTCATACTTGCGGTCGTGGCGGAATTGGCAGACGCGCACGGTTCAGGT
>NZ_JAGGKP010000012.1 GCF_017873765.1 Paenibacillus sediminis
CATGATTGATGAATATATGGAGCACTATAACACGACCAGAAAGCAATGGAACTTAAAAAAGATGACTCCGGCAGCTTACCGAAGTCATCTCATCGCTGCGTAGATAGCAGCATCTCTTTTTATTAAACTGTCTACTTTATAGGGTGCAGTTCAATGTCCACGGCCAAGAATTTATTCATTCCATTTTTTCATCAAATATTTTCTCTTTTCTGTTGTATCAAGAACCTGAATACAACTTTCCCAATCTACTTTGCCGACACCTCGTTCATAACGGAGTTCAAAAGGATGGTACTTTGGAACTTCATCTATGATTCTCTGGGCATTTTCGAGATCATTTAAAGCGACCTCAATCCATACATCCTCCAAGACATCTGGAAGTTGCCCAAACATAGAGTGAATATTTTCTAGTCTCTTTGAGAGAATTTCGTGAACCTTATCCTCGACAGATCCTTTGTATCTCATATTGTAGATAAAGACCTTGTCATTTACTTGACCTATTCGCTGAATACGCCCTTTCCGCTGTTCTAACCTTGTAGGATTCCAAGGTAAGTCGAGGTTGATTAAAGTTCCTAAGGTCTGTAGGTTTAATCCTTCAGAAGCAGCATCCGTTCCGAGAAGAATTTTTAATTCTCTCCTCTTTACCATTGACTTAATCTCTTCCTTAGTCTTCTTATAATAAACCCCGTCAATTAAAATCCCCGATTTGTCTCCACCAGCATAGATACCGATTGAAACATTCTTCAAGTCTTTGGATAAGTTTTCCGCAACCCATAGGGCGGAATCATAATATTGGGAAAAGATGATACACCCTTTGTCCATCCAACCCTGATTTAATAACAGATCAAATACTAAGTTGTATTTCGGATCCTTATCCTTATTCAATCGAATGGTTTGCAAAAACCTTTCTAAACAACTTCGTTCTTCTTCAGTCAAGTTTTTAACACTATTGTCATCAATAACTTCATCACTAAAGTTGTCTTCTTGTTCTTCGTCCGTGTTAAGTCCCCAATTCAACATTTTCAACGCAGTGTTTTCGCCAGCAACCATTGTGCTTCCGACTCTTCTAAGTAGGAGCGTGGTAATAAAGCCTCCGCCTTTCACTCTTTTACTGAGTAACGATGAAAATTCTTTGGCGTAACCATACGCTTCCTGTAAATAGGGAGGTAAATCGATTGCCTCATTGTCTTTTTCCCCAAATAATTCTACTTCAACTTTCTTCAGGTATGGTTCTCCCGTTTCAGGATTTATTGTTGACTCAAGGAAATCCCTTGTTCTACGAACGATATGACGGATAAATGGATTGTGGTTTTGCATAAAGCCATTATCAATTATCCTGCCAATTCTTCTTTGTTCTGATTGGCGCATTTGAAAATAAGCACCTGCATCAACAACAAATTGTTCATCAGATAACCCTAGGTTTCTTCGTAGTATGCCAAAGTTAATCTCATCTTCTGATGCTGGAGGAAAAGGATTGTTAATCCAATACCAATTTTCAGGATCAAGGTTACTCAATGATACCTTTCCCATTATTAAATCGAGTGATTTACCTGGTTCCTTTCGCCACTTGCTCTCTGAATTCCCTAATACTTGATCACTATTTTGCGATAATACATTCAACAAATCCCACGCTTCAATAGGATATAGCTGCACTGGGGTAGCCGTAGCTAGGAGCATACTTTTTGTCTTCTTTGAAATCTTTAATAAGAATTCCAAAAGGTTATTAGGTTGGGCTTTATCGTTTTCTTTGTCTTCACCGAGATTTTTTCTTCTCGCTCTATGTGCTTCGTCCACCACTACACATTCATATTCCATACTTAATAAGTGCTGTACAGAATCAGAGTTTGCAGTAATTAATCCTTGAGATATAATACCTACCCTGCGGGGACACTTTTTTATACCAGCACTTCCAATGGAGGGATATTTAACTCCATTTTCATCGACCCATTCCCTTCCTGTCCATACAGCAGAAGGCATATCGAGAAGTGTATTGATCTCATCCTGCCACTGCCAAAGAAGGGTCTTGGGGGCAATAATCAAGACTGGTTTATCGCCATATAGAGCCATTAATTGGGCTGATAAAGCTAATTGTACGGTTTTTCCCAGACCCACTTGGTCGGCTAAAACATACCTTGCTCCATACGATTTCTTATGTGCTTCAAAAGCAAGATTAACGAAAAACTTTTGGTGTTCCCAAAGACCGTATTCCTTACGATAAACGGGAGCTTCAATAACCGCCGCGGCAGGTTCTGCTTCTTCTTTCCAATCATCTACCTTATAAATAACTTCTCTTCCTGCAATACGTTGAATATCCTCAATGATAAAATCACTAAGCGGAACAGCTGATGGATGACTCCAGAAAAAATCAAACTCTTCCTGAACCCAATTAACTGCTTCCTCAGAATCGTCTTCCCATAACATTTCATAATTGAGTTTCCACGCAGAGTAGGTTTCATTTACACTTCCTAAAAAGGCAGTTTTTGAACCATCAGCAAGTGTGATAACACCTGCCTTTCCATGTATCAAGCCAAAAACGTCGTTAGGAATGACTTTCACTTTTAACTTTTCACTTCGCAATAAGTGGTATAACTTCTTAAGGCGAGGTGAAGAAGAAGGGGGCAGCTCTTCAGGAGTTGAACTGCACCACTCTCTTCTTAATGCATTTTGCGCGGCTGTAGCAGTAACTACATCTTCTCTTGATAACTCTGAGTTACAAATCATGCGAACTTCGCCAGCAATGTTTTCAATCGCTTCTCCAGCGATTTCAAGGATTGAAGAACTAAAATATCCTGCAATACGATCGTAGGATTGCGCCCCTTTTAACTTTGCATTCAAGAAAGCTTCACTAAGACGCTGCCTTCGGGAGGAAAGTCGTTGTATCATTCTCTTTCCCTCCGTTCATTACACACCATCATTTTCAACTAATTCTTTTAAGATTGATGCCATATGAGCATCCTTTTGCCAATGCCCCATATTCTCAATAAAACCAATTGGTGCAATGTATTTTAGAATTTCAACTATACTACTTCTCATATTCCAGTAATTCACCAATTCCGTTTTTAACCAATTTCGACCTTTAACGGAATCTTCTTCTTTTTGGGCAATATGGATGGCGACCAATATGTTCCGTAATAATGTGGACCCGAACTTAGAACTGTCACCAAGGCCACGTGTACCAAACTCACTAGCTGTCTTTAAGCGAGCAGAGTTTGCTTTAGTGCTAGCCAGGAAATCTTTGTACTCATGTACGCCAAAACCACGTGCCAACTCCTGATAGCCTGATATCTGATAAATGTTATGCTTCTCTAATTCAAGTCCCTTCAAGTAGAAGCGTTCTTCTGGGGTTAATGTTTTCCAAATATATTTATCAAAACCCGAAGGAATTAGATAATCATATGCAATTTTAACTGCTTCATTAATTATTTTTACAATTGGAGAGTCTTCATTAGCATTTCGAGCTTTTGACAATTCATATTGTACATCGATTCCTTCAATACGTTTATAAGAAGTAAGTATTTTTAATGATGCAGCGTATGCAGCTAGAAGATAATCAGGATCACTAAAGTTTGGATCATCTTGATCATCAATCTCTCTCATACTATCTATTTGATATTTAACTTCTGCTTCAATATCTGGATATAATTCATCTAAATATGCCGTTTCCTCAGAAGTTTGTTTTCGTAAAACTAAAAGAACTGTTCCTTTTACATAGTTCCCTTCTTTTAATCCTCCTGATTCCGTTTCTGTCGCAATATTCCAAGCGGCTGTTACTTGTAATCCTGCAGACCAAAGGATCATAGATAACTCTGCCCATACAGTTACATCCTGATGAGTAAACATTACTAGCTGTAATCCATTATCAGGCATATTATTTCTTAGCTTTGTATAGACTTCAACCATACTTTCATTAAATTGACTACCAGTTCCCTGAACGGCAAGTATCCTTTTGCTGTCTACGTACCAATGAGGGAATACTTTATTAATAAGTTTGCGATTCCAAGCTAAGAAAAACTCACTCAATTCATGATAGTTAACTGCATCTGCATATGGAGGGTCAGTGATCCAGATGTCTGAGTTCCAAGATATTTTTCTTGCATCTTCTAACTGTACTTTTCTTTGACTATAAGCAGGAACACCCTCTATAGAGATATTCCAGATTTCATAAAGAGGTTTATATGCTCTACAGCAATAATGGGCTAAAGTATTTAAGGCTTGATTTGAAAAAGTCATCCGACTGTTATGTGTATCATCATTACTCCACATACTTAACTTTGAATTCCAATTTGCACATTTATTTATTCCAAGTAATGTTACAATTAACTCCTTATCTGTCTTTGCATACTTGACCGAATTCTCCATTAAGAGACCTTTAATAAGAAGCTGTCTCGGATTAAACAAATGGTGCCAATATGTCCAACCTTTTTCATAAATTGGCTGATTTGTATTCCAGCCTGCTTCTATTAAATCACTTGGGATATATCCCTGTTTTTGCCACTCCTCAATTCTTTCTGCTAATAGCGCTATTACTTTATTTTCTCTCTCAACGTCTTTTTCAGATGGGGCAACATAGTGCATGATAGTTCTAGGATTACCATCATTATCGTAGGTAGTTTCTTCATATTTAATACAGTAAAGTCTCTCCGATAGAATATCAGATTCTCTATTAACAAAATCTAGTTGCTCCCATTTTCTTAAACTATTTGGAGTATTGTATCTGTATGGTCTTTCAACACCATCATCCATATCCCTTCTAATACTTGGTATCGGTGTTGTTGTGTGGCAATTAGGGCATTTTACGCTATAATCTGCCACTGTCGACCATTCTGAAGCTTCCTCGTATAAATCATCTGAAGCATTTTCTATTACTTCAAAGTCAAATGCCTTTAGCTCATCATTTTTAATTAATTTTACAACTGTTCTAGTTCTTGTTCCAATGATTGTAGATGGTAAAAAAGGCACACGATATCCACATTCTGGACAGTTTGATTCGGTACAATACAAATATGCAACTGCTCTCCACCCTTGTTCGTTATGCTCTATACCCCACCTAGTTATTTGTTTATCAACATTTTCATAAACAGTCTGTTGGAACTTTTTTAAATTTTGTATTTCTTCTTTATTTCCTTCAGTTAAGTTTAGAACTGACCAAGTTAATAGTGTTGCTATCGGGTTTAAGTCCGATGCATTTACGTTGCTGCCAAGTCTAGCAGCTTCAAATGGAATACTTCCTCCCCCACTAAAACAATCTCCAACAGAAGGGGTGTGTCCAAACTTTCGTTCACCAAGCTGTTTTATTAATTCTTGAAAACTATTTGCAGTTGTGCCTAAATATGCATTAACTTGAGACCACGACTGTTGGTCAAGATTTTCAACTTGTTCAGGTCTCAAACAATATTTTAGTTTTTCGTCATATGATAACCTGTTAAAGGCGATTTTTTGTAAGTTAGCCTTTTCTTCTTTCTTTAATCCTTTTTTAAATGTTGGCTTATCTGCACTAATAGTCTCAAAATACAGGTTTCTTTCTTCGGGGGTAAGTAAATTGAATATGTCTTTTGAACTAATCGACTTATTTTTCCTATTCCAAAGACCCTCTTCATCCATCGTTAGTATTTTTAGGAATATTTCCCTATCTTTTTTCGGATCTTGGGTTGAGGGAAAAAGAAGTCCCAATAGTGACGCTCTAACAATAAAGAGAGGTTTCCTTCCCCACCATTTTCCGAAACCAGTTAGTAATTGACTAGAACCTGCTTTTCTCTCCTTGTAACATTCCTTTGATACTTTGGAAACTGGAAATTGAACTTCAATAAATGATTTGTCATAACTCATTTGAGATTTTCCCCTTCTCTAAGCAAGTCGCCCACAAAAAGATTAGAGATTATTTTCTCTTTGTGGGCATTTATCGTCCTTTTAATGTGGTCTCATTCTTCTTTTTGTTGTTCAAATAGGAACTCGAACAAATCCATTTGTTTTCTATTCTCTTCAACAGGATTTTCAGTGAGGGCGTAACGAATCGCTTTCCGCCAACCTCTTTTATCGTGAAGGTTTCCTGTAGAAGCATTGGTCATTGTAAAAAGCCACCAACGTTCCTCAGGGCTTAACCCTAACCAATTTCGAATTGCTGTAGGTATAACTGATGGGTCAGAATCTTCAATTGCCCAAACAAGAAGCAATAATTCCTTTCCCAGCAGTCTTTCAACTGGAACTTGCCCTGTTTTCCATTTTCCAGCAGCTATACCTTCTTTTTTCAACCTTCGATTGAACTCTGTTTTTACAGCCTCTTCAATGAGTTTCCACTTATGCTTAGATATCATTGCTTTGGCTTTATCCAGAAGTTCATCCAATATTTGATGATCTGTATCTTCTTGCCACTTAAACCTTTCATAGAAGAACACCGTACCATCTGCAGGTCTGGGAATCGTGACAAGAAAATGATGCTGACTTTGATCAGGTTGAAATCCGAATCCCAACGCAGATTTTTTACCACTCATTATTGTGTAATCTCCGATCCTCTAAATTCAGTTAGACTCACTCCCTTTTCCATTGCCCAATCCAAGAAATTCTGACCTGTTTTAAATCTGAGAATAGTGTACTCCAACGTAATATTGACCTTTCCGTCATTCATAAATGAATTTCTAATTGTATCAATTGTTTTTTCTAACTGATCAAGTTCAACACGTGTGGAAGAATCAATTGTTAATTCAATCCAACCTTTGCTATTTGCCTGCTCGTTCGTATTAAAGAGGGCTACTTGTACGTCAGAAATAACAGCCTGATGTTTTTTCAATAACTGGATGTCTTTATACGTTTCATTGGTGTCACTAGTACGGTAAGTCTTAAACAAATCCAGTTTTGCCTCTTTTTTAATATCTAATCCAGCGGTTTTACCTTTTTCTACTTTTATAGTTTGAGGGTCAAAGTACTCTCCACCGTGTTCAGCTACCACTTGAATAAATGAAGCGTTGGCTGGGACAATAAATTCTCCATTATATACCCCACCATTAGTTTTTGGATTAGATCCATCAGTGGTATAAAGTATTTTTACACTTGGATGTGATTGGAATTGTACCAGTGGACCGTTTGCTGTCTGTTGAATTTTATGCTTGATTTTTACATCGCTTTGCCACGACACAGGATCTCCTGGCTGATGCTCTCCACTACTATCAATACATAGGAAAGACAGATTTAATTCAGTGGTTGTAAAGTTATTAAGATCATCAACGAGTTGGGATGCTGTAGTGGCAGCACTTCCTATTTCGAAATACACTTTATCCCCATATTGCGGAATTATCCTTAATGTGGTTACTCCCGTTTCAATATTTTGATCTTTGACCTGAATCAAGACAGATGTCTTTTCCTTTGCAAAAGGTCCTTTTTCAAGATAACCGCCGTTTTCCCTCCAAATATCCTTTTTCAAGCAGTCATTTTTTAAATCTTCTAATGCACGTGGTATATGCCATTGCCAGCTTGTTTCAATAGCAGCCCGTTCTTTGATGTCATTCCATCGCATTTCTTTCTGTGTAAAAAGACGATCTTCACACTTTCGTCTAAATGTATCACTGCTTACATCCGTTGAGAATTTTTGCTTACTTTCGAGGGTTTTACGAATCTGCTCTTCCCCATTAAAGTTGTTCTCTTTAAATTCCATTAAGAAGTCAGCGGACGTGATTCCATTCTTATTCGGGAAATAAAGAGTTACAAAGGTCTCTCTTGCAACTTGAAGAACCGACATTATTTTCTTATGTCTGGTATCGATAGCAATCTGGTACTGTTGATTGGTCTCGGGAACTTTTTCATCAATCATATTCCCAATAATACGTTCAATTGCTTTCAATTCTTTCGCCGCGGTGTACAGACGGTTCATTATATCACGTTGTCCAGAGAGAAACATGACCCGATTCTTGTAAGTAGATTTATCATAAAATTTTTGTAGTTCTGGATGTAAACCAGTTCCTACAAACGGTTCAAAAAGAACCAATGTTATCTTATCCGAAGTAAGCTGAATATCATCAACAGCTGGGAACACTTGAACGACTTGATAGCAATCTTGTACTGAAGGTTTGAATCGTTGCTCAAGGAATGTCCGAAGCTCCTTCTTTGCCTGTTCATTATCATAAGATTCGACTAACGAATGCATTTCCGCAATCATGTTTTTTGTATTCTTAAAGAAAAGTCTGCCTTCTTTGTCTTGGTCGAGATACCAAGCCCTCATCTTGAAATCATCTAAGGCTTTTTTAATTCCTGTAATATCTTTTTTCGGCTCACACAAATAACCAATGGTATCCGAAATAGACAGTCCCAGTAATGCATGTGGAACATCGGCTAATGACGCAACAAGAATCAATTTGCTCAAGTCTTGTACAAGAGTACCACCATATATATTGTCTAACTCTTCGGCAATAGACTTTCCATTGGAAGCAATATCATGACTTATCGCATTAGAAAGTGATTGCTTAATCTGGGATACCGTTGTCAGCATATTGCGGTCATTCAAGTCAAAGTCATAAACATTTACTAGGTACTTGCCTTTGGCTTTACATTGTTCACCCGTATAGACTTGTCGGATGATGTTACGCATTAATCGGATTAAACCTCTTGTTTGTTGAAACCCAGGATTCTCTTTAAATCTTGCATAAAGATCTCGAATAGATGGATGGAATGGATAAGAATCCTTAATCCCCACATAAAGCTGATCATTTGAATAGTTCGTTAATCCCATTTGCTTTGCTTCGTGAACAGCATTTTTATAACCTAACGCTACATCATTTATCTCGTTGGAATCTGGCAACTCTTCAAATAATCTTTTCTTGAGAATATGGTATATTTCATCCGAAGTACTACCTACAGGTTCAATGTTAAGAGCAGAACGGTTAATCTCGTTTTCCAATTCTTTAAAAGTCGACTGTAACAGTTCGCTTCCACTCTCATATGTAGCCTTTAAATCAGAAATTACTAGGCATACATTAGAAAGTTGTTCTTTTCCCAGAGCCGAAAACAAGTTGGACAGCGCGGTTCTCGTCACAACGGCAAGATCTGTATTCCCAATCATTACGGATTTTGCATTCTCTAAGTATGGTGGAAGCTCATCCAGCATGATTAAGAGCGGTTCACCCTGTAATAGGTTGATCCAAGCATTTTCACCTGGTGCTTTAAGTGGTGCATAGTAGTCTTTGAACATTTCTTTTTTTCCAAGTTGCTCTGCTATTGCCCCCCAAATACCAAAAGGAGCATCACTTTCCCGCCCAGTAAATGCAACGACCTTAACTTTTCCAAGATAATCACTTTTAAATTGCTTTCCAAGTACTTTCTCTCTATACTCTGGATGCATCGCCAGCAATCCAAGAGCGAGCATATTATGGGTTTTACCCCCACCCATTGCTTGAGTTAACTTAATCAGCCCTGTATTGCTCTGCCGTGTAAATCTCTTAAACGCAGTTTCAAAAAGGATATTCATCCCTTGAGTAAGATAATTCTCCTGAAAGAATTCTTGAGGGTTAATCCTATTTTCAACTAGGTCAGATAGGTTCAGTACATCTTCTCTTTTCGTATCGCTGAATACACTATCCCTAGGTTTGCAGAGTTCAAACAATGTTTTCAAGCCAGTTCCTCCTCTATATGTATCTAGTTAAGCTAACTCACGCAAACGTGTTACAACTTCAAGTCTCCGCTTTCCGCATTTCTGCTTTATTACAGAGGTGTAATCATTATCCTTGAAAATCTTAGAGTGATTGTTTTGAAGAAGTGCTTTTATTGTTTCAATCATATTATCTTCGCTTAGTTCATTTAGCCAATAAGCATCGATAATTTGATTTATTGCTTT
The DNA here is from genome assembly GCF_017873765.1 of Paenibacillus sediminis. Taxonomy (GTDB): domain Bacteria; phylum Bacillota; class Bacilli; order Paenibacillales; family Paenibacillaceae; genus Paenibacillus_AG; species Paenibacillus_AG sediminis. The sequence continues at coordinate 9,815 of NZ_JAGGKP010000012.1, forward strand.
TGCAACCTCGTCTTGGCTTTTATAGAACATTTTAATGTCCATTAGGAGAAGTACTCACCTCTCATTGCTAGTTTGTATTCCGTTTATATTTTAATTATAGTCGCTTCATAGTGATCTGGAAAGTCCTAGCTGCCTTGTATAGGTAATTTTAGGTCACCCATTTGATAAATATTTCGTACTCACACAATAAGAGGATAGGTTTACCTACCCTCTAAACTGTCTCTAAATCTTCCGCTAAAGTCCACTTTACCTCAGATTCTCTCGCCGTTACTAACTGCCAATATAGCTTATCCAAATTTATTTTGGGATAGCTCATCATTTGTTCTAATACTGAATCGAAATCGTAATCAGTTAATTGTTTCAGATGTTCTTTTGCTTTATGATCGTGTTCTAAGGTCTTGTCTTTAAACCTAAATCCCTTCCATAAATAGCTCTGCGGATTATCTCGGCTTAAAATAAATTCAGCGACATAAGTTTGTTCCAAATGCTGAAGGTTAAACTCAATTTCTAAAAGCCACGTCTCTTCGGTTTCGGAATACTCCAATGTAACAATTTTCATCTCAGTTAATTTCATAGATAATACCTCACTTAAGATAGTATGAATATTATTTCGTTTTCCAATTGTTGATAACTTTAGGATCGTCACTTAATGGGGTTGGAGACGCTGTTTCTATTTTTATAATATCTGAATAACCAAACGCTTCTCCAATTACAACTGCATATTGCCTCTCTAATCCAGGTATTAATTTCAATAAATTAGTATTATTATTGCTTAGCAACTTATTTATAAATTCAAGATCATTTTTGTTTGAAATTCTGTGGACAATATAAGAATTGCACTGAGACAAAACTGTTTTACTCAATTCGGAAGGACGTTGACTTGAAACAATTAGACTGATCCCGAATTTCCTACCCTCTCTTGCGAGTCTTTCTATATAGTAATTTCCTAATTTATAATCGGTGTTTTCTTCCTCATTAATATACCTGTGAGCCTCTTCGAATAACACTAGAATATTCTTTTGGTTGGAAGAAACTCTATTGTTTAACGACCATTTGTAAAGAAGTTTACTAAATAAAAACATAACGATGTCAAATTCATCCTTGTCAAAATCAGCCTGTATTATTATGATCTCTTCTTCACATGTTAGAATTTCTTCAACAGTATTATGGTCAGTTTCAATTAAAGGAAAAATCCTTTCATCCTCCACAATCCTGTCTATTCTGTTAATTAACGTAGCATTCCAACCAAACCATTGATTGAAATTAAATGCATTGTTATTAGTCATTCTTTCAATGTGTTTTATAATGCCCTCATGTAGATCAGCAAAACAGAAGGACTCTATATTTCCGTTATCTAGCCGTAATTTTTCGATGACAGCTTTTAATACTGGAGCTTGTACACCTTGACTAGCTCCTAAAAACTTATAGTATTCTGTAAAGCTTAAATAGTAATGAGGTAGTTTTAATTCATCTTTTTGAATAACTTTTACTTGAAATTCGTTTGAGGGAAAAGCTCGTTCATACTCATTATTTGAATCAAAAATAATTATTTTAGGTTTAACTTCTATTTTATTTCCAGAATAGTCTTTTAATCGTCTCTTTATTCCTTGTAAGATTGAGGCGACAGTACAGGACTTGCCCGTTCCAGTATTCCCAAACACCCCCAAATGTTTTCCAAGAAGGATGTCTGGATTTGCATATAAGCCTAAGTTAGAATCATTGTAACTCTTTCCTAATTCAAGTAAATAATCCGAGTCTATACTAAGTACGGAACTGTATATTTCCTGATTTATGGAGTATATTTCACTTCCAATTATCGGAAATGTATTTATCCCAGTATCAAATTTCTTTAAATAATCATCGTAGATTCCTACTAGTTCAGCCTCAACTAAAAACTTTCCTGCGGTTTCATTGAAAATATTGTCATTTGTAAAAAGGTTTCTGTCATAGATTTTTGAAATACGACCAATTATCTTTTTATTGTTTGGTAAGACTGCATAAACAAATTTATTTATTGATACTAAAAAATCGTTAATTCCAGACTTTAACGATATACTACTCACAGTATCTCTCTCTGTAATTTCTACTAATATTGTCAGATTCTCAATTTTCACGAGCTTTCCTATTTTCAATGTGCTACCAAACATCTACATGTCCGCTCCATTTTTCAGCTTTATAAATGTTTCATAAATCACCTTATCGGATTCATCCTCGTACGGATAAGGGATTAAGTATTTAACTATATATTCAAAGTTACCCAGAACAGAACCCGAAAAAATTGTTATTCTAGAATCTTCTTTACTTCTATTAATCAAATCTTTAAAATAGTCTGATGTATTATGATCATATATATCCTGATAAGAAAATACAACTAAGTTGAAATCTGGCTTAGATAGCGCGTTCGTTATAATATCATTTACATGCTCATCTAAGAAACTATATCCCATTACCAAAAGGGTTGAATTTGGCTTGTTTATAAATTCAATAAACTGTCTAAACATTTCACTGTAGGGAAGGTCTAAAGAGTATTTCTTTTTTGATTGTACAGGATATATAATACAATCTGGTAATTGACTGATTGTTTTTACATTCTCATAATCGTGCTGTACTTCCGTTATCCCATAAGGTGGTTTGTTACTATCAAACTTCCAGGAAAGAGATCCGTGTAACTTAAATAGATTTATAGATCTTGAGTATGCTTGACTATTATCCTTCAAATTAATATGAACATCTAAGTGAAAAGATGAAGGCATAAATGCACGGTAATGGAAACCCAAGAATCCATTGTTTACATTTATTCCTAATTCTTCTGCTGATTTTTCGATTAGTAAGTCATAATTCAAAGTAAAAATGTTGACTTTATTTAATTTCGGATCTCTTGAAACAATGCGTTTTAAGAAAATTTTATGAAATAGGTTATTGGAATAATCAACTGTTAGAACAAAATTATTTACAAAAGCAGATTTATAATTTATTATTAGTTGTTCTAACTTCGAGGTAATAGCTTGGTCTTTAAGTACATTTTTTGAATATGATAAAATTTCAAATAAATTATCTAACGCGACTTCAGGACGCTTAGTTACAAGCTCATTTATTGTCTTCTCTATTCTACGATTTTTTGGCAGTTTAAAATTGGCAAGTAATTTATCATGTTCTGATTTTTCATGAACATTTATAGCTTTTGAACCTGCATACAATGAACATCCATTGCTAATCAAGAAATGTAAATTAGTTCCTAATAAAAACTTACTCAAAATATTATTCCTTATATCAGCAGTTTTAACTTGAAGTTTCTGTAGAGCGATATCAACATCAATTTTTTCACGATTCTGAGCATAAAATTCATTTTTTAATGTTCGAGTAAGTATATATGACAAGTTCTCATTGAAATCGTTAAGAAATTCTGGGGTAATCAAATCAGTATCCTTTTCAATTAGAACTGACGTTAAGTCATCCATGTCAAATTCAATGCTTTTTTCTTGTTGAAGATAAATATATCGCACTCCGCTAATCTCCTTTTTCACTTAGTACTATAATGTTAGAATTCGACATTTCCTTCCTTTTGTCCTTCATTCTCCTCCGTTAATAAGACATTTTTCGCACAGATCTTTCTCATTTAATTCTTCCTTACACGCCTCGCAGACTTTAATAATTGTCTGATTAATTTGATAAACCCTCCCAATTGGAAAAATCAATCTTTGACCCTTATTAAATATAGAACAAAAATTTTGACTTAGCAGTTTACTAAGATCATCGAACGAACCTACTTTAATATTTTTTATTTCCACAATATGCTTCTCTTTTTCTCCATAAAGGTAAAAATCATAATATTCATCCTTTATAAGTTTCTTCATTTCAATAATTCTCCCTTCTCCATAGGCTTCTTTCTAAGTAGTATATTTTATCGTACTCCCCTCAATGACAAGAATCAGACAAGCACTATTCCCATAAAAAAGACAACGATGAATTTTATCGTTGTCTTAATAACTGGATTATTATTGTTATAAATGAAGCATATCAATAATAGTACCTTAAATTGAATCTCCACAGAATAATTTGGCGAGCTTGGTGCCACCGTGGTGCTTTTTTCTTATCAAGATAAGGGTTATACCCCTCCCAATTCTTAAAAGGCTTGGAAGGGGTAATTCAATTGTTTCTGTTCGTTATTGGCTATTACCTAATCATTTCTGTTTTAACTTCGCATTAATTGATTTTCTGTTTTCCCAAACATACCTTACAGGGTCGTCAATATGACTTTCCGATTGATCTTCCCAATTCTGTCCATATGAATAGTTGTAAAATTCCTTATCTGAACCAAATATTAATTCAGTCGTTCCGCCAGCATAAATGTTTAAATCATTAAAATCGAATTTGTATTTTCCGTCATTAGGGTCTATACAAGCGTATTTTTTGAATTCATCAATAAATTGTTTTGCATCTATAAGTGATTGATAATCATTTCAATAAAACTCCTTTCTGAAGTTGGGGATAGTCTATTTTTTATCAGCGGTACGGACATTATATATTGCTATTTTAGCTTGTCAAATTTGGCGTTTAGATCAAACTTACAGCTTCACCATTATTGTAAGCAACAAAAACGCCCCAGAAAGCCTTATAGGAAATCTGGAGCGTTAAAAATGATCAACGCTATATATTTTGTTACTTCATTAACCAGCTAATAGTCTGTTAAGGAATGTTCTGTCTACCTCTACTTCTACTTTCTGGTTTACCACTATTTGTGATACGGTTCCCCGCGATTTATCTTCACCGCGCGATAAATCTGCTCGGTGAGCACGAGCCGCATGAGCTGGTGGGGCAGCGTCATGCGGCCGAAGCTCAGGCGCTGCTGCGCGCGGCGCAACACGTCATCGGCGAGCCCGTTGGATCCGCCGATGACGAAGGCGACATGGCTCGTACCATAGGTACCGAGCCGGTCGAGCTGGGCGGCCAGCTCCTCGGAGCTCCAGAGCTGGCCGTCAATGGCGAGCGCAATGACATGCGCGTCGCTCTTAATATGCGCGAGGATGCGTTCGCCCTCGCGCTCTTTGACTTGTTGTATCTCCGCCTCGCTCATCGTCTCCGGCGCCTTCTCGTCCGGCACCTCAATGACTTGAAACTTCACGTATGGCGCAAGCCGCTTCGCATATTCAGCGATGCCCTGCACTAAATATTTCTCCTTCAGCTTGCCTACCGCTATGATCTGAATGAACATTCATCATTCCTACTTTCTGCTGAATATGTATCTACGAATCCAACAAAAAAGGGACGTAATCACGCCCCTCCTGTTATTCTCTATCACTTTAAGTTGATCGATCTGCCTATGTTCTTTCATGATCTGCTTTATTTTCATCACAGTCAGATGATCTTCCAGTTGCTTATCATTGTCTGCTAGCTCAGGCACCATTAAGAGCTATACCACTAGAAACTTCGCTTCCTGATCGCATTCCATGCATTTCACTGGAGGTTCCCATTCCGTAAATTTCGCCTCGTTCAAATCGAGAATGTCCGGCGCCTCCTCGAATTCGTCTACAAATTTATCAATAGCGAGCTCTACATGGTCTTTGCATACAACATACATCTACGAAAGCATCCTCTCTTGCTGTACTTCTCTCTATAAATTCCATCATTATGATTTCGTCTGAACTTCCGTTCTAATAAGCAATATACCCTATATATGTAAGCTCTATCCGCCTACTTCTCCGGGTCTTCCGGCTTCTCTTCCAGCGTAACGGTAGTTGTCTTTAACTCACCGTCACGGTAGAAAGTCACTTCCAGCGAATCACCAATTTTTTTATGATCATACAAATATTTTCGCAGCTCCAGCGTCGATTTGATCGGCTGCTTATCGAACTCTGTAATGACGTCGTTCAGCTTAAGCCCAGCCTTTTCTGCAGGTCCTACCACTTCGAGAACAATAACGCCATCCGTCACGTGAGCCGGCAGCTTCAAATTTTTAAGCTCATCCTTATCAAGCGGTGAATACGGATTATTCAAATCCACAGAATACACCCCAAGATATGGTCTGGAGACTTTGCCGTGTGCAACGAGATCATCAACCGTCTTCATCACTCGATTCGATGGTATGGCGAACCCGATGCCTTCTACACCTGAGTCTGCAATTTTCATCGTATTGATTCCAATAACGTGCCCGTTCAGATCGACGAGAGCCCCGCCGCTATTTCCTTCATTAATCGCCGCATCTGTCTGAATGACTTCTTGCTCCCAATCATAGACGCCATCTTGGTTAAGCGATACGGGAACAACCCGATTGGTGTAGCTTACAATACCCGAAGTTAACGTGTCTCCAAGACCTAACGGATTACCAATGGCGACAACCGTTTCACCGACTCTCAGATCATCCGAATCGCCCATATCCGCTACGGCCTTAATATCATCCCCGTCCATTTCGAGCACAGCAAGATCTGTAACTTGATCCTTACCCACGACATTCGCTACGATCGATTTCCCATCAACGGTAACAACCTCGAGCTCCTGAGCGCCATCGATGACGTGATCATTCGTAATGACAAAGGCTTTGCCATTCTCTTTCTTAAAAATAACTCCCGATCCAAGCACCGCATCATCCATGTTCTTATCTTTCTTGTCCTTATGGTTTACAATGCTGACAACCGCCGGACGGACTTTAGCAGCCACCTGAACAATACGTTCAAAAGGATCTCCGCCAACAGGCTGAGCCTGATGCAAATTCCGAACTTCCGCCCCTGAATGAGAGGAGGACATACCTGAAATGAAACTGAACAGCAGAACGGCTACGATGGCGCTAAAGAGCGAGCTGATCACCGTTATTCTCCACGTAGGCGATGCAGGCAGCTTACGTGATCTAGGCCAGAACTGTGACTTTCTTCGAGTTGTACGGTAATAATGCTTCCCGTTTCGGCTCGAAACTTTCGTCGAATAAAAATCATCATCAAACAAGCCCACTGTGACCCTCTCCCCTCGGCCTACCGAAAACCAAGTATTTCATTAACAAAACCGTGTAACCTGATCTTCCTTGACAAACTTTCATTTTTTTATTGATAGAATCCAAAATTATAGCTGATTTTATCCTAATTTCAACATGAAATTGGAATGTTTTTCGGTGATCTCGACTATACTAATAGCAAGATGCAACCGACTAGATTGCTAGAGTTCATTTTACCACATACACGCATTTGAACGAAGTGCTTTCTAGGCCTGCAAATGCGCTTATACCTTTATTTTTCGACTTTTTTCGTCCAATCGTTTACTTCCCCATACAAATCATAAAAAGGAGGCAACCCAAATGTCACACTCATCCCCTATGGATTACGTTCATCTTGTGGCCAAACTGTCCGATTTGAAAGAAGAGCATTACCAGAATGTACTGGCGCTTAGCACCATCATCGAACTATTAATCGACAAAGGACTGATTACCCGCGAAGAACTTGAACGTAAAGCCATGGAACTTGACCAGTTCATGGACCAGTTCACGAATCACCCACCTTATCCCACGGTGTAGGACGATCATAATACGTGTCGCACAGCTTAAATTCCGTATCTTTGAAAAAACAACCGCGGTCCTCCATCGTACCCCGTACCGTCATTTTGGCCAAATCCATCATGTTGTGATCACGGCTCAAATGGGCTAAATAGGTCCGCTTCGTCTTCGCTGTAAGCAGCTCGCTCATCGCTTCGCCTGCTGCTTCATTGGACAAGTGACCTACGTCGCTTAATATACGGCGCTTGATGTTCCACGGATATTTGCCCATTCTAAGCATTTCGATATCATGATTCGATTCAAGCACGAGCACATCGGAATCGGCAATCGCTTCTTTCACCTTGTCACTCATATAACCAAGGTCGGTAGCGACGCTCAGCTTCTCATCTCCATCATAGAAAGAATAAGCTACCGGCTCAGCTGCATCATGGGAAATGCCAAATGATTCAACTCGCAAAGTACCGAAATCCAGCGCTTCTCCCGTTTCCATGATGACACGGTTCTCATCTGCAATTTTGCCGATACTTTTATCAAGCTCCTCCCACGTCTTCTCATTCGCATAAATCGGTATATTATATTTACGCGCAACTGCTCCTAGTCCTTTAATATGATCGGAATGTTCATGCGTCACTAATATGGCGTCAATCTGCTCTCCGGACAGATCCCGCTCCTTCATTAATTCATCAATTCTGCGTGCGCTAAGCCCCGCATCGATGAGTACAGTCGCACTTTCATTTGCTACAACCGTTGCATTTCCTGTCGAACCGCTCGACAGCACTGTAAATCGTATCCCCATTGTTTTACTGCTCCTTTATTTCTCTGTCTTGGGACTGATTACATCCCCGCTGATGCCTTGTACGTAATAGATTTCTCCGTTCTCTAGTATAAAACGCCATGCCGGAGCAGCTACCTGGCTCTCTGAATTAAACACTTGCCCATAGTACCCGAGCTGAATGTCTTTGACAACAGAACGTTCTGGCAGAAAGTTCTCGATGAGTGTCCCTAGCGCTTTCGAGGCAGACAGCACCTTCTGCTTCTCACCAGAAGGCGTCACCTCGATTAAAGACTGACGGTAGCCGGTTATTTTCTGATTGCTGTAATAAAGCTCCAAAGCCACATTAAAGAGCGGCCACTCGCCCTCAACGAGGGGATGAAGAACAAACACACCATCTTGACTGAGAAGAGGATCATACCTGTGATTATCAATTTGCGGAATACTATTCTTGAGCGCATTGATTAACTCTTTGGAAGAGAAAATCAGTTTGCTGTCCACCGGTTCTGCCAGCTTCACCGGCTCTCTCTCTGTATCACCGTTTAAATAGCGATAAGTAATTTTTTGCAGTTCAGGCGTATCTCTCGGAATTTGCGCAAGCACTTGAATCCCTTTCTGATCCATCGCCTTCTGCGTATTTTCAGCAAGCGAGGTGAAGTCTAGATTGGAGCTCGCTTGTTCCTTCACATCCATCCACAATTGATATCCCAGGATTAGATTTAATAACAAAAATGAATAAATTAATACATTTTTGGCTCGTCCCCAATCCATCCCTCTTCCTCCTTTCATACTTCATTTAGTAAGCGATAATTCGAACTGAACCATCCTTCAGCTTAAGAGCCCATACCGGCGTCAGCTTCAGTCGATCTTTGACAAGAGAAGGCATATATGCCGGATACAAATTATCAATTTCAGCATCATTCGCCTTCTGCGATATCAGCTTCCTTAATAAATCGCCGCTCGGCAATTTTATCGCCTGTCTGCGCTCTCCGCCTTCATGATCTACATAGATAAGCGAACGCTCGTAGGACGATACGGTCCCTTGCTGCATTTCCAGCTTCATTACCCCATAACGGAAAGACGGAGTGTCTAGAATAGGGTATGTGAAGTAATACTGCTGGAATGTAATGCTGCTCTTATCCTCACTGCTTTGGGTAAGCATAAGACGGTAAACACCGCTCCAGCCCCCATGCTGATTCACGAAATCGATGGCTGCCAGCACATCTTTGCTTGGATCACTTTCCCCTGTCGGGGCTGCAGCCGGGTCTGTGTAGCTCATCCACTTCTGCTCTTGCCTTACTTGCAAGCTGCGCTTGCTATCTGTATAAATTTCCGAGCCGTCCTTCTCCCGAATATTACGAGTGATGCTCGGGTCGAAGAATAGATTTTGCTGCATTTGCTCGGTCGTGTAAGACTTAATGCTCATGTCCGACTCTACCAATTGGATCGGTTTTTCTGGCACGTAGTAGGAATCGCTGACTTTCGTGTACGGCGTCCACTGGGCGCCAAAGTCAACGTGCTGCTGCACGTCTTGCACGGTCAAATCAGCCTTCGTCGCTTCATAGACAACGTCACCAAGACTGCTGAAGAAGTAGGCATGCACCTTGTTCTCGGTGTGATTGCTGTAAATCCAAATGCGGTTAATACTTTCTGCCTGAAATAATGGGTCAGGGACAATTTGCATAACCTTCTGCAACAAAGTGACGGGAATGCCGCTTCCGAATTTAAGTTCAATGCCTGCATGATCTTTAGAGAGCTGGTCCCAGTTGATGTCATGCACTGACTTCCGCTGAAAGCCTTCAAACGTACGGCTCTGCAGTCTTGAGTAAATTAAGTTGTAAAACGTCATCTCTGGATAAAAGATCGTGTGCTTATTTTCACCTAAGTGGATAATCATCTGTTCCGGAAATATAAGATGCTCGACATTTTCTTCTGCACCCATATTGTCCGTCTTAATGTATTTATCGGCTGACTTCACCACACTGTCTGAGCCTGGAAGACGATAAATAAGGAAGAAGCTTTGAACAAGACTGCTAATGACGAGTAGTAGTAGCAATATGGATTTGGAGAGTTCCTTCATCATGCTTCACTCCCTTCATGCAGTGGAAGCGTAAAGGTAACTTTCGTCCCTTTGCCAAGCTCCGATTGCAGTGTAATATGCCCGCCGTGTGCTTTGACAATTTCCCGGGCAATCGACAGACCGAGTCCCGTACCTCCCATGTTCCGTGAACGCGCTTTGTCGACTCTGTAAAAACGTTCAAAAATTCGGTCTAAATCTTTCTTCGGAATACCTATGCCAGTATCTTGTACAGAGATCGCAAGAGAGCCATCCTCTGCGTGACGAGCCTCAATCGCAATGTTTCCGCCATCTGGCGTATATTTCATCGCATTAGAAATTAGATTATCGAGCACCTGATCAATTTGATCTCGGTCAAGCCAAGCCTTTGTAATTCCTGGTCCGATCGATATGGTTGTCTTAATATTTCTCTGCTGCATCTGGAAGGAGAAGCGATCGACCACATCCTCGAGCATTTCTTTCACATCCATATGTGCTTTGCGAAGCCGCGCTTCCTTCGAATCAAGTCTCGACAAATGAAGCAGGTCCGTGACAAGCCGAATCATCCGTTCCGTCTCATTCTTAATGACATCAACGAAACGGGAACCGAGCTGCGGATCTTCAAGCGCCCCATCTTCGAGCGCCTCCGTATAGCTTTTAATCGTCGTCAGAGGTGTCCGCAGCTCATGGGACACATTCGCTACAAATTCACGCCGCGAAGCCTCAAGCTTCTCTTGCTCTGTTATATCCTGCAGAACGGCAATCGTCCCCGTCATACTGAATTCACGCCGATGAATCGGAGTGAACGTCACGCGAATAATGGAGAATCCTCTCTCATCAGGGGTATCGAGTCTTAGAATTTTCTCTTTCATCGTGCCCGAAGACAAAGCCGCTTTCTCTTCCTCTGTTAATTCAAGCAGCATCGTGATATCTCGCCCATTCAACTCTTCTTCGTCGATTTGCAGAAGCTCACTGGCTCTTCGGTTCGCTAAGATGACTTGTCCCGCTTCATCCATCGCCATTACACCGTCACTCATATTTGTAAGTACGGATGTAAGCTTCTCCTTCTCTTCTTCATTTTGCGAGAGCGCTTCTCTTAATCGTTCCGTCATATAGTTGAACGCTTCGCTCAATCTTCCGATCTCGTCATTACCAAACAGCGGTACTTTTTGATTAAAGTCTCCTTCTGCCACCGCGGTCGCATGCTTAGTCATTTCTTTGATCGGATGAGTGATGGTATGCGCCAGAACTACGCCTAATACCGCCGTCAAACCAAGCGCAAGTAAAATACCCGAAATGAAAATATTATTAATCCGCTCCATCGTGTCATACAAATCTTTCATCGATGCCACAATGTAGACGGCTCCTACAATTTTACCGTTGTTCACAACGGGCTTCGCGACAACCTTCTTGCGCACGTTATCTTCATCTATAATATATTCCTCGTTGTCACGAATCCCTTGTAAGGCACGGCTAACAACCGTCTCCGTGTTCTTGCGGCCTACGTAACCCGCATGAGCTGGGAGCGATGTCGTCAGCACCTTGCCGCTCGCATCGAGGATCTGAATCTCAGCGCCGCTCATGTTGAATAAATTGTTGACCATCGTCTGTAAACTATCAACCGATTCTTCTACAGATTCCCCGCTGCCAAAATTTTGTGCAGCAAGCACAGAAATCAGCTCAGCACGTTCCTGCAAATCCTGAGTAAAGTTGCTCGTTAATGAATTTTTCATCGCACTGACAAAATAAACACCAATAAGCTGCATCGCAATAAGGATGAGCAGCACATAGATGATAATTAGCTTTGCCTGAATGGTGCGAAAAAACGTAGTCCACTTCATTACAGCGCTCCTGACTTAGGACTGCGCATCACATATCCGAGTCCGCGGCGAGTCAATATATATTCCGGTTTGCTCGGATCATCTTCAATTTTCTCCCGCAGTCTGCGAATCGTTACATCCACCGTGCGCACATCCCCGAAATACTCAAATCCCCATACTGCCTGCAATAAATGCTCGCGCGTCATCACTTTGCCTGCATTCTTCACTAAGTAATATAAGAGCTCATATTCACGGTGCGTTAAATCAAGCGGTTCACCGTCTTTATATACGGTATACATGTCTGTATCTACGTATAGATCAAAAAATTGAACGCCCTGCTTATCATGGGCCGTTTTCTCTTCCTTCACGGGACTGCTCTGGCGCCGCATCTGTACCTTTACCCTCGCGATAAGCTCGCGTGTGCTGAATGGCTTCGTTACATAATCGTCAGCACCTAATTCAAGCCCGAGCACTTTATCAATTTCTCCGTCCTTCGCCGTCAGCATAATAATGGGCGTCTGCATTTGTGCGCGAACCTCCCTGCACACGTCCATTCCGTCCTTACCAGGCAGCATGAGATCAAGCAGAATGAGGTCTGGCCGTTCAGACAGTGCAAGGTCTACTGCAGTATTTCCGTCAAAGGCACAGATTACGTTATAGCCCTCTTTTTCCAAATTAAACTTTAAAATATCCGCAATCGGCTGTTCATCATCCACAACTAAAATTTTTCCCTGCATGTGAGTAAGTCACCCTCTCTTATTATGCCTTGGTCATTTACCTTTATCTTACCACACCTTTGTCAAACCTTCTAAAATGTTAACGACAAAAAGAAGCATGGCCAAAAAAGATCGCCACGCTTCATACCAAGTCTATTCTAAATATTTCATCGGGTTTTGCACGACACTGTTCTTATGAATTTCAAAATGCAGGTGGGTACCAGTCGAGTGCCCGGTACTGCCCATAATACCGATTTTCGATCCTTGTTCGACAATATCTCCAACATTTACACGAATACTGCTTAGGTGACCGTATAACGTCTCGTATCCGTTGCGATGGTTAATCACGATCGTATTCCCATAGCCATGTTTCACCCCTGCAAAGGTAACGACACCTTCATCAGCGGCTAGAATGCTCCGGTTGGATGATACCAGGTCAACACCTTTATGCATGCGACCCCAACGCGTGCCGTAGCTGCTGCTCATAATGGCATGGACTACAGGCCAAGCGAAGTCGCCAGATCCGACACCGACGATTTTCGTCCCTTTCATCACAACGGTCGGGGTGGACTGTTTCAATACTTCGTGACCGAGCCATTCTTCGCTAACGACATCGCCGTTTTCTTTCGTAATACGATACTCCATCCGTTTAAGCCCAGAGTTACCTTCGCTAATCACTTTAGACTGACCTGAACGAAGCGAGTCGCTCTTGCGAACTACAATTTTAGGTTCAGTCACAATCTCTTCCGTTACAATTTCCACAGTCTTCAGCGTAAGCAGCGGTTTGGGAACCGTTAAATTAAGCTCATCGCCGATCTGAAGGTACAGTTCTTGCACTCCAGGATTATTTTTATAAATTTGTTTCTCAGAAAGGTTATACTTCTTAGCGATTGAGCTAATGGTATCTCCCTCTCTTACCTCATATATAATCGGAGTCGCTTGATCTGTCGTCAACATCTTCACAGCATCTTCAGGATTAATAATGTTATGTGGATCCGTTTCAACCGGAACGACATTAATTTGCTCGCTGAAAGTGACAGATTCCAGCTTGCGCTGTGGAGGCTGCTTACGCTTACCCCCATCTCCAGCACTTGTTGAAACGGTCTTCAGTGTCGGTGACGCGATCTTACCTGCAGGAACATAGGATTGCTCAACCTGATTTAGTATGTAGTCAGCTGTTTCCTGATTTTTCACGATGCCAACCGTTTTACCGTTAACTTTGAGCTCAACACCTCTAGCATATCCAGTGAGCGCGCCCTCAACCTTTTTCAAAGTCGATTTCGCGTCTACAACTGCTTTATATTTTCTGTCTGCTGAAGTTGTGATGTTGTCCGTTTGCAGTACCATTTCTGCATTGGGATATTGCTTAGCAAGACTTTGCTGCTTAAGCTTGTACAGTTCTGTCAGCTGCGACTGATCATTGATCGTCCCTACCTCAGCGCCGTTTATATATACGTGGTAAAAAGAAACCATCTTACTTTGCACAATTTGAATGCCAGCAAAAATGATCACCCCGGCGACAAGCGCGCCTGCTGCTGACATTGTTAACCATTTCTTTGACTTAAAAAGATGGAGAAGCCTCTCCCGAACAGTCTGTTTATCTTTTGAAGTTTTATCCATATGAATGACATCTTCATGTCGATTAGGATGAATCGTACGCTTTGATTTGAAACCTTTCATAGTACTCTCCTTTTCAGCATTTGCGTATATAAAAAGGTTTCAAAATTTTAACCTTTTCCGCTATTGTATACTTTAACATAGCGTCACCTATGGTTCAACCTGTATCTATAAACTGGAAAAACCCGCATCATAAGCGGGTTTGTATTTTTTTATTGCTATCTGATCATTAAAAGGGTATCAACATTGTAAACGGCCGCTATTTTTGAATAATATCCATAAGTTTGTTGTATTCTTCTTTGGTTAAATATTTAGAGAGCACCTGCTCCATTTGATGCAGTTCTTCCTCCGTCAGACCGCTTTCCATTTCGGCCGAAATGTTCTGTATTTCCTCCTGGGGCACCTTCTTCATTAGGATGTTAAATATTTGATCTTTGTCCTCTGTTGATAATTGTTCCTTTTTCTGAGTCATTTCGTCAGGCGAGACAACCACTTGATCCGTAGAAGCTGATTGCTCGGCCGTGCTTGAAGCTCTGCCCATGACCTCGAGGGAATCCTCAGGCTTGTTCCCCCCATTAGTTGCTCCATTATCGTTACTGCGATTCTGTGTACCCGCTTCCGAATGAGTATCATCCGCAGTAGAAGCCGAGTTCTCTTCACCAGTCGAAGCTGGGCGATCAGCTTCTGTGTTCATTGGAGCTATGGAAGAATTATTGCTTTTACCGGTGAACATTTGATTCAGCATGCTGCCGAAGGTGAAAGAGTTCCCTTCAAGCGTAATATGAAAACTCGATAGAATCGATTTGACATACGTATTCACAACAAAAGCGGTCGTTAGTATGGTCAGCGAGCTGACCAGGATGACAATGAATACCGTCTTAGAAAGCCACTTCATAAATCGCACAGTTTTGTTCCCCCTTGTTCCACGCCTATCTAGACCTAGAAAATTGTTATATTTCCCAGTATTGCCGCGAATGCAGGTTCTATGCTTACCCGGCATAAAAAAATCCCTATATCCACGATGGATATAGGGATCAATGAAATTGAGAGGCTTCTACGTTATTATTAGTAGATTGGAAGCACTCGATTTGTCTGTGAACGATTGCGTCCAACGGAGAAGATAGCAATAGGAATACCTGTCAGCTCAGAGACACGACGAACATAGTTACGAGTCGTTTCCGGCAGATCTTCAAGCGTCTTGGCACCGGAAATATCCTCAGACCAACCCGGCATTTCTTCATATACCGCTTCACATTCAGCTAGCATTTTCAGACTTGCTGGGTAGTGAGTGATATACTCTCCGCGGTATTTGTAACCCGTACAAATTTTCACGGTTTCAAGCCCAGTCAATACATCCAATGAATTGAGAGACAATCCCGTAATTCCGCTGACGCGGCGCGCATGACGTACAACAACGCTGTCAAACCAACCAACGCGGCGAGGACGGCCCGTCACCGTTCCATACTCGTGGCCTTGCTCGCGAATGTAGTCGCCGATTTCATTGTTCAGCTCAGTTGGGAACGGCCCGTCACCAACACGCGTCGTATACGCCTTAGCTACGCCGATAACTTGCTGAATTCTCGAAGGTCCTACACCAGAGCCGTTACATACACCGCCTGCCGTCGGATTTGAAGATGTAACAAACGGATATGTTCCTTGATCGATATCGAGCATCACGCCTTGTGCTCCTTCAAAGAGCACTTTGCGATTTTCATCAATCGCTTCATTCAGTACAACTGAAGTATCTGTCACATATGGTCGAATGAATTCGGCATATTCCAAATACTCTTTTAAAATTTGATCGCTATCTAGCGGCTCGCCGCCGTAAATTTTGGTGATGATTTCGTTTTTCTCTTTAACAGCGTGACGAAGCTTCATTTCGAACTCTTCGGCATCTAGCAGGTCTGCAATTCGGATTCCGCTGCGTCCAGCTTTGTCCATATAAGCTGGCCCGATACCTTTCTTCGTCGTACCGATCTTGTGCTCGCCTTTGCGATCTTCTTCAAGCGCATCAAGCACCATGTGATACGGCATAATGACATGAGCTCGATCGCTGATTTTTAAATTTTTCGTGGAAAAACCATTATCATGAATGTACTTGATCTCTTCGATTAATGCAGCCGGATTTACAACCAATCCATTACCGATCACGCACGTCTTGTCCTCATAAAATATTCCGGATGGAATCAGAGTCAGTTTGTACTTCTTATCGTCAATCAGAATGGTATGACCAGCATTGTTGCCGCCTTGATACCGGGCCACCACATCGGCGCTCTCTGCAAGAAAGTCTGTAATTTTGCCTTTGCCTTCGTCTCCCCATTGTGTACCCACAACGACCACTGTTGACATGTTCATTCCCCCGTAGGTGCATTTGCTTGCACCAAATTTTTAATCTTCACTTCATAGCTGTTTTTAGGACGGAGTCGCACTCGTATTATGAAGCAAATTTCCGTATAAAAATCATTATTCCCGTTCTAAACAGCAATATCAGTTTATCAGCACGGAAATTTAAAGTCAAATAAAAAAACGAACAATCATATGCCTTAGCATACAATTGTTCGGATTTTACACATTATATTAACCTGCAAAAGATTCTACATGATTTCGTTCGTAGTTCGCGAACTTATTATAGTTCTTCAGAAAGACCAGTTCGACAGTTCCAACAGGACCGTTACGTTGTTTAGCGATGATGATTTCGATAATGTTCTTCTTCTCCGTCTCTTGATTATAGTAATCATCACGGTACAAGAAAGCGACAATATCAGCATCTTGTTCGATAGATCCGGATTCACGAAGGTCGGACATCATCGGCCGTTTATCTTGACGTTGTTCAACGCCCCGGCTTAACTGTGACAACGCAATAACAGGTACTTCAAGCTCACGGGCAATTTGCTTAAGCGTACGAGAAATTTCAGATACTTCCTGCTGACGGTTCTCACCTGGTTTGCCGCGTCCCTGAATGAGCTGCAAATAATCGATGACAATCATCCCGAGACCTTTTTCCTTCTTAAGCCGTCTGCATTTGGCACGAATGTCAGCTACAGTAATACCTGGTGTATCATCGATATATATTTCAGCTTCTGACAACGCTGCAATGCCCATCGTCAGCTTGTTCCAATCATCATCCGTTTTGAAATCCCCGGTACGCATAATTCCCGCATCTAAGTTCGCTTCCGCACAAATCATACGCTGAACAAGCTGCGCCGCTGACATCTCCAGACTGAAGATCGCTACCGTCTCTTTCGAGCGCACGGCTGCATTTTGCGCAATGTTCAGGGCAAATGCCGTTTTACCCACAGATGGACGAGCCGCCACAATAATGAGATCACTGCGCTGAAATCCCGATGTCATCTTGTCCAAATCAACAAAGCCTGATGAAATACCGGTCGTTCCGCCGCGGTTCTGATGCAAAGTTTCCACACGTTCAAATACATCCATCAGCACATCACGAATCGGAATAAAGCCGCTGCTTGATCTGCGGTTCGAAATTTCTAATATTCGTCTTTCCGCATCGCTAAGCAGATCTCCGACATCTTCGCCGCCATTATAACCTTCACTTACAATTTGCGTTGCCGTTCGAATGAGACGGCGCAGCATCGATTTCTCTTCGATAATTTGAGAGTAATAATCGACATTCGCCGCTGTCGGAACAGCATGCGCTAATTTAGCTAGGTAGCTGACACCGCCAATATCTTCGAGCTGCCCTTTATCCTGCAGTCTCGCCGTCAGTGTAACGAGGTCAATGGGCTGCCCCTCTTCTCCGAGCTGCACCATCGCCTCAAAGATCATCTGATGAGGCTTATCGTAGAAATCTTCGGCTTGCACCCGCTCCATCACTGTGATCAGCGCTTCAGACTGCAGCAGAATAGCACCCAGAACAGCTTGTTCTGCTTCTAAATTTTGCGGTGGAATTCGATCGAAAAAGAGTTCGCCCGCCATTTTATTCCTCCGTTACTTGAACTTTAAGTGTTGCTTTCACTTCAGGATGCAGTTTTACAGGCACCTGTGTCACACCTAGTGTTCGTATTGGATCGTTTAATTCAATTTTACGTTTATCTATTTTTATGCCCAAGCCTTGCAAAGCTTCGCTAATTTGTTTACTTGTAATAGCGCCGAACAGACGTCCGCCTTCACCCGCTTTTGCTTTGAGCTGAACAGTCATTTCTTCAAGCTTCTTGCCAAGCGCCTGCGCTTCTTCTTTCTCTTGCTGTTTGCGTTTTTGTTCTGCTGCCGTTTGATGTTCGAGCGTCTTCATATTACCTTCTGTCGCAGGACGAACTAGACCTTTTGGCAGTAAGAAATTGGTTGCATATCCTTCAGAAACTTCTTTAACTTCCCCTTTTTTGCCTTGTCCTTTAACGTCTTTCAAAAAAATGACTTTCATTCGAACAACCCCTCTTCCTTATCAATTTCAGCTAGCACTTCCAATAACTTTTGCTCGGCTTCAGCCAGTGTACAATTAAGCTGCGCAGCCGCGTTCGTTAAATGTCCGCCTCCGCCCAGACGTTCCATAACGACTTGAACGTTCATTTTCCCTAAGGAACGAGCGCTAATACCGATCAGCCCATCCGGGCGCTGGCTTATGACAAACGACGCGTACACGTCCGTCATATTAAGAAGCGTGTCCGCAACCTGTGCAATGGTGAGTTGCGGCACTTTATGATCCGGCTCCACAACCGCAAGCGCGATATTGCCATAAATCATTTTTGTACGTTTAATAATCTCTGCTTTCTCAATGTACTCTTCCAAATCTTCCTTCAGCATACGCTGCACCAGAATTGGATCGGCGCCATTTCTTCTAAGAAAGCTGGCTGCTTCAAACGTACGAGAACCAGTATGAAGCGAAAAATGCTTCGTATCAACTGTAATTCCTGCCAATAGTGTCGTCGCTTCAAGTGCGTTTATTTTCACTTTTTCATGAATATATTGAAGCAGCTCCGTCACCAGCTCGCTGGCAGATGAAGCATAAGGCTCCATATAGACAAGTACAGCATCGTTAATAAATTCTTCGCCGCGGCGATGATGGTCAACGACTACGACCCTTGACGCCTCATGCACAAGTTTGGGCTCCATCGTCATTGAAGCTTTGTGTGTATCCACCACGACGAGCAGCGTATGTTCCGTCATCATTTGGAACGCCTGCTCCGGTGTAACGAAACTGCTTGCTATCTGTTCTTCCTTCTCAATAAGATCTAGCATGTTCTGAATCGAAGGATTCGGTCTGTCAAGGACGATATGAGATTCTACATTATACATTTGAGCGGCCTTAACAACGCCAATGGAAGCTCCCAGTACATCCATATCCGGCATTCGGTGTCCCATCACAATAACCCGGTCGCTCTCTTGCATCAAATCGCGCAGTGCGTGCGCAATGACCCGGGCCCGAACACGGGTCCGCTTCTCAACCGCATTCGATTTTCCTCCGTAGAAGGATAGACGCTGCCCGGCTTTTACTGCAGCCTGGTCACCGCCGCGGCCAAGCGCCATATCCAAACTGGATTGTGCGAGCTCACCAAGCTCAGTAATACTGTCCGATCCAAAGGCAAGGCCAATACTTAGCGTGAGCGGCACTTTCAGATCAGCTGTCATCTCACGCACTTCATCCAGTATGACAAAACGGCTATGTTCGAGCTCTTTAAGCATTTTCTGATTTAACAGCATGAGATAGCGATCCGATGATAGGCGGCGTAAATAGACATTATACTGTTTACCCCACTCGATAATGCGCGTAGCTACTTTGGCAATAAGAGCCGTCCGCTGCTGATCATCCATTCCTTGTGCCGCTTCGTCTATATTATCCATCATAATGATTCCGATCGCGAGCTTCTCGTCCTCGTACTTATTACGAACAACGGCAAATTCCGTAATATCGCGGATATATATGAGCCGTTCATCATGAAGGATCGTCAGTTCAAAAGTAGAATCCCCATGTGTAATTTCAGTAACTGTCTCTTTGCTTAGCATCTTTCCATCCCAATCACGAGAAGGAGATGGAAGCTTAGGGAACAATTCTGCGAGCGGCGTTCCGATAAGCGACTCGGAATCGAACATATGACTTACATAGTTGTTATGCCATTCTACCGTTCTGTCTTCGCCGTAAAGCACAATCCCAAAGGGTAATGTACTAACGACTTCACCTTCAATCCGCTGAATTCGGAATGACAAATTGACAACGTACTCCTCCAGCTCTTTACGGAACCTGCGTTCTGCTTGAACCATCGATAAGCTTACGATGCCAACTAAGAAAAGGCTTGCTGCCCCTAGTATCCAATTATACCAAGATATCAAAATGACAAGCAGCAGCAGAAGCATAACCGCCCAGACACTCTGGTAGCCGTGCCAGCGTTTTTGCAAAAATTTCGGCATGACTTCTCACCCTATCTTCTTGGTCTTGTAATCATCTCACGCATAGGAAAAGCAAGGTCCAAAATACCAATAATTCTTAACACCGGTAATAATGGATGCAGTAACGCAAGCGGAATCGCTAACAGCACAGGAATGGCCGAATTCCATTTTCTTACGTGAGCGATGAAGAATAAGAACCCAATCGCTTGGATCGAGAAACAGACATTAATGATCGGCGTTAGATTTGCTGCAATCATGTTCACAAAATGGTTGTCTGAATCCTTAGCAATCAGTTCAAATATAAATCCAATAAAATAATACAAAATAATCGTTCTTGGAAGTCTCCAATCTTTAGCTGGCTTCAGTTTAGGCACAGAATGACCCAAGCTTTCGATCGCTGGCCTTGCAATCGCGTGCGTAATAATCGCCATAAAAAAAGAACTAATGATTAATCCGTAAGGAATCATTTGTACGGTTAGATCTGATAGTTGCTCTGTCGTTTCGGGAGTCCAGCCAAAATCGCCGGCAAGTGTACCCCCTCCCGACACACCTGACAGCGGATCTGAAGTCATATCAACGACATTTGTGAACAAATCATGAATCGTTCCAGACAAATCGACTTGATAGACAGTGGTAATGATAAGAAGCATAATTAACGATTCCGCTAAAATAGTCACCATACCTGCCATAATCGTTTGCAGAGCTGGGGCACGTTTCTTATATAGCCTTCCCATCACAATCGCTGGAATTAAAAAATAAGTGGATAATAGTAAAATTACAGGCCCTGCAATAAGTGCAGCAGCAAGCCAAATCACGACAAGGTGCAATATAAATTGCTTCGTTGATAGCGTCGTGTAGAGCACCACAGCCGGTAACACCAAGAATAAACCGGTAATTACGGTGAGTGGAGTTCCTAAAGAGAGCAGGAGGAGCAAATATGCAGCACTCCATGCGAGCGATGTCCAGCGCAATTTCAAAATGTTTTCACCTCTTACGCATATGTTCTTCTAGCGCGGAAATATCTTGGTACCAATCTTCAAGCTGGTGCCCTTCTTGTTTATGCCTTTTTAGTTTATCAATGATGGCATCATCTAAATCGAGGTATGACACTCCGAGTCTGCGTCCTAGAATGTAACTACTTACGATTAAGCTGGCGAGACTATCTGCCACACGCCCTGTGCTGCCTTCCCACAATGCCTTGAACAATCGGGATACATGATCGACTACTTCGGTTTTGAGCCATTCAATCACTTTAGCACGTTTGGCTACATCCATTTCTTTATGCATTTTCGGCAATGTCACTCTCCCTAAAAAAAGCTTTATTCTCCATTATAACATAAATAAACGGCCCTCACACCAAGCGGGGACCGCACAATAATAAGGCTTGAATCATACATGAGCGGAGTTAGCCGATTCTGTCTGCTCGCGTGATACAAACTTCTCACAATATTCAATAATCTGACTGCGTCTCACAATACCGATAAAACGGTTCATATCATCGACGACCGGCACAAAGTTCTGAACTTTCACCAGATTAATCAGATCCTCCATATTCGCCTCAATCGACACTGGCTTTATATCCATTTTGAGCGGCACCTCTTTTAACAAAAATTTTGAAGCGTTCTCAAAATTGACCTGACCATTAGAGTTCTTCATATACCATAATAGATCACCTTCCGTGACCGTACCAGCGTATTGTCCTTCTTTATCCAAAATAGGTACTGCAGTGTAACGATGGTGCTCCATCCGCTCCAGTGTCTGCCTGAGCGTAGAATCCAAAGTCAAATAGGCTACTTCCTGTTTAGGCAGCAGAAAAAAAGCAATATTCATAAAAATCCTCCTCGTCCTTTGGCAAGGTTCCCCTAAATCATACGTATTCATACCCATTCATGTTCCATAAAATAACGCAAAAATCAGCAGCCGAATATAGGATGGCTACTGATTTCATTGTACACATGTATGGCATGACTGTTCAAGAAACAACCTAAGGCCATAAGAGATATTGCTCAGCTCTTTTATACAAGATGGCATGCTACAAAGTGATTTCCACCCATATCTCTATATTCCGGCACTTGTTCTTTACAAAGATCTGTCGCTACCGGGCACCGAGTATGGAACTTGCAGCCCGAAGGCGGATTAGCGGGACTTGGAATATCGCCTTTGAGAACAATCCGCTCACGTTTCAGTGTCGGATCAGGAATCGGAATAGCCGATAAAAGTGCTTTTGTGTAAGGATGGAGCGGATTTCGGAAAAGCTCGTCCTTACTTCCCATTTCGACCATTGACCCTAAATACATAACGCCAATGCGGGTGCAGAGATGCTTCACAACGCTCAGATCGTGCGAGATGAACATATATGTAAGGTGCTTATCCTGCTGCAAATCACTAAGCAGGTTAATAATTTGTGCTTGGATAGACACATCCAGCGCAGAAACGGGTTCATCCGCAACGACAAATTCCGGATTTAAAATGAGTGCGCGTGCTATACCGATCCGTTGCCGCTGTCCTCCTGAAAATTCATGAGGATAACGGTCGTAATGATAATGTGCGAGTCCGCAAATTTTAAGTGTTTCAATGACTTTATCTTTGAGATCCTTCCGGTCGACCAATCCATGATCTAATAACGCTTCTCCTATCGCTTCCCCTACTTTAATTCGCGGATTAAGTGAGCTGTATGGGTCCTGAAATACAATTTGCATTTTAGGACGAAGTGAACGCATACTGTTTCTCGATAAGCCGTGAATATCCTGTCCCTTATAAAGAACAGTACCCGATGTTTTCTCAAGCAGACGCAAAATCGTTCGTCCAACGGTGCTTTTTCCGCAACCAGATTCACCTACTAAACCAAAAGATTCACCCCGGTGGATCTTAAATGATATATCATCAACTGCCTTCACGTTGCCGACCGTTCTCTGAAGAACTCCGCCAGTAATGGGAAAGTATTTTTTTAAATGATCGATTTCTAATAGAGCTTGACTCATTGTGCCTTCCCCTCCTCTTCATACAGCCAGCAAGCTACTTTATGACCGTTCACGTCTTTCCTTAGCGGAGGCTGCTTCTCACGGCAAATATTCATACAAAAAGCGCACCGTTCATGAAAGTGACAGTTATCGCCAAGTTCAATAGGGTTAGGTACCTGACCTGGTATAGAATATAATCGTTCCTGCTCTTGATTGATAATAGGTTTAGCCTTTAACAAACCTTGTGTATATGGATGTTTCGGGTTTTTATATAAATCGAGAACGTGAGCTTCTTCAATAACCTTGCCTGCATACATGACAATAACGTAATCCGCCATCTCCGCGACAACTCCAAGGTCATGTGTAATGAGCATAATTGATGTTTTGAACTTATCTTTAATATCGCGCATTAAGTCTAAGATTTGGGCTTGGATCGTTACATCGAGCGCGGTTGTAGGTTCATCAGCAATTAACAGCTTCGGATTGCAGCTAAGTGCAATCGCAATCATAATGCGCTGGCGCATCCCGCCGCTCAGTTCATGCGGGTAGGAATCAAAAATTTTCTCAGGTCTTGGAATGCCAACCAGACTAATTAATTCAATAGCCCGCTTCTTCGCTTCCTTCCGGTCAAGAAGCATATGGAGCATAAGCGGCTCTACAATCTGCTCACCAATCGTCAGCACGGGATTTAATGAGGACATCGGCTCCTGAAAAATAATAGAGATGTCATTGCCCCGAATTTGGCTCATTTCTCGTTTCGAAAGCTGAAGTACATCTTTTCCTTCAAATAGAATTTTACCTTCAACTAGAGGTGTATCAATTAAGCGCATCAGCGACATCGCGGTAACGCTCTTTCCGCACCCAGATTCACCAACGACACACAGCGTCTCACCCTCCCGTATGCTAAAGGTCACATCATCAACGGCTTTTACGGTACCAGCAGATGTATGAAAATACGTTTTTAAATTATGAAATTCCACTAGATCTTTTGCCATATCGCATCTCCTACTTCTTCATTTTGGGATCCAGCGCGTCACGAAGAGCGTCACCGATCAAGTTGATCGCTACAACAGTAATGAGAATGCATATTCCTGGTGGGATCCAAATCCACGGTCTTTTCCGAAAATCGATTAGACTGTTGGCAGCCGAAATCATATTACCCCAGGATGGAGTCGGTTGAACTACACCAAGGCCAAGAAAACTCAAAGCCGATTCCGTTATAATAGCGCCTGCGACGGAAAGCGTAGCCCATACAATAATGATCGGAATGGTGTTTGGCAGCAGGTGACGGAATATTTTACGATGGTCACTAAGCCCGAGTGCTTCCGTTGCCTGCATGAACTCCTGCTCTCGAAGCGTAAGAATTTGGCCTCTTATAAGCCGAGAGAGATAGGGCCATTGGAGTAATCCGATGATGAGCATCAAGAAATAAATGCGATGAGATGGATCAACCTTTAAATCGGATAGGACCGCACCCAATATAATTAAAATAGGGAGCGTTGGTAATGCCATAATGATAT
The DNA here is from genome assembly GCF_017873765.1 of Paenibacillus sediminis. Lineage (GTDB taxonomy): Bacteria > Bacillota > Bacilli > Paenibacillales > Paenibacillaceae > Paenibacillus_AG > Paenibacillus_AG sediminis. The sequence continues at coordinate 35,098 of NZ_JAGGKP010000012.1, forward strand.
CTGTAATCCTCATGGTAATCGTGTCGACACTCTTCTTATAAAACCCGGAGAGAGCGCCTAAGGTAGCTCCGATAACGACCGCAATCGTTGTAGCAACGACACCAACCAATAATGATATTCGTCCCGCCAGCATCATGCGTAGCAGAATATCCCTTCCAAACTTGTCAGTACCAAGCCAGTACCTAGCATTCGGTGATTGATTTTTATCCGCCAAATTATAATCGTACAAGTTATACGGTGAAAATAATGGTCCGATAAAACAAATGAGGAACATCATTATTAAAACAAAAAGCCCAATTAAAGCGAGCCTATTACGTGTAAACCTACGATAAGCAATTCTCCAAGGAGAATCTGGCTTCTGCTTTGGAACTTCGACATTCGTGTTTAAAGGTGCAGATGCTAGGGACAATTGAATCTCCTCCTACTTTAAGCGAATTCTTGGATCGGCCACTCCATAAAGCACGTCGGAGAGCAGATTACCGAGTAGTGTTAGAACGGCAATGAAGATTGTGAATCCAAGCATAAAAGGATAATCGCGCATATTAATCGATTCAAGATACACCTGTCCGATACCTGGCCACACGAAAACTCTCTCCAATATGATCGCTCCGCCAAACAACGCCGGTAATTCAAATCCCAAGAGTGTAATCGCTGGGAGCAGCGCATTGCGAAGCGCATGCTTGAATATAACAGTTCGTTCCTTAAGTCCTTTGGCACGTGCAGTACGGATATAGTCTTGACGGATCACTTCGAGCATGCTCGTACGGAAATAGCGTGTCAAGCTACCTGTACTAAGCATCGTCAATACTAACGTTGGAAGGAACATATGTTTAGCCACATCAACGATGTGAGCCCAACCGTGAGCATTAATCCCAGCCGTCGTCATTCCCCCAACAGGGAACATTTTAAATTCAAGGGCAAACAGTTTAATAAGCAGAAGACCAATGAAAAAAGAAGGAAGAGACATACAAATAAAGATGAGTAAGGTTACTATTTTATCAAATAAGGAGTACTGGAACTTAGCTGAGAAAACTCCGGCAAACACCGCAATAAGCCAGCTTAGAACCAAAGTACAGAAAGCGATAATAAATGAATTCCATACATAGTTATTCATCACTTTCGTAACGGGCTGCTTATGTGATAGAGAATCTCCGAGATTGCCCTTTAACATGTTGCCCGCCCAAACAAAGTATCTTTCTACTACCGGCTTATCCAAACCGTAAATTTGCCGAAGCTGAGCAGCCTTCTCTTTAGACATATTCGGATTATTCTGGGCTGTTATATAGTCGCCTGGAACCATGGCGGAAATTGCAAACACAATAATGGATATTCCGATCAATGTCGGAATGATTTGCAGTAGCCTTCTAATCATGTACTGCCTCATACTATTCCTCCCGCCTTATAGTTGATATGCTCAGCCCTTCCGGGCTGAGCATATAGTTCATGCTGATTTATTCAAGTTCAGCTGTGTAAAGCGAATAAATGAAGTCTTTGTATGGAGTAATTTCTAGGCCGTTAACTCTACCGTTAATTGCCCACATATCTCTTCTTTGGTACATGAAGATGGCTGGCAAATCTTTGTTCAATTCTTGATACAATGCTTTGTAGTCTTCTTTACGTTTATCGAAGTTGAGTTCCTTCTTACCTTTGTCAGACCACTCATCAACTGTTTTGTTGGAGTAGCCCACGTCATTTTGTGCGCCTTTTGTAATATATACTGTGCTGTCCGGATCTGGGGTTAATCCCCATGCCGCGAAGAACATATCAAAATCGCCTTTGTCCTTCTTATCCATGATGGCGTTGAAATCGAGCGTTTCAGCAGCAATATCGATACCAAGTTCTTTATAGTTCTTCGTCATGATTGGCAACAGCGCATCTACGACCGGGTTATCCGCTGTAGCTGAGAAATTGATTTTGAACTTCTCTCCATCTTTCTCGCGAATGCCGTCAGCACCCACTTTCCAGCCAGCATCATCCAGAAGTTTCTTCGCAGTGTCCATATTGAAATCATATGGTTCAATTCCTTCATTTGTATATGCCCATGACACTTTAGACTGAGGAATGTTAATGACGTCGGCAAATTTACCGTATACGCCTTCCACAATTTCTTTACGGTTCAAACCATATACCAAGGCTTGACGAACTTTTTGATCTTGGAATTTCTTCTCTTTAAAGTTGAATGCAACATATCCATACCCGTTTGTTGGGAAGATGTTAACGTCAAGGAAACCCATTCCTTGTAATTCATCTACGTTGTCCTGGTTAACCGTAACATGGTCCATATCAATTTCACCGGACTGCAGCATGGCAAGTTTCGTTTCGTCGGTCGTCGCTTTATAGATCAGATTTTTGATCTTAGGCGCTCCTTTAAAATAGTTCGGATTTGCTTCCAAATCAGCTTCTTGCCCTGGAGTAAAGCTCTTTAAGATGTATGGTCCGCTTCCAAGCGGCTTGTCGTGCAATGCTTTGATATACTCAAGATCGCCTTGTTTATAACCTTTACCATAGTAAGCTTCCGGAATAAACGGAACCGTTCCAAGTGTGTCCCTCGTGTATGCAGTAGGTTCAGTCACTTCGATTTCTATCGTGTTATCATCGATAATTTTAATGCCTGAAATATCTTTAGCTTTGCCATCGTGATAATCTTGTCCCCCTTTGACTTTGAAAGAGAGTATATCAATTGGTCCATCGTAGCTTGCGTCATGCAATACTTTCAACGCAAAGGCGTAGTCCTTAACAGTGACTGGCGAGCCATCTGTATATTTCACGCCTGGTTTCAGATGGAATGTATATTTCAGTCCATCTGGGGATACATCTATGCTGTCAGCAAGGCTGTTCTCATAAGTACCGTCACCTTTGACTTGTAAGAAGTAGTCAAATATAACGTCAAAAACATATTTGTCATACGTTGTCTCGCCATAAAGTGGATTAAATACCCCTTTAGGCGATGTCATACCTACAATTAAAGTATCCTTGCGGTTTGCAGCAGGCGCTGGATTCAAAGACATATCAGCTGCCTCATACAATCCTTCACTTCCTGCTGGAGTTGCTTCCTTAGCAGGTTCTGGTTGTGGTGTAGTCTCATCTGCTGGTTTAGCAGGTTCTGTCACCGTCTCCCCTGTAGTCGCTGGTTCGGCTGTCTTTGAACCGCCGCAAGCTGCGAGCACGCTGAAGGACAGCAACATCATGACTAGCAATAACGACATTCTCTTTCTCATGCAAACCCTCCTTAGAATTTTTGATAAAGCTTATAAATTATTAGGATAATAAAAAAATTATCCATAAATAATTATCTTATTAGCAGCTTTCAAATCTGGTAGGAAGTTGCCGCGGATACCGCGTCTTAATGACTGAGAAATTATGTAGTTCATTCTTATTAAAAAAAAATAATATTCAAAAATGTTAATGTTGAGTAAATTAATGTAAATAATAGGCGATAATTTAACACAGGTCAATACAAATTTTGAAATTTATAACAAAAATAATGCTTCGTTCAAAAATGATGAATTAGTGTAAGAATAAACGATATAAATTAACTTTTATGGAGAGAATTCATGAAGGAAATTAACTTTTTAATAGGAGCTCAGTGCAGATAAAAAGCATTTAAATTCAAAACGCTTACATATATTATGTATTTATATCCTAATATTGTAAATATCTTTTTTTCATATTTTATGTTGCGCAGGTCACTCATAGAATCACAATACAAAATCTGCAACACCAAGTGATATAGAGTCTAGTGATTTTTATGCACATGTGTACATAGGAAAAACAAAAAGACAGCTGGTTTCCCAGCTGCCTCTCTTCTATTTCAACCTTACTCAGTTGTGTAAGGAAGCAATGCGATTTGGCGAGCGCGTTTGATCGCGATCGTCAACATACGTTGATATTTTGCACTAGTGCCAGTTACACGGCGTGGCAAAATTTTACCGCGTTCGCTGATGAATTTCTTCAGCAAATCAGTATCTTTATAGTCAATGTGAGTAATTTTATTCACAGTGAAGTAGCATACTTTACGACGTTTGTTACGGCCACCGCGGCGCGCTGGTCTTTTGTCGTCTCCGCCTTCTTTTTGTTTAAAGCTCATTCTATTCAGTCCTTTCCGTTATTAAAATGGCAAATCATCATCCGAAATATCAATCGGTTTTCCGTCATCGGAAAAAGGATCCTGATTGCTGCGTGAGAAGTTGTTGTTGCGACTTTCGCCGCCCCCTCCAAATGGAGATTCCTCTCGCATTCCACCGCTGCTACCTTCACGATTTGACGATTCTAAGAAACGAACATTATCAGCAATAACTTCAGTCACGTATACACGTTTACCTTCGTTATTCTCATAATTCCGCACTTGAATGCGCCCTTCTACAGCCGTCAAACGGCCTTTACGTAAATAGTTAGCGCACGTCTCCGCCAATTGTCTCCAGGTTACGACCGGGATAAAATCTGCTTCTCGTTCTCCGCCTTGTCCTGTAAAAGGACGATCAACGGCAAGCGTAAACTGCGTTACAGCAACACCAGATGGTGTGTACCGCAATTCCGGATCACGAGTCAGCCGGCCGATTAGAATGACACGGTTTAACAATCCAATCCCCCTCCTTTGAGCGATTCATTTCACTAATCACGAGATGTTCCATTAAGCTACGTCGTTCGTAATGAGATAACGAATGACTTCGTCAGAAATTTTCATGAGACGTTCAAGTTCAGTAACTACCGCTGGTTCAGCGTTGAAGTTAACTAGAACATAAACTCCATCACGGAATTTTTTAATCTCATACGCAAGACGGCGTTTACCCATCACTTCGTGTTTAGTAATTTCGCCACCGTTGGAGATGATGCCTTGGAATTTTTCGACGGTTGCTTGAACAGCTTCTTGTTCAAGGTCAGGACGAATAATGTACATCACTTCGTATTTGCGCATATCTTTCACCTCCTTTTGGACTAAGGCCCTCAATCTAAGTTGAGAGCAAGGAACGAGCACAAACTCGCACCAAATAAATATAACAAAAAGCGGGGATGCTTGCAAGTCCTTCATTCGTCTGTGACACATGAATATATAGGAACGTGTACACAATAATGTTGCAGCAATAATCCATAAAGGAGGTTGATCTCATGGGTGAACAAACTGAATTTGAACCAGGTGATAAAGCACCGAATGATGGTGTATATATGGAGGTCGGTGAAAAAAGTTTCCATACGGAAATTCAAAATCCTAAGCGCATAAAGCTGCAGGCCGGTGAAACATTTCCTGAGACGACAAACAAAAATCGTAAGTGGAAAAAGATGACCAAAGCGCGCGTCCATTAATTTCACTAAGAACCCGCGTATAAACTTTTTAGTTCAGGTCATAATAAACTCTGACGGTGGAATTAGCGAGGTGTGGTTCCGTTGAACACTGAACAACGCATAGGAGATCTAGTCTAATACGCATAGGAAGCGAGGGGACGTGCCAAAGACACTATAGTCATTAGCACAAGTATTGCCTAAACAATACACCTAATGTTTCAATGATATGTTGTATGATGATGAGTTCCGTTTCAAAAATGATCACCGTCCCAAATGGAGGGCCTGAAAAGGTCCTTCTTTGGTTATTTATTCAAATAAATAAAATACCCTTCACATTTATGTGAAGGGTTCATTTTATTATAGGAGTTGTTCATTGTGGCGGAAAGGGTGGGATTCGAACCCACGCACGCCTGATGACGCCTAGCTGATTTCGAGTCAGCCCCCTTGGACCTCTTGGGTACCTTTCCGCAGCAAAAGTGATTATACCAAAGCTCGGATCAAATTGCAAGAGAAATGATGTCAATGGTCTCGCAACTCCAATGTATTACGTTACACTATACTCCCACTCTGATCCGTGTCTGAGGCTGAAGATCGCAACACTTTTTTTAAGTTCTTTTCGAATTTTGCACGCGGAATCAACACGCTATGTTTACATCCCACACACTTGATTCGAATATCCATACCCATCCGGATAATTTCCATTTCATTGGTGCCGCATGGGTGGGGCTTCTTCATCTGCACAATGTCGCCAAGTCCAAATGTTTTCCGTTCCATTCTGGGCTCTCCTCCTCTACTTTTGTCTCATGAGTGAAAGGTTACTGCAGTGCTTGTCTAATTTCCTCTGTCTGCTCTAAAGCTTTTCTTACTTCCAATTGAATTTGTCTCTCTACCTTCTCTTTCGTATTCGGCATACATTCTGCTGCAACTCTAATAACGAATTCTGAAGTGCTTAACGACTGTACCCCAAGTACATCTGGCATACTTAATACATATTCATTTCGTTCTGTCAGCCCGCTAACCGCTTGCTTAATAATGCTGATCGCTTCTTCTAAATTACTTTCCGTTTTCCAAGGAATATCTACAACTGCTAGTGCATTCGACAATGAATAATTGGTTACGCTCGTAATCAGACCGTTCGGAATAATATGAACTTCTCCTGTCCAGCTTACAATTCGGGTAGTACGTAGACCAATCATTTCTACCGTTCCTTTGTAAGAGCCTGTCTGAATGACATCCCCTACAGCAAACTGGTCTTCTAAAATAATAAAGAAACCCGTTATAACATCCTTCACTAAGCTCTGTGCGCCAAAACCGACTGCAAGTCCAATGACACCTGCTCCAGCCATCAGCGGTCCGATTTTTACACCGAATTCGGTCAGAATGAGCATAATCATGAAAAAGTTACATACAAACGACGTCACATTTTTGAGCAGTTCACCGACGGTTACAAACCGTCTCGGGTTCATATTCAAACGACTCTTTTCTTGACGCTGCATGGACCGATCAATAATTCGATCTACAATGACAATAGCGAGTCTTGTCATAATAAAGATAAAAACAATGCGTATCCCAGAAAAAAAGACACTTTGCCACATGGCCGAATCGGTAAACAATTTCCACATTTGTTCCTTAAACGTTATAGCTTCTTGAATAGCTTGTTCCGTATTTTCAACTTTTAAGGGTATTATCATTTGCTCGTCTCCCCTCTATAAGTCGATGTTATCATACCCATTTCCATTTTTAAAATAAATACCTCTGATCTCGACCTGCTCATCACGAATAATCATCTTTACCGACTGCAGATGTTCCGGTGGAAATTGAATGGATAGTGCGCATCCTGCCGTAATTTCTTTGGGTGTAGGAAATAAATCGATTTCAATTTCTGCATATTCTAACAACATTTCCGCCCTAAGCGCCTGCTGAGTGGAATCAAAGGCCATCAAGAACCACGAATCCATATCATTTCCCCCTAACCATTTTCGTGAGAAGTCTGTATATTTTAGTGTCTATGAATTTCTCTATTGAAGTATAGTAAGGCGAAGTATAAAAAGGGGCTTCCATCCATATACTAGTTACTACCATCTGCATACGAAAGGAAGATTATATGTCCCATATTGGCCAATCCCCTAATACAGAAATCTATCCTTCACTAAAAATTTCCCACACAGATCCAAGTGTACATACTGCTATTATACACCGGCTGTTATTTCATTTATCTGAAACGGCTTCAAAGCAGCACATTGTCGTTGTTTGTATTGGTACGGATCGTTCCACTGGCGATTGTCTAGGACCTCTAGTTGGTACTGCGCTTGCTAAATTCAACAGCCCTTTATTCCACCTCTATGGTACTTTGGACGAGCCTGTGCATGCAATGAATTTACAAGAAACATTAAACACGATTCATGAACAGTTTTCAAATCCATATATTATTGGCATTGATGCATGCTTAGGTCAGACTTCCAGTGTTGGCTGCATACAAGTAGCACAAGGCCCTCTCAAGCCCGGAGCAGGCGTACATAAAGAATTACCGCCGGTCGGCGATATCCATTTAACTGGGATCGTCAATGTCGGCGGCTTTATGGAATACTTCGTATTGCAAAACACACGTCTTAGTCTTGTGATGCGTTTATCTGATATTATTGCCAGCAGTCTCTATTCTGCAATTAAAGAATGGCATTACCGTGCTATTCCTCTTGCAGGGCTAGAGTAATTGCCTCTTTCTCTTCAGGGGAAAGCGAGAACATCGATTCTCCGCCTTTAATCTGTTTGGAATACATGAGTGAACCATCACGGTTATATATGCTTGTAATGACGACTCCATCTTGTTGTTCATTTAGAATAGCAAGGGAAAAGCTAAGTTCACTGCCGTGCTCAGCAAAAGCATTGTAGCGTTTCATTCCAACTTTTGCTTTCATTTTACGCGCCTTCTCTTGAAGTGCTCGAATTTGTTTCTGCTGAGCTTCTTGCCCCTCTTCAATACGATCAAGCTGCAATTTTAAATCAATCAAATAGGACTCCAAGTTTTCAACACCGCTGCCTGACATCATGAGCTCATATTTACGGCGCATTTTTCTAAGTTTACTTCCTTGAGCAATCATCACAATGAACATGACAAAAACGATAAAAATCAAGACACTTACAATCGAAAATATTTGCCCCATGATGAGTGCGTTTAATTCTGCCATTCCTCTTCCTTCTCCTCTTACTCGTTTCTAAATCTTGCTGATATGTCGCAGCGCCTCAAGCAATACATCAATATCATCATTTGTCGTATCATATCCAACACTAGCTCTTACCGCACCGGTTTTCAGTGTATCTACTACACTATGTGCTAATGGAGTACAGTGAAATCCAGCTCTTACCGCGATACCAAATTCTTGGTCCAAACGAAAAGCAATTTCTGAAGAGTCCTTACCCTCCATTATAAAAGAAACAATCCCTGTTCGCTCTTCCCCCATTTGGGGACCGAAAACCTTGATATCAGTAATATGCCCCAAACCATCCATTAGCCTTTGAGTCAGCCTCCACTCTTGTTCATACAAGCGTGAAGTCGTATAATTCAAAACCGTTTGTACGCCCGCATGTAGTCCAGCAATTCCAACCGTATTTGGCGTACCTGCCTCATATCGATCTGGACGTACACTTGGTTGATCTGTATCGATGGATTGACTGCCCGTCCCTCCATGCAAGAGCGGTGTTAGATCGATATGTGGTGCAATATATAACCCGCCTGTCCCTTGAGGTCCTAAAAGTCCTTTATGCCCAGGAAAAGCGAGTAAATCAATATCCATATCATTCACATCAATGTTAACAGTTCCTGCGGTTTGTGCAGCGTCAACAGCAAATACAGCGCCATGCCGATGAGCCATATCCCCTAGTTCTCCAACAGGTAAAATGCTTCCAAGCAAATTGGAGCTGTGATTACATACGACCAACGACGTATTCGGACGAAAAGCCTGTTCAACTTTTTTAAGGTCGATCGACCCTTCCTCATTTACCGGAATATAATCCACTGTTACACCCTTAGTTCTTTTCAAATATTCCAATGGCCGTCTCACAGAATTGTGTTCAATCATCGTTGCAATAACATGGTCACCTGGCTTAATCCATCCTTTAATTGCGAAGTTAAGTGCCATGGTTGTATTGGAAGTAAACACAATATCATTAGCATTTTTAATGTGAAATAATTCGGATAGTATTTGTCTTGTTCGAAACAGCACTCTGCTTGCTTGGACAGCCATAGCATGACTTCCTCTTCCGGGGTTGGCCCCAGCTTTAATTAAAGCCTCTTGCATCGCCTTGAACACTTCTGGCGGTTTGGGCCAAGACGTCGCAGCATGATCTAAATAAATAACTGGATGATCATTATTCAGCAAGCACGTTTACCCCCTTAGACAGAAGAGTGACATATCTTAATTTCTCCAACTGGGAGCGTTAGATATGCCACTTTTTTCATTACTGAAGCAGTTCCAAAAGCCGTTCCAAGTCCTGTTTATTATAGTAGTTAAGCTCTATTTTACCCTTATCTTTGTTATGTTTAATTTTCACTGTCGTTTTAAAACGTTCGCGTAGCGATTCTTCTAACTGTTCAATATAAGGGTCTTTTTTCTTCGTTTTCGCTTTTGGTTTATCGCTCGTTTTATTCTCCAGGTTCTTGACAGCTTCTTCAAGCTCACGAACGCTCCATTCATTCTCAATGGTTTGTTTTGCAAGCTGTTTGACAAGCACAATATCTTTTATGCCGACAATGGCTCTCGCATGACCCATCGATAATGTTCCACGTGAAACAAATTCTTTCACTTCTTCTGGGAGTGATAATAATCTCAGAAAATTAGCAATGTGAGAACGAGATTTGCCTACTTTCAGTGATAGCTCTTCTTGGGTTAAAGAAAATTGATCCATTAATCCTTGATATGCCGAAGCAATTTCAATGGCATTCAAATTTTCCCGTTGCAAATTTTCAATCAACGCAATTTCCGTTACCTGCTGATCCGTAAAATTACGAACAACTGCCGGAATCGTAGCATTCCCGCAATATTGAGAAGCTCTAAATCTCCGCTCACCCGCAATAATTTCATAACCTTTCAATACACTGCGAACAATGATGGGCTGAATAACGCCATGCTGGCGAATCGACTCGGCAAGTTCTTGAATAGAGTTCTCGTCGAACGTCTTACGCGGCTGATATGGATTAGGACGCAGCTGACTCAGAGGGATTTCTACGACCTTGTCATCATCATTGATTGATAGCGAAGGAATTAGGGCGTCGAGCCCTTTGCCCAGTCGTTTACTCATAAGAAACCACTTCCTTTGCCAACTCTAAATACACTTCTGCTCCCTTAGAACGAGGGTCATATGTAATAATTGACTGTCCATGAGAAGGTGCTTCACTTAAGCGAACATTACGGGGAATGATTGTTTGGTACACTTTCTGCTGGAAATACTTTTTAACTTCTTCTATTACCTGAATACCAAGATTTGTCCGAGCATCGAACATCGTAAGCAGAACACCTTCAATTTGCAAAGAGGTGTTAAGTTGTTTCTGAACAAGTCTAATGGTATTCAGCAATTGACTAAGTCCTTCCAAAGCATAATATTCACACTGAATTGGAATGATGACCGAGTCGGCAGCTGTTAAAGAGTTGATCGTAAGAATGCCGAGTGATGGCGGGCAATCAATAAGAATGTAATCATATTGATTTTTCACTTGATGAAGCGCCTTTTTCAAACGAACCTCACGAGAAATCGTCGGCACAAGCTCAATCTCTGCACCCGCAAGCTGAATTGTAGCCGGAATAATCCGCAGACCATCAATTCCTGTCTCCGCAATGGCTTCCTTCGGCTCGATATCATTGATGAGGATGTCATAAATACAATTGGCAACATCCGCTTTATTAATCCCCACTCCGCTTGTGGTGTTCCCTTGTGGATCGATATCAACTAATAACACACGCTTGCCTAGTGATGCTAACGCAGCACCTAAATTGACTGATGTAGTCGTTTTACCGACCCCACCCTTCTGATTCGCTATTGCAATGATTTTAGACAATCCATTTCACCTCAATATATGGAGATCTTTTTGTAGGGTTGTAAGCATGACAGATTAAACAAGAAGTGAGCTACAAAAAGAAACAAAAAGCGGCTATAATGCCGCCCTAACAGCGCTGCTCATCTGACTATCGTTTCGGAATCTTGATAACAATCTCATAGTGATCTTCGTGATCTTGTTCGGTCGTTTTAATAGCCATTCCCGAACCAGATACCATATCGATGGATTGCCGAATCGTATTTAAGGCAAGACGTACATCTTTCGTAAACGAAATGCGCTTCGATTTTTTCTGTTTTGCTGCTTCTTTATAAAATGCTATTCTTGCTTCTGTTTGTTTTACGTTAAGTTCTTTGGAAATGATATCTTGCAAAAGCTTCAACTGTAATTCTTCGTTATCCAAAGATAGCAGTGCTCTAGCATGTCTTTCTGTAATTTTGCGGTTGATAAGCGCTTCTTTGATTGGTTCAGGCAGATGAAGAAGGCGAATCTTATTAGCAATCGTTGATTGACTCTTGCCAAGGCGCTGCGCCAAGCTTTCTTGCGTTAATTGATGAAGTTCAATCAGCTTCTGGTACGCAATCGCTTCTTCGATTGGTGTAAGCCCTTCACGCTGCAAATTTTCAATCAAGGCGATCGATGCTGCTTGTGAATCGTTAAACTCCCTGATGATGGCTGGAATCGTCTCAAGTCCGAGCTTATTAACTGCGCGCCAGCGACGCTCACCAGCAATGATCTCATACTTGTTGTTGCGAAAACGAACGACAATCGGCTGAATTACGCCGTGCGTTTTAATGGTCTGACATAGCTCTTCGAGCTTCTCATCATCGAAGATGGTACGGGGTTGATATGGACTCGTTACTATTTCGTCAACTGGAATTTGCTTGACTTCGTCCCCGCTGCTTTTTTCAGTCAAACCAAACAACCTAGAAAATTGTTCTTTCATTCCGTAGATTACCACCTAATTTCATAATAGCACAATAAATTCCTTGTGCTTCCATTAGATAAACAAACTATGTAAGTAGAAGCGGCTCTGTCTTCTGTAGGCAGGAGCTTATCCGCTTCTTTCAAATGAATAATAAGCAGAGTGAATCTATTACTTATTATTCAAAAATAAAGTGATAAATACAAGAGAATTATTCATTATTGATATGAATATTCTGTATATTCTATTCTATCACTTTTTGGTTAATAATCCTATTCTCTTATTGAATGTTTTTTCCTGCAATTGTGAAATTGCAATATCAACCAGAAGAATTAAAATTATTGGTACTGACTTCTACTTTTGCGCTTGTTTAGGGGATGTGTATAGGGTTCCAGTCGCTGCCCTAAATCGTGTATTTTGAATTGGAATAATATTAAGTTAATACACGATTTCAAAGGCGACACGTAAACTTTTCACCCCATACTCATCCCCTTTTTTTCGATTTAGCTGTCTGTAACTTAAAAAACTATTTCTTACCCCGCGCAGTTCCCAGCACGCGGTTCGGCGCTGCATGAGGGCGGTCAACCAATACCCAAGGCCAATAATAGTTCATGATCAATAACCGAGCTTAATATCAATTAATCATACAAATCATAAACATACAGAGTTTGTCGCTTGCCTTAGCCTAAACACACTCGCATATCACTTTCTGTAATAAAATAGAGAGTGCAGATTCATCTCTCTCCACTCACTAGTAAATGTTCTCTATTTGCAAATTGGATAAAACCAATAACTTAAGATCATCCGCAACAACTAAACACAAAAAAACAAGGAGAAGATTTTTCCTCTCCTTGTTCCACGTGAAACAATTTTTTACATAATCGGTTCTTTCAATGGCGTACCTGGTTTGCGAGGGTATTTCCCTGGCGTAGGCGCAGTTTTATCAACAATAATAATGTGCCGATCTGAATCTTCAACAGGTAAAGTGAAATGGTGTACTTCACGTAAAGAAGCTTTTAATTCTTTCAAGCTGCGAGCAGCTTCCTTCAATTCCTCTGAAGGGTCGCTCCCTTTCATTGCGGCAAAAACACCGTTTTTACGTACAAAAGGAAGACAGAACTCATTAAGCACATTCATTCTTGCGACCGCTCTTGCGGTAACTAGATCGAAATGATCGCGGTACCCTTCCTTCCGCCCTACTTCTTCCGCACGTCCATGAATGAGCTGGGTATCCGTTATTCCCATCTGCTGCGTCAGATGCTTCAAAAACGTAATTCGTTTGTTCAGCGAGTCAATAATCGTTAGCTTCAGATGCGGAAAACAAATTTTAAGCGGAATGCCAGGGAAGCCGGCGCCGGACCCGATATCCGCAATAGACGTTATTTTGTTCATATCCAAGTAAAAAGATAGTGATATCGAATCATAGAAATGTTTGATGTAAACCTGTTCTCTCTCTGTAATGCCCGTCAGGTTCATCTTCTCATTCCATGACACAAGCTCGTGATAATAAATTTCAAACTGCTCAAGCTGCTTCTCGCCGATTGTAATGCCGCGAGCTTTCAAAAGATTTACTAACTGCAACTGTACTTCATCCATTGTTAACCTCTCGCCGCTGTTATTCGGTTATAATGTTCGAGATATACGAGTAAGATTGAAATATCGGCAGGTGTAACACCAGAAATCCGAGATGCTTGACCGATAGACAGCGGACGAATTTTGGACAACTTCTGCCGCGCTTCAATAGCGAGACCTTGAATATCTTCGTACACGATATCTTCAGGAATTTTCTTCTTCTCCATCTTTTGCAGACGTTCTACATGAACGAGCTGCTTCTCGATGTAACCCGCATATTTCACTTGGATTTCCACTTGCTCTTTCATTTCGTCATTTAGCTCGAGCGGCGAAGGAGAGATTTTCTCCAAATGAGCATACGTAATTTCAGGACGACGCAAAATTGCAAGCAAGTTGGTTCCGTCTTGAATTGGTGTTGAACCAATTTCTTCGAAGATTGGATTAACATCGCTTGGTTTCACTTTTGTCGTGCTGAGACGTTCAATTTCTTGTTCAACCAATGCTTTTTTCTTTAAAAATTTAGCATATCTTTCTTCTGAAATCAGTCCAATTTCGTAACCGATTGGAGTAAGTCGTAAATCCGCATTATCATGACGAAGCAGCAAACGATATTCAGCACGCGAAGTTAGCAGGCGATAAGGTTCATTCGTTCCTTTCGTAACAAGGTCATCGATCAATACGCCGATATAGCCTTGAGAGCGATCAAGAATAACGGGTTCTTTCCCTTGTACTTTGCGAGCTGCGTTAATACCAGCCATAATTCCTTGACCCGCTGCTTCTTCATAGCCGGAAGTACCATTGATTTGACCTGCTGTAAACAGACCAGGCAGTTTCTTCGTTTCGAGTGAAGGCCACAGCTGCGTTGGCACAATGGCATCATATTCAATAGCGTAACCTGTACGCATCATTTCTACTTTCTCGAGTCCTGGAATAGAACGCAATACTTCAAGCTGAACATCTTCAGGCAAGCTCGTGGACAAGCCTTGTACGTAATATTCGGAAGTATTCTTTCCTTCTGGTTCCAAGAAAATTTGATGCTTCGGTTTATCTGCAAAACGAACAATTTTATCTTCAATCGAAGGACAATAGCGCGGACCTGTTCCTTCAATAATGCCGGAGAACATCGGTGCGCGGTGCAGGTTGCTGTTAATAATTTCGTGGGTTGTCTCGGAAGTATAAGTTAACCAGCAAGGCAATTGTTCATTATCAGAAGATTCCGTCTCATAAGAGAAGAACTTCGGATTCTCATCCCCTGGTTGAATTTCAGTCTTCGAGAAATCAATGGTATCCTTGTGTACACGCGGCGGCGTACCTGTTTTGAAACGAACAAGCTCAAATCCAAGATCTTTTAAGTTTTTAGCTAAGTTGACGGAAGGCTGTTGATTGTTCGGGCCGCTCTCATAAGTAAGCTCACCCATGATCACTTTCCCGCGCAAATAAGTACCTGTTGTCAGTACAACCGCTTTAGCACGATAAGCAGCGCCTGTCTTCGTAACGACACCAACGCACTTGCCATCTTCAACGATCAATTCTTCAACCATACCTTGACGCATCGTTAGGTTTGGTTCCTTCTCCATCGTTTCTTTCATCGTATGTTGATACAAAAATTTATCCGCTTGAGCACGAAGTGCATGCACCGCCGGTCCTTTACCTGTATTCAGCATACGCATTTGAATAAACGTCTTGTCGATATTGCGTCCCATTTCACCGCCAAGAGCGTCAATTTCCCGTACAACGTGTCCCTTAGCTGGACCACCAATTGATGGGTTGCAAGGCATGAACGCAACCATATCCAAGTTAATCGTGATCATGAGCGTATTTGAACCCATACGTGCAGCTGCAAGCGCAGCTTCAACACCCGCATGTCCCGCGCCGACGACGATGACGTCATAATTTCCAGCAACATAACTCATTTCGTGAGTATCTCCCCTTTCATCGTCCATTTCTCATGAAATGAATCGATTATATTCATATATATAGCTTATTTTCCTAAGCAGAATTGCGAAAAGATTTGATCAAGCAGTGAATCAGGAGCGGTATCCCCCACAATTTCACCAAGCTGTTCCCAAGCAAGCCGAACATCGATTTGGATCATATCAATCGGAATAAGCTGATCTGCAGCATTATATGCATCTTGCAAAGATTTTTTAGCCTTATTAAGGAGTGCAATATGCCGCACATTTGTGACGTAAGTCAAATCCTGTGTTTCTAATTTCCCGCCGAAAAATAAATTTGAAATGCGTTCTTCCAACAGGTCGATACCGGACTGTTCCTTCACGGACATCGGTACAATCGATTGTTCATCGACGTACTGACGAAGCACATCCATATCCAATTTTCGAGGTAAGTCCATTTTATTCATAATAATAATCGCTTGTCTACCACGGATTTGTTCAAGCAGCTTAATCTCATCATCGTGAAGAGGCTCGCTTGCGTTCAAGACAAGCAGCAGCAAATCAGCTTCATCCACGGCAGTTTTAGAACGCTCAACGCCGATCCGTTCAACGACATCCATCGTCTCTCTTATGCCTGCAGTATCAAGAAGTTTAAGCGGAATATTGTTAATCGTAACGTACTCTTCGATGACATCACGCGTTGTTCCAGGAATGTCCGTTACAATCGCCTTATTCTCACGTGCGAGGGTATTCAGAAGAGACGATTTACCTACATTCGGCCGACCAACAATGGCTGTCGTAATCCCTTCTCTTAATATTTTGCCTTCGTTTGCTGTTTTTAACAGCTTTGTGATCTCTTCCATGACGAAACTGCTCTTCTGCTTAATAAATTCAGCCGTCAACGTTTCAACATCATGCTCTGGATAGTCGATGTTCACTTCAATATGAGCAAGTGTCTCAAGCAATATTTGACGAAGTTCCGCAATTTTACGAGACAGTGCCCCATCTACCTGCTTCAAAGCAAGTGAGAAAGCACGGTCCGACTTCGACCGAATAAGATCGATAACCGCTTCGGCCTGCGACAAGTCAATACGCCCATTAAGAAATGCGCGCTTCGTAAATTCCCCGGGCTCAGCCAGCCTAATATTTTGCAATAGCAATAAGTCCATGACGCGTTTAACCGAAATAACCCCGCCATGAGTATTAATTTCTACAACATCTTCTGTCGTAAAAGAACGCGGCGCACGCATGACTGACACGAGCACCTCTTCGATCTTTTCTCCGCTCTCTGGATTATATATATGGCCATAGTGAATCGTATGGCTTGAAGCCTCCGACAACTTGGTTTTACTCTTAAATATCCGCTCAACTTCCGATATCGCTTCAGGTCCGCTTACCCTAATAACAGCAATCCCCGCTTCACCTACGGAAGTGGAAATAGCGGCAATTGTATCACTAATCACTGTTTTCACCTCTTTACACCTATCATTACCGTATTAAGATCTATACATAATTAAAGAAAAAAGCAATGACAATTGCCATGGGCAAAGTCATTGCGTCTCGCATCCTACTTCAGCGTAATGACTACACGCCGGTTCGGTTCCTCACCTTTACTATATGTCTTTACTTTCGAATGATTCTGCAGTCTAGCGTGTATTACTTTGCGCTCCTGCGGAGCCATCGGCTCTAGAACGACTTCCTTATGTGTCCGTATGACACGTCCAGCGAGCCGATCTGCCAAATCCTCAAGCGTCTTCTTACGCCGCTCTCGGAATTGTTCAGCATCTAAAGTAATTCGGAGATATCCGTCTGAGTAACGATTGGCGACAATGTTCACTAAATACTGCAGCGCATCTAGCGTCTGTCCTCTTCTACCAATAATGAGTCCCAAATCAGGCCCTGAAATGTTAAGATTCGTGCTGTCTTTGCCTTGAACCACTTCTACATCGACGGTAAGTCCCATCGAAGCAGCTACTTCTTTAATAAATGAAGCCGCTTCTTCATATGGATCGCGCTCATGTTCATGTGAACGAGCAACAACTTGATCGTCGTCTGTACTTAGAAGTTCAGGTGCAGGATCCGGAAGCAGAGCAATTTCCACTTTGGCATCCTTGGCACCGATGAGTCCCAGGAATCCTTTTGATGGCTGTTCTAACACTTTAACCGTAACCCGGTCCTCAGTTGTACCCAGTTGGGCAAGTCCTTGTTTTACAGCTTGTTCAATGGTTTTTCCTGACGCAACGACTTTACTCATCTCGACTTTTTAGCCTCCTTCGCGCCCTTACCTTGCTTGCCTCCTTTACCTTGCTTGCTTTTGCCTTTATCACCACTCACATTAGCAACCGCAGCTTGGTCTTTGTTCCGGTAAAGGAAATAGTTCTGAACAATCGTATAGATATTACTATATACCCAGTACAGCGGCAATGCAGCTGGGAACTGGTAAGACATCACAAAGATCAGTACCGGATATACGAACATCATGAACTTCATCGGTCCAATTTGCTGACTTGGATTCATGTTCATCATCATTCTTGTTTGCAAGAATGTAGTCAGCGCAGCGAGGATCGGTAAAATAAATAATTTATCCGGTTGTCCAAGCTCCATCCATAAGAAAGAGTGCGTTCTAATATCAGGATTATAATAAATCGAGTTATACAGCGCGATATAAATCGGCATCTGAATAATAAGCGGGAAACATCCAGCCATCGGATTGATTTGATGCTCTTGAAACAGCTTCATCGTCTCCTGCTGTTGCTTCTCAGGATTATCTTTATATTTCTCACGAATTTTTTGCAATTCTGGTTGAATCGCTTGCATTTCTCTTGAACTTTTTACTTGTTTTAATGTTAACGGCAAAATAAGTGTACGTACAATAATAACCATCACGAGTACGGCTAGTCCATATTCACCATTAAACCATTGAGCGAATGTGTCCAGTGCTACTGAGAACCAGTATACAACATTGCTCTTCCAGAAGCTCCCGCTATTTCTGAGGTCTTCTGTTGACATCATTGCATGCGAATTTGCATTTGTACATCCGGCCAAAATCATGACCAGTGCCATTACTGCGATGAGGAGGATCCACTTTCCTCGAGTCTTCTTTTGCGACACTTCATAACCCCTCTCTTAACCATTCCATTCCACGATGATCATACCATATTTTGATGGACAAAGAAAATAGCTCCGTTAGCGCCCTGAACGCTTTGTCAGTGACGCTTTACGCAGCACATGAAGCACACTTTTCTCAAGCTCCTTATAACTCATAGAAACTGCACCTTTTCTTACAATAAAAATGATATCCACGTGATCGATGAGCTCATCTCCATGATGGCGCACGATTTCTTTTACCAAACGACGCATTCGGTTGCGAACTACGGCATTGCCTATCTTTTTGCTAGCGGAAACGCCAAGCCGAAAACGTTCAATATCTCTCTTATGAAACCAATAAACAACGAACTGATGGTTGGCAAAAGATTTTCCGTGGCGATACACACGAGTAAAATCGGCCCGATTTCGTAAACGCAGCTTTTTTTGCACGATAATCCCCTTGCTTGTAAACCTCATACTCATATAAATAGAGAACCTGAGATTTAGCTTCTTTATTGTATTATGAACATCCTGGCATCAGGATAAACATAACAACTAATGAAAAAGCCGCTCTTGGCGCGGCTTGCTTCATCATAGATCTATAATCATCGCTCCAAGAAAAAAAGACCACCGTAGTGGTCTTTATGCACGCACATTACGCACTTAGAACTTTTCTGCCTTTTTGACGACGAGCAGCTAGCACCTTACGGCCGTTTTTCGTGCTCATTCTTTTACGGAAACCATGAACTTTTTTACGTTTGCTCACATTCGGTTTGAACGTTGGTCTCATTTATTTGCACCCCCTTGAAGGATTACTATCATATTCTCTCATCTGTTTCATTTTCCACAGAAAATGCCTTTTTACATTTAATCATGAACCTACTTAAAAGTCAATCATGTCCCTCTTTTCTCCAATTCACACAAGTCACTTCTTATTATATATGCCACCCCATTCATTCGAATCTATTTTACTTCACCTAAAATGCCTTCATTTATACACATGTTTACAAAAAACGAGACAATAAACAACCATTCTTCATAACCTGTGAATATTTTTGGGAACAAATGAGAGGAATCCTGTCGAACTTAAACAAATTATTAACAATATGTAGTGGTGTGAATAAAAATTATACACAACTTATTGAATTTGTGGATAATTAGCAGTTTTACATTGAAATAAAGGGTTTCTTTTGCTATTATTATATTGTTTTTGGATGTGAATATATATTAAAACCCTCGAAATTATCAACAGCCTGTGGATAAAGTTGTGAACAATTCAATTTATCCATCTTTTTTTCTTTTCACCAACTTGGGGTTTTTGTGGATAAATTTCTACACTATTCTGTTTTTCTCGACATTTCCGCGCATGGCTCAAGCCACACTTGGAACATTTTAAAGGAGTGAAAGTCTGTGGACAGCCATACTTCTGAAATATGGCAGCAAATTTTATCTATAATTCAGACCAAGCTGAGTAAGCCGAGTTTCGACACTTGGTTTAAAGCAACGAAGGCCGTATCGTTAACAGACAATACAATTACGATTTCTGCGCCGACTACGTTTGCTGTGGAATGGCTCGAAAGCCGATACACGAAGCTTGTTTCTTCTACCATTTACGAATTTTTAAATAAACAAGTAGATGTAAAATTTATTATTGAAGAGTCTAAGCAAGCAGAACAGGCACCCACTCAGCCGCAGGCCGCTCCGCCGGTACAGCTTGAGGAACCTGTCTCTAATATGCTGAATCCGAAATATACGTTTGATACATTCGTGATCGGATCCGGAAATCGTTTCGCCCACGCTGCTTCACTCGCTGTCGCAGAAGCACCTGCAAGGGCATATAATCCGCTCTTTTTGTATGGAGGAGTAGGACTTGGCAAGACGCACTTGATGCATGCGATTGGTCATTATATTTTGGAACATAATCCGAACAGTAAAGTGGCCTATATTTCCTCCGAGAAATTTACGAACGAATTTATTAATGCGATTCGTGATAATCGCGGGGAAAGCTTCCGTAACAAATACCGAAACATTGATATTTTGCTTATTGACGATATTCAATTTTTGGCTGGGAAAGAATCAACCCAAGAGGAATTTTTCCATACTTTTAATGCACTGCATGAAGAGCGAAAGCAAATTATTATCTCAAGTGACCGTCCGCCAAAAGAAATTCCAACGCTGGAGGAACGGCTCAGATCGCGCTTTGAATGGGGACTTATTACCGATATTCAGCCGCCTGATCTAGAGACGCGGATTGCGATTTTACGCAAGAAGGCGAAGGCAGAAAATTTAGATATTCCGAATGAAGCGATGGTATATATTGCGAATCAAATTGATACGAATATCCGCGAGCTCGAAGGGGCGCTGATCCGCGTAGTAGCATACTCCTCGCTCATCAATCAAGATGTTACAACTCATTTGGCTGCCGAAGCGCTTAAAGATATTATTCCATCCAGTCGTCCGCGAATGATTACGATTCAAGATATCCAGCAAAAAGTAGGGGAATACTACAATTTGAAGCTAGAAGATTTCAAAGCGCGCAAGCGAACGAAAGCTGTAGCTTTTCCAAGGCAAATCGCGATGTATTTATCGCGTGAGCTAACCGATTTCTCCCTTCCCAAAATTGGTGAGGCATTCGGGGGCCGTGACCATACCACGGTAATCCATGCGCACGAGAAAATTTCCGAGCAAATGAAATCGGATCAAGAACTATTTAAAATTATTAACAGCATTACGGAGAAAATTAAAAATCCATCCTGAACAAGTTAAAAGCCTATGCACAATCTATACACATGTGGATAGGCTTAATTTTATGTCGTTTAATAGGGGTTATCCACATATTCAGTGCCCCTACTACTACTTTAACTTATATATTAATACTTCATCATATAAACGGCCGAATCTCGAATAGCATTCCTGACGTTGTGCCGCAAAATCTGTGCTAGGAGTGAAATTATGAAAATCAGCATTTTAAAAAGCTATCTTAATGAATCGATTCAACATGTATCCAAGGCAATATCCAGCCGAACAACGATTCCCATTTTGACAGGTATTAAACTGGACGTTTCGTTTCAAGGCGTAACTCTAACAGCGAGCGATACCGACATATCGATTCAATCTTTTATTCCTGCGGAAGATAGCGATAGAACTGTCGTACAGATCGAACAACCAGGAAGTGTTGTGCTGCCGGCGAAATTTTTCGTTGAAATTATTAAAAAATTGCCATCTGACGAAATTGAGATGGAAGTGAAGGAAGGGTTTCAGACCTTTATTCGTTCAGGCTCCACAGATATTCAGATGGTAGGGCTCGATCCAGAGGAATATCCTGTACTTCCTAGCATTGAGGAAGACCAAGTCATCTCCATACCTGGTGATTTGCTGAAAACAATGATAAAACAAACTGTTTTCTCCATTTCTACACAGGAAACGACTCCAATTTTGACAGGTGTTCTTTGGAATTTAACAGATAATGAGTTCAAATTTGTAGCTACTGACCGCCATCGTCTCGCAAGCCGGATTGCTCAGTTAGACAATGCTGATGGAATTCGGTTCAGCAATGTCGTTATCTCTGGTAAGACCCTCAACGAGCTTAGCAAAATTATTCCTGACCAAAATTCACGTGTTGAAATCGTCGTAGCGGATAATCAGGTTCTATTCAAAATAGACCGCGTTCTCTTCTACTCCCGAATTTTGGACGGGACATATCCTGATACTTCTAGAATTATTCCGACAAACTACAAAACAGAACTCATTGTGGACACAAAAAAATTAAGTGAGTCGATTGACCGTGCTTATTTGTTATCTCGTGAGGAAAAAACGAACATTGTTCGCCTTCAGACGCTTGAAAATGGAACTGTTGAAATTTCATCAAGTTCGTCGGAATTAGGTAAAGTAACGGAGCAGCTCGAAGCAGTCGAGCTTAAAGGAGAAACTTTGCGTATCTCATTCAATTCCAAATATATGCTTGATGTGCTTAAAGTCATCGAAAGTGAGCAGCTGCAAATCAGCTTTACAGGCGCAATGAGTCCGATCATTATAAAGCCGGTGGATAACAGCCGCTGCTTGTATCTCATTTTGCCTTATCGGACAACGAACTAACGAGAAAGGAAAGAGATTAAATGACGGAAATTACGATTCACAGCGAATATATTAAGCTGGATTCATTTTTAAAATTAGCGAACTGCGTCTCCACGGGCGGCTCAGCTAAAGCGCTGCTGCAAGAAGGCAGTGTACGTGTAAATCAAGAGACCGAAGAGCGGCGTGGACGTAAACTGTACGCTGGCGATATTGTGGAAGTTGAAGGCTGCGGCACTTATAAAGTGATTGCAGAATAACAGCTCTACACCTCTGTTGGTTACAGGGCTGCTGCCCTGGAGATGAGGAGGCTTGACGTTTTTGTTTGTAAAAGAGATGTCTATGGAGCATTATCGCAACTATGAGGGGCTGAACCTGGCTGATTTCGGTAATGTGAATTTGTTTATCGGCCAAAATGCTCAGGGGAAAACCAATTTGCTTGAAGCGATCCTTGTTCTTGCTTTAACAAAGTCTCATCGGACGAACAAAGATAAGGAACTGATTCAATTTGAAAATGATGCTGCGCATCTATCTATGCATGTAGATAAAAAGTATGGGCCGGTTCAGCTTGATTTGCGCATCTCTAATCAGGGGAAGAAAGCGAAAATTAACGGGCTCGAGCAGCGGAAACTGAGCGATTTTATCGGGACACTCAATGTAGTTATGTTCGCTCCAGAAGATTTAGAAATTGTAAAAGGGACACCGGGAGTACGCCGCCGGTTCCTCGACATGGAAATCGGTCAGGTTCAGCCAAGTTATCTCTACCATCTTCAGCAATATCAGAAAGTGTTGCTTCAGCGTAACAATATGCTCAAACAAGCATGGAACGGCGCTGCAGGACAAGAGACGATGCTTGAAATATGGAATGAGCAGCTGGCTGGCCACGGTGTTAAAATTATAAAAAAAAGGAAACAATTTATAAAAAAACTGCAAAATTGGGCGGAAACTATTCATCAGGGCATTACAAACGGCCGAGAAAGCCTGCAGTTGTCCTATATTCCCTCTTTCGGCGAAGCAGAGGAAGAAGATGAAACTGTTCTATTAGACCAATTTATGATAAAGTTATCACAAATGAAAGAACAGGAAATTAGGCGTGGTATGACTCTCACCGGGCCTCATCGTGATGATTTGGCCTTTTATATTAACGATAAAGAAGTGCAAACGTACGGGTCCCAAGGACAGCAGAGAACAACCGCTTTATCGCTTAAGCTTGCAGAAATTGAGCTTATTCATGAAGAAATTGGAGAGTATCCAGTACTTCTGCTAGATGATGTGTTATCGGAGCTCGATCCATATCGGCAGACACAGCTTATTGAGACGTTTCAAAGCAAGGTTCAAACATTTATTACAGCGACGGGAATTGAGAGTATTAATGCAAGTAAGCTACAAGATGCTGTCATTTATCATGTCCACGATGGACAGGTAAAGTCATAAGGGGTGAATAGAACGTATGTACATCCATTTGGGCGGAGATAAAATTATCCGATCCTCGGAACTGGTTGCTATTTTTGATATAACGATTGAGAAATCTTCGAAAATTTCCAAACAGTATGTCACACATGCAATGGAGAACAAAACTGTCGAGGTTATTGATGAGGAAGAATCGAAATCAATTGTAGTGACCAAAGATATCGTTTACTATTCTCCGATTTCGTCATCCACGCTCAAGAAGAGGGCAAACGTGTTTTTTGCCAATGCTTAAAGCCCAAGATCAAATGGGAACTCAATCTATAGAAGTAGGTGAAAGGCATGTCTATGAATGAACATACGTATGATGAGAGTCAGATACAGGTCCTAGAAGGACTTGAAGCGGTACGTAAGCGCCCGGGGATGTATATCGGCTCCACCAGCGTACGAGGCTTGCATCATTTGGTTTGGGAAGTAGTAGATAACAGTATTGATGAAGCGCTGGCAGGTTATTGCGATAAGATCGATGTTATAATCCATGAAGATAATAGTGTGACTGTAATTGATAATGGTCGGGGTATTCCAGTTGGTGAGCATGCGAAGATGAAGCGTTCAACACTAGAAGTCGTTATGACCGTTCTTCATGCCGGAGGAAAATTCGGCGGCGAAGGTTATAAAGTGTCTGGTGGTCTTCACGGTGTAGGTATATCTGTCGTTAATGCGCTGTCTGAGAAAGTTATTGTTCAGGTTAAACGTGAAGGACATATTTATCAGCAAGAATATCACCGCGGTACACCGCAATATGATTTGAAAATCATTGGTGACACGGAAGAGACAGGAACGAAAGTAACATTCAAGCCTGATCCGGAGATTTTTACGGAAACGACCGTTTATGAATATGATACGCTGCTTACTCGTCTTCGCGAGTTAGCCTTCTTAAATAAAGGAATTACGATTACGCTGACTGACGAACGTACTGGAGCGAACAGTTCTTTCAAATATGACGGCGGGATTATTGAATATGTGAAATATTTGAATCAGAAGCGTGAAGTTCTTCATGAAGAGCCGATTTACGTAGAAGGATCACGTGAAATGATTGCAGTTGAAATCGCGCTGCAATATAACGACAGCTATTCCGAAAATATTTATTCTTTTGCGAACAACATTCATACACACGAAGGCGGTACGCATGAATCTGGATTTAAGAGCGCACTGACTCGGGTAATTAATGATTATGCTCGTAAAATGAATATCATTAAGGACTCCAATTCTAATTTGTCCGGCGATGATGTGCGTGAAGGTCTTACAGCGATTATTTCGGTGAAAATACCAGAGCCGCAGTTTGAAGGGCAGACGAAGACAAAGCTCGGCAACAGTGAAGTACGCGGTATAGTAGAATCCTTGTTTGCAGAGAAATTGCAAGAGTTCTTGGATGAGAATCCAGCAATATCTAGACGTATCTTAGATAAAGCTTTGCAGGCATCGCGCGCTAGAGAAGCAGCTCGTAAAGCTCGCGAATTAACTCGGAGAAAGAGTGCACTTGAAGTAAGCTCTTTGCCTGGTAAACTTGCGGATTGTTCATCGAAGGATGCATCGATCAGCGAACTGTATATCGTCGAAGGGGACTCTGCTGGCGGTTCTGCTAAACAAGGTCGGGATCGTCATTTCCAAGCGATTTTGCCGCTCCGCGGTAAAATTTTGAACGTTGAGAAAGCACGCCTTGACCGGATTTTGTCTAACGCAGAGATTCGGGCTATTATTACAGCTCTAGGCACAGGAATCGGTGAAGATTTCGATATCTCGAAAGCACGTTATCATAAAGTGATTATTATGACCGATGCTGACGTCGATGGAGCTCATATTCGTACATTGCTGCTTACCTTCTTCTATCGCTATATGCGGAAACTTGTAGATGCCGGTTATATTTATATTGCACAGCCGCCTCTCTTCAAAATTGAACGTAATAAGGTCGTTCGTTATGCTAATTCGGAGCGTGAACGCGATCAAATTATTGCAGAGTTTGGGGAAGGCGCGAAATATAATATTCAGCGTTACAAAGGTCTTGGAGAGATGAACGCATCACAGTTGTGGGAGACAACAATGGATCCAGAGAGCCGTACGATGCTGCAAGTTAAAATTGAAGATGCGATGCAGGCAGATTTAATCTTTAACACGCTCATGGGCGACGATGTAGATCCTCGCCGGGAATTTATCCAAGAGCACGCGAAGACGGTAAAAAATCTCGATTTCTAATCTATATTCGGAAGACAGAAGGCGCACAGCGCCTTCTTTTTTTGAGAGTAACATGCTTATGACTACACAGTGCTGTCACATACTTAAATAGATCGAAATATAGGACAACAGTCCAATAAAATGGTATAATTAAGAGATGATTTATAAACCGCTAATTAATTGAGTGAGAATGTCTGCATATAGATTATAGATGTCATATGCGGGACAGACTCAAGCGGAACGAGAGTCCATGGGAACTTGGTTCCGTATCGTTACGATGAGTAATGTTTAATTGTACTTGTTTTGTGAAAGTAATATAATGAATATTAGCGGTTTTTAGTGATTTTAGGCTGATTTTGGCCTTTTCCCATACTTAGGCACGTTTGGATAGCATAATGAAGGAGGTCCAGCATGGCGGAAGAAAATAACTCGCAAATCAAAGATCGGGACATAGGTGTGGAGATGCGTGAATCCTTTATGGATTACGCGATGAGCATCATTGTGAGCCGTGCTTTGCCGGATGTGCGGGATGGACTCAAACCAGTGCATCGTCGTATTTTGTATGCGATGTCGGAACTTGGGATGTCCCCAGACAAGCCATACAAGAAGTCAGCCAGAATCGTCGGTGAAGTAATCGGTAAATATCACCCTCACGGTGATTCTGCGGTTTATGAGACAATGGTCCGAATGGCACAAGACTTCTCAATGCGTTATATGCTTGTAGACGGTCATGGTAACTTCGGTTCAATCGATGGTGACTCAGCTGCAGCTATGCGTTATACAGAAGCTCGTTTGTCAAAAATCGCAATGGAAATGCTTCGAGACATTAACAAAGAGACGATTGATTTCATTCCGAACTACGATGGAGAAGAGCACGAACCGGTTGTACTTCCAGCACGTTATCCTAATTTGCTCGTGAATGGTGTATCGGGGATTGCCGTCGGAATGGCAACTAATATCCCGCCTCATAATCTAGGAGAAGTGATTGACGGAGTTCAGGCGCTAATAGAAAATCCAGAGATAACTCCGCTTGAACTAATGCAATATATTAAGGGCCCTGACTTCCCAACTGCCGGATATATTCTTGGCAGAGAAGGAATTCGTCAGGCTTATTCTACGGGACGCGGCTCTGTTACGATGAGAGCGAAAGCAACCATTGAAGAAAACAACAATAAAGCGCGCATCATTGTACATGAACTTCCGTATCAGGTTATTAAAGCCCGCCTGGTTGAGAAGATTGCAGAGCTTGTTCGAGATAAAAAAATTGACGGCATTACCGATCTGCGCGATGAATCAGACCGCAACGGTATGCGTATTGTCATTGAGCTGCGTCGTGATGTGAATCCGAATGTTGTGCTTAATAACTTGTACAAACATACTGCAATGCAGTCTACATTCGGTATTAACATGCTGGCGATTGTAAATGGCGAGCCTAAAATTTTGAACTTGCGTGATGTTCTATATCATTATCTCCAGCACCAAGTGGAAGTTATTCGTAGACGTACGCAATTTGATTTGAAAAAGGCTGAAGCAAGAGCTCATATTTTAGAAGGTCTGCGTATCGCGCTTGACCATTTGGACGAAGTGATCGCTTTAATTCGCGCATCGCAAACTACAGAAATTGCTAGAGATGGACTCATTGAACGTTTTGGACTTAGCCATGAGCAGGCTCAAGCTATTTTGGAAATGCGTCTGCAACGCCTCACTGGCTTAGAACGTGAGAAAATCGAAAGCGAGTATAACGAGCTCATTCAGAAAATTGCAGAGTATCGTGAAATTTTGGCGAATGAACATTTGATTCTTAAAATCATCAGTGAAGAAATGCAAGAAATTAAAGATAAATATGCTGATGAACGCCGTACGGAAATTACCGTGGGTGAAGAAAGTATTTTGGACGAAGATCTCATTCCGCAAGAAGAAGTGATCATCACCATTTCCCATACTGGTTATATTAAACGTCTTCCGGTATCGACTTATCGCAGTCAGAAACGTGGAGGACGCGGCGTAATGGGGATGGATACGAAGGATAACGACTTCGTTGAACATCTATTTGTGACGAATTCACATCACTACTTGATGTTCTTTACGGATAAAGGGAAGGCATACCGCATTAAAGCATATGAAATCCCAGATTTAAGCCGTACGGCTCGGGGAACACCGATTATTAACCTCATTCAAATTGAGCAGGGTGAGACGATTAATGCGGTAATTCCTGTTGAACAGTTCGAGAGCGATAAATATCTATTCTTTGCAACTCGAAACGGTATTGTGAAGAAGACGCCTCTAGAAGATTACGTTAATATTCGCAAAGGTGGTCTCATTGCCGTTAATTTACGTGAGGATGACTCTCTAATTGAAGTCAAACTGACAGACGGCAGTAAAGAGCTGATTATGGGTACTTCTCAAGGAATGTCAATCCGTTTCCCTGAGAGCGATGTACGGTCTATGGGCCGAGCTGCAACTGGGGTAAAAGGTATTACGCTTGATGATGATGATTTTGTCATCGGAATGGATATCGTAGATCCTGAGCAAGATGTACTCATTGTGACTAGCAAAGGTTACGGTAAACGTACGCCTGTTACAGAATATCGCCTGCAAAGCCGCGGCGGTAAAGGGATTAAAACCATTAATGTAACCGAGAAGAACGGACCTGTTGTTGGCCTCAAAGTCGTTAAGAATGAAGAGGATCTAATGATTATTACCGGCAGCGGTACGCTAATTCGGACCAGCATGGATGGCATCTCTACGATGGGTCGTAACACTCAAGGCGTAAAACTAATCAATATTCGCGATGATGACTATGTAACGACTGTATGTCGTGCGGATAAAGAAAGCGAAGAAAATTCAGAAGACCAGAACGATGAGGAAGAAACGGAAAGTTCTGAATGATCTAACTGCATATGATTTGGAGAAAGAGGTACTGATGACTCAGTATCTCTTTTTTTATATATTTATTGTACAGGCTACTAAGAAGTAATATAATGGAATTAGTTGAAATATTATTCCAACAAATTTTATGCAATTAACCATTTTGAAGGGAAATTTAGTCATTATTATAAATATCTCCCCTAGTTATGGCGCAGAATATTAGAGGTGAATTATGGCGTTTGTATCCGTGTCAGAAGTAAAACCAGGTCATAAAATTGTAAATGATGTGCACACTTCTTTTGGAAGCCTATTATTCCCCAAAGGAAAAGTGTTGCTCCCTAGAGATATTGAAATTTTGCATGCTTTTTTAATTCATGAAATCGAAATTGAAGACGGTACAAACGAGGATATAGAGAAAACAATAGGATTAGGGAGCAGTCGGTCATCTGTTAGGTTGAAGCAACCAGCAGACAAATCAGCAGTCACAGCACAGAAATCTTCACTTATTCGCCTGCATGATGAATATGACAAAATGATTTTGCTAATGAAGAGTGCCTTTCAATCCGTGATCGCTTCAGAACTGTCTATTTATGAACTTCGGAACCAACTAGAGAGTCTGATCTCTTATATTCAACACTATAATATTTTGACGTTTACACCACGAGTTATCAATGAATATGATTACATTTACCATAATGCCGTGCTAAGTTCTTTAACCTCATATAAGATAGCTGGTTGGATTGGATTACCTCAAAAGGATTGGATTCAAGTCGCTTTTGCAGGACTTCTTCATGATATTGGCAATACTAAGATTGATCCTGCAATTTTATATAAACCCTCTGCATTAACTGCTGAGGAAATCGAAGAGATGCGTAGACATACAACATACGGTTACCAATTGCTTAAAAATGTAACGGCAATTAATGAGGGAGTGCGGCTTGCTGCATTACAACATCATGAGAAAGTTGATGGGACAGGCTATCCTCTTAATCTGGAGGGAAACAAAATACATGTATTCGCTAAGATTGTATCTGTTGCTGACATATTCCACGCCATGACATTAAAGAAAGCTTATCGTAAAGCACAGTCGCCGTATCTTGTACTTGAACAAATACATTCAGAGGCGTTCGGGAAGCTAGACCCGTCTATTGTTCAGACATTTATAAGTAAAGTAACGCAATTCTATAATGGTACGATCGTAAGACTTAGCAATGACCAGATTGGAGAAATTGTATTCTCAGACCGCAGCCATCCGACGAGACCTATGGTATCTATTAATGGGAATATTATTAATCTAGTCCAGGATAGACACATCTATATCGAGGAAATAATTACTAAGTAAAATTACAAGGCAAATGGGTTGACCAACACTAAGAAACTGTGGTATATTTATTTTCGCCGCTTCGAGAGGGCGAAAGAATGCTGCAGTTTTTAATTTATATCAAATAAATAAAAATTAAAAAAAAGCTTGCATTCTTAATAGAAACATGATAATATATAAGAGTTGCTGCTGATAACTCAGCAAGTAACGAAAAGTGAGTTTGATCTTTGAAAACTGAACAACGAGTGAGTGAATTTTACTTCGGTGAAATTCAAAAAATAGAGAACGAAATGTTCTCGTCAGTTTGATTCAAAATGAGCTAATCGCTCTTCTAATTTAATGGAGAGTTTGATCCTGG
>NZ_JAGGKP010000013.1 GCF_017873765.1 Paenibacillus sediminis
TGGAACTTAAAAAAGATGACTCCGGCAGCTTACCGAAGTCATCTCATCGCTGCGTAGATAGCAGCATCTCTTTTTATTAAACTGTCTACTTTATAAGGTGCAGTTCAAAGCGTCATGCTTCTTCCTTCTTTGCATTCATATACACTTATTCTTCAACATGGTCAACCGCTGCCCGATGATGAAGCTCCGCTTCTCGCTGCGCCTGTTTGCGATGTGCGATCCGGCTGCTGGCAGCGGCGGCCACTGCTCCCACGATATCATCGAGAAACGTATGAATCGGATCATCGTTCTTATCATTCAGCCTTTTTAATACACCAGGTTTTAATTTGTCGATATATCCATAGTTCGTAAATCCGATGCTCCCGTATACGTTGACAATGGAGAAGGCGAGTATTTCATCTACGCCATAGAGCCCTTCGTCGTTCTCTACCATCTCCTGCAGGGGAGACAGCAACTTTCCTTCCTCTGCAAGAAGGTCTAACTGTATACCCGTGAGTACAGCGTTTTGCACTTCCCTTTTACTAAGTACCATTTCAACATTGTGAATGCACTCCTCCATCTTCAGTTCAGGGAAGTATTGCTTCTGTAAAAACATGACAAGTTCTGCAATTTCCTCAATTTTAACTCCGCGTTTATGTAGCCACTCTTTTGTCGCCTGAGCCACTTTTTCACTGTTTAAACTGTACGGTGTATTTCCTAACTCTTTTGTTTGATCCATGTTATTGCGGTCCATTTTATCCTCACCTCATATTTCTAATGATAAGTACGCTATGAACAACGGATAACTCCAGTTTGTCCAGCTGCCTTAAAAAATAGTTATTTTTTAAAGAAGGGCTCGTATACATAGTAGTACAAACTGCACAAAATTGTAGGGAGGAATGACGAAACTGATGAAAGTTCGGAATAGAATTGCAGGTGGTCTGATCATTATCCCATTACTGCTTTCTGCTTGCAGCCCAGGTTCACAACAATCGAAGCAGATTGATCCGCCCCCGCCTGGAGTTGAGTCTCAAATGATGCAAGAAGCTGGGAATGGAACGGACGCGGATATAAGTATGGACCGGGTAAAAAGAACGACGGTATATTTGAGGAGCGACGAAGGATATTTAGCTCCTATTACTCTGAAACTTCCGCTTGATGAAGACAATCAAATTGCGAAGAAAGCTCTTGAGACGCTTGTCATTGATGGGCCTTACAGCAAATTATTGCCTGAAGGTTTTTCCGGTGTATTTCCGAAAGGAACCGAAGTAAAAGGGATTAGCACGAAGAAGGATGATAAGCTGGCGATTGTCGAATTTAATAAGGCTTTTACCAATTACAAGAAGAGCGATGAGCGCAAAATATTAGAGGCACTCACCTATACTCTAACAAGTTACTCCGACATTGAGAAGGTGCAAATTTGGGTAGATGGACAGAAGTTAAACGAGATGCCTGTGGATGGGACGCCGCTCACAAGACCGCTCACTCGCGCTATGGGTATCAATCTTGAAGTGAAACAAGGGGTTAATTTCACGCAAACGAGTCCAGTAACGGTATATTTCTCAGCAGCAACGTCTGGGGGTATCCAGTATTACGTTCCTGTGACCCGCCTCGTACAATCGGGAAGTGATAAAGTCACTGCGGCGATCGAAGAGCTTATTCATGGACCAGATGATCAGTATAAACTAAATCAAGTCATGACTTCGGGCACCTCACTTGATTTTGTCAAAGAAGAGAATGGAACTGTCACGGTCGCATTAAACGATGATATGTTTGACAAGGGCGATAAAATTCCGGCTGAAATGCTGCAATCCGTTGTTCTAACCGTTACTGAAAATTCCTCTTCACAGAAGGTGCAGATTGAGTTCAATGGACAGACGAATATTGTGGGTACAGATGATGCAAAGTACAGTAAGCCGGTATCAAGACCCGAACTTATTAATGAAATACCACTGTAATGAATATGATTCGAATGCTAAATAAGTGATTTTGTACCAATTCTTTGATAGAATAGGGTTTACAACAATGTCAGCTTTACAAATGTAGGAGGCAAAACAGATGAGATCAAATGGACGCAATGCGGCGGATCAGCTCAGACCTATTAAAATTACGACAAACACGAATAAATATGCGGAAGGTTCTGTATTCATCGAGGTCGGTGATACAAAGGTTATTTGTACAGCAACCGTCGATGAGAAGGTTCCGGCATTTATGAAGGGTCAAGGAAAGGGCTGGGTCACTGCGGAATATTCCATGCTGCCGCGTGCAACGCAAAGCCGCAATCAGCGTGAATCAGCAAGAGGTAAACTAAGCGGACGGACCATGGAAATTCAGCGTCTCATCGGTAGAGCGCTTCGTTCTGTCGTTGATTTACAAGCACTCGGTGAACGTACGATCACGATTGACTGTGACGTAATTCAAGCGGACGGCGGCACGAGAACGACTTCAATCTCCGGTGCATTCGTTGCGATGGCGATCGCGATTAATAAAATTGTGCAGCAGCACAATTTGGCACGTTTTCCAATTAGCGATTTTCTAGCATCAGTGAGTGTAGGTGTAGTAAGTGAGAAACCTATGCTGGATTTGAATTATGATGAAGATTCCAAAGCTAAGGTTGATATGAACGTCGTAATGACCGGAAACGGTAAATTCGTAGAAGTTCAAGGAACAGGCGAAGAGAGCCCATTTTCACGTGAAGAAATGAACGAGCTTCTTAAACTTGCGGAGCAAGGAATTGCGGAAATCATCCAAATACAAAAAGATGCCCTTGGTGAGATTGCGCTGAAAATCTCTTCAGGACAGGCGGGAGCGAGTGTGTAAATGAAACTGGATTCCGTAGTTATTGTTGCGACGAGAAATAAAGGGAAAGTTAAGGAGTTTGCGCATGCGTTAGCACCGCTTGGCAAAGAGGTTCGCAGTATGTACGATTATCAAGGCCTGCCAGAGGTAGTGGAAGATGGTACAACCTTTGCAGAGAATGCCTTGAAAAAAGCAAAAACGGTTGGTGACGCGCTCGGTCTGCCGGTTCTAGCCGATGATTCGGGTCTATGTGTCGATAAGCTAGACGGTGCACCTGGCGTATATTCTGCGAGATATGCCGGGGAAGGTGCATCGGATGCTGATAACAATGCTAAGCTGCTATCAGAGCTTAAACGACTGAGCGAAGGGGAAGATACAGAGCAGCCTTTACTCAGTACAGCGAGTTTCGTCTGTTCGTTAGTTGTATACGATCCGAATACGAAACAAAGTATCGAAGCCTTTGGCTCCGTAGAGGGATGGATTACATCCGAACCTGCAGGCGATGGAGGTTTTGGATATGACCCGCTGTTTTATTTGCCTCAGTTTGAGAAAACGATGGCACAATTAACCCTCGAGGAGAAACAAGCAATCAGCCACCGGGGCGCCGCATTAAGAGAACTCGTAGTCAAATTATCTAATAATAAGCAATAAGTATAAGACGGTTATTCTTGACTAATATTAGCAGAATAACCGTCTTTATATTTAATTTGATGGCCGTTCTAGTTAATTACCGAATGGTGACGTGATAATTTTTCAGCCAAGCATTTACTTGTGACAAATAAGCAAAGAGTTGAGGTCCTGACATCAACTGACCAAACCAAGGCAGATGAGAAGAAGCACCTTCTGATGACGCAATTTCACGAATTTTGGAAGCATCAATGAGCGGAAGCAGCGGGGATGTTGGATCATCTAGAATGTCGAGTAATTGCTGTTTAACCGCTGCAAGATAGGAAGGATTGTGTGTTTTCGGATAGGGGCTCTTTTTGCGATATAAAACGTCTTCTGGAAGTACACCTTCTAATGCTTTACGTAAAATGCCTTTTTCTCGTCCACCAAACGTTTTAATTTCCCATGGAATGTTCCACACATATTGAACAAGCCGATGATCGCAGTATGGAACGCGTACTTCGAGACCAACAGCCATACTCATTCGATCTTTACGGTCCAGTAAAGTGGGCATGAAGCGGGTAATATTAAGATATGACATCACTCTCATTTTCGCTTGCTGCTTCGTTTCTCCATCTAATTTAGGTACCTCTGCTACGGCTTGACTATAACGGTCTCCAATATAATCTAGAGGAGAAATCCATTCTCTTATTTCAGGAGATAACAGGCTAGCTCGCATATCTGGCGCTGTGGACCATGGGAATGTACCAGAATTCAGCAGCTCCTCGCGATGAAACCACGGATATCCGCCAAAAATTTCATCAGCAGCTTCACCCGATATGGCGACAGTCGCCCCTTTTTTGATTTCCTTGCAAAATAAATACAAAGAGCCATCCACATCAGCCATGCCTGGCATGTCTCTGGCCTGGGTCGATGCATATAGTGATTCTACGAGCTCAGGGGTGTCGAATTGAATCCAGTGATGATCGGTGTTCAGTTCCTCTACCATCCGTTTAATCCAAGGTGTATCCGCGTCAGGTTGAAAAGAATGAGTTTTGAAATGTCTGTCGTTGTCTACGTAATCAACTGAATACGTACTCATCTGTCCTTGTCCTGTTCGGTTGTAATAATCGGCGGCAAGCGCAGATAGTGCGCTCGAATCAAGTCCTCCTGACAGCAAGGAGCAGACGGGAACATCGGATATGAGCTGCCGCTCTGCTGTATCTTGCAGTAACTCTCTAAGGCGGGATGCGGTATGCTCTGCATCATCTTCGTGCGGAGCGCTTTCCAAGGACCAGTAAGCGTATGTTTTTAATCCGCTGCGACTGTAAATCATCGCATGACCTGCCCGAAGCTCTTTGATTGACTCATACACACCATGACCAGGAGTTCTCGCTGGACCTACGATGAAAATTTCTGCGAGCCCCTCTGCTCCGACGACAGGCTCTACTTTTGGGTGAGCTAATAGCGCCTTCGGCTCCGAACCGAAAATAAACGTATCCTCTATATGACTATAAAATAACGGTTTGACCCCAAGCCGATCACGAGCAAAAAATACATGCTCTTTCATACTATCCCAAATACCAAATGCAAAAATTCCGTTTAAGCGGTCAAGGCAATCTGGACCCCACTCTACATAAGACTGTAACAGCACTTCTGTATCACAGTGGGTGCGAAAGTGATATCCGCGATGTATGAGCTCGCGTCTTAGTTCTGGCGCATTATATATTTCTCCGTTATACACAATAGAATAGACGGAGTCCTCTTGATAGGTGATCATTGGCTGTGCTCCGTTCTCGGGATCCATGACACTAAGACGACGGTGACCAAAAGCGCACGGACCTGAAATCCATGTTCCCGAAGCGTCTGGCCCTCTATGTCCCAAACTTTCCGTCATCTCGAGCAGCAGTTCAGAATCTTGTGTTAAATCCCGATTCCACTGAATAAAACCGGTTATACCGCACATGACTGTTCATCCTCTCTATATCCTTTGTTGAGCAACTTTTTATTTGATTCGTCAAAGTGATAACAGATATATGCCGAACTAAGGCATAAAATGTCTGTCCTTAAACGAAAACTATAGTCAGAGGAGATTGTACGCACATATGCCGTAGAGAAGGGGGGAGACTAAATGAGTGATGACAAGAGGTTATACTTTGTATCGGTCATTGGCCGCTCTATACTTCAGAACCCCGAAAGTGCAGAATACGAATGGGAAATAGAAGCAACAGATGAACAGGCAGAGGATTTAAGGTATTGGTTAGGTCAGATACAGGAGACAGAAGAAGATGGATTTGCAGATTATGTATTCCCTTGGCCTAACTCGCCTGAACATATTGTAAACGGAAAACTGCAGGATACCGTGAATCAAGTGTATCACCTTATTTATGAGCTGGGTACGTTAAAGACGCGCAGGCAGATTGAGGAGTTAAAAATTTTGGAGTAATGGCCATGTTAAGTCCAAATATATTTGTGAGGAGAGATTGCGATTGTATCAGATTAAAGATGTGAAATTTCGCAGGTTAGCTGAAGTGGATGGAGTTCCTTGTGCTGAAGTTGAAGTGCATCCAGGAAATGAAGGGGATAAGCCGCTTCTTGTTTACATTGCACGCTCTAACCTTGGCCAAGGATACGATTTGATGCGGATCGTACGCAGCGATGCCAATTTAGTAACCGATTGGTATGATAACAACTACCATACTGCTTTTGAAGATGTGACAAGTGAGGCGTTCGAGTCGAGTAATGTAACGACGGCGGATGCAGAAGAGGAATTGTTTAAACAAAATTTATTAGCCTTTGGTGACTTGACCTCTGTGCTCGCGAAAAGACTTGGGTAGACCGTTAGACCGCAGGTTCATAGGTATTTGTTGGCGTTCATATGGCAACCTCATCTCACCCATACTATAAAGGGAGGTGTATTTGTCAATGGCGAACAAGTACAAGAAAAACAAAGGTAACAGCTACTTGCACAACGATGGCTTTGCAGAAGAAGTGCTTAACAAAAATGCGAAACATCCCGGAGAGAAAAATCCGTGGAAAACGGGCAATAAGTGATGATGTAAAACAAACAAGCGGCTGTTTCCGTTAAATATTAGGAAACAGTCGCTTGTCATTTTAGTTCTTCATCCTCGGGTCCAGAATATCCCGAAGTCCGTCCCCGAGCAGATTAAAGGCGAGGACAGTAAACATGATGGACACCCCGGGAAAGATAACTGTCCATGGTGCTGTTTGAATAAACTGACGGGAGTCAGACAGCATCTTACCCCATTCCGGCTCAGGGGGCTGTGCTCCAAGACCTAGAAATCCTAGAGCTGCAGCTTCAATAATTGCGGTAGCAATGCCGAGCGTTCCTTGCACGATAATCGGTGTAATGCTGTTCGGCAAAATGTGGCTAATGAGAATACGGTTGTTCTTCATTCCAATCGCGCGAGCCGCCGTAATGTATTCTTCCGATTTCAGGCTGAGCACTTTAGCTCGTATAAGCCTGCCGTACGTTGGAATGTTAACAATTGCAATCGCATAAAGCGCATTTTGCAGTGACGGACCTAATATGGCAACGATGGCAATAGCTAGCAATATGCTTGGGAAAGCGAGCAAAATATCGAATAGACGTGAAATGATCATATCTATCCATTTGCCATAATAGCCGGCTAAAACGCCAAGAATAGTTCCGAAGATGATCGAACCGATGACCGAGAAGAAACCGACCCACAGCGAGATTCGTGCGCCGTATATGGTTCGGCTGAACAAGTCGCGGCCAAGATCATCTGTGCCGAACCAGTGAGTGCTTGAAGGCGGTTTAAGCCGCTCAAGCAGTGCCTGCTCTTTGTAATCAAATGGAGCAATGAACGGTGCAATAATTGCAATTATCATAAATACAATAATAAGAACGCATCCGATTACAGCATTTTTATTTTTTCGAAAGGCTCTCCACGCATCACGCCAAGGTCCGGGTTGTTCTGCTGGAACTGCTGGTTTACTGACATTCACGGTTACTTGTGCCATGAGCTCACCCCTTACTTGTAATGAATGCGTGGATCAATGAGTGCATAGAGCAAATCCACTATTAAATTAATGAGAACAAATATAAAAGCAATAATCAATATGCCGGATTGAATCACCGGATAATCCCTCGAGCTAATCGCTTCATAAATATAGCGCCCGACTCCAGGCCAAGCAAAGATCGTTTCCGTGAGAACAGCTCCCCCAAGCAGAGAGCCTGTCTGCAGTCCAATTACAGTCAGTACTGGAATAAGTGCGTTCTTTAATGCATGCTTATATACGACCCAAAACTGTGACAGCCCCTTGGCTTTTGCAGTCCGAATAAAATCGGAGTTCATCACTTCCAGCATACTGGAGCGGGTCATACGAGCAATAATCGCCATCGGAATCGTACCCAGTGCGACACTTGGCAGAATGAGATGCTTAATGACGGTCCATAGTTGATCCCATCTTCCTGAAATAATGGCATCGATGACATATAAATTGGTTACGGCCTCGACGGGATCGCGTTGATTCATACGTCCAATGGTAGGAAGCCAGTGCAGCTTAATTGAGAAAATCCATTGTTCCATCAAGCCTAGCCAAAAGATCGGCATCGATACCCCAATGAGCGCAATGATCATACTGACATAATCAAACCAAGAATTTTGCTTCCACGCGCTTACAATGCCTGCATTTACCCCAATAATGATGGCGAATAACATGCTGGCAATCGTCAGCTCTAAAGTTGCCGCTAAATAAGGGACAATTTCCTTAGCAATGGGTACCTTTGTTCGAATGGAAGTACCCAGATCTCCATGCAATAATTTTGATAAATATGCTACATATTGCTGAGGCCAAGGTTTATCTAAGCCAAGCTGTTCGCGTAACGCCTGTTTAGACTGTTCTGTCGCTTTCTGCCCTAGAATCGTTTCGGCAGGGTCGCCGGGAATGGCGTGTATAAT
Source organism: Paenibacillus sediminis (assembly GCF_017873765.1). GTDB lineage: Bacteria > Bacillota > Bacilli > Paenibacillales > Paenibacillaceae > Paenibacillus_AG > Paenibacillus_AG sediminis. Next base: position 8,331 of record NZ_JAGGKP010000013.1, read on the forward strand.
TGAAAATACAATAATCGTCATTCCCAGCAGAACCGGTAGTAGAATAATTATTCGTTTCATTAAATATGAGCTCAATAGAGGTTCACCTGCCATAGGTGTAATTTATGTTGCAAACTGCTATTCAAAATAAATGTTAGCGTATGACTCTGAACCTGTTGGGGATGGTACATAACCTTTCAGATTCGCTTTCGCTGCAAGCAGCGGTGTAGTGTGAACGAGCGGAATCCAAGGTGCGTCTTGTTTAATAATTTCTTGTGCTTGTTTATAGAGATCAGAACGTTTATTTTGGTCGTTCTCTTTTTGCGCTTCAATTAAAATTTTGTGAAGATCTTCATTGACGTAGAAGCTGCGGTTGTTGCCTGGAATGGAATCTTTATCGAGCAATGCGTACAGGAAGTTGTCTGGATCCCCGTTATCACCCGTCCAGCCAAGCATATAAATATCATCTTTGTCGCCGACTTTCGTATCATCGAGGTAAGTTGCCCAGTCTGGAGATTCAATTTTTACTTTTACCCCAATTTTCTCGAAATCAGCTTGAATGGCTTCAGCTACTTTTTTGCCGTCTGGCATGTATGGGCGAGATACTGGCATTGCATAGAAAGTTATCTCAAAGCCGTTTGGATATCCTGCTTCAGCGAGCAAAGATTTTGCTTTGTCCAGATCGTATTCATAGTCTTTAACGCTGTCGTTATAACCCCAGAGTGAAGGAGGCATTGGATTCACAGCAGGAGTTGCTTGCCCGCCAAAGAATGCATCGATAATTCCTTGTTTGTTGACTGCATAATTTAACGCCTGTCTTACTTTGACATTGTCAAAAGGTTTTTTCTTCAAGTTAAATCCAAGATACGCTACGTTGAACGGAGGTCTAGTAATTTTTTGGAGCGCGCTGTTGCCTTCGAGTGTTTTCAAATCATCTGGATTTAGATCTTCCATCACATCAATTTCGCCATTTTGCAGCGCGTTGAAACGAGCTGAGTTATCAGGGATCGAACGTACAATAACTTTATTAAGTTTAGGCAATCCTTGCTTCCAGTAGTTAGGGTTTTTCTCCAGTGTAATCGAGTCATTGCGTTTCCACTCTTTGAATACGAATGGACCTGTACCAACAGGTTCATTTTTGAAGTTTTCTTTCTTGTCTTGAATCGCTTTAGGACTGGCGATACCAAAGCATGTCATCGCTATATTTTGCAAAAATGGTGCCTGTGGTTGGTTCAATGTAAATTCTACTGTGTTTGCATCCACAGCTTTCACTTCTTTTATAACTCGTGCACCATCAGGACCGAACATTGAATCATAATAGTCAAAGGAGTCACCTTCAAACTTGTAAGGGCTCTTTGGATCGCTCCAACGATTGAAGTTAAAGACGACAGCATCAGCATTAAAGTCTGTACCATCATGGAATTTAACGCCTTGGCGGAGTTTGAAAGTGTACTTCAAGCCATCAGCCGAAACTTCCCAGCTCTCAGCAAGAGCAGGCTCAACTTCAGTAGTACCTTCCTTATATTCTAAAAGAGAGTCAAATATTTGATGCCCGATTTTGAGCGACTCGCCGTCAGTCACAATAGCAGGATCAAGTGCTGCAGAATCGCCGCCGCGACCAAAAATCAGCGTATCTTGAGCAGTTGTTGCTGGCGGCTCCGTTTTTGTTTCCGTGGTAGTACCTTGATCTCCAGTCTTTGTTTCTGTTGTGCCTGCCGTATTCTGTCCTTTGGACCCTCCGCAGCCTGCTAGAACTAACACAGATGCGAGAGATAACATAACAAGCCCATTTAACCATTTTTTCATCTTTTGTTTTCCTCCCCTTTAAACTTTGTTTATAGTTAGCTCCGCTAAAAAAGAGCGCTAGCTATACAAATGGCAAGCGTTCAGATGACCATCTGACGTTTCTTTCAAAACTGGACGCTCTGTTTTGCAAATATCCATGGCTGCCGGACATCTCGTATGAAAAGCACATCCGATAGGCGCATTAGCGGGACTAGGCACTTCCCCCTTGAGCAGGATCCGTTCACGTTTCGCTTCAGGGTCTGGCTCGGGGACAGCGGACAATAGTGCCTGTGTGTATGGATGCTGCGGCTCAGCGTACAGCTTATCCTTGGTAGCGATCTCCACAATTCTTCCTAAATACATGACGGCGACACGGTCGCTGATATGTTTAACAACGCTTAGGTCATGTGCGATAAATATGTAGGTCAATCCAAATTCGCGTTGTAAATCCTTAAGTAAATTGATGACTTGTGATTGGATGGATACATCAAGTGCAGATACGGGTTCGTCTGCGACGATTAGCTTAGGCTTCAGTGCAAGAGCCCTTGCAATACCGATTCGCTGCCGCTGACCGCCGGAAAATTGGTGCGGATACCGGCTTAAGTGAGCCTTCGTAAGCCCGACGACATCAATTAACTGAGCAATCGTTTTTTGACGCTCGGCTGAACTTTTTACCCCATGAACGATTAAAGGTTCCTCTAAAATGCGCTGAACCGTATGTTTTGGATCGAGAGAAGAATACGGATCTTGAAAGACGATTTGCATTTCTTTACGTCTTTTGCGCATTTCTGCTTGCGACAGTTTGGTAATGTCTTCTCCTTCAAATAAAATTTGACCGCTACTAGGTTCAATTAAACGTAGAAGTGAGCGTCCCGTTGTAGATTTGCCGCAACCGCTTTCACCTACGAGACCGAAGGTTTCCCCTTTCTTGATGGAGAAGGAAATGTCGTCCACGGCTTTAACGTAGCCTTGTGTTCTTCCGAGCAATCCTTTTTGTATCGGATAATATTTCTTTAAATTACGGACCTCAAGCAGTGTTTCTGTCATACCGCATCCTCCTCTGCCGTCTCGTGCAGCCAACATCTACAGCTATGATTTGCTTCTTGCTCTACTAATTGTGGAAGTGCTTCGGCACATTTCGGCATCGCGTAAGGACAGCGAGGTGCAAAACGGCAACCTTTCATCTCGGTCCCGAGAACTGGGACGTTGCCTGGTATAGCATAGAGACGATCGCGTGATTCTTTCATTCTTGGTACAGACTGAATTAATCCTTGAGTGTAAGGGTGCAATGGGTTTTTGAAAATATCGTAAACGGACCCTTCTTCGACAACTTTACCAGCATACATAATGACGACACGGTGGCACATCTCTGCTACGACACCGAGATCGTGCGTAATTAGCATGACGGATGTTCCTTGCTCTTCATTAAGATGGCGTATAAGGTCCAAAATTTGTGCTTGAATAGTTACATCAAGCGCCGTCGTAGGTTCATCGGCGATCAGCAGCTCGGGATTACACGAAATGGCCATCGCAATCATGACTCTTTGCCGCATTCCTCCAGACAACTGGTGAGGATACTCCTGGATAATGGACTCGGGACGAGGAATTCCTACTTTTATTAGCATCTCAATGGCATGAGCTTTTGCTTCTTTTTTAGTGAATCCTCGGTGAAGACGAATCGTCTCCATAATTTGATCGCCAATCGTGAACAGTGGATTTAAAGAGGTCATAGGTTCCTGAAAGATCATAGAAATGGCATTTCCGCGTATTTTACGCATATCTCTTTCATTTAAAGAGACAATATCTTGCCCTTTAAAAGAAATCGAACCATGAACAATTTTACCTGGAGGCTGCGGGATCAGTTTTAGAATGGATAGGGAGGTAACACTCTTACCGCATCCAGACTCACCTACAACACCGAGCACTTCACCCTTGTTAATGTACAGATCAACTCCGTCAACAGCTGGAATTTCACCTCGATCTGTGAAAAAATGCGTGTGTAGCTCCTTTATTTCTAATAGGGGACGGCTCATGTAAACACCTCTTTCGGCGATAATATGAGTGGCTAAGAATAATTAGAATGGTAGTATGTAGCCAGGTAAAGGATGAAATTGAACCTCGGTCAATTTAAAGGTAAGACATGGTGCAGCGTTGGTGCTGATCTGTGCAGTAGATGTGTGAAAAAGAACTAGAAGTGCGGTATGTAAGAACTTAAGAAGTGAAAGGAGTTTATGGCAAATTGTTTAATTACTATAATATGTCTTTTATATTAATATATTACTTTACATTAATGTTTTACTATAGACAAGATGTTTCTTCCAATTTCTATCGTGCAACAAAAAAACCTCGCTAACCGCGAGGCTTTTTATGTACGTTAAATGGCGTCCCGGAAGGGATTCGAACCCCTGACCGTGCGCTTAGAAGGCGCATGCTCTATCCAGCTGAGCTACCGGGACATATTATATATGTATAAAAAGATACATCAATTATTATAACGCCTTGCTTATTATTTTTCAAAGGGTGATGAGAAAAATATAAGTCCGCGTTTTGTGATAAAAAACCCCCGCCTATAGCGAGGTGATATGTATGCTAAATGGCGTCCCGGGAGGGATTCGAACCCCCGACCGTGCGCTTAGAAGGCGCATGCTCTATCCAGCTGAGCTACCGGGACATGAAAAAATCGAAGCAAAAATGATTTTATCACAGCACAAAACACAAATCAACTATTTTTTCTGATTTGGATCGAGCAGATTTTTATCTTTTATGACAGGTATGCTATAATCAACAATTAATTGAGGCAACGGAAGAAAGGAGGTGCCCTCATCAAAGACTCTAATTCTATAGGAGACAACGTAGTCCTTTTTCCAAAGACGCTGGATTATTATCAAATTCAGTTGACACGAATGCTGGAAACGGAACGTTATGGAGAGGCAATATCGCTCCTTGAATTGTTGCTTAAGTTTCAAGGACAAGATGAGCGCCATTATGAAGAGTGGGCAGCACTGCGTGATTGGCTCAAAACGAGTTTTCCGCAGGAAGAAGGACACGCCTCCAATCGTGAAGAAGACGAGGATGACTGGAGTGAGCAAGAGCTTACTCGTCGGCATGTTCAATCAAAGCTCGCTCAAGATGGGGAGTATGCGGATAAACTGCTTCGCGCAGTTATGGAAGAGCCGTTCTCCGATCAAGCGTTGCTTGCTTTGGAACAGCTCGCCTATATTGATCAACCTGAAGTTGATGATGCTCTTATAAAGTGGTTAGATAACAGAAGTGTACATCCGCTTATTCAATTTCGTATTTTGCAAACATTGAAGAGACGGGGAATGAATGGGGTCGTAACCTTCTTTCGTGGTCAGGAGCAAGTTGAAGTTGAAGTTGAGAGTGTCCCTCTTGAGCCGGGTGAGTTCCCGATGGGAATTGTGCGTATTCTTGAGAGGGTTGCAGATCAGACTGAGATTCATGAGCCAGCACTGTTTTATTTTGCGCAGGAAATGTGGATGCAGTTTGTAATGGCTTCTTATGGAACTGCCAACTATCGCTCTATGTTAAGTGAAGAAGATTATATGATTGATATATGGGCAGCGGCTCTGCATCAAACTGTGTCGGAATCTGTAAGCGGAGACATTCAAAGCGAAGAAATTCGCAGTTTGTATGGGATAACTGACTCGCTTCGTTTTCAGTTTGAACATGCATATCGTGCGATGAAAATATTTATTTCTGGAAGTCCAAAAGGGTAAAAAAATAGGAAACGTTTTCCCTGTCCTGATGGCAGGGCTTTACCCTTGCAAAAATGATTGGAAGTTGTATATAATGTAGTGGTTATTCTGAACGATACATGATAATTAGCTATGTGAAATATTTTGGAGGGGAAGGCATAAAATGAAAGCAAGCTGGGAAAAAATAGAGAAGAACCTTGGTGTTCTTGAAGTTGAAGTGGATGCGGATCGTGTATCTGCAGCACTTGATAAGGCTTTTAACAAAGTCATTAAAAATGTAAATGTACCTGGATTCCGTAAAGGTAAAGTTCCACGTGCTATTTTTGAAGCAAAATTTGGTGTAGAAAGTCTGTACCAAGATGCCCTAGACATCTTGTTGCCAGAAGCATACACAGAAGCTGTTGACCAAACAGGCATTTTCCCTGTAGACAGCCCTGAAGTAGATGTTGAACAGTTCGCGAAAGGTGAACCGCTTAAATTCAAAGCAAAAGTTACTGTGAAGCCTGAAGTAAAACTTGGTCAATACAAAGGCCTTGAAGTACCTGCACAAAGCACAGAAGTAACGGAAGAAGAGTTGAACGCAGAGCTTGAACGTCTGCAACAACGTCACGCAGAATTGGTTGTTGTAGATGATGAGCCAGCTAAAAACGGCGACATTGCTGTAATCGATTTTGACGGCTATGTTGACGGCGTCGCTTTTGAAGGTGGTAAAGCTGAGCGTCATTCATTAGAACTTGGTTCTGGAAGCTTCATCCCAGGTTTTGAAGAACAAGTTGTTGGTATGTCAACAGGCGACTCTAAAGATATTGAAGTAACATTCCCTGAAACTTACCATGCTGAAGAACTTGCAGGCAGACAAGCTGTATTCAAAGTGAAGTTGCATGAAATCAAACGCAAACAACTTCCAGCACTTGATGACGAATTTGCAAAAGACGTTAGCGAATTCGATACTTTAGAAGAGTTCAAAGCAGATTTGAAAAAACAACTTGCTGAACGCAAAAAAGAAGAAGCCGAAGCAGTTCGCGAAGGCATTGTCGTGGATAAAGCTTCTGAAAATGCAGAAGTTGAAATTCCAGAAGCAATGATCAAGAGCGAAGTTAAAAACATGATGCGTGATTTCAACAACCGTCTTCGCACGCAAGGTATGAACCTTGAAATGTTCCTCGGATTCTCTGGTCAAACAGAGGCTGATTTGGAAGAACAAATGAAAGATGACGCTGAAAAACGCGTTCGTAACAACCTTGTTCTTGAACAAATTGCTAAAGAAGAGAACATTCAAGTTACTGATGAAGAAGTGGAACAAGAGCTCGAAAAAATGGCTGAACAATACAGACGTTCTAAAGATGAAATCCGCAGCATCCTGGCTGCCAATGGATCTTTGGACAGCCTTCGTGAAGAAACAATGCTTCGCAAAACAGTTGCATTCTTGATTGAAAACAGTAAAGAAGTAGCTGCAGAAAGCAAATAATTCATCACGACATACTAAAATTAACAATTTTGTTGCTCCCAATGCAACTGACAAAGGATAAGGCACGTATATTTATTGCGTGCCTTATTTTTACCTAAATAGAAGGTACATAAATCGCCTTAATATTTCTAACTTCAGGTCATACATTGTAGTAATGCGATCGTCACTTGAAAAATGACATTGACCGTTTAACATGTTAGAATACACTTGTAGCCTTTAGAACTTTATGAAATGAGGTTGGTCACATGAATCTGATACCTTATGTTGTAGAACAAACCAGCAGAGGCGAAAGATCTTACGATATCTATTCGAGATTGCTCAAAGATCGAATTATTTTTCTTAGTAATGCCATTGATGATGAAGTAGCCAATCTCGTTATTGCACAACTATTATTTCTGGCTGCAGAAGATCCGGAGAAGGATATTCATTTATATATCAATTCACCGGGCGGCTCTGTAACAGCAGGGATGGGTATATACGATACGATGCAATATATTAAGCCGGATGTTTCCACTATTTGTGTAGGGATGGCTGCAAGCATGGGATCGCTGCTGTTAACTGCGGGGGCACCTGGTAAACGCTATGCACTGCCTAATAGTGAAGTGATGATTCACCAACCGCTTGGCGGCGTGCAAGGTCAGGCGGCGGACATTAAAATTCATGCAGACTGGATCATTAAAACGAAACAAAAACTCAATCAAATATATGTAGAACGGACTGGACAGCCTCTTGAAAAAATTGAGCGCGATACGGACCGCGACTACTTTATGAGTGCTGAAGAAGCCAAAGAGTATGGTTTAATTGACAAAGTTCTTACAAGGCCCATTAATCTTAAAGGGGTGTAAATATGTTTAAATTTAGCGATGAAAAAGGGCAGCTCAAATGCTCTTTCTGCGGTAAATCTCAAGAACAGGTTCGCAAACTTGTTGCAGGACCTGGTGTTTATATATGTGATGAATGTATCGAATTATGCACGGAAATCGTCGAAGAAGAGCTCGGTCATGAAGAAGAGCTAGATCTCAAAGATATTCCGAAGCCAAAAGAGATTAGAGACATTCTAGATCAATATGTTATTGGTCAAGAACAAGCGAAGAAATCTCTCTCTGTTGCCGTATATAACCACTACAAACGGATTAACAGTCAGAGCAAAATTGAAGATGTAGAGTTGCAAAAGAGTAACATTATGTTGATCGGACCTACCGGTTCCGGTAAAACACTTCTTGCGCAAACGATGGCCAAAATTCTTAACGTGCCATTTGCGATTGCGGATGCTACATCTTTGACTGAAGCTGGTTACGTTGGTGAAGACGTTGAGAACATTTTGCTTAAACTGATTCAAGCGGCGGATTATGATGTCGAAAAAGCAGAACGCGGCATTATTTATATCGATGAAATCGATAAAGTAGCGCGTAAATCTGAGAATCCATCGATCACACGCGATGTGTCTGGTGAAGGTGTTCAACAAGCACTTCTGAAAATTTTAGAAGGTACAGTCGCTTCTGTTCCACCGCAAGGCGGCCGTAAACATCCGCATCAAGAATTCATTCAAATTGATACGACGAACATTTTGTTTATTGTCGGCGGTGCTTTCGACGGCCTTGAGCAAATCATTAAACGTCGTATTGGTAAAAAAGTAATCGGCTTTAACGCAGCAAACGAAGGACAAAAAGAGCTTAAAGCAGGCGAATATTTGTCCATGGCGCTTCCAGAAGATTTGCTGAAATTTGGACTTATCCCAGAGTTTGTAGGTCGTCTTCCAGTCATATCGACTCTAGAACCGCTTGATGAGAAGACGCTTGTACGTATTTTGACGGAGCCAAGAAATGCACTTGTGAAGCAGTACCAAAAACTGCTAGAGCTTGATAATGTGAGCTTGGAATTCGAACCGAAAGCGCTTGAAGCCATCGCTCGCGAAGCCATTAAGCGGAATACGGGTGCTCGCGGACTTCGTGCAATTATTGAAGGAATTATGTTGGAAGTCATGTATGAGGTACCGTCTCGTGATGATATTACGAAATGTGTCATTACGGAGAAGGTCGTTGAAGATAAAATCATTCCTGAACTACAGCCTAAAAAGGGTAAAAAGCAAGAAGAGAGCGCGTAACATCTTACGCGTCCCTTGAAATGAATGGTCAATTCTCCACTCGTTGATGAACGTCTTTCTGTAGAGAAAGAACAGGCAGCAAAGGGTGGAGCTTTGGCTTTATGGGGGAGAAAAGAGACTATGTACCATAGAAAAGATACACGACCTGTTAAAGTAGGTAATTTAACGATTGGCGGAAATAACGAAGTCATTATCCAAAGTATGTGTACGACAAAAACAGCGGATGTAGAAGCGACGGTTGCTGAAATTCTAAGACTCGAAGAAGCAGGCTGTCAAATTGTCCGTGTCACGGTTAACAATGAAGAAGCGGCAGCTGCGATCAAAGAAATTAAGAAACGAATTCACATTCCGCTCGTTGCTGATATTCACTTCAACTATAAGCTTGCGCTTCTAGCTATCGAGAACGGTATTGATAAAGTTCGCATCAATCCAGGCAACATTGGCCGCCGTGAGAAAGTGGAAGAGGTCGTTAAAGCATGTAAAGCACACGGTATTCCGATTCGAATCGGTGTTAATGCAGGTTCGCTCGAAAATCATTTGCTTGAGAAATACGGTTATCCAACACCGGAAGCGATGGTTGAAAGTGCGCTTTATCATATCGGCATATTGGAAGAATTAGATTTCCACGATATTATCGTATCTCTTAAAGCTTCTGATGTACCTATGGCTATTGCTGCTTACACCAAAGCTGCTGAAGTGATTCCTTATCCGCTTCACTTAGGGATTACGGAAGCAGGTACACTGCATTCAGGTACGATCAAAAGCGCTGCAGGGATCGGAGCTTTGCTGTCTATGGGTATCGGCAACACGCTTCGGATCTCGCTCAGTGCAGACCCAGTTGAAGAAGTGAAGGTTGCTAGAGAACTGCTCAAAACTTTCGGTCTGATTACGAATGCGGCGACGCTTGTATCGTGTCCGACATGCGGACGACTTGATATTGACCTGTTCTCCATTGCGAATGAAGTGGAAGACTATATTTCCAAGCTCAAAGTTCCGATTAAAGTATCGGTACTTGGCTGTGCTGTTAACGGTCCTGGTGAAGCGCGCGAAGCCGACATCGGGATTGCGGGTGCTCGTGGTGAAGGTCTCCTGTTCCGTTATGGAGAAATGATCCGTAAAGTGCCTGAGGCTGAAATGGTTGACGAATTGAAGAAAGAAATTGACGAGATTGTTAGAGTTTATGAAGCAACTGGCGAAATTCCAGGACGCAAAAAACATCAAAGTGCTCATTAATATCGTGTATGTTAGAACTGCAAGCAGAAAGCAAAGCTTTCGTCTTGCAGTTTTTTATTTGGAACAGTTCATAAAGGCAAACAAATGTGTTCCTGTTAAAAACTGAAAATATCCGCGTTTATGGTTCTGTGAAAAGGCTATACTACCATGTATTAACGTGAATATTTATTTTCGGTGAAATGGGAGGATGAACACAAATGGAAATCAGCATTGTTATTATGTTGATTAATTTATTTTTTGGCATTGTTATCGGCATGTACTTTTGGAATTTGCTGCGGAGTCAGAAGACGAACCGTACAGCGGTCGACCGTGAATCTCGTAAAGAACTGGAAAAACTAAGGAAACTGCGCTCTATTTCGTTAACGAAGCCGCTTGCGGAGAAGACGCGCCCTTCCTCGTTAGAGGATATCGTAGGTCAAAAGGATGGACTGCGTGCGCTGAAAGCAGCACTATGCAGCAGCAACCCGCAGCATGTTATCATTTACGGTCCTCCAGGAGTGGGGAAAACAGCAGCAGCTAGAGTTGTTCTGGAAGAAGCCAAGAAAAACCCTTCGTCTCCATTTAAAATAGATGCCAAGTTTACAGAAATTGATGCAACAACAGCACGATTTGATGAACGTGGGATTGCCGATCCACTGATCGGCTCAGTGCACGATCCAATATATCAGGGAGCAGGTGCTATGGGGGTAGCAGGTATCCCTCAGCCTAAGCCGGGTGCGGTGACGAAGGCGCATGGGGGACTACTGTTTATCGATGAAATTGGTGAATTGCATTCCATTCAAATGAATAAATTATTAAAAGTGCTGGAGGATCGCAAAGTATTTTTGGAAAGTGCGTACTACAATTCCGAAGACAACAACACTCCCGCCTATATTCATGATATTTTTCAAAATGGGCTCCCGGCAGATTTCCGTTTAGTGGGTGCGACAACGAGATCACCTCAAGAAATACCGGCTGCCATTCGTTCACGCTGTATGGAAATCTTTTTTAGGCCGCTGCTTCCTGATGAAATTGGCAAAATAGCCGAGGATGCTATTCAAAAGATCGGTTTTCATCCATCTGCTGAAGTTGTAGATGTGGTGAAGAAATATGCGACAAATGGCCGTGAAGCCGTCAATATGATTCAACTGGCTGCAGGGCTGGCTCTAACGGAGAAACGAGACATATTAATTGCTGCAGATTTAGAATGGGTCGCAAACAGCAGTCAAATTCAGCCTCGTCCGAATCAGAAAATACCTGATAAGCCTCAAATTGGCGCTGTTAATGGGCTAGCGGTATACGGTCCGAATATGGGAACGTTGCTTGAAATCGAAGTGACAGCCGTGCGGGCAGCAAAGGGACAAGGGAGTTTTAACATTACGGGTGTAGTCGATGAGGAAGAAATAGGCGGAGGATCTCGCACGTTAAGACGGAAAAGTATGGCCAAAGGATCTGTTGAAAATGTGCTGACGGTTCTTAAATATATTGGCTTTGACCCGGCGAGCTATGATTTGCACATCAATTTCCCAGGCGGCACACCTATCGACGGTCCTTCTGCCGGAATTTCAATGGCGACGGCGATTGTATCTGCGATGAAAGGTGTCCCTATAGACAATCACATTGCGATGACTGGCGAAGTAAGCATTCATGGTAAGGTAAAAGCCATTGGGGGCGTATTTGCAAAGGTAGAAGCTGCTATCCAAGCAGGGGTAACAAAGGTTATTATTCCGAAAGAAAATTGGCAAGAAGTATTTACGAGTTTAGAAGGTGTTCAGGTCATACCCGTGGAGTCTATTGAAGAAGTGCTTGGACATGTGTTTGGTGAAGAGATTCAAGAACAAATGGGTCTTCCAGCTTCTGGGGTGGACCCTTTCCCTACCAGAGCAGCTTCGTTCTTCCATGCAGAATCTCAAAGTTCAGGACAAATTTCTGATGCGGGTAGCTGTTAATTTGAGCGGCGCCCGCTCATTGGTGTTTTATGTGAACATTTGATAAAATATGAAATGACTTTTAACTGAGAGCCACTGGAGGTGCGAAAGCGATGGGACCCCATAAATCGAAAGGTCGTCGTTTTCCTTTACTGCCTTTGAGAGGACTCCTTGTTTATCCGAGTATGGTACTTCATCTCGATGTAGGCCGGGAGAAATCCGTCAAAGCATTAGAAAAAGCGATGGTTGAAGATAACTTGATTCTCCTCTGTTCTCAATCGGAAGTGAACATCGAAGAACCGACGCAAGAAGATATTTTTCGTGTAGGTACTGTGGCGAAGGTTAGACAGATGTTAAAGCTTCCAAACGGAACGATTCGCGTTCTTGTCGAAGGCATGGAACGTGCGGAAATCATTCAATATATGGACAATGACGAATTTTATGAAGTGTTGGCTAAGGAGTTACCCGAACAGGAGATAACTGATCCGGAAGTTGACGCGCTCATGCGGACGGTGCTGAATCAATTTGAGCACTATATTAATTTGTCTAAAAAAGTGACGCCAGAGACTCTTGCGGCCGTTTCAGATATTGAAGAACCAGGCAGACTGGCCGATGTCATCACGAGTCACTTGGCGCTTAAAATTAAAGACAAACAGGAAATTCTCGAGACCGTTGATGTCCGTAATCGGCTTGAGAAGCTGTTAGATATTTTAAATAATGAACGTGAAGTTTTAGAATTAGAACGGAAAATTAGTCAGCGTGTGAAAAAGCAAATGGAGAAAACCCAGAAGGAATATTATTTGCGAGAGCAAATGAAGGCTATTCAGAAAGAACTGGGTGAGAAAGAGGGCCGCGCTGGAGAAGTTGAGGAACTAAGAGCTCAACTTGAAAGCCTTACATTGCCTGAGAAGGTTAAAGAGAAGGTTGAGAAGGAAATTGACAGACTGGAGAAAATGCCTGCAAGCTCAGCAGAAGGCGGCGTCATTCGCAACTATGTCGATTGGCTGCTCAGTCTCCCTTGGACAAACAAAACTGAGGATGATCTAGACCTGCATAAAGCAGAGCAAATTTTAGATGAAGATCACTATGGCCTCGAGAAGCCGAAAGAACGTGTGCTCGAATATTTGGCAGTTCAGAAACTCGTCAAGAAGCTTAAAGGTCCGATTCTCTGTCTCGTTGGTCCGCCAGGAGTGGGTAAAACATCATTAGCTCGATCGATTGCCAGATCATTAGGCCGTGAGTTTGTGCGTATTTCCTTGGGTGGCGTAAGGGATGAAGCCGAGATTCGCGGTCACCGCAGAACATATGTGGGGGCAATGCCAGGACGTATCATTCAAGGGCTTAAGACTGCGGGGACACTTAATCCTGTATTTCTGCTTGATGAGATTGATAAGATGGCTTCTGATTTTCGAGGAGACCCAGCTTCCGCGCTGCTCGAAGTACTGGATCCGGCGCAAAACAATACATTTAGTGATCATTTTATAGAGATTCCTTTTGATCTATCCAATGTGATGTTTGTTACAACCGCTAATGCAGTGCACAATATTCCTAGACCGCTTCTTGACCGGATGGAGACGTTGTTTATTCCTGGATATACGGAGCTTGAAAAGCTGCAAATTGCTACCCGTTATCTGCTGCCTAAGCAGAAGAAAGAACATGGACTCCAAGACGAGCAACTACAGATTAGTGAAGATGCGCTGCTTAAGGTCATACGTGAATATACCCGGGAATCCGGAGTACGCAATTTGGAGCAACAGGTTGCTGCTTTATGCCGGAAAGCGGCTAAAAAAATCGTCTCTGAAGGTAAAGAGTCAATACAGATCGAACCTGATGATATTAAAGATTATTTAGGCATTGCTAAATATCGTTACGGCATGGTAGAACAAGAAGATCAAATTGGTGCGGTTACAGGACTTGCTTGGACAGAAGTCGGCGGTGATACACTCATAATTGAAGTCACTGTCGTACCAGGAAGCGGGAAGCTGACGCTTACGGGCAAACTAGGCGACGTTATGAAAGAGTCAGCGCAGGCTGCGTTTAGTTATACTCGTTCTAAAGCAGAGGAACTAGGGATTGCGCCTGATTTTCATGAGAAGAATGATATTCACATTCATATTCCAGAAGGAGCAATACCGAAGGATGGACCTTCTGCAGGTATAACGATTGCGACCGCGCTCATTTCTGCACTTACCAATAGGTATGTGTCTAAGGATGTGGCGATGACAGGAGAAATTACACTTCGCGGACGTGTTCTCCCAATCGGTGGCTTAAAAGAAAAATCGTTAGCAGCACACCGTGCTGGCTACAAAAAAATATTGCTCCCTAAAGATAACGAGTCGGATCTGCGCGAGATTCCAGACAGTGTTAAAAATGACATTGAGTTTGTTCCGGTATCCCATATGGATCAAGTTTTGGAACATGCACTTGTTAAGCATGCGGGAGTTCACTAGAGAGGGATATTCGTTATATGAAAGTTACAGATGCACAATTTGTGATCAGTGCTGTACGCCCTGATCAATATCCTCAGGACGCCTTGCCAGAGATTGCTCTGGCAGGGCGTTCCAATGTCGGTAAGTCCTCGCTGATTAACCGAATGATTAACCGTAAAAACCTTGCACGCACAAGCTCTACGCCGGGTAAGACGCAGCATTTAAATTATTATCTTATCAATGATCAGCTTTATTTCGTTGATTTACCTGGTTACGGATTTGCGAAAGTATCCAAGTCTCAGCGTGAAGCTTGGGGCAGAATGATCGAAAATTATTTACTGAACCGTGAGACGTTAAAACTCGTTCTTCTGATGATCGATCTCAGACACCCGCCGTCCAAAGACGATGAACTGATGTATGATTGGCTTAAACATTATGAAATTCCAGTATGTGTCGTTGCGACGAAAGCGGATAAAGTTCCTAAAAGTAAATGGGCAAAACATTCAAAAATAATCAGAGAAGCGCTTGCTCTGAACTCATCCGATCCGTTTATTTTATTTTCATCAGAAATAGGTATGGGTAAAGACGAGCTGTGGAGCATGATTTCTGCAGCCATCCAATCATAAAATATTGGCGGACAACATAGCTAGCACGGAAAGTTGATGCAGGAAAGCGAGTATGATGGGGGATTTTTCGCAGATATAACGCATTAATCCATTTTTTTATGAAATTCGGTGGAAATTCGTGATTTCGTCTTCAAGCAATGATTTTGCATTGTGGTGTATAATATCCATAAGGATAGTTAAAAGAATTGAGGAGATTTTTATGATGGCTAAGCGGTTAGCCACAGAATATGTAAATGCCCGTTTGGAAATGTCGGAAGCTCAAATGTATCGGTTTGTTCATGAAGCCCTAGATCCATTAGTCCATCAAAAAGTAAAAGTTTTGGAAAATGGAAGTCAAGAAATTGTGCTTGAAGATCAGAATGGTGAAGAAATACATTTGCCTTTTGACAAGAGGGATGGATTTTATGTCTGTGAGTTATCTGTCCGCTTGGTGAATCCTCGTCTTACAAATGCGATGCGAAAATTATTCGTCACTTATAAAGGAACAGGACTTGTTAACCGCATTTATGATGGATTCATTATGGTGTATTTTTATAAAGAAGGTTCAGTTCGTAAAATTGTTGAATGCTCTCGTGAATCGGAAAAGCTGGTCTTTGAATATAAAAATACGGTAGAAGAACTCGAGCGGTTGTATGAAGCTAAAGATGTGGAATTAGAAATTAGTAAAATCCAGCGGTCTATAAATGATTTGTTGGATCAACGGATTTCGGCTGACAGTTCATACCAAATTCAAGCGATTGATGAATCTCTGCGATCCTATGTACAACGATTATTCGTACTAGAAGCTTAAATCTTATATAAAGGGCCTATCTTAAGATAGGTCTTTTTTTTGTATTGTATAAACTTTCATTAAAGATGAATGCGGAAAATAATCGTATAACCCTCACCAAGTTCATAAAATAATCATAGGCTGTGGCTGTAATTATTTCGCATCTAAGTTTTCAAAAAAAATGTTGCATTTCGGGCCAATAGATGTTATTTTAAATCTCGTTGAAAAGAATATAGGAACCAGGATTCACTCAATATCACTCAGGACATTGAATGTTGAGAGAGATTATTCCCTCGGGAAGTGAATGACGTAGGTCCTAGCGGATGAAATTTTTTCAAACATTTTATTCCTAGGAAGGGGGAACCGAAAGATGGAATATTCAACTTTCGGAAGACACGTTGCTGTTGATACTTGGGGAGCCGATTTTGAACTGTTGAACAATGCTGAATTTTTAGAAGCTCAAATGGTGGAAGCCGCTGAAGCATGTGGCGCAACGGTACTATCCGTGCAATCCAAGCAATTCGAACCACAAGGAGCTACAGTGCTTGTGTTGTTGTCGGAGAGCCATCTCTCAATTCATACGTATCCTGAGAGAGGTTTTGCAGCGATTGACTGCTACACTTGTGGTGAAACGGTTGATCCGCAAGTCGCTATTGACTACCTGGTATCCGTATTGAAACCAGAAAAAACATATGCTAAAAAACTGGTTCGCGGGTTGGGAGAACTTCAAGTAGAAACACCTGCGATGAAACAAGCTGAACTGGTTTAACGGATAAATAATAATCGTAATACGCAATAACCATGGAATTTCCATGGTTATTTGTTTTTTCTCCCCTCCATACAATGGTTACAAGGCTAGTACGGGGGGATGAAGAATGAGAAGAAGACGAAGATTGCTGCCTGTGATTTTAATCACTGCCTTAGTTTGTGTTGTATTCTTACAATTGATTGCACTCATTAAACATAATTCACATGATGGCGAAGATCCTAAACAGATGTTATTTGAGGTTACTCTCTTACAGATGAATATATTGAATTCATCTCTTAACGAGGCGGTTAAAGCAGAACATACCGATGAATTAAATGAGCTTAAGCTTGCTGCGTATACGGCAAAATATACCCATGATCGTTTTGCGCGCACGTTTGCAGAAGGACAACTGGATGAACTTTCTGGGCTAAGCAAGCTGGTTGCCTATATTACCTCGTTGCAAATTGGAGGAGAACGCTCTATGACCAGCGAAGAGCAAAATGTTATTCATGAGGCGGCTTCTGTTTTCTCGAAAATGTTGCCTGTATATACGGATCTGCTCAGCAGCAATGACCATATTATTTCCTCCAAGGAGGAAGAGCTAGCAATATTTGCGAAAGAACTTGATACAATTGTCCCAAAGGAATAAACTAGGAAGAGAATTTGGATGAAAATTGTCGTAAAAGGTAATGATGATACGTAGAAATACAATGTTAAGAAAATGGGGATTTCATAAACATTTCATAAATAAACTAAGGCCCCTTTTAAAACTATGATATAATAATAATTGTTTCATAATATTTGATTTAATGTGAATTTAAATCGTAGGCAGGTGAACTTGCAATGCACATCGTCGTTGTTGGATTAAACTATCGCACGGCGCCTGTGGAAGTGAGAGAGCGGTTTACAATTGAAGAAGACGAATTGCCAAGAGCGCTTAGCGAGTTGAAGCAGACAAAGAGTGTATTGGAAGGCGTCATCGTTGCAACGTGTAACCGTACGGAAATTTATGTTGTTGTCGATCGGCTTCATATGTGCGGACATTATATTCGTAGTTTTATGGAGAATTGGTTCGGCATACCTCGTGAAGAATTTACTCGACACTTATATATATATGAGGACGAACAAGCTGTTCGTCATCTGTTCCGTGTGACTTGCGGGCTTGATTCGATGGTTATTGGTGAAACACAGATATTGGGACAAGTGCGCAGCAGCTTTCTACTCTCGCAAGATGAACATGGCACAGGTACATGGTTCAATACGTTGTTTAAACAAGCTGTTACCCTTGGTAAACGAGCTCATTCTGAGACTTCGATTGGCGAAAGTGCTGTTTCGGTAAGCTATGCAGCTGTGGAACTAGGCAAACGTATTTTCGGCACGTTTACGGATAAGAAGGTGCTTATACTCGGCGCTGGTAAAATGAGTGAACTGACTGTGAAACACTTATACGCGAACGGTGCTGAAGAAGTCATTGTTGCGAATCGAACGCTTTCGCGAGCAGAAGAGTTAGCCCGTAAATTTGATGGTACGTCTTGTACGATTGAAGAAGGAATAGCGCGGCTTCATGAAGTGGATATTGTTATTAGCTCAACAGGAGCCAAGCAATATGTGCTGACTTCTGAAATGGTCGCTACAAGTATGAAGAAGCGTCAATCTAGACCACTCTTCATGATTGATATTGCTGTGCCAAGGGATATCGATCCTTCTATTGGTCAGCTGCAAAATGTTTTCTTATATGATATTGATGATTTAGAAGGAATCGTTGAGACCAATCTGGAAATGCGGCGCTCGGAAGCAGCTAAGATTGAAACGATGATTGCTGAAGAAATCGATGTTTATAATAAATGGATTAGAACACTTGGTGTTAGACCTGTTATCCGTGCACTGCAGGATAAAGCTTCGGAAATTCATGAGGAGACACTCGAAAGTCTATTTAACAAGCTTCCTGAACTGAATGAACGTCAACGTAAAGTGATTCAAAGGCTAACGAAAAGCATCGTAAACCAAATGATGCATGATCCTATTAACCGGATTAAAGAAATGGCTGGAGAAAAGCAAGGAAGAGAAGCTTTAGAACTGTTCACTCATATTTTTGCCTTGGAAGACCAGCTTAAAGGGATGAAAGAGCAAGATGAATTGAACAGCGTGGCGGCTGAGGCGGATGCTATGGAACGCAGACCTAAAGTGAAGTCTGACGGTTCAGTGAAAGAACAAATCAAAATGACTTTGGCGCCGGCTACGCTTTAAAAGCAGGTGAATGGCTTGAAATTTCTCAGTGGAGCGTATGACGTTTTAATATCTATTTATGCCCTGAGCCTTCTGTTTTATTTCTCGGATTGCATTCGCCGCAATCGGAGTGCGAAGCGGATGGGCACAGGGCTTCTTGCTTTAGCTAGTATATTGCAGATTACTGTTATTGCGATACGCTGGCTGCAAGCAAACGGATTGCCGATTTTTACACGATTCGATTTTTTGAATTGGCTTACGGTTAGTTTGGTATTGATTTCGCTAATCATGTCCTTTTTTCAAAAATCCGAATATGCGATATTACTGCTTGGTGTTATTAGTTTCTGCATTATTGTGCTCAATCGGTTTTGGATGCCGGTGAGCGATCATGTCGCTGGCAACTGGGATGGTGTTCGAGGCTTACTTGTTTTACATATCACGCTGGCGAGTTTAAGCTTTGCAGCTTTAACTGTTGCATCCGTGTTCGCATGTATGTATTTATACTTGCATCGCAAGTTGAAAGTAAAGAAATGGGATGATACGGTTCGCCGCTTACCAAGCCTAGAGATGATTGACAAGTATACCTATTCTGCGATGTTAATCGGCGTACCGCTGCTCATCGCATCTTTGATTCTTGCGATGTTGTCTCTATATGAGGAGAAACGGTGGGAGCTGTTGCTCGATTTAAAAGTATCCTCTACGCTAATGGCGTTAGCGATATATGGTTGGTATTTTGTAAGAAAGAGATCTTCTCAACATTCGGGGGCTATGATGGCGAGGTGGACACTTCTTGGGTATGCCTTTACGATTTTAAATTTTGTGCTGAATTCATGGTCCGAATTTCATAGATGGACAGGAGCGTGAGAGGACTATTGGCAGGCTATATACCGATAATGCTGGATTGTGAGGGCAAACGCTGTGTAGTTGTTGGTGGAGGAAAGGTAGCTGAACGTAAAGCGGCTTCCCTCGTAGAAGCGAAGGCTGATGTGGTTGTTATAAGTCCAACTCTTACCACATCCATGGCACAGTGGCAAGAAGCTGGTCTAATCAAATGGATTGCACGTCCCTATGAATATGGAGATTTACAAGAAGCTCTCCTTATCTATGCAGCAACGAATTCCGTTGAGATAAATAGGCAAGTCGCTAAAGAAGCTGCTGAGCTGAGAATCCCTGTGAACATTGTTACTTCGCAAGAGGAAGGGACTTTTATGAGCCCAAGCGTCATGAGACGCGGCAAACTCATTATTGCAGTGTCTACAACAGGAGCCGGGCCGGCAGCGGCAAAAGAGATTCGTCATCAGCTAGAGCATGAGTTTGGTGATGAGTACGAAAAGTATACCGAATTTTTGTATCGCATTAGATCGGTGGTCCAGTCCAAGGTAAGTGATCCTGTTCGGCGGCATACGCTCCTTAAGGCGGCGGCTACTATGGATATACTGAATTCCATTCGAGCAGGCTCCTTTGATTGGTGGAGCGATGAAGAGATAGAATCATGGATTATACAAACCCAGGGGGAATGACGAGAGATGCGTACGATTGTGGTAGGGACTAGACAGAGCGCACTTGCTTTAACACAAACAGGACAGGTTATTGAGGCGTTAACAAAAATTTGTTCTGCCCATAACCTGCCTTTTCAATTTGAAATTAAAAAAATTGTGACCAAAGGCGATCAAATCTTAGATGTAACGTTGTCTAAGGTCGGAGGTAAAGGTCTGTTCGTTAAAGAAATAGAGCAGGCGATGCTGAATGGAGAAATTGATATTGCTGTTCATAGTATGAAGGATATGCCGTCGGAACTGCCGGAGGGACTTGTGAATGGATCGGTCCCGCGCCGTGTTGACCCTAGGGATGCCCTTATCTCTAAAGAAGGACTCTCACTGGAAAATTTGCCTCGTGGTGCGAAAGTCGGCACGAGCAGTCTTCGGCGTGCAAGTCAGCTCAAAGCTTACCGTCCAGATTTACAGCTCGAATCCATAAGGGGGAATATTGATTCCCGTTTGCGGAAACTGGAAACCGAAGGGTTTGATGCGATTATTCTGGCTGCAGCAGGGCTGTACCGTATGGGATGGGAAGATAAGATTTCATCGTATGTGCCTGTTGATGTATGTCTTCCCGCCGTGGGACAAGGAGCACTAGGCATTGAATGCCGTGCTGACGATCAAGAAGTGCTGCATCTTCTATCTCTTTACAATGATCAGGAGACGGAATTAACCGTACGTGCTGAGCGGCGTTTTCTAGCTGTACTAAATGGCGGATGCCAAGTTCCAATTGGAGCTTACGCAACCCTTGCCCAAAATGAAGGCTCGCATTCAAATCAAGATCAAAAGGTTATTCAATTAACGGGAATGGTCGGGTTGCCGGATGGAACGGTTCTTTTGAAAGAAATAGCATCCGGTACTGACCCTGAGCAATTAGGCGAAGAGGTTGCGCACAAACTCATTGCTCAAGGAGCGGATCGTATACTGTCAGAAGTTAGGGGATGATCATGTGGCGGGGAAGGTATTCTTGGTTGGGGCAGGTCCTGGGGAAGCAAAATTAATAACGGTAAAAGGGTTAGAATGCATCCAAAAGGCGGATGTCATTGTATATGATCGTCTGGCAAGTCCGCGTCTACTCAAGCAAATCAAACCGGGAGCGCAAAAAATATATGTCGGCAAATTGCCGGATCGTCACACGATGAAGCAAGAGGAAATTAATCAATTGCTCGTCGATCTTGCTCTGCAAGATAAGATTGTCGTTCGGTTAAAGGGCGGGGATCCTACGATCTTTGGACGTGTGGGCGAAGAGGCTGAACTGCTTAAGAAGAATGGAATACCATTTGAAATTGTACCTGGTGTAACTTCAGCGATCGCTGTACCTGCCTATGCGGGCATACCTGTAACACACCGAGATTTGGCATCCTCCCTATCCATTATTACAGGTCATGAAAGTCCAGATAAGCTTGATCAGTCCATTCATTGGGATAAAGTAACGAATGCAACGGGCACACTGGTTTTTATGATGGGTGTATCGAAGATTGGATATATTAGCAACCAACTTATGAAATACGGTCGATCACCTGAAACGCCTATTGCATTAATTCGCTGGGGTACTAGGGCGGAACAGGCAACGATTACGGGCACTTTAGCGGATATAGAGGAGAAAGTGAAACAGGCTGATTTTAAACCTCCCGCTGTGATTGTCGTTGGTGATGTTGTCAAACAAAGAGAGAAGCTGAAATGGGCTGAACTGCTTCCTTTATTCGGGAAAAGAATCGTCGTTACTCGTTCGCGCAGTCAAGCGAGTGAACTCGTGAATCGGATTGAGGAATTGGGCGGCGAGCCTTATGAGTTTCCTGTTATTGAAACCGTCGCGCCTAAGGACGAGATTACACTCTCTCAGATTAAACAATCGCTGTCTAACATGGAGCAGTACGATTGGGTCTTTTTTACGAGTGTTAACGGCGTTGAATTTTTCTTTCAACATTTAGAGGAATTAGGCGGAGATATTCGGTCCCTTCATAAAGCGCGTATCGCTGCAGTAGGACCTGCGACTGCCGAAGCGTTAAGAAAGAAAGGGATCGTGAGTGAGAAGCTGCCAGAACGTTTTCAGGCTGAAGGATTGGTCGAGGCGTTCGGCTCCGAATTCATTCCCGGCCAGAAAGTTCTGCTGCCGCGCGGTGATCTGGCGAGGTCATGGCTTCCCGAGAAGCTTCGAGGGCTAGGTCTAAATGTAACCGAAGTAACAATATATGAAACGGTAATGACAGGCGAGGACGATATCGAGCTGCTCAAATGGATCGAAGAAAAGGCGATTGACGCCGTGACCTTCACCAGCTCATCGACAGTAACAAATTTTATGGCTATTTTAAGGCGCATGGGCATAGAGGATCCAGTGGCTGCGCTCGAAGGAATAGATATTGCTTGTATTGGACCGCTTACAGCTAAGACGGCAAGCGAAGCGGGCCTAAACGTTACGATGCTCGCTAAGGAAGCATCGATAGATAGTTTATTAGATACTTTATGTAAATGGAATAATCACAATTTAAATATCGGCTTATAATTGAAACATTTTTAGGAGGTTACTCTAATGACATTTCCAATAGTACGGCATCGCCGTTTGCGTCAAACCGCAGCAATTCGCAGTCTAGTTCGGGAAACGGTGTTAACCGTAGACGATCTCATTCAACCGATTTTTGTCACTTATGGCACTGGTGTGAAGAATGAAATTACCTCGATGCCTGGCATTTATAATCTCTCGTTAGATATGCTTGAAGCAGAAGTGAAGGAAATTGTAGATTTAGGCATTAAAGCTGTACTTCTATTCGGTATTCCCGAAACAAAAGACAGCGTCGGTTCATCTGCATTTGCAGAAGACGGTATCGTTCAGGAAGCAACACGCCGCATTAAGGCGATGTATCCTGACCTGCTTGTTGTGGCAGATACATGCTTATGTGAATTTACAGACCATGGACATTGCGGCATGGTGCATACGTTCGAACGCGACGGTCATATTCATGGTGAAGTTTTAAATGATGAATCATTAGAACTGCTCGTGAAAACTGCTGTCTCCCAAGCGAAGGCGGGTGCAGATATTATCGCTCCTTCCAATATGATGGACGGCTTCGTGCAAGCGATTCGCGCAGGACTTGATGAAGCCGGTTTCCAAAATGTTCCGATCATGTCTTATTCGGTGAAATATTCATCTGCATTCTACGGACCTTTCCGCGATGCTGCTGATTCAGCGCCGCAGTTCGGTGACCGCAAAGCATATCAAATGGATTCTGCCAACGTAAGAGAAGCACTTCGTGAAGCAGAAACAGATGTCCTTGAAGGTGCCGATATGCTAATGGTGAAGCCTGCTCTCGCTTACATGGACGTCATTCGCATCATTAAAGATCAGTTCGATCTGCCGCTTGTAGCTTACAACGTAAGTGGAGAATACTCAATGGTGAAAGCTGCTGCAATGCAGGGCTGGATCGACGAGAAGGCCATTGTGATGGAGATGCTGACAGGTATGAAACGTGCGGGCGCGGATATTATTATCACCTATTTCTCCAAGGATGTAGCGCGCTGGTTGAAGGAATCGAAATAACTTTTTAATAAATAAGAAACGGAGTGTCTTTCGATGAGTGGAAATTCTAAAGTTCGTAATGATGAACGTTCCAAAGCAGCTTTTGAGGAGGCTAAAAAATATCTTCCCGGAGGCGTTAACAGTCCTGTACGCGCGTTTAAATCTGTTGGACTCACTCCAATTTATGCAGACCACGCACAAGGCTCGAAAGTATACGATATAGACGGCAATTCTTTTATCGATTATGTCTGCTCCTGGGGTCCCCTCATTATGGGGCATGCTCATCCTGAAGTCATTGGGGCGATTCAGGAAACAGCGGCAAAAGGGACAAGTTTCGGTATGCCGACAGAGATTGAGACGCAAATGGCAAAACTCGTCGTTGAACGCGTCCCTTCCATCGATATCGTACGTATGGTTAACTCCGGTACAGAAGCGACGATGAGTGCGATTCGTTTAGCGCGCGGATATACTGGCCGGAGTAAAATCCTTAAGTTCGAAGGTTCATATCACGGACATGCTGACAGCTTGCTTATTAAAGCAGGTTCAGGAGTAGCGACACTCGGCCTGCCTGACAGCCCTGGTGTTCCTGAAGGCGTAGCAGCAAATACAATTACGGTTCCATATAACGATCTGGAGTCCGTTAAGCTTGCATTTGAACGATTCGGCGAAGAAATTGCAGGTGTTATTGTTGAGCCTGTGGCGGGCAATATGGGCGTTGTTCCTCCGCTCCCTGGTTTCTTGGAAGGACTGCGGAAATTAACAACGGATTACGGCAGCGTGCTTATTTTCGATGAAGTGATGACTGGATTTCGTGTTCACCTTAACAGTGCGCAGGGACGGTTTAATGTTACTCCAGACTTGACTTGTCTTGGTAAAGTGATCGGCGGCGGACTTCCAGTAGGCGCTTACGGCGGTAAACGCGAAATTATGGAGCGAATTGCCCCGTCAGGTCCTATTTATCAGGCGGGTACGCTAAGCGGTAATCCGCTCGCGATGGTAGCAGGCTACACAACGCTTAAACTGCTTACACCTGAAGTGTATGATCACTTAGAGAAGCAAGCTGCTAAACTGCAGGCAGGCTTCGAGAAGAACGCTCGTGAACTTGGTATTCCGTGCACGATCAATCGTGTCGGTTCAATGGTATGCCCGTTCTTTACCTCATCCAAAGTCATTAACTATGAAACAGCTAAGAGCAGCGATCTGAAGCTGTTTACACGTTATTTTGCAGCATTAATTAATGAGGGTGTGAGTGTGGCTCCTTCTCAATTTGAAGGAATGTTCGTATCCGGTGTTCACAGTGATGAGGACATTGAGGCAACGATTGAGGCAAATTATAACGCCTTGAAGAGCCTGTGAGTTGGCACGGGAATTGGAAGCGTCGCGGAGAATGGCTCGAAGTGACTCCGGGGCGCGAGGTAATGGCAAGTGAAGATCGAATGATGGCTGCACATCAGTGGCTTGCGCGTCATTTCGGTCTATCCGATAAAATCATTCGAGGATGGATGGCGGAGAACGGTATTCAGTTAGCTGGAGACCGACTCCGCGTTCGTCTATTTCGAGCTGAAGAACCTGAATACGAGCCTTATTACCGAGAACTGAATATATTGTATGAGGATGATTTCTGCCTTGTCGTTCATAAGCCCGCTGGCATGCTCGTACACCCTACAGTGAAAGAACAGCATCTTACATTAGCCCATGCTGTCGCTGCGTATTATGAAAGCACAGGACAACGATTACGTGTACGTCATATTCACAGACTTGATGAGCATACTTCAGGACCTGTCTTGTATGCCAAAAATGATTTTGCTCATTTAAAGCTGGATGAGGCGATGCGTGTTAAGGAAATCGATCGCACATATGTCGCTTTTGTTCAAGGAATAGTGTCGCCCGAACTGCAAGTGATTGATTTGCCGATTGGCAAAGACCGTCATCATAAACAGCGAAGACGTGTATCACCCACGGGTCAGCATGCTGTAACGCATGTGAAAGTTGTGGAGACTTATTCAAATGCGAGTCTTGTACGGCTTGATTTAGATACGGGGCGTACGCATCAAATCAGGGTGCATATGAGTCATATGGGGCATCCGTTAATCGGAGATACACTTTACGGCGGGCAGTCATCCCTTTTTCCTTATCAAGCACTTCATGGAGAGCGGCTTTCATTTCCGCATCCATTGACTGCAGAGAGAGAAGTCGTTGAAGACCCATGGCCGGATTCCTTTCATGAGCTGCGCTCATCCCTAATGGCCGAAGAGTAGATGATAGATTGAAAAAACAAATAGCATGCACTCCTTATTACAGCATATAGATAGAACGAGTGAACATTTTGACCAAGAGATGTTCTTGATTGCCAAAATACCGTTTTGTATATGTTGGAAGGAGGGCATTATCGTTGTCTGATCAATCTTACGGTCTGCGATTTGATATTTATGAACGTGTGCATCTATCAGAAGATCTAGTGGGTATTGAGGAACTGGAAGAGATTGAATTAGTGCCGAACATTCAGGTTATCCCTACGGGAGAACAGGCAATATTACGGGGTCAGTTGATCCTGACTGGAGTATACCGAGGCGAGGGGCCGGAAGCCTTCGAACAGGAGCTTCAGCACTTCATACCTGTTGAAATAACAATCCCTCTGAATCGGGTAAGCAGGCTTGAAGATATTGCTGTTGAGATCGAAAATTTTGATATTGATCTGCTTTCAAAACGCAGTCTTAACATTACGGGTGTACTATCTCTTAGGGGTGTAGGCGTGGTACATTCAGAGCCTGAACGACAGTGGGATGTTGATGAGTTTACAGTAGTTCATGATTCGAACAGCTTTGGTTCATCTGTGGATCATGAAGTTAGGGACGAACAAGAAGCGGTTCCTTATTCAGGAGATTCGTTCTCGGGTGTACCAAATCAAGCAAATCACGATATTTCTTGGCTTGGGAGCCTGCCGCAAATCCAAACTTCAGCGCTTTATGCGGACAAGGAATATAATGCAGAACCGCAGGTGAACTCTGAGTTTGGACAGCCACTTCCTGAGCAATATTTAGAAAATCAACGGGATCAACAAGAAAATACCGATGTTTTCAATACTTGGAACGATCAGCACGAGGATGCTGCTGATTTAACTCAGGCTGAAGAGTATGTCTCTTTAATAGATGATCAGACAATAGCTGTCGATGCAGCAGTAGAGCAGCAATCTTACTACGAAGAGCCAAACGATACGTTATGGGAGCAAACTACAGAGCGTATTCCTGAAGAGAAGCCAGAGCTTAAAGTTGCGTTGGGCAGTAAAAAGCAGGCAGAGCAGAAGCCTGCTGAAAATGTTGGATTAAGTACACTTCTCCACACGAACCGGATTGCCAAAGAGCAACAATCTTTACAAGAACGAGAAGACGAGAATGCGCAAGCTGCAAGCGCACCTGGAGAAGAGATTCGGTGGAAAAATCTTTTTGTAAATACGTTAGAAGAGCAGTCGCCATTTCGTAAATTGCGCCTTTGCATAGTTCAGCGTGAAGAGACGATTGACACAATTGCTACTCGTTATCAGTTAACCCCGCGTGAGCTGCTGCTATATAATCGCTTGTCTGAGCAAAGTGTAACTGAAGGACAGATATTATATATACCCTAATCTATGGCAGAAATGTTGACTCGCGCTCCTATCCAAGTTATGATGAGAGAAATGAACATTCATTAAAGACTTGGAATGGGAATAGTAGGAAGTATGCCCTTCAGAGAGTGGAATTGTAGCGCTGTGAGATTCCGCAGGATCCAGCTTGCCGAAGTCGCCCGGGAGTCGTCTGTTTGAAGCCCATTTAGCGGTCAGGACAGACCGGCGCGCAGCCGTTATCTGTTTAGAGAGTCAAGCTTTAAGATATTGCTGTCTTATATAAGAATGGCGGATAAGCTTGAAACAAAGGTGGTACCGCGAAAGTAAACCTTTCGTCCTTTGAGACGAAGGTTTTTTTGTGTTTTAAAGAGGATATGCTGAAATATTAACGGAGGTATGTAGCCATGTCAGAGAATGTAAACCAACCGACATCAGAAATGCCTACCACGTATGATCCGAAAGCAGCGGAGCAGAAATGGTATAAATATTGGATGGATGGCGGATTTTTTAAAGCAGGCCGGATTCCGGAAGCTGAACCTTTCACCATTGTTATCCCCCCTCCTAACGTAACAGGGATGCTCCATATTGGGCATGCGCTTGATTTTACGCTGCAAGATATTTTGATCCGCACCAAACGTATGCAGGGTTATGATGCGCTTTGGCTCCCAGGATCTGATCACGCGGGTATTGCAACGCAAACAAAAGTAGAGCAGAAACTGCGCGAGGAAGGATTGTCTCGCTATGATTTAGGCCGTGAGAAATTTCTGGACAAAGTCTGGGAATGGAAGGAAAAATATGCGGCGAACATCCATGAACAGTGGGCTAAAATGGGCTTCTCACTCGATTATTCTCGCGAACGCTTTACCCTGGATGAAGGGTTATCACGTGCAGTACGTGAAGTGTTTGTTAAACTGTATGAGAAGGGTCTTATTTACCGCGGTAAATATATTATTAACTGGGACCCAGCAGCTCGGACAGCTTTGTCGGACATTGAAGTGGAGTACAAGGAAGTACAAGGCCACCTTTATCATTTGCAGTATCCGCTAAAAGACGGAAGCGGCCATATTACGGTTGCAACTACTCGCCCGGAAACGATGCTTGGCGATACAGCTGTTGCTGTCCATCCTGAGGATGAACGGTATAAACACCTTATCGGCAAAACACTCGTTCTGCCGTTTGTTAATCGCGAAATTCCGATTATCGCTGACGAGTACGTTGAGAAGGAATTCGGCAGCGGCGCTGTGAAAATTACACCGGCGCATGATCCGAACGACTTCGAAGTAGGTCTGCGCCATAACTTGCCGCAAATTACGGTGATGGATGAGAACGGTACGATGAATGCAGCCGCTGGTAAATACCAAGGGCTTGATCGCTTCGAATGCCGCAAACAAATCGTTAAAGACTTGCAAGAGATCGGTGTACTCATCAAAATTGAGGACCACTTGCATCAAGTAGGCCACAGTGAACGTACAGGTGCGGTTGTTGAGCCTTATCTATCCACACAATGGTTTGTACGCATGAAGCCGCTTGCTGAAAGAGCAATTGAAGCGCAAAAATCGGGTAAAGGTGTTAACTTCGTACCGGACCGCTTTGAGAAAATCTATTTACATTGGATTGAAAATGTACGCGACTGGTGTATTTCTAGACAGCTTTGGTGGGGTCACCGTATTCCTGCTTGGTACTGTGAGTCTTGCGGTGAACTTCATGTTGCACACGAAGCAGTAGAAGTATGCTCCAAATGCGGCAGCCACGATTTGAAACAGGATGAAGATGTTCTTGATACATGGTTCAGCTCCGCTCTTTGGCCGTTCTCTACACTCGGCTGGCCTGAAGAGACAGAGGACCTCAAACGCTTCTATCCGACAGATGTACTCGTAACAGGTTACGACATTATTTATTTCTGGGTTGCTCGTATGATCTTTACGGCGCTCGAATTTACGGGTGAAATACCGTTTAAAGATGTACTCATTCACGGACTAGTACGCGATAGTGAAGGACGCAAAATGTCGAAGTCGCTCGGCAATGGTGTCGATCCGATCGATGTAATCGAACAATACGGTGCAGATGCACTCCGTTATATGATTTCGACAAGCAGCACACCTGGTCAAGATTTGCGTTTCCGGTGGGAACGTGTTGAGCAAGCGCGTAACTTCGCAAACAAGATATGGAATGCATCGCGTTTTGCGCTCATGAACCTTGAAGGATTTACTTATGATGACATCGACATCAGCGGTGATTTAGGAACAGCTGACCGCTGGATTTTACACCGTCTCAATGAGACTGCACGCGATATTACTCGTCTGATCGACTCCTATGAATTTGGGGAGACAGGTCGTCTTCTATATAACTTTATTTGGGACGATCTTTGCGATTGGTATATCGAGTTTGCAAAATTGTCTCTTTATAGCGAAAATGCGGAAGCGAAGAAGAAAACGCAGTCGGTTCTTGCTTATGTGCTTGATCGTACACTGCGTATGATTCATCCGTTCATGCCTTTTATTTCGGAGGAAATTTGGCAGCATTTGCCGCATAAAGGCGATACGATTACACTTGCAGAATGGCCGAAATACGATGCTGCATTTGAAGCAGCGGATGCGGTAGCAGAAATGAATTTGTTGATGGATACAATCCGTGCTGTTCGAAATATTCGTGCAGAAGTGAATGTACCGATGAGCAAGAAAATCGAACTGCTTGTGAAACCTGGCGATCAAGCTACGCTTGAAATTATTACTCGCAACGAGAACTATATTCGCCGTTTCTGCAATACGTCGGAGTTCAAAGCGGCGCTTAATGTCGAAATACCTGATAAAGCGATGACGGCTGTTGTTACAGGAGCTGAGCTTTATTTACCATTATCGGGTTTAATCGATATTACCCAGGAAATTGCGCGGCTTGAAAAAGAGCTTCAGCATTTGAACGCTGAAGTTGAACGCATTGATAAAAAGCTAAGCAACGAAGGATTTGTTTCAAAAGCACCTGCGAAAGTGATCGAAGAAGAACGTGCTAAACATGCCGATTACTCGGAAAAACGGAGTAAAGTGCTCGCGCGAATTGAAGAATTAAAAGGTTAAGTGTGACTTTTATCCTCCTAAGGTGTTATCCTTAGGAGGATAAACATGTAACTTTATGAATTCGGTAGAAAACAGACAAAGGGTGAAGAATCATGTTGGAAGAGGAAGGAACTGCAGCCACGGCTCCCTTTCACAGTTATCAAGAAGCCGTGCAGTGGATTAACGGACTTATTCCTTTTGGAATTAGACCTGGATTGGACCGCATTCAATTGATGCTCGAAAAGCTCGGCAAGCCGCATCGTCGGCTCAAATTTATTCATGTTGCTGGAACGAACGGGAAAGGTTCAACATGCGCCTTTTTAACAGAGGTTCTTATTAGGTCAGGCTATTCAGTAGGTACGTTTACTTCTCCGTACATAACGAAGTTTACAAACCGATTTCAATATAATGGGCAAGATATTCCTGAAGAAACACTGTTAGAGCTGTCTAATAGACTATACCCGCTTGTGGAGGAACTGGCAGCTACGGAGCTTGGTTCTCCAACGATGTTCGAAGTGTCTACAGCACTAGCAATTCTTTATTATGCAGAAGTATGTTATCCCGATGTCGTAGTATGGGAGACTGGACTTGGGGGAAGGCTTGATGTTACCAATGTTGTGACGCCTATCGTCTCCATCATTACAAATGTAGGCTATGATCATACCGATATTTTAGGAGATACACTTACACAAATCGCGACTGAAAAAGCAGGAATCATTAAGCCAGGCGTGCCAGTAGTAAGCTGTGTTGAACAACCGGAAGCGATCGCGGTTATTAAAGAGACTGCGAAGCGCAGAAATTCTAGCCTTTATTTACTTGGTGAACAGTTCAAAATAGAACGGCGTACAGTCAACATGGAGGGTCAATCGTTTCGATTCTCGGGACCGTTTGGCGAGCGTGATTTAGAAATATCACTTCAAGGTGAACATCAATGTAAAAATGCTGCAGGGGCAATGATGGCTCTCGAAGTTTTAAGACAGTATATGGCTTTCTTGCTTGATCCCGAAGATGTTCTAGAAGGATTTCGCCGAACGTTCTGGGCAGGTCGCCTTGAGCGAGTGTCGGAGAATCCGCGAATTCTTATTGATGGTGCGCATAATCCAGAGGGTGCCGAGACGCTCGCTAAAAGCATCCAGGAAATATACAGCTACCGCAAGTTGAATTTAATGATGGGGATGCTCTCTAACAAGCATCATGAGTCATATTTGCAGCATATACTACCAATAGTGGATACGCTTATCCTTACCGAGCCCGATTTTCGTAAAAAAATGGACGCAGGGCATTTACTAGACATCGTAGAGCAACTTCGGCAGAAATATGCGAAACCAAATTTAGAAATAATCGTTGAACCGGACTGGAGAGCGGCACTTGAAGTGCTGAAGTCACGGACGGAAGCGGAGGATCTTGGGGTCGTTTCCGGTACGCTTTATTTAATTGCAGACGTACGTTCGACCCTTCTGTATCAGACCGATTCTGAAAAAGGTTGGTGAGGATTTTTGAATACATCAAAACAACATGTACATTTTATCGGTATCGGTGGCTATGGGATGAGCGCCATCGCTAGAGTTATGTTAGAAATGGGATATACAGTAACTGGATCAGATGTTGCTGCCCAAGAGCTTACAGAGAAGCTGGCTGCAAAAGGAGCCAAAATTTATATCGGTCATACAGCCGAGCATGTGCACGGCGCAGATCTTGTTGTATACTCGACTGCGCTGCCTAAAGATAATGTAGAACGAGTTGTAGCGGAACAACTGAACATTCCAATTCTTCATCGTTCTCAAATGTTAGCACGATTACTTAATGAACGATTGGGCGTAGCAGTAGCAGGTGCCCACGGGAAAACGACAACATCATCGATGATCGCCTTAGTTATGGAAGAATGCGGCATCGATCCTACCTATATTATCGGTGGGGAAATTATGAACATCGGTACTAACGCAAAAGCAGGGAAAGGGAAATATGTTGTAGCGGAGGCCGACGAAAGTGACGGTTCGTTCCTGCAATATCATCCTTCCTTAGCGGTAGTTACGAATATTGAGGCTGACCATCTTGAAAATTATGGCGGCGACTTCAATCAACTGAAGCAAGCCTACGTGCAATTTTTAAATCAAGTGAAGTCTGACGGTAAAGCGGTTGTATGTGCTGATGACGATAATGTCCAAGCAATATTGCCGCAAGTGCAAAGCCATGTCATTACTTATGGGCTTCAGGCTAACGCAGATTACAGAGCTTCAAATATTGAACTGGGCGATCGTAAAGTATCGTTTACAATGCACCATCACAATGAACAATTGGGAACGATTGAATTGTCCGTTCCAGGCAAACACAATGTATATAATGCAATGGCTACTGTCATTGTTTGCCTAGAAGCAGGCATTCCGTTCCAAGAAATTGCTGGTGCTATTAAGCACTTTAGTGGTGCTAAGCGCCGTTTTCAAGTACTTGGAGAGATCAACGATATATTGGTCATTGATGATTACGCACATCATCCTACGGAAATTCAAGCAACTATAAGCGCTGCTAAGGCAACGGGCAAACGTATTATTGCGGTGTTCCAGCCTCAGCGTTATACTCGTACCTTTTTCTTGCTTGATGCTTTCAGCCGAGCTTTCGGTGAAGCGGATGAAGTGATCATCACGGACATCTACTCACCAGCTGGTGAAAAGCAAATTGAGGGTGTTCACTCTTCCAGGCTTGCCCAATTGATTGTTCAGAACAGCAATGCACACGCTCGTTATATACCAACGAAAGAAGAGGTTTTCGAAGACTTAATTGAACGCGTAAAACCGGGTGACTTGGTATTAACAATGGGTGCAGGAGATATTTATAAGGTTGGCTATCAACTTGCGAATCGTCTGCGCGCTGCGGAGAACGTATAACACGCTGACCATACAAAACACGCTTTTCAAAGCCTTAATGGTAGGCTGAGAGAAGCGTGTTTTTATTTTACCGGGCGGAATCTGATTAACATATCTATTTCAAATCTATCATATACGTAAATATAGAAGAAAGGACAAGGAGCGTGTAAGCAGTGAATAAAGCGAGAATGACCTTTAGGTTTGGTAATGAATCAGGCCCAGTCCAAGCAGAAGAGATGTCTCAGGAAAAAAATCAGTCATTAAGTGATCCTTCCTCTCCAGCATTATTACATTCTAGATCGATTGATCTATATGAAGGCTGGAGCGATCCTTTTGAACAGCATAGCGAATATCAGTACTACAGTGAACCTTCTTCCGATAAAGATGTTAATCATTCTGATGAAATATGCACTGAGACGGTACGTTCTCCACAGCAGTATGACTGGGATAGTGAAAGCGATCGCCCTGACATGGTTGATCTGACACATCATGCAGACGATGTGTCGATCTCTTATCGCTCCTCTCGCCCTCCATCTTGGTGGAAAGTATTTGGCTCAGTAATAGGCGCGATTTTCACTGGAGCTCTGTTTGGATTTGTCGTGCTCTCGCTCTTTAATGGAGAGGTGCAGGTACCTGCACCTAAGCCAGTGTCTTCAGTAACTCCAAACGGTGAAAGCAACAATTCTGCTGTAACGTCAGCAGATAAGCAAGGTTCAGCATTAGAGGCAAGCACAGGGGTTGCTGCGAAAATTCCAGTTGATGTGCAGGCACAGTCATTCTATATGCTGCAGTATGGTGTGTTTAGCAATGAGAAGGGCGTTAGTCAAGCGAAGGAAGATCTTGCCAATGAGGGAGTTGCGGCCCAGAATGACCTGAATAATGAAAACAGAGTTTATGCAGGTGTCGCGCCGGACCGTGAACAGGCAAAGCTGCTTAGCAGTCAATTGCAAACCCAAGGAGTAAGTTTATATGTACGCGAAATTCAAATCCCTGAAATAAAAGAAGCTCAGTTTAGCGGCGAAGCTGATACGTTTAATTCATTTTTCACAGAAAGTGCTGATCTTGTAAATGTACTGAGCCGTACTTCCGCTTCATTACTTGCTGAAAATACACCCAAACCTTTGGCCAGCAGTATGATGAATGAAATTGTGAATAAGCATCAGAAATGGACAGAAACGGTTAATTTGTGGCAGCAAGGACTTTCACAGCAGCAAAGGGAAGCAGGAAAACTCATGGAGAAAGCGATGAACAGTGCGGTAACATCGATCACTGAATTTAATAAAAACAGTTCCAAGGCGCATCTGTGGGAAGTGCAAAATGCTATGATGCAGTATATATTGCAAGAAAAAAAGGCGTTTGAATAAACAATATAGGGATATATTGAGAAAATCCGACAAGAAACTGGGAATAGTTGCCCTTGTCGGATTTTTGTTTGTGTTGACAGCAAAATACCCGTATAATAATTAGGGTGTCAAAAAATGGCGAGGGAAGAGAAGGATGAAGAAAAACGCTGGTATTCTCGTATTATTTTTGTTGATTGGTTGGCTGTTAGGCGCTTGGATTGCAAAGCTGCTTGAGCCTGTATCAGCCTTGTCTTTTCTTACTGCATCAACGATGATCGAATGGTCACCGGCAGCAAAATTAGACATCATCAACTATGATATTGTCATTCAATTCAAGATGAGCTTGCTAAGTATTATCGGGATGATTACATCCATCTGGCTATACCGCAGGCTGTAACTAGACAAAAGGAGACGTCCTCTTGGAAATGAAACCATTAAACCAGCTCATATTAGCATCTACTTCACCTCGAAGACAGGAGCTTATTGCTTCTCTGCAAATACCTTTTACCATTGTGCCGAGTCATGTCGATGAAGACACGCCTTCAGACTGGACGCCTGAACAGGTCGTGCGAGGGCTTGCCTTGCGCAAGGCACAAGCGGTATTTGATCAGCTCAAGGGAGATAGACCTGAAGCGGTTATTGTCGGCAGTGATACGATCGTCGAACTTGACGGCCGAATATTGGGCAAACCCAAGGATGACAATGAAGCTGTTTCCATGCTGACTTCATTACAAGGACGAACACATAGGGTGTTTACAGGAGTTGCTTGCATTCACGGTGTGACAGGTGACACGTTAGTAGAGCACCGTGTAACTTCCGTGACAATGAAGCCATTGTCACATTCAAAAATTGTTTCTTATGTGAAAAGCGGAGAACCGCGTGATAAAGCGGGTGCATATGCCATTCAGGGACTTGGCGCGACAATCGTTGAATCGATTGAGGGTTGTTACTTCAATGTTGTCGGCTTGCCAATTTCACTGCTAACGGATATGCTTGAAAAGTTTGGGGTACAGGTCCTGTAACGTATTTCAGGGGAAAGAGGGTAATTTATGGAGTCGCCTAATTATTTAATACGCGATATCCCCCATGAAGAACGACCTAGAGAGCGGATGATGCAGTATGGGGCGAGTGCGCTCAGCCATGCCGAATTGTTAGCCATTTTACTGCGGACAGGCACGCATCAGGAATCAGCAGTTCATGTAGCCCACCGAATTTTGAATCAAATAGGCAGCATTCGAGGCCTTGTTGATTTAAGCATTGAAGAATTAATTCAAATCAAAGGAATAGGTACTGCTAAAGCTGTGCAGCTTAAGGCTGGCATTGAACTTGGACAACGTCTTGCTCGGACAAGACGCGAAGAGGCGAAGACGATAAGGAGTCCGCATGATGCCGCTGAAGTGCTGATGGAGCAGCTTCGTTATTTGAAAAAGGAACATTTCGTCTGTTTATTTTTGAACACGAAAAACCATATCATTGCTCAAGAGACGCTTTCCATTGGCAGTCTGAACGCTTCAATTGTTCACCCTCGCGAGGTGTTCAGAGCAGCTATTAAGTGCAGCAGCGCATCTGTTGTCTGTGCTCATAACCATCCCAGTGGAGATCCAGCGCCGAGTCCGGAAGATATTCAATTGACCCGCAGATTAGCGGAAGCAGGGAATATTGTCGGAATTGATATACTGGATCATATTATTATTGGTGATGGGGGATTCGTCAGTTTGAAGGAGCAAGGTTATCTATAATATAATAAGCTAGATTGAGGAGAAAGAAAGGGAGATTTCAGCATGTTAGGTGGCTTTACAAAAGACTTAGGGATTGATCTTGGAACAGCGAATACGTTAGTTTTCGTTCGCGGAAAAGGAATTGTCGTCAGAGAACCATCCGTGGTTGCTTTGCGCACAGATACAAAAACGATTGAAGCCGTTGGTGAGTCCGCTAAAAAAATGATCGGCCGTACGCCAGGCAATATTCAGGCTATTCGCCCGATGAAAGATGGTGTTATTGCCGATTTTGATACGACTGCAACAATGTTAAAATATTTTATTCGCCAAGCGCAAAAACAACGTTCTATGTTCCCGCGCCATCCGAATGTTATGGTATGCGTACCATCTGGGATTACAGCGGTAGAACAGCGTGCTGTCGAAGATGCAACAAGACAAGCAGGTGCTCGTGAAGCTTATACGATTGAAGAACCATTCGCTGCGGCGATCGGTGCTGATTTGCCGGTTTGGGAACCGACAGGAAGCATGGTTGTAGATATCGGTGGAGGTACAACAGAGGTTGCGGTTATCTCGCTTGGCGGTATTGTAACTAGTCGTTCTGTTCGCGTTGCCGGAGATGAAATGGATGAATCCATCATTCAATATATTAAGCGTCAATATAACTTGATGGTCGGTGAAAGAACTGCAGAGCTTCTTAAAATGGAAATTGGTTCGGCAATGCCCCTTGATCAAGTACAAACCATGGAAATTCGTGGACGGGATCTAGTGACAGGATTGCCTAAGACAATTACGATTACTTCTGATGAAATTACTGAAGCTTTGACAGATACGGTTAATGCAATTGTTGAAGCAGTGAAAGTAACGCTTGAGAAATGTCCGCCAGAACTTGCAGCTGACATCATGGACCGCGGCATTGTGCTTACAGGAGGCGGAGCCCTGCTTCGTAACTTAGACAAGCTGCTTGCGAATGAAACTGGTATGCCAGTTGTCGTTGCTGAAAATCCGCTAGATTGCGTAGCTATTGGAACAGGCAGAGCTCTCGAAAATATTCACCTGTTTAAAAACAGAAGCAGTTCAGCTATGCGCTCTAAACGTTAATTTTACATTCGGATACAAAAGTTAAGGTTAGAGGGTGTTGGAACTGTTTAAGCTGCTTGGCAATAAAAGATTATTTATTTTGCTGATGGGACTCGTGTTGTTCATCGGATTAATGGGTTTTACGATTGGTCCTAGAACGACTTTGAGTTGGCCGGAAAAGTTCACCCGGGACACGATCGGTTTCGTGCAATATGTCTTTTACAGGCCCGCTGGCTATATAGCGGGCTTCTTTGAAGACATAAGCACCTTGCGCTCATTATATGAAGAGAATGAACAATTAAAAACGGCTTTGGCTCACTATACTCGTGACAAAGCTAAATACAATTACATTGAGCAAGAGAATGAACGGCTCAAGAATGATCTTCATTTTACAGAAGAACAGCGTAATAAATATAATTATGAATATCGTATAGCTCAAGTTGTCAGTGTTAATAATGATCCGAACAACCGTACACTCGTCATTGATCTTGGCGCGCGAGATGGCGTGAAGCAGAATATGTCTGTTACGTCTGCTGAAGGTTTGGTAGGTATTGTTAGTCAAGTGAGTAATTTTACTTCCACTGTAAAACTGTTAACCTCGATGGATGCTAAAGATCCGAATTCCAAAGCCATTGCTGCAACAGCTTTAGGAAAAGAAAATGATAGCTTTGGAATGATCGAAAGCTATGATCAGGCAAGCGGAACATTCATTATGACCAAAATAAAAGAGACCGATCCTCTTCAAAAAGGAGACACGATCGTATCATCAGGTATTGGCGGAGTTTTCCCAAGAGGGATGGTTATAGGAACGGTCGTGAGCAGACAGGTTGGCGACTTTGGTCTAACGAATACGGCGCAAATTAAGCCAGCTGCTGATTTCTCCGATTGGAAGGAACTGTTTGTGGTGTTCACACCGGAGGTTAAAGAGTAATGGCTATGCGTCGAAATATTTTGGTGGCTTTGCTATTTATTCTATTTATTATAGAAGGGACTATTATTCCTTGGCTCGTTCCTGACGCATGGCAGACGAGAATTGTTCCTCATCTAGTTTATATCGTTATACTTTTTGTTGCTGTGTATGGTCACAGGCACACCGCGTTAGTTCTTGGTCTCATTTTTGGTATGATCCATGATGTTGTTTTCTATGGTCAAATTATCGGTACCTATTCGTTTGCTATGGGGTTGTCCAGTTATTTGATGGGATTGATTTTTCAGGCACCAAGAGCGCCGTTGCCGGTTATGATGACTGTGGTGCTATTAGGAAGCTTATTGTTCGACGGTATTCTTCATGCACTTTATACTTTGTTTCATTTAACAGACGAGTCTTTTGATTTTGCATTTGTCGACCATATGCTTCCAAACCTAGTGATTCATTTTGTGTTCGCTCTCGTGATCTATGTTCCATTGCGGCGTCAATTAGAGATGCTGTATCGAAGACGGAGAGCTTCAAGAGAGGATAAAGCGTAGTTCAGCTGTTCATTTTTTGCCTGTACAAGCAGGAACTTTGCTTACTTGGCACGAAATGAATAGTAGGGAGGGACAGGCTTATGACCGTAAAATCAAATTACGTGACGATTAAGGGCATCAAAGATGGCCTGGTTTTCCTGCTTGATGATCAGTGTGATATTACAGAACTGCTAAGCGAGCTTCGTTACAAACTTGAACACAGTCACCAAAATATTTTGACGGGTCCAATTATACATGTCGATGTGAAACTCGGATCACGTCTAGTGACCGAAGATGAGAAACAATTGATTGTAGACGTTTTGAAGCAGAAGGGGAACTTGCTGATCCGATCAGTTGAGTCGCTTTCCTCAGAAGAGGATTCCTCCAAAGATCAAATTTCTACAATCATTGGCATGGTTCGTTCAGGTCAAGTTCTGCATCATGAGGGAAATTTACTTTTTTTAGGCGACGTTAATCCTGGCGGAACAATTATATGCACCGGTGATATCTATGTGCTAGGTTCGTTAAGGGGAATGGCACATGCAGGGGTAGATGGGAATGAAGGAGCAATTATTGCAGCCTCTTACTTTTCACCAACTCAGCTAAGGATTGCTGATATTATTAGCAGACCGCCCGATGAATGGGAGACTAGGGAATCCGGCATGGAATATGCTTATTTATTGGATGGTGTCATGCAAATTGATAAAATAACGAATATCGTTCGTTTGGGCCGGGATTTTAAAGTGTTTAAAGGGGTGTAGCACATGGGAGAGGCTATCGTCATCACTTCAGGTAAAGGCGGCGTCGGCAAGACTACTACGTCTGCCAACATCGGTACCGCGCTTGCGCTGCAAGGGAAAAAGGTATGCTTAGTCGATACGGATATCGGGCTGCGCAACTTGGATGTAGTCATGGGACTTGAAAACCGCATTATTTATGATTTAGTTGATGTTACAGATGGACGGTGCAGACTTAATCAAGCGCTTGTCAAAGACAAACGTTTTGATGAGCTGTATATGCTTCCTGCGGCACAGACGAAGGACAAAAATGCCGTAACGCCGGAGCAAATGAAAGACATTATTTTGGAGCTTAAAAAGGATTTTGAATACGTCATTATTGATTGCCCTGCCGGCATTGAGCAAGGATTCAAAAATGCAATTGCAGGTGCGGATCAAGCTATTGTCGTTACGACACCAGAAAATGCTGCTGTCAGGGACGCTGACCGAATTGTAGGATTGCTTGAAAGTTCGCACATTCAATCACCGAAACTCATCGTTAACCGAATTCGCGCGAATATGGTTCGTTCTGGTGATATGCTTGACATTGATGATATTTTACAAGTACTTAATATCGACTTAATTGGTATCGTGCCTGATGATGAGCTTGTCATCAGAGCAGCTAATTTAGGCGAGCCTACGGTAATGAATCCTGATTCGAAGGCGGCTATGGCTTATCGTAACATTGCAAGACGTATTCTAGGTGATACGGTGCCTTTAATGTTGCTCGATCAGAAGAAGAGTGTACTTACACGTATGAAGAAGTTTTTTGGAATGAGTTGATATGAAGTGCTTAACAAATTAAAACGTATGGATCTAGGGGTGATCAGCATCATGGCTGTTTTCATGGTGCTGAGTACCCTTTTTGTTCGTAGTGCCATCGCTCCGACTCCGAAGTTTACCGGTTATGACATCAAGACAATCTTGTTTTTTGTCATCGGCTTTATTGTCATGTTTGCTATGGCATATACTGATTATCGTGCGCTGCTTAAAAAAAGTTGGTATTTATATGCGATTGGTGTCATTTTGCTTGTGCTCGTTTTTGTCGCAGGTGCTAAAATCAATGGTGCCAGAGGATGGTTTGTTCTTCCAGGCGGAATTCAATTTCAGCCAGCGGAAATGGTTAAAATCGTGATTATCTTAACTACAGCTTGTCAATTAGGGAAGCGGTTCGGAGCTCCATTGCAATTTCGCAAAGACGTTCTTCCGATTGCAAGCCAGGTTCTATTGCCATTCTTGCTCGTGCTCATTGAGCCCGACCTCGGTAATGCCATTATTTATTTGGTCATTCTAGTAGGGATGCTGTGGATTGGCAATATGAAATACCGTCA
The DNA here is from genome assembly GCF_017873765.1 of Paenibacillus sediminis. Taxonomy (GTDB): domain Bacteria; phylum Bacillota; class Bacilli; order Paenibacillales; family Paenibacillaceae; genus Paenibacillus_AG; species Paenibacillus_AG sediminis. Next base: position 49,576 of record NZ_JAGGKP010000013.1, read on the forward strand.
CGTCATGATTGGTATGACTGTTATTGTCGCTCTGCTTATCGCCGTCGTCGCCTTGTTTACGGCATTTAATGAACCTATTAAGGAGTATTTAACATCACATAATAAGCTCCATTGGTATCAACGTATAAATACATTTGTTGATCCTGGTAATGCGTCTAAAGACGATAAACACCAATCAGAATATGCGCGTATTGCTATAGGTTCAGGCGGTATGACAGGCGATGGATATATGAACGGAGCACTGAAAAATAAAAAGTTCGTGCCGTATCCTTATTCAGATTCCATTTTTGTCGTTGTTGGTGAAGAGTTTGGTTTTATCGGCGGATCGGTGCTATTGCTGCTCTATTTTTTACTCATTTATCGTATGATTATCATTGCGCTCGATTGCTATGACAGGCGAGGAGCTTATATCATTGTCGGAATTATTACGATGTTCGTATTTCAAATTTTCCAAAACGTAGGAATGATGATCGGTCTGATGCCGATTACAGGCATTACACTTCCTTTCATCAGCTATGGCGGAACTTCCTTGCTTTTAAATATGCTCAGTATAGGCATTGTACTCAGTATTAAAGTGCATCAAGAGAAATATGAGGTTAAAACAGATTGAACCGGTGCTATTACAGCCTGGTTTTTTTTGTTGCCTAGAGCTTGTTCATATTCTGCTTATTCCCTTCATAACATGTAAGTAGAACAAGCCTCGCAAAGGGGAATGAAGCTGATGGATATTAAATCAAATATTAAGCAGCGCAGAGAACGAAGAATTGAGCAGCTGCTCACCGAAGAGCAGTCTAATTCGAGATTCGCCCGATTTGACCAACCCCGCCTTAACCAAGAAAGTATGAACACTAAAATGTTACCGACGGTTAGCAGAGGGGTGCTTCATAACGATTATGAGGAACTGGACCCAGAGGTGCTTTGGAAACGTGAAAGAGGCAAGTGGAATGAACAAGGCGGTTCAGATGCACATCAACCGCCCTCGTTCATAAAATCATTTTTGCTTCGAACGCTCATTAGTGCGATTATTTTCGGTTTGCTATGGTCAATGAACGATATCAACTCACCATGGTCGGTCCGCGTAAAAGCCTTTGTTTTACAAGCGTTGACGCAAGAAATGAATTTTGAGCAAATTGAGGTATGGTACGAAGAGCATTTTGGGGGAGCACCTACATTCATTTCTATTTTTAACGGCGACGATAGAAATGCAACCAAGGTGAACGGCACGAGTTCCTTTGTGTCGCCATTGTCTGGAACGATTGTGCAATCTTTTGACGAAAATTTAAGAGGAATTGAAATCGCTCCAACGCAGCAAAGCGCCGTTACAAGAGTGAAAAGTATAGAAACGGGCCGAGTTCTTGAAGTTTCTCATGCGGCTCAAGCTGGCGAAACGGTGAGAATTCAACATCCGGATGGATATGTTTCTATATATAGTAATCTAAGCAAGTCTGTTGTACAGGTCAACGATTGGGTGGAGGGAGGCGACATCATCGGAGAGCTTGCAGAAGTATCCTCTCCTGACAAACAAACGACGCTTTTTTTGGCCATCTTAAAAGACGAGCAGTATATTGATCCAGCGGAAGTGATTCCTTTTGACTAGATGGTTAGGCATCTCAATCTCACTTCATCCGCTTTTTGTTATAGTCATGATCTTTTCTGTTTTTACAGGTCACTTTATAGAACTGATCACCTTATTCGTGATCGTATTTATTCATGAGCTTGGTCACGTGGCTGCTGCCTACTTGTTTGGTATTCGGGTCATTTCGATTCAAATGCTGCCTTTCGGCGGTGTTGCCATCATGGATGATACATCGAAGTTGACGGTGCTTCGTGAGATTGTCATTGCGCTGGCGGGTCCGTTTCAAAATGCAGTTATGATTGCTTCGGCTCTTGTACTTCGTTCATTTGGTGTGGGCGATGCTGCATTTTTAGATTACATTATCCAAGGTAATATGATGATTGCGCTCTTTAATCTGCTGCCAATTTTGCCGCTTGACGGAGGTAAAGTGATTCAAGCGCTAATCAGCACCGTTTTACCTTACCATAAGACGTTACTTTGGAATGGAAGGATAAGCGTCTTGTTTAGTACGCTGGTTATACTTAATGCGGTGAGGCCTCTTCTATTTGAGCAAGGGATGGTGCAGCTTAATTTATTAATGATTGGTATATTTCTACTTTATTCGAATGTGATCGATTATCGGAACGTTCCATATCGATTTTTTCGTTTTCTTATGAATAGAGATACGGTATTTGCAAGACATTTGCAAGAGGGGGCATTAGCTCAGCCAATTATTGCGGACGCGGCGAAACCTTTAGAAGGGATTATGCGTTTATTTATGAGAGAGAAGTACCATCTCATTTATATCATGAACAATCGTGGCCAAATATTGACCGTTTTACCAGAGCAGAAAATTATTGATTCCTTTTTTGCTGCTAATCGCAAACCTTAGCTTCACTTGAAGTGCGGCTGCCCGATTAAGCGTAACGGATAAATGCGAAGTTCGTAGATAAAGGAGTTCATGGTAAAATCGATAAAATGACTTCTACAGAGGTGAAGCCATGAAGCAGATGATTGTTCACTGTCAGCCGGATGTGACTCAAATGGCGCTGATGGAGAATGGGAAACTTGTGGAGTTTGCTACTGAGCGCTCACAGGGAGGCGGGCTTGTGGGCAGTTTTTTTAAAGCTCGTGTTGTTAATGTGTTGCCCGGCATGCAAGCTGCTTTTGTCGATATTGGACAGAAGAAAAATGCTTTTCTGTACATCGATGATGTGCTTCCTCCTCATTTGGAGAAGCAGCCTAAAGTGAAACCGTCAATTACACAGTTGCTCCATGTCGGACAAGACATTATTGTTCAAATTGCCAAGGAGCCGCTTGGTACGAAGGGGGCCCGTGTAACGACCCATTATTCTTTGCCAGGCAGATGGATCGTCTATATGCCTTACGCTGATTACGTCGCCGTATCCAAAAAAATCGAACGAGAGAGTGAACGGTATCGTCTGAAGCAATTGGGTGAGGAACTCCGGCATGATGGAGAAGGTCTCATATTCCGAACGTTAACGGAAGACGTACATAGCCATTTGATAGCCGCGGATCTAGATTTGCTTCGCAAGCAATGGTTCAATATTTTGCAGCTGGCCGAGTCCAGCATATCCCCTGCCAGGCTTCATCAAGATTTGAGTATGCTGCAAAGGCTGATCAGAGATGCGTATACTCCTTATACTGATGAGCTGATACTCGATAATAAGGTACAGGCTGAAGAAGCAGCAGCTTTCTTGCAAGCGATGATACCTGAAGCGAACCCTAAAATTGCGGTCTATCAACAAGATGAGCCTATTTTTATAACATACGGGGTTCAAGCCGCGCTTGAAAAAGATTTGCAGCGGAAAGTTTGGCTCCCAAGCGGCGGATATATTGTATGGGATCAGACAGAAGCACTTACTGTCATCGATGTGAATACAGGGAAGTTCACAGGTGGAGATAATTTGGAGGAGACGGTATTCCAGACTAATCTTCAAGCTGCTGCAGAAATTGCGAGACTCATTAGACTACGCGATGTCGGCGGGATTATTATCGTTGATTTTATTGATATGGAGCTGGAGAAGCACAGAAATGAAATTGTCGAATTGCTTGAGCAAATGATGAAGAAGGATCGTACGAAAAGTCATGTGGTCGGTTGGACGAAGCTTGGACTTCTTGAAATGACTCGTAAAAAAGTGCGCGAAGAAACCGGATCCTTCCTCTCACAACGATAACTAAGCATATTTCGGCACAATTATTGATTTTTAAACACAAGTATGTTATTATCCTAAAGTATGTGTTTTAGTTTTGTTTTAACTGCTGCACATGCTGTAACCGCTCCGATCGGGTATGAAAGTGCAGACTTAAATAGTCTGTCACCTGAATTAGGCGAGTCTGAGACATGAGGAGGTGCAAGCAAATGTACGCAATTATTGAGACAGGCGGCAAACAATACAAAGTTCAAGAGGGCGATGTATTGTACATCGAGAAACTAAATGCAGGTGACGGCGAAAGCGTAACGTTCGACCGTGTATTGGCAGTTTCTAAAGACGGCGCTTTGGTAGCTGGTACACCACTAGTTTCTGGTGCATCCGTAACTGCTAAAGTTGAAAAACATGGCAAAGGTCAGAAGGTTGTTGTATACAAATACAAACCTAAAAAGAACTACCATGTAAAACAAGGTCATCGTCAACCTTACACTAAAGTGACTATTGAGAAAATCCAAGCGTAAGCAGGTGCGATATGATCGTCGTACACATTTTACGCAATCAGGATGGCAAGATTCGCAGCTTTCAGATCGAAGGGCATGCTGGTTATGCGATTGCCGGAGAAGATATCGTCTGTGCTGGTATATCAGCAGTGACGGTCGGAACGGTTAATTCCATCGAGGCATTAACGGGGACTGTATTGAACGCGAAGATGAAGAACGGTTTCTTGAGCGGTTCTGTGCCGCGAATTCAAGATGCTCACACTTCTGATCAAGTTCAACTGCTGCTGGAATCGATGGTAGTCATGCTTCGCAGTATTGAAGAATCGTACGGTAAGTATATACAAATAAAAGAACAAACTACTTAAAGAAGGAGGTAGACAACATGTTAAAATTGAATCTTCAATTGTTCGCATCGAAAAAAGGTGTTGGTTCCACAAAGAACGGACGCGACAGTATCGCTAAACGTCTTGGCGTTAAACGTGCTGACGGTCAAGTCGTAACTGGCGGAAGCATCTTGGTTCGTCAACGCGGAACGAAAATTCATCCGGGCACTAACGTAGGCATCGGTAAAGACGACACTTTGTTCGCGAAAGTGGACGGTGTTGTGAAATTCGAACGTTGGGGTCGCGATCGCAAAAAAGTGAGCGTCTACCCGGTTGATGCTGCTCCAGTAGCAGCAACAGTAGAAGCGTAATGGCTTTTCATTAAAAGTATTGAAGCCCTCGGCATTCATGCCGAGGGCTTTTCTGTAGTTCTATAGTGAACGAAAGAGACTTCCTGTGTTATACTGATTGGTGGTTAAAATATCCAATTTGAGAATAGGGAACGGGGAGAAGCTATGAGTTTTTGGAACAGGATACCGGGAATAGCAATCGTATCGGTATTAATTCCTTTGCTTTTCGCATTTGCTGTAAGATCGACTCTTGCGTACGTAATCTTATTCATTTGGATGACAGGCGTATTTGCTTTTTGTTTGTCATTCATGCGTAGATACTATGAACGAGAGAACAAACGGAACATCGCAGCGATACAACGCACATCGATTAAGACACTGGGCCATCATCGTCATGATTGGATGAATGAACTTCAAATATTATACGGATATATAAAACTTGGTAAGGTTGATAAACTTGCGGGCTGTGTGGAAAGAATAAAAGAACAGATGACTGTGGAAAGTAAAATTTCCAAGCTCGGCATTCCTTCTCTTGTTTTTTATTTGCAATCGTTTCGTGCATCGGGCAGCACACTGCAATTAGATATACGGATGGACGATGATTTGGATTTAAGAGATAAACTAACGGCTGAGCGTGAAGAACAATTGACTCAGGCAATTATAGATATGATTAGGGCGTATCAATTCACCGCAAGACAATCGTGGGAAGAGGATCTTCGGCTTACGATGACCTTTACCGCATTAAATAATGAGGTTATTATCAAGTTTGATTGCAATGCTTCTGGTGAAGATTCGGGCGTTCTAAGTAAGCAAATTGATCAAGTGGTGCAGGGCAAAAGAATAAAAGCGGAGCAGCTTCATCCACATAGCGCCTCGTTTCAATTGCGCGTACCGGTGAAAATTTGAATAGAGGTGAAGCCATGTTTGTAGATAAAGCTAAAATATATGTAAAGGGCGGCGATGGAGGCGATGGTCTCGTTGCGTTCCGACGTGAAAAATATGTTCCCGAAGGGGGACCAGCAGGCGGCGATGGAGGAAAGGGCGGCGACGTTATTTTTCAAGTAGATGAAGGATTGCGTACGCTGATGGATTTCCGCTATCAACGTCACTTTAAAGCGAAGCGCGGAGAGAAAGGCCGCAATAAAAGCCAGAACGGTGCGAATGCCGAAAATATGATCGTACGCATTCCACCTGGAACTGTCATCATTGATGATGATACACAGGAAGTGCTCGCTGATTTGACTCGTCATGGTCAACAGGTGGTCGTAGCTAGAGGGGGCCGAGGAGGACGAGGCAACATCCGGTTCGCGACACCGAATAACCCAGCTCCTGAGCTCGCTGAGAATGGTGAAGAAGGCGAAGAACGGTATATTGTTCTTGAGCTTAAGGTAATGGCAGATGTGGGTCTGGTTGGTTTCCCTAGCGTGGGTAAATCGACGCTGTTATCTGTTGTGTCCGGAGCTAAGCCGAAAATTGGCGCCTATCATTTCACCACGATTACACCTAACTTAGGAGTGGTTGAGGTTGGAGACGGCCGAAGCTTTGTTATGGCTGACCTTCCAGGACTTATTGAAGGAGCCCATGAAGGAGTAGGACTCGGACATGAGTTTTTGCGCCATGTAGAGCGGACACGCATCATTATTCACGTAGTAGATATGGCTGGTTCTGAAGGGCGCGATCCTTTTGAGGATTGGGTCAAAATTAATGATGAGCTCAAGCTGTATAATGAGACTTTAGCGGAGCGTCCACAAATTGTTGCAGCGAACAAGATGGACATGCCTGAGGCAGAGGAACATTTGATGAAGTTCCGCGAGCAGGTGAAAGAAGTTCGCCCGGATATCGAGATTATGCCGATTTCCTCTTTAACTCGTCAAGGTGTACAAGAACTTATATATCGCGCGGCGGATTTGCTCGATCAAATTCCAGAAGCGCCGCTTGTGGATGAAGTGACAGAAGTGTCTGAACGTAAAGTTTATAAGCTTGATAAAAAAGAAGACGAAGGATTCAGAATCGTCCGTGATAATGAAGTGTATGTCGTTGAAAGTCCGTATATCGAACGGATGATGAAACGGATGCAGCTTAATTCTCATGATGCCATTTTACGTCTAGCACGTACGCTTCGCCGTATGGGCGTTGATGAAGAACTTCGGAAACGCGGTGCTGAGGATGGCACAATTGTGCGCATCGGTGATTTTGAGTTCGAATTTGTTGAAGGAAGCAGTTATTATTAAGAATGAACCGTGGATAGGTCAATTACAGACCTTCTGCGGTTTTTTTGTATATTCATTTTTTATTAGATGAAAATCTATTGCCCTGGGTGGCAGGTGTAAGTTATAATGTCCACTATATAAAAACATAAGTCTTTATGAGGAGGACGATTGTGAAGGAACGCTATTATGTGGTCCGCGAAGATATTTTGCCAGAAGCCATTGTAAAAACAATGTACGTCAAGCAGCTTCTTGCTGCTGGAGATGTTAAGACTGTGCATGAGGCTGTTGAGCAAGTCGGTCTAAGTCGTAGTGCTTTTTATAAATATAAGGACGGTATCCATCCTCTAAATCAACTGGACCGTGACCGCATCGTAACGATATCTATCGACCTCGAACATCGATCTGGTATATTGTCCAAAGTTCTGGCCCTTGTAGCTGATTATGGAGGCAATGTGCTTACCATCCATCAGAGCATTCCTTTACAGGGACGTGCCAACGTTGTTATTTCAGTAGAGACATCGTGGCTTACAGAGGAACTCGGACAATTGCTAAGCGCACTCCAAAATGCTGCTGGCGTAATACGGGTCAGCATGGTGGGTCAAGGATAAAGCTGCTTATACATAACTCATAGGAGGGGGACGGAAATGAAGCCGGTAAAAGTTGGATTATTGGGACTCGGAACTGTGGGAACTGGGGTAGTCCGTATTGTAGAAGGTCATCAAGAGGATTTGAGCAGCCAAGTAGGTTCACCGATCGTCATTGAGAAAATCGCAGTTCGAAATATAGATAAATTACGAAATATCGCTGTGGACCATAGTAAATTAACAGACGATCCTTGGGATGTGATTCGTGATCCAGAGATCGATGTCATCGTTGAAGTGATGGGCGGAATTGATTCAACCAAAGAATACTTACTGGAAGCTTTGGACCGCGGCAAACATATCGTCACTGCGAATAAAGATTTAATGGCTTTACATGGCGCCGAAATTTTGGCTAAAGCCCAAGAGAAACAGTGCGATGTATTTTATGAGGCAAGTGTTGCTGGCGGGATTCCTATTATTCGAACGCTGATTGAAGGCTTTTCATCAGATCGTATTATGAAGATTATGGGGATCGTAAATGGCACGACGAACTACATTTTAACGAAAATGAGCAGAGAAGGCGCTTCTTATGATGAAGTGTTAAGAGAAGCCCAACAACTTGGTTATGCAGAAGCAGATCCGACATCGGACGTTGAAGGGTTAGATGCTGCTAGAAAAATGGCCATTCTAGGAAGTCTAGGCTTTCGAACAGATGTTGAACTGTCTGATGTTAGCGTTCGTGGCATTTCACAAGTGACCAAAGAGGATATTGCCTATGCGAAGCGGCTTGGTTATGAGATGAAGCTGTTAGGGATTGCTGAACGGCAAGATGATGAAATTACGATCAGCGTACAGCCGACGATGGTGAAACAAAGTCACCCGATTGCTTCAGTTAATGGTGTTTTCAATGCAGTCTACGTATATGGTGAAGCCGTAGGAGAAACGATGTTCTACGGTGCCGGCGCAGGAGAAATGCCTACAGCGACTTCTGTTGTTGCTGATTTGGTTGCCGTAGTGAAGAACTTAAAACTTGGTGTGAATGGGCTGAAAGCGATTATTCCTTATAAGACGAAAAAACTGAAAACGGATGAGCAAATTGTTTACAAATACTTTTTGCTCCTGCACGTCGATGATAAAGCGGGCGTACTTGCGCAAATTACACAAATTTTTGCTGAATACGAGGTCAGTCTAGCATCGGTCGTACAGCAGCCGAATCCAGATAATCCAGATGCAGAAATCATCATCATCACACATGACGCAAGCAAAGCGAGTATGGATAAAGTACTTAAACATTTTGAGAACTTAAGTGTCATCCGCCGAATTAAAAGTGTATACCGTGTAGAAGGATAATTTACCAATAAAGGAGTTATTCAGATGAGATACGAAGGACTACTGCAAACCTACAAACAATATTTGCCGATGAATGAAAATACTCCGCTGCTGACGCTTCAAGAAGGCAACACGCCTCTAGTTCGTGCCGAGAATCTATCTAAAGAGCTTGGACTCGATCTCTATTTTAAATATGAGGGTCTAAATCCGACCGGTTCATTCAAAGACCGAGGTATGGTGATGGCTGTTGCTAAGGCGATGGAAGAAGGCAGCCGAACGATTATGTGTGCTTCTACTGGTAATACCTCTGCTGCTGCGGCGGCTTATGCGGCACGGGGCGGTTTGAATTGTATCGTTCTCATTCCTAATAACAATATTGCGCTTGGCAAATTAGCACAGGCTATGATTTACGGTGCAAAGGTTATTGCCATTGAAGGTAACTTTGACCGTGCGCTAGAAATTGTGCGCGAAATTACGGCAAAACATCCAATCACATTAGTGAATTCCGTCAACCCATATCGAATTGAAGGGCAGAAGACTGCAGCTTTCGAAGTTGTCGATCAGCTTGGAAAAGCACCTGACGTTCTTGCCATTCCTGTAGGAAATGCCGGTAATATTTCAGCATACTGGAAAGGTTTTAAAGAATACTATAACGCAGGTAAAGCTTCTACTCTTCCCAAAATGGTTGGCTTTGAAGCTGAGGGGGCAATGGCGATCGTCAAAGGTGAGCCGATTAAAGAACCGGAGACAGTTGCTACTGCGATTCGTATCGGTAACCCTGCCAGCTGGAAAACAGCGGTCGCTGCTGCTGAGGAGTCCGGGGGGCAAATCAATTACGTAACGGATGAAGAAATTTTGACAGCTTACCGTACAATCGCAGCGAGAGAAGGGATTTTTGCAGAACCGGCTTCTGCGGCATCTGTCGCAGGTGTCTACAAATTGAAACGTGAAGGATTCTTTAAAGGCGGAGAGACGGTAGTGTGTGTGCTTACTGGCCATGGCCTTAAAGACCCTAACATTGCGATTAAGAGTATTGGGCAAGAGCCGCTCGTTGTGAAAGATACGGAAGACGCCGTTATGGAGGCCATCGCTAAGCTTGAAGGAGCTGCGGTATGAGTAGGCGGGATGCTGTTCGAGTGAGAGTCCCTGCAAGTACAGCGAATTTAGGTCCGGGATTTGATACGCTCGGAATGGCGCTGGATTTGTATGCTTGGATTGAGATGAGAGCTGCAGATACGACAACTTTTCACTTGTACGGCGATGAATTGAAAGATGTTGCTGCAGATAAGAAGAACTTAGTTTATAAAGTGGCACAAATGGTATTTGATGAAGCGGGTGTATCTGTACCTGAACTCGAAATTTCCATGTATTCCGATATTCCTTTTACCCGCGGGCTTGGCAGCAGTGCGAGTGCAATTATCGGTGGCTTATATGCTGCCAATGCTCTGATTGGGTCGCCGCTTACTAAAGAACGAATGTTTGACATGGCGACATCGTTGGAGGGGCATCCTGATAATGTTGGAGCTTCTTTGTTTGGAGGCATTATTACAGCAACTTGGGACGGTATTCATGCTGATTACGTACGAATTGAACCGCCGCAACAATTAGAAGTCCTCGTTGTCATTCCTGACTTTCAGTTGCCAACATCGAAGGCTCGTGATGTGTTGCCGCAGCACATTTCACTTCAAGATGCTATATTCAACATTAGCCGTTCATCACTGCTCGTTGCAGCGCTGTTAAGCGGAAGACTTGATCTCATTGCCTCAGCAATGCGTGACCGGCTTCATCAGCCGTACCGTGCATCGCTCATTCCTGGAATGGAGCAAATTTTAGAAGAAGCAACGGAATTTGGAGCGCTAGGAATTGCTTTAAGCGGAGCGGGACCTACGATGCTGGCTCTTGTAGATCGAGATGAGAGTCTGAAAGGACAATTGGAGAGACATTTACTGAACACGATGAAACAGAAAGGTGTGCCTGCTAAATCGCTCTGGCTTAACCCGAGTTCAGAAGGAGTTGTCGTCCTTTCTGATTCCGAATCTTGTTCATTTGTGGAAATGATAAAAGGGGAAGTAAACGCATGAAACGAATAGCTCTATTGCCTGAAGGTACGGTATCACATGAAGCCGTCTCCTATTTATTTGGCAACGAACCTGTGCAGCTGCAGTATTATAAACTTATTTCTGATGTGTTCTTGTCAACTGTAAATGGCAAAAGTGACTACAGTGTCATTCCGATAGAGAATACCATTGAAGGCTCAGTTAGTTTGCATATGGACTGGCTTGTTCATGAAGTGAATCTTCCTATGCAAGTGGAGTGGGTATATCCTTCGATTCAAAATTTAATAGGAACACGCGAAGAGTTCATGGATAAAGACGGCGAAATTGATTTGTCCAAAATTACGAAAGTATTATCTCATCCCGTGGCAATGGCGCAGTGTCAGCAATTCATTAAAAAGTATACACCGGCTGCAGAACAAGAGAGCGTCAATAGTACGGTCGAAGCCATTGAACAGGTGCGAAATAACCAAGGTAAAGGTTGGGCTGCAATCGGAACAACTTTGGGAGCTGCGAAATATGGTCTCGACATACTAGCTCGTAGAGTTACTGATCATTCTAACAATTTTACGCGATTTGTATTGATTGGACCTGAAAAATTGCAGCTCAGCAAGTCTGCCACGCAATGGAAGACGAGCATTCTAGTGTCTCTTCCCGAGGATTTTCCGGGGGCTCTGCATCAAGTTCTATCCGCTTTTGCGTGGCGCAGAATCAACTTGTCGCGTATTGAGTCGAGGCCGACGAAGAAGAAGCTGGGCAATTACTATTTTTATATCGATGTTCTAGAGTCAATGGAGTCCGTGTTGTTGCCTGCTGCTATTGAAGAAATTGAAGCATTGGGTTGTCAGGTTAGAGTATTAGGTTGCTATCCAAGTTTTACATATGAAGAACTCGAAAATTAACAGCTAATCTTAAAATCCTTTCAGTTCATACTGAAAGGATTTTTTGCGCTTTTTTTGCATTAGAGATGTCAAAAGCCTATTTTCTGCATACGATGTAGTAACGGATGACGGGCGCGTGTTATGCCCTAAAAGAAGTATGGGAGGTTTTTGTCACGTGAAAATACACATTGTAAAAAAGGGCGATACTTTGTTTAAACTTTCTCAAAAGTATCAAGTGCCCTTGCAAAAATTGATTGACATCAATCCGCAAATATCGAATCCTGACCAGCTGTCCATTGGCATGAAGGTGAAAATACCATCGGAAGCAGTAGCTGTAGCAAATCACTATTCGATCATTCACAAACATGTTGTGAAGCAGGGGGATACACTTTGGAAGTTGTCTAAAGCTTGGGGTGTGTCATTAAAAGATATGATTAATGCTAATCCTCAATTAAAAAATCCAAATGCGTTGCTCGATGGTGAGGTCGTCAACATTCCTAATGTCCATCATAGTCAGAGTACGATGAATGTAGATGACAATGTCCACGGGTATTCACAAGATCAAGTTCAAACAGGTAAGAAATATACAGGACCGAAAGAGGAAATGACCAAGCCAATTGAACCAATGACCGAACTTCAATTACCTAATTTACCTAATGTGCAAGCTCCGATGAAACCAATCTTCCCAGAGATTGAATTTTATAAAGAAACAACGAACGTATACGTTCTCCCTGTCGAAACCAAAACAGAACCAACTTTTGTTAAAGAAGAGCCTTCACATGATTTATTTGCTCAATATTCTGCACCAGCACATGAAGTTATATCACCATATAAGTACGAGAATATTGAGAACATCGAGAACATTTCGAATGTAAACATGCCGAAAGAACATATGAGTTATCCCGGTGCTCCATCGATGATGTCTTATCCATGCCCGCCATCCTATCCTGTTCAACATATAATGGCTAATGAACCAAATGTGCCATACGAACATAATCCGTATTATAATGTTGCACATGTGTATGAATCTGGTGAATATACATCTCACCCAGGAAAAGCAGATCACGTTTATGAAGGGTCGTCCGACTATCCGTTTGGAGTAAACCCAAGTTATTATGGTGCTAGTAACCATGGTGTTCCAAATATTTATGGAGGAACGCACGATATGCATATGCACGGCTATGGTGCCGTACCGTATGCAGGCGCTGAAAACGTTCCTTATGAAATGCACTATGCACATGTCGCAACTCACTATGGAATGCCGCAGCCGAGTCTAATGATGCCTCAATATGCTGCTAACCAGCCTATGAGCTATATACCTTATGGAGTACAAGACGATTGCGGTTGCGGCGGCAGAGAACAGGGGCCAATCCAAGTCCAAAATGCATTTGTGGAAACAGTTGCAGAGGACCCTTCAAGATATATAGATGGAACTGGAGCTGAGGCATCTACTCAATCTGTTTCTGAAGCGCAAACGGAGCCTGTATCGGAACAGGAGAAACAAGTTAACATTTTGAATACCATTAAAAATAAAAATGCGAAGAGTTCATCACCATCATCAAGAAATAAAACGCAGAAAAAAGATCGTCGATCCAAAACAAAAACAGGTCGTCATAATCCATGGCTTAAAAACTAAACATAGATAAGAGTAAGGATAACTACTTACTCTTTTTTTATTGTCAAATCCAGAATTACAATTGGAATAATTTATATATTGATTAACGAAACAAATCTATGATACATTATAAATCCAGCCGATAACAAGCGACTTGTTCGTCAGAATAAGTGGTAGCAAGTAACGAAAAAGAATTTAAAAAAAGTACTTGCAAAAACGGCTCGGACATGATAATATATAAGAGTTGCTGCTGATAACTCAGCAAGTAACGAAAAGTGAGTTTGATCTTTGAAAACTGAACAACGAGTGAGTGAATTTCACTTCGGTGAAATTCAAAAATAGAGAACGAAATGTTCTCGTCAGTTTGATTCAAAATGAGCTAATCGCTCTTCTAATTTAATGGAGAGTTTGATCCTGGCTCAGGACGAA
>NZ_JAGGKP010000014.1 GCF_017873765.1 Paenibacillus sediminis
AACTGACGAGAACATGTCGTTCTCTATTTTTGAATTTCACCGAAGTGAAATTCACTCACTCGTTGTTCAGTTTTCAAAGATCAAACTCACTTTTTTGTCTTCGCCATGTTTCAGCGGCGACTCTTATAATATATCATATCGTCTATCTTTTCGTCAAGAACTTTTTTTAAGTTTTTTATGAAACTCAATGTTCTCAACGTTTTCTAGACATTCCTACAAAAGAGGAACGAAAAATAATATATCATGAACACGTTTAGTGAGTCAACACTTTTTTAAAATTTATTCAATTGTTGTGTTCGACTGTTACGAGCGTACTTCGACAGCTCTTTAGGTGTAGCAAATCGCGCATACATCCGGAATACGGTTCTGTAACGATTCTCTATAGCAATGCGGATTTGCTGATCTAACCGATGATCCATTAAATCAAGAAGCATCTCGTCCATTTCTTTTCGCAGCATATAGTTCAGTTCTTTACATTCTTTGTCGTTAAATAGCATACCAAGCATGATCATTATCCTCCTTAAATGGACCATATCAATAAGTACGGATGGATGCCGTGTTACTGTTATGCTCACATTTATGGAAAATTATGATTGATGTTAGAATTTTTATTATCGCAACAAATGATAAGTAAGGGTACTCTCAATAATCGCAGCAATACACATGAGCACGACAATCCAAATGGACGCCCTACCCGCTCTCATCATAAATTGTCCCCACTCTGAACCGATTAAAGCCCGCTTCTCCGATTGAAATAAACTCCCCATGCTTCGAAACACGAGACCGCCAAGCTGAAGTCCATATGCGCATGCAATCAGTATTGTAGGTATTTCAATAATGCCATGCGGAAGTAACCCCTTGATGATCAAATCAGACAAATCCGCTCCCCCGTCGACAGTCATTTTTACAACGAACCCAATAACCATTCCATTCACCAATAGAAAAAAGAGCGGAAGTATTCCGAACAACGCGCCAAGAAAAATGATCAGCACCCCTTTAATTGCGTTGTTAAAAAATATAAATAAGAAAAAACTAAGCTCTTGATGTCTGCTCTTTTCAAGCTGCTTGCTTATTTCAGATAATCCACTAATTTGACTCGTTAAAAAATGATGAAGTGCATCAGACCCTACTGTCCCCAAATAAATTCCTAGTATAAAGACAGCTGTAGAAATAAATAACACTCGTTTCATTTGAAGCAAATCTCTTACAAACCCGCTAAAGCGATACATACAAAATCCTCCTGTAAATGTAATAAGTAAAATGTACGAGCATAAATTGTAGTAAACAAGCAATTCTGATAACGAGAGGAGCACTTTTTCACATGAATCAATATTTTTATGTTGTGAACGGTCGAAAGATTAAACGGTTATTTTTCATACTTGCTGCTGCTATATTTGCCATTGGCGTCATCTATGTGGAGAGTGACAATGTCACTGTATTTTCTGAAGATTCTCCGTCTGCTGTCTACAGTGTTCCTACCGAGAAGAAAGTCATTGCACTCACTTTCGATATCAGCTGGGGAGACAAACGCGCAAAGCCTATATTAAATGTGTTAAAAGAAAAAAATGTGCAGAAAGCAACGTTCTTCCTATCCTCGCCTTGGACGAAAACCCATCCCGATATTGTTAAATCCATTCAAGAATACGGATTTGAAATCGGCAGCCATGGGCATAAGTTTACAAATTACAGCAGTTTAGCCGATGAAGATATCCGGGCTCAGATTATTACAGCGCATAGTATTCTTAGTGATGTCACTGGTGAACAACCTAAGCTTATAAGATTTCCAAACGGAGATTTTGATAAACGAGTACTCGATATTGCTAATCGTCTAAATTACAAAGTGATTCAATGGGATACTGATTCCCGTGATTGGGAAAATCCAGGTGTTGATAAAATTGTTAATCGTGTCGTGGATAAGGCTCATCCTGGCGATATCGTGCTCCTTCACGCCAGCGATTCAGCTAAACAAACTGCGGATGCACTTCCAGCCATCATTGACCAACTGCGTGCGAAAGGATATGAGTTTGTAACTGTATCGGAGCTCCTTAACCAAACAGAACTAAAAAGCAATGAAGTGCACGACCAAGCTTGGTTAATGGAGAAGTTAGAAACAGCAGCCGGTATGTAAGTCCATATCGTTTAGCAAAAAAGAGCTAACTCTGTTAGCTCTTTTGTTGTAATATACGATGCAAAAGTAATATTTGGTATGCATTACATGCGAGGAGCGGAATGACAATAAATACAGTTGCATTATTGACGCCTATGCTAAGCACACCAATGACTTCAACAATGGTACCCGTGATCATAAAGAACAAGGTCGGAATAAACGCGCTGGCATTCGTCCCTTTCACTTTATAATAAGCTACGATGACCGCTGTGAGCAAAATAACGATGCCGAGTACAATGTCAGATAACCGATCTGTTTGTCCGCCTACAAATATTCTAAAGAACATAAGCTCCAGCAGTGCTAAAGCCGCAAGTCCTAACTGTATGTACTGCCATACTCTTTTCGAAAAGACACCGACAGCCATGTAGTTCATCATTAAATATGCGAAAAAGCCCATTTGAGAATAAATGCTTACCATTATGCCTGATCCAAGAAGAAGGACACCTAACATGATCACATCAGCAAACCCTTTCAGCTGTGTACCCTGCTCTGTCCATTTAAGAATGACACCCGTGATTAAGGAAGCAACGGCGCCAACAAGTAAGGTTGTCCAAAATAAATAGAACCATCTCTTAAGATTCAATTTTTCTCCTCCTCCACCCTCATACGACACTTTATTTTACCAACGTTCACAATAAAAAACCATGCTTTCACAACATAATTCACAATTGACGTTCACATACTACAAGCAGTAAATCGGAAGAAGGAGGATAAGCAGTATGAAGGCAATGATTCTCCGTACGTTCTGTACTGCCAGCATTCTTATAATAACTCTATCCGGATGCAGTTCTGAACCGAGTTCGTCATCTTCAACAGGCGGATATAAAGAAATGAAATCGATGGTTGTCGATATACTCAAAAGTGATGATGGCCGAAAAGCAATTGAAGAAGCTTTAAGCGGCGGTCAGTCGGGCGGCGGTTCTGGCGGAGGAGTTAGAATGCAAATGCTCTCCGGTCAAGCAACGGATGAAGTACGAGTTGCAGTCAAAAACACAATCACGTCACCCGAATATAAAAAAGAAATTGAAAAAATTATGACAGATCCACAATTTGCAGGGGATTTTGCTAAAGCCATCAGCTCGCAAAATAAAGAGCTTCATAAACAGCTCATTAAAGATCCAACATACCAAAAAGCGATCATGGATATGATGAAATCACCCGAGATGATGAATATGTTTTTAAATTTAACGAAAACGCCTGATTACCGAAAACAATCGATGGCTGTTATGCAGGATGCAATGCAAAGTCCTCTATTTCGCTTGGAAGTTATGAATCTGCTCAAAACAGTTGTTCAGGATGAATTACAGCCAAAAGTTCAAAAAGGCGGGCAAGGAGCGCAAGGTGGGCAAGGAGCGCAAGGCGGGCAAGGCGGCCGAGGTCAAGGTGGAGGCCAAGATGGGCAAGATCAAGGTGATCAAGGTGACGACAGTTCAAGCGGCGGCAGTTAAACCAAAAGAAGGACTGACGTAAAGTCAGTCCTTCTCGCATTTATGAATAACATTCGCCGCCATTTCGTCGTATAATGCTCCAATCTTTGTAGTCGGCTTATACACGGACGGTGAGAAATCCGGTTCAGCAACATGGTTATCTGGAGCTCCAAGTGGAATTTGCGCAAGTAAATCGGTATGCAGCATTTCAGCTAATTTACCACCGCCGCCTCTGCCGAAGATGTAATCTTTCTCTCCACATTTCGAACACTCGTAGTATGCCATGTTCTCAACAACGCCAAGAATTTCATGTTTCGTCTGTATTGCCATTGAACCCGCTCTGGCAGCCACGAAGGCAGCTGTTGCGTGCGGTGTCGTGACTATAATTTCGCTGCTGTGCGGAACCATTTGATGCAGATCAAGCGCAACATCACCTGTACCTGGAGGAAGATCAAGCAGCATATAATCAAGCTGGCCCCAATTTACATCACTGAAAAATTGACGCAGCATTTTGCCAAGCATTGGTCCACGCCATACAACAGGAGCATTCTCACGTACGAGAAAGCCCATCGACATCACTTTAACGCCAAATCGTTCAACAGGCTGAATTACACCATCCTCAACAGACGG
Organism: Paenibacillus sediminis; assembly: GCF_017873765.1. Lineage (GTDB taxonomy): Bacteria > Bacillota > Bacilli > Paenibacillales > Paenibacillaceae > Paenibacillus_AG > Paenibacillus_AG sediminis. Next base: position 4,225 of record NZ_JAGGKP010000014.1, read on the forward strand.
TCCTTCTTCGATCCCCATCATATCGGGAATACTAAATCCGTAAATATCTGCATCAATAATGCCTACCCGTTTGCCTGCTCTTGCTAAAGCGGTCGCCAAATTGACGGTAACCGTAGATTTGCCGACGCCTCCTTTACCACTAGCTACTGCTATAAAGTGAACGCCTGATTTTTCATTCAGTATATCAACATTTTCTAGCCCTGCTGCATGCCCTTTATCAGGGATTGATGCTTTAGGTTTTGCGGCAGAAGCGGATGAACTCTTAGTTCCTGCTTTCTCACGCTCCCAATCTGATGCTTTACGAAAACGGATATGTACATCGGAAATATTCATCGTGCTTAGACGTTCTCTGATCTGATGTTCCAATCCTTCTGGAGGATGGTCGCTATCTTCTAAGTAAACCACTGTTAGAGATACATGATTTTCTTTCACCATAATATCTCGCATGAGCTGCATTTCAATATAACTTTTGCCTGTAGATCTGTCTGTAATCGTTTGAAGCGTTTCCAACACTTGTTCTCTAGACAACATAGCTGACAGCACCTCTACTTTTCTTCGTTCATTACTATGATTTATTTACTAACTATTGTTACATTATAACACTTCTAATTATAACAAAGACTATTTATCTTTTCCTGTAGGTTTCTCATTTTTTTCTCCGGACTCATAACGCAGTATTCCCATATAGATGGATGCAGCTACCTTGCGTTGATATTTTTCATCTGCAAGCAGCATCGACTCTTCCGGATGCGATAGAAAACCAACCTCGACCAGTACCGAAGGGATTTTTAATGCTTGCAAGAGATAAACGGTATTTACCGTTTTCGGAATACGATCTGTATTTTCCAAATTACGTCTAAGTTCATTTTGTACAAGGGTAGCAAGTCCTTTACTGTCAGGATGGTTCGGATAATAGAACGTCTGCGCCCCTCTCCACAGATTCGAAGGAATGCTGTTCATATGTATGCTGACAAACAATTCTGCTTGCTGTTCTTCAATATTGCGAAGACGCTGCTTTAGATCTTGCGTTTTCCGTTTGCTGTAGCCCTTAGTCCCACTGTCTGCCAGATCATAATCTCCTTCACGAGTCATTATGACGACAGCCCCTGCTTGCTGCAAATAATCTCTCAAGTATAGTGAAATGGCAAGATTAATATCCTTCTCGATAATCCCTTGCTTGCTCACTGCTCCCCCATCAGGCCCACCGTGTCCAGCATCGAGCGCAATGACTTTACCTGCCAGAGGAAGACTCCAGTAATTGGCCGGCTTCGCGCTTGGCACTTCATATGTTACGACCAGAATGAAGAGTGCAAGCAGACACAGTCCAGTGATCACTCTCTTCAAGTGACTTAGTTGAATCCAGATCATTATCTTCTTCGATTTACGCATACAAAAACACCTCGTCCCATACAGACTCTTATCATCTATATGGGACAAGGTGGACAAATATGACGTTTATGTTTATATTGTAACTTGCTCTTTCATACCCTCAATTAATATTTGCGCCACTTCCGGTCTTGTAAATTCCGGAGGCGGGCATACTCCGTCACGAAGAAGTGCTCTCACTTTCGTTCCAGACAGCGTTAAATGATCTTCACTCTGATGTGGACAAGTTTTACTCGATGCCATGTTACCGCATTTAGTACAGAAGAAGCTGTGCTCAAAAAATAATGGCGTTATCCCCAACTCTTCTGCCGTAAAATTCGAAAAAATTTGCTGTGCTTCATAGGTTCCGTAATATTCACCCACACCCGCATGATCTCTACCCACAATAAAATGTGTACAACCATAATTTTTACGAACAATAGCATGGAAAATTGCTTCTCTTGGTCCAGCATAACGCATCGCTGCAGGAAATACCCCCAGAAATGTTCGATCTTGTGGATAATAATGCTCAAGTAACGTTAAATAGCTCTTCATTCGAACACTCGCCGGGACATCATCAGACTTCGTTTCACCAACGAGCGGATTTAAGAACAATGCATCCACAATTTCCATCGCACTCTTCTGGATATATTCATGTGCCCTGTGGACAGGATTTCTTGTCTGAAAGCCGACAACCGATTTCCAGCCCTTCTCGGCAAAAATACGCCGCGTTTCAGCGGGATCGAAATAAAATTGTTCAAATCGTTCCGGCTTCGGTCTGTTTAGAACTTTTACAGGACCTCCAACATAGTAAGATGGACGTTCAAATAGCTTCTGAACACCCGGATGCGCCGGATCATCCGTTTTATATACTTGCCGTGCTTCATAGACTTGATCCACTTGGTATACACTCTCTACATCAAGAATTGCATAAACGACACCATCACGTTCATCCACAAGCGAGGCTTGTTCCCCTATGGATAACTGATCTGCAATTTCTTTATCCACAGCCAGTGTTATGGGGATACTCCATACCGTTCCATTAGATAACCTCATATCATCCACAACGGATTTATAATCATCTTCATTCAGAAACCCTGTTAAAGGTGAAAACGCGCCTACTCCAATTAAATCTAAGTCTGAGATCGTCCAGTTATTGATTTTTATTTTTCTAAGATTAGCGGCTTGTAATAAAAGATTGTGTTTTTCCTCACCCTGTACTATACGCTGGATCAAAGTACCCCCGTGCGGAAGTATCGCAGTCATCTTCATCTCTCCTTAGGCGATCCGTTATTATTTATGCAGCCCGCATTCGGTTTTATCTGTACCAGACCATCTTCCAGCACGCGGATCTTCCCCTGGCATCACTTGACGTGTGCAATAGGTGCACCCAATACTCGGATAGTTCTGATCATGGAGCGGATTGTAAATGACATGATTCGTACGAATATAGTTCCACACATCTTCAGATGTCCAGCCGGCAATAGGGTTAAATTTAACAAGGCCGAACTTCGTATCGTATTCTACTTTCTTCGCATTAGCCCTAGTCGGCGCTTGATCGCGTCTAATTCCAGTAATCCACGCGTCATATTGGGATAAGATGTGGGTAAGTGGTTCTACTTTACGGAGGTTACAGCATGCGTTCGGATCACTTTTCCACAATTCGTCCCCATATTGCTCTGCTTGCTGCGCCGGTGTTAGTTTCGGGAGAACTTGTATGAATTCAAGATTATAGTGAGATGCTAGTGAATCACGAGTTTGGTATGTTTCTGGAAAATGAAAATTCGTATCCAAATAAAATATGTCTGTGGACGGACTTATTTTCTGTAGCATATCTACAAGCACTACATCTTCAGCACCGAAACTGCATGCAAATGTAATGTTAGGAAATTGATTGACCGCGAAACGAATAACTTCCTCAGCAGATGCATGTTCTAACTCTTCAGCTTTGATTCGAATCAGCTCTTCCTTCTCAAGTAAATTCATTAATCTATTCCCCCAAAATGATATTAATTCCTACTAATTCAATATGATTAAGATAAGTATAATTGTTTTTCCTTTATTGTCAATGCTTGGATTCAGAGCTAAACACAAAAAACCCTTTTCGAAATTCGAAAAGGGTTTTGTATAATATGCAAATATTAACGTTTGGAGAATTGAGGTGCGCGACGAGCCGCTTTAAGACCGTATTTTTTACGTTCTTTCATACGAGGGTCACGAGTCAAGAATCCAGCTTTTTTCAAAGATGAACGGAACTCTGGATCTACTTTAAGCAATGCACGGGAAATACCGTGGCGAATTGCACCAGCTTGACCGGAAATACCGCCACCATTAGCTGTAACAAGAACATCATATTTACCGATTGTGTCTGTTAATGTCAATGGTTGTTTTACGATCAGTTTAAGAGTTTCCAAACCGAAATAATCATTAATGTCACGTTTATTGATGACAATGCGTCCTTCACCCGGTACAAGGCGAACACGTGCTACCGAATGTTTACGACGACCTGTCCCATAGTATTGTACTTGTGCCATGAAACTGTCCTCCCTTTTAATTATCCGCGAAGTTCGTAAACTTCAGGTTTTTGTGCAGCATGTGGATGCTCAGTGCCAGCGTAAGCTTTCAAACGAAGCTTCATTTTTTCACCCTGACGAGTTTTAGGAAGCATTCCGTGTACTGCAAGCTCGATCATACGCTCAGGTTTGTTTTTAACCATGTCTTGTGCAACTGTTACTTTCAAACCACCTGGATGCAAAGAGTGACGATAGTATTTTTTGTTTTGCATTTTTTTGCCTGTCAATACAACTTTATCTGCATTGATGACAATTACGAAATCTCCAGAATCAACGTGTGGAGTAAATTGAGGCTTATGTTTACCGCGAATCAACGCTGCTGCTTCACTAGCCAAACGACCAAGCGTTTTGCCTTCAGCATCGATGATGTACCATTTACGCTCAACTTCATTAGGCTTAGCCATATATGTGGTACGCATGAAAAGATCCTCCTTATTTGCTTCGAAATCTACTTTCGATTTATATTCATTTTCAAGTTTAGTTCGTTAGTTAAATTCGTGAGTAAATCAAGTTCAATTGATGACTCTCTTAACTGGGGCTGTGGGAAAGCCGTTAAGAAAACACAATTTTTATTTTACAGCATCACACATAAAACCGCAAGTGCTATTTATGATTTATCGTCTAATTCATCGTATTCTACGCTCCACAGCATCAAGCCTTGGCTTACCGCAGTTGGACCTGCAGCAGAACGGTCTTGAGCCTGTAAAATACGCAGCATATCTTCAGGCGAACGTTTCCCTTCACCCACTTGAATCAGAGTCCCCATAATGATACGTACCATATGCTGCAAAAATCCATTACCCGTAATGTACGTATGAAGCACTCCCTGATCCCGAGTACCTGCTCGTGACATGGATGTATCTACTTCAATGCGGGCATTATAAATGGTGCGCACATGACTTGTCTTGGTTGAATGACGCGATGCAAACGAAGTGTAATCATGCGTTCCGATCAGATACTCAAGTCCCTGCTGCATCGCGGGTATATCAAGCTTACCTGGATGGTGAACTTGGTACCGCCTTTGAAATACATCAGGAAATTGATTGGCATTGATCGTATACCGATAAGTCTTACGCTTTGCAGAGCGCCTTGAATGAAAAGATAACGGCACTTCACGGGCACTCGTTACGATAATATCGTCTGGCAATCTTGCATTTAATGCAAGACACCAACGCTCTACAGGTATAGCCGAAGAAGTGTGGAAATGAAACACCTGACTTCTCGCATGCACCCCTGCATCCGTACGCCCAGATCCATGAATCTTCACTGTTTCACCCGTGAGAAGACGAATCGCCTCCTCAATATGATCCTGAATCGTATTGCCGCCAGGCTGCGTTTGAAATCCGTTATACGCCGTGCCATCAAAACTGACCGTCATACATAAATTACGCATTCGCTTGTTCCTCCACTTTGATCCATAAAACATATGCTTAGGGGGATTTAGGGGGTCGTCATCAAATAAAAGAGAAGCTCCCTTCGAAGCTTCTCTAATCTGCTATTAACGCAGCTTCCGAAATGAAGAGAAAAAAAGGGTTTGTTCAGAATCAGTTGATCCTGTCCACCCTTTCCCCATCCGGCCTACTTACGCGCGGTCAACAAGTTCCAAATAAACCATTGGAGCAGAGTCACCACGACGAGGTCCTAATTTAAGAATACGAGTGTATCCACCTGGACGCTCAGAGTAACGTGCAGCCAATTCTGTAAACAGTTTTTGAATTGCATCTTGCTCTCCATCAACGGATTCACGGCGAACATAAGCTGCCACTTGACGACGAGCGTGAAGGTCTCCACGTTTAGCCGTTGTGATCAGTTTTTCAGCGATAGAACGAACCTCTTTAGCTTTCGCTTCTGTAGTTTCGATACGCTCGTATAAGAATAGGTCAGTTACCAGGTCACGAAACAATGCTTTACGTGCGCTGGAGTCACGTCCCAACTTTTGGTATGCCATGTTTTTCCCTCCTTCACGAAACAATCATGCAGTTTATTCTTCTGTCCGAAGTCCGAGTCCAAGCTCTTGGAGCTTCTCTTGAACTTCTTCCAAAGATTTGCGTCCGAGGTTACGGACTTTCATCATATCTTCTTCCGTTTTCGTTGTTAACTCCTGCACCGTATTAATACCGGCACGTTTGAGGCAGTTATAGGAACGGACAGAAAGATCGAGCTCTTCGATAGTCATCTCGAGCACTTTTTCTTTTTTATCTTCTTCTTTTTCAACCATAATTTCAGCATCTTTAGCTTCGTCCGTGAGACCCACGAACAGCATCAAATGCTCGGTTAAAATTTTGGCGCCGAGGCTTACCGCTTCTTCCGGTTTAATACTTCCGTCGGTCCATACTTCAAGCGTTAGCTTGTCATAGTTGGTCACTTGACCAACCCGCGTATTTTCCACGCCATAATTGACGCGAGCAATCGGGGTATAGATCGAATCCACGGGAATTACACCAATTGGTTGATCATCACGTTTGTTCCGATCTGCCAGTACAAAACCGCGACCTCGATTGGCATAAATGCGCATATGGAGTCTAGAACCCGGTTCAAGCGTAGCAATGTGAAGATCTGGATTCAGAATCTCAACATCACTATCCGCACGAATATCTCCTGCTGTTACAACTCCTTCGCCCTCAGCATCAATCTCAAGGATTTTCTCCTCATCAGAATGAATTTTAAGCGATAGAGCCTTCAAGTTCAGAATGATCTCCGTTACGTCTTCCATAACTCCAGGAACCGTTGCGAACTCATGCAGAACACCATCGATTTGAACCGAGGTGACTGCTGCACCTGGAAGAGATGAGAGCAAAATTCGGCGAAGTGAATTCCCGAGTGTTGTCCCATATCCGCGCTCAAGTGGTTCTACCACGAATTTCCCATAAGTGCCCTCATCGTTAACGTCTACGGTCTCAATTTTCGGCTTTTCGATTTCTATCACGAGATACCCCTCCTTCAAAACATCGCTCTATATGAAACTGTTACCTTTTAAAGTCGAACCATGTAGTATGCCTAAACAACCATTCTTCTCAAGTTGTGCCGGATTTATACCACATTAAGGCACGCTTCATTAGACACGACGACGTTTTGGTGGACGGCATCCATTGTGCGGAATAGGCGTTACGTCTTTAATCAAGTTAATTTCAAGACCTGCTGCTTGCAGAGAACGGATAGCCGCTTCACGGCCTGCACCAGGACCTTTAACCATAACTTCAACGGATTTCATGCCGTGTTCCATAGCTGCTTTTGCTGCTGTTTCAGCTGCCATTTGCGCTGCAAATGGAGTTGATTTACGGGAACCTTTAAATCCAAGGTTACCGGAGCTAGCCCATGAAATTGCATTTCCGTGTGGGTCGGTAATCGTAACGATCGTATTGTTGAATGTGGAGCGGATATGTGCCACACCAGATTCAATATTTTTACGGTCACGACGTTTAGTACGTACGACTTTCTTTGGTTTAGCCATTGTCTCTTATCCCTCCTTACTTCTTCTTGTTCGCTACCGTACGACGAGGGCCTTTACGTGTACGAGCATTCGTTTTAGTACGTTGTCCACGAACTGGTAGACCGCGACGATGACGAAGACCACGGTAGGAACCAATCTCGATCAAACGTTTAATATTCAAGGAAATTTCACGACGCAAATCGCCTTCTACTTTGACGTTCTTGTCGATATTTTCACGTAGTTTGCTAATTTCATCTTCTGTCAGATCACGAACACGAGTGTCCTTATTAATGCCTGTTTCGCTCAAAATTTTCTGTGAAGTCGTTTTACCGATTCCGAAAATATAAGTCAAGGCGATCTCAACGCGTTTATCACGTGGTAAATCCACACCAGCTATACGAGCCATTTTACGCTACACCCCCTTTATTAACCTTGTTTTTGTTTGTGTTTAGGATTTTCACAAATTACCATTACATTCCCTTTGCGACGAATGACTTTGCATTTTTCGCAAATAGGTTTTACAGAAGGTCTTACCTTCATGTTAATTACCTCCTTAAAGTCTTGCGAAGCAAAACTCTTTTCGTAAGCATTCACGGTTTCCTGTTCGGAAACTGTATTAACTATTTGCGGTAAGTTATACGACCTTTAGTTAAATCATAAGGTGATAACTGTACGACCACTTTGTCCCCTGTCAGAATACGGATGAAGTGCATCCGCAGCTTTCCGGAAACATGAGCAAGTATTTGATGACCGTTCTCAAGTTCTACTCTGAACGTAGCATTCGGCAACGGTTCAATGACAGTACCTTCCACTTCAATGACATCTTCTTTGGACACAGTTAGTCTCCTTTCTCTTCAGCATTGGTTTTGGTGGATTGCAGATACTTCGTAACTGCATAACGGAGTTTTCCGTTTGTCACCCGACCGCTCTCATTTAAACTGTTTACAACTTCGCTGCTGATTACAGGTTCCAGTTCTAGATGAAGAAGATTCTTCTTCTTTGGTGCATCAAACTTACGTTTATCTCCATCAGCGATATAGACGAATTTCTCATCAGCGATGGCAACGATGACTCCAACCTGTCCGCGATCTCTGCCTTTCAGGATTTTCACAATTTGACCGATTTGCGGGCCGACATTGTTGTTCAATGCAATCACCTACGAATCCAGTTTCGTGAAAATTTCCATACCATCTGGTGTTACCGCAACCGTATGTTCAAAATGAGCACACAGTGAACCATCTACCGTAACAACTGTCCAGTTGTCTTCCAACGTTTTTACATACCGTTCTCCGGCATTGACCATCGGCTCAATACATAATACCATACCTGGCTTAAGTCGTGGTCCGCGATCAGGTATACCGTAGTTAGGAATTTGTGGTTCCTCATGAAGTTCGGTTCCAATTCCATGACCAACATATTCCCGTACAACCGAGAAACCCCTATCTTCAATGTACCGCTGAATCGCATGAGATATTGTAAACAGACGCACTTCTGGTTTGACAAGCGCTAGACCTGCCATCAGAGCTCCTTCAGTGACATCTAGTAAACGCTGCGCCTCCTCGGAGATTTTTCCTACAGGATAGGTCCAGGCCGAGTCAGCGTGATAGCCTTTAAACTGAGCACCAATGTCAGCAGTAAAGATGTCGCCTTCGTTTAATATGCGTTTGCCGGGAAACCCGTGAACCAATTGTTCGTTAACTGAAGCGCAAATGCTCGCAGGAAAACCATTGTAACCTTTAAAAGATGGCACTGCTCCTTGACTGCGAATATACTGCTCGGCGATATGATCGAGTTCTCCCGTCGTGATCCCCGGCTCAATCGCTTCCTTAAGGAGACGATGTGTCTCTGCCACAATTCGCCCTGCTTCCTTCATAAAGCCTAGTTCCGTTTCGGACTTAACAATGATCATTACATCTAACCTCGCAGTAGGGATACGATCTCTTGTGAAACCGCACCAATTTCCATTTCGCCATCGATCTGACGCAGCAAACCTTTTCCCTCATAGAATGTAAGGAGAGGTGCTGTTTTGTTAAGATACTCATCGAGTCTTGTACCAACACTTTCTTCATTATCATCAGAACGTTGATACAATTCTCCGCCGCACTTATCACAAACTCCATCCTCTTTTGGAGGATTGAAAATTACATGATAAGTTGATCCGCAGTTTTTGCAAATACGGCGTCCCGTTAAACGGGCAAGCAATCTATTACGGTCTACCTTCAGGTTAATAACGTGATCTAATTTGCGGTTCATGGAACTTAGGATGTTATCCAGCGCTTCTGCTTGCGATAAAGTTCTTGGAAATCCGTCCAGCAAGAATCCTTTTTCGCAATCAGGCTGTTTAAGCCGTTCTTCCACAATGCCGATCGTCACGTCATCAGGTACTAGCAGGCCTTGATCCATATATTCTTTAGCCTTAAGGCCAATTGGAGTTCCTTGTTTAATCGCCAGACGAAAAGCATCGCCAGTAGATATATGAGGAATACCGAATTCTTTCACAATGACTTCTGCTTGTGTTCCTTTTCCTGCCCCAGGAGGCCCCATGAATAATATGTTCACGTTATGTCACTCCCTCTAAGACTGACGCAATACAATAAACAATAAAGTAGGCGCCGGGCGAGTCTAATATGCTCTCGACCGGAACCTATCTGTTATTTTTTGATAAATCCTTTGTAATGACGTTTAATCAATTGGCTCTCGATTTGCTTCATCGTATCAAGGGCAACCCCGATAATGATGAGCAGCGATGTACCACCGATCTTAACAGATCTAGGAAGACCTGCTACTGTTCCAAAGAATACCGGCAATACCGAAATGACAGCCAAGAAAAGTGCACCCGTCATCGTCAATCTAGACATGACTTTGGTCAAGTACGTAGCCGTCGTCTTACCAGGACGAATGCCTGGGACATAACCGCCATTTTTCTTCATGTTGTCCGCCATTTGGGTCGGGTTCATTTGCACGAACGTGTAGAAGTACGTAAATCCGATAATCATCAGAACATACAGTACCATACCGAGCGGCTTATCATAGTACATGTGAGTCGTAATCCATTGTGCCCAACCTTTACCTGCCCAGAAACTAGCGATAATAATTGGGAACTGCAGCAACGATACAGCGAAGATGACTGGAATAACGCCCGCAGAATTAATTTTCAGCGGAATATGCGTATTTTGTCCTCCGTACATTTTGTTGCCTACAACACGTTTTGCGTATTGTACTGGAATTTTACGAATCGCTTGTTGAATATAAATAACTCCGACAATGATCAAAATTACAACAAGTGCAATAATGATCAGTTTGACGATATTCAAGAACAATTGATCAGCTTGAATAAACTCTGATTGCACTGTATCACGAATATATTGAGGAATATTCGCTACAATACCTGCAAAGATAATAATCGAAATACCATTGCCGATCCCTTTTTCTGTGATTTGCTCACCAAGCCACATAAGGAACGATGTTCCTGCAGTAAGAATGATCGCGATCATCAGATAAGTGACAAATGTAGCATCTGGAACCATCCTTGCGCCGTACAAACGATTAAAACCGATAGATGTTGCAAATGCTTGGATCAGTCCCAAGATAACTGTTCCGTATCTTGTGAACTGAGCCAATTTCTTTTTGCCGTGCTCCCCTTGTTTTGCCCATTCAGCAAATTTAGGAATAACGTCCATCGATAAAAGTTGCACGATGATGGACGAAGTGATATACGGCATAATCCCGAGGGCGAAGATTGAAAACTTAGACAACGCTCCGCCCGAGAATGTGTTCAAAAGACCAAATAATTCACTACCCTGTTGGTTTACCTGTTCAAAAACAGTTTTATCTACACCCGGAACCGGTACGAAGGATCCAATGCGATATACAATCAGAACTAAAAGGGTAAACAGAATACGACTTCGAAGGTCTTCGACCCGCCATATATTCCTTAGGGTTTTAAACATTAGATCACCTCGGTTTTACCGCCGGCAGCCTCGATCTTCTCTACCGCAGATTGTGAGAACTTATTGGCTTTTACAGTCAATTTAACATTGATTTCACCGTTACCAAGAATCTTGATTCCGCTTTTAGCATCTTTCACGATACCGTTCTCGATCAAGAATTGCGGAGTCACTTCAGTGTCTGCTGCAAAGCTGTTAAGCTCTTCGATGTTCACAATCGCATACTCTTTACGAGTTGGATTCACAAAACCACGTTTCGGCAAGCGACGATATAGTGGGTTTTGACCACCTTCGAAGCCCGGACGAACACCACCGCCGGAACGAGCGTTTTGTCCTTTATGACCGCGACCAGATGTTTTACCTGTACCGCTACTAGTACCGCGACCTACGCGTTTGCGTTCTTTGCGAGCACCAGGAGCTGAGGAAAGCTCATGTAACTTCATCGTTCGTTGCACCTCCTTAATAATTCTAGGTTAATTCACAAAGAATTAACCTTCAATTTCTTTAACAGAAACCAAATGGCTCACTTGATTAATCATTCCGCGAATTGCGGGGTTGTCGTTATGAACCACAGTTTGATTTAATTTACGCAATCCTAAAGTGTTGACGGTAGTACGTTGTTTCTCAGAACGACCGATCAAACTCCGTACGAGGGTAATTTCTAATTTTGCCATGACATTCCCTCCTTAGCCCAAAAGCTCTTCGACGGATTTTCCACGTAATTTTGCAACATCTTCAGCGCGTTTCAGACGGGACAAGCCCTCCAAAGTCGCGTTTACCATGTTCATGGAGTTCGAAGAACCAAGAGATTTTGTCAAGATGTCACCTACACCAGCCAGTTCGAGAACCGCACGAACCGGACCTCCAGCGATAACCCCAGTACCTTCCGAAGCCGGTTTTAAAAGAACACGGCCAGCACCGAAGTGACCAATAACTTGGTGAGGAATAGTTGTTCCTACAAGCGGAACATAAACTAGATTTTTCTTCGCATCTTCAATACCTTTGCGAATTGCATCAGGTACTTCGCCTGCTTTACCGATACCAGCTCCAACCCAGCCTTTGCCGTCACCGACAACTACTAGTGCGCTGAAGCTAAAACGGCGTCCGCCTTTAACTACTTTAGCTACGCGGTTAATATTTACAACTCTTTCAGTCAGTTCTAAAGTGTTCGGATCTACACGCAAGTCGTTAACCTCCTTTTAGAAAATGTCTTAGAATTCAAGACCTGCTTCACGAGCAGCATCAGCTAGTGCTTGAATCCGTCCATGGTACAAGTATCCTCCACGGTCAAATACCACATTTGCAAAACCTTTATCTTTAGCGCGTTTAGCGATCAATGCTCCAACTTTACGAGCAGCTTCTACGCTGCCGCCGTTACCAATTTCACCGCTAAGCTCTTTATCAAGAGTAGATGCTGATGCAAGTGTCACGCCAGCTACATCATCGATCAATTGAGCATAAATATGTTTGGAGGAACGGAATACGTTGAGTCTTGGACGCTCAGCCGTTCCTTGGATTTTCTTACGAACGCGCAAATGTCTTTTCAGACGAGCTTTGTTTTTATCTTCTTTCGTAATCATGCTTCCTTTTCACTCCCTTCAGTTTTGCCATCACAGCTTCACATTAAGACGCACGGGGTAAAAGTCCAATAAGATTTACCTTATTTCTTCTTACCAGCTTTACCTTCCTTACGGATGATGCGTTCGCCTTCATACTTAATACCTTTACCTTTGTATGGTTCAGGTTCACGTACAGAACGAATTTTAGCAGCATAAGCACCTACGCGCTCTTTGTCGATCCCTTTAACGATAATTTTCGTGTTAGAAGGAACTTCGAACTCAATGCCTGCTTCTGGCGTAATTTCAACCGGATGGGAGTAACCAACGTTCAGAACGATTTTATCTCCGGATTTGCTAGCACGGTATCCAACCCCTACAAGCTCAAGGGATTTAGAGAAACCTTCAGTTACACCGCTCACCATGTTGTTTACAACACTGCGAGTTGTACCATGTAGAGAACGATGTAATTTATTTTCAGAAGGACGCTCAATGATGATTTGGTTATCTTCAACCGTTACTTTCATATCTTTATGAAGTGCGCGGCTGAGCGTACCTTTAGGTCCTTTAACCGTAATTACAGAGTTATCAAGTGTGACATTCACACCACTAGGGATTGCGATTGGTTTGCGACCAATACGAGACATTTGTTGCACCTCCTTGTTTTAAGACGTGTATTACCAAACGTAGCAGATAACTTCTCCGCCTGATTTTGCTTGACGAGCTTCTTTATCCGTCATAACTCCTTTGGATGTGGAGATAATTGCGATACCTAGACCGCCGAGAACACGAGGAACTTCATTACTTTTCGTGTACACGCGAAGGCCTGGTTTACTAATTCTCTTCAAACCGGAGATGACGCGTTCGTTGTTAGGGCCGTATTTCAAGAAGATACGGATAATCCCTTGTTTATTATCATCGATATACTCTGCATCGCGGATAAAACCTTCACGCTTCAAAATTTCAGCGATTTGTTTTTTGATCGTCGAAGCAGGAACTTCTACCGTTTCATGACGCACTGTGTTTGCGTTACGAATGCGAGTAAGCATATCTGCAATTGGATCTGACATAGTCATTTAATGTAAACCTCCTTCCCGTTGTAGGGTGATTACCAGCTTGCTTTTTTGACGCCAGGAATCTGACCTTTATAAGCTAATTCACGGAAACAAATTCTGCAAATTTTAAATTTTTGCAATACCGAATGTGGACGACCGCAACGCTCGCAACGTGTGTATGCACGCACTTTAAACTTAGGCTTGCGTTGTTGTTTTACTTTCATTGAAGTTTTTGCCACTTAGCCTGACACCTCCTAAATAGTTTCGGTGAACAATTAAGCCGACATTATTTCGCAAATGGCATTCCGAGTTGAGTCAACAATTCACGAGACTCTTCGTCAGTGTTAGCCGTTGTTACGATAACGATATCCATACCGCGAACTTTATCCACTTTATCGTACTCGATCTCAGGGAAGATCAATTGTTCCTTAAGACCAAGAGTGTAGTTACCACGTCCATCGAACGCTTTAGTAGATACACCGTGGAAGTCACGAACGCGAGGAAGCGCAACGTTGAACAATTTATCAAGGAAGTAGTACATGCGTTCACCGCGAAGTGTAACTTTAACCCCAATCGGCATGTTCTCACGTAGCTTAAATCCTGCGATGGATTTTTTAGCACGAGTAATTACTGGTTTTTGACCTGCAATCAACTCCATATCATTGACTGCGGAATCAAGCACTTTAGAGTTAGCAACAGCGTCACCAACACCCATGTTGATTACCACTTTCTCAATTTTAGGCACTTGCATTACAGTTGTATAGTTGAACTTCTGCATCAAAGCAGGAGTGATTTCGTTTAGAAAACGTTCTTTCAATCTTGCTGCCATGAATTATGGACCTCCTTTCCTGACAATTCAATTAGTCGATAACTTCTCCGGATCTCTTAGCTACGCGAACTTTTTTGCCGTTGTCCAATACTTTGTAACCGATACGAGTTACTTTTCCGCTCTTAGGATCAACGTGCATTACGTTCGATACGTGAATCGGAGCCTCTTTCTCAATAATTCCACCTTGTGGATTAAGTTGAGTAGGTTTTTGGTGTTTTTTAACCATGTTCACGCCTTCTACAAGGACACGGTTTTCACGAGGATAAGCTGCAAGTACGCGGCCTTTTTTGCCTTTGTCTTTACCGCTGATCACGATAACAGTGTCGTCTTTTTTGACGTGAAGTTTGTTAGCATGGGATTCAAGCACCTTTTTCAATCTTGGCATTTCGTACACCTCCTGGTTGCAAGGATTTATTTATACCCTTGTTAGATTACTTCCGGAGCCAAGGAAACGATTTTCATGAAGTCTTTATCACGAAGCTCACGTGCGACAGGTCCGAAAATACGCGTTCCGCGTGGGCTTTTATCTTCTTTAACAACAACTGCTGCATTTTCATCAAATGCGATGTAAGATCCGTCTTTACGACGAACAGCACGTTTGCTGCGAACAACAACCGCTTTAACAACGTCACCTTTTTTGACAACGCCGCCTGGTGTTGCTTGTTTTACAGAACATACGATCATATCACCAATTTGAGCCGTACGACGACCAGTACCGCCAAGAACGCGAATACACATAAGTTCTTTCGCACCAGAGTTATCAGCTACAGCTAAGCGTGTAAATGGTTGAATCATTGATATTTCCTCCTTTCGGAATAAGCTCTAGGTCATCCTTAAATGATAACCGCTTCTTCTACAACTTCCACAAGTCTCCAACGTTTGTCTTTAGAAAGCGGACGAGTCTCCATGATTTTCACGATATCGCCGATTTTCGCAACGTTGTTTTCATCATGCGCTTTAAATTTCTTAGTGTATTTAATGCGTTTATGGTACAAAGCATGTTTTTTGTAAGTTTCAACAGCAACTACAATTGTTTTGTCCATTTTATCGCTGACCACTTTACCGATTTGCACTTTACGAGCATTGCGTTCTTCGCTCATAGTTAGCCTCCTTCCTGAATTCAGATGATTACGATGCAGCCATCTGGTTCATTAACTAGTGATCCCAAGTTCTCTTTCACGTAATACGGTTTTAGCACGAGCTATTTCTCTACGCACATCACGGATTCGATATGGGTTATCAAGCTGACCGGTAGCCAATTGAAAACGGAGGTTAAAGAGCTCCTCTTTAAATCCGGCAATTTTTTGTTCAATTTCAGCAGTGGTTAAGTTGCGCAATTCATTAGCCTTCATTTGCTTCACCACCCAATTCTTCACGTTTCACAAACTTCGTTTTGATAGGCAGTTTGTGAGCTGCAAGACGCATTGCTTCGCGAGCAATTTCTTCAGACACACCATCAAGCTCGAACATAATTTTGCCCGGCTTAACAACTGCTACCCATTTCTCAACGTTACCTTTACCGCTACCCATACGCACTTCAAGAGGCTTTTGAGTAATCGGTTTATCAGGGAAAATCTTAATCCAAACTTTACCGCCACGTTTGATGTAACGAGTCATCGCAATACGAGCTGCTTCGATCTGACGGTTAGTGATCCAAGAAGGCTCAAGAGCTTGCAACCCGTATTGACCAAAGTTCAGTTCCGTGCCGCCTTTAGCTTGGCCTTTCATATGACCGCGTTGTTGTTTGCGGTGTTTTACACGTTTTGGTACCAACATGATTAGTTGCCTCCTTCCTGAGCAGCTTGTTTCTTAGCCGTAGGAAGAACCTCTCCACGATAGATCCATACTTTTACGCCAAGACGGCCATAAGTTGTATGAGCTTCCGCTGTACCGTAGTCGATGTCAGCACGAAGCGTATGAAGTGGAACAGTTCCTTCACTGTAGCCTTCTGTACGAGCGATTTCAGCACCGCCAAGGCGTCCGCTGACTGCTGTTTTAATCCCTTTAGCTCCTGCACGCATCGATCTTTGAATAGCTTGTTTCAAAGCACGACGGAATGAAACACGGCGTTCCAATTGTTGTGCAATGCTTTCTGCTACCAAGATTGCGTCAAGCTCAGGGTTTTTAATTTCAGAAATGTTAATGTGAACCTTTTTACCGCCTGCAATTTTAGTAATTTGGTTACGAAGATTTTCAACTTCAGAACCGCCTTTACCAATTACCATACCTGGTTTCGCAGTATTGATTGTTACGTTCACACGGTTGGCTGCTCTCTCAATTTCAATGCGAGATACTGCAGAGTCTTTCAATTTATTTTTCAGGTATTCACGAATTTTGACGTCTTCTAGTAGAAGATCACCAAAATCTTTGCCTGCATACCATTTAGATTCCCAATCACGGATAATTCCAACACGTAATCCGACTGGATTTACCTTTTGGCCCACACGTTTTCCCTCCTTATTTTTCAGATACCACTAAAGTAATGTGGCTAGTACGTTTGTTGATCCGGCTTGCACGTCCCATTGCACGTGGGCGGAAACGTTTCATCGTCGGACCTTGGTTAACGTACGCTTGTGTTACAACCAATTTATTGACATCCAATGAATTGTTATGCTCAGCATTCGCGATCGCTGAATTCAAGAGCTTCTCAACGATTGGAGAAGCAGCTTTCGGAGTATGACGAAGAATTGCAATTGCCTCGCCAACTTTCTTGCCGCGAATCAAGTCAACAACTAGTTGAGCCTTACGAGGAGCAATCCGAACAAATCTTGCATGTGCTTTTGCTTCCATTGTGTAACCTCCTCTCAAACGTAGAACTTATATTAACGTCTTCCGGTTTTTTTATCGTCATCCGTATGACCTTTGTACGTACGGGTAGGAGCAAACTCACCCAGTTTGTGACCAACCATATCTTCCGTTACATATACTGGCACGTGTTTACGTCCGTCATATACTCCAAACGTATGTCCGATAAATTGTGGGAAAATCGTAGAGCGACGGGACCACGTTTTAATTACTGTCTTTTTGTTGGACTCGTTTAATTCTTCTACTTTCTTCAGCAGGTAGCCATCAACAAAAGGCCCCTTTTTCAGACTGCGACTCATAGTCAAATCCTCCCTTCTTCAAATCTTCTCGCTTGATCTATGCACGAGTTATGCACAATTTGCATTACTTAGTGCGACGACGAACGATATATTTATCAGAAGCTTTTCCTTTTTTACGCGTTTTGTAACCAAGAGTTGGTTTGCCCCATGGAGACATAGGCGATTTACGTCCGATTGGAGCTTTACCTTCACCACCACCGTGAGGGTGATCGTTAGGGTTCATTACTACCCCGCGAACTTCAGGACGTTGACCAAGCCAGCGGCTGCGGCCTGCTTTACCGATTTTCACAAGTTCGTGATCTTCGTTACCTACAGATCCGATTGTTGCACGGCAAACTTTCAAAATTCTGCGAACTTCACCAGAAGAAAGACGTACAGTTACGTATTTATCTTCTTTACCAAGAAGTTGCGCTTCAGTACCTGCTGCACGAACCAATTGTCCACCTTTACCTGGTTGCAATTCGATATTGTGGATAACTGTACCTACTGGAATGTTTTCTAGCGGCAGTGCATTACCGATTTTGATGTCGGCATTAGGACCAGATTCGATTTTATCGCCAACTTTAAGACCTTTAGGAGCGATGATATAACGTTTCTCTCCATCAGCATAGTTGATCAAAGCGATATTGGAAGTACGGTTAGGATCATACTCAATTGTAGCAACGCTACCTGGTATTCCATCTTTATTCCGTTTGAAGTCGATAATACGGTATTTACGTTTGTGTCCACCACCTTGGTGACGAACCGTAATTTTACCTTGGTTATTGCGGCCAGCTTTTTTGCTAAGTGGCGCAAGCAAAGATTTCTCCGGCTCATTAGTCGTAATCTCTTCAAAAGTGGATACGGACATAGCACGGCGAGCCGGGGATGTCGGTTTATACTTTTTAATAGGCACTGATTTTCCCTCCTTACATTAACGATTTCTTATACAGACTCAAAGAACTCGAGCGGTTTGCTGTCTTTGCTCAAAGTTACAATCGCTTTTTTCCATTCACTAGTGTAACCGGAGTAGCGTCCGTAACGTTTTGGCTTCGCAGGAACACGCATCGTATTCACGTTAGTTACTTTAACTTTAAAGATCGCCTCAATAGCTTGCTTGATTTCGGTTTTGTTCGCACGCATGTCTACTTCGAACGCATATTTCAAGTCGCTCATGTAGTCAGCCGTACGTTCCGTAATCACTGGGCGCTTAATTATATCGCGAGGATCCTTCATTACGCGAGCACCTCCTCTACCTTCTGAACTGCTTCTTTCGTAATGATCAGCTTGTCGTAAGTCAACACATCAAGAACATTAATGCCGTCAGCTGCAACGAATTTCACCCCAGGGATGTTACGTGCAGATAGAGCAACATTCTCGTCATAGCTAGGCGCTACTACAAGTGCTTTGCGATCTACTTTGAGGTTGTTCAAAATAGCTGCGAATTCTTTTGTTTTTGGCGCGCTAAGCGTAAGTTGATCAAGTACGATAATTTCATTATCCACAACTTTTGAAGATAATGCGGATTTGATTGCTAGACGACGAACTTTCTTAGGAAGTTTGTACGCATAGCTGCGTGGAGTCGGACCAAATACGACACCGCCGCCTTTCCATTGTGGTGCACGGATCGAACCTTGACGAGCACGGCCTGTACCTTTTTGTTTCCAAGGTTTACGACCACCACCGCGAACTTCAGAACGACCTTTAACTTTATGGTTACCTTGACGAAGGGAAGCTTGTTGCATAACAACGGCTTCATGAAGAACGTGAACGTTTGGTTCGATTCCGAACACCGCATCGTTCAATTCAATTTCGCCCACTTGGCTACCGCTAACATTGTAAAGAGCTACTTTAGGCATTGTTTGTTCCTCCTTTCCTTAGGTGTTTATTTCTTCACCGATTGTTTAATTTTCACGAAGCTGTTTTTAGGTCCTGGAATGGAGCCTTTAACGAGCAATACATTGCGTTCAGCATCAACTTTTACGACTTCAAGGTTTTGAATCGTAATTGTTTCATGCCCCATATGTCCTGGAAGGTGTTTACCTTTAGGAACGCGGTTCGCTTGGATGGAACCCATGGAACCTGGACGACGATGGTAACGAGAACCGTGAGCCATTGGTCCGCGGCTTTGTCCCCAACGTTTGATAACGCCAGCGAATCCTTTACCTTTAGAAATACCTGTTACGTCAACAAATTCGCCTTCTGCGAAGATATCAACCTTCACTTCTTGGCCAACCTCGTATCCAGCGAGGTCAACACCGCGAATTTCACGAACGTAGCGCTTAGGTGCAGTGTTTGCTTTTTTAGCATGACCTGCTTCAGGTTTATTCGCGTTCTTTTCTTTTTTATCGGAAAAGCCCAATTGCACTGCTTCGTAACCGTCGTTCTCCAAATCTTTCTTTTGCAAAACAACGTTAGGTCCTGCTTCTACTACAGTTACAGGAATAACATTACCTTCAGCAGTAAACACTTGAGTCATCCCAAGTTTTTTCCCTAAGATACCTTTCATGTTGACACCTCTTTTCCTTTCTTTCTTCCGTTATGCATTGGAATTACAATTTGATTTCGATATCCACACCGGACGGCAGGTCCAAGCGCATTAAGGCATCCACAGTTTGTGGAGTTGGGTTCACAATATCGATCAAACGTTTGTGTGTACGTTGTTCGAATTGTTCCCGAGAATCCTTATACTTGTGTACCGCGCGGAGAATAGTTACAACTTGTTTCTCAGTTGGAAGCGGAATCGGGCCAGATACACCAGCACCCGAACGTTTTGCAGTCTCTACAATTTTCTCTGCGGATTGATCAAGAATTCTGTGATCGTATGCTTTCAAACGAATACGAATTTTTTGCTTTGCCATTTTAGTCCCTCCTTCTATCGCCCAATTTAGTATCGGACATACTCCGTGAAAATTTTCCGACTCACCTTCCCATGGCAAAGGGGCCGGGTGTGTCAGTAACCTCTCACATCATCGCAACGTCTCAGAACAACATTCATTATTATATAGAAAAGGCGGGCACTTTGCAAGAAAAAATTAAAAGTTTCTGCAGCGTACATCTTATATAGAAGAAACTAAAAAGAAAGAGCCTGTTTTCTTTACGAATACAGGCTCTTTCTCATCATCGTTACAGTACAATGTTGCTCGTTACAGTACAATGTTGCTTATGTTCAATAGACTTGTTCAGCCTATTATTTGGAGATTGTTGCTACTGTTCCAGCACCAACTGTACGTCCGCCTTCACGGATGGAGAAACGAGTACCTTCTTCAATCGCGATTGGAGCGATCAATTGTACGGATACAGTGATGTTGTCACCAGGCATAACCATTTCTGTTCCTTCTGGAAGAGTGATTACACCAGTTACGTCCGTTGTACGGAAGTAGAATTGTGGACGGTAGCCTGAGAAGAAAGGTTTATGACGTCCGCCTTCTTCTTTAGTCAAAACGTACACTTGAGCAGTGAACTCAGTGTGCGGTTTAACGGAAGCTGGTTTTGCAAGAACTTGACCGCGTTCAATATCTTTACGGTCAATACCACGAAGCAATGCACCGATGTTGTCACCAGCTTGTGCGTTGTCGAGCAATTTACGGAACATCTCAACGCCTGTAACAACGGATTTTTTAGTTTCTTCAGCAAGACCAACGATTTCAACTTCGTCGCCGACTTTAACTACACCGCGTTCTACACGACCAGTTGCAACTGTACCACGACCAGTGATGGAGAATACGTCTTCGACTGGCATCAAGAAAGGTTTGTCAGTGTCGCGTTCTGGAAGAGGGATGTACTCATCAATCGTTTCGAACATTTCAATGATTTTTTGAGCCCATTCGCCTTCTGGATTCATCAATGCTTCACGAGCAGAACCACGAGTGATTGGAGTGTCATCACCTGGGAAGTCATATTCGTTAAGAAGGTCGCGAACTTCCATTTCAACCAATTCAAGAAGCTCTTCGTCTTCAACCATGTCGCATTTGTTCAAGAATACAACGATGTAAGGAACGCCTACTTGGCGGGACAACAAGATGTGTTCGCGAGTTTGCGGCATAGGACCGTCAGCTGCGGATACAACCAAGATTGCGCCGTCCATTTGAGCAGCACCAGTGATCATGTTTTTAACGTAGTCGGCGTGACCTGGGCAGTCAACGTGAGCGTAGTGACGTTTGTCAGTTTCGTACTCAACGTGAGCTGTGGAGATCGTGATACCGCGTTCTCTTTCTTCTGGAGCTTTATCGATTTGGTCGAATGCTACTGCAGCACCGCCGTATTTTTTGGACAATACAGTTGTGATTGCAGCTGTAAGAGTTGTTTTACCATGGTCGACGTGACCAATAGTACCGATGTTAACATGGGGTTTTGTACGTTCGTATTTAGCTTTTGCCATTTTGAACAGTTCCTCCTTAATAATGAATTAAATATGTTGACTGTACGGAGTAATTAAAGCATTTCGCTCTAATACTCCGATCAGCAGTAAACCTAGAGATTACTCTCCGCCTTTGCTCTTGGCAATAATTTCTTCAGCGATGTTTTTAGGAACTTCTTCGTAGTGAGAAAGCTCCATGGAGAACACGCCGCGTCCTTGTGTACCGGAACGAAGAGTTGTTGAGTAACCGAACATCTCAGCGAGAGGCACTTTTGCACGAATGATTTGAGCTCCAGCACGGGAGTCCATACCTTCGATACGGCCACGACGAGAGTTCAGCATACCCATAACATCACCCATGTACTCTTCTGGTACAGTGACTTCAACTTTCATGATTGGCTCAAGCAATACAGGATTACATTTATCCTTCGCTGCTTTGAGCGCCATTGAACCGGCGATTTTAAACGCCATTTCACTGGAGTCGACATCATGGTAGGATCCATCAACAATTGTAGCTTTAACGTCTACAACCGGGAAGCCTGCAAGAACACCGTTTTGCATTGCTTCTTCAATACCAGCTTGTGCAGGTGCAATGTATTCTTTAGGTACAGCACCACCGACAATTTTGCTGTCGAATTGGTTGCCGCTACCTGGTTCAAGCGGTTCGAATTCAACCCATACGTGACCATATTGACCACGACCACCGGATTGACGCACGAATTTACCTTCCACACGCGCTGGCGTACGGAATGTTTCGCGGTAAGCAACCTGAGGTTTACCTACATTCGTCTCCACTTTGAATTCACGACGCATACGGTCAATGATAATATCAAGGTGAAGCTCACCCATACCAGACAGAATTGTTTGACCTGTTTCTTCATCTGTATGAGCACGAAGTGTAGGGTCTTCTTCTGTCAATTTACTGAGGGCAACACCCATTTTATCTTGGTCGGCTTTCGTTTTTGGTTCTACTGCGATGTGGATTACCGGTTCAGGGAAGTTCATGGATTCCAAAATAACCGGATGTTTCTCATCACAAAGAGTATCACCTGTACTTGTATCTTTCAAGCCTACTGCAGCTGCAATATCACCGGAGTAAACTTCGGTAATTTCTTGGCGGCTGTTAGCGTGCATTTGAAGAATACGACCGATACGTTCACGTTTGCCTTTAGTAGCATTCAGCACATAAGAACCGGATTGCAAAATACCGGAGTATACGCGGAAGAATGTCAATTTACCAACAAACGGGTCAGTCATGATTTTAAATGCCAATGCAGCGAATGGCTCTTCATCGGAAGAGTGACGAATTACTTCGCTTCCATCTTCAAGGTGACCCTTGATCGATGGAACATCCACTGGAGAAGGCAAGTAATCAACAACAGCATCCAACATCAGCTGAACACCTTTGTTACGATAAGAAGAACCGCAGATTACAGGGAAGATTTTAACTTCAACAACACCTTTACGAAGAGCTGCTTTAAGCTCTGGTACAGTGATTTCTTCACCTTCAAGGTATTTCATCGTTAATTCTTCGTCTAGTTCTGCTACCTTCTCGATCAATTCCGCACGAAGTTCTTCGACTTGGTCTAAGTATTCTGCAGGAATTTCTGTCTTCTCGATATCTTTACCGAGATCGTCTTTGTAGATGTAAGCAACTTGTTCGACCAAGTCGATAATACCCACAAAGTCGTTTTCTGCACCGATTGGCAGTTGAATCGCTACTGCGTTTGCTTGCAAACGGTCACGCATCGATTGAACGACTCCTAAGAAATCAGCGCCGATGATGTCCATTTTGTTAACATATGCAATACGAGGAACGCCGTAACGGTCAGCCTGTCTCCAAACAGTTTCAGACTGAGGCTCTACGCCTTCTTTCGCACTGAATACACCTACTGCCCCATCCAATACACGAAGGGAACGTTCAACTTCAACAGTGAAGTCAACGTGCCCTGGGGTATCAATGATATTGATGCGGTGACCTTTCCATTGAGCGGTAGTCGCAGCGGATGTAATTGTAATCCCGCGCTCTTGCTCTTGTTCCATCCAGTCCATTGTCGCAGCACCTTCGTGAACTTCCCCGATTTTGTGCGTACGGCCTGTGTAGAACAAGATCCGTTCAGTGGTAGTCGTCTTACCAGCATCAATATGCGCCATGATCCCGATATTACGTGTATCTTTCAAGGAGAACTCTCTTGCCATGAAATAGTCTCCCTTCAAAATCAAAGTTTAAATTAGTCAATATCTTACCAACGATAGTGAGCAAACGCTTTGTTCGCTTCAGCCATCTTGTGAGTGTCCTCACGTTTCTTAACGGAAGCACCAGTGTTGTTGGAAGCATCAATAATTTCAGCTGCCAAACGTTCTTCCATTGTTTTCTCACCGCGTGTGCGGGAGTAGTTAACGAGCCAACGTAATCCCAAAGTAGTACGTCTCTCTGGTTTAACTTCAACAGGCACTTGATAGTTAGCACCACCTACACGGCGAGCTTTAACCTCAAGAACTGGCATAATGTTTTTGATTGCTGCTTCAAATACTTCCATTGGATCTTTACCTGTACGTTCTTGAACCAATTTGAACGCGTTGTAAAGAATAGTTTGAGCAACACCACGTTTACCGTCGATCATGATGCGGTTAATCAAACGAGTAACCAACTTGCTGTTATACACCGGATCCGGCAAAACGTCTCTTTTTGCAACAGGGCCTTTGCGTGGCATGTTTATCCCCCTTTCTCATCAGTTCAAACATTTTCATTTTATTGCGAATTAGCTTTTCGCTTTAGGACGTTTAGTACCGTATTTAGAACGTGCTTGCATACGGTTGTTCACACCTGCTGTATCCAAAGCACCGCGAACGATATGGTAACGTACCCCTGGAAGGTCTTTTACACGACCGCCGCGGACCAATACAACACTGTGCTCTTGCAAGTTGTGACCGATACCTGGAATGTATGCAGTCACCTCAATGCGGTTCGTCAAACGAACACGGGCATATTTACGAAGCGCTGAGTTCGGTTTTTTCGGAGTCATAGTACCTACACGAGTGCAGACACCGCGTTTTTGAGGAGCACTTAGGTTAGTTTCCTCACGTTTCAAAGCGTTAAATCCTTTTTGCAACGCAGGGGATTTAGACTTTACAATTTTAGCTTGACGTCCTTTACGAACTAATTGGTTAATTGTTGGCATGTTGTTGCCACCCCCTTCCTAAAGTTTCAACTGTCTTCATAAACCAAACTTTAAGTCCACAGACCCAGGCGGTTCATAAAAGAACAAATGAAAAGTTTTTGCCAAAAGACTTCACACAGTCTTTAACAAAAACATTCCGATTACTATTTTTTTAGGATCGCAGCCATTGCAGCTCCAACCTCTATGCCGCACGCTTTACCGAGATTCCTCATCGTATCTACATAAGTCACTTTTACAGCGTGCTTATTACACAGTGCAACGATCTTCGATATTAATCTTGGATCTGCATCTTGTGCAACATATACTTCTTCAGCTAGTCCAAGCTCAACGACTTTCATCGTCTGCTTAGTACCGATCTTTACATGAGCATCCTGTAAGCCTTTATCATTAGACATCTTGCGATTCCTCCAAAAGTACAGGGAACTGTCTTTTACTCACGCGCCTTTGCTATATTAGCATTTCCAAATTGCGATGTCAAGATAATTGTCGAGCTCGTTAAAATGATTTGGAGCACCGATACTGCGCCTTTTTAAAAATTCAGGTCGGTGCTCGCAAACTATTTTATTCTACAGAAACGGGCTCCAGTTGCTCTTCAGCCAATCCATCTGAATCTGGATTTACGAATTGTATGTTACGATAACGATTCATGCCTGTACCGGCAGGAATCAATTTACCGATAATTACATTTTCTTTAAGACCTAGCAATTGGTCAACTTTACCTTTAATCGCCGCATCTGTAAGAACACGCGTTGTTTCTTGGAAGGATGCCGCAGACAAGAAGGAATCAGTTTCCAAGGAAGCTTTCGTAATACCGAGAAGAACAGGTTTAGCAACAGCCGGCTCTTTACCAGACAGAATAGCTTCTTTGTTCGCAGCTTCATATTCAAACATATCCACATATGATCCTGGAAGCAGAGCTGTATCGCCAGATTCCACAATACGGATCTTACGAAGCATTTGTTTGATCATAACTTCAACGTGTTTGTCGTTGATTTCTACACCTTGGTTACGGTATACACGTTGAACCTCTTGCAAGATGTAGTTTTGAACACCGCGAATGCCTTTGATGCGAAGCATTTCTTTAGGGTCGATCGAACCATCTGTAAGCTCATCCCCAGCTTCTACTTCTTGACCTTCAGACACACGAATACGTGATCCGTAGGATACGGAGTATACTTTGGATTCAGCTTCACCTTGAACTTCAATCTCACGGCGATCTTTCGCTTCGCGAATTTCTTTCACGACGCCATCGATCTCGGAAATTGTTGCTTGACCTTTCGGATTCCGAGCTTCGAAGAGCTCTTGAATACGAGGCAAACCTTGAGTGATGTCATCACCCGCAACACCACCAGTATGGAACGTACGCATTGTAAGCTGCGTTCCTGGTTCACCGATGGATTGAGCGGCGATAATACCAACTGCTTCACCAATTTCAACGTGTTTACCAGTAGCAAGGTTGCGACCGTAACACATTTTACATACGCCATGACGAGCGCGGCAGCTAAGCACAGAGCGAATTTGCAATTTCTCTACGCCAGCTTTCACGATTTCATTAGCTTTATCGGAGTCAATCAGTTCATTGCGATGAACGATAATTTCTCCTGTTTCCGGATGACGAACCGTCTCGAAGGAGTAACGTCCTTCAATACGATCGTACAGATCCTCGATAACTTCTTTACCGTCTTGAATTTTGCTAACCATAAAGCCTTTATCGGTATGACAATCTTCTTCGCGGACGATCACATCTTGTGCAACGTCAACGAGACGACGAGTCAAGTAACCAGAGTCAGCTGTACGAAGCGCTGTATCCGCCAAACCTTTACGAGCACCGTGTGTAGACAGGAAGTACTCGAGGACGGTCAGACCTTCACGGAAGTTCGATTTAATTGGGAGCTCGATGATACGACCCGATGGGTTCGCCATCAGACCGCGCATACCGCCGAGCTGAGTAATCTGCGATTTATTACCGCGCGCTTTAGAGTCCACCATCAACATAATGGAGTTGTAACGATCCATCGATTTCATGAGGACATCTGTAATTTGATCTTTCGCTTTAGACCAAATATCAATAACGCGGTCATAACGTTCTTCATTCGTGATAAGTCCGCGGCGATATTGATTTGTTACGACGCGTACTTTCTCATCAGATTCTTGAAGAATCGCTTTTTTCTCTTCTGGAACAATAACATCGGATACCGCAACGGTAACACCCGCACGAGTCGAGTATGTGAATCCGAGTTCTTTGATTTTATCCAGAATAACCGAAGTTTTAGTTGTATGGTAGATTTCAAAGCAACGAGCAATAATTTGACCCAAATATTCCTTACCCACAGCTCCAGCTATTGGCAAGCTGTCAATAATTTCGCGAACATTTGCACCTTTTTCATAAATGAAGTATTTGTCAGGTGTTCCTTCGAACAAGTTGTTACGAGTCGCTTCATTAATGTAAGGGAAGCTGCTAGGGAAAATCTCGTTGAATATGATTTTACCAACAGTAGTTACTAATAATGCATTTTGTTGTTTTTCTGTAAATCCAGTTTTGCCAAGAGCCTTAGCAGGAATCGCGACACGTGCATGAAGTGAAGCTGTACCGCGTTGATAAGCGGAAACCGCTTCGTTCACAGTTCTGAAGATCATGCCTGAACCTTGAGCATCTTTGTTATCCATAGTGAGATAGAAAGAGCCAAGAACCATATCCTGAGAAGGTGTAACAACTGGTTTACCGTCTTTAGGGTTCAAGATGTTACCCGATGCCAACATGAGAAGACGAGCTTCCGCTTGCGCCTCAGCTGACAATGGAACGTGAACGGCCATTTGGTCACCGTCAAAATCGGCGTTGTACGCTGTACATACGAGTGGATGCAGACGAATTGCACGTCCTTCAACAAGGATCGGTTCAAACGCCTGAATACCAAGACGGTGAAGCGTAGGGGCACGGTTAAGCAGTACTGGATGTTCTTTGATTACTTCTTCAAGTACATCCCATACTTCTGCGCTTACACGTTCTACCTTACGTTTGGCACTCTTAATATTGTGAGCAAGCCCTTTGTTAACGAGTTCTTTCATAACGAAAGGTTTGAAAAGTTCAAGCGCCATTTCTTTAGGCAATCCACATTGGTACATTTTGAGGTAAGGACCTACGACGATAACGGAACGACCAGAGTAGTCAACCCGTTTACCGAGCAAGTTCTGACGGAAACGACCTTGTTTACCTTTAAGCATATGGCTGAGTGATTTCAACGGACGGTTACCTGGTCCAGTCACTGGACGACCACGGCGACCGTTATCGATGAGCGCATCAACAGCTTCTTGGAGCATTCGTTTCTCGTTCTGTACGATAATATCAGGCGCACCCAAATCAAGCAGACGTTTCAAACGATTGTTACGGTTAATAACACGGCGGTACAAATCATTCAAGTCGGAAGTCGCAAAACGTCCGCCATCCAATTGTACCATTGGGCGAAGTTCCGGAGGAATAACCGGAAGTACATCAAGTACCATCCATTCTGGTTTGTTGCCAGAGTTACGGAATGCTTCAATGACTTCTAGACGTTTGATGGCACGGTTACGGCGTTGGCCTTGAGCCGTGCGAAGCTCTTCTTTCAAAAATTCAAGCTCTTTTTCCACGTCTAAGTCTTGCAACAGTTTTTTAACCGCTTCAGCACCCATACCCGCTTGGAATCCGTAGCCGTATTTTTCACGATAGCTGCGGTATTCTTTTTCGGACAATAGTTGCTTTTTCTCAAGCGGTGTTTCCCCTGGATCAGTTACCACATAAGATGCAAAATAAATGATCTCTTCAAGGGATCTTGGGGACATATCAAGTGCCAAACCCATACGGCTTGGAATACCTTTGAAATACCAGATGTGGGATACAGGAGCTGCAAGCTCGATGTGACCCATACGTTCACGACGTACTTTCGCGCGAGTTACTTCAACGCCGCATCGATCGCACACTACGCCTTTATAACGAACACGTTTGTATTTACCGCAATGGCATTCCCAGTCTTTAGTAGGACCAAATATTTTCTCGCAGAACAGCCCTTCTTTTTCCGGCTTTAACGTACGATAGTTAATCGTTTCCGGTTTCTTTACTTCTCCGCGGGACCAAGAACGAATTTTTTCTGGGGAAGCTAACCCAATTTTCATAAATTCGAAGTTGTTGACGTCCATCAAGGAGCATCCCTCCTTAACCAAGTCCTGAATTTTAGTAGACTCCTAAGCGCATTATAGCCCGTACAAACCGAACTAAATGCGCCCAAGAATCACAAGTTACATTATTCTACGCCGACTTCTGAACCTTCTAAGTTAAGACTTAATCTGTCTCCTGCAGCGTCATCTTCATCATCGATTTCTTTCATTTCGATCTCTTCTTCATTCTCACTCAAGATCTTAACGTCCATACCTAAACTTTGAAGCTCTTTGATCAATACTTTGAATGATTCTGGAACTCCAGGCTCTGGTACATTCTCACCTTTGACGATCGATTCGTATGTTTTCACACGACCAACCACGTCATCGGATTTGACTGTCAAGATTTCTTGAAGAGTATAAGCAGCGCCATATGCTTCGAGTGCCCATACTTCCATCTCCCCGAAACGTTGACCACCGAACTGAGCTTTACCACCCAGAGGCTGTTGAGTAACGAGAGAGTAAGGACCTGTAGAACGAGCATGGATCTTATCGTCAACCATGTGCGCCAATTTGATCATGTGCATGACACCAACGGTAACTTCACGTTCAAAACGTTCCCCTGTACGACCATCGTACAGTACCGTTTTACCGTTACGCTGCATGCCTGCTTCTTCCATCGTATCAAATACATCGTATTCATTCGCACCATCGAATACCGGTGTAGCGACATGAATACCTAGACGTTTAGCCGCCATACCAAGATGCACTTCAAGTACTTGCCCAATATTCATACGGGAAGGAACCCCGAGTGGGTTAAGGACAACTTCTACTGGTGTACCATCTGGCAGGAATGGCATATCTTCTTCAGGCAAGATCCGAGCAACGACACCTTTGTTACCGTGACGTCCCGCCATCTTATCACCCTCAGAAATTTTACGTTTTTGAGCGATGTAGACACGAACGAGTTGGTTTACTCCTGGCGGCAATTCATCACCGTTCTCACGAGTAAATACTTTAACATCCACAACAATACCGTCGGTACCGTGAGGTACACGAAGCGAAGTATCACGCACTTCACGTGCTTTCTCACCGAAGATTGCATGAAGGAGACGTTCTTCCGCAGTCAGCTCAGTAACCCCTTTAGGTGTTACTTTACCAACAAGAATATCGCCAGCTGCAATTTCCGCACCTACACGGATAATTCCTCGTTCATCCAAGTTACGAAGAGCTTCTTCGCCAACGTTAGGAATATCGCGAGTAATTTCTTCAGGTCCAAGCTTCGTATCGCGCGCTTCCGATTCATATTCTTCAATGTGAATGGAAGTGTAGACATCTTCTTTAACCAATTTTTGGCTGAGCAAGATCGCATCCTCGTAGTTGTAACCTTCCCAAGTCATGAAAGCTACCACAACGTTGCGGCCAAGAGCCAATTCACCCATCTCTGTGGATGGTCCATCCGCTAAGATATCACCTTTTTTAACGATATCTCCGCGTTTCACAATTGGACGTTGGTTAATGCATGTTCCTTGGTTAGAACGCATAAATTTGTGTAATTTATATTTAACAAGGTCACCTTTTACTTCCTTGCCGTCAACGACTTCGATTCGGCGGAGCCAAATCTCATTCGCAGCGGAACGTTCGATAATTCCGTCATATTTAGAAACGATACATACGCCGGAATCTTTAGCGGCTTTATGTTCCATTCCCGTACCTACAAGCGGAGCTTTAGGAACGAGGAGCGGCACTGCTTGACGCTGCATGTTCGAACCCATGAGAGCACGGTTAGAGTCGTCATTTTCCAAGAACGGAATAAGCGCCGTTGCGACGGAAACCACTTGTTTAGGCGATACGTCCATATAGTCAACGCGATCTGTAGGCATCGTTAAGATGTTATCAGATTGTTTATTGTAACGAACGATAACCATATCGTCTTTAAATGTTCCGTCTTCATTCAGTTCAGCATTCGCTTGGGCGATAACGTAGTTATCTTCCTCGTCAGCTGTCAAATACGAAATTTTATCCGTAACTTTTCCTGTCTTAGGATCTACCCAACGATAAGGCGCTTCAATAAAGCCGTATTCATTAATACGGGCAAATGTAGACAAGGAGTTGATCAAGCCGATGTTCGGACCTTCCGGCGTTTCAATTGGACACATACGGCCATAGTGAGAGTGATGGACGTCGCGTACTTCAAAGCCCGCACGGTCACGAGTCAAACCACCAGGTCCTAGTGCAGACAGACGACGTTTATGTGTAAGTTCTGCAAGAGGGTTCGTTTGGTCCATAAATTGAGACAACTGGGAGCTGCCGAAAAACTCTTTGATCGACGCAATAACTGGACGGATGTTGATCAATGCCTGAGGTGTAATAACATTTGCGTCTTGGATCGACATTCTTTCACGAACAACACGTTCCATACGAGAAAGACCGATACGGAATTGGTTCTGCAAAAGTTCACCCACACACCGTAAACGACGGTTACCCAGATGATCGATATCATCCGTGCTTCCAATGCCATGAAGCAGGTTTATAAAATAACTAATCGAAGAAATAATATCAGCCGGTGTAATATGTTTAACCGATTTGTCGATATTACCATTAGCGATCACTTTAATCACTTTACCGTCTTCGATTGGAGAGAACACATCGATTGTTTGAAGCGGAATATCAACAGCATCCAGAACCCCATTACTTGTATGGTATGTTTTGAAGCCTACACTCTCTTCCAAACGCGGCAAAATCTCATCGAGCAAACGGCGATCAACCATTTGACCAGCTTCTGCAATGATTTCTCCAGTAGCTGTGTCAATAAGCGTTTCAGCCAAACGTTGATTGAACAAGCGATTTTTAATGTGCAGCTTTTTGTTAATTTTATAACGACCTACATTCGCCAAATCATAACGTTTTGGATCGAAGAAGCGTGCTACGAGCAAACTTTTCGCGTTATCAAGTGTAGGCGGTTCACCTGGACGAAGACGTTCATAAATTTCGATGAGCGCTTTTTCCGTAGAATCTGTGTTGTCTTTATCAAGCGTATTACGAATATATTCATCATTGCCAAGCAGGTCCAGAATTTCAGCATCTGTACCAAAACCAAGAGCCCGCAGCAAAACAGTTACCGGAATTTTACGAGTACGGTCGATACGAACATAAATGATATCTTTCGCATCCGTCTCAAGCTCCAGCCAAGCCCCACGATTCGGGATGACCGTAGCACTGTATGTTTTCTTGCCGTTCTTATCCACTTTCGTGTTGAAATAGACGCTTGGAGAGCGAACTAACTGGCTGACAATAACCCGTTCTGCACCATTGATCACGAATGTACCGGTTTCTGTCATCAATGGGAAATCTCCCATAAATACTTCCTGTTCTTTGACCTCACCGGTTTCTTTGTTGATAAGTCTAACCTTAACCCTTAATGGTGCCGAATACGTTACGTCACGTTCTTTCGCGTCATCAACGGTATACTTCGGTTCACCGAGGCTGTAATCGATAAATTCCAACACCAAATTCCCTGTGAAATCTTGAATTGGCGAAATGTCCTGGAACATCTCCCGCAATCCTTCCTCCAAAAACCACTCGTAGGAATTTCGTTGGATTTCAATCAGGTTCGGAATTTCGAGTACTTCATTGATTCGCGCATAGCTTCGCCGAGTGCGTCGACCATACTGAACAAGATGTCCTGCCAACTTTAACTCACCCCTCATGTCTACTCACTTAAAAATTCATTGCGAATCCATGTTTATATCCTTTATAATGATTGCGAACATAATTAAAGAATACAACAAAGATTCTTAGCACAAATAAAGAAAAGCCCTTATCGAATGCTTTCGAAAAAAGAGCATCATTTATGTGTGTTACTTTCCCTGTGTGTTAGGATGCTTTCATATTCAGTAGATTTGCCCAAAATGTACATATTATACGTAAATGTCGCACGCATTATGCAGCATCTCCGAAAAAACACTTGACATTTCAGTAAACTAAAGACACAGAACCCATCCTAATACTGACATTTTACAATAATACCATAGACAATTTTTCAAGTCAACATCTATTCTACAAAATTGTACTATAATTTTTGAGCTTTGTAGATGCGGTATCCTTTGTCCTTCGTCACTTCTTCAACCTTTGGAAACAAACTTTCTAATTTCGCTTTCGCAGAAGGCGCTCCTTGTTTCTTCTGTATAACAATCCACAGTGCCCCTCCACTCTTCAAATGTGCGTACGCTTGCTCGAAAATAGAATGAACCGTTTCTTTCCCAGCACGTATTGGCGGATTTGTCAGGATCACATCAAACACTTGACCTTCTACAGCAATAAATAGATCGCTCTCCACAACGGTTACATTCGTAAGATTGTTGAGCCTAGCATTCTCCTTAGCTAGATCCACTGCCCTAGCATTTACATCAATCATCGTAACGTGTCCTTCAGTAGCGAGCGTCGCCGCCGTAAGTCCAATTGGGCCATAGCCGCACCCAACATCCAGCACGGAAGCATCTTTCGGAATATCCATTGCTTCAATAAGGACACGACTTCCGAAATCGATGCCACTTTTAGAAAAGACACCTGCATCGCTAATAAATCGGAATGTCTTCCCTCTTAACTTCGCTTCCAGTATCTTGCGATCATGCTTAACTACTGGCTGACTGGAGTAATAATGATCAGGCATGCCCAACCTCCAAATCGTCGAACTCTGAATCTCATTAGTCAGAATTCCCTCATTTTCCTGTTCTACACTTCCCTATTTACAAAACAAACCCCTTGAACGAATTCAAGGGGCTTGCTGTTAATAACAAAGAAATTACTTAACTTCTACAGTTGCGCCTGCTTCTTCCAATTTAGCTTTGATGGAATCTGCTTCTTCTTTGCCCACTTTTTCTTTCAGTGGTTTTGGAGCGTTGTCAACTAGGTCTTTAGCTTCTTTCAAGCCAAGGCCAGTGATTTCGCGAACAACTTTGATAACGTTGATTTTGGAAGCACCAGCGTTAGTCAAAATTACGTCAAATTCAGTTTGTTCTGCAGCTTCAGCCACACCAGCGCCACCTGCAACAACAGCTACTGGAGCTGCAGCGGTTACGCCGAATTCTTCTTCAATTGCTTTTACAAGATCGTTAAGTTCAAGTACAGTCATACCTTTAATTGCTTCTAAGATTTGTTCTTTACTCATTGATTGAACCTCCATTTATAATAGTTTTTTATTTTCAAACCGCTTGGTACATTACTAAATTAAGCAGTAGCTTCTTCTTTCTCTGCAACAGCTTTAACTGCAAGCGCGAAGTTGCGAACTGGAGCTTGCAATACGCTGAGAAGCATAGAAAGGAGACCTTCGCGGGAAGGAAGATCCGCAAGTGCTTTAATTTGAGCAGTGTCAACTACGCGTCCTTCAACAACGCCACCTTTAATTTTCAAAGCGTCGTTCTTCTTAGCGAAGTCGCTCAAGATTTTGGCTGGCGCCACAGCATCTTCTGCACTGAATGCGATCGCAGTTGGACCAGTTAACACTTCATCCAGTTCAGTCAATTCTGCAGCAGCAGTCGCACGGCGAAGAATTGTGTTTTTGAGCACTTGGAATTCTACACCAGCTTCACGAAGCTGTTTACGAAGTTCCGTAACTTGTGCTACGTTCAAACCGCGGTAGTCTGCTACAACGGTAGTAGCACTTTCGCGCAATTTCGCTGTAACCACTTCAACGGCTTCTTGTTTAGATTGAATCACTTTTGCGTTAGCCAAACTGTACACCTCCTAATAGATTTCTAAGCAGCAGCATTTCTACTGCCACTCTCCTACACGAGCAATAGAAAAGGCCTCCGTAGAATAACGAAGGCCTGATCACTCATACATTTGCTAAAACTCGTTTAACATAATGCAGACGTTCTATCATAACACCTCGGTAGGAAATTAAGCCATATTGGCACCTACTGTCTACGGTAAGCAATATTCACATTTAACGGTCATGTTCCATCTCGGACACAACTCATACAATATAACACTAAACAATTAACTTGTCAATATTATCTGTAGTTTGCTGTGCTCACGCGAACACTTGGCCCCATCGTCGAAGATACAGCGATGTTTTTAAGGTATACACCTTTTGCAGCTGCTGGTTTAGCACGGTTAAGTGCATCAAGAAGAGCTTTAAGGTTCTCATTCAATTGTTCAGCAGTGAAAGATACTTTACCAATTGGAGCGTGAATTTGACCTGCTTTATCTAGACGGTATTCGATTTTACCAGCTTTAATTTCTTGAACAGCTTTAGCAACATCGAATGTAACCGTACCAGCTTTAGGGTTAGGCATTAGGCCTTTACCACCGAGAAGGCGGCCCAATTTACCAACTTCACTCATCATATCTGGTGTCGCAACGCAGACATCGAAATCAAACCAGCCTTGTTGGATTTTGTTGATCATATCTTGATCTCCAACATAATCAGCGCCGGCTGCTTCCGCTTCTTTCGCTTTGTCACCTTTTGCAAATACTAAAACGCGTTTTGTTTTACCTGTACCATGAGGCAAGACAACAACACCGCGTACAGCTTGATCTTGTTTACGAGGGTCAACACCCAAACGTACTGCTACTTCAACAGACTCGTCGAATTTCGCAGTAGCTGCCTTTTTCACCAATTCAACGGCTTCCAAAGGCTCATAAGTTGCTTCGCTGTCAATCAGCTTAGCAGCTTCCAGGTATTTTTTACCGTGTTTAGCCATATCATTTTCCTCCTTCGTGGTATTAGCGGACGGATATTCCTCCCACTTGTAACGTTCCCAAGGGAACATTCATCACATCCCAATACAATTAGTCTTGGATTGTGATACCCATGCTGCGAGCAGTGCCTTCAACCATACGCATAGCAGCCTCAACGGATGCAGCGTTCAAGTCTGGCATTTTTTGCTCAGCGATTTGACGAACTGTATCGCGTTTAACAGTCGCCACTTTTTTCTTGTTAGGTTCGCCTGAACCTTTTTCAATTTTTGCAGCTACACGAAGTAGAACTGCAGCCGGTGGAGTTTTAGTGATGAAAGTAAAAGAACGATCTTCAAACACTGAAATTTCAACCGGAATGATCAAACCAGCTTGATCCGCAGTACGAGCGTTAAATTCTTTACAGAATGCCATGATGTTGACACCCGCTTGACCCAACGCTGGACCTACTGGAGGAGCCGGATTCGCTTTCCCTGCAGGAATTTGCAGTTTTACAACTTTGATAACTTTTTTCGCCATGTAAAACACCTCCTTGCACTAGTAGTGGTAGACGGGATTTAATATCCCTCCCACAAGAAACCTGAAGTTTACTTTATAGCTTCTCCACTTGAGTGTAGTCTAACTCTAGCGGGGTTTCTCGCCCAAACATGTTAACGTGAACTTTCAGTTTGCTCTTGTCGGTCAAAATCTCTTCGACTGTTCCAACAAAATTCGCAAACGGACCAACTTTAATGCGTACAGATTCCTTAATGTCGAATTCAATCTTCGGTTTCGGCTCATCTACACCCATATGCTTCAGAATTTGTTCCACTTCTTCTGGCAGCAAAGGCGTCGGTTTGGAACCGGAACCTGTCGAACCAACAAAACCCGTAACCCCTGGCGTATTGCGAACAACATACCAAGAATCATCGGTCTGGATCATTTCAACCAAGACATATCCTGGGTAAACTTTACGCATAACGGTCTTTTTCTTGCCGTCTTTGTTCACCACTTCTTCTTCCATCGGAACAAGAACACGGAATATCTTGTCCTCCATGCCCATGGATTCTACACGTTTTTCCAAATTGGCTTTGACTTTATTCTCATACCCAGAATAGGTATGAACGACATACCATCTTTTTTCCATATCAAGCCACCTGGGACCCTTCTTAAATAATCGCTTCAATCACAGCGGAAATACCGATGTCAAGAACCCAAAAGTAAATTGTAACAAACGCAATCGTACCAAGGACGATCAATGTATAGTTTGTCAGTTCCTTACGATTAGGCCAGCGAACTTTTTTAAGTTCAGCCCAGCTTTCAGAGAAATAGGAAAACAAAGACTTGAAACTGTTTTTCACGCCCACGACTACACCTCCAAAAAACTATCTGGTTTCGCGATGAGAAGTCTGCTCGTTACAAAACTTGCAAAATTTCTTCATCTCCATGCGGTCGGGGTGATTGCGCTTGTTTTTAGTCGTTGTGTAATTTCTTTGTTTGCAGTTAGTACAAGCCAACGTAATAATTACCCGCATGATGTGCACCTCCCGAAGACATCCTTCTAATCAGAAGTCTCTATATTGATCCTAAAAAACCGCGAATTTAGGCCTACCTAAAACACTTTATCATAAGGGTATGACCATGTCAATGAAAACAATGCTGGTTTTCACTCCCGCAGCCAGTAAGGTGAATCATGCTTTTTTTGGCTATTTCTCCGAACGCTGCTTGCATTCATTTTCAAGTATAGGTCGATATGATCAAAGCTAAACCTATTAATATGTTTCGAGAAAAAAAAGACTCTATGCGAGCCTTTCTTCCTCGTATTCACTCTCACTTAAATATCTCGTACTTCCAAATATTTCTCAAGTTTGCGTTTCACGCGCTGAAGCGCATTATCAATCGATTTCACGTGACGATCTAAGTCTACGGCTATTTCTTGATAAGATCGGCCGTCTAAATATAGCATTAAAACTTTTCGTTCTAAATCGCTTAATATTTCGGACATCTTTACTTCTAAACCGTCAAACTCTTCCTGATTAATAATTAGCTCTTCAGGATCGCAGACCTGTGAGCCGCATATCACATCAAGCAAGGTGCGGTCTGAATCTTCATCGTAAATAGGCTTGTCCAACGACACGTAAGAATTCAGAGGAATGTGCTTTTGTCTCGTTGCTGTTTTGATAGCAGTAATAATTTGGCGGGTGATGCATAGTTCTGCAAATATTTTGAACGACGCCAGCTTGTCCCCTTTAAAATCGCGAATCGCTTTGTATAACCCAATCATCCCCTCTTGGATGATGTCTTCGCGATCGGCGCCAATTAAGAAATAGGATCTGGCTTTTGCGCGCACAAAATTGCGATACTTATTGATTAAGTACTCTAGCGCTTCACTGTCGCCTTCGTGGACTAATCCAACAATGTCTTCATCAGTACTATAATCGTAATCAGACACAACTACTTGCTTGAGGTCGACACTCACCACAATCCCTCCGGCCGCAACACACGGTATCCCGTCACTCTATGAAATATAGCACAAGTATATATTATGTAACCTTTCAACGTCAACCATGATATGCCAAAAAAGCCAAATGGCATGAATACTTGGTAAAGGTTACTGTCTTGATCATAGTACCGATTCTCGTTACTCTCTCCGCCAGCGTTCAAAAACCTTCCTTACATCAGGGCTGAGTTTGCTGTCCACCGTATTTCGAGCAGACTTCGCATTATCCTGAGCAATTTGCGTTTTAACCTCTTGCTCGCTCTGCTCTAATTCAATTAACAGTTCACGTGCAGATACACGTAAAGCACCTTGTCCAAAGATAACGTGCTGCTCTACCATGTCGCTCGTCGCAACATAAATCTGCCTGCGCCGATGACTCATTTCGTTAACTAACCGTTCGATCGCCTCATCTGCTGTCTCTTTTTCTTTGGTGAAATATACTTGAACTTTGCCTTGAGTAAATGATTTGCCAAGGCCCGGGACAAGGTAAGCATCGAATACAACGATCACTTTCCGCCCTGAAAAAGCCTGATAATCAGCAAGCCTCTCAAGCAATCTGTCTCTGGCGTCCTGCATGTTCGTCTTCGCTAACTCTACAAGATCAGGCCACGATCCAATCATGTTATAGCCATCAACCAGAAGCAAATCTCGGAAATCGGGCATAAGCTCTACCCTTTAGCTTGGCGACGACGTAAAACCTCGTACATGACGACTCCCGCTGCCACCGATGCATTGAGTGAATTGATGTGCCCAGCCATCGGCAGTTTTACTAGAACGTCACATTTTTCACGAACAAGCCGACCCATTCCTGTATTCTCGTTGCCAATAACAATTGCGACCGGACCTGAAAGCACGCTATTATCATAGATTTCTTCACTCGCACGAACGTCGGTGCCCACAACCCATACACCCGCTTCTTTCAGCTGGTCAATGGTCGAAGCTAGATTTGTCACTCTTGCCACAGGTACATATTCGACAGCTCCCGCAGACGTCTTGGAAACGGTAGCCGTCACCTGAGCGGAGCGACGTTTAGGAATAATGACTCCATGCGCTCCTGTACAGTCGGCCGTTCTTAGAATAGATCCTAAATTATGAGGGTCCTCAATTTCATCAAGCACAATAAGAAATGGATCCTCTCCCTTTTGCTGTGCGGCAGCTAATATATCTTCAACTTCCGCATAGGCAAATGGAGCAACTTGTGCCGCAACGCCTTGATGCTGCATGTCAGGGACCATTTGATCGAGTTTTCTTTTATCCACATATTGAATAACAACCCCATGTTTCTTAGCCTCGGCTACAATGGGCTGAGTTAAATGTTTAGATGCATTTTCAGCAATCCAAATTTTATTTATTGTTCTCCCAGATCGTATAGCTTCGAGCAAAGAATGCTTACCCGCGATATATTCATCCTGCATGATTTGTTCCTTCCTCCTATATCCGCATCGCTTTCCGCGCTTATCATGTGTTGTTTTCGGACTGTTCTACAGATTCAATTCCTTGGTGAAGCAAATATTGAAGCCGTCCCGATTGTTTCTTGTAATATAGGAAACCGACTAAACATTCGAATGCGGTTGCAAGACGATAGTCGATTACATTGGCATTCTTCGGTATGCTGCCTGATTTCGCATTGCGTCCTTGGCGCACAACTTCCCGCTCCTCTTCAGTAAGAAGGGGTTCGATGTGCGCAAGGATAGCTGCCTGCGCTTTAGCCGAAACATAACGAGTTGCTGTGCGGTGCAGATGATTTGGTCTTAAATTGCTCTTCGAAATTAAATATTGACGAATGGCGACCTCATAAATGGCATCCCCGATATAAGCAAGCACAATAGGCGGAAGTAAATGAGGGGGCTTTGATGGTTCGTAATGAAACCATTCACTGCCTTCCCCATCATATGACTGCTCGTGATTACCGCCATTGTCCAGATGTTCATGTGCGCTGCTAAGGTTTACTTGCTTCGAATCGTCCATCATTTACGCCGCCATCTCATGCCTTGAGGCGTATCCTCAAGCAAGATGTTTTGAGCTGCCAACAGATCGCGAATCTCATCAGCACGAGCCCAGTTTTTCGCTTTGCGCGCTTCCGTCCGCTCTTCAATTAAGCGTTCTATTTCTTCATCGAGCAAATCTGGTTCGCCTTCTTCGTATAGACGAAGCACGTTGTTCATTTTTACAAACAATTGTTTGAGCGCTTCGAGATCAGCACGACCTACGACATCTTGCTGCAGCCATTGGTTCGTTGTATTCACCCACTCGAACATCGCTGTGATCGCATCCGGCGTATTAAAGTCGTCTTGCATTTTCTCATCAAACAGAGAGGCTATCGCCTCGATTTTTTGAGAGAGCTCGGCACTTACCTCGCGAGATGCATCTGCGATTTCGAGTCTGTGATTCAGCCGAGCCACCCCGTTGGCAATGCGCTCAACACTTTTCTCCGCTTGCATCATCGTATCGTCACTGAAGTTTAGCGGATTGCGATAATGAGTCGACAGCATAAAATAACGAATCGCTTCGCGTTTATAATTTTTGCGTAAATCTTTAACCAAGATCCCGTTACCTAATGATTTCGACATTTTCTCATTATTAATACGGATATATCCGTTATGCATCCAATATTTCGCAAGCGGTTTTCCGGTCAGCGCTTCTGATTGAGCCACTTCGCACTCATGATGCGGGAACTGCAAATCTTGTCCCCCGCCGTGGATGTCGAGTGTATCCCCTAAATACTTGCGTGCCATTGCGGAGCATTCAATGTGCCAACCAGGGCGTCCTTCTCCCCAAGGGCTGTTCCAGTGAATTTCTCCAGGCTTAGCCGCTTTCCACAGCACAAAGTCTTCAGGATGTTCCTTGCGCTCATCCACCTCGATCCGAATACCGAACTGCAACTCATCGATATTCTGATGCGACAATTTGCCGTAATCGGGAAATTTATGAGTTCGGTAGTAGACGTCTCCGCCTTTCTCATAAGCGAATCCCTTATCAACCAACTCTTTAATAAACTCGATAATGACGTCAATATTTTCTGTAACTCTTGGGTTCATCGTTGCACGCGGAATGCCGAGCCCTTCCAAGTCTTCGTAGTATGCCTCGATGAAAGTATCCGCAACTTGAGGTACAGTTGTGTCCATCTGCTCCGCTTTTCGGATGAGCTTATCGTCCACATCCGTAAAGTTAACGACATAGTTCACGTCATACCCCAAACTTTCGATATAACTTCGTACGACGTCGAAGACGATCATCGGACGCGCATTACCAATATGAATGTAATCGTATACTGTCGGTCCGCACACATACATTTTTACTTTTCCCGGTTCTTGAGATACAAAAATCTCTTTGGAACGAGTCAATGTATTGTAAATTTGTAATGCCATGTTCACTTTTCCTTTCAGCTTAAGTGGTTACAATGTATTCCTTTGAGGCAGAGAAGGTGAAGTCGTCTCTTTCTCTTTCTCGCTTTTCAAACGCTGAACCTCAGCACGGAGCTCTTCAACTTCTCGCTGAAGAAGACGCATGGAATCGACAATCGGGTCAGGCAGCTGGTGGCTGAGACGATCCACTCTTTTGCCGTCTTGTTTCACAATTCTTCCTGGAATGCCGACAACCGTACTGTTCGAAGGCACTTCTCTCAGCACAACAGAATTAGAGCCGATGTTGCTGTGATCCCCAACTTTAAAAGATCCGAGGACTTTCGCTCCTGAAGCTAATACGACGTTGTTGCCAATCGTTGGATGACGTTTGCCCTTTTCCTTACCGGTTCCGCCTAGTGTCACTCCTTGATAGATAACCACATCATCCCCAATTTCGCAAGTTTCGCCAATGACAACTCCCATCCCGTGGTCAATAAACAGTCTCTTTCCAATTTGCGCACCAGGATGAATTTCAATACCCGTCATGAAACGGCTCACTTGAGAAATGATGCGGGCAACAGTAAACCAACGGCGCTTATAAAAACGATGTGCAATCCGGTGTGCCCAAATGGCGTGCAAGCCTGAATAGGTGAACACAACCTCGAACACGCTTCTCGCAGCCGGGTCATTATCGAATACTGCCTGTATATCTGATTTTATATTTTCAAACATACCTTGTTTCACCTCTTCGTTTCTTACTTGCCATTTCTAACAAAAAACGCCCCTGCAGCAAACGCTGCAGAGACGTATGAAATCGCGGTTCCACTCTGCTTGGGTACTCGGTCAGAAGGCAGGCACTAACTAAGCAACTTCTCCGAGACACCCCACTTATAGACGTCCTTAACGGGGACGACACGACATTGTCTAATATGTTGACATTTTCGACAATGCAGCTCCCAGGCGCATTTCCGTTGTCTGTATTTAGATAACTTTCAGCCGAGAGCACTATGCTGCATATACAGTCAGCTACTCATGGTTATCCTCTCTGGAAAATACACGTTTCAACGTACTTCTCCTGATCTTAGCTATTCGATATTCAGATGTTTGGTAGTAATTATATCGAAAAGGTATAGAACTGACAAGAAATGTTTTACATGTAAAATATCAATTATTTACCGCTGAGCCGCGCTTTAAGACGGCTGATCACTTTATCTCGTCCAAGCAAGTAAATCGTCTGATTCAAATCACGGCCATGTGTTTGTCCTGTAAGAGCAACACGAATCGGCATAAACAGCTGTTTGCCTTTATAGCCTGTTTCTTTTTGCACTTCTTTAATTAATACAGCCATGTTGCTGCTCGTAAATTCATCCGTTTGCTCGACTTTCGTTAAGAAAGCTTGCAGCACTGTCGGCACTTGCTCCTCAGCAAGCACGTTCGCTCCTTCTTCTTCTAACACCAGATCGTCTCTGAAGAACATTTCCGACAACTCGACAATATCCGACGCAGCTGTCATTTGCTCTTGATACAGAGCCACAAGCGTCTTCGCCCATTCTCTCTGCTGGGCAGATAGAGATTCCGGAAGTTTGCCTGCTTTTT
This sequence comes from Paenibacillus sediminis, assembly GCF_017873765.1. Lineage (GTDB taxonomy): Bacteria > Bacillota > Bacilli > Paenibacillales > Paenibacillaceae > Paenibacillus_AG > Paenibacillus_AG sediminis. The sequence continues at coordinate 47,857 of NZ_JAGGKP010000014.1, forward strand.
GAAGATGCGGAATGGCCAAATCTGCGATACGGTCTGGATCAGCATGCTTGATGTAATAATTGTTAATATGCGCAAGCTTCGCCGTATCAAACACCGCTGGGCTCTTAGACAAGCGGTTCGCATTAAAGATCGAAATGAGCTGTTCTCTCGTAAAGATCTCTTCTTCTCCTTCTGGAGACCAACCTAACAGAGAAATAAAGTTGAACAACGCTTCTGGCAAGTAACCGAGCTGATCATATTGTTCAATAAATTGAATAATAGATTCATCACGTTTACTAAGCTTCTTATGATTCTCGTTCACAATGAGTGTCATGTGACCAAAGATTGGAGGCTCCCAGCCGAGTGCTTCATAGATCATAAGCTGGCGCGGCGTATTCGATACATGGTCTTCTCCGCGAAGCACGTGAGTAATTTTCATTAAATAGTCGTCTATAACCACAGCGAAGTTGTAAGTCGGGATACCATCCCGCTTCACAATAACGAAATCGCCCATATCTTCTGTAGTAAAGGAAATCGTTCCTTTAACCATATCATTAAACGTATACGTCTTGCCTTCAGGCACACGGAAGCGAATGCTTGGTACACGGCCTTCAGCTTCGTACGCTTTAATCTCTTCTTCGGTTAAATTACGATGCTTGCCGGAATAGCGAGGTGTTTCTCCGCGAGCAATTTGCTCCTCGCGCTCCTGTTCAAGCTCTTCTTCCGTACAATAACAACGGTAGGCCAGACCTTTATCAATGAGCTCCTGCCAATATTTACGATAAATATCCAGACGTTCTGTCTGACGATAAGGAGCGTATTCTCCTCCAATATCTACACCTTCATCCCAGTCCATGCCGAGCCATTTCAGGTAAGTTAATTGATTCTCTTCTCCGCCCTCAACATTTCGCTTCAAGTCGGTATCCTCAATACGAATAATGAATTTACCACCTTGACTTCTTGCATACAAGTAGTTGAACAATGCCGTTCTGGCATTACCAATATGTAAATGTCCCGTCGGACTCGGTGCATAACGCACTCGAACTTGACTGGTCATTATAATCCCTCTTTTCTGCTTCAGTTTCTCTCAAGATGATAGCATACCTTGGACAAGGCATACAATAGACTGAGCCGCGATCCCTTCGCCTCGGCCAGTAAAACCAAGCTGCTCCGTAGTTGTTGCTTTCACGTTAACTTGCTCTGTCTCAGCGTCAAGCGCTTTAGCGATAATGTCAACCATTTGTGGGATATAAGGCGCCATCTTCGGCTTCTGAGCAATAATTGTTGCATCTACGTTACCAAGGCGATATCCCTTCTCCTTCGCTAGACCCCACACATGCTCTAAAAGCTTCAAACTATCCGCATCCTTAAACGCAGGATCGTTATCTGGAAAGTGTTTGCCGATGTCTCCCAAGCCAAGCGCTCCTAAAATTGCATCGGTTACAGCATGCAGCAATACATCTGCATCCGAGTGTCCTAGCAGCCCTTTCTCAAACGGTATTTGCACACCCCCAATAATGCACGGCCTGCCTTCGACCAGCTGATGCACATCAAAACCTTGTCCAACACGAATCATCATCTTTTCTCTCCCTTTAGCTTCTCCAAAAACTCTGCATAATCCAAATCTTCAATCGTCGTAATTTTGATATTACTGTAGCTTCCTTCACATACCGCTACGGTCATGCCTAGCCGCTCAACGAGCATAGAATCATCAGTTCCGACAAATCCTTCCCTTTGCGCTTCTTGATGAGCACGCATAAGGTCGGAAAGACGAAAAGCCTGTGGGGTCTGAATAGCCCACAAGCTATGGCGGTCTGGCGTTGCTGTAATTACACCCGCTTCGTTCACTTGTTTGATCGTATCCTTAACGGGAACAGCCAGAACAGATGCTCCGTGCTGCCTAGCCGTTTCATAACAGGCAACAACCTGCTCCTCCGTTACAAACGGACGAACACCGTCATGCACAAGTACCCATGAGGAGCGAATTTCTTGCAGTCCTTTGTAAACAGAATGCTGACGTTCACTGCCCCCAGCAACAATCTTCGTTACTTTGCGAAGACCGTAGCTGTTAACCCACGTCTGACAACGTTCAAAGTCCTGTGCACCAGTAACAAGTACAATCTCATCGACAACATCTATTTTGTCAAATACCTCTAATGTATGGATAATAATTGGCTTGCCCTGCAGCTGCAAATATTGCTTGCTCTCCTTCGTCCCCATTCGAGAGCCTTTGCCAGCTGCGACGACAACCACACCTACTCCGCTGTTCATACGTTCTCTCCCTGCTTAATCTGTAAAATCTTCGCCGATGATCGCCATTCGTATAACTACATCATACCGTTTTTACTGGGCTTTTTCCAACAATTTTGGTTTGGCAAAGATCATACGACCAGCAGAGGTCTGCAGAACGCTCGTCACAAGTACTTCCATCGTTGTTCCTATAAACTCCCGCCCGCCTTCGACGACAATCATCGTTCCATCGTCTAAATAGGCGACGCCTTGTCCATGCTCTTTACCATCCTTAATCACTTGCACCATGATCTCCTCACCAGGGAGCACGACCGGTTTAACGGCATTCGCAAGGTCATTAATGTTAAGCACAGACACACCTTGCAGTTCACACACTTTGTTTAAATTATAATCATTAGTTACAACTTTACCCTGAAGCACTTTCGCTAGCTTCACAAGCTTGCTGTCTACTTCTGAAATTTCTTCAAAGTCGCCTTCATAGATCAGGACCTTCACGTCGAGCTCTTTTTGAATTTTATTTAAAATATCAAGACCTCTACGCCCGCGGTTCCTTTTGAGCAGATCAGATGAATCCGCAATATGCTGCAGCTCTTCGAGTACAAACTCAGGGATAACAATAGTCCCTTCAATAAACCCAGTTTTGCATATATCGGCAATACGTCCGTCAATGATGACGCTCGTGTCCAATATTTTGTGTTCCTCAAGCTTGCGCTCTGGAGAAATGGCATGCCCCCATTTTCCCGTCGTCCAGAGAGAAGCTAATTCCTCCTTCTTCTCTAACCCAACCCGCAGTCCTACATATCCGAACACTAAAGCGAACCCGAGCTGAACGAGTTCACGAGCTTGTCCTGTCCAAGAAAGGGCTGGGTACACAAGAAGCGAGAGCAGAAGTCCTGCAACGAGGCCGGTTAAACCTGGAGCCATCTCATTCATCGGAATACGTGACAACATATGAATGACGTAATGAAGCTTCGAAGAAATCGAATCTGCAACGATCGAACATATAACTAAAAACAATATTGCGCCAATGGCTGCAAATATAAGACTTGCTGCTGTTTGCCCCATCCCTCCGAAGAATCGCTGTATAAACTGCGACCTGTAATCTATGGAGTAAAACGAAGCAAATCCCGCCCAAGCACCGCACAATCCAGCAAATGCTGTAATGACTCTCTTTATCATAAGTCCTTCACCTCCTAAAAGATAATCCTATTAAATGCATATCTTCAATATCCAGTATGAACCATTTTTGCCAGACATAATCGCGAAACACCAAACTTTTTTCGAGGAATTTGACGCGGAACACAAATCAATTTCTCCATTTCTAAATTTGTTTTTTTGTTGAAAATTGGTAATCGGGTGGACTATAATGAACTCAACTCTTATGAATGATGAGGTGGATTGGGAAAATGAGCGCACCAAGTTTGCAGTCTTTTCAAGAACAAGTTTCCGAACTGTTACTCCGTCACCGCAGCTTGCTTGATGTCATGTCTAAAAATGGTCAGAGCAGTTCCTCAGTAAATCGAGCTGTCACCAAGTCTATTACGGAGTGCGGTTGTATCCAACTGTATGCTAAGAAACAAAAATTCGGCTCAAACCTGCAGCAAGCTAAAGAAAATTCAACGAATCATGTACATGGACAATTATGTGAGCACTGTAGAGAAGCCATTAGTTCCGAACTCGGACGGAACTTATTTTATATTTCCGCCTTATGCAGTCAACTTGGAATCAATTTAGACGATGTATTACAAAAGGAATCCGAGAAATGTTCTACTTTAGGGCTTTTTAATTTGTCATAACCGGCAAAAATAACAAAAAGCATTTATCTCTCCGGGTGGTCCGGGAAATAAATGCTTTTTATTTTTTATTATGGACTTGTTAAACAACAAGCATTTTTTAGTTTTTAGTGCGATAAACTTCTTCTTCAGATGATTTATGACGACGAAGTACTTTTGCAATTTTCTTGACGTTCTGACTCATTCCATATATCGTGTATAAAACTAAGCCCACAAAGATCGTTTTTGCTACTTGTTGAGTGAACATCACTGCGACGATCACACCCGCTATAATAATAATAGGAGCGATCCATTTTGCTTTTTTCGGTATGCCTACTTTTTTGAAATTCGGATATTTCACGGTGCTAATCATTAAGTAAGATAATAATAATGTTGCAATGACTAAATAGGGCTCCGTTATATCCTTATAGAATAAAGATAATGTTGCGAGCACTCCGCCAGCAGCCGGAATTGGCAGGCCTGTAAAATAGCCGGGAATTCCTGATTTCACGTTGAAACGAGCCAGCCGCAAAGCACCGCACATCGGAAAAATAGCCGTCACCGCAAAGGCAATCGCAGGATTCAAATTATAAAAAGCAGCGGAATAAACAATGATTGCAGGAGCTGCACCAAATGATATGACATCGGACAACGAGTCAAGTTCTTTGCCAAATTCGCTCTGAACGCCTAACGCGCGCGCCACGCGACCATCTAATCCATCCATCAACATCGCGATAATGACCATAATGGCAGCAAAGCTATAGTTCCCATCTATTGCCATAATGATCGCGATCATTCCGAGAAACAGGTTACCTAAAGTAAACATGTTCGGAATTGATTTCGTTATCATCTCTTCACCTCGAATATATGTGCCGCAAATATAATACATACTTGATTGTAAATGGAATTAGATTTGTCTGTCAATGAACACTTGTTCTTGAAGCCGTTTCAGACCTTCCTTGATTGCACGAGCTCGCACTTCACCAATTCCGTCTACCTCATCAAGTTCCTCAATTGTTGCCATCATAACATGAGGAAGCTGTTCAAAGCGGTCTACTAAGTTATGGATAATGACATTCGGCAATCGCGGAATCTTACTGAACACCCGGTACCCTCTAGGAGCAACCGCCTCTTCAGATGTAGCTGCAGAAGATGGAAAGCCGAGAAGCCGCACGACATGGTGAACATCGAGCAATTCATCATCTGAAGTACGCTTCAATGCTTCAATAATTTCTCTAATTTTCTCATCATCATCTTCACGAGCATAGTCCTTATACAGAAGCCATGCTTCTTCCTCTGTATTGTTAAGCAGCTCTTCCATCTGCATGCTGATCAAACGTCCCTCTGTGCCAAGCTCGTTGATATAACGCTTAATTTCCTTCTTAATGCGAAGTACCATCTCGAATCGTTGTATCACGTTTACCACTTCAGGCACAGTGACCAATTCTTCAAATTCGGATGCTGTTAAATTCGTGAGCGACTGATCCAGCACGGATTTATATTTTTCCAACGTTTGAATCGCTTGATTGGCCTTCGTTAGAATAACGCCGATTTCCTTCAGTGCATAACGCAGCTGACCTTTGTACAGTGTAATAATATTACGCCGTTGAGAGATCGATACGACGAGCTTACCTGTTTGTTTAGCGACACGTTCGGCAGTACGATGGCGTATACCTGTCTCAATGGATGAGATGGAGGAATCCGGAATTAACTGCGTATTCGCATATAAAATTCGTTTGAGGTCCTCACTCAATATAATGGCACCATCCATCTTCGCTAATTCATACAAGTAGTTGGGAGAAAAATCACAGTTAATTGAAAATCCCCCATCAACAACCTCCATCACTTCGGGACTGTAGCCGACAACAATAAGCGCCCCCGTTTTGGCTCTAAGAACATTTTCGAGTCCTTCACGAAAAGCTGTCCCAGGCGCTACAAGCTTAAGTAAGTCGTTCATTCTATCCAGTTGGCTCGGTTCGTTCATCTTTATATGCCCCCTAATCTAACGCGACCGCTAGTGCTTCTGCCACAGTATTTACTCCAATAATCTCAATTCCTCCCGGTCGTTTCCACCCCTTCAAGCTCTTCTCCGGTAAAATAACACGCTTAAAACCCAATTTCTCCGCTTCCTTCACCCGTTGTTCTGCTCTAGACACCGCTCTAACCTCTCCTGTAAGACCAATTTCTCCGAACACGACATCGAACGGTCTTGTCGGAGCATCACGGAAGCTGGAAGCAATACTGACGGCAATCGCTAAATCAACAGCCGGTTCATCTAGTTTGACACCACCAGCTACATTTAAGTAGGCGTCTTGATTTTGAAGGAACATTCCCATACGTTTCTCAAGTACGGCGATAATGAGCGACATACGCTGATGATCGACACCGGTGCTCATTCGTCTTGGAGAAGGAAAATGTGTGGCCGATACAAGTGCCTGAAGTTCGACGAGTACAGGTCTTGTGCCTTCCATACTCGCTACAACTGTAGAGCCGGCAACTCCGAGCGGTCGTTCTGACAGAAACAGCTCAGAAGGATTGGCTACTTCCACTAGACCAGTCTCACTCATTTCGAAAATACCAATTTCATTGGTGGAGCCAAAACGATTCTTCACCGCACGCAGCAATCGATATGTCTGATGCCGTTCACCTTCAAAATAGAGAACGCAATCGACCATATGTTCGAGCAGTCTCGGACCGGCAATAGCACCTTCCTTAGTAACGTGTCCAACAAGCACCGTTGCAATCCCTTTCCCTTTAGCAATACGCATAAATCTAGCCGTACATTCACGAACTTGAGATACGCTGCCTGGGGCGCTGGTTACTTCCGGTTGATATACCGTTTGAATGGAGTCAATGACGAGAAAATCGGGCTGAATGCTCTCGATCGCTTCTTCAATAAGTTCCATATTGCTCTCGCATAACACATATAACTCAGGAGACAGAGCGCCAAGACGCTCAGCTCTAAGCTTAGTCTGCCTAATGGATTCTTCACCTGAAATATATAGTACTTTAAGTCCTGCCTGAGTCATTTCATGTGAGGTTTGAAGCAGCAGCGTTGACTTCCCAATGCCTGGATCTCCGCCGACAAGAACAAGCGAACCCGGAACAATCCCCCCGCCAAGTACACGGTTTAGCTCTTTAATTCCAGTCTGAACTCTCGGTTCCTTGCCACTATCTATTTCTATGATAGGAAGCGGTTTTTCTTTCGTTGTAAAAAGGGAAGAGTTCATCCCTTGCGTTTTGACAACCTTCTCCGTTTCTTCCACCATTGAATTCCATGATTGACAACCAGGGCATTTCCCGTACCATTTAGGTGCCTCATATCCACATTCAGTACAAAAAAACTTGGTTTTAACTTTGGCCATTGCTCTCTCCTTAAGGTTCGCTAAATCAAATCTACACTTGCAATCCCGAACTAATCCTGCAATAATCAAAGTTTACCATTTATTAAGATTTATCGTAAAGTCGTGCCCAAAAGTTTACACTATGATGTCATTATTGCAATATATGAAAGGGCTGGCCTGCAAGTGAAGATATTCCTCCACTTATAGGCCAGCCCTTTATTGATCGGTTCGGTTGTTATTCAGAACGATTATGAGCTTGTTGATACATTGTCACGATGCTTCACGGTTAATTCGCCATTCTCTTCATCGATGATGAGCGAATCCCCTTTCTTCACACGGCCCGTAAGCAGTTCTTCAGATAGACGATCCTCAATATGTTTTTGAATCGCACGGCGCAAAGGTCGTGCACCATAGGCTGGATCATATCCTTCTTTTGCAAGAAATGCTTTCGCTTTGTCGGTAAGCTCGAAGTCTACTTCGTTCTCACGTAGCCGTTTACGAAGTTCATCAGACATGAGAGACACGATCTCTGCAATGTGTTTTTCCTCCAAGGAATGGAACACAATAATTTCATCGATCCGGTTCAAGAACTCAGGACGGAAGCTCTTCTTCAGCTCTGCCATTACTTTGTCCTTCATGTTGTTGTACTCTGCTCCAGAATCGAGAGAAGCCGTAAAGCCCAAAGTGCTGTTGCGCTTAATGGCTTCTGCACCAACGTTAGAAGTTAAAATAATTAAAGTGTTGCGGAAGTCTACAACGCGACCTTTGGAATCGGTTAGACGTCCGTCTTCAAGTACTTGCAGTAAAATGTTGAACACTTCAGGATGGGCTTTCTCGATTTCGTCAAGAAGCACGACAGAATATGGTTTACGACGAACCTTCTCGGTCAATTGACCGCCTTCTTCATATCCAACATATCCTGGAGGCGCTCCAACAAGACGTGAAGTGGAGTGTTTCTCCATATATTCAGACATATCAATCCGAATAACGGCATTTTCGTCACCGAATAACGCTTCAGCAAGCGCGCGTGCGAGCTCGGTCTTACCTACCCCTGTTGGACCTAAGAAGATGAAGGATCCCATTGGACGTTTTGGATCTTTCAGACCTGCACGTGCACGGCGGATCGCTCTGCTGACGGATTTCACCGCTTCTTCTTGACCAATGACGCGTTCATGCAGAATTTCTTCCATCTTCAAGAGACGCTCTGTTTCTTCTTCCTTCAGTTTATTCACTGGGATTCCAGTCCAGCTCGCTACCACTTCAGCGATATCTTCAGGAGTCACTTCAGAGTCTGTGCGTCCTTGTTTTTCTTTCCATTGATTTTTCGTAATTTCAAGCTCTTCACGAATTTTTTGTTCTGTATCGCGCAGCGCTGCAGCCTTTTCAAATTCTTGACTTTGTACAGCGGAATCTTTCTCCTTACGAATATCTTCAAGGCGGTTTTCAAGCTCTTTCAGATTTGGAGGTGTTGTGTACGTTTGAAGACGTACTTTGGATGCAGCCTCGTCAATAAGGTCGATCGCTTTATCCGGAAGGAAGCGGTCAGAGATATAACGGTCAGATAGTTTAACCGCTTGTTCAATTGCTTCATCGGTAATTTTCACACGGTGATGCGCCTCATAACGATCTCGCAGTCCATGTAATATTTGAATCGCTTCATCGACCGTAGGCTGATCCACCGTAATCGGTTGGAAGCGGCGCTCAAGCGCAGCGTCTTTCTCAATATATTTACGGTATTCATCTAGCGTCGTAGCGCCGATACATTGCAGTTCACCGCGAGCAAGCGCCGGTTTTAAGATGTTAGATGCATCAATTGCACCTTCAGCTCCGCCTGCTCCAATCAATGTATGAAGCTCGTCGATGAACAGAATAATGTTACCGGCTTGACGGATTTCATCCATAATTTTTTTGAGGCGGTCTTCAAATTCACCGCGATATTTCGTACCCGCAACAACAGAACCCATATCGAGTGTCATAACGCGTTTATCGCGCAGTGTCTCAGGAATTTCGTTATTAATAATTTTTTGAGCTAAGCCTTCAGCAATCGCTGTTTTACCAACCCCAGGTTCACCGATGAGCACAGGGTTGTTTTTCGTACGGCGGCTAAGAACTTGAATTACACGCTCAATTTCTTTGCTGCGCCCGATAACCGGATCAAGATTACCCTCTTTTGCAATCGCCGTAAGGTCGCGAGCCAAGCTGTCCAAGGTTGGTGTGCTCACATTGGCAGGCGCACCATGATGACTGGAAACTGCTTCACTGCTTCCTAGAAGCTGCAACACTTGCTGACGAGCTTTATTGAGGCTGATGCCTAAGTTGTTAAGGACACGCGCAGCAACGCCTTCGCCCTCACGAATAAGTCCTAATAAAATATGTTCTGTTCCGACGTAAGTATGACCAAGTTTACGCGCTTCGTCCATCGAAAGCTCGATTACTTTTTTGGCGCGCGGTGTATATGCGATATTGGTCGGCTGTTCTTGACCACGACCGATTAGTGTTTCCACTTCGTCTTGTATTTTCTCAAGTCCGAGGCCAAGTCCAATTAACGCTTTTGCAGCAATCCCTTCGCCTTCACGAACGAGACCAAGCAAAATATGTTCAGTACCGATATTGTTATGACCTAGTCTTACTGCTTCTTCTTGAGCCAAAGCCAATACCTTTTGTGCACGTTCTGTAAATCTACCAAACATCATTTTCTCTACACCTCCATGAGTGAGTATCTATACTTTAACCTGTTTTTCCTAATTTTTCACGTATAAGCTTAGCACGATACATATCACGTTCACCAGCGTCCATTTTTTCATGAAAATACTTTTGTAAAAACCCTGGTTGTGTCATCACATTAAGCTCATTCATTACTGAATCCGGTACACCTTGGATCAGACCAAGATCAATGCCAAGTCTTACATCTGAAAGACGCTGCGCAGCTTCTTTGGAATCGATGATCGCCGCATGACTTAATATTCCGTAGGAGCGCATCACGCGGTCTGTAATGCGAACTTTTGATTCGGCAAGCAATCTCTCGCGCGCATTTTTCTCATGTTGAATAATCTGATGAACTACGCTCTCCAGATTGTCGATAATCTCTGTTTCGCTCTGCCCGAGCGTAATTTGATTCGAAATTTGAAACATGTTGCCTGTTGCTTCGCTGCCTTCACCGTAAATGCCTCGCACAGCAAGACCAACTTGAGATACGGCAGATAAAATACGGCTAATTTGCTGCGTCATCACAAGTGCGGGCAGATGCATCATTACCGATGCACGAACGCCAGTACCTACATTTGTCGGGCAGCATGTTAAGTATCCTTTTCGATCATCAAACGCATAATCGACATGAGCTTCAAAAGCATCATCAATCGCACTCGCCAGTTTCCAAGCTTCACGGATTTGAAATCCAGGATACAGACATTGAATACGTAGATGATCTTCCTCATTAATCATAATGCTTACGGATTCTTGATCATTGAGTAATACAGCGCCATTACGCGATTCTCCTGCCAGATCGGGACTGACCAAGTGCTTCTCAACAAGCACTCTCTTATCAAGCTCATCCAGAGATGACATTCTGACTAAATGAAACGTCCCGAAAGGCTGAAGTGCATTTGACTTCAAAACTTCGTTCAAGCGATTCAGCACTTCCTCAGATTGCTGGTTTGTTGCGAGCATAGGAAAAGGAATGTGCTGCAGATTGCGCGCTACTCTTATACGGCTGCTGATGACGATATCAGAATCGTTACCTCTTCGGCGCATCCACTCGCTGAGCGGCTGTTCTGTAAATCGGAGATTTGACACTCTGCATCCCTCCTACTCTTAATCTTCAGAAATTTCTTTTTCAAGCTCTCGAATCTGGTCCCGAAGCTGTGCTGCCTTCTCAAACTCTTCTTGAATAATACTGTACTGAAGCTCTTGCTTCAAATCATCGATTCTGCGTTTCACTTTAATATGACCGCCGGCTCGTTTTGGAATTTTACCGACATGAACTGTATTGCCGTGTACTCTTTTTAGAAGAGGGTCAAGTTTACCGTTAAAATATTTATAACATGAGCTGCATCCGAATCTGCCTATTTTGCTGAACTGAGCATATGTCATTCCGCATTCTTCGCAGCGTATCATTGGTGCAGCTTTTGCAGAATTTGGTCCTTTATTGGTTGGATCAAAATCAAGCAATCCCGATAACAAATTATGGATTGAGAAGCCGCCTGCAGTTCCAGGTATGATGTCCCCTTTTTCTCTGGCACATGTTTCACACAGATGGAACTCCGTCTTCACTCCGTTAATAATTTTCGTAAAATGGAGTGTCGCCGGTCTCTTCTCACATTCTTGACAAAGCATTCGATGTACCCCCTTTTATTGATAGACTATTTGCCTAGCAAAGAGATCAGCATCGCCTTTAAAATGTTGGCACGAATTTCATCACGATAAGGAAGTTTGACCATCAGAGCATCTCTAGATATGGCTGCCCTGATCAAGTTCGCTTCGCGTGCCGTAATAAAGCGACCTTCTTCAAGCTGATAAACAAGCCCTTCCGCCGTTGTCTGATCAATCGAATTACCTATCGTTTGCTGAATATGCTTATGCAGCGCTGAGTGTCCAGGCAATTGAATGCGCTGGATGCGGATATATCCTCCCCCGCCGCGCTTACTTTCCACAAGATAGCCTTTCTCAAGAGTAAATCTTGTGCTTATTACATAATTAATTTGCGAAGGAACACATGAAAACTTCTCAGCCAAATCATTTCGCTGAATTTCCACCGTCCCTTCAGGACTTTCATGCAAAATATTCTTCAGATATTGTTCGATAATATCGGAGATATTACGCATTCACTCATCCTCCACTGACTGATACGTTAGTCAAAATGAGCTGCTAACTAAGCAGCACACTAAGTTGGTTATCACCAAACTGGAAAGCCATCAAACTCTGCTCTACTTCATAAAGTAGACACCTGCCTGACTTTGACTTTCTTTGACTTTGTCTTTATTATATCACTTTTTTATTTTTTGCCAAGAGGTATCGCTTGCATTGATTCGCAAATGAGAAACAATCCTGTTTTCACTAGTGTGCTCTGAATTTAAAGTCCCTATCCATCATCGTTCGATAATAGTTATATATGGAATTTACCCTTGTCGTGTTCTAGGTAATTGTGATGAAGATATATAGGTATAATTGAACACAAAAAAAACCACTGCCGATATTCATCAACAGTGGTTTTTTGCTTGGCAACGTCCTACTCTCCCAGGACCCTTCGGTCCAAGTACCATCGGCGCTGG
>NZ_JAGGKP010000015.1 GCF_017873765.1 Paenibacillus sediminis
CAGCGCCGATGGTACTTGGACCGAAGGGTCCTGGGAGAGTAGGACGTTGCCAAGCAAAAAACCACTGTTGATGAATATCGGCAGTGGTTTTTTTTATATGAATTCATAAGAGGATCAGAATCATTCAATTAAAACAAATAATATATTGTAACATTTTTGTTACTGATAAGGAATTATTTGTAGGTATAATATACTAAGTATTAGGTATAATTACACCACTCTAAATGATACAGTGAATTTTCGGTCTGTATTAGACAGATTAGCCAAGTAAGGAGGAAGATGTCTTGCAAAGAAGAGAATGCTGGGGTTGCTTCATACTGATCATGTTGCTAATCTTTTTAGCTGGATGCTCACAACATGAAACTTCTTGGACGTCTTTTGAAGGCTCGGCAATCGATAAAGGATTTCCAGTTCCGAAGGAAGCGAATAAAACGGACCATACGTCTAATAATCCAAAGATGGATTATGTGCGTTATTCTTTGAATGGATTAAAGGAAATGAACGGTATTCCAGACGCCTATTTGAAAGAAATTCAAACATGGGGCTGGACGGAACATGAATCCGAGAGGATGGGCAATATGCGTGCTTTTCAAAAAGGTACGCAAATGATTCATATAGCGGTATACGATAATTATTTTACTTTAATGATTGTAAAGGAAGACGAGAATCCTGCGGTCAAAGGAATAAGTAAGAGTAAATAAGAAGCCCCCATTTTAATGGAGGCTTTTTTCTTTGCCTATTGGAGATAGTATGATATATCTTCAGGATTAAATTTAATCATGCCGTCCTTAGGTTCTTTTCTTAAACATACAAATGTATAAATTCGAGGGAGTATAGACCAGACATGCCAAAAGATTAGCGATAATATAAACGAAATAGGCGACCACGGAATAAGTACAGCAATGACACAAAGTCCAATCCATGTCATGTGCAAGCTGACTCTTCGAAAAATAGAATAACCTACATGCTGATCCGGCATATAGCCGAACCATGGGAATTGTTTAGAAAAACGCCATCTTTTGCGATAAGACTGTCCAGCTATAACGAGCACGGAGTGCGATATGACATATTGAATCCAAATGACGACTGGTGCAGCTAGTACAAAGAACAGTATACTTGACCAAGAAAATAAACATATTTCACTAATGACCATAAGCAGCGGTAAAACCATATAAATGCGACGCATTTTATAGTTTCTGTTTATTTTTCGAATAAGTCGATATTGATAAAAAGTAGCTTTCTCGTTTTGTTCAATTGCCATATGGCAAGCTGTCCTCCTTTATTTTTCAGTGATTCTTGTTTTATAGGACATAGAATGCATTTGTTTAATAAATATATCGGACGAATTCAAAGTTTTGTTTACGATTTTATGTACTGTGTACAGACACACGGGGTATAATCTGGGCATATTTATATATAAATATTTGAAACTGCTATGAAAGGTGTTTAAAATAGTAGAAACTGTACCATACTGATAGCAAAACAAACAAGGTGGGATCGTTTATGGAGGATCATGCCGTAAGCACCTGTATTATTTGCGGAGAGCAAAAGGATGAAGGAATATTTATTGTATCGGAATTTATTTGTGAGGATTGTGAATCCGAAATTGTACAGACGGACGTGCAGGACGCGAAATATCCTTTCTTTATTCATCAATTAAAACAAATATGGGTTGAGAAAAACGCGTAAAAATGAAGCACATACAGGGAGGCCTTATTAAATTAAGAGCCTTTTTTGTTTATGGGAAATTCGTCAAATTTTGTGTTTTTATTAGGTGTTTGTCCCTTTTTTACGATAAAATAAAAGAAAGAGTAAATTGGATAAGGAAATAAAAATGGATAAAAAAAATGACAAAGCTCCGCTGTATGATGCGTTGCTTGATTATAAGAATCATAGATATAAATCATTTCATGTGCCAGGTCATAAAAATGGACAAGTGTATATAAATGCAGGCAGACCTAATAAGTTCTCGGAAGTGATGGAGATTGATCTTACTGAAATTATAGGTACTGATGATCTTCATCATCCTGAGGGTGTGATTAGGGAAGCTCAGGAACTTGCAGCAAGGTGCTTTGGAGCGGAACAAACATTTTTTCTCGTTGGGGGAAGTACGGTTGGCAACTTGGCACTGATCCTTTCCGTATGTACCGAACCGGGAGATATATTACTGGTACAGCGCAATGTGCATAAATCGGTTCTGAATGGCCTTATGTTGGCTGGTGCGAATGCGGTGTTTCTTGCGCCGCAGGTCGATGTTGAAACGGGGCTGGCAACGACGCCGTCCGTTGATACAGTAAATAGAGCGCTTGAACGTTATCCTCATGCCAAAGGACTGCTTGTAACGTCTCCCAACTACTACGGAATGGGGACAGATTTAACGAGTTTAGCTGAAGCGTGTCATTCATATGGAATACCGCTGCTCGTTGATGAGGCGCATGGTGCTCACTATGGACAACATCCTGCTTTGCCAAGAAATGCACTTGCAAGCGGCGCCGATGGTGTCGTTCAATCCACGCATAAAATGTTGGCAGCGATGACGATGGGAGCAATGCTTCATATACAAGGCAAACTCCTTAATCGGGAGTTGATTCGTCAGCGCCTTGCGATAGTGCAAAGCTCGAGTCCTTCTTATCCCATTATGGCTTCACTGGATTTGAGCCGTCATTTGCTTGATGTAGAAGGGGACAATTTATTTCATTCTGGACTTGCGGTTGTAGAAGCTTTTAAGAACGGGCTAAACAAAATACCGCACATTGGATTGCTCCAGCCTTCCACTTGGGCGAATGATGCATATATAACACAGGATCCATTCAAAGTTGTATTGTATGATAAGAATGGAAAGCTTAGCGGGTATGACTTACAGAGAGAGCTGGAGCGTTACGGATGCATACCAGAAATGAGCGATGAAAGGTATGTCGTACTTGTTTTTAGTATCGGATCTACGACCGAAGATGCTAAGTACCTTTTAGAAGCACTCCAGCATATATATGAAGAAGCCCATCAAAGTATCCCTTTTAATGACAAGGAGCAGATCGATTTTGTCGAATTTTCCACGTGGAACAATACAGCGGATATTTCAGAACCAGTTCCATTTCGGCTGAGTCCTGTCTCTCAAGATCGAATAGATAAGGTAACTGTACAAGAAAGCGCAGGCCGCACTGCGGCTGAAATGATTATACCGTATCCGCCAGGTATTCCAATTGTGTATCCAGGCGAGCTCATTACGGATGAACTGGCGAGCAAGCTTATCAAGCTTAGTGATCAACATGTAAAATGCCAAGGTACAGCAGATCCAACATTAAAAACAATTAGAGTATATATAATAGATGAAAGCAGGAAGACAGATGAATAGTAGAGGAAAATTTATTACTCTTGAGGGAGGTGAAGGATCAGGAAAGTCCACGGCAATTCAGAGAATAGCTGATTACTTAGACAGCCGGTCTATTCCTTACATTGTGACAAGGGAACCAGGCGGAATTGAAATTGCTGAGAAAATAAGAGACATTATTCTTGATCCGAAGCATACGGCAATGGATGCTCGTACAGAAGCGTTACTGTATGCAGCTTCACGTCGCCAGCATCTTGCAGAGAAGGTTAGACCGGCAATAGAGCAAGGAATTCTAGTTCTGTGCGACCGATTTGTAGACAGCAGTCTAGTCTATCAAGGGTATGCGCGAGGACTTGGACTGGAGAATGTATGGTCAATTAATAAATTTGCGATAGGAGATCTTCTCCCAGACCTTACTTTCTATTTAGATATTGCTCCTGAAATCGGACTCAAACGCATTGCAACAAGCGATGATCATGAAGTGAATCGGCTTGATTTAGAAAATCTATCATTTCATTACAAAGTACGAGAAGGCTACAAGATTATTGCAGATATGTACGCTGACCGCATTTTCGTTGTTGATGCATCTCGTTCACAAGAAGAAGTAGCAGAAGAAATGATTCGTCAATTAGAAGTGCGAATTTTAAAGGATTTCTAATCCAATTTGTCAAATAATTATAATGAGGCTCATATTCAGGAAATAGATTCGAGAATGATGAGCTGTAAATTACGAGGAGGGGCTGTAAGTGAAACTGATTGTTGCGATTATTCAAGACAAAGACAGCAATCGATTGTCTAGCGCGCTTGTGAAGGCAAATTTCCGAGCTACCAAACTGGCTAGTACTGGCGGCTTTTTAAGGGCTGGGAACAGCACGTTTATGATCGGAGTCGATGACAGTCAGGTGGAGGCGGTACTTAACGTTATCCGCAGCAGCTGTAAAGTGCGAGAGCAGCTTGTCACGCCAATGACACCGATGAGCGGCACGACCGATTCGTATTTACCTCTTCCTGTTGAAGTACAGGTAGGAGGAGCTACCGTATTCGTACTTCCAGTTGACCGTTTTGAGCATTTTTAATAGATAAGGCAGGGATCCCTTTGAAAATCAATCCGGGTTACATTCCGCCGCAAAGCGGAAGGGCGGTTACAGATGGATCGCCAAAGCCAGTACAACAAAAAAACTTTGCTGACGTTATGCATCAGCAGGAAGGGCAAGCGAGCTCAGAAGAACTCAATCGTCGGTTCAAAGAGATTCAGTTGCAGGGAGATCGTCTCGCCCGTTCAATGACCATTAGGGAATTAAAATCATATAGACAAATGGTCAAGCGATTTTTGGAAGATACGGTTCGCCGCGGTGTTAAAATTAAAGAAACACGGGGTTTCGACCGTAGAGGACGAACGAAGAGATATAAGCTGCTTGAAGAAATTGATGCAACACTTCTATCGATGGCAGACGAACTGCTTGAAAGCGAAGAAGGTAAAATTGAACTGCTGCAAAAAATAGGTGATATTCGCGGCATGCTCATCAACCTTCTGTTCTAATTGATCGCATAGAAAAGAGAGGTAATATGTCGTTTAAGGAAATTATAGGGCAGGATATCGCGAAGCAAATATTGCAAAATGGACTTAGAGAACATAAAATCTCTCATGCCTATTTGTTTAGCGGTCCTGCTGGCAGCGGACAAATGACAATGGCGCTTACATTTGCTAAGGCTATTTTCTGTACCGAGTGTGTGGATGATGCATGCGGTGAGTGTCTAGAATGTCGTAAAGTTGAGCACGGTAATCATCCAGATATTCATATCATCGCTCCCGATGGAGCAAGTATTAAAATAGAACAGATTCGTGATTTACAGCGAATTTTCTCATACCGAAAAGAGTCGAAACATCCAAAGGTCTACATTATTGATCAGGCGGAGAAAATGACGGTACAAGCTGCGAACAGTCTGCTCAAATTTTTGGAAGAACCGCCTTCACCAGCAGTTGCCATACTCATCACAGATAATGGACAGGCTTTGCTTCCAACGATTCAATCCCGGTCGCAAAAAGTTCCATTTCAAGCGATGAATATGAAGGTGATGCTGCAGGCGCTTTCGGATGAAGGATATCCAGAACAGCTTGCCAGATGTGCGGTGCATTTGGCGGCAGGACTTGATGAATGTAGAGAAATTCTCCAACAGAATTGGTTTGCAGAAATTAGAAACGTAATGTTACAATTAGGGAAGGAGTCTATGGGCAAAGGCAGCGCCTCGCTCATAACTGCACAGCAGAAGCTGTTTAAAGGTGGACTTGGTGATTACCTAGATCGACTGTTTGACCTTTTTCATTTGTGGTTCAAAGATATGATTTATGCTTCTTATGATCAGCACGAAAGTATCGTTTTTATAGATCAACTGGAGTTTATCTCCAAAGTTGCAACAGCCCGCAGCACGGAAGAATGGGTCTCTTGCATGGCTCTGGCCGCTGAAAGTAAAAAAAAGTTACGATTTCATGTGAACGGCCAGCTCTGTCTCGAACAGTTTTTGATTGGCATACAAGGGGGTTAGTTTTTGTATAGTGTAGTGGGTGTTCGCTTTAAAAAAGCGGGTAAAATATATTATTTCGACCCGCTCGATTTACCGATCGAAAAGGATCAATCGGTTATTGTTGAGACGGCTCGCGGGATCGAGTATGGAAAAGTTGTAGTCGGAAAAAAAGAGGTTGAAGAATCCGATGTCGTATTGCCGCTCAAAAAGGTAATCCGTATTGCAGGTGATTCTGACGCTCTTATTGTTGAGGAAAATAAGCTTGCGGCAAAAGATGCGTTTGCCACTTGTTTAAATAAAATTAAAGAACACGAATTGAAAATGAAGCTGGTAGATGTCGAATATACCTTTGACCGAAATAAAATTATTTTTTATTTCACTGCTGAAGGTAGAGTAGACTTTAGGGAGCTTGTTAAGGATTTAGCAAGTATATTCCGAACAAGAATCGAGCTTCGGCAAATCGGGGTTCGCGATGAAGCGAAAATGTTAGGCGGGATAGGTCCTTGCGGACGCGTTCTGTGCTGTTCCTCGTGGCTTGGCGATTTTGAACCGGTGTCTATTAAAATGGCTAAGGATCAAAGTTTGTCGCTCAATCCAACGAAAATTTCAGGGCTGTGTGGACGACTCATGTGCTGCCTTAAATTTGAACATGATAATTATGAAAGTGTTAAGGAAGAGCTTCCATCGGTTGGCGAACTTGTCGTTACCTCTTATGGTGATGGCAAGGTTGTTGCAATCAATGCGGGTGCTCGTACCGTTCATGTCCAGATATTTGAACTTAGCAAAGTCAAAGAACTTTCAATGGATGACGTTGTCGTTAAGTAAAAACCAAAGAGGTAGCTCCGGGGTGGGAAATTGGATAAAAAGAATATTTTTGCGTATATTCAAGAAATGGAAACCCAACTGGGAAATATGCACAGTGATTTAGGTAAACTGAAGCTAGTCATTAAAGAACTTCTGGAAGAAAATCAACGACTAACGATTGAAAATGAACAGCTTCGCAAAGTACTGAAGCGGGAAGTGCCAGTCCAAAAAGGTTCCAAGGTGACAGCAGAACATATTGTCCCAGTGGCAGGACCGTCGAAAGAATTTATGGACGTGGTAGGAGAAGGATATGACAATTTAGCAAGGTTATATCATGAAGGCTTTCACATTTGCAACGTCTATTATGGTCATTTGCGCACGGAGGGCGATTGCCTGTTTTGCTTATCTTTTTTGAATAAATAAATGACAAGAGCCGTAGGAGAAACTGCCTACGGTTTTTTTTCAAGTGAATAGTAAAGGATTGTTTCAATGAAAAAAGTACTCATTAATGATGCAGAACGTATAGATGATCTGCTTACTGAAAATTTGCATATTATTCAGAGCGATGAGGTGTTCAGTTTCTCAATGGATGCGGTGCTGCTTGCGCATTTTGTGAGCTTACCGCAGAAAGGCAAAATTATTGATCTTTGTACAGGAAATGGTGTTATTCCTCTACTCATGTCAACGCGCACAAGAGCACATATTGAAGGAATTGAAATTCAAGAACGTCTAGCGGATATGGCTAAGCGGAGTGTGGAGATGAATGAACTTGAACACCGTATTCAAATTAGACACGGCGATTTACGCGAACTGCATTTGGAAACGGGGTATGAAGTCTATGACGCAATCACTGTCAATCCCCCTTACATGGCATTGCGAGGACAAGATATTAAGCTTAATCCACATCAGGCCATTGCTCGCCATGAAATAAGCTGTACACTGGAAGAAGTCATAGCTGCGTGTAAACGTCTTATTCGGACAGGCGGCAAAGTGGCGATGGTTCATAAACCGCAGCGTCTTGGTGAAATTATATCTCTTATGCGTGAAAATAGACTCGAGCCAAAACGCATTCGATTTGTTCATCCGCGTGCCCATTTAGAAGCAAATATGGTGCTCATCGAAGCGATACGCAATGGTAAGCCGGATGTCCGTTTGTTGCCGCCGCTAATTGTATATAATGAACAGGGAGAATACTGTCCGGAAATTTATGATATATACTACGGATCAAAAGAGGGAAGAATATGAGTATTACGGTTCAACGAAGTTTTGAAGACAAGGGAGATAAAGGAGCACCTGGTAAACTGTATCTTGTCGCAACTCCGATCGGTAATTTAGAGGATATGACATATAGGGCGGTAAGAACGCTTCAGGAATGTGATATTATCGCGGCTGAGGATACGAGGCAGACGAGAAAACTGCTAACGCATTTTAATATATCGCCTAAGATGTTGTTTAGTTATCATGAACATAATAAAGAAGCAAGCGGCCCTGAATTAATACGCTATATAATAGAAGGAAAAAATTTAGCGCTTGTCAGTGATGCGGGATTACCGGCCATTTCTGACCCAGGTGCAGATCTAGTTAAACTGGCTGTCGCACAAGAAATACCCGTGATTCCAATCCCGGGGGCGAATGCCGGATTATCAGCTCTTATTGCATCGGGTTTACCGACCGATCGATTTACGTTCCTTGGATTTTTACCGAGAGAGAAGAAAGAAAGGGAACATATACTGACGTCTGTGCAAAGTGCGCAAGGTACTTTAATTTTATACGAATCACCTCACCGCGTGATCAAAACATTGGAGCATATTGGCACGGTACTGGGTGATCGCCAGGTTGTTCTAGCGAGAGAGCTTACCAAACGATATGAGGAAATGCTTCGCGGATCCGTTCAAGAGTGTTTAAATTGGCTGGAAGAACATCCGCCTCTAGGTGAGTATTGCGTTATAGTTCAGGGAATAACTGCTGAAGAGGAGCAGCAACAATTGGATGAATGGTGGAAACAATTATCTATTGAAGAGCATGTGGCACACTATGAACAAACAGAAGGAATTAGCCGAAAAGATGCGATGAAAAAAGCAGCTAGTGATCGCGGAGTATCGAAGCGGGATATTTATAATGCATTATTAGAGTAAAGTCATACAACAAGGACAAAAAAATAACCTTCACGAGGCTTATATAAACGCCAAGGAAGGTCAAGGAGATATGAAAAAGGTTAGAATTAACAATTTAATTAATTCTATTATATACTATTTTTTTTATTTTGTCACAGGTACAGGAATTTCTGAAATGCAATCGCTGCAAACAATTTTTCCTTTGAAGTATGTAACGTTCTCTGCATTGCCACAGAAGATACAAGCAGGTTCATATTTTTTGAGCATAATGCGCTCGCCGTCTACATAAATTTCAAGAGCATCTTTCTCGCCAATGCCAAGTGTGCGACGTAATTCTATAGGAATAACAACACGTCCTAGTTCGTCTACTTTTCTTACAATACCTGTTGATTTCATCATGATTAATATTGCTCCTCTCTCACCGTATAAATAATATAATTTTTTGTATGTCATAATTCGACATTGTTCTATCTATTATGATATTAATAATACCAACCTTTCCCAAATCAGTCAACCTATAAAAATTTTTTACAGTTGAAAAAAAGGTTAATATTTCGAGAATGTGTAATTTGTCAATGTTTATTCACATTTTTTAATACTTTACTATCAAAAAGTAATGGAAAATATTATTTGATATAATACGACACAATTCGACATAAAGTGTCGAAATTCTCGAAAATCACTTGTCTATTATGTGAAATTTTCAATTTATTTTCAATATAAATCTTTGGAAATCGATACAATTTGAAGGAGATGAGACTGTGGCGAGCAATAACCAGTTGTTAAGAGAAGAGAAAGTGTTCAAAGATCCTGTTCATAATTACATTCATGTTCAAGATGAGGTCATCTGGTCACTTATTAATACATATGAATTTCAAAGGCTTCGTCGCATCAGGCAATTAGGAACTTCCTTTCTAACCTTCCATGGTGCTGAACACAGCAGATTTTCTCATTCACTTGGAGTCTATGAGATTACTAGACGGATTATTTCTCAATTTGAGAGAGGCAGTTATACGGATTGGCCCAAGGAAGAGAGAATTGTCGCTCTCTGCGCAGCTCTGCTGCATGATTTAGGGCATGGGCCATTCTCCCATTCTATAGAAGAAGCTTTTCATATGAATCATGAGGATTGGACTTGCCGTATTATTCTTGGCAACACGGAAGTGAATCAAGTCTTAACGCAAGTTCATCACGAACTGCCGGCCAAAGTCGCTTCTGTTGTATCTAAACAGTATGAAAAGGCGATCGTTGTCAATTTGGTGTCGAGTCCGCTAGATGCCGACCGAATGGATTATTTGCTTCGCGATGCTTATTTTACAGGAGTCGAATATGGTACCATTGATATGGATCGGATTATAAGAATGCTGAGACCTTATCATAATCGAGTGGTTGTGAAAGAATCCGGAATGCACGCCGTTGAAGACTATTTAATGTCACGTTACCAAATGTACTGGCAAGTTTACTTTCATCCTGTAACGAGAAGCTCGGAGATCATTTTGCGTCAAATATTCCGCCGTGCAAAAGAGCTGTATGAGGCAGGACACAAATTCCGCTTCTTGATTCATCCGCTTCCAGCTTTATTTCATAAAGATCTTACGGTGCAGGAATACTTAATGCTGGATGAATCGCTGATCCAAACTGCATTTTCGCAGTGGGTATATGAAGAAGATGAGCTTCTGAGCGATTTATGCGCGAGATTTATGTCACGAAAGCTATATAAATATGTAGAATTAGACCCGGCAGATTATGAAAAAGTTGACGAGATTCGCCGAGCTTTTCTGCAGGCAGGACTCAATCCAGATTATGATATGGAAATCGATTTTCCATCGGATCAACCTTATAAAGTATTCGGCGCAGGCGATAAAATAAATGAACAGATTTTACTGCTGGACCGAGAGGAGAACTTGCGGGAAATTTCTGAAGTGTCTGATATTGTCCGTTCGATCAGCGGTATTCAGCGGGGGAAAGTATACTTATACTTCCCGGAAAATAAACTTGCATCGGTGAAGGGAAATTTGCCGGTACATATTGCACGCATTTTTGAACGAACTGACTTCCGTTCATGAAGCAGACTTAAGAAAGGGGATTTACATGATAGAGTTATTTGATACGCATACACATTTAGATGCACCGCAATTTGATGAAGACCGCGAAGATACTATAGCGCGTGCGGTAGAAGCGGGTGTCACTCGAATGATAAATATCGGGTTTAATCGGGAGACAATTCCGACAACAATGAAACTTGCTGAAAAATACGATTTTATATATGCAGCTGTCGGCTGGCATCCTGTCGATGCGGTCACGATGAAAGATGGGGATTTAGATTGGATCGCATCTTTATGCAGTCATGAGAAAGTAGTTGCCATTGGAGAAATTGGACTCGATTATTACTGGGATACATCCCCTAAAGACGTTCAGCATCATGTATTGCGCCAGCAAATTGGACTTGCTCGTGAACTGAATATGCCGATTGTTATTCATAATCGCGACGCACATGAAGATATCGTGAAAATTTTACGTGAAGAGAAAGCAAGTGAAGTGGGCGGAGTAATGCACTCCTTTTCCGGCAGCTGGGAAACGGCTAAAATGTGCTTAAATATGGGATTCCATATCTCTTTTGGCGGCCCCATTACGTTTAAGAATGCGAAGCAGCCAAAAGAAGTATTGGCGGAGGTTCCAATGGACAGATTGCTCATTGAGACGGACTCCCCTTATTTAACTCCTCATCCATACCGTGGAAAAAGAAATGAGTCTGGATATGTGAAACTTGTGGCAGAAGCAGCAGCTGAAATTAAAGGCGTCTCTGTGGAGGAAATTGCTAGCATTACGACCCAAAATGCACTGGAACGATTTGGTATTCGTTAAAATAACGAGTATTTGTTATAAAAAAAGAAGCTAGAGCGATATATATGTGAGTTTTAATTAGAAAACAGAAGAAGATTACAATTTTTTAACTATTAATTAAGAAAAATGTGGTTGATTACTCCTTTACAACATGCATCGAAACACGTTATCATCTTTTCAGTGCTTTAATGCTGAATCAAAAATGGTACATATTTCCTAGTTTTTCATCTGGGAATAGACTATTTTGGTTCCGCAGGACCAGTCTCGCTGAGTCTCCGACAACGGAGAACGGGGGAACCGATGCAGATGTCGCAGATAGCAATTTGAGCGACTCTGTAGTTGATTTCTTCTTGGGTCTCAGGGGTGAATTCAAGAGTCTACGCCATGAGCGCAGGTCTCGAGATAGGGCTTCTCTCAAGCCCGAACCCGACAGCTAACCCCGTAAGCGTATCGAGAGAGGCTACGATCGTGTTTCCGATTTCCGTTATTTCAATTTCGGGAAGCCACGAAAGAGTTCCTCTTACTCTTTCTGTGGCTTCTTTTGTTTTGAATAAAGGAAAGCTTGTCATCATACTGTGTGTATAACAGGAAGTGACTGTGAATAACGATCAGACTGGGACCGCGGTGCAGGGCGCATCGTTACCACCTGTGTGCTCTGTATTAAATTTTATATAGTCACGTCTATTTGTAATCATGTATTAACCTAGATGGCGGGGCTATGAAGGAGGACGGAAGAAATGGGCATTTTCCAACCAGAAGACACCCATGGTTCACGATCATCCAGCATGTCTTACGCGTTGCGATTTAAGCATGTGAATGTGCGCCACTTATCAGTAGTCGCTATCATCTCAGTCGTGCTTACAATCATGATCTTAGTATGGATTAATGGTCAGTCCGACAAACAGATCTACCTTGTTGTAGACGGTCAGACCCAAGCGGTAGAAACCCGCAAATCGATGTTGCATGAAGTACTAGCTGAGCAGTCGATCGTTCTGAATCCACAGGACCGAGTATCGATGCCGCTGAACAGTACTTTAAGTGATGGAGACAAAGTTGTTATCGAGCACGCTGTAGCTGTCCATGTGACGGCAGACGGCAGTAAGCAAATGAAATATACAACAGGAAATACAGTTAAGAACGCATTAGAACAACTCGGATTTCAGTTATCCAGTAACGATAAGGTATATCCTTCACTGGATAGTCCGGTCTCTGCCAACATGAACATTAAGGTCGTACGAGTCGAGAAGAAGACTGTACAGCGCAGAACAACGGTTCCTTTCAGCGTTGTGAAGACAAGTGATCCGAGCTTACCGAAAGGTAAAACGAAAGTTGTGCAAGACGGACAATCTGGAGTCGTTATTCAACATATTGAGCAAACATATCAAGACGGCAAACTCGTGTCGTCAGTATTGATTGATAAAGAGGTTCAGAAGAACCTCGTTCATAAGGTAGTTGCAGTTGGTACAAAGAAAAGTGTGATTCAAACCGCTGCCCTATCGACGAGAAATGTGAGCGCCAGTCCGAATAGGATCGTGAGAGCTGGAATATCGTTTAAGTACAAAAAAGTGCTAAAAAACGTATCCTTAACAGCTTATTCTACTGAAGAACCAGGCATTGGCACGAGAACGGCCACTGGCACAAGAGTGACAGAAGGACGTACCATCGCTGTTGATAAGAGGGTTGTCCCACTCGGCTGGTGGGTATATATCGAAGGTATCGGCTTCCGCCGTGCAGAAGATACAGGCGGCGCCATTAAGGGTAACAAAATGGATGTATATTACGATACACTCGAAAGTGCTAAAAGCTTCGGACGGAAAACCGGCCGTACCGTTTATGTAATCGGTCCTGTAAAACCTGAGCTTAACTAGTACCTATTATTTTGTTACTTATTTTACAATCAAAAGCTTATGTTATAGTATTAAGATCATGAATATCTCATGCTAAAGAAGAGGATCATATCCTCTTCTTTTTTATCTATAATTAGACAAGTTACATCAAAGGGAGAAGTACCTAATGATTAAAGAAGTGATTGTCGTAGAGGGCCGAGATGATACGGTTGCCGTTAAACGGGCCGTAGATGCCGATACTATAGAGACAGGCGGTTCTGCTATCAACGCTAATACCATTAAACGTATAAAACTTGCTCAGGAGCGGCGAGGAGTTATTATTTTGACCGATCCCGATCATGCAGGAGAACGTATTCGCAAAATCATTTCACAGCGTGTTCCAGGGTGCAAACATGCGTTTATTCCAGAGGCGGACGCGACTCGCAAAGGGGATATCGGCGTAGAGAACGCTTCGCCAGAAGCCATTCGCACCGCATTGTCGCGAGTACATACGGAATATGACGAATCAGAGGGTCTCATTGACTGGGAAGATTTAATAGAGGCAGGGTTAATTGTCCATCCTAATGCAGCCGCACGGCGCATGGCAATGGGTAACATTCTCGGGATCGGATATTGTAATGGCAAACAATTTCATAAGCGGCTACGCATTTTTAAAATTAGCAGAGAAGAATTTGCAAAGGCGCTTACTCAAATCGAAAAAGAAGGATTGTGAATCAAGGTGAACGGTATGGAAGAAATCGCTACGCCTAAACGAACGAAGGAAATCATTCATCGCCATGGATTTTCATTTAAGAAGAGCTTAGGTCAGAACTTTTTAATTGATCAAAATATATTACATAAAATTGTCGGGGCAGCAGGTCTTGATAAGACGAAGGGCGCTCTTGAGATCGGTCCAGGTATCGGCGCTTTAACAGAGAAGCTCGCACAAGCTGCAGAGAAAGTTGCGGCAGTGGAGATTGACCAGCGCCTTATTCCTATCTTACAGGAGGTTCTAGAACCTTACCCGAACGTTACAGTGTATCATGGTGATGTGCTTAAACTTGATCTGCAGCAGCTTTTTAAAGAGCAGTTTGGAGAAGTGTCTAGGGTTAGTGTCGTTGCCAATCTCCCTTATTACGTAACTACGCCTATATTGATGAAACTGTTGGAGCAAAGATTGCCGCTTGAGAACATCGTCGTTATGATTCAGAAGGAAGTAGCGCTTAGAATGGGTGCGGCTCCTGGCGGCAAAGACTATGGCAGTCTCAGTATTGCTGTGCAATATTATTGCGAGCCTGAGATTATTTGTACGGTGCCTCATACCGTATTTATTCCGCAGCCTAATGTGGATTCGGCAGTCATTCGATTGAAGGTAAGAGAAGCACCGCCGATTGATGTAGACGATGAAGGTCACTTTTTTGAGGTCGTACAGTCTTCGTTCGCTCAGCGTCGCAAAACCATATCAAATAACTTAAAAAATCGCTATTTTTCTGGCGGAGAACGCGCCGAACTTGATCGTCTGCTGAATGAAGCCGGTATTGCCCCAAACCGACGTGCAGAGACATTAAGTATCGAAGAGTTCGCTAACCTGAGCAACATATTGCTTCGAGCAGGTGTGCGTTAATTCTTTCTTTTTGCCTGCGAATAGATTATGGCTAATTGCTTCTTCCGAGTAACCAATCTTGGTGTCTGCCCATACGATGGGGAAGAGGTGATTTTCTTGATGAACTTAGGAGACTTGGTTGTCCGTAAGTCATACGGGGGCGATGTGACCTTCCGAGTGGAAGAGGTACGGAATAATCAGGCGATTATCAAAGGGACAGAATTCCGGTTATTGGCTGACAGCCCTCTATACGATTTAATCAAGGTCCCCTTTACACCGACTAACTCTAAGGAACAGCAAGCGCAGATTAAAGCGGCAGAATCGATGAGATTGCTTAGTGAAGAGCGTAAGAAGCAAGCTGAACGGAGCCCAGAAGGCTTGGTTCAAGATTGGTACAATCAAGGTTACGTTCAAGGTGAGCTTGCATATTTTGAAATACCGGGTAAAGTTCTTCATTTGGATGGGGATCCGAATTATTTAAAAAAAAGTATGAATGTATATGAGAAGCTGAAAATTCCAACAGAGGGGCATTATGTCCACGAATCGAGTATGGCGAACGCTCTTTATCGATTGTTGCCCCGTGTTCGTCCCGATATTGTGGTGATTACAGGTCATGACGGCGTGCTTAAGCATCGGCAAACTTATGATCTATACAGCTTAAACAGCTATAAAAATTCGCTTAACTTCGTTCAAGCTATTCGCGTCGCGCGTGAATATGAACGAAATTATGATACATTAACTATCGTTGCAGGGGCTTGTCAGTCTCATTTCGAGGCTCTGCTGCAAGCAGGAGCAAACTTCGCCAGTTCTCCGGGAAGAATCCTTATCCATGCGCTAGATCCCGTCTATGTTGCCGCTAAAGCCGCTTATACGTCGATACGAGACACTGTGAATATGGCTGATGTATTTCACAATACAATCAGCGGTTCACAAGGCGTTGGAGGCATCGAGACGAAAGGGACGTATAGAATAGGCCTGCCGCGACTGCAGGATCTGTCTATTCTGAAGGTGACCCCTTCTGCTATTTAACATGTGAAAATGAATTCATGACAACCTCCATTTATGGGGGTTTTTGTTTGTTTTTTCTTACATACGAGCGGATTTTATTCGCTGAAGAAGGGCAAAGTGAGGATTAAGCATGGATGTAAAAAAATATTCGTTGACAACACAAAAATGATACTGATATAATTAATTATTTTAATTTGACAAGAACCATCTTTTTTTGTATAATGGACAAGGAAAGAGGTGGTTCAGGCAATGGCAAAAAATGCGCTATTGGAAATCAAACGCAATCTCGAAGCTCATGTTGGGCAGAGAATATTGCTGAGGGCTAACGGTGGTCGACGTAAGACCATCGAACGAACTGGCGTCTTGGAAGAAACCTACCCTTCTGTATTTATAGTCAAGCTGGATCAAGAACAGCAGACTTTTAAACGTGTGTCTTACAGTTATGCCGATATACTTACGGAATCTGTAGAAGTCACCGTCTGTGAAGACGAGGGCGAAATGCGGATTACGTATGTAAAATCGTAATTTTTTGCAATCAAAGCAGCCTTTCTTAGGCTGCTTTTCGCATTTATATATAAGTAATACTGGAATAATCGCTCAGAATGAGAAAGGGAAGGCCGAGGGATACTATTCGCGAACCTTGAACATCCCCTATAATATCGAAGGAGGACTGGCGATGTCGCGGAAAAGACGCAGCGTAATGTCGGAAACCCTGAAGTACGAATTGGCCAAGGATTTAGGTTTTTATGATACGGTCCAGAAGGAAGGTTGGGGCGGTATTAAGGCTAAAGATGCAGGGAATATGGTGAAAAGAGCTATTCAGCTTGCTGAACAGGCTGCATCACGTAACCAGCAACCCTAATAGGCACAAATCAAGCTTTCCGAGCAATCGGGAAGCTTTTCTTTTTTGGCCTATTCGTTCTAGACCTTTTTGGGATAAAATGACTTGTAAGCATTAGTTTGCTAAGATGGAGTAGAAAATGTGAAAATATACCCTGAGATAGACGTAGGCAGACTGTTTTACATATAATATGTTAGGTTGTCCTAATGGAAAAGCTAAGGATTGGTGAGTGGCCGTGAAAATATATGAAAAAGCGCCGGCAAAAATTAATTTAATGCTGGATGTATTGCATAAAAGAGCTGATGGATATCATGAAGTAGAAATGATCATGACGATGGTCGATCTTGCGGATCGTCTTGAAATGTATGAGTTGCCTAGAGATACCATCATTATCTCAAGTCAAGCAGGGTATATTCCGCTCGATGAGAAGAACCTTGCGTTTCAAGCTGCAAAGCTGATTAAAGAAAGGTATGATGTAACCCGCGGGGTATACATACATTTAGATAAAAAGATTCCCGTCGCAGCAGGACTCGCCGGTGGAAGCAGTGATGCTGCGGCAACATTACGGGGTCTGAATCGGCTGTGGGGTTTAAACATCGATGATGAGGAGCTGCAGGAGTTAGGTGCAGAACTAGGTTCTGATGTTCCTTTCTGTGTAACGGGCGGCACAGCGCTAGCAACAGGGCGCGGCGAGGTGCTTACAAAGATGCCGAATCCGCCGCAATGCTGGGTTGTCTTGGCGAAGCCACCAATCAATGTGTCAACTGCTGAAGTTTATGGCAAATTGAAGATTGATGAAAACACGAAGCATCCTTCTTCTAGACGAATGCAGGAGGCGCTTGAGCAGCAATCTTTTGCAAAAGTATGCCAAGAGCTTGGCAACGTGCTTGAAGATGTTACACTCCGTTTGCACCCTGAAGTGATGCAACTGAAAGAGGCGATGCTTAAGCTTGGTGCAGATGGCGTACTCATGTCAGGCAGCGGACCGACTGTATTCGGGCTCGTCTCGAAAGAATCGAAGGTGGCACGCATTTATAACGGGTTGCGAGGCTTTTGCAAAGAAGTGTACGCTGTCCGTTTATTGACATAAGATATAATGTATCTTTTGGACAAAAACGAACATTTGTGTTATATTTTATTAATAACATTCGGATTTAGCGAGGTATTTTTGTGAAAAAACTAAAAAGAAGCGCACGACTGGTGGAAATGACCGAGTTTTTATTGTCTAGACCGCATACCTTAATTCCGTTAACGACATTTGCTGATCGTTATGGAGCAGCTAAATCGTCGATAAGTGAGGATCTGGCGATCATCAAAGAGGTATTTGAAGAAGGCAGCATTGGTGTTCTTCATACGCTCGCTGGGGCGGCTGGAGGTGTTAAATTCATGCCTAAACTGCACAAGGAAGATGCGCTTAGCTTTATTCAAAATTTTTGCAGACAGCTTGAGCAGTCTGATCGGCTTTTGCCGGGCGGTTATTTGTACATGTCTGATTTACTTGGACAACCTGCCATCATGAACGAAGTGGGCAAAATATTTGCGACCGCATTTGCTGACCGAGACATTGATGTCATCATGACGGTAGAGACGAAGGGGATTCCGCTAGCCTATGCGACTGGAGCACAGCTTAATTTGCCTGTTGTGCTCGTTAGACGGGACCATCAAGTAACGGAAGGGTCCGCCGTTAGCATTAATTATGTCTCTGGCTCTCATAAAAGCTTGCATACGATGACACTATCTCGCAGAGCGCTTAAGGAGAAATCACGAGTTCTGATCGTTGATGATTTCATGAAGGCGGGCGGTACCATTAAAGGGATGATGGATCTGCTTGCCGAGTTCGATGCGACGGTTGCAGGTGTCGGGGTACTGCTTGAATCAGGAACAGTAGATTCCGATGAGCGGCTGCTTACGGATTATATTTCTTTAGCCAAGCTCACTGCGGTTGATTCCAAAACGAAAATGATTGAAGCTGCGCCAGGTAATTATTTCAACGATTAAACTCCAATTATAGATCGATAACGAAGCTGTCGAAATGGGAGAAATACCATCAAGCGCACTCGAAAGGTGTCGAAAACATTCTTCTACGAAAAAAAATTCCTTATTTTAGGATAAATTTGCTATAAAAAAGAAGGATTTTGATTTGCTGTGTGGAATTATACACCAAGTCTCTGATGGAAAAAGGTGGTGAACACACATGCAAATTACGGACGTAAGACTCCGCCGTGTTAACTCTGAGGGGAGAATGAAAGCGATCGCATCCATTACCATCGATAACGAATTTGTTGTTCATGACATTCGCGTCATTGATGGAAACAATGGTATGTTCGTGGCTATGCCAAGTAAGCGGACTCCAGACGGAGAATTCCGCGATATTGCGCACCCAATCTCTTCAGGTACTCGCGAGAAGATTCAAACTGCTGTTTTAGCTGAGTATGAGCGCGCAGCGGTTGAAAGCGAAGTTATCGAAGAAGGCGCTTAATGTACATTTATTGGGGTTCAAGGAAGAGAGCCATAGCTATGGCTCTCTTTTCTTTTTTGATAGAATAAGATATATTACGTATTGAGTTCAAGAGTAGGGGGTAGGCATTCTTGAGAAGAATGGCAATTGTCCTTGCCGCAGGGCAAGGCAAACGCATGAAATCAAAATTGTATAAGGTGCTTCACTCCGTTTGCGGAAAACCCATGGTAGGTCATGTTTTAGATACAGTAAAAAACGCAAATTGTGAGCGAAACATTGTCGTCGTTGGTCATGGTGCTGCAGCAGTGAAATCTTATCTAGGTGAATCTGCAGAATATGTTCTGCAAGAACAGCAGCTTGGTACAGGTCATGCTGTTAAGCAGGCTAAATCATTGATAGGAAACGAGGAAGGAACGACAGTTGTTATTTGCGGCGATACACCGCTTGTTACTTCTGAGACGCTTGAGGCGCTTATCCAGCTTCATGAAAGCAAGGGAGCTGCCGCAACCATTCTGACAGCTACACTCGATAACCCGAAAGGTTACGGGCGCGTCATTCGCGACGAAGATGGATCAGTGCTGCGTATTGTAGAGCAAAAAGACTGTACGCCTGATGAGGATGCTGTTCAAGAGATTAATACAGGAACTTATTGCTTTGACAATGCCAAATTATTTGCGGCGCTGGAACAGTTGAACAATAACAATGCACAGCAGGAATATTACTTGACGGATTGCATTGCTATTTTGCGAAATGAAGGTAATATGGTTCAAGCATACCGTACAGCGGATCCGGCAGAGTCCATAGGGGTTAATGACCGTGTGGCGCTTGCGGAAGCAGAACGAATTATGCGCGAACGCATCAACTTGCGTCATATGATCGGCGGGGTAACGTTCATTGACCCAGCTTCAACTTACATTGAAGCCGGAGTAACGATAGGTAGCGATACGATTATTTATCCAGGCACCGTTCTTCGCGGTACAACGACGATCGGAACGGATTGTGAAATCGGTCCTAACACCGAAATTAGCGACAGTATTATTCATGATTCTGCCACTGTTAAATATTCGGTTCTTAACCAAGCTGAAGTCGGATCGAATACGACGGTAGGACCGTATGCATATCTTCGTCCTGGCGCGAAACTCGGTGAGCATGTGAAAATAGGCGATTTCGTTGAAGTGAAGAACGCTTCAATCGATGACGGCTCTAAAGTGTCGCATCTAAGCTATATCGGTGATGCCGTTGTTGGCAAGAACGTTAATATCGGCTGCGGCGCGATTACAGTCAACTATGATGGTTATAATAAATCCATTACTGAAATTGAAGATGACGCGTTTGTCGGCAGTAACGTGAACTTAATTGCTCCAGTGAAGATCGGCAAAGGAGCATATGTGGTCGCGGGGTCGACCATTACGGACTCGGTCCCAGAGAACGATATGGCGATCGCGAGACAACGGCAAGAGAATAAACCGGGCTATGCGGAAAAAATCCGTGCTCGTGCCATAGAAAAGAAAAAACAAAACGAACAAAAATAAGCTGATTTAGATGATTCTAATAGCCGTTACGCAGTAAAGCATCTGATTGATGATTCCAATGAACCAGCACGGAGGGTTTTTATTTTATGACTTATTGTGACTCAAAATTAAAAATATTTACTTGTAACGCGAATCCGACGCTAGCCCGCCAAATTGCTGACTATATCGGCATTCCTCTAGGCGACTCTGAAACGATGAGATTCAGCGACGGTGAAATTCAAATTAAATTGAATGAAAGTGTACGTGGTTGCCACGTATATGTTGTGCAGCCTACGTGTGCTCCAGTTAACGACAGCTTGATGGAGCTTCTTGTTATGGTAGATGCGCTCAAACGTGCTTCCGCGAAAAGCATTAACGTTGTCATTCCTTATTACGGGTATGCACGTCAGGACCGTAAAGCTCGCTCTAGAGATCCGATTACGGCTAAACTGGTTGCTAACTTGATCGAAAAAGCTGGCGCTCACCGCGTCATTACGATGGATTTACATGCAATGCAAATCCAAGGCTTCTTTGATATTCCGGTGGATCATTTGCTAGGGGTACCGATTTTGGCACAATATTTCCGTTCTAAGAAAATCGAGAACCCTATCGTCGTATCTCCAGACCATGGCGGTGTGGTACGTGCGAGAAAATTAGCTGATTTCCTAAATGCGCCGCTTGCGATCATCGATAAGCGCCGTCCAGAGCCTAACGTCAGCGAAGTGATGAATATTATCGGTAATATCGAAGGCAAAACAGCGATTCTAATCGATGATATTATTGATACGGCAGGCACAATTATTTTAGGTGCAAATGCGCTCGTTGAAGGCGGTGTGAAGGAAGTATACGCGTGCTGTACACATCCAGTGTTCTCCGGTCCAGCGATGGAACGTCTTGAGAATTCACCGCTCAAGGAAGTTGTCGTAACGGATACCATTCCGCTTACACATACCAATCCATCGGGTAAGCTGAAAGTGTTGTCTGTTGCACCGTTAATGGGTGAAGCTATTATTCGTGTTCACGAGGAATTATCAATTAGTAAACTATTCGAAATTGAATAATAAACGGCCGCGGACGAGGGGTTATATTTCCTAAATGGAAATGTAACCCCTAGCCGTGTAGTTAAACATATATAGGAAGAAAGAGAGGTAAGGTAATGAAATGGATTGTCGGACTTGGAAATCCAGGTTCAGAGTATGAAAAAACACGGCACAATGTCGGATTTATGGCGATCGACCGATTAGCAGACAGGCATGGAATATCCGTGAAACAAAATAAATGCAAAGCGTTAATCGGAGAAGGGAACATCGGCGGCAGCAAAGTCGTTCTCATCAAACCGATGACTTATATGAATCTATCGGGCGAATCGGTAAGAGCGTTTATGGATTACTATAAGGCATCCATCGATGATTTGATCGTTGTGTATGATGATATGGACACGGCGATCGGCAAGATACGTCTTCGCTATCAAGGAAGCGCTGGCGGTCATAATGGCATTAAATCGATTATCCAGCATATTGGCACACAACAGTTCAATCGGGTTAGAATGGGGATTTCACGTCCTGAGCCAGGATTTTCAATTGTCGATTATGTACTTGCTCCTTTCCCTAAGAAAGAAGATTCACTGCTTAAACAGATGATTGAAGATACTTGTGATGCCCTTGAATACAGTTTGAATCATACATTCGAGCAAACGATGGCTAAGTTTAATGGTTAATGAGCAAAAGCGGTAACTTCAGGGGCTAAATTTCGATGAAATTGGGCATTACTTAAGGTATAACCTATTTTCAGGAGGCATATAAATGGCAATAAACTATATTTGCCGGCATTGTCGTACCTTCATTGGGCGAATTGATTCTCCGAAGGTAACCGAAATGCAGCTTGGTTTCCATTTCTTGACCCCCGAGGAACGCAGAGATATAATAGCCTATGATTCAAGTGGCGAAGTAACGGTTCGTGTGACTTGTGATTACTGCAGGGAAGCGTTTGAAGGCAATCCTGAGCTGACGCTGCTTTCCAATCCTCTTCAATAAATGTAATATATTAACAGTTCCAATTTGGATGAGCATGGTCAGTAGATAGTACTGTCAGCTTAAGGCCTTGGCACGGTTGCTGAGGCTTATTTTGATGAATAATGCATGACGAATACCGTCCTCCATAAAAGGACGGCAAAGCTGTTTCTATTTGGGCTGGCTGATACTCTATTTTTGTATATATTTCGACTTCGTAAGCGTAAGAGAGGTGCTCCTTTTGTTACAAGCACTTATAGAGGCTTTTTCTAAAGATGCTGATTTTGGTTCAATTACTGCGGGTATATCCGCGGGGATGAAGGAACAACTCATCTCTGGATTATCCGGATCTGCTAGGCAAGTGATGTTAGCGGCACTTCATGAGGAGACGAAACGTCCTCTGCTCGTGGTGACGCATAATATGTTCTCTGCTCAAAAAATTGCGGATGACCTGCAGGAAGCGCTTTCTCCAGACAAAGTACTGCTGTACCCAGCTAATGAACTTGTGGCTGCAGAAGCGGCCATATCAAGCCCCGAGACACTGGCTCAGCGCATAGAAGTGCTGATGAAATGTTCTCAAGGTTTTAGGGGTATTGTCGTTGTGCCTTTTTCAGGAGTTAGACGATTCTTGCCTGTTCCTGAAGTGATGGCTAATGCACAAATTACGCTGAAGCAGGGAGAGAGCATCAACCTGGAATCGTGGCTAGGCAAAATGATTGAGCTTGGATATGAACGGGTTGAACGGGTTGAATCAAAAGGCGAGATGAGCGTTCGCGGCGGTATTGTTGATTTTTATCCAATGACATCTGAGCTAGCCTTTCGGGTCGAGCTGTTTGATGACGAAATTGATTCGATGCGAACCTTCGATCCTGCGGATCAGCGTTCCATTGATAAAGTGAATGAAATCGTCATTACTCCATGTAAGGAATTGATAGCGGACAAGGCGCGTTTTGAGCGGGCCGCCAGCGCTGCAGCTTCGCTCTTAGAGGAGCAGCTTGGGAAAATGACAGACCGCCAAGCGAAGCTGAGACTTCGTGAGGAAATGGACAAGGAAATTGAAATGCTGCGTCAGCATATTTATTTTCCAGAAATTTATAAATACATTTCTCTACTTTATCCGGAGCGCAAGACACTTTATAATTATGTTCCTAAGGATACGCTTCTCATCTTCGATGAGCCTGCTAGGCTCATTGAAACGGCCAAACAATTGGAACGCGATGAATCGGAGTGGAATTTGCATCTTTTGCAAAACGGAAAAACGATGCCTAGTCTTGTTCTGGCTACCGAGCATGAAAAGGTATTGTATCATCGTCCTTTCCAAACTTTGTTCGTATCGCTCTTCCTGCGCCAAGTTCCGCATACTCAGCCTCAAAATGTGCTGAATTTCCTTTGCCGCGGCATGCAAGACTTCCATGGGCAGATGAACGTTCTGAAGGCTGAAATGGAACGGTGGAAAAAGGCAGGCACGAAAGTGATCATGCTTGCAAACGGCGAGGAACGGATGGATCGCATGCGCCGTGTTCTCCAGGATTACGGTATTGAGGAACCGACCATTATTCAAGGGAACTTGCAATCTGGGTTCGAAATGACTTCCATTCATCTCGTCGTCATTACTGAAGGAGAGATGTTCTCTCAGAAACAGCGTAAAGCCCGCAAGCTAACGAAAAGCATGGACAATGCAGAGCGCATCAAGAGCTATACAGAGCTCAAGGTGGGTGACTATGTCGTTCATCGCAATCACGGTATCGGCAAATATGTAGGGATTGGCACTCTTGAAATTAACGGCATTCACAAAGATTACATGCACATTTTGTATGCTGGCGGTGACAAATTATCCGTTCCGATCGAGCAGATTGATCTTATTCAGAAGTATGTAGGATCTGAAGACAAAGAGCCTAAGATATACAAGCTGGGCGGAAACGAATGGACCCGTGTTAAAAATAAAGTTCGATCTTCTGTTCAGGATATTGCGGATGATCTCATCAGGCTGTATGCGGAACGTCAATCCTCACCGGGCTACGCTTTTGAAAAGGATACGCCGGAGCAACAGGAATTCGAAGCGATGTTCCCATACGATGAGACGCCGGATCAGCTTCGTGCCATTGAAGAGATTAAAAAGGATATGGAACAAAGCCGCCCTATGGATCGGCTGCTGTGCGGCGATGTGGGCTACGGTAAGACAGAAGTAGCGATTCGCGCTGCTTTTAAAGCGGCTATTGAAGGTAAGCAGGTGGCTGTTCTTGTGCCGACGACCATCTTAGCTCAGCAGCACTATGAGACTTTCCGTGAGCGCTTTTCTGGTTATCCATTCAACATTCAAGTGCTCAGCCGCTTCCGTTCCCGCAAGGAGCAGAACGAAACGATCAAAGGCATCCGTCAAGGTACGGTCGATATCGTTATTGGGACGCACCGTTTGCTGTCACAGGACATCATTTTCAAAGATCTCGGACTGCTTATCGTCGATGAAGAACAGCGGTTCGGCGTGTCGCATAAAGAGAAGCTGAAACGGCTCAAAACGAATGTAGACGTATTGACGCTTACAGCAACTCCGATTCCGCGCACGCTTCACATGTCTATGCTGGGAGTACGCGATCTGTCGGTTATTGAGACGCCTCCTGAGAACCGGTTCCCTGTGCAGACGTACGTCGTTGAGTACAGCCAGACATTAGTTCGTGAAGCGATCGAACGAGAGCTCGCCCGAGGTGGACAGGTATACTTCTTGTATAACCGCGTGCAAGGCATTCAGGAAATGGCCAATCAAATATCGATGCTCGTTCCTGAAGCGAGAGTCGGCATTGGTCACGGACAAATGTCGGAACAGGAGCTTGAGAAGACGATTCTCGATTTCCTCGATGGAGAGTACGATGTGCTTGTAAGCACAAGCATTATCGAGACGGGTGTGGACATTCCGAATGTAAATACGCTGATCGTTTACGATGCCGATAAGATGGGTCTATCTCAGCTGTATCAGCTGCGTGGACGAGTAGGACGTTCCAACCGAATTGCCTATGCCTACTTTACGTATCAACGGGATAAAGTTCTGACCGAAGTTGCGGAAAAACGTCTGCAATCGATTAAAGAATTCACCGAGCTCGGTTCAGGCTTCAAAATCGCTATGCGCGACCTTTCTATACGCGGAGCGGGTAATTTGCTTGGAGCAGAGCAGCATGGTTTCATTGCCTCGGTCGGGTTCGACCTCTACTCGCAAATGCTCGCTGAAGAAATTCAGAAGCGGAAAGTTGCGATGCTCGGAGAAGCTGTTCCTGAGACGAAGGATTGGAATACGCTTATTGATTTTGGAATTGATGCTTACCTGCCATCGGATTATATTTATGACAGTGTTCAGAAGATTGAAATTTATAAGAAGGTGGCTGCTGCAACATCCTTTGACGATGTAGCTGAGCTTGAGGATGAGCTGATCGACCGGTATGGCGATTTGCCGCAAGCCGTCGTAAATTTACTTGGCGTTGCGCGTCTTAAAATTTACGGCAGAATGTACGGAATCGAATCAATTACACAGCGCGGTGATGACCTTGTCATTAAATTTTATGAAGGTCAAGAAAAAGCCATAGATTTCTCTGTACTTGCACAAGTTGGCAATACGTTTGAAAGACGTGTACAATTTGAGCAAGGTGCCGTCATGGCGATCCGCATCAAAGGTAAAGGATTAACCACTGAACAACTGATGGGACTCGTGGAGAAATTTTTTGAAGCTTCTAAAAAGGCTTTTAAACAAAAGGGGGAACTACAGGATGCGGTTAAATAACAGCAAACGTCTATGGAAAATGTCGATTTTCACACTTATTGCAGTGCTGTGTATATCTGTACTCGCGGCTTGCGGAAACAAAGAGAAAGTGGTCGCTACCTATACTGGCGGGGAAATTACACAGGATGAGTTCAATCGTGAATTAGGCGTCATGTCTCTGCTGTATCCAGAGTATGCGTCCGTTATGGATATGGATGCATTTAAAGAGTACTTGATTAAACAACAAATTGCTTCCGAGTATTTGTACAAGAACAAAGTAAGTGCTAAGGAAAAAGAAGAAGGCAAGAGAAAGGCGGAAGAGCAGCTCAAAGCGATGAAGGCATCGGTTTCGGCCGATCAACTGAAAAAAATGCTGGATGCCAAAAAGCTAACCGAACAGAATCTAGATGATTACATGATTCGAAATTTTGCTGTTGTTCAATATTGGTCAGATCAAGTGAAAGATGACGAGATCAAGGCGAAGTTTGAACAAACGAAAGACAATTACACGATCGCTTCTGTTCGCCATGTATTGATTGCATTTACTGACGCTAACAATAAGACACGTTCGAAAGATGACGCGCTGAAATTAGCGAAGGAAGTAAAGGCAAAGCTTGATAACGGCGCTGACTTCGCAGCTATTGCGAAACAGTACTCAGATGATCCAGGTTCGAAGGATAAAGGCGGATTGTATGAGAACACTCCTGTAGGCAACTGGGTGGACGAGTTCAAAAAAGCAGCGCTTACGCTTCCGCTTCACAAAATTAGTGATCCAATAGAAACGCAATACGGGTATCACATCATGAGAGTTGAATCCCGTAAGGAGACCAAATTTGAAGATCTAACGAAGGATCAAATTGAATCGATTCGTCAGCTTGTTGGTTCCGAGAAAATGGACAAGTTTATTGAGAACGATCTTAAAAATATGATTAAAAAAGTAGATCTGCCTAAGAGCGACAAGAGCAGCAGTTCTACCAAAAAATAGTTATTAACGAAAGCTACTAAAAAAATTATAGTTATACCGCAACTAATAGTTAATTTGGATGTATAACGATTTGGGAACAGATGAATACTATGGGCAGATAACAAATGAACATATTTGAAACCCTCCTCTTTTCCATAATGAACAGTAGTTGAAAAATCTTCTTTAGAAAGTGGGGCAACATGTGACATGAAAGCTACTGGAATAGTCCGTCGTATTGATGATCTTGGCAGGGTTGTCATTCCAAAAGAAATTCGCCGTACGTTAAGAATCCGCGAAGGAGATCCGCTTGAAATATTCGTTGACCGTGATGGTGAAGTTATTCTGAAAAAATATTCGCCGATCGGTGAACTAGGTGATTTTGCGAAAGAATATGCGGAATCTCTCTATGAGAGCACAAGCCATATTACAATTATTTCTGACCGAGACAACGTTATTGCGGTTGCCGGAGGATCTAAGAAAGAATATTTGGATAAACAGGTAGGCTCAATACTTGAAAATAGTATGGATAACCGCAAAACGATATTGGAAACATCTGCGGGTACTTACGAGATTAGTAAAGACCACCCTGAGACACTTTCCAGCTTCGTGATTGCGCCAATTATATCAAGCGGCGATCCTATCGGTACGGTTGTACTGCTAAGCAAAGATGAGTCTGTGAAAATGTCGCAACTTGAAATGAGACTGGCAGAAACAGCCGCTGGTTTCCTTGGCAAACAAATGGAACAATAACCAGCTCTATCGTTTGGATAATAAAATACTCCTACTGTTTCGTAAGGTTTATGTAGAATCTTAAGGAAACAGGCGGGAGTTTTTTTGTTGCATTAATCACGGTTATAATAGAGTAATATGACATGGGATGAAATTAAGATTGTCGACATCGCACATAGGGGGAACCATGAAGGAACAATCGCCTGCTGCCAAGCTGCTCAGGGGAGCTGCTGTACTGAGCTTGGCGGTCATTGTATCAAAATTAATTGGAACGCTGCAAAAAATACCGCTTCAAAATATCGGAGGCGATGGAGCGTTTGGTATTTATAATACCGTTTATCCTTTTTATAATTTGATCGTTACACTGGCTACGATCGGTCTACCTACAGCGATCTCAAAATTTGTGGCAGAACGGCTGGCAGCAGAAGACGATGAAGGAGCGCGTGATGTCCTCAAGGTGTCATCCAGCTTTATAACCGTGGTTGGCTTGGTGTGCGGTCTAGGTATGTATTTTGGAGCGCCTTATATATCTTCTGTCATTGATAATCGTCATACAACACTTGCCATTCGTACAGCATCTGCAGCCTTTCTGTTCGTGCCGTTAATGTCGGCGCTTAGGGGCTACTTTCAAGGAAAACAGAATATGATGCCGACCGCAGTATCTCAGGTTACTGAGCAATGTGTACGTGTAGCAGTCATGATTGCGCTGCTTTTATACTTGACGAGAACAAGTGCATCTTCGTCTGCGATAGCTGCTGGAGCAACGTTTGGTTCTGCAGCTGGAGGGCTTGGCGGCCTTCTCGTCATGATTATGTATTGGCGGCATGATCGCCATAGAACACAAAGAGCGCAAAGAGCGTTAGTTCATAAGAAATCAGAACCTTATTACCGGTTATTGAAACAAATTTTGATCTATGCGATTCCTATTTGTGCAGGCTCGCTGGCTGTGCCGCTCATTAATTTGGTCGATACTTTTACAGTTCCTCGGCTGCTCAAGCAAAGCGGATGGAGTGAAGAGGGGGCGATGGTGCAATTCGGTATTTATAACCGCGGCATTCCTCTTGTTCAGCTCGTGACCATGCTGGCTGCTTCATTGTCTGTTTTATTTATTCCCGCATTGGCAGAGGCTAGCTATAAAGGACAGAAACTGCTCATACAAAAGCAAACGATTCAAGCGCTTCGCTGGTTTTGGCTTATTGGACTCGCTGCATCCGCAGGACTTGCCATACTTGCAGAACCGATCAATATTATGTTATACCAAGATAATGCGGGAACGACCACAATGAGATGGATTGCCTTTACGGCTGCAGGAAGTACGATGGTGACGATCTCAGCAGCGTTATTACAAGGTATGGGTTATGCCAAAGCTCCGGCTATTCATCTGCTAGGTGCAGCGGTGCTCAAGACGGTTCTCAACATGATGCTTATCCCTAGTATGGGAATTAGCGGTGCAGCAATTGCCGGCGCTGTGTCGTATGCAGTATCTGCATTGTTTAATATCATTCTATTGAAGCGCGTAACAGGACTGCGGCTGCGTGCCGCTAACTACGCAATGAAACCGGCAATGATTGTAGGTGCCATGGCATGTTCGGCAGCGGCAGT
This sequence comes from Paenibacillus sediminis, assembly GCF_017873765.1. GTDB lineage: Bacteria > Bacillota > Bacilli > Paenibacillales > Paenibacillaceae > Paenibacillus_AG > Paenibacillus_AG sediminis. The sequence goes on from NZ_JAGGKP010000015.1 coordinate 29,910, forward strand.
AAGCATAATCACCTCTGCCGTACTTGAAGCTGGCGGCATGAATGGCGGACGCTTTGCTGCTGCTCTCGAGAGTTTGCTAGGTATATGTATTGGAGCAGTAGTCTTTTTCATTATGCTAATACTTACGAAGCTTATTACGAAGGAAGAGCTCGCCCTATTGCCGAAAATAGGCCCATCTCTCGTCAAGCGGCTTGAAGCGGCTAAAATTTTACGATAAGGTATAGTATAACTATTGTGTGATTTGATCTACTTAGGATTTCACGTTTGGAGGAAAATAGATGAGCGCTTCATTAACGGTTGTTGGACTCGGTTCGGGTGATCCGGATCAACTCACAATTGGCATTATGAGAAAGTTGCAGCAAGCGACACAGGTATACGTTAGAACTAAGGAACACCCTGTGGTGCGGTTACTTGACGAGTTGAAGCTGCCCTATACGTCATTTGACGATGTATATGAAGCGAGGGATGCATTTCATGAGGTATACGAAGAGATCGCAGATCGTTTAATGACCATTGCTGGCTCTGGCACCTCTGATACTGAAATTATTTACGCTGTCCCAGGACATCCGATGGTAGCTGAGGCAACGGTGCAGATTTTGAAGGAGCGCTGTCCTGAGCGAGAGATTCAGCTTACAGTACTCGGCGGAGAGAGCTTTTTGGATGAGGCGTTTATACGGCTTGGATTCGACCCAATCGAAGGATTTCAATTGCTTGACGCAAGCGGGCTGGAGAGCCGTCTTATTCAACCTCAGCTACATACGGTTATTGGACAAGTGTATGATATGTTCACAGCTTCGGATGTGAAGCTCAGCCTTATGGACATTTATCCCGATGATTATTTAGTCGTCGTAGGACATGCTCTTGGTGTGAGCGGTGAGGAACAGATTGTGAGGGTGCCTCTCTATGAGCTGGATCGAGTGGAAGGCTACGGCAATTTGTCACTTATCTATGTGCCGAAAAGCGATGAGGACGAGCACCGAGTTCGGACATTTGAAAGGCTGCACGAAATCGTCAGCATCTTGAGAAGCCCAGAGGGCTGTCCTTGGGACCGCGAGCAGACACATCAAACACTTCGTAAGCATTTGATCGAGGAGACCTACGAAGTGTTAGAGACGATCGATGAAGACGATCCAGTGCATATGCAAGAGGAGCTTGGCGATTTGTTGCTCCAAATTATGCTCCATTCTCAAATAGAGGAGGAGCTCGGCTCGTTCAACGTATACGATGTCATCGCGAGTCTGAATGAGAAACTGCTGTTCCGTCATCCGCACGTATTTGGCGAGCGTACTGCGGGGAACGCTGAAGCAGCACTGCAAAATTGGGAACAAATGAAGGCCGAAGAGAAACGTCGTAAAGGAATAGATCCAAGTGAACAATCTGTACTGGACGGAATTCCACGTGATTTGCCTGCCCTCATGAAGGCCTATAAGCTTCAGAAGAAAGCGGCTAAGGTGGGCTTTGACTGGGAAGATCTAGACGGAGTATTCGCCAAAATCGACGAAGAGCTGGCTGAATTGAAAGAGGCCATTACAGAAGGTCAAGATCTGCAAAGTCAGCAATTGGAGCTCGGGGACGTTCTGTTCGCCGTCACTAATGTCGCTAGATTTATTCATTCTGATCCAGAAGAAGCGTTATCGCTTACGAATCATAAATTTGTCCGTCGGTTTCAATATATTGAACAGAAATTGAAATCGTTAGGCAAAACATTCGAAGAGAGCGATCTGGCGGAAATGGACCGTTATTGGAATGAAGCGAAAACGTTAAACAAGTAACGAAAAATGTTAAAAATAGTTAATTCAACCTCGATCTTCTATAGAATAGACATAATTAGACCTTTTTCTCATAAAAGTGCCAAAAAAATTAACTATTTTTGCAGGAATTTCGGATTGAAGGAAGAATATTGATTAGAGACATACACGCGGCAAGCTTGGCACAAAGCTAATATTCCCGCATGTTATTTATATTTGTAAATATAGGAGGATTTAATAATGAACAAAACAGATTTGATCAACAACATTTCCAGCAAGAGTGGCCTAACTAAGAAAGACGTAGAATCCGTATTGAACGGATTTCTTGGCGAAATCACAGATGCACTTGCTAAAGGAGACAAAGTGCAACTGATCGGATTCGGAACTTTCGAAACTCGTAAACGTTCCAGCCGTACTGGCCGTAACCCTCAAACAGGTAAAACAATCGAAATCCCTGCATCTAACGTTCCTGCATTCAAAGCAGGCAACAAACTTAAAGAAGCCGTTAAATAATGCGTCTTGATAAATTTTTAAAAGTATCGAGGTTAATTAAGCGGCGTACTGTAGCTAAGGATGTCTCCGATCAAGGTCGCGTTCTTATCAATGGTAGGGAAGCCAAACCGAGCAGCACAGTGAAAGTGGGCGATGAAATTACGGTTCAATTCGGCCAGAAGCTCGTCACTGTGCGTGTCGAACGGCTTGCTGAGAGCACGAAGAAGGAAGAGGCGAGCAGCCTCTATACTCTAGTGAAGGAAGAACCTATCCTGAAAGATAACGGTTTGGATTGGTAATAACACTCGATCAAAGAGCGCCCCTCTTCATTTGAAGAGGGGCGCTTTTTTCTTGCATGTACTAGTTCTAAAGCTCCTAAAGCGTCCATAAGCTAACTGTAAGAAGGAGGGGTACATGCTTATGATCGAACAAGGGAAAAATACGAAGCGGCAGGACGTGCATATGCAAAGCCGCAAGCTTCTGGAAATATCCGGAGTTATTAATGTGGAAAGCTTCGACAGTGAAGAGTTTTTACTTCAGACTGAACTCGGTCACCTCACCATTCGCGGACAAAATTTACATATTAAAAATTTAAGCCTTGAGCAAGGATTAGTTGCGATCGAAGGGTTGGTCAATTCTTTGACCTATTTAGAACCTGGATCACAGCATAAAAATAAAGGTCTGCTCGGCAAAATGTTCAAATGAATTTAGATACGCAATGGTTGACGCTGTGTATGATGTTGTTTTCAGGAGCGGTGCTCGGATTAGCCTTTAACAGCTATCGGGTGGTGTCTGAGCAGCTTCATTTTCCCAGATGGTGCACCCATCTTCTTGATTTGGTCTACTGGCTAGGGGCGGCAATGTTTGTCTTTGAGATGCTTTTTAGAAGCAATAACGGAGAGCTGAGGTTATATGTGTTTTTAGGCCTATTTCTAGGAGGATGGATTTATTTTTTATTGTTTAGTGTTGCAACGGAAAAATTTGTGGTAATGTTAATAAAGATAATAAGAATTATATGGCGCGGAATATTGCGAACGTATCATATTCTCATCGTTACGCCACTTATTGGTTTATATAAACTGATCAAGATGCTGCTTCGTTTTGCTTGGGCGACCACTATATTCTTAGGCAAAATTATGTTACAATGTTTAATGCCTTTTTGGAAGTTGTTCATGTGGATGTTATCTCCACTTGTGAAGGCAACTGGAATGAACAATTGGATTCCGGCAATCAAACGCACCATTATTTCGATATGGAAACGCTGGTTTAAGGGAGGGACATAACGATGCGGCAATCGTCTGTACAAGCTAATATGAATCAACAACATATGAAAAATGCTGGTGCGCGCAGACGTAAAGCATTATGGTTGTCCTTTATAGCCGTTTTCATGACATGGGCGGTATGTACTCTTGTTTCGCAGTCCATTCACTTGAGTGATAAATCAGCTCAATTACTAGAAAAGCAGAAATCAGAGCAAGCTAACCAGCAAATGCTGGATCAATTAAAGTACGAAGTTAGTCGACTTAAAGATCCTGAATATATCGGTCAAATTGCGCGCAAGAAATATGATATGTATTTGCCGGATGAAACGCCAATCAGAGTGCAGCAACAAAATGGAGGAAAATAGTAATATACACGGGTATATGTCTGTTGACCTTGGTTTATGCATTCGGTATAATCAAATCACTGTAAGCCAAACTTATAGATTCTTAAATCTATAATTTGCTGTATATTTTTAAGGGAGGATCATTTTATTCTATGGCAATCGAAGTGGGCACCAAGTTAGAAGGCAAGGTGACAGGCATCACGCATTTTGGAGCATTTGTGGATCTGTCAGGAGGTGTCACGGGTCTCGTTCACATCTCGGAAATCGCCGATAATTACGTCAAGGATGTTAACGATCACCTGAAAATTAATGATGTGGTTACCGTCAAAGTGATTAACATTGATAAGGACGGTAAGATTGGTCTTTCCATCAAACAAGCTGTGGATAAGCCGGTAGAATCCAAGCCGTCAAGAGCACCAAGACCAGAACGTACAGGGAATAAAGAAGGCGAACGATTCGGAGGCGGTGGCGGTTTTAATCGCGATCGGGGAGGACGTTCCTTCAAACCACAGGCGAATAAAACGTCATTTGAGGATAAAATGTTACGCTTCCTAAAAGATAGTGAAGAGCGCATTTCGTCGCTGAAGAAGAACACAGAAGGCAAACGTGGTGGCCGCGGCGCCAAACGTATGTAATTATATAAAAATATAAACCGTAAGCGAATGATCGCTTACGGTTTTTTTGTCGTTCCTGAAGAAATTAGCGACATCATCCGCCGGGTTTCCTTGTATCTCTTAGTAAACCGCTACTAGACCAGGAACCGCTATTGACGAAGAGCGGCGACGGATACATAAGATAAGCCGCTAAAATGATAAAAATAACGAGTGCTGTTGCGGATTCGTGCTCTTTCGGACTCTCCGTCTATTTTGTCGGAAAATTCTTTAGGGCATGTCTCTCTCGTTTGACAAACTTTCCTCTTGCGCGCTTATATAATGGGTACCATCTAAAAACTTGTAAATAGGTGGTGCCAATGATGATGGATAAAAGAAATGTGATTTTGTTCCCGGGCAGCAAAGTCGCAAAGGGATTAATGCCTATCCAAAAATTCATAAAGGACTGGAGGAAGTGGCCGATCATCCAAAAAACCAATCATGCATTGGCAGCCAATAAATGGGCATTTCTGCTTACAATCATGGGTTTTTTACTAGGCAAGGCAATGATCCTTAATGAGCTTTTTCCTTTCGCGATGGCTTATTTCGGTGTCATGATGTTTTTACGCAGAGATTTAATTGTACCGATCGGAGCGGCAGTGCTGCTTGGGAGCTTCTTTGCTCCTCATATGGCGACTTGGATGGTTGCGGCAGAGCTGTTTATTTTTATATTGATTCATAAAGGGCTTGAAACGTATGAACATGCGGAATTATCATACGCCCCCATGATGGTATTTACTTCTGTATTTCTCGTTAACATCTTTAATGTGGTGCTTGGACCTTCTCTTACGTGGTATAGCTTGATGATGATTACAATGGATGCCATTCTCAGCTTTGTGCTCACCTTGGTATTTACTCAAGCGATCCCGATGTTTACTTATCGCAAAAAGAATTATACGCTGCGGAATGAAGAAATTTTATGTTTAATCATTTTACTGGCGTCTGTCATGACAGGTGCAGTCGGGTGGACGGTTTATTCGCTTTCGGCGGAACATATTTTGTCCAGATATTTAATTTTAATTTTTGCATTAGTAGGCGGTGCTCCGCTGGGCGCTTCTGTAGGTGTAATTACAGGACTCATTCTTAGCCTTGCGGATTTGTCGGCCATTTATCAGATGAGTTTGCTAGCTTTTTCGGGTATGCTTGCCGGCATGCTTAAGGAAGGACGCAAGCTGACTGTATCACTCGGAATGCTGCTAGGTTCGTCCATTCTATCGATTTATTCCGCAGGAGCGGGAGATGTTATGATCTCCACTTGGGAGACGTGTGCCGCTATCACTTTATTCTTTATAACGCCAAAAGGGATTATCGCCATGATCGCCAGATACGTACCCGGCACCCAGGATTACTCCCATTCCCAGCACGAGTATGCTAAACGGATACGGGACCTTACAGCAGATCGGGTGACGCAGTTCTCGCAAATATTTAAACAGCTGTCCCGAAGCTTCGGTCAGCTTGCAACCGTCGGGGAGAATGTTGGAAGAGGTGAAGAATTAAATTATTTTATGAATGCTGTATCGGAGACGACGTGCGCTGGCTGCTATCGCCGCACCCAATGTTGGGACATGAAGTTTTATCAGACCTATAAATATATGACCGATATGATGTCGTCCATCGAAGAAAATCCTGACATGACGAAGACGGATATCCCTGCAGAATGGAACCGAGTCTGTGCGAAACCGGATCAAGTGCTTGATGTGATGAAGCAGCAATACGACTTATACAAGCATGATATGCACTGGAAACGGCAAATATTCGATAGCAGACATCTGGTTGCCGACCAACTGTCGGGTGTATCTCAAGTGATGGAGGATTTGGCGAAGGAAATTAAGCGAGAAGGACAAGCCATGTATCAACAGGAAGAACAAATTCGTGAAGCTTTAGAAAGGCTCGGGCTGTCCATACATAGTGTCGATATTATCAGCTTAGATCAAGGCAGCGTAGAAATCGAAATTGTTCATGCTTTTATAAGGGGATACGACGAGTGCCGCAAAATTATTGCGCCGCTGTTATCTGATATTGTGGGAGAACATATTGCGGTTATGAATGAGCGAATGTTAAGTTCGCGTGATGGTCTGCAGACGGTGACCTTTGGCTCAGCGAAGACATTCGAAATTGAGACAGGTGTGGCAGGAGCAGCGAAGAACGGGGATATGTTGTCTGGAGACAGCTACAGTATGGTTGATCTGCGAAGCGGGTGCTTTGCAGTAGCGCTCAGCGATGGAATGGGCAACGGGGAGAGGGCGCGTGCAGAGAGCAGCACTGCACTTAATATTTTGGAGCAGCTTCTTCAATCGGGTATGAATGAGAAGCTGGCTATAAAATCGGTTAACTCCATCCTCATGCTTCGCTCTAAAGAAGAGATGTATGCGACGGTAGATATGGCGCTGATTGACCAATATACTGCCGAAACAACATTTATGAAAATTGGCTCCTCACCTAGCTTTATTAAGCGGGGCGATGAAGTTATCGCGGTTACAGCGAGCAATTTGCCTATTGGCATTATTCAAGATATCGAAGTCGATCTAATTACGATGAAGCTTCAGCCAGGGGATACTATCGTTATGCTGACGGATGGAATCTATGATGCTCCGGGTCATGCCGTAAATAAGGAGCTATGGATTAAACGTCTTATTCAAGAGATAGAATACGAGGACCCTCAGGAAATAGCGACCTGTCTGCTAGAACAAGTGATTCGCTATCAGCAAAATCAAATTCATGATGATATGACGGTTGTCGTTGCCAGAATTGATCACAATCGTCCAGAATGGGCTACGCTTCGTGTGCCTGGCGTTGAAAGGCTAGAGCGGCCAAGAACAGTAAGCTAAGCGGGTGCTCTCATCTTCTCTCTTTCATAGTTTGAATATTCTCTGAAGTGGAAATGCTAGAGAATAACAGACTGCGAAATAAATACGGAAATAAAAGAGAAGATTGGGAGGATCATCACATGAAACAAATACTGCTCATTACAGACGGTTGCTCCAATGTGGGCGTAAGCCCGGTACTCGCGGCTGCTCATGCGCTGAAGGAAGGCATAACGGTTAACGTCGTTGGGGTTATAGACTACGGAACGATTGGAGAGCTGGGAAGCATTGAAATTGCTGAAATCGCTAAAGCCGGCGGAGGGATCAGCAGAGTTGTAGGCACACCCCAGCTTGCACAAACGATGCAAATGATGACGCGTAAAACTGTCGTTCAAACGATACAACATGCCGTTCACAAAGAATTGACTCATATATTAGGAGACGGTTCGCTGGAAGATTTGCCGCCGCATCAGCGGGCTCAGGTTGTTGAAGTGGTAGATGAGCTGTCCGAGACAAGTCCGCTGCAGGTTGCGCTTCTGATTGACGCCAGCGCGAGCATGAAGCCGAAGCTTAGGTCTGTCGAGGATGCGGCTCGCGATTTAATGCTTAGTTTACAAGCAAGACAAGGGACGAGCCAGCTCGCTGTATTCCACTATCCCGGGAGACACAGCGGAGAAGAAGCAGTGCTCGATTTAGACTGGACAGAGGATATTAGCCGCATCCATTCCTTATTTGGCAGGATCCAAATGAAGGGGGCTACGCCGACTGGACCAGCGATATTTAAGGTGATTGATTTTTATCAATATGGTACACTTAATAATAATCAAGCATGGAACGAAGAGATGATGAAAAGAGAAGGGATACTAGGTGACTACGTCGTTTAAAACCACCTTTTCCCCAGGGACGATTATTGTCGGCAAGTGGAGGCGCAGTCGGTACTATATACATCGCATGCTAGGCCAAGGTGCGAATGGGATGGTCTACCTTGTACAGAAAGTAGGCACGAGACAATTGTACGCTCTTAAAATGGGCTACGAAACGGTTGACCTGCAGTCCGAGATCAATGTGCTTCATTCGCTTCAGGGGCAAAAACATTACAAGACGTCAAGAAAGCAGGGCCATGATCAGCATGCATCCTCTTTTCTTGTAGAAGTAGATGATTTTACTTCGGATAACAAGGAAATTCCTTTCTATGTGATGCGGTATGTTAAAGGCGTACCTATTCATGCTTTTTTGGAAAAAAAGGAAAGAGAATGGCTTGGTTTCGTCGGTTTAAGTCTGCTTGAAAAGCTGCAACAATTACATGATGGCGGCTGGGTATTCGGTGATCTTAAACCGGATAATGTTCTTGTGTCTGAATATGGACATGTTGAACTGATTGACTATGGCGGTGTAAGCAGTATCGGACGGAGTATTAAGCAGTTCACCGAACGATACGATCGCGGTTACTGGAACGCAGGCAGCCGAACTGCGGATGAAGGGTATGACTTGTTCTCGTTTGCTTTGCTATGTCTTAATTTGCTGTATGATGAAGGATTCAAGAAAGTGACGAATCAGCAGCTGCCGCAAGCTCGAAGCACGCAGGATTTACTTGGGCTGCTGGGCCATCCTAACGTCCACCCTTATGCCAAATGGCTTAGGAAAGCGATACTCCATGAGTTTGCAGATACGACTGAAGCGATAACCAGTTGGAAGAGAGATGTCTATCCGGCAGCCGTAAAGTTAAAGTCAAAGCAAACACATGTTACTCCTAGGTGGCTCAAAAGCGCCTTTGCTTTCTCCATCATCATGCTCTGCTGCGCTATTTATTTTGTAGTGCGATTTTAATTTATACATTGATCAATGCTAACTAGAGAAGAAGGGGAGAACAGATGGGTGACCTTAAGATGTACACCATGGCAGAACAGGTGCGTAAAACCGCACAGGCATATCATTTATGGTCTCCCCATGACCGTATTATAGTCGCAGTATCCGGCGGGCCGGATTCTGTGACTCTTTTGCATGTTCTGCACTATATTGCTCGGACAGACACACCTCTTGAACTGATATGCGCGCATGTAAACCATAGTTTTCGGGGTGCTGAATCGGATGCAGAGGCAGAGATGGTTAGGGAAACGGCATTCAAGCTCGGTATTCCGTTCGAACTCGCAGTCATCGATGTGCCCGCATATATGAAGGAAAGCGGGAAGGGCACACAGCTTGCCGCCCGCGAGAAAAGGTATCAGTTTCTGTTAGATGTTGCGGATAAATATAAAGCGCAGTCCATTGCGCTTGCTCATCATGCCGATGATCAGGCGGAAACGGTATTGATGCGTCTCCTTCGCGGCTCAGGGCCAACGGGACTTGCCGGCATGAAGATCAAACGGCGTGAAAAAAATGTGGAACTTATTAGGCCGTTTCTACGTATATACAAATCAGACCTGATCGAACTCTGTGAAGCTGAGGGTTTTTCTTACGTAATTGACAGCAGCAACCTGTCCAATAAATATGCTCGAAATGAGATTAGATTGGATGTGCTTCCCTTTTTGGGGAAATATAATAGACAACTGCCCCAATCTCTGAATCGTCTTGCCGAGGTTATTGGAGAAGAAGACGATTATATGAGTCAGTCCGCAAAGGCGCTGTTTGATCAAATTGTGACTGCGAGCGGCCGTGGATATGCTCTGTCAGCTCGCTCCTTTACCGGACTACATGTTGCTTTACAACGGAGGTTGATTCAACTAATATTAAATTATCTTTCATTAAATACGGAAGACATCGATTTTGTGAAAATCGAGGCTGTGCGCAGTGGAATCATCCAAGAGATGCCCACTACATGGAGCCTTGATTTAGGGGGCGGCTTACGCTGTGTACGTGAATATGATCACGTGTCTTTTCTCCCGGATTGTTCGGCGGATCAAGACATCTTTACATACACATTAGAGCGAAAGTCCACGATCCTATCCTTGGGTTCAATACAGCGAAGCTTAGTTACAGAACTTCGCAGTCATGAAAGCAAGGAAAATTCGGAAATAATACACTCGAAGAACGAAGCAATATTTGATGCGGACAAACTGAATTTTCCACTTACAGTGCGTTCGCGTTTGCCCGGTGATGTAATGAAGGTCATGGGATTAAACGGCAGCAAAAAGGTAAAAGATATTTTCATCGATGATAAGATACCTCCATCCATGCGCCATCAAATTCCTATTGTTACAGACGCTTCGGGAACAATATTGTGGATTCCAGGGGTAAGGCGATCCGTGCATGCTGCAGTTACGCAGCAGACAACTTCCATATTATATATGCGTTTGGAAGATATTCGGTAAGCAAGACGATCAGTAATCGTCAAAGTAAGCATTTCATAGTATAACGGTAGGGGGTTCACTTAGTTGCAGAACGATATTCAAGAAGTACTTATTAGTGAGGAACAGATTCAAGAGATGGTTAAAGAACTTGGCGAGAAGCTAAGCGTTGAATACGAGGGTCGTAATCCTCTTGTTATTTGCGTGCTTAAAGGCGCATTTGTATTTATGGCTGATTTAATTAAACGGATTACTGTGCCGATCGAAATTGATTTTATGGCAGTATCCAGCTACGGGGCGTCTACCAAATCATCAGGTGTTGTTAAAATCATTAAAGATTTGGACGTATCTGTTGAGGGCCGTGATGTACTTATTGTTGAAGACATTATCGACAGCGGACTTACGCTCAGCTACTTGATTAATGATGTGCTGAAACGCCGCAATGCCAAATCCATTCGTGTAGTTACTTTATTTGATAAACCAGCCCGCCGGACAGTCGATCTTCAAGCTGATTTCACTGGATTTGTACTGCCGGATGCCTTCGTGGTAGGATATGGATTGGATTATGCAGAGAAATACCGTAACCTCCCTTATATCGGAATCCTGAAGCCGGAAGTCTACTCCAGCTAATCATGATCTAACTTATGCAGGATTACCGCTTCTGCCACCTCTGTTGAGATGGTAAGACAGGCTATGGTAAAATAACTAAAGTGTCTTGAGAGGAGGTAGGGGATGAATCGGTTCATCCGTAATTCTGGTTTTTATCTAATTCTTTTTTTAGTCGTGGTGGGCATTGTCCAATTCGTCAGCAGCGGCAACGATGCAGCGGATAACCCAAGTTACGACCAGTTCCGTACTCAGTTGACTAGCAATAATATCGAGAAGATGACCGTACAGTTTGACGGTTACGCTTACCTCGTTAGCGGTGAATATAGAAAACCGAGCGCAAATGCGAAGTCGGATAAGTTTACGACCTATATTCCTTATGATCCTGGAGTCGTAGCTGAGCTAACGAATTATAGTGAGAAAAATAAATTCACACTTGATTGGAAGAAAATGCAGGGTGAAAGCATCTGGCTCACCTTCTTAACTTCCATTGTTCCGTTAGTCATTATGTTCATTCTCTTCTTCTTCCTATTCAACCAAGCACAAGGCGGCGGCGGTAAAGTGATGAACTTTGGGAAAAGCCGTGCCCGCTTATATAATGAAGAGAAGAAACGAGTTACCTTTGAAGATGTGGCTGGTGCCGACGAAGAGAAGCAAGAGCTCGTTGAAGTTGTTGAGTTCTTGAAAGATCCTCGTAAGTTCAATGCGGTCGGTGCACGTATTCCTAAAGGTGTTCTCCTTGTAGGACCTCCGGGTACAGGTAAAACACTCCTTGCACGTGCTGTTGCGGGTGAAGCGGGTGTGCCATTCTTCAGTATTTCCGGTTCTGACTTTGTAGAAATGTTTGTCGGTGTCGGTGCTTCTCGGGTTCGCGATTTGTTCGAGAACGCGAAGAAGAACGCGCCATGTATTATATTTATTGACGAAATTGACGCCGTAGGTCGTCAGCGCGGTGCTGGACTTGGCGGCGGACATGACGAACGCGAACAGACACTAAATCAATTGCTCGTTGAAATGGACGGCTTCGGTGCGAACGAAGGCATTATCATTATCGCAGCAACGAACCGTGCAGATATTCTTGACCCAGCGCTTCTCCGTCCGGGTCGGTTTGACCGTCAAATTACGGTCGATCGTCCAGATGTGAAAGGCCGTGAAGCGGTGCTCAAAGTTCATTCTCGCAACAAACCGCTGACCAAAGATGTGAAGCTTGATGTCATCGCTAAACGGACAACAGGATTTTCCGGTGCAGATCTGGAAAACTTGCTTAACGAAGCTGCTCTTCTTGCAGCTCGCAGAAACCGTAAAGATATTTCAATGGCCGAAATTGATGAATCGATTGACCGTGTCATCGTCGGAACTGAGAAACGCAGCCGCGTCATCAGCGACCGTGAGAAACGGATTGTCGCTTATCACGAAGCAGGTCATACGATTGTAGGTTATTACCTAGAACATGCGGACATGGTGCACAAAGTAACGATTATTCCTCGCGGCCGTGCCGGCGGATATGTTATTATGCTTCCGAAGGAAGACCGTATGCTCGTGACGAAGCAGGAGCTCCTTGATCGTGTAACGGGATTACTCGGCGGACGTGTAGCCGAAGAACTGTTCATCGGTGAAATCGGTACAGGTGCGTACAGTGACTTCCAACAAGCAACGGGCATCGTGCGCAGCATGATTATGGAATATGGTATGAGCGAGAAGTTAGGACCATTGCAATTTGGCAGCACGCAAGGTCAAGTATTCTTGGGCCGCGATATTGGTCATGAGCAGAATTACAGTGATTCGATTGCTTATGAGATCGACCAAGAAATGCAGCGCTTCATCAATGAATGTTATGAAAAATGTAAGCAGCTCCTTACTGAGCATTCTAAAGAGGTTCACCTTATCGCTCAAACTTTACTTGAAAGAGAAACGCTTGACTTCCAGCAAATCGCCGACCTTATTGAGAAAGGTTCTATAACAGAAGATGGCGAAGGTAATAGCGGAACTCCTGAAAGCGGCGAACCAATTATCGATACGATCGGTGATGTTAGAGTTCGTATTCAAAGTAAAGATGATGAACCAGCTCGGCCTGATGTTCCTACCGATGATGATCCGAATTCAGACAATAGACCATCATAATGCATCTTAAATTGGCATAAAATTTATAAGCAATATATAGAAAATCCGGAAGCACGCCAAGTGCTTTCCGGATTTTTCTTCATATAATGTATTAACCTTTGAATACTTGTGTCTGCCCTATTTACCAATTCATTGACAGGTGCTTTAACGTTGTGTACATTAATTGAGTGAACGGCAACAGCTAAGTTAAAAAGCATTAGTAATACCCTGCACCTAGGTTCCTACAGATACGCAGTTATTATGAAAATGTATACCAATATTTCATATGACAGAGAGATCATGAGCGTTTCATTCACGATCTTTAAAGGAGAGGGTAGTCATTGGAAGCTTTAGCATTAGAGCGTAAAGCCGGGCAGAATCGTGAGCTGCGTGAGCGTCTTATGGAATTAAAAAAAGAACGAAACGCGATTATATTAGCGCATTATTATCAGCGTGATGAAATTCAAGAAGTAGCTGACTTTCGAGGAGATTCTTTCTTATTAGCACAAAAAGCCGCACAGACAGATGCAGATGTGATCGTTTTTTGCGGTGTTCACTTTATGGGCGAAAGCGCCAAAATATTAGCTCCGAATAAAACAGTGCTTATTCCCGATGAGCGAGCAGGATGTCCAATGGCGGACATGGTTAACGTTGATGGGCTCCGGAAGCTTAAAGCTCAGCATCCTAATGCTAAAGTGGTTACATATATTAATTCATCTGCAGAAGTGAAATCAGAGACTGATATTTGCTGCACTTCGTCTAATGCCGTGAAAGTGATACAGTCTATCGATTCTGATGAAATTATCTGGGTACCTGACAAAAACTTAGGTCATTATGTTCAGCAGCATACCGATAAGAAGCTCATTATATGGGAAGGGTATTGCAACACGCACGACATGTTGACCGTCAAAGATGTCATTGAAATGAAGGCGAAATATCCAAATTCTAAGTTTGTTGTACATCCGGAGTGTCGTCCAGAAGTTGTTGCTATGGGTGATTTTGTAGGAAGTACAACCGCCATTATAGATTATTGCAAAAAATCCGATTGTAAAGAATTTATCGTAGGTACGGAAGACGGAACGGGATACCAGTTACGACTTGATAGTCCTCATAAAACATTTCATTTTGCAACCAAATATCTTGTTTGTCCGAATATGAAGGTCAATAACTTGAAGAAATTAGTAAAATGCTTGGAAACAATGAAACCGCAAATATATGTGCCTCCTGTCGTTGCTGATAAAGCTAGAAAATCTTTAGAGCGCATGTTACAAGTTCAGTAGCATGCGCTACTCTCTTGTCTAAGATAGGGTGGTAGGCGGAATGATTCCAAGATATCTGGTTGATTTCGATTTGCGAGCTCTTCCCATGATCAAGACCGATGTTATCGTTATCGGCTCAGGGATAGCGGGGCTATTTACGGCGATCAAAGCAAGTGAAGACCGTCATGTCGTTATAATTACGAAGAAATCGATTCTAGAAAGTAATACAAGGTATGCGCAAGGAGGCATTGCGGCCGTCATCTCTGATGATGATTCTCCAGAGGCGCACCTGGAAGATACTTTGTTTGCAGGCGCAGGTCTCTGTTCATTGGCCTCTGTGAATGTTCTGGTCCATGAAGGTCCACAGGGAGTTCAAGAATTGATGAGAATGGGCACGGCCTTTGATTTGGAGAATGGCGAGCTGGCGCTGACGAAAGAAGGTGCCCACAGTCATCGACGAATCTTGCATGCGAACGGGGATGCAACTGGATTTGAGATTGTGAGGGCACTGTCCGAACATGTCTTACACAATGAAAATATTGAAGTGTGGGATAATCATTTTGTCATTGATTTAATAACGAGCGAGGGCGGGTGCGTTGGCGCACTTGTTCAGCTTCCAGATGGGCAGCGTGTCTTTGTGCAATCGGATGCGACGATTCTGTGCGCCGGAGGGGCAGGACAGCTATATCGCTACACAACGAATCCTGAAGTAGCAACAGGGGATGGCATAGCTATGGCATACCGAGCAGGTGCTCTAATTCGCGACCTTGAATTTATACAGTTTCACCCGACATCGCTTTGTTATCCAGGAGCGCCCAGGTTTCTAATCTCTGAGGCTGTTCGAGGCGAAGGGGCTTTGCTCCGTAATGTTAAAGGCGAGCGATTTATGGAACGATATCATGAACAGAAGGAATTGGCACCCAGAGATATTGTGGCTAGGGCTATCGTCAGTGAGATGGAGCGCACCAAATCAACCTTCGTTTATCTGGATATTACCCATGAATCGGAAGAGCTGATTAAGCATCGTTTCCCTACGATTTATGAGACGTGTCTACAGTATGGACTTGATATGACAACCGATTGGATTCCTGTTGCGCCAGCCGCTCACTATATGATGGGCGGAGTGAAGACGGATTTCAATGGGGAGACGAATATTGCGCGTTTATTTGCATGTGGTGAAGTATCTTCTACAGGTGTGCACGGTGCCAATCGACTCGCCAGCAACTCTTTATCCGAAGCTATCGTTTTTGGAAGCAGAATTGTGAACCATATTCGTGAACTGCCTCCTTTGGAACATGTCGACATAGACATTACTTATGACTTACATCGCTTAGGTCCGCCAAGGCAGCCGATTATTGAGCGTCGTCTGAAGCTGCAAAAGGTGATGGTCCGTAAGGTTGGTTTACGTCGAAATAAGGATACATTAACTGAAGCGATTGATGAACTGAACAGGCAACTGCCTATTTTTCAAGCAGAGCTGAAGAAACGGGAAGAGTATGAGTTCGCCAACATGCTTATTTGCTCCGTGATTATGGCGAAATCTGCACTTAAGCGGCAGGAAAGCCGCGGAGCTCATTATCGAGATGATTTTCCGCACCGCGATGATGCAAGCTGGCGCAAACATATTTTGATGCACTGTGACCAAGGAATGTTGGAGGAAACAAGTGATGATGTTTAACGGATATAATGAAGGGCTCGTAGAGTCCATTCGCGCATGGCTGAAAGAGGATGTTGGTTCTGGCGATGTGACAACGCAGGTGACAGTACCGCCAGGACATCAATCGAAAGCCATTATTCATGCTAAAGAGAATGGTGTCATCGCAGGCATGCCGGTGGCTCAGCTCGTGTTTGAAGTCGTTAATCCAGAGTTGTCATTCACAGCACACGTACAGGATGGATACACGGTTAACAAGGGTACTGTGCTGGCTGAAATTGAAGGAAGCACGCATCATATTTTAACGGGGGAACGACTCTCGTTAAATTTATTGCAGCGCTTATCGGGCATCGCAACTCGCACTCATTCTTATGTAGAAGCGCTAGAAGGATTGCAAGTGCGTCTTGTGGACACCCGGAAGACGACTCCCGGACACCGCATGCTCGAGAAATATGCAGTACGTGTAGGCGGTGGTTCGAACCATCGTTTTGGACTTTATGATGCCGTTATGATTAAAGATAATCATATTAAAGCTGCAGGAAGTATATCCGAGGCGGTGAGACGCGCACGGGCGAATATTCCGCATACCATGACCATTGAAGTGGAGACTGAAAATATAGAGCAAGTCGAAGAAGCGCTTCGAGCAGAAGCGAATATCATTATGCTTGATAATATGAGTCTCGAACGAATGAAGCAGGCGGTGAAGAAGATTAAAAATGAGGCGCCCCATGTTATAATAGAAGCTTCAGGCAACGTTTCTTTAGATACAATAAGATCGATCGCCGAAACTGGTGTTGATGTGATCTCTGTGGGACGTCTTACGTATTCTTTTCACAGCCTGGATATTAGTTTAGATTTAAATGCGAAGAAAGAGGGTGGAAGCCCGTGATTCTAGTAGTAGACGTAGGCAATACGAATATCGTACTCGGCATATATAAAGACCGTGAGCTGCTGCATCATTTTCGCCTTAGCACAGCGAGGCAGTCTACCTCCGACGAATATGGAATTATGTTCTATAATCTGTTTCGGATGTCGGGTATTTCGGTAGAAGATATCGAGGGTGTGATTATGTCTTCGGTTGTTCCGCCTTTAGTGCACGTGCTGGAACGTATGAGCGAGAAGTTTCTGCACATTAAGCCGCTTCTTGTTGGGCCGGGCATTAAAACGGGTCTCAATTTGCGTTATGAGAATCCAAGAGAAGTCGGTGCGGACCGAATTGTAAATGCAGTAGCTGCTGTAGAAATATACGGTGGTCCGCTTGTTGTTGTCGATTTCGGGACTGCAACAACGTTCGATTGCATTGATGAGCAGGGCAACTACTTAGGCGGGGCAATCGTTCCGGGTATCGGCATTTCAACAGAAGCGCTGTACCAACGAGCTTCGAAATTGCCGCGCATAGAGCTTGAGAAGCCGAAGCGCGTCATTGGACGCAATACGGTGCATGCAATGCAAGCAGGCATTATTTATGGCTATGCAGGTCAGGTAGACGGCATTGTGGAGCGTATTAGGTTAGAAATGAATGCGAATCCTAAGGTCGTTGCTACAGGCGGACTTGCTAAATTGATTGCCAGTGAGACGAAGACGATTGAAGAGGTCAATTCTTGGCTTACACTTGAAGGGCTTCGGATCATTTATGAGCGTAACAAATAATTTTGTTCGTAACATAAGACAAGCTTTAAACGTTAATAAACATAAAAGGGGCTGAACAACTTGAGTAACAAACAAGATCGGCTGATTCGCGGAACAGCTATGGATGGAAGAGTACGTGCTTTTGCTGTACGCACAACAGAGCTTGTTGAGGAATTACGCCGCAGACACGATACATTTCCAACCGCAACAGCGGCAATGGGACGTACGTTAACAGCAGCAGCGATGATGGGTGCGATGCTGAAAGGCGAGGAGAAGCTTACGATCCAAGTCAAAGGCGATGGTCCGATCGGTCAAATCGTAGCCGATGCCAATGCACATGGTGAGGTCCGCGGATATGTAGACAATCCTCATGTTCATCTCCCAAGCAACAGTTTAGGGAAATTGGATGTAGCGGGCGCGGTCGGAACGAGCGGATATATTTATGTAACGAAAGATCTAGGTTTGAAAGAGCCTTATCGCGGCAGTGTACCAATTATTTCGGGCGAGCTTGGCGAAGATTTCACATACTATTTTGCTAAATCAGAGCAAACACCTTCTGCTGTAGGTCTAGGCGTACTTGTTGACACGGATAATTCTGTCATTGTAGCGGGAGGATTTATTATTCAATTGCTGCCTGGTTTAAGTGATGATGAAATTACCGTCATTGAGCAAGCTGTCGGATCGCTCCCGCCAGTTACTTCGCTGCTTGATCAGGGACTCGAACTGGATGAAATGCTGCGTTGGCTTTTGCCTGATGTGAAGGTGCTTGACGGTATGGACATCCATTTCAAATGTCAATGTTCCCATGAACGAGTTGAAAGAACACTTATCAGCTTAGGGGAATCAGAGCTCAAGCAAATTATCGATGAAGATGGACGGGCTGAGGTTCAGTGTCATTTTTGCAACGAAACGTATTCTTTTAATAAGGAACAATTAGAACATCTGTTAGAACAAGCTAAGAAATAAGACTGAAGGAACGAAAGACTTATGACGAGACAAGAAAAAAGGTTGTGGGCAGCCGTCATTGTCTTATTCGTCTGTGTTGTTGTGATGGTTAGTATAGACTTCATCCGTAAACCAATGCAGACAGCGGGCGCGGGGGCAGGTGTAGCAACAACGGGTTGGAGCAAACCGGTTGCTTTTATTGATGGTAAGAGCATTTCAGAGGAAGAATGGGTCGAAGCGCTGAAGCAACGTTATGGTCATGATGTACTCATAGACATGCTTAATCATAAAGCTGTATACGCGGAAGCGAAGCGCCTTAACATTCATGTCACAGCTGAGGAAGTTCGGCAGGAACTAGACCGGCTTATGAGCGGCTATCCGTCCGAGCAAGATTACTATGAAGAGATGCAAAATGAGCTTGGACTTAGCCGGGCAGAGGTCGCAGCTCAGACAGAATACCAATTGCTGCTTGATAAAATTGCGACAAATGGCATTAAAGTAAGTGATTCGGAGATTGATCGATACCTGAAAGACCATGCTGATGACTTCAAAGCGAAGAAGACTATGAACATTGCCATGATTAAGGTTAGAGAAGAATCCGAAGCAGAAAGTATCCTTCAGCAGCTGGCAAACGGAGCCGACTTCGGCAAGCTGGCTTCGCAATATTCAATTGATGAGTTTAGCAATGAGCAAGGCGGTAAATTAGGGGAAATCGAGGAGGACGATCCTTTTGTACCTTCGCCAATCTTGAAAGCCGCTGAGAAGTTAGACGTCGGGGGCATTGAAGGGCCGATTAGGCTTGAGGATGGTTTCGCTGTTATTCAGCTTCAGGGTATTCACATTTCGAATCCGGGAACTGAAGATGAAATTAGAGCCGCTGTCCGTAAACAGCTAGCAATGGATAAAGCGATAAGCGAATCGGAACTAGAGGAGCAGCTGAGAAATAAATTCCAGGCTACAATTGTAGATGATACGCCTAAATCGTAATCGATGAAGACTTCATGTGGATGACAATTTTTAATGTCTATTATTGACAATATGATTTAAGGTTGATAATATGAAAGTATCATAAAAACCGACTGGTTTACTCGGAAATAATGTAGCTATATTACACTTTTCGGTATGCAGCAAGCAGGTTATCCATATTGTTAAGGAGGGCTCTACAATGGCTAAAGTCGTTAATAATGTTACTGAACTCATCGGAAATACTCCCCTTGTTCGTTTGAACCGCGTTGTACCAGAGGATAGTGCGGAAGTTTATGTAAAGCTTGAATATCAAAACCCAGGTTCAAGCGTTAAAGATCGTATTGCGCTGAGCATGATTGAAGTTGCGGAACAGGAAGGGCGTATTAAGCCAGGGGATACCATTATTGAAGCAACAAGCGGCAATACAGGGATTGGACTTGCTATGGTTGCAGCTGCAAAAGGATACAAAGTTATCATTGTCATGCCAGAAACAATGAGCTTGGAGCGCCGCAATCTGCTTAAAGCTTATGGTGCTGAATTGGTGCTTACACCAGGTTCAGAAGGAATGAACGGCGCGGTTAAGAAAGCTGAAGAAATTTTGGAGCAGAATCCGAGCTACTTCGTAGCTGAACAATTTAAAAATAAAGCAAATGTTAAGATCCACCGTGAAACGACTGGCCCAGAAATCGTTGAAGCGATTGAGTCGATTGGCGGAACACTCGACGCTTTCGTAGCGGGCATTGGTACAGGCGGTACGATTACAGGCGCTGGTGAAGTGCTTAAAGAACGTTTCCCAGACATTAAAATTTATGCAGTTGAGCCTGCGGCATCTCCAATTCTTGCAGGAGGTAAACCAGGACCACATAAAATTCAAGGTATTGGCGCTAACTTCATTCCTGAAATTTTGAATCAAGATATCTATGATGAAATTATTCATATCGAGAATGAAGAAGCTTTTGAAACAGCACGTCGTGTAGCGAAAGAAGAAGGTATTCTAGCTGGTATTTCTTCTGGCGCAGCGATTAATGCGGCTTTGAGAGTAGCTAAGCAGCTCGGCAAAGGCAAACGTGTTGTTGCGATTGTTCCAAGTAACGGTGAACGTTACTTGAGCACACCGCTCTACAACTTTGAGGCTTAATTTATAAATACTTGTCTTGTAAGAAGGGCCCCCAAGTCATCTGGACTATGGGGGCCCTCGTTATTTTGTCCGTGTATCGTTATAATCTTTTCAAGCTGGGTATGCTTTAGTATACTAAACGCAAGCTAACCAGCTATAGATTTGGAGGATTTTACTCTGTGGTTCATCTATTAACAACATTGGAGCAATGGGCAGTTTGGTCTAAGGAAGGTTACACCATGCTTCCCTATATAATAAAAATAGATAACATGCCCATCCGCCTACCTTCGAGCTGGGAGAAGGCTTGGCAGGAAGCGTCACCTTATTCCTTTGTGCTCGAGAGCGGCAAGGAGGGACAGTACACGTTCATGGGTCTGCACCCGGTCTCTATCATCCGGGGCAAAGGAAACCGAGCGCTCGTTCAACATTCGCCGAGCGGAGAGGAGAGCTGGCTCCAAGGGAAGCCGCTTGAGATGCTTGAGGAGTGGATGTCTCCATTCCGCTCTCCTTATGTGCAAGGCGCACCTAAATTTGGCGGCGGCTGCGTAGGGTATTTGAGCTATGATGTTGCTCGTTCTCTTGAAGAGCTCCCGCAGCAAGCTGCGGATGACTTGGAGCTGCCTGATTATGTGTGGATGCAAATGGATGAGATTTGGGCGATTGATATGCAGGAAGGGGCTCTATATTGCATCGTACATGTTCCTTTTTCTGTAGAACAAGCGACTGACAGTCATCCGAATACAGACGAATTAGAGCGGTTGTACGAAGAGGCGGCTGGGCGTGCCGCTAAGATGAGGGAGCTTTGGCAAGAAATAAATGACTGGGGAAATCAGCCTCATCTAATAGATAGGCTAGAAGAGTGGCGCGGCATTTTGCAGAATGATCAGGCTAACTCTATGACTGACTCATTAGAAGGCAGCACTCCTTTCCCGCAGGAGCAGTTTGAACAGGCGGTACGCCGCATTCAGGAGTATATTGCAAGGGGCGATGTGTTCCAAGTTAATTTATCGCTGAGAAGAGAGTTCCCTTTGCGTTCGACTCCAGAGCACATTTACGAGTGGCTCCGCCTTCTCAATCCGTCGCCTTATATGGGAATGCTGCGTTTTCCTGATTTTCAGCTTGTGTCCGCATCTCCTGAGCTGCTTATTAAGGTAGAGCAGGGCAATGTTAGCGCTAGACCGATCGCGGGAACAAGACGCCGCGGCAGCACGCCTGAGGAAGATGAGGCCATGGCTAAGGAATTGCTTGGCACCGAGAAGGAAAGAGCAGAGCATATTATGCTTGTCGATCTAGAACGCAATGATATCGGGCGAATCGCTGAATATGGATCGGTGAACGTAAGCGAGCTTATGACGATTGAATACTACTCGCATGTCATGCATCTAGTATCGCAAGTAGAAGGTAGACTCGCTAAAGGCCGTAACGTTTATGATGTAATTGCAGCTGTATTTCCAGGAGGAACGATAACCGGTGCTCCGAAAGTACGCACGATGGAAATTATCGAGGAATTAGAGCCGGTTACAAGAGGGCCTTATACAGGTTCAATGGGCTGGATTGACTATAACGGCAATATGGAATTAAATATTATTATAAGAACATTGGTCGTTAAAGATCGTACAGGTTACATTCAGACGGGAGCGGGAATTGTGATTGATTCCGCCCCGTACCGAGAGTATCGCGAATGTCTGAACAAAGGCAGAGCCACTATCAAAGCGGTACAGTACAGTGAACAAACTGCCGATCAATAATAAGAAGATAAGGGATGAGTTCATGATATTAGTTATTGATAACTATGATTCATTTACGTATAACTTGGTTCAATATTTAGGCGAACTGGGAGAAGAAGTTGTCGTTCGTCGGAACGACGAAATTGATATTGAAGGGATTAAAGGGCTTAGCCCAGACCATATTCTAATTTCACCAGGCCCACGTTCACCGAGTGAAGCAGGTATTACTCTAGATGTCATTAAGCATTTTAAAGGCATTATTCCAATTTTCGGCGTTTGCCTAGGTCATCAAGCTATAGGTCAAGCTTTTGGAGGTAAGGTTGTACGTGCCGAGCGCCTAATGCACGGCAAAACGTCTCCGATTCTTCATAAAGGCACTTCTGTGTTCGAAGGATTGCCGTCTCCTTTCACGGCAACGAGATATCATTCGCTCATCGTTGATCGGGAAAGTCTGCCGGATTGCCTAGAGATAACAGCTGAGACTGCAGAGGGTGAAATTATGGGACTGCGTCATAAAGAGTACCCAATCGAAGGTGTTCAGTTCCATCCGGAATCCATCATTACCGACTATGGTCACCAGATGCTACGTAATTTCCTTAAGCATAAGGTAGAGGTTTAAGAGGATGAACTACATTGGGATGAACGGAGCTGTTATCCCTGCCTCCGAAGCCGTGATATCCGTAATGGATCACGGCTTTTTGTATGGTATGGGCTTGTTTGAAACATTTCGTACATATCATGGCGTTCCTTTTTTGCTGGATGAACATTTGGAGAGACTTGAAGCAGGTTGTAAGGAGCTTGGAATTGAGCATCATATAAGTTCAAGTCAAATAAATGATGAAATAAAATCACTTCTCGCGGCCAATAATCTTCGGGATGCGTATATCCGATATACCGTTTCGGCAGGGGTAGATGTACTGGGATTGCCTTCGGCAAACTATCATAGAGCAACCAGAGTCATGTACATGAAGGAGCTGCCTTCTTTTTCTCCTTCCGTTTACGAGTGGGGAAAGAGCTTATTGCGGTTAAAATTGCGGCGCAATACCCCAGAGGGCAAGGTAAGGCTGAAGTCACTCCACTATATGAACAATATTCTCGCCAAACGGGAATTGCTAGAAAGTCTACAAGCGGCATCGGCGCAGGCGGAAGGGTTATTTTTAACGGAGAAGGGTTATTTAGCTGAAGGTATTGTCAGCAATCTATTTTTTGTGAAACAGGATAGACTATATACACCAGCGATAGAGAACGGAATTTTACCGGGAATTACGAGAGCATTTGTCATTCAGCTTGCAAGGGAACTCGGAATTAAGATCGCTGAGGGCAACTACACGTGGGACCATCTGGTTCATGCGGATGAAGCTTTCATAACAAGCTCTATCCAAGAAGTAGTGCCGATCACCTCACTCATCGATACGGACGGAGCAATCTATAAAGTGAACAGTGGTACAGTTGGGCCAGTTACGTCACAATTGTTGAATTTATATAGAAAGAAGGCAGGGATGCTGAAATGAAACCAACGATTTACGAACGAAGTTACCAATGCGGCAAGACGACTTTAACGCTTGGAAAGTCCACCCTGATTATGGGGATTCTGAATGTAACGCCAGATTCATTCTCTGACGGGGGACGTTATAACGATCCCGAACGGGCGGTTATGCATGCTCTGCAAATGATTGAAGATGGAGCAGACCTGATCGATATTGGCGGGGAATCGACTAGACCTGGTCATGAACCGGTAGGAATGGAGGAGGAACTCTCCCGTGTTATTCCTGTTATAGAAGCAATTCATAAACAGGCGCCTCATATTCCTATTTCAGTAGATACGTATAAGGCTGAAGTTGCGCGTCAGGCAATCCATGCAGGGGCTCATATGATTAATGACATATGGGGTTTTAAGGAAGATCCGCAAATGGCTGAGGTTGCAGCTCAGCTAGAGTGCCCAGTCATTCTGATGCACAACCGTAAGGAGCGGGATTATACCGATTTTGTGTCAGACGTTGTCCGCGATTTGCTGGAAAGTGTAGAAATTGCTCGCCGTGCAGGTGTGAAGGATGAACATATTATTTTAGATCCGGGAATCGGTTTTGCGAAGGATTATAAGGAAAATTTGATTTTGATGAAGTCCTTAGACCGCTTAACAGAGCTTGGCTTTCCGGTGCTGCTTGCTACGTCTCGCAAACGGTTTATCCGCACCGCGCTTAATCTGCCGGTTGATGATGTCATTGAAGGAACTGCGGCGACAGTCGCTTTTGGAATTGCGCAAGGCTGTCAGCTGGTCAGAGTCCACGATGTGAAACAAATTAAGCGTACAGTAACGATGTGCGATGCTATGCTTTATGCTAATGAATGAAGGGCGGAAGAATAGTAATGGATAAAATGGTGCTGCACCGCATGGAATATTACGGTTACCACGGTGTTTTTGAGGAAGAAAGAAAGCTTGGACAACGTTTCTACATCGATGTTGAAATGGATCTCGATCTTCGTGCGGCAGGGCAAAATGACGATCTCACCAAGACGGTGAATTATGCCGAAGTTCATGAGCTCGTGAAGGAAATCGTCGAGAAAAAATCATTCAAGCTGATTGAAGCGTTAGGCGAACATATTGCATCCTCTCTATTAGACACTTATACTGTTATAGATGCGGTATGCGTAAAAGTAACAAAGCCGCATCCTCCGTTTGACATCCATTTTCAAGGTGTGACAGTGGAGCTTTATAGGAAGAGAAAGTGAGAACTTATGATGGCTGTGTATACCTCCTCTGAACGATCAGAGGCTTATATTGCTTTGGGGGCCAATTTGGGAGACCGTGAAGGAACGTTAATCTCGGCCATTGATCGGTTAGATGCTCACCCGCAAATTAACGTGCTCCGATGCTCTAGTTTATATGAGACTGATCCGGTTGGTTATGTTGATCAGCCTTCTTTTCTAAATATGGCAGCTTCGCTTCGAACGTCTCTTAAGCCAAAGGAGCTTTTAAACGTTATGCTGGACACCGAGCGTGAGCTTGGCCGTGTTCGTACCATTCGCTGGGGTCCGCGCACCGTTGATTTAGATTTATTATGGTTCGGCGGTATAGTGCTAGAGACGGAAGAGCTGATTCTCCCGCACCCTCGTATGGCAGAGCGGGCTTTCGTGCTGGTCCCATTGTCTGAAATTGTCCAAGCAGATGAACAGCCAGACTTATACACATTCGTGCAAAGCGCTCTTCATAAGTTGGATGGAAAGGACGGAGTGCAGCGATGGAAAGCGTTCAGTTGGCCCAGAGAATCCGAGCATTTCGAAAGTTAAAGGGATATACTCAGCAAGAGTTTGCAAATAAAATAAATATTTCCGTCGCGGTGCTTGGTGCAGTTGAACGAGGAAATAAGCCGATAAACCAGCAGTTGCTAATTAAGATCGCACAAGGATTAAATATATCTGTTCAGGAACTAACTGAACTGAACGGATAACGTTCGAAATAAAATAAAACTTAAGGAGTTGAAACAGGAATGCTTAAAATAGGGAACATTGAAATGAAAAATGAGGTCGTTCTCGCGCCGATGGCTGGGGTTTGCAACCCTGCTTTTCGTCTCATCGCAAAGCAATTCGGTACGGGTCTAGTTTGCGCGGAAATGGTAAGCGATAAAGCTATTTTGCATGGCAACAAACGTACACTTGAAATGCTGTATGTAGATGAACGGGAAAAACCGCTTAGCTTGCAAATTTTCGGCGGCGACCGTGAATCTTTAGTAGAGGCTGCAAAAGTTGTCGATAAAGAGACGAACGCTGATATTATCGACATTAACATGGGCTGCCCTGCACCAAAAGTGAATAAAATTGATGCAGGTGCACGCTGGCTTCTTGATCCAAACAAAATTTATGATATGGTCGCTGCTGTCGTTGATGCTGTCGAAAAGCCAGTAACGGTTAAAATGCGGATCGGTTGGGACCACGAGCACATATACGCTGTTGAAAATGCCCTTGCTGTTGAAAGAGCCGGCGGTCAAGCGGTAAGTGTTCACGGCAGAACAAGAATGCAACAGTATACAGGCCGTGCAGACTGGAGTGTTATTAAACAAGTTAAAGAAGCGGTATCCATCCCGGTCATTGGTAATGGCGATGTAGCGACTCCGGAAGATGCTCGTCGCATGCTTGATACGACAGGTGTTGATGGGGTTATGATTGGACGCGGTGCGCTCGGTAACCCTTGGATGCTCTATCGTACAGTACAATATTTGAAAACCGGAGAACTCCCTCCTGAGCCATCTGTGCAAGAGAAAATTACAATCGCTATCCTGCACATGGATCGTCTCATCGCAATGAGAGGCGAAGAAGTTGCTGTACGTGAAATGCGTAAACATATTGCATGGTATTTGAAAGGGATTAAAGGATCCGCACGAATAAAAGACACCATCATGGAAGAGACAAGACGTGAAGATGTAGTGCGTATTCTAGAAAATTTTGCGGCAGAAGTTGAAGGCGGAGAAGGTCAGGCGCAATTATCAGCAGAGGCCGAGGCTGCACTAGCTCTCTAATTCTAACCTGTTGGAATATGAAACGTTTTCATTTCGTTCTTTGGTAACATTGACATTTTGTAATGGTTACCATATAATTTCACAGTATAAATTCGCCTCGGGAGATAATTCCACATAAGGGATGGTCTGATCGCGGTCAGATTGCATATGATATTCTCGAATGATGCGTGAATTTTCGTTGATTAGGATTTAATGAAGCAACTTATCTCTTGGGCGTTCTCGAGATACTGAAATTTCTACAAGACTTAAGTTTCACGCCCGAAGTGCGAAAATTTTTCTCATGACAGGAGAATCGGTTAGATGAGCGATAAAGAAGTCATTCTTACCCAGGATGGTTTAAAGAAACTGGAAGAAGAATTAGAAAACCTTAAGTCAGTCAAACGCCGTGAAGTCGCTGAACGTATTAAAATAGCCATTGGTTATGGCGATATCAGTGAAAACTCAGAGTACGAAGATGCTAAGAACGAGCAGGCTTTTATTGAAGGGCGTATCATTACTCTTGAGAAAATGCTTCGCAACGCACGTATTATCAACAATGATGAAATTGATACAAATACAGTAAGCATTGGTTCCACTGTAATCGTTGAAGATTTGGAATTCGGTGATACGATGGAATATACAATTGTAGGTACAGCTGAATCCAATCCGCTGCAAAACAGAATATCGAATGAAAGCCCTGTAGGTAAGGCAATTCTAGGAAAGCAAAAGGGAACTATTGTAGAGGTAAATGTTCCAGCGGGCATTATTCAATATAAAATTGTGGATATCAAAAAGTAAGGCAGGATTTTGGTGTTATTGAAAAAGCTTCCTTTGGGGAGCTTTTTTACTATGTTTAATCTATTTTTGTTATGATATGTAGTAAGGAGATGAGCGAACAATGAAAGAAGAAATGAATGAAGAACAATTAAATCAGGAGACAGAACTTAATGAGCTGCTCGTCATTCGCCGCAATAAATTGGACGAACTTCGCGCGCTCGGTATTGATCCGTTCGGCAAAAAGTATGTTAGAACAGATAATGCCGGTGACATCTTAGCCAAGTATGACAGCCTTACGAAGGAAGAGCTTGAGGAGAAAAATATTGAGGTGAGCATTGCTGGCCGCATTATGGCAAAACGCGGTATGGGAAAAGCAAGTTTCGCCCACATTCAAGACTTGAGCGGCAAGATTCAAATTTATGTTCGTCAAGATTCTGTTCCTGAGGCAAAATATGCAGCCTTCGGTTTGCTGGATCTTGGAGATATCGTCGGAGTCAGCGGCACAGTATTCAAAACGAAGACCGGTGAAACTTCGATCAAAGTAAAAGATCTTGAAGTGTTGTCTAAATCGCTGTATCCATTGCCAGACAAATATCATGGCCTCAAGGACGTAGAACTTCGTTACCGCCAACGTTATGTGGATTTGATTGTTAACCCAGAAGTGCAACAATCGTTCATTCTGCGTTCGAAAATTATTCAATCGATGCGTCGCTACCTCGATTCATTAGGATACCTTGAAGTCGAAACGCCAACGCTCCATGCGATTGCCGGGGGTGCTGCGGCACGTCCGTTCATTACGCATCATAATGCGCTTGATATGCAGCTCTATATGCGTATTGCGATTGAGCTTCATTTGAAACGTCTCATTGTCGGCGGACTTGAGAAAGTATATGAAATTGGTCGCGTATATCGTAATGAAGGTATATCCACTCGTCACAATCCAGAATTTACGATGATCGAGCTTTACGAGGCATATGCTGACTACGAAGATATTATGCGTCTGACAGAGAACCTAATTTCACATATAGCGCAAGAAGTGCTTGGCACGACGAAGATTCGTTATCAAGGTCATGAAGTGGATCTGACTCCAGCATGGCGCCGTGTATCTATGGTTGATGCAGTTAAAGAAGTGACAGGTGTAGACTTCAGTGTTCAAATGTCTGACGAGGAAGCACATCGTCTTGCGAAAGAACATAAAGTGCCTGTAGAGCCGCACATGACATTTGGCCATATTGTTAATGCATTCTTCGAGCAATTTGTTGAGGAGACATTAATTCAGCCAACCTTTATTACAGGTCATCCGGTTGAAATTTCGCCGCTTGCGAAGAAAAATGATCGAGATCCGCGTTTTACGGATCGATTTGAGCTGTTTATTGTTGCTCGTGAGCATGCGAACGCATTTACAGAGCTTAACGATCCAATTGATCAACGTCAACGCTTTGAAGCGCAGCTTGTTGAACGTGAACAAGGAAATGATGAAGCTCATGAAATGGATGAAGATTTCATTCGTGCGCTCGAATATGGTATGCCGCCAACAGGTGGTCTTGGCATCGGGGTAGATCGTCTCGTTATGCTTCTAACGGATGCACCATCTATTCGTGATGTACTGTTATTCCCTCATATGCGGCATCGCGCAGTTGAATAAGTAAAGACATACGGAACAGCCCTAGGGGCTGTTCTTTCTGTTTAAAAGTTGAGTCTAAGAAGCGAAACAACTGTCAAATTTTACATTTGCATAAAGTGCATAATACGTGGTACATTATAAATCCAGCCGATAACAAGCGACTTGTTCGTCAGAATAAGTGGTAGCAAGTAACGAAAAAGAATTTTAAAAAAAGTACTTGCAAAAACGGCTCGGACATGATAATATATAAGAGTTGCCTCTGATAAATCAGCAAGTAACGAAAAGCGGGTTTGATCTTTGAAAACTGAACAACGAGTGAGTGAATTTCACTTCGGTGAAATTCAAAAATAGAGAACGAAATGTTCTCGTCAGTTTGATTCAAA
>NZ_JAGGKP010000016.1 GCF_017873765.1 Paenibacillus sediminis
CGACGAGGTTGATAGGTTGGAGGTGGAAGTGCAGCAATGCATGGAGCTGACCAATACTAATCGGTCGAGGGCTTATCCTAATAGAATGAAACGCAGATTCACATTTCGGTACTAGTTTTCAGGGATTGATACCTGAATTTAATTGAATGTTCCCTGATAGCTCAGTTGGTAGAGCACTCGACTGTTAATCGAGTTGTCACAGGTTCGAGTCCTGTTCGGGGAGCCATCTATGGAGAGGTGTCCGAGTTGGCCGAAGGAGCACGATTGGAAATCGTGTAGGCGTCAAAAGCGTCTCGAGGGTTCGAATCCCTCTCTCTCCGCCACTAATCTTATATAGCATGGCCCGTTGGTCAAGGGGTTAAGACACCTCCCTTTCACGGAGGTAACAGGGGTTCGAATCCCCTACGGGTCACCATTTACATTTTTATAAGGGATTAGATCCCTAAAACAACTGGTAATAATTATAACTTGATTTCATCGGATGTATTTTGGTAAAATTTAAATTGTGTTTATGGAGACTTAGCTCAGCTGGGAGAGCATCTGCCTTACAAGCAGAGGGTCGGGGGTTCGATCCCCTCAGTCTCCACCATAAGAATACTGACGCGGGGTGGAGCAGCTCGGTAGCTCGTCGGGCTCATAACCCGAAGGCCGCAGGTTCAAATCCTGCCCCCGCAACCAATGTGGAACCGTGGTGTAGAGGCCTAACATGCCTGCCTGTCACGCAGGAGATCGCGGGTTCGAATCCCGTCGGTTCCGCCATTACTCTCTTTTATAGAGATGAGGATTTTTCACCTAGTTTGCTCACTGATAACACCGTAGACTGCGGGTTAAGTGAAGTAACTTCAAACAAAACTTACCTTATGGCTCGGTAGCTCAGTCGGTAGAGCAGAGGACTGAAAATCCTCGTGTCGGCGGTTCGATTCCGTCCCGAGCCACCATCAAGTAACAATTGCATAACATGCCGGTGTAGCTCAATTGGTAGAGCAACTGACTTGTAATCAGTAGGTTGGGGGTTCAAGTCCTCTCGCCGGCACCATTTGTGGAGGATTAGCGAAGTGGCCAAACGCAGCAGACTGTAAATCTGTTCTCTGACGAGTTCGGTGGTTCGAATCCATCATCCTCCACCAGTATATAGGGGCATAGTTTAAAGGTAGAACAGCGGTCTCCAAAACCGCTGGTGTGGGTTCAATTCCTGCTGCCCCTGCCAATAGAATATTTATAACTTAATAATGTGGCGGTCGTGGCGAAGGGGTTAACGCACCGGATTGTGGCTCCGGCATTCGTGGGTTCAAGTCCCATCGATCGCCCCATAATATAAATCACGTTGGGGATTAGCCAAGCGGTAAGGCAACGGACTTTGACTCCGTCATCATAGGTTCGAATCCTGTATCCCCAGCCATTTTGCGGACGTGGCTCAGCGGTAGAGCATCGCCTTGCCAAGGCGAGGGTCGCGGGTTCGATTCCCGTCGTCCGCTCCATATTTTTTGGCGCCATAGCCAAGTGGTAAGGCACAGCTCTGCAAAAGCTTTATCCCCAGTTCGAATCTGGGTGGCGCCTCCATGAATTTCGCGGGAGTGGCGGAATCGGCAGACGCACAGGACTTAAAATCCTGCGGTAGGTGACTACCGTACCAGTTCAAGTCTGGTCTTCCGCATGTATGTTTATGTGCCCTTAGCTCAGCTGGATAGAGCGTTTGACTACGAATCAAAAGGTCAGGAGTTCGAATCTCTTAGGGCACGCCATTTTAATCTTATAACCAATTTGTTTGGTTGCTTGCCGGTGTGGCGGAATTGGCAGACGCGCGCGACTCAAAATCGTGAGGGAAACCGTGGGGGTTCGAGTCCCTTCACCGGCATCAATAAAGAAGACTTTCAAGAGAAATCTTGAAGGTCTTCTTTTTTTTGTCTATTAACGATCAACTTTGTTCTTGCTTAAGTCTTATGACCTCCTCGACCTAAGTCTAGGTTCAAAAACCGTCTGCGGTCCGTTTTGAAATGATTGGATAGGGCCTACAATAAGGACATAAGGTTGAAATGACGAAGGGCGGTGAGAATGGATGAGAGCAAGCAGATCTGGTGGTTTTGCAGCTCTAATGATTGTCTTAGGTGTACTAATCCTTTTAGGAAAATTCACACCATTGTTCAGCGGACTCATTGGAATTGCGATGGCGCTGATTATGATCGCTTTGGGGTATTACGGAATTCGGAACGGTAAAGCATTGATTGGATGGATTGTCCTCATAATAGGGGTTCTATCATTAATGTCAAAACTTGTTTGGGTTATCGTACCTCTCTTGGCTATCGGGTTGATTATTTACGGATTCTCCGTTTTAAAAGACAATTGCAGGCAGTATTAATTGCAAACATAAAGTTGAAATAACAAGAATGATTATTGGTTAGGAGGGGCTAAACAGTGGGTGTGTTTCGACGCATGAGAGATATTACAGTAGCAACACTAAATGAACGATTGGAACAAAGTCAGGATCCTGTTCGATTAATCGATCAGTTTCTAATGTCAACGCGGCAGGAAATAGATGAGGCCGAACGACTTTATCGGCAATGTGCATCACACACAAAACAGTTAAAAGCACAGCTGGATCAAGCTCAGACGATGAGAACAAAACGTGAAGAACAAGCGCTTCTCGCTCTGAAAGCTGGTGAAGAGAACTTAGCCAAAATGGCGCTGCAAGAAAAACTGTTATATGAAGAAAAAGTAGAGCAATATTCCGATTTGTATGAGCAAAATGAGCAGTCTTTACGTGATTTAGAAGAACAGTTAAACGTTCTGAAATCAGACTACGCTCTTGTATACAGCAAACGTCAATATTACTATGCCCGAATGGAGACTCTTAGACTCCAGCAGCGCATGAATGAACGTATGGGAAGTTACGGTACATCTGATATTCCTAAAATATTCAGTCGCATTGAGGACCGAGTATCTGATTTAGAGCATGAATCCCGGAGCTTGCGTGATTTGCGGCGTGCGGGGCAAGATATTATGAATTATGCAGGAACGGTGCTCCAATCAACTTTAGATCAAGAGCTAGCCCGTTTGAAGCAAAAGCTGAATCAAAGCGGAAAGGAGTAACGCAGCATGAGCAAATTGTATCGTTCCACTCGGGATAGAGTACTGACGGGACTTTGCGGTGGTCTATCCGAAGTGTTAGGTATAGATTCTACCCTTTTGCGAGTACTATTCGTACTTAGTATCCCGTTTTCAGGAGGAACAACATTATTTATTTACTTTGTTGCATCTCTCATTATTCCGAAGGAGCCAAATTATCCATTTGATTCTTTCGGGCCTAGAAAACCTGGTTATCCTGGTTACAATGATTTTGGTTCGAACTACTCTTCTACATTTGGATCAACGGCAGGGACTAACTCTTATAACAATGGGAGCAAACATACAGGAAGTTCAAATCTAGACGCTATGATGGAAGATATTGAGAAGAAGGCATTGAAAAAAGAAGTGGAGGAGCTTCGCAAAAAGCTTTCCAACTATGAGAAGGGAGAAGTGTAAACAATGGGAGTATTCAAAAGAATTAAAGATATGACAAGAGCATCTGTAAATGATCTGCTGGATAAGGTAGAAGATCCGGTTGTTATGTTGAATCAATATTTGCGAGATATGGAGGCAGAGATTCATGAAGCAGAGGTAACAGTTGCTAAACAAATGGCGAACGAACGCCGTATGAATCAACGTCTGGATGAAGCTGTAAGATTATCTGCACAGCGGGAGAAGCAAGCAGAAACAGCACTGCTGAATGGCCAAGAGGAAATAGCTCGTAAACTTTTGGAAGAGAAAATCCATTATGATCAAAAGCAAGTGGAATATCGAGATTTGCACGCTCAATCCAAAGCGCAAGCAAGTGATCTGCAACAGCAGCTCCATGAAATGAAAGATGAGTTCTATAAAATGCGTAATAAACGCAATGAGTTGATCTCACGTGCACAAATGGCTAAGGCGAAAAAACAAATGTCACAAATAAACAGCCTGAATTCGATTGAGGGCGGCGGCGCATCACTTGGCTTCAACCGAATTGAAGAAAAAATAATGCAGATGGAAGCAGAAGCTGACATTGTTCGTTCGGTTTATCGTTCTACTGGTGCAAGTTCAGCGTATACGGCCCCAGCGGATGCTGAGAAGCAGCTGAAGGTAGAGGAACAGCTGAATGCACTGAAATCCAAAATGAACGAAAGTGCGAAATCAGAATAAGCAGCTCACCCCTTCGAAACAACACCTATTCAGTTTTAGGACAATGTGATATTCTATAAAAGGTTAAGCCATATAGGTATAGAATATATACCGTATGGCTTTTCCATCCTTTCATTCATCTAAGGAGGTGCGGCATGGAGAAGCGAAATCGTTTTTTTGCCATTTTACTCATTGCAGTAGGTGCTTTTATCCTTTTCGGAAAATGGATTAGCTTTATGACCATCGCCGCCTTCTTTTTTATCTTATATGGTATTTATAAAATAAAACATGAGCAAGTACGCAAAGGATATACACTTCTGTCCGTTGGAGCTGGATTGCTGCTGCTCGATCATCTTATTATGATCATTGCGATTGCACTTATTTCGCTTGGATTGTTCTACGCGAAGACGACGCAAATCCAATCTCGAAAAGGTCTAATAAAGACGCAAAATTTCATGACGCATGTTGATTTGGACGATCATCCATGGATTTTGCGCAGTACGGGCATGTGGCACGTATTAGGAGAAGTAGATATCGATTTGTCTTTAGCGATTGCAGAGGAACAAGAGAACCTTTTATTGCTGGAAGGCATGTTCGGAGATATTGATCTGACATTGCCCGTTCATTACGGGGTAGAAGTGGATGCATTGGTCTTGTTTGGCCGAATTAAGTTTGGACAGGACCGAGAGACAAGTATGATGAATAGACTGAACTGGAAATCACCGAACTATGATACTGCTGAACAAAAAGTAAAAGTCGTGATCTCTTACATGGTAGGAGATATATCTGTTCGTATATCTTAAGGATAGGAGGACGATCGCACATGAAAACGAAGAAGCGGACGAACATGGTTGTTCGCAGCATGGGTGAAGGGGTTCTCTTATCCTTTATTTTGTTAATTGTCGTTTTATACGGTTTAAATACATATGGCTTTCTAAATCCTGTCATGACATGGGATAACTGGTTAAAGGCTGTAGTCGCTATCATTGTAATCCCTCTAGGCCTCGGTGCACTGTTTGGATTTTATCAAAGCTTTCGTGTGAAGAGGAAAATACAACTGATTCGGGGAACCCTCTTGCTGTGGGAAAAAGGAAACTTATCTGACCCCGTTCCTTCACTAGGTGAGGATGAAATGGGTGTTCTCGGTGAGCAGCTTGATCGAATCAGTAAAAAGTGGGAAGAGCAAGTGACCTCGCTTCAAAGATTGTCCACACACAACGCACAGTTAGCGGATAAGGCCAGGGTGTCAGCAATTGTGGAGGAGAGGCAGCGACTGGCAAGGGAACTGCATGATGCAGTGTCACAGCAGCTTTTTGCTATTTCCATGACAGCTACGGCCGTAGGACGAACGCTTGAGAAAGATTTTGATAAAGCACAGCGTCAAGTGGAACTCATTGAGGAGATGGCATCAGTAGCTCAATCAGAAATGCGTGCGTTGTTACTCCATTTGAGGCCCGTCTATTTAGAAGGAAAACAGTTGTCACAAGGTCTTGCTGAGCTCGTAAAAGAGTTAAAGGCTAAAGTGCCAATGGATATCATTTTAGAAATGGATGAAGATATTAAGCTCGTAAAAGGGATTGAAAATCATTTGTTTCGGATTATCCAAGAAGCACTCTCAAATACACTGCGTCACTCCAAAGCGGATAAAATGGAAATTCGCATTCAGAAGAGATTAGATACGATACGAGTAACACTAAGTGATAATGGAGTGGGTTTTGAGCTCGATCATAAGAAGCAGGCTTCTTATGGTCTTAGTACCATGCAAGAACGGGTTAATGAAATTGGAGGTACGATTCATATCATTACTGCTCCAGAGAAAGGAA
Organism: Paenibacillus sediminis; assembly: GCF_017873765.1. Classification (GTDB taxonomy): domain Bacteria; phylum Bacillota; class Bacilli; order Paenibacillales; family Paenibacillaceae; genus Paenibacillus_AG; species Paenibacillus_AG sediminis. Next base: position 6,018 of record NZ_JAGGKP010000016.1, read on the forward strand.
CACGGATTGAGATCACAGTACCTGTAGTTAATGAAGAAAGTGGGCGTGGTGAACAGGATGGAGACAGAAACACAAATTAAAGTTCTCATCGTAGATGACCATGAGATGGTACGAATTGGTCTAGCGGCCGTACTCGGAACTGAGGAAGATATTGAAGTGGTCGGCGAGGCTAGTAATGGAGCGGACGGAATCCGGCTTGCTGGGGAGTACAAGCCAGATGTCGTACTTATGGATTTAGTGATGGAAGGCATAGACGGCATAGAAACAACTAGGCAATTGCTAAAATTACAGCCAAGCAGCAAGGTGATTGTTCTCACAAGCTACTTAGACGATGAGAAGATGTATCCCGTTATCGAAGCAGGAGCCTTCAGTTATTTACTCAAAACGTCACGTGCTTCTGAAATTGCCGACGCGATTCGAGCTGCTGTTCGAGGCGAGCCAGTATTGGAATCTCAAGTTGCTTCCAAAATGATGAGTAAGTTCCGTCAGACGAAGACAGAGACATTGCCTCATGAGCAATTAACCGAACGAGAAATGGAAGTGCTCCGTCTGCTCGCTCAAGGTAAATCGAATCAAGAAATAGCAGATGAACTAATCATTGGTATTAAGACGGTCAAGTTTCACGTGACGAATATATTTACTAAGCTTGGTGTCGAAGACCGAACTCAAGCAGCGATATATGCATACAAGAATGGTCTAGCAGAATGACATTGCATCAAAGTTAAACCCGGATGGTAAATAAATATACCTTCCGGGTTTTTAGTTTAAGCGGTTGAAGATTTTTTATACGACGAGAAAAAATAGCGCAATTTGATCTAAATTTAACGTAATAGCTCCTCCGTATCCATAACGAATATGCCCAGTTGCATAATCAGGATAGTAAGGCGGTGGAGCTAGAGTGCTTATATTCGCTACCTTATCTGTTTTTTGGACTTTGGATGTCGAGCTTCGCTTCTTGTAATGTTTTACTTTATCTAATGTTTTGGGGGGAACACCCGAATCAGTCAGCTCTCCATTTAGTATAATCTGCCCGTTGTTGCTTTTGGTTAATTGTCCTACATATCTGGAGCCATCATGGAGAATGACGCAAACCATTTGGCCGTAATGCGGTGAAATCGTCTCTTCATTTATGGGGTAAATCGGAATCATCACAAATCAACCTCCCAGGTACTTTAATTTATTTTCATTGTATTCATGCCTATGCCCATGTGTATGGTCATCTACCTAGTTGACGAATAGTTTTAAGGACTAATGTGTAGAGCAACCTTATTAAGTTATTTGATCATTTAAAGTTTCATAGGAGGAGGATCGTATAAGATGATTCGGATTGGAAAATATAAAGCAGCCATTCTGCTCACTGTTCTAATTGCCGTATTGTTTGGTTTTCAGGTAAAGAGTGATTTTTCAAGCGGCAACACAGTGGACCTGGCAAATGAGAGTCTAAATAAGTTGCTTTCGTTTGGAAAAGCGGTATCAGGCGAACCGAACGAACCGATGAAAGTCATCGTTAAGTGGCATGGCTATTGGGACAATACGAAATTATCACTGGACGAGGCAGCTTCTAAAATGACTATGGAGCTCGGACTGCCTAAGGCCAAGCACACGTCGGTTCAGAACCGGGATGTTTTTACAAGCTCTGATGAACAGGAAGGGGCTCAAGTACATTTTTCTATTGTAGAACAGACTTCGCATCATTATTATACGGTCATCCAAATCGAGGCATCGAACGATATCAATTCTGTAAATCAACTTTATTCATTGCAGCATGGCCTAGGTGAGAAATTAACAGAGTTAGGCGTATCTGCCGAATGGAACGGGGCGATCCAAGGAATGGTTAATGGAGAAGATGTGGAGGAGAGTATCGATAAAGTAGAACAGACCCTTGAAACATCCGTTAGGCTGAAAAAGAAAGAGTCATACAGCGATATTTCAACAATAAGCCGTTCATACGATTCTTCCTCTCTGCCTATTCGAGTAAAAAGTGGACAACATAATGTGAGCCTGCAAATTGCCGCTCATCAAATTGAAGGTACGCATACAGTTCGGATTACAATCGGCATGCCGCTCATCACGATTGAATATTAAAATGAAAGAATGATGTAATTTTTATAATTAAAATGAAAATAATGGAATAGTTTTAATGAATATGTTAAAATGTCATCACATCGTGGGATATGGGCTTATTAATGATGTCTTTTTTATAAGTAGACTATACTATATAGAAGGATGAGAGCCATGATTGATAATCAAAATCTTGAAGTATTGCAAACGCCAGGCGCCGTGTTCCACCTATTTGGAGCAACTGGAGATTTAGCACGTCGCAAGCTTTTTCCAGCCATTTATAGCTTGTATCACGAAGGTAAATTATCCGAGGATTTTGCAGTAGTCGGTGTGGCAAGGCGGCCTCGAACGAATGAAGAGTTTCGTGACGATCTTTATCAATCGATTCAGCAATTTTGTCGATACAAAATAAAAGACGAGAATGAATGGGCCAGGTTTATAGAGCATTTTGAATATAAGTCACTCGATATTAACGATGTTAACGGTTTCCGCGAATTGAGACAGCAGACGGAATCGCTTGAAGAACGTTTTAATATTCCAGGCAATCGGTTGTTTTATCTTGCACTTGCGCCTGAACTATTCGGCAGTGTATCTTCAAATCTCCAAAAAGGCGGTATGCTTGATTCGAAAGGATGGCATCGGCTTGTTATTGAGAAGCCATTTGGCTACGACCTGGAATCGGCTGAACAGTTGAACAAACAAATTCGGCAAGTGTTTGAAGAAGAAGAAATCTTTCGCATTGACCACTACCTTGGAAAAGAAATGGTACAAAATATAGAAGTCATTCGCTTTGCGAATGCATTCTTTGAGCCTTTGTGGAACAACAAACATATCGCGAACGTTCAAATTACGCTTAGTGAAACCGTAGGTGTAGAAGATCGAGGCGGGTATTATGATCATGCAGGTGCACTTCGCGATATGGGACAAAATCATATGCTGCAGCTCTTGACGATGATTGCGATGGAGCCGCCTTCCCGCCTGCATGCGGAAGATGTTCGAGATGAGAAGGTGAAAGTGCTTCGTTCGCTTCGTCCATTTCGCTCTGCAGAGGAAGTTCGGGACAATGTGGTGCGCGGTCAATATGTGGCAGGTTCTCTTAGAGGCAAGAAGTTGCCTGGATATCGTGAAGAAGATAAGGTGAACCCGAATTCAAATACAGAGACCTATTTCGCGGCACGCGTATTTGTCGATAATTTCCGCTGGGCAGGAGTTCCATTCTACATTCGTACAGGCAAGCATCTCCCCGTGAAAACGACGGAAGTCGTTATCGAATTTAAGTCGATGCCAGCGACGGTTTATTTAGGGCAAAAGCATAATTTGGAACCGAATTTACTCGTTATTCGCGTGAATCCAATGGAAGGTATATATGTAAAACTGAATGCGAAGAGACCCGGTACGGAATCTGATATCCACCCGTTCGCAATGGATTTCTGTCAAAGCTGCTTAATTGGCATTAATTCACCTGAAGCCTATGAACGTCTTATTCATGACGCTGCCCGCGGTGATTCTACCTACTTTACTCGCTGGGATGAAGTAGCTGCAGCCTGGTCTTTTGTAGATTATATTGCTGAGGTATGGAAACAGGGGGCTGGCGATCTACGCCAATATCCTGCAGGGTCTTGGGGGCCGAAGGAAGCCCATAAGCTGCTAGAACAGGATGGTTTTCACTGGTGGCCAGTAAACGGACAAGAAGAAGATGATGTGGTATGGGAAGTAAGTATATAAATCGTCATAAATACATCCTCATGCTTTTATTGCATGGGGATGATTTTGTGTAAAGGTGTGGTACAATAATAAGTATGACTTTAGACATGAAGGGAAAATGGAAATGAGCAAAGCGTTAGAGCAAGTGCTGCAGCAAGAAGTAGATAAGCGCAGAACATTTGCAATTATCTCTCACCCGGACGCGGGTAAAACAACACTAACCGAGAAGCTTCTCCTGTTCGGAGGTGCCATTCGTCTTGCAGGCTCTGTTAAAGCTCGAAAAGCAAGTAAGCATGCAACGAGTGACTGGATGGAAATTGAGAAGCAGCGCGGAATCTCAGTTACTTCTTCTGTAATGCAGTTTGATTATAAGGGACACCGTATAAATATTTTGGATACACCTGGTCACCAAGATTTCAGTGAGGATACGTATCGGACGCTGACAGCAGCCGATAGTGCCGTCATGTTGATTGACGTGGCCAAAGGTGTCGAAGCACAGACGAAAAAGCTGTTTCAAGTGTGTGCTCAGCGTGGTATTCCGATTTTTACATTTATTAATAAATTGGACCGCGAAGGTCGAAATCCATTTGAATTGATGGAAGAGATTGAACAGGTGCTCGGCATCCGTTCCGTACCTATGAACTGGCCGATTGGCTCAGGCCGTGAGCTGTGCGGTGTATATGATCGTATGAAAAAACAAGTGGAGTTGTTCCAAGGGGATGACCATTCCACCATTCAAGTGCAAAAGGTATCGGACTATAAAGATCCGATCATTCGTGAAATGGCAGGCGAATATTTACATGAGCAGCTCTGCCAAGATATTGAACTGCTAGATGTAGCGGGTGATCCATTTGATTTTGAGAAAGTTAGGAAGGGCGAGTTAACGCCTGTATTTTTCGGCAGTGCGGTGAATAACTTCGGAGTGCAGACTTTCCTAGAGAACTTCCTTGAGCTTGCACCGAAGCCAGCTCCCCGCCATAGCACAGCAGGTGAAGTAGAACCAACGAATGAGAAGTTCACGGGATATGTGTTCAAAATTCAAGCGAACATGAACCCTGCTCACCGTGATCGAATTGCATTCTTACGTATTGTGTCAGGCAAATTCGAACGCGGCATGTCCGTAAAACATGTTCGTACCGGTAAAGAAATCAAACTGTCTCAGCCGCAGCAGTTTCTTGCTCAGGACCGTGATATTGTTGAAGAAGCATATCCAGGCGATATTATTGGTCTATTTGATCCAGGTATTTTCCGGATTGGGGATTCGCTTAGTCAAGGCAGTGAAGTTGTGTTCGATGAACTTCCGACATTCTCACCTGAAATTTTCGCGAAAGTGACTGTTAAAAATGCGCTGAAGCATAAGCAGTATCAGAAGGGGATCGATCAGCTTACTGAAGAAGGGACAATTCAGGTATTCCAGACGGTTAGCTTTGATGATACAATTCTGGGCGTTGTCGGTCAATTGCAGTTTGAAGTATTTGAGTATCGTATGAAAGGTGAATATGGTGTTGACGTTCAGCTGCAGCGGATGCCGTACCAATTTGCCCGCTGGATTGTGGACGACAAGATTGATCCAAGTAAATTCCGTATAAACTCAACACTTGTCAAAGATAAAAAAGGCAATTATGTCGTGCTGTTTGAAAACGAATATGCGATGAGAACGGCAATGGAGAAAAATCCAACAGCTAAGTTTTTAGAGACAGCTCCGTAATCTTATCATTAACTCCCTCCGTGATGGTTAATCTAAGAGGGAGTTTTTTGTTTATAATGTTCCCGTCATCGATTCAGTAAATGCAAGTTTGGTAAGCTCAAGCTTGGAAAATTTAAGTTTGGAAATCAGTGTGATATAATCATCATTAGACTTTTACATCAGAAGGGTGAAAAGGATGAACAATAAACAATTTGCTGTTATCGGCATAGGACGTTTTGGTTCAAGTGTAGCTAGATCACTAAGTGAAATGGGATATGAAGTCTTGGCAATTGATTCCGATGAACAACGGACGCAAGAAATATCAAGCATTGTAACCCATGCTGTGTCTGCTGATTCTACTGATGAAGATGCCCTTCGAGCATTAGGAATTCGTAATTTTGATGTCGTAGTTGTCGCTATTGGTGAAGATATACAAGCGAGCATTTTAACAACTTTAATACTAAAAGATTTGGGAGTGCCGCTCATTGTCGTTAAAGCTCAAAATGAACTTCATGGTAAAGTGCTTCAAAAAATCGGTGCTGATAAGGTCATCTTCCCTGAACGCGATATGGGACTTCGGGTTGCGCACCATCTAACATCACCGAATATTTTGGACTATATAGAGTTGTCAGAAGACTACAGTATTGTGGAGATGAGAGTCACCGATGCTATGGTCGGCAAAAACATGAAAGAACTCAGTATACGAGCTCAATTTGGTTGCAACGTCATGGCGATCAAAAAAGGTACGAAAATGAACATTTCTCCATCGCCTGACGATCGTCTAGAAAAAGAGGACGTTCTTATTATTGTAGGAGAGAAAGGGAACTTGCAAAAGCTAGAAATGGCTTATTCTAAATAAATGAAAGTCTGCCGATAGGATGGAACATGTATGGAGATTTTATCACCTCAAAATGCCCGGGTGAAGGAATGGGCACAGCTTCTTGAAAAAAAATATCGCGATAAGCAAAGCAAATATTTAGTAGAAGGCATTCATTTGGTGCAGGAAGCGCTGCGTGCGCAGGTGCATATTGAATGTGTAGCATACGATATAGAGAAAGGTATCCCCTCACAATTGGCACAGGATGCTGCTGCGAGGACAGATGTTGAGTGGATAGCCGTTTCTGCGGCAGTCATAGCGAAATGCAGTGATACGAAGACACCGCAGCCGGTATTCGCCGTTGTACATAAAGAGCGAAATCATTCAAACCAGTTACTGCGTCAAAAGGATGCTCTCGTTATCGTATTGGACGGGGTACAGGATCCAGGCAATGTAGGCACGATTATTAGAACAGCCGATGCCGCTGGCGCGAATGGTGTTATTCTGGGTAAAGGGTGCGCAGACATTTACAACCCAAAAAGTATTCGATCCACGATGGGGTCACTATTCCATTTGCCAGTGGTTGAGGCCGATTTGTTAGAATTATTGCCTAAGGCTAAGGAAGCAGGAGCTCGCATCATCAGTACAAGTTTGCAGGCAACTTCCAATTGCTTCGAATATGATTTTACGAAGAAGTCAGCGTGGCTACTGCTTGGGAGCGAGGGTCAAGGCGTTTCAGCTGAAGTAAGAACTTTAGTGGATGATGACATTATCATTCCAATGCGTGGACAAGCGGAATCGCTAAATGTGGCGATGGCAGCCTCCGTGCTGTTATATGAGGCGGTTCGCCAGCGTTTTTTTAACCAAACAATAATTCCTGTTCACACCCATAAATAACTGTCTTCACCCGAAATAACTGTCCTCAACTCACTAAAGACTGGAAATTGGTCGGCATTACCTCCGATCTAACCTCCAGTCTTTTCTCTGCTTTTTAAGACCTTCTCCAGCCATTTCTCGATTTTTTCCTCCAATCAAAATCCAATCCCAATCAAGCTTTTACTCGAATTTTTCCCCTCAAATCTCCTCGATTTTCCCTCAAACGTTTACTTGATTACTCACTCCAAGGCATTCCAGCCGCTTCTGATCCCGCTCCAAATCAATCATATCAAGCATGTTTTTCTCGATGTTTCCTCCAATCATAATCACCGTAATCCCTTTAGTATCAAGGATTATTCGGGTTTTTCTCTGGCCTTTCCTCGGCTATCTTCCCAATCGTTTTTCTCGATCTTTGAATCCAGCATGGTCTCGATGATCTTCCTCGAATATTTGAAGAGATGGAGGTATTGCGATAGTGGAAGCGGGAGAGTATAGCGGCGGAATTTCATTCGATTTCGCCTCAATTCAATTCCTTTCTCCAATCTTTACTCCATCTCTTTCCCTTCCTTTTCGGACACTAATTATTATTCGTTTTCGTTCACAATTGAACCAGTTTTCTTCCAGTTTTAAACCCGCTAAACCTCACATGGGCGGACAACAATTATTATCTTGAAATCAGGGGAGAGCGCAAGTGGGAGTAGGAAGGAAGGGGATTTGGAGGTGAGGACAGTAATTATTATGTTTCTACAAAGTAATAGGTTTTGAGGGGAAAGGATAAGAGGGGAAGGTGGATTGCCTATAAACAAGTTAGTTTTATTGACAGATGGACTATGAACGTGGTAGTGTGTCCATAATTTATATTCTGTTTATTTTTTACTACTTGAAGTTTAGCCGTAAGGCTGGTTTATTTAGATTTACATTTTATATTTACAGAGTTTTCTACTATGGATTTACGGGAGAAGTCTACCCAAAATCAAAAGTAGAAAAGGTTTTCCTGTAAGTTAACATGTAACGCTAAATAAATCAGTCTTTTTTTTGTTCCTTGAAAGCTAAATACGTGTTTGATGCAAGATAAGGGATCAGTGAAGTAACAACCATACAACAAGAAAATTGGAGGAATTTAAAATGAAGACAAAGATGGGTAACAAGTACGCAGGGACGATTCTAGTGAAGATAGACCATAATCCGATAGAACTTTATCTCCACCAAGAAGAAGCGCTGATGACTTTAGACAAAGCAATAGTAGACAGCGAAGTAGAGGAGTTTGCTGGACTTGTGGTGATCGCAACTGGTGGCGGCAAGACGCTTACCGCCGTACAATGGTTGCTCAGAACAGTCATAAATAAGAACATTGTCCAAGTATCAAGTTTGAACATAGAGTAGTTGAGGAAAGAAGTTTTATAAATAGGATAATTATGGTATTGTTGAGTTGGTTAATAATACTAGATTTGGAGGGGATTAAAATGGCTCACAAGGTTTTTGTTAGTTATCATCATGCAAATGATCAGGCACAAGCAGATCATTTAAGAACAACGTATGGTAAGGACAACACAATTATTGATCGTTCACTTGATGAGGAGATCGATAGCGATGATGATGATTATATACTTAGTATAATCAGAACAAGTCATTTGAAGGACTCTACTGTGACTATTGTTTTAATTGGAAGTGAAACATCAGGTAGGAAGTGGGTTGATTGGGAAATATATTCCTCACTTAGGCCTTATGGGACTCGCAGTCGAAATGGATTGTTAGGAATTTACCTTCCAACAGCGGGAGATACACCTGCACGGCTACAGGACAATATTGACAGCGGTTACGCCGTAACAATGAATTGGAAGGATATTTCAACAAAGCTTGATTCAAAAATTGAGGAAGCATTTAAAAATCGGGATAAGGATGAATTAGTACGCAACTCACGTGCAAGAAGAAAACGAAATAGTTAGTTGTAAAGAAAGACCATGCCAAAAAGGTAGTGGTCTTTTTGGCATAATAAGTATTTTTTGAGGTGGCTTGCTGATAAACAGGATGGTGCATACTGCATATTTTAAAAGGATAAAAACAAGTCAAACAAATTCATATCCAAATATTAATATAACAAATAATAGGATCGGGAGGATGGAGTCAATGATCGATATTATAAATCCACTCAATGTTTTTGTTGTTTGGCATCCTTTCTTTACAGAGGGGGAAATATATGCAAATTCCTTTTTCTCATATTATAACCACGATATTAATGATCCACTGTCACGAGGTATTGGGATTCCTGTATATTATAGAACGGGTGAAAATCCTCACGAAATAGACCTAGGGGATGCTGAATACAATGCAATAATATTGCTTATAAATGACGAGATGGTCATAAGCGATCATTGGGTAAAATACCTTAATGAAATAATTGAAAATGCAAGTCAAACAAATGATAAAAGCATCATATTTCCAGTAGCCATTTCAAACAATGCCTTTAAACTTCCTAGTAAACTCCCTGATAAAAATTTCATAAGGTTATACGATATTGAAATAAATAAAATTGATTACCTGATTAGTAGCACGACGCATGAGTTATGTAGGCTACTTTACAATATTGATAGAATAGCTGACGTAGTAGCTTTAAAGCAAAGCCCACCTCCATTAAAATTATTTATCAGCCATGCAAAAGAAGACGGTGTTGATGTGGCTAAAAAACTGAGTGATCATATTCAAAGTCAAACAGCTTTGAAAACATTTTTTGATGCAAACGATATTGCAATAGGGTATGATTTCACACAAGAAATTGAAGAGAATATCCGAGACTCTGTCTTACTTGTTGTACATTCTGATAAGTATTCTTCAAGAGAATGGTGCAGAAGAGAGGTTTTAATCGCTAAAAGGAATAACCGACCGATTATAGTAGTAAATTTGTTTGATGAAGGTGAAGATCGAAGTTTCCCTTATATGGCGAATCTTAGGACAATAAGATTTAACAGATCCATAACTGAATCTGTTATGTTTGAGAAAATAATTTTACTTACACTCAAGGAGACATTGCGATTCAAGTATCACTATATGTTTGTTCTCTATTTAACGAAAAAATTTACTATAGAAGTAGAAAAGGATGCAATCTTGTCACACCCGCCAGAACTTTTATCATTACTCCAGATAACTGAAAAAGGCAACAAATTAGCCATTTACCCCGATCCCCCCCTAAGTGAAGAAGAGTTGGAAATAATCATTAGAGCAAAGGGTGATGTTCAATTTATCACACCAACTTTTATTCCAATATTAAAAAAAATTGATGAGTACAAAATTCATGAATTTACGTTTCTAGATGGTCTTAATGTCGGTTTATCTATATCAGAAAGCCAAAATATAAAAGACTTGGGATTTGAACATATTCATTTACAGGACACGTTAGTTGAATTTACAAGATACCTTTTAGTTAGTGGGGCATCTCTGTCTTATGGGGGGGGAATAACATACGATCCCAAATTCAATTTTGCACAAATATTATTTGATTTGGCAAGAGGCTATCAGAAGGAGAAAATACGACCATCTGATAAGATAACCAATTTTGTAGCTTATCCTATATACACCCAAATCAGTTCGGGATTGCGTGCTCAACTAAACGATATAGCTAGGTTTGTTGAAGTTCCACCGCCTAATAATTTAGGTGGGGATCATAATAAAATATTCAGAGCTGAAACGGTAGAAGACCTATTTGTATGGGCTAAAAGCCTAAGTGAAATGCGGAGGATAATGGATCATCATATTGACGCTAGAATAATTCTAGGTGGGAAGATAACTGGTTTCAAAGGTAGTTACCCTGGAATAGTCGAAGAAGCCTACCTAGCATTAAAAAGTAAGAGACCCGTTTACTTGATTGGCTCAATGGGCGGTGCATCTAAAGTTATAATTGATTGCATACTAGGAAGTCATCCTGAGGAACTATCTGAAAAATATCAATTTATGAATCCTCAGTATAAAGAGTTTTATTCCAAATATAATGAATTAGCTGAGCTGAATGGAACAGAAACATTGAGTTATAAAAGAGTGGTCGATTTTTTTAATCAACAAGGTATTGCAGGATTAAACAACGGGTTAAATGAAGATGAGAATAGAAGGCTGTTTTATACAAAAAACTCAATTGAGATGATAAGTTTGGTACTAAAAGGGTTGATGTCCATTCAAAATATAAATAAGTAATTTTAATGATTTGTATTCGAGGAGTAGGAAAGCATTTTTCCAACTCAGGTATATTGCCGTAAAATATTGAAAGAGTCGCTTCCCCTTAACAACTATTTCCTACAATGTGCATTCCTGTTAAAGTTTTCCACTGATCCACAAAGTCTACCACTAAGCAAATAAAGTTTCCCACTGAGCCGAGCGAAATCTCAGGTTTTCCCCTAATTTTCGCTCGGCTTTATCTTATCTTCCGCTTCCAAATCGCCATTTCCTCATTCCATTCCTCTCACCAAATTCTCAAAGGGTAATAAATTTTAAATACTGCAATACTCAATTTTGATCAATTGAATATTGAGGAAACCGATATAAGTGTAATAATCCATTTAAAATGTTATGAGTCTCGTTCGTTTTCGGTGCTTTGGAAAGAAAGTCAAAGCTCCAGCTATTTTAAATCATGTATACAATCTCTGTCCCTGTCGATGCGGCGATAGATACTCTATAATGTAGTAACAGCTTCCAAGCATTATAAAATGTCTTCTGAACGAACTGAACTGGTTTCGAAAATTATACAGGCAAAAAGAGAAATACATTTAGGGATATAGGAAGAGGCAAAGATGGGTTCGAGTTGAATCGACATTGATGATCATCGCTTCCTTAGTGTTTATAACACTGAAACGTTATTGGTAGTATTTCGTATTAGTGAACAAGTTGAGGAGGGATGCAGTTTGAGTATCAACACATATCAGAAGGAGTCGGACCTTGAGTTTCATTTAAGAGCGGCATATTATGAATGCTGGAATCGATTGATTGCGGCAATTGAACAATTAGCTCCCCAGGACATAGAGCAGTTGTCTAATCCGTTTTTGGTCAAAGCATTGCCAGCATATAGGAAGGCTAAAAGAAAAGTGCTGTTTGTAGGTCAAGAGACGAATGGTTGGGATTCGTTTAAATTAACCTTAGATATCTTCAAGCATCGAGATGAAGAAGTGCGGCGGGAGAATGCTGTTGATTTTTTGCAATGGATGTACGAAGATCTTCGACATCAACGCAAATATGATCACACCCCGTTTTGGAAAGGAATGCGGAGGTTGTATCAGGCTATTTCGCCTGGAGAGGGTGACGACGGCTTTTTACATACGGAATTAGTTCGGTTTGATTATGCGAATAAGAGACCGCCGCACGAAATTGAAAACTTGCTTCAGCAAGAATATAATGTCTTGCATATGGAAATATCAGCTCTATCTCCTGAAATTGTCGTATTCTTTACTGGTCCTGATTACGATGATCGATTGAGCGCAACCTTCCATCGTGTCGGCGGATTGGGCAAGCCTTTAAGCTTTGAACCCGTAAAGGATTTCAAAGCAAATGTGCTTTCACGGGTTGTCCATTCAAACTTGCCATATCATACATATCGTACTTATCATCCAAATTATTCGTTGCACTACAATGAACACACTGTGTTTAAGCCGATTGAAGATACTTTGAGTGAGTTGATTAATAGAACGAGATAGCATTGAGGTGATTGCTACGATGAGAAGCGAAATATTCGAAGTAAGCATTTCAATGCAGTATAAAGAGATTAACTGGATTGCGAAGCCGTTCAAATATTATTTTGACCCTTTGAATACATACTCTATTTCCATACAACTCGAACAAATTCCAACCGAGAGAGTTGAACGGATAAAGGTCGATTTGAATGATCAAATGATGAGCGGCAAAGAAATATACAAATGGTTAAATGATATGAAGAAAAAATTGGTTCAGTCGAATGTAGAGGGAGTTGTATATATTTACTTTAAAGCTAAATTTATTAACGGTCCAATTTATTGAAACATCGCAAGCTGAACTGAATTTAGGTAATCACTCCTGCTCCACTGGGCTATATCATTTTCTATTCTTTCTCATGTCGTTGAGGGTATCCTCAACGACACTTCTTTCAGCATTCAGGGATACCATCTCTGATGGTGAAAGAATTTGTTTTCGTTTGTGCTCATAGATTTCGATTTTTTGTTTAAGTTCAATGTTTATTGAATTTCTTTCTTTAGGTGATAACAATATAGGTTTTAGCCCTTCTTTTCCTAGAAGGATTTGCATTAATACTTTCTCTTTGTACTTTTCTTGCATCTCTGGTGGTCGTTTAGTTCGTAACATTTGATTAAAAGATGCTATTTTATAAATGTGTAAGTATCTCCCTTCCTTCAACCTTGGTCTCATAATATCAAAGTGTACGATAAATAACATGTATCGTACAAGTGATTCAAAAGATATATTGAGACGTCTTTCGTGCACGAAAAACGTATTTCGATCGCTCTTAAAAACTGTAACTGTTAATCTACCTTTTTATATGGCGAGGAGTGCGTGATTTAAAGAAGTAGATAAAGTGCGTGGGTTGTGTAAAAGTATCGCCCGTATTCGTGTAATTTGTGTCAAATAGTTAGTCAAAATTAGAGTTTTTACATGTGATTGTGCGTAAGTTGTGTAAAAAGCAAAACAGAAAACTTATATCTTTACATAACTCACGCACTTTTCAATGAATACTTATTACAGAAAGATAACCTTTTACGAATTCCGTGTACTAGTCAACACGGTCATAATCATGACCACGACCACGAAAGAGTATTTCACTCAGGAGTTTATATGGAAGAAACAGGTGCAAAGACAGGGGGATAGGTGAGGACTATCCTACCTCTTGTGGCTAAAATGAATACCGTTCATATACGTTAGTTCTAAATGAATACCGATTATGGATGTAATCACTCTATAATTATTCCGTGGTTAGACATTGGTTACAGTTGTAAAAAACCATACTGTAAAATAATATGCTATGATCTCAATAAGAGATTTTCGTATTCAAAGGTGATGGTGTTTTATGAATGTAATTCGTCAATGTTATATAGAGGGGTGAACGATTGGTTGATGAACAAAGAAGACTTCGTTATTTGGCTGAGAAATAATCGATCCATAAAAGAATATTCGATTAATAGATATGCAAATGCAATACCCACCATTTCTTCAGAAATGAAGGACTATGGGATAAATGAGACGGATTTGTTTGAAATTACAGATACAATGTTAATTGATAAGATTCTCTTGCATCCTGAGTTTTTGAAAAGAGATAAAAAAGGAAATCGGATGTACAGTTCAGCATTGAAACACTTAAAGACGTACATAGAGCAAATTCGTGATGAGAAATCTAAGCCACAAGATGTGACTCTGGCTGAGGATGCACCATCTGAAGAACAAAATGATAGAGGTGATTTGGAGTACGAAGAAGGAAAGGAATTGCTTCGATTACATAAAGTTCGAGAACGTGATCCAAAGCTCATTAAAGATGCGAAGAAGCGATTTATAAAGTTACATGGGGAGTTGTTCTGTGAAGCATGTGGAATCAACTTCGAAAAGGTTTACGGTGAGCGAGGGAAGGACTTCATTGAAGGACATCATAAGAAACCAGTTTCCGAGATGAGGGAAGGGGAAAAAACGAAAGTCGAGGACATCGGTATGCTTTGCTCCAACTGTCATCGTATGATCCATCGGATTCCAATGATCAGTATTGAGGAACTGAAGAAGAGTATTAAATTGAATTGGGCTGGGAGTTTTTAATAGGGCGGATGCTAATGGAAGAGACATTGCGTGTTACACGACTTGAGCTAGAAAAGATAACCCAAACGAGAAATTTTAGAATTGAATACAATGGTTGATAAATCGAAGAGGCACTAGGATATGTAGCAACAAAAGACGAAGTGCAGGCGTCGTATCTTATTGGACCAAACGGTAAGGAGAATAGATGGGGCAATCCTTCCATTGTTGAATTGATCGATAAATATATTGATTACAAAGTTCCAGGTAATCGTAAGGATACAGTGATAGTCAGAATGAGTAATGGTCTGTAAAAATTTCCTTGTCGGATCATGCCCAATGCAGTATATTATGAATAAATATATATTGATCGGATTGCGGAAGCACCGCAGACTAAAACCTTAACGGGTTAGGTCTGCGGTTTTTTTGCATTTCCGATACAAATTGGAGGATGAAATTATGAAATGCTGTACGTTTTGCTCCAAGGAAGTTGAGATGTTGTTCAATCACATGACCAATGACGTAGGGGCACTATGCCTAGAATGTTACATGAAATTGCAGGGTTCCTGTGCGGTCTGTAGCGAGGGTTTTTTGCCAGAGTCAGTTCAGGAAGGGGTTAAGTATAGGGTTAAGGCGAAATTCGTTGGAATGGGCGATAAGAATATTGTTGTATGCGATTGCTGTTATTCAGAGATTCAGCGAAGGTTCCCAGAGATGATATTGTGATAGGAAAGAGGGGTGATGTTTTAGAAAGGTCCATCTGATCAAGGGATGAAAAACATTGGTGGAATTGGAATTCAATCTGAACAATGTATTTACCTGCAAAACGATTATTAGTATTTTGAGTCAACATGGTAGGGAAAAACGGTAGTTGATGAGAAATACAGATCAATAGTTGATATAAGCAGGAGTTGTTGGTATAGTAAGATTGAAGTCTTCCGTTTCCCGTGGTTGACGTTTTGAGAATATTGCCCATTTGTAAGTTATTTCAATACCGAAACGGAAGTATAGCAGATAAATTATAATCCAACCAAAATTGGGGGATTCAAAAATGTGTATAATTAGATATGAATCCAACAGAATATTTTTAAAAATCCTGTCGGCCACTAGGCTCGACGGGATTTTTTTTATTGCCTAAAGTCATTATTCACAAGGCTTTTGCCTATAGTTGAAGTAGCGATTTAATGCTGTAAATGAACCTATAAAGCGTTTAAACCGCAGTCTTTTAATGAAATCAAGTCAGACTGCCTCAGGGTGATAGAAAATTATTGAACAATTAAGAGGGTGAGTATCAATGGCTTTTGAACAAAAAAAGTTCAATATTAGTAGCTGGATGATTATTGAGTCAGAACTGAAAATCTTAGTTGTTGAAAGTGGATCGCCCGAAATCTATGATCAAATGATTGATGAATTGTGGAGACTTATCCCGATTCAAGCACGGAACCACGAAGTATGCGTCGGAGATGAGTGCGGGGAGATAATGCTACACTATCGGTACTGTTCAGGAACTTTTATGATGGCCTATTCTATTAATGCTAATAAAAGTATTGACTTCGATTTGTGTTTACTGGATGGGGAACTGAGTGTATACCTACATACATTTGATGTTAAAAAAGATAAAACGCTAAAGTATTTTTTACCTGGAGTCCAAAGGTGTTCCATAAGACTTGTATGGAAAGATCGAGTGATAGATATAAAAAACATGTCGTTAATGAGTTGAAGCGATCCGAAATGCAAACTTAGACCTGTAGGGGGGATTAAGAAATGATTAAGAAAAAGCTCAAAAAAGGCATAGAAGCTTTGTTACCCACTTTTGATGAAATGCTGTCGATCAATGAAGCGGCGGAAGAATTGGGTGTAAGCGAACAACGCATTCATCAATATATCGAGCGAGGTCTAAACGCAGTTGATGATAATGGGGTTGTACAAGTTCCACGATCAATTTTAGAAGAGTGGAAAGATCCGACTTTTGCATTTGAAATGCAATGGATTCATCAAAATAAGCAACTTCAAAATCGAATTTTAGAAGTGAAGTTAGAATATATAAATAAGCAAATTGCCTCATTTGAAGAGGAATATCAAGGTACTTTCTATCAGTTAACCCGTCATCTTAGTGAAAGCGATATAGATGGATTGGATGAAGCGGTAGACTTTTTCGATTGGAGAGACTTTGAAGAGCAGAAAAAAAGATTACTACCCAATTGAAAATGGAGTGATTTGTCTTGGGGTTTGATTATTGGCGATATGTTTCTGTTTTGGATCTACCAGGTTCAGATAGCAATTCGAGTGACAAGTGGTTTTTCTTTTGGCTTGGAGCAGGAGTCGTGCTTGTTATCTACATTTTATTTGAAAATAAAAAAAAATAAGAAAGGTTTGTTCAATAATGATATTTTTGATAGGCGGGCTTGAAAAGCAAGAAACAGTGTTTACTTATAAAATTGAGGTGATGAGCATATGGGTAATTTGATACCTGGATGGGATCCCCAAGAAATATCATACGAGGAGTATATAGACAGTTTTCCGAAAGATGGTGAATGGAAATATAATAATGGTGACTTGGATGTATCAGTCGAAAAGATTCGAAGACTGATACTCATGTTAATCAAACACATTGGATTGTTTAGATTCATCGAATTCCTTCCAATACCATCCAGAAATGAATTGAAAGACTTTTTTTTACGTCATCCGAAACTAAGTGAGGGTAGGAATGATCAGGAAAAATTGAAAGTGTTATCGGAACTATTTGATATTTTAAATAAAAAGAGAGGGAGACGGGGAAAGGTATTGCAACGTACTTCTCTGAAATTGAATGAAAAGGAGCATGTTTTTATACCAGACATTGTGTTTGTAGAGAAGAGCAAGGTGAACATCATTAAGGGTGATGGCATTCATGGTGTTCCAAGTTTGATTATTGAACTGTTTGAAGATCCCTCCATTACAAGTAGTGAGAAAATCGAGGATAATATGGAGATCTACAAAGGTTATGGTGTGAACGAAGTTTGGGTGGTTGACATGCTATTCACTCGAACCATATTCAAATATGCTTTAAAAAACGGTAGCTATGAGGCAATTGAAGATTCGTCTTATTTTCCAGAGCTAGTGTTTTCTTTCTAATGGGAACTATCGTTTCTTCATAGCTTATTCGTAACTTGTAATGGGCTAATCAATAAAATATAGGGGAGGAATAGGTTAATGGAACTTATTTGTCTTTGTGGTAAAACGAAAGAATACATTCCCCATTGATAGGAGAGAGGAGGAAGATATGCAGTCATATTCAAAAGAGCAACTGGAAAAATTAACGGGCTTGAACATACGTTTGATTCAACAGTGGATTGATGAAAACAGATTCATTGGAATTACCCGTGAAAATCAAGACCAAATCAACGATCTGACTCTGGTATGCTTTGTGACTGGTGCGGTTATGTCGGTCAGTGAGATTAAAGAACTGTATAAAAAGAATCAGGAGCGACTTTTGGGAGGGGAGGGAACATGTTGTGGTTAAGGTGAAGAAGGAGGTGCAACCAAAGAGTAAATTTGAGACGAAAATTCCGAAAATGGGAGTTCGAGAATTACAGATGTCTTATCGTGCGATCCGTTCCTTGAAATTGAATTCACTTATTTTGGAGAATCCATGCAAATGTAAATGCGAATGAGGTCAAAGGTAACTAACGGGAGGTATGGTTTAATGGAATGTATTTGTGGAAAAACAAAAGAGTTCAGAATCGGTTCTAATCAATTTCTCATTAATGAGAAAAAGATCGTTATTCATAACCTTCCGCACTTCTTCTGCTCGCAATGTAACAAAGAATCGTATGATCCAAAGTTGCCCATTGATGACGCACTGAAATATGCATACGAGAACAATGAAAGTGAATTGGATTTGCAAAGATACTTAGATTATGCATCAGCATATGAAAAGGCTTTCGAAATTGGCGTATTAATGGTTGTTAGAAGAATGCTCGACAGCGGAATCAATATTGATGAGGTTGCTAAGCATACTATTTATTCTCCAGAGGAGCTGGAACAACTTCTTCAAGACAATGCCGATTTGATAAGAGAAAGAATGCAATGCCATCGACAACGACAACAGAGGGAAGTTATAGAGAAGAAGGAGTAGTGATTGATATTGTCGCTAAAAAGAAATCGTGAGATCAGGAACACGAATCGCAAAGACATGAAGATACCCGATATGAGTTTCTCGGTCTCGAAGGAAAATCAGAGGTTATTGGCGAAGTTAAATGGTAGAGCTAATGATGCTACCAATGTCGATTCTGACATCATCAATAGCTTCGAAATTACACCGCTGTTCGGTTCGGCTCGAAGGAAAATCAGAGAATTATTTAAGAAAAGGTAGACACTCTTATCCTTGGCGGGGAGCGGTCTGCTTTTTTCTTTATAAGGAGAGTTAGCTTATGTTCGATGAATACTTGAATTGGTGGCGTGAGAACATCTTCCCAGGAGAATCAATCGGGGAAATCATTGGTGGCATCGATGACTACAGGCAGAATCGCTTCATGTGCATGTGGCTTATGAAGAGCAAGGAAGAGTTCTGGAGTTATCATGCGAGAAGAAAAGAACTCGGTCTTGAGCATGTATTTGACACTATCATCGCCGCTCTTTTTTATGAAACGGGTAAAAAAGAATGGAAGCAAAGATTCATTGATTTGCTAGAAATTACTCCCGATCTACAAGAATCTGAGGTTTCGGATTACCAAATCAAGGTGTTGCAAAAGGACATGAACTCCTATGAGGTTTTCCGCCGAAAGAAACTTGGAATACCGCTTTATCCGTGATTGTCATGGAGGGTTTTAGAATGAAAGTAACATCAGTCTATCCGTTTCCATCCTTAGTGTTGATTCTGGAATTTGACCACCTTAATGAATACCGTGTTCTCGATATGAAGCGATTTCTGGAAGGAGACACAGGCCTACTGGCTGAAATGAGAGACAATGTTGAGATGTTCATGACGGCGAAAATAGATCCATTCTCATGTTCAGTATCGTGGGAAAATGGAGTTGATTTCTACTTGTCTATTCTGATTAAAAAGAGCGAATCACATCACGGTGGCGACTATTAGATAATCACTCCATGTGGTCGGATGGAAGGGTAGTTCATGATGACCTCGAAAGAAAAACGAAAGTGGCGTTTCCTTAAACGAAGTTCAGAGACCAGTTGGACATACGTCTATCGGTCTTTTTTTTTGCTCCGCAACTTCTTTTCCCATTCCTGGCTGTACTTACTTCATATATTATTTTGAAAGATTTACTGAAAGGTTATGCATGATGTATGAGGTTCATATGAACTTAATAAGAATTATTTGGAAAAAGATATATGAAGATGTGCATAACTGTTATGAAGGTTATGTGAACAAGTGTCGTAACTAGTCAACAATCAAGGTAATAAGCGGTCGAAATTTACATAGAGTTGCAACCTAAACAATATTGGAATTGGTTACGAGTAGTGAAATGAATTTCATTTATAAGGGTTTGGTTTTTGGTCTGAGTTTCGTAATCAGAAGCATTAGAATTGCTTATAATACAATGTTAATAACAAAAAAGGATTCTCAATTGAGATCAGAAAAAAGGAGTCGACCAAAATGAATGACGACAATCAGAAGCAGGCACATTTGGATGAGGAAGAATCGGAGAAAGGCAAAGTGATAGAGATCTCGGACAGCTTCGGACAGCTACTTAAACATTTTCGGAAAATTCGAAATTATTCGTTAAAAGAATTGGAGGAAATTAGTGGCGTTAGTTCCTCTTACATTTTCAGGATTGAATCGGGGCAAAGAAAATCTGTATCAATTATAAAGATTTTTCAATTATGCGAGGCACTTGAGGTCTCTTATCACGAGGTTCTTAAAACGGCATTTGATGAAGTAGAAACAGAAAGGAAATCGGAGAATTCATTGCAAGAATTGATGATCTCCAACGATTTTATGATTGATGGACAACCTGTTAGCAGGAACGCAAAGGAAATACTGGTGAAGATCAATGAACAAGTAATTTCTAGCACATGGACAGAACAGACTAAGGTTCGTGAATTGTGCATATTATCCGAGTTGATCGATCAGCTTAAAATTGCAAAATTGTAGTCAGATCGAGGATAAAAGTTTGAGAGGAGAGAATGGGGCAACCCATCTCTTTTAAAAATACGGAGAGGTGAACCAGTACATGAGCATTAACGTATCTGAAACAGAATCCCACAATTGAAGTGTTATAGCTGGATCAAGTTATAACGAACAAGCATCCTAGGCACGACTGTTGGTAATACAGGACAGAATTACTGGAGAAGGATTTATGCTGCAAGCAGTTGAATGAATATAAGAATAATTTCAGTTGGAGGGCAGGATGAGTATGTTTATTTGTGACTGTGGTGGTGTACTACTTGTGAAAAGTATTGAAGAATATCCTGCTAGAGTAAACTCTACAGAAAAACTGGAATACGAACGTAAATGTACGGTCGAGTGTGTTGATTGTAGAAGTGTTAAAGAAAATCAGAGATATGACTGAAATACATGAACAAGCGTCAATTGCTGCGGCGAATCATATAGTATTTAGGCAAGCCAGTATCGATTGCAAGTGGAGACGTATTCCTAACTAGGGCGAGTTAAGTATAGAGGAATTGTCAGCTTGAATTGGGGAA
The DNA here is from genome assembly GCF_017873765.1 of Paenibacillus sediminis. Taxonomy (GTDB): domain Bacteria; phylum Bacillota; class Bacilli; order Paenibacillales; family Paenibacillaceae; genus Paenibacillus_AG; species Paenibacillus_AG sediminis. Next base: position 27,548 of record NZ_JAGGKP010000016.1, read on the forward strand.
AGTGTAAAACAATTATTATTTAGTGGGATTGTCAGGGAGCTGTAAATCTCCGAAAAATACAGAGGAAAACTCCGCCGCTGGATGCGTAATGCCCAGTTTTCGGAGTTTTCCTTGTATAAATTTCGTGTTAGAATAACTCATTGATCAACTCTACATCTTCAACAGACAGTGAATCTGCTTGGACAGTCGGGTTTAACAACGGCATATTTCCCTGTTCCCTCAAAACCTTTAATACTATCTCTCTGATTTCCTCATGTGATCCCGCTGTTTTGTTACCCGTCATGTATGCTTCTACTGCTTTTGCAATGTAATCACTTTTGTTGTTCGGAATACATTGCAAATACTCAAAAACATGTAGATATTTGTGTTTGAAAGAGATTGAGAGCCTATTTCGCTTGCCCATATTTTGTCTCCAATATTTGCAGAAAGCTGTGCGCATTTGCAAATTGAGCATCCGATACGAATTCAACGGCGGGGAAATGAGCTAGTAGGAACTCCCTGAGTAGTATACTTCCGCCGCCGACGAATACGACAGCCGTATTGTTTAAAGATAGCTGTCTGCTTTTGGCATAATTGAAGATCTCCTTAACGTGATCTTGGATAATCCTCTCAATGATCTCCTTACTTTCCTCCTGTTTTACTCCATTAATAATCAGATATTTATCCGAAAAAAGCCTCTCAGCATCACTGTCACTAACGGAAGTCCCGAATTTTGTGGTCAAGCTATCTGCAATTTTAGATCGGAGAATGTTAGTGCCAAGGTCGGCGGTTAACATCCTAGAGTAATTAGGCACAAGGTTGTTGAACTCAAGGTAATTGACATTAAGTGATCCTACATCGATCATTACTGCCTTCTTTGAGCGATAATCGTTTATTTGTGTTTCCGTATAGACATTACCTAGTCCTTCTGGGAGGAGAAGGAGCTGAGTGATACGGAATACAAAGGCTTTGCCATTGACCGATATACCTATTGATTCACCATTGTTGCGGACAAAATCATGATAAGCCTTTTTCTGGGAGTCGTTTTTGTAGAGTAAAAGCGGTATATTCAGCGCAAGTGTAATGTCAGCAAAGGCGATGGATCGTTTCGTCTTTAGTAGCAGTCTGGTGATAGCAAGATAAATACAAAGTCGATGTTGCTCCGTGTTCTTACTCAGATCAAAGTTGAATCTGCTTTCGTCGAGCATGGAACCGATCAAATAGCTCTTTCCTTCGAACTCGACTAAATAGGACCCTGGAGATAGTTCAGCTCCAAATTCAGCTACCTGTTCTACCCGTGTTGAAAACTTGATCTTTTGAATCACCCCCTCATCCCTAAATACTGCCTTCGTTTGTGATTTGCCGCTGTCCACGGCATAGAAAAACTTGTTGTTCATTTGTTTTAGCCCCCTTTTGATAGTTTTATAGATTATACTCAAAAGCAGGCGACTTATTCCGACATGTCGCATCTTTTTGGTCTGAGGATGTCGGACGTTGGGAGGGAGTGTCGCATCATTTCAGGGAATTAGAGATTGGGTATTTATCTATCAGAGTGGATTATAGGTTAATGATTGGGGTTTTGGGGGAGAAGGGATTTTCAAGAAAAACCTTGACGGTGGAGGCGGACTTGTTATATTATGATGCTACATTTTATTTAGGCAACATTTCATTTTGAACATCATTTAGTCAACATATATAAGCCCAATAAGGCTGATTTATTTATTTCAACGTTTTTCATTTACGGTTTTCTCTGAATCCAGGGGAGTAGTCTGCCCTTGGATAGAAAGCCTTTGATGAACATGTTGAAGTAGTAAATCAGTCTTTTTTGCTCGTTGAAAACAAAATATCGAATATAGCGGCTCGAACGTTATAGAACCGAAAAACTATTTTTGTGTAGTCATTCTCCTAATATGATGATCTCATCACAATTAAATTACGAGAAAAGGGGATGAAGTTATGAAAGAACAGTATTTTGAGGAGTTAAAAGAACAGATTATCAATCCTGAAAAATGGAGAAAAGATCAATTCGTAGTATTCAATCACGAGGCAGGCACAGGCAAAAGTACAAAGACGTTCAAAATCCTAGAAGAAATGAAACACGATCCATCCAATAAGGTTCTATATGTACAGCGATTTATAAAGGATGACTTGTTGGATAAAACCGTTGAAGAGATTAATCGGAATGCAGGAAAAAGGAAAATAGCATATGGATTTTCTTCGAAAAACACTACGCAGACGCATATAAAGAAGACGTTGCCTGAGTATCAAGTGCTGTGCATTACTCATAACATGTACATTCAGATTTGCAAAGGAGAGCATCAAGAGTTGATAAAAGATAGGCATACGTTAATCATCGATGAATATCCCGATCTTCTTGAGAAAATAACAATTTCTAGGGAAGATGCGGCAAGCTTATTGTGGTATAGCTCTGAACCAGAATTCACTGCAATCGGAAAAATAGCGAAAATGCTTCAAAGCCTAAAAGACCGATACTTAGACGTATCTTGGCTAAATGAGATGATTTGCTTGGATTTGAACAACGGTAAATATGAGGAGTATCGAAGTTCAATCGCATCAGCCCTGGCAAACATCTCTGGTAAAAAGGATAAGAAACATAAAGAGGTTCAGCAGATTCTTCGCAAGTGCCAACACCTGTTCACTAATGGTGGTTTTTTGCATGAAGGCGGTTTTCATACCTTTGATGAAAGTCATCGGTTTGCTATGCTGGAGAATAATATCATTCTTGATGCGAACGGGGGATTCGATTATCGATATGCATTAAGTGATCAGTTCGTAGTCAAGCACCAGGAAAAGATGTACGACTATGCAAATCAAACGTTTTATCATGTAAATGTTAAGACAACCAAAACAGCCTTAAAGAAGGATGTCAACTTCGAACGAGATGCCTTAGTGAAAATATCATTTAGCGGCAAAAGGGGTATCCTTTTTGTAACTCAATTAGACAGTAGGGAGAGGGTGGGGAACGCAATTTGTCAACATCTCTCTGACTATGGGAATGATATTGCCGAGATTGAAAAAAATCTGAACTGTCAGATCAAGATCGCTCACTTTGGCAGTATCATTGGTGTCAATGATTATCGTGATTTTGATTGTGTTGTCGTGCTCAAGACACCTAATTATGATTATCTGACCTACGCCCTAACTTACTTATACTATAGGACGATGGACAACAATATCATTGAGAATATCGAAATGTACAGACATGAACAAGTAGAGAACATTCGCAAAACCGCCATTGCTGGAGAGATGTACCAAGCGATTAAGCGAATAAACCGTGATAATAGCCAGAGTGCCGAAATCTATGTATTTAGTGACAGCAAAGAGGTAATTGAGCTTGTTTTGTCGCAATTGCCGAATATAAAATATTTTGAAAAGACAATGAGCACGGTTAAGCAAGAGGTTTTGACTGATAGTGATAAAGTTAAAGGGGAATCAGATAGCTCTAAATTGCAAAAAATACTTATTGAGGTGAAAGGAAATGGTGAAAGCTTCATTAAAAAGAAGGAGTTAAGTGACCGACTTGGAAAAAGCATAAAGAACCTCGCTAAATTACTAAAAAGAGAGGAGTTATTTCTCAAAACAAACAACATGATAAACACTGGGCAAAAAATAATATTTTTAGATAATACGAATGATTGTGACGACCAGTTCGTGTCGGCATAACGTAATGGAAAGGGTGCTCTGTAGCATCCTTTTTGCTTTTCATTTCTGCTGTTAGATTGTAGGTTGTTCGAGTCTTTGTGTCAAAAATGAGTGAAACTGTTTCATTAATATATCGCTGTTAAGAGTTGGTATGATTGCCATTCAGCAGACTGCGTTAACCGTAACAATATGCAAACCATCATTGTCAACTTAGCAGAACGATGATATTGAATAACCTTTCGCAAGTTCTGACCATACGATAGAAGCAGTACAACAATGAAGGAATTTCCAGTTCAGAACGACTGTGGATAGCCTTTCTCAAGTTCTGACCATACCGATAGAAGCAGTCTAACTATGAGGAAAATGCCAATTCAGAACGATAGTGAATTGCCTTTCGCAAGTTCTGACCGTACCGATAGAAGCAGTACAACAATGAGGAATTGCCAATTCAGAACGACATTGATATGTCTTTGCGAAGTTCTGAACACGCCGAAAGAAGCAGCATAACAATCGGGAATTTCCAATTCAGAACGACAGTGATATGTCTTTGCGAAGTTTTGACCATAGCGAAAGAAGCTGCACAACAGTCAGGAATTGCCAACTAAGAACGACAGTGAGCTGCCTTTGCGAAGTTCTGAACACGACGATAGAAGCAGCATAACACTGAGGAATTGCCAATTCAGAACGACATTGATATGTCTTTGCGAAGTTCTGAACACGCCGAAAGAAGCAGCATAACATTGAGGAATTGCCAATATGTTTTTGCAATGCTACATCCCTAACTGCCGATGTAACTGTTACTAATGGCGATAAATCGTCAAACTTACTAAAAGTCGTACTGTTTTATTAGAAATACTATATATAAGAGAAGCAGTACGACTTTCTCTTCGTTCTTAAAAGACGAACAACCATTACGACTTTTGCCCTTTCCCCAGCGAAATATGAGATTACCCATAATATAAAGAATTCCCTTGTGACATATAGACATAAACGAAGCGACGTTCCGATGTTTTAACTAGGAGCGGCTGTGGTGAAAGTGGTTCGTCAGTTAGTACGACATGGTAGAACCGTTTTTCGCCCACAATAAGCTTGCCAATCAGTAAAATGAGAATATAAAAACAAACTTGAGGAGGAATGACACATGTGGTCAGTTGGAACATTACTAGAGGGGAATAAACAAAATCAATCATTAGATGAATATAAGGTAGAATGCCTTTTAAACAGAATCCATTTTGGACAGCTATTCAAAACTGCTTGGGAAAACTATTTCCCTGGATGCCATGAACTGTTTGCAAGTTTGAATTTATGTTCAGGACAAGTTGAAGGGGGAACCATCTTTGACTTCAATATGGACATGCCATATTTGGTTCTTTTGAAGATCGATTTCCAAGCAATGAAGGCAGAAGATATTTTAATGTCGGAGGAGTTGGATGAATATGAGATGCAAGGTACGGATATTCCTCTCTGGCAATGGTGTGAGCAGAGCGGGATTGTTTTTCGGGATCGAGTAGGAGTTTACTCTATGAAGACTTGGGAATGGTTTGAAAAGTGGTACTGGGATACAGAAGAGGTGTCGGAAGAGGTGTCGGAGCAGGCAGAGGGGAGTGTTTCCAACATCAATGTTCTGGAGCTAATAAGAATTATACGGTTAGCGATGCCAGACCTTGTATTCAAGAAAATCGAAAGCTTTAGAAGTTCAACTTATAAAGAGGTGCATTCCTTCGACTTTGCGGAAAAGGGACTACACGTAGCTACGATAGATTTGCACTTCAAATACAACATGCTGACGCACAGATATGTCGAAAAAGTGAAGGAACTTTACTTGATGGAAGATGGAAGCTTTCGTGTATTCCTTCTAACATGTGAATGGGAGCACTCCTACAACGAATCCAGGATGCCCGACTTATACAAGAGAGTTATAGCGATGGATCAAAATATTAATCAGTTTGATATGGATACAATTGTAGCGAGCATTCTTCGGGAAATGAGTTCGGAAAAAGAAGTAGGATGATTGTAGTACAGTTGATAGACCAGAAAAATACAAAGTGAAAACTAAGGGGGATATTTAATGGAAGTAATGAGGGAGGCGTAAGTTAAATAGCTGGAAAAAAGGTGTATATTCTTGGTGCGTAATAAAATAAGAGTATACAGATGAAAGAACAAGTTCAAATCGTGAAGAAGATTCGAAATATTGTGGATAGAGATGTTCGGACGTTGAGTGTCTATCTGTATGTGTCTCTTTTTGTCTACGTTTTCGAACAGTGAAATTAATCAATAAACGATGTGCCAATAACTCGTAAATTAACTGACACATATATCAAAATAAAATATAGACATTTTGAAATAGTTTGCGTAGAATAGTCTCAATACCGAGGAAATTCTTGGGGGAAATATTTATGAAGATCGGGTACGTCCGAGTTTCGAGTCAGGATCAGAATGAAGCAAGACAAATTGAAGCTCTTCAACAGCAAGGAGTCGAAAAGTTTTTTTCAGAAAAAATAAGTGGTCAAAACATGAACAGACCTACCGCTTCATCTGCAATTAAGAAACTGGGACTTTCTCGTTCGACATTTTATCGGAAAGTCAAAGAGTATGAACAAAGCATAAACTAAATAGCAATAAGCATAAAAGCCATTGCAGTAGAGAATTCAGACTTTAAAAAAAAGTTTGAAATTGTCTATATGTAATGGTTTTTTTGTCATTGACTGAGGGAGCTGAAATAATATGTCCAGGTTCAATTATGATTTCTCGGATCGTAAATTACAGCGCTATATTAATGAAGGAAGAGGTCAAGGACGAGGGAGCGATTTCGAGCCATTCCTGAATGTACATAGCATTTCCAGTAAAGGGCGTGTTTCCAGAGTAAGTGGATGGAAGACAGGAAGAGTTCATCATTTTCTTTCGGATAATGAAACTCGTTATTTTTACCTCTGTGAATGGTCTGATGCCGTAATCGACATTCGTGAACATTTTCCGTTATTGGATCTTGTCGAGATGACTGACATTTTAGATGAAACACTTGTTAAAAAAATTGTTAATCAAAAAACTGGAACACCAGTTATATTTACAAACACTTTTCTGATTACGATGAAGGATGGACAAGGCAATGAAATTCACATTGCCCGAAATATAAAAGAAGCAAGAGAACTGGAGAAACCAGGCGTGGTCGAAAGATATGAACTAATACGAAGGTATTGGCATGCAAAAGGAGTTAACTGGGGGCTAGTAACTCCTTTGGAGATCAATGCTGTACGGGCAAAAAATATTGAATGGTTACATGCCTCTCGCCGACTGAGCGATTGGGGGTATGGAGATGAAGAAGCGGGAATTAAACTGGATCAATTACTGGCACTTATTATAAGGGGGAATGGGACAATGCGTAATGTAATTGAAACTTTCGAAGAATTACATCAAGGTGAGCGTGGTGAAGGATTGTTGTTATTTAAACATCTGCTTGCAACCAAGAGAATCACGATCAATATGGATAACCCTATAGATTTGAACAAATCCGTAGAGCACATAAGAGTAAACTCGAAAGGAAGTGAACATTTCAATAATGCTGTTGGTCATTAATACGTTAATCCAATATGGAGAGGACGAAAATCAAATTGAGCGTATTTTATGGATGGATGCTGAACGGAATTATTGCTACGTCATCAATATTCATAGCGATCGTTATCCCATATTGAAGTCCTTAATTGATATTGAAGCTGGGATAAAGGAAGGCGGCATATTGGTCGTGGATCAAAAGAATTGGTTCAGCTTAATTTGGAATGATCGTTTATCCGAAAAAGCAAAAGACCACTTGGAAATGTCATGGAAGGTGATTGATAGGATAGCGACAGAGCAGAACGAACCCGACATATTTATCCCTCATTTACGTAAGCAGATGATTGCAAATATCTCAGATACTTTAGGCTATAGCGAGAAAACCGTTGGACGAATTCTGAGAACATTCTGGAAGAATGGTAAAACGAAACAAGGGCTTGCTCCCAACTTCTCAAACAGGGGAGGGAAGGGGAAAACGAAGTCCAGCAATGGAGTTAAACGTGGAAGGCCCCGTAAATACAGCCAAAGTGAAGGCATCAATATCTCAGAAGAAATTGAAAAGATTTTCCGAGTAGCACTCAAGAAATATTACTATACATCAAAAAAAGCACCACTCAAATTCGCTTATCAGAAGATGATTCAAGCTTATTTCAGCGAAGATCAAAAAATCGAAGATGGTGTCAGGATCCCAATTGTTCAGGATTCGACTCGTATACCTACGTATACCCAATTCAAATATTTCTTCAAAAAGGAAAATACGATTAAGCGGGAGATCTCGACGAGATACAGCTCGAAGAAATATGAGTTGCTTCATCGACCTGTCCTTGGCAATGCGACGAAAGAAGCCATTGGTCCAGGAAGTAAGTTTTTATTAGACGGCACAAGTTTCGACATCTATCTCGTGTCAAGAATCAATCGGAATTGGATAATTGGTCGTCCATGTTTGTTCTATACGATGGATGTATTCTCCAGGGTTGTAACTGGAATGTATATAGGACTGGAAACGAGTTGGTTGTCTGCGGCGATGGCAATTGCGAATTCTTGTGAAGATAAAGTTAGTTACTGTGCAAAGTATGGGATTTCGATCCAACCTGAAGAGTGGGAATCGCATCATCTTCCTGAAACTATCCTTGGTGACAAGGGAGAGTTATTCAGTAAAGAGGTAGAAACTCTTGTGGAAAATCTCCATGTAAAGATAGAGAATACCTCCAGTTACCGTGGCGACCTAAAAAGTATTATTGAACGTCATTTTAGGACTACGAATGATTCAGTCAAAATGATGTTGCCAGGCGTAATCAATCCTGATTTTAGACAAAGAGGACCAAGCTCTCGTGATTATCGTTTGGATGCCAAGCTCGACATTTACCAATTTACTCAGATCATCATTAGATGTGTTCTCCATCATAATCATCATTTCCTTGCCAGCTATCCTCGTGAAGAAATGATGATCGCTGATGATATTGAAAGTATTCCATCGGTAATATGGAAATGGGGTGTTCAATATCGTTCGGGGAAATTGCGTGAGGTTCCATTGGATGTGGTCATGCTGAACATGCTTCCTACGGCAGAAGCTCTGGTCAGCCACATGGGGATCAAATTTCAAGGTCTGTTTTATGGCAGTGCGACCGCATTAAAAGAGCGTTGGATGGAGAAAGCACGGGTAAAGACTTGGCGAGTTTCTGTTTGTTATGATCCACGGGAAATCGGAAAATTGTATCTTCGGGGTGTAGGAGACAAAGGATTTGAGCCGTGTTATTTACTAAGCCAACATTCGCAATATAGTGACAGAACAAAGGAAGAAATAGAATATTTACAAGCAATAGAGAACATGCAAAAGGCGGAACATACGGAGAAAGGAATACAACCTCAGATTGATTTAATTACCCATATCGAAGCAATAGTGAAAGACGCTGAAAAGCTAACAAAGGCTCAGCAAATGCCAAGTTCAAAAGCAGAGAAACTTCAAGGAATTAGGGAATATCGGAGTCTGGAGAGACAGTTGATAAGAGAAAATGAAACTTATTCAATGCCAGTAAATCAAATTTCTTCAAAAAGTGATTCAATCTCACCTGTTTCGGAAGATTACTTCAACGATTTTGATCTGTTTAGACAAAAGCAAAGGGAGAGACAGGGGCATGAACAGGATACAGATACCTAATGGTTCATTAGCAGAAGTAGCGACTTACTCGGAACAAATGGTTAGCCAGTATCGAAATAATCCGCTAATTGAGGCACTTCCAGAAATAAAATCAAGAGAAACTGTTATTCAGTCATTAGCTAGTTACCCATATTTCGATCCAAATGAACGCTTTGCAGATAGCCACTTTCGCTTCCATATGATTCAACAACTACAAAACTACTTTCAGCCTCTTCCGATTCATGTTGATCTTGAAGCGAGAATATCGAGATTGATTCGGCAAGGCTATATCTCACGAAACCCGTTAAGTCCGAAGTATGCAATGCAGATGGTTCAAGGACATTCGGATATTAAGAAAGCTCAAATTACTCAATCGGTATACGACAGTCCATCAGGGCTAACTATTATCGGAGTTAGCGGAGTTGGCAAAAGTAGTGCCATTAAGCGAATTTTGAGTATGATTCCCCAAGTTATTTGTCATTCCGACTATAAGGGAAATCAACTTAGTGCTTATCAAATCAATTATTTGAGACTTGAATGCCCTCCAGACGGCTCAATAAGAGGACTTATTAATCATTTCTTTGCTGAAATAGATCAACTATTGGGAACAGATCACTTAAATCGCTTTGGGAAGAACGGCAAACTATCGTCTGCATCGCTTATTTCGATTGTTGCCCAGATTGCTCGCTCATGTCACCTTGGAATCCTGGTCGTTGATGAAATCCAAAACTTATCGCTGGCGAAAAGCGGTGGTGGCGAAAAAATGTTGTCATTTTTCGTCTCACTGTCGAATTCGATTGGTCTGCCAATTATTCAAATCGGGACACCACGAGCGATGTCTTTATTCTCCGATCTACGCATAGCGAGACGTGGGTCTGGTCAAGGTGATCTGGTATGGTTGCCAATGAAGAAAGAAGAACAAAGTTGGAGAATTTTCTTGGAGGGGATGTGGGATTATCAATGGATTCGGAATCCGACCGCATTATCTCCTGAGCTAGAAGATGCAATGTATGAAGCAAGTTGTGGCATTACTGACCTAGCAGTTAAGATTTTTTTGATGAGTCAAATAAAAGCTATAACGTCTGGAGCTGAGGAATTGACTCCTCGGATCATCAAAGATGTCGCTAAAGAAAACTTAAAGTTGGTACAGCCTATGCTCGATGCTTTAAGGTCTGGCAATCCAGTTAAAATGGCGAGGTACGGTGACATTAACAGCATACCAATTGACGGATTTGTTGCGGCAGAGCAATCCAAATTGGACTTAGGGAATATGCTCAAGACTTTTCAAAATACTCATCAAGAACAAGTCAAGAATAGGGAACGCATGAAGCAGGATGTATCAGTACGAGTAGCACTATTGGGAATCGATGATAAAAAAGCACATGAGCATATTGAAAGAATTTTTGAAGAGAAGCCACATTTACAAAGCGTAAAGGAAATCGTCCAAGAAGTTTATAAGTGCCATATCGGAGCGACAGAACATTCATTACCTACATCAGCAAAAGAAGTTGATAAGAATGATTTGCGAGTAGTCGTGGAAGAAGGCAAAGAAAATGGTCTTTCTGTGTATGAGAGTTTAAGCAATGCGGGAATTATTGTGACGGACTTTGAAGTGTAATTATGATTTGAAAGGATTATAAGGGTATGATGACAAGCTTTCCAATTCGATACGAAGACGAGATGTTATACAGTGTTATTTCACGCTATGCAATTCGTAGCGGTAATACCAGCCATCGAGCAACATTAATCGACGTTTTTGGATCCAGCAACTATACTGTCAGTTTTGAATTACAGTCAGGAATCAGCCGAATGATTTCAAACTTACCTGCGGGTTCGACTGTAACAGAAGAGCAACTCATTTTTCAAAACACGATGTATTTGTTTTATTCTGCTTTTAAAAATGAAAAGCAAAGCCGCTGGATTTGGGATGAGATGCTCTCTGATTATGGGAGAGATCTTTATAATGCAACAGGTCAATCGACATCTCCAATAAAAATGGCAACACATTTTCAATATTGCCCCCAATGTAATAGACTTGCACTTGAAAGGTACGGTGAGATGTATTGGAGAAGGCTTTTTCAGATACCTGGTGTCAAGATATGTGCGGAACATGGAGTTAGGCTGAGTCAAAGTAAAGTTCCCTTGCGTGGTAATACAAAACATACTTTAACAGTGCCAACACAAATAAATTGTTCTGAAATCATAATTGAGGAAGTCCCCGATGCAAAAATGTTGGCTCAATATCGTTGTATCGTAAACGATATTGAGAAGATACTTAATCGTGAATATCCAAGCCGTCCGCTCGAATGGTTTTATCACTGTTACAAAAGTCAGCTCTCTCATAAAGGCTATGTCTCTGCAAAAGGCAGGGTTGATCAGAAGCGTGTTAGAGAGGATTTCGTTGATTACTTTGGAGTCGAACTGCTGGATATTCTTCAGAGTTCAGTTGTGGGGGAATTTAATTGGCTAAAGAGTATGTTCCAGAAGCATCGAAAAGGCAAAGAGTTTCATCCTATACGCCATCTTCTCGTGATACATTTTCTTGGTTTGTCGCTTGAAGATGTATTTTATGCTGATGAATCGAAATTTTCAATCATGTCTGAAGTGTTAGCAGATCAGCCGAAGAGGAAAATAATGAAGAAAACAATGACTCCAGAATATAAAGCACAAGTGAGGAAGGAAAGGAGAGAGGCATGGACGGAAATGCGAAGTCAGCATCCGCAGTTGGGGAGATTAGAGCTTCGAAAGCTCAATTCAAGCCAATATGCATGGTTATATTTATATGATCGGACTTTCTTGATGGAGAATATGCCTGATAAGCTCCCCCCAAAGTCAGGATCGTTGCGTTACGATTGGCAAAAGAGGGATGAAGAAATTTATCAAAAAGTTAGAGCGATTATAGAGCAAATACTGCATGATGAGGGGAAGCCAAAACGGATGACCATTGCGAGAATTCATGAGATGTTAGGAGAAAGATGTTTATTTGAAAAGCATCTCAAAAAGATGCCTGCTACGAAGAAATATCTTGCGAAAGTGTTAGAGAATACAGAAGCATTTAGAAAGCGAAGCATTTTATGGGCAATTCAAGAACTGAAAAAAACAAATGAACCACTTCTTTTAAATCGCATAAAAATCAAGGCAGGTGTAGGTGGAGTAAGTGAGATTTTGCTTAAATACCCAGAATTGCTTCAAATGAAAAGTTAGATCAGTTGGAAATAGACAAGACGCATAAACGAGAGTAAGAGCCTATTGTTAAAAGAGGCTCTCTTATTTACGCAGACACTTTCAGACCAATTATTGATGAACTCATGCTGATGCTGAATTCAAAGAAATCTATCCAAGGAGAAGTAGCATGTTATGATGGGACCTATTCAAAACTCGAATAGTGGATTAGGCATACTATACTTTTTTTGTCTCGGAGCTGGTGTCGGCGTGTTGATATATTGGCTCATGATCATTATCGAGAACAGGCGGAAGTAGGAGGGGGGGATAGTATGGTTAGGGTAAGACGGACTAAACCTAGACAGTATTCAAAGTATGAGACGAGAAGACACCACTAATGGGACAACGAGAATTGGAATTGTCGAAGAAGGCACTGCAATTACTGCGACAGGACAGGAACTACATTTTTAGTTGTTGTTGTTGTTGTCTGAAATGGGATCGGGGAGGAAAAGAAGATGGCTGATGAAATCCAGCAACTAATCGCTATAAATGATCGAATATCAGCAATCGAATATCTCAGGAATGCAACTTACAGAGATTTATTACAATGGTGAATTGGCTCCTGAGCCGATAATGGAGTATCAGCAGAAACTGCCAGAAACAGTTCGTAATTTAATATCTGTAGTACGATGGAAGACCTGATACAGCGGCGGGAAGAAACAGAGTTGATTACGGCGGAACGGTTCAGGTCTATGGGGGTCGGAGACGTTAAGGTATGGATTGTAATGGATCTGCTGTATAGGGATGTGGGGAGTGGGAGGTATGTGGTGACTGATTTCAAAACGGGTAAAAGGAATGAAAATGATCGGACACAGCTCACCCTTTATGCCAAGTTCGTAAAAGAATCATTCCAGGTCGGCACTGAGGATCAATATCGTAACGAGTTGGGGCGAATGAGATGGCATTCTTCAGTACATATATGATCATTTTCAATCTACTTCTTAATCGGATAATTTGTTATTAGAAATATATTTTCGACTCGATCTGACAACTCTTTTAAGGGCAAATGACTACTTGTGTTATAATATGCTTATAAACAAGAAGTGATTTGCTGATAGTCAAGTAATATTCTATAATATACAGAACAGACGTTCTTGTAGGTGGGTGAGGCAAAATGAAGGTAGTTTCTCTTTTTTCGGGTTGTGGTGGTCTCGATCTTGGGTTTATTAGGTCAGGTCATGACATAATATGGGCAAATGATAATGATGCTGATGCAGTACAAACATATATGACCAATATAGGTGAACATATTAAATTAGGTGATATAAGAGAGATTGATTCTGAAACAATACCTGACTCCGATATTATCATTGGTGGATTTCCTTGCCAGGGCTTCTCAATAGCAAATTTGAAGCGTAGTAAAGAAGATGAAAGAAATAAATTGTATCTGGAATTCTATAGAATTATTCATGACAAGCAACCCAAATTTTTCGTTGCTGAGAATGTGAAGGGCCTATTAAGCTTAGAGAAGGGCAAGGTTGTTGAATTAATTGCGGACGATTTTAGAAAAGCAGGCTATCGGGTTTCATACTCTCTTTTCAACTGTGCTGATTATGGTGTACCACAAATTAGAAAACGTGTAATATTTTTTGGGATAAGAGAGGATATTGATATTAATATCATGTTTCCTCAGCCTACACATTCTGAGAAACCCGAAATAACGGGATTAAAACCGTGGGTAACAATGTCTCAGGCGTTATCGCATATTCCAGAGCCTTCTGAAAAATGTGATATTCCTAATCATGTCTTTTCAGAATATAAAGTTTTTTCAAATAAGAATTTTACGGGACACAGACAAGTAGACCCTGATAAACCATCCCCTACAATATTAGCTCGTGGTAACGGTGGCGGTGGTGTTGTAGTAATTCATCATCCTAATAATCATAGACGATTGTCAGTTAGAGAAACTGCGGTAATTCAAACCTTTCCTGATGATTTTGTGTTTTTAGGATCGAAGACATCATGCTATAGACAAATTGGTAATGCCGTTCCTCCACTATTTGCAGAAAAAATAGCTCGACAATTTAGTAACATTGAACTTTTTAATACGGTATTAACGTAAAGGATTGATCAAAATGAATATAGTTTCTTTGTTTTCTGGTGCGGGAGGCATGGACCTGGGGTTTATTCAGGCAGGACATAATATAATTTGGGCAAATGATATAAATGCAAAAGCTGTTAAAACATACAGAAAAAATATAGGGAATCATATTACAAACGTAGATATAAAGGAGATCCATACAAGTCAAATTCCTGATTGTGATATGGTGATTGGAGGATTTCCATGCCAAGGATTTTCTGTAGCAAATATTAATCGTTCAGTAGTAGATGAAAGGAATAAACTCTATTTGGAATTTTTGAGGGTTATTCAAGAAAAGCAACCATTATATTTCGTGGCGGAAAATGTAAAAGGTCTCTTGAGTCTTGCTAAAGGTAAAGTAATTGAGATGATCCATAACGATTTTCGATCTGCAGGTTACGATGTAGAGTATAAGGTGTTAAATGCCGCCGATTATGGAGTTCCACAAATTAGAGAACGTGTCATCTTTATTGGTGTAAGGAAGGATCTAAACCATAGAATTGACTTTCCTCGTCCCATACATTCTGATCCGAGTAAAAGTAGTGATCTAGCTAACTGGGTGAGTATAGGAGAAGCTCTAAGTGGAATACCCGAACCCGAAGAAGCACCTTATATCCCTAATCATGAGTATTCAAAGTATAAATTACGCTTTAATGGTTATTTGGGACATCGTGTGATAAATCCAGATCGCCCAGCTCCAACGATAACAGCCCGTGGAGATGATAAAGGTGGTGTTGTTATAATTCACCACCCAAATAATCATAGGAGATTATCTGTAAGAGAGGCGGCTATCGTCCAAAGTTTCCCAATGGATTTTGTCTTTGAAGGATCAAAAACTGATGGATATAGGCAAATAGGTAATGCAGTACCCCCAAAGCTCGCTTTTCATATTGCAAAACAGTTTCCAATTGAATTAAGTAATATAAATTAAAATATTAAAAGCAATATAAGGAGAGGAGAGCCTCTCCTTATATTGCTTTTAAGTAGTCGTATAGTTTATCAATTGCTTCCGTCAGTTGAGCTTCGGTCCCGACGATAGGGAGTCCGTAGCACACAATATATTTTACACTTTTGGAATTAAACGAAATGGGGAACTCCTTAATATCTGCAGTGTCCTTATGAGAAGGATAAATGATAACACCACGGTCTATATTTAACATTGAAGCATAAAAGAATAGTTGATAAACATCTGATATATCTGGACCGAAAGCAGTCACTTTCTTGAACTTAGTATCTAATACCATTTTTTTCTGCCCATCGTTATAAACTATATCAGGAAAGACACGTCTTTGATCCCACGATGAATTTGCGATAAATGAACTTGAACCATCGACCAAGTTTATCTCAAAACCGTGAGAAAAGTTAGGATTTCTTGTGTAAAGTTCACTACTAACATAGTTTTCAAATAAATCAAATAAATTTATAAGAAGGCTAAATAATTGTGAGGTCTCACCTCTAAAAGAAAATGAATCTTTATTCGCTATAAGTTTAGCGAGTTGCAAAGCCCACTGTAAATGATTTCCCCTTCTGTCAAGTTGCAGAGTATTAAGGTTCTTGATACTTACTAATTGTTTCGGAAGAAGCATTTTGGCTTGTTCTATTAACATAGCAGTGTTGTTATTTGTGGTGTGTAGCTCAACAATTTTGCATGCGATATAAAATAGAGTGTTAATCTCATTTACATTTGAGAAATTGTTTAGTTCTGTTGCAAAAAGGGGTTTACCTTTGAGTTCCATCAATAATTGTCGTGAGAAGTTTAGAGAGCCCTTTAATTTTTTTGAATCAACAGCTTCCTTAATGTAAGTTCGATAGATCCCCTTAGAAAGTGAAGCTAATAACTCATTAGCAAATATACTATACAATGGTTCAAAAAAACCCTCTGAAGAAACAGTCTGTTCGCTGATGGATTCAGGAAGATGCGTAGTTTTGGGTGCAAAGGGATTAGATTTGTATAGCATATAGTGTATGTGCTTGCTTTCAAACCCTGGTAGCCATTTTGGTGGCAAAAAAGAAATAGTGCAATCATTTAAGCTTAATAAGCCTACATATGGTCCTGGTTCAATTGTACATGTTCTTGAGTCATTTCGAGTTATTTCATTAAATAATGGCTCATATACTTCCTTCCCATTAGGTGTAACTCTAAGCCAACGTTCCCGATCTTTATTTATTTGTTGCAAAAATGTCTCGTCTCTATAACTGAGTGATATTCTTTTGGATTTCATCCCGAAATAAATCTCATTTTTGATTAGCATAGCGTTATACCAACTGATTTAATTGTTTCATCATTTCCAGCATCACATCTTCGTTTGAAAAATGTTCAACTACACCATTATGTATGTTGAAGCCATGGTCATTAAGTATAGATCTGAAAGATGGGGAAAGTTGAATAAACTCATTCAATAATGGAATGACTTTATAGTTCCATGTTCTCATTAAAAAAGGTAAATTATATTGCACTCCAGATATTGGCATAAAGAACGCATGACCTATGCCGAAATCTTTTCCTAATCCATTATTGTCAAAAATAAAATTGTTGAGTTTATCAAGAACATCACCCAAGTTTATTGGAGTACCATCGTTTGATGTAATAGTAACATGTTCTGTCGTTAGTCTGTCATTCAATGCATTTGAATTAGGCGGTAAATGTATTATGTTAAACCGTCTTCTTAATGCTAAATCTAAGTCAATAGCTGATTTGTCAGATGAGTTCATAGTCCCAATAATTAGTACATTATCTGGGACATAGAATAAATCATTTGTATATTGTAATTGAACTGCATATTCAGGTTTTCTATAAGAGGGTTCTAATAGAAAAATTAACTCGCCAAAGATATTTGATATATTTCCTCTATTGATTTCATCAATAATAACAGCAAAATATTGCCCAGGATTGGTTTTAGCTCGTTCGCATATGGTTTTAAAAATACCTTGTTTATAAGTGTAATTGAGTTGTTGACTATGAATGTTTGGTCGAATTCCTTCAATGAAATCTTCGTATGAAGTTGCTTGGTGAAAGAGTACGATTTCTCTATGAGCCAACTCATTATTTTGTTGTAACTTTTCTGTGATTTGCAGTGCAGTTCTCGTTTTACCAGTACCAGGGGGTCCTGATAAAATGATCTGTTTGTTTTGCTTTAATATATCAATGAAATTATCAATTTCTGGTTCAAAGTTTTGTGCAATAGTTGGATATGATGTGATTTGAACCTGATCGTTAAAATAATTCACAAAATCTAATTTATTTTGACTTTCGCTATTTGTTGAAATGAAACTGTAATAACCAGAGGTGTATGCTTGTTCGCACAACTCTCTTATGCTATTTATTTGATTATTGTCTACTCCAAGTTGAGACCATTTTAATTCTACAAAGCAATTAAGAAAATAGCATGTAGTCTCTTCTTGTACAGAAATCAATTTATTGTTTCTGTTTATATCAAAATTTTGTACCATCAGTTGAGTAGAAATCAGGAGATTACCTGCGGATAAAACCTGCAAAAACTCTTTTATGCTCCTATATTCATTGTCGACACTAAAGGCATGGTAATACAGGAAATTAATATTAAAAGAAGGATCATTATTTCTCCACATGATAATTTCATTGGCAATTTCAGAAATTGTCATAGAACCCGAAAGGGGGTAGACCAAAACCGCAGTTTCACTTTCTGTTAAATAGGCATACTTAAAACCAGCTTGAGTATATAACTCACACAAGACTTCCAAAATAATTGCAAATGGTTTTATTTGTTTGTTGTTGTCATACCATTCTTGCAAGTTTGTATATTGGGTAATAATATTAGGAAGTTGAAATTTCTTCACTATGTATTTAACATATTCTTCAAAGTTCATTTTTCCAGTAGAAAGTGATTTTCCAAGTGGAGTAAGACTAATTATGTTATTGATCAATGCAGGTGGCTTAATAACACAAGTGTTAGTCCAATAAGTTTGGTAGCCTCTTAGAAAACTTCTTTGGGGGTTTCCTGATACAAAGGTTAGGGGAGCACCAACATCATTAGTTAAACCAAGTGCCTCCAAATCTGCATGGAACTGTTGACCGTCTGCAACTGTAAGACCGTATTCCAAACCATCATAAAGATTCATAGTTCTCAGAACACGTAACCATATTCTCGGAGATTTAAGTACCTCCTTAGCTTGTAAGGTAGCGAAAATCCATTTGTATTGATCGAATGGCAATTGTACGTCACTTGTAATTATAGATGGCATTTGAAGCTACTCCTTTTCGTTTTGTCGTATAACCTCTATTTGGAGTTAATTCCAAATATAATTCTATATTCTATGGTGTTGTTAAGCAAACTAAATTAAGTTACTTTAAATATATTAATGAAGGTATGTCACAATACGAAATCTCAACTTATGTAGGAGTAACTACGAGAAGTATCTCTCATGCCATTTTGGTGAGAAAAGGACTTTTTTATCACTTGTCGAATAGAAGAAGCATTATTGGCGAAAACGTGTCTTTTCGGAAATTTTCTGATAGATCATCAGCGTGTTTTAGGAGTGACATGTTATAGTATGGGAAATTAGGTTGGATTGGAACGAGTTTTGTATCGAAAAAGCCCAAGTTAATGCATAGCCTATGGTGCACACGAGGGGAGCGTTGCTATGTTTGATGCATATTATGAACTTCGAAAATTACACCCTGTGTTATATACTCGTCTGTATCGAAATGATAAGAGTTGGCTTGATAAGATATCACCAGGAAGAATATTCTTAGAGGAAGAGAAAAGGTGCTTTAAAGGGGGAGAGTGGTTGATAGAATAATCACTCTCCTTAATAGATAGTTGATAATTTAATTTGAAAGGAAGCTATATCTTTTTTCTTGTAGGGACAATAATATCCTCGCCACGCCACCCATACTGAAGCCGAGAGATGATAGTGGCTGGCGTAATGCCCGCAAGTTCAGCCCATTCTTTTACGGTTCGAATCATTCCGTTAATTGTGATTTCTTGATTTAAGAATTTGATAGCCTCTTTTTCAACAGGGGCTAACAAATCATCTTCTCTTAATCCACTAAAATACCTACCTGTAAATATATGGGAGGGTATACCTGTACTATCTTGCCAAGATCTAAAGGTTTTACTTTCACCTTTAATTGTGACTTTCATATCGATTAAACTGCTTTTTGAATAATAAGTATTATCGAAGTAATGCCAGTAATAACGTTCGACCAGACTGTTGATGTCGCCATCCCAAATGCAAGTTTCTGGAGTGAAGGAATCATCCTCGTTGTTACGAGAGATCAGTAATTCTTCTTCGTACCCATTTTGCATCGCCCAGGACGAAAAGGATTCAAAAGTATTCCAAGATTCATCAAGTTCTATCTTGTGAGTAGGCTTTATACGGTCAATTTCATTTTTAGCATATTGTTCCACTTTCATTTTGCACCAATTTCTTAGCAGATCGATTTGAATTGAATTCCCCTGAACTGCTTTGAGACGACGATGATTGATAGCGCTAAACACTTGTAATATAACATCTTCCAAACGTGCCAGAAAGAAGTATTCCTGTGGTGAAATATCTTTGGTTTCTTTAATGCGATAGGTATAGGAAAATCGAAGATGAACACGAGTCTCTTTAGTAGAAACTTTGCTTTTCGATATAAACCCAAACTCACACCAGTCAAGAAATCGACTTGGTTCGGCCAGAGGAAGAATTCCGAATACATATAGCTCCGAATTCTCGTGATGTAGTGGAACGACGAGCTGATACAAATCTGTTTCATTTTCAATAACAAAGTTCAAAAATAGTTTTGTTCGATTCGAAAATCGGAAGCCTCTCTGAGCGGATTCAAGGCTGATTTGAACATCATTGAATTTGAAATTGATGTACTCATCTACACTCTCATCAATTTTACTAATAAAGTCGTCAAATGGTTCAGAACCAAAAATATCCTTGTATATTGCCTGGATGTTTGTTTTACGTTCAACCAGCGTGAATACATTCTGGGATGCATGAAAACATCCCGAACGTGGCAGTTCGAATCCTTGGTTCATACAAAGAGTTGCTAGTTGAGCTATATTCGCAATATTCATGAATGCAATCACCCCGTATTTCATTTTCTTTCTGTTGAAAACTACTCCGTCGTATGTTTACAGAGTTTTTTGAAACGATCAATTGATTCCATAATGTCGATCGAATCTTTGTACTTGTGTTCATTCCAAGGGCTATCATTTATTTTGTGGAAAATTTCCACTAAGCTCTCTCTTATTTCTTTCGTAGCAGGAATCCCGTCAACCAAATATCCTTCAGAGAGAAGGAGCTTCTCAACAGGTTGGAGGCCATTTTTACTTGGACCTTCTGCGATATACAACAAATCAGCTACATTCTGTTCTAACGCTTTTGCTAGTTTTTCAATAATACGATAGCTTGGGACATTTCTTTCCCCATTTTCAATCCTAGTGATATAAGAATAACTAATTCCTGTTGCTAGTTCTAACTCTTTAAGTGAATACCCCTTGTTCTCTCTCAAATGCTTAATCAAAGAACCAAAGTTGTCAGGGACAGCACGTTCAAGGCGCTTTTTCAAAAGTTTAATCATACGTCTGAACTTTTTTTTATACGGTTCCTCTGGCAATTCGGCAGTTATGAGGGCATTTTCAATTTCCTCGATGTTTTCCTCTGTTTCCGTGCCTCTTATTTGCTCAATAAGGGAAGCAATCTTCAAAGCTTCTGATTTGATCTTCTTGTCTGCTTGCATTTCCACTGTGTTTTTTAAAAAGTCGAAATAGTACCATCGTGACTCTTCTATGACTTTCTTGCGTTTTTCCATATAATACCTTCCCGTGAAACATTATGAACCTTAGTTTACAACGAGTAGGGAATGATTACCAGTAAAATTTTTGAATATAAGCACAAAAAGTAACTTTATTGACTAAATACATGAAGTTGAAAGGATCTACTTTTGTCGAAATATTGCAGTTAAAATGTATTATGAGTCTTTGGTATATCTGGAACAAAGTCTTGAGACTTATCATCATGGGGGGGGAGATTTCAATTGAAGAAGAAAAAAGTGCAAAAGAGTTTGATTGTAGGTATTACATCTCTTGCAATGCTCGTTAATGCTGGAACAGCTCTTGCGGCTGAAAATGAAATTGCGGCGGCAAGTGAGCAATCTGTTCAAGTCGAACAGCCTGCTCTAATTGATGGAAATGTTCAATCTGTAACGGAAACCACTCCAGTTGTTTCGCCCGTAGTAGAGGCACAGTCTGAGAAGGAGTATATCGTAGTTCTCAAGAAAAAGGGTAAATCCCTTGGTAAAATGAGAAACGGTAAGCATCCGAAAGTTAAACATCAATTCCGTTCGGTTCCAGCGATAACAGTAACAGCAACGGCTTCTGATATCCAAGCAATCAAGGCAGATCCAAACGTGGATCATGTCGAAGAGAACATCAAATTCAGTGCAGTTGAAGACGGTAATTTTACTGTTCAATCTGCCACTTCTGAGGTTTCTCAGTGGGACTTGCAACAAATGGATGCAACAACCGCTTGGTCTGATGGGTATAGTGGAGCGGGTGTGAAAGTTGCCGTTCTTGATACAGGCATTGCTCCACATTCGGATTTGAGTATTGCGGGAGGCTATTCTGCCGTAGATTACACATCTTCTTATGCGGATGATGAAGGTCATGGAACGCACGTTGCGGGTACAATTGCGGCACTTCGCAATAATACAGGCATGGTCGGTGTAGCTCCAAATGCTTCTCTCTACGGAGTAAAAGTGTTGGGTGCTGACGGTCAAGGTAACTTAGCAGACATTATTGAGGGATTGGATTGGGCAATTCAAAATCACATGGACATCATCAACATGAGTCTTGGTACACCAACTGGTTCTCAATTGCTTAAGGATGCAGTTGATAGTGCAGTAGCTCAAGGTTCCATTGTTGTCGCCGCTAGTGGTAACAACGGAACACCAGATGGTTCGGGTGACACAATTCTTTATCCTGCAAAATATCCAAGTGTTATTGCTGTAGCGGCAGTGGACAACAACAAAGTTCGTGGAGACTTCTCGGCAACAGGGTCGAAAAATGAATTTTCGGCTCCTGGAGTTAACGTTGTCAGTACGTACTTGAACAATACATTTGCTTCGGCAAGTGGTACATCGCAAGCCACACCACATGTTTCGGGTCTTTTGGCTCTTTTGAAACAAAAGAATCCTAACATGGATGCATATCAGCTTCGTAATGAACTGCAAAAGTATGCTGAGGATTTGGGTATTCCAGGTCGAGATGATTGGTATGGATATGGACTTGTTTCGTACAAGCACTTGGATACAACGGCTCCTGCGGAAGCAACAGGTCTTGCGGTTACGGCGAAAACTGGATCGTCTTTGACGATTGGTTTCACGAAGCCAAGCGATCCTGACTATGCAAAAGCCAATGTATATGTTGATGGTGTGCTCAACGGCTCTACCACAACGGAAGATTACGATGTTGTCGGCTTAACAGCAGATCAGCTCTATAGCATTGTTGTTAAAACGGTAGATACGGCTGGCAATGAATCTGTAGGTGTCTCTGTAACAGGTCGCACAGATGCAGTTGTTGCTCCACCAGTGGTGGATACAACGGCTCCAGCAGAAGTAACAGGTCTTGCGGTTGCGGCGAAAACTACATCGTCTTTGACGATTGGTTTCATCAAGCCAAATGATGCTGACTACGCAAAATCTAACGTGTATGTTGATGGTGTGCTGAACGGCTCTACCACAACGGAAGATTACGATGTTGTCGGTTTGGCAGATGATACGGCGTACACAATCGTTGTCAAAACGGTTGATACGGCTGGTAATGAATCTGTGGGTGTCTCTGTAACGGGTCGTACCGATGCAGTTGTTGCTCCACCAGTGGTGGATACAACGGCTCCAGCAGAAGTAACAGGTCTTGTGGTTGCGTCGAAAACTACATCGTCTTTGACGATTGGTTTCACGAAGCCAAGCGATTCTGATTATGCAAAAGTCAATGTGTATGTAAACGGTTCGTTGATCGGTTCTACAACGGGTGAAAGCTACGATGTTGTTGGGTTGACTGATGATACGACGTATACAATCGTTGTCAAAACGGTAGACACTACGGGGAACGAATCTGCGGGTGCAACTGTAACAGGTCGCACAGATGCAGTTGTTACTCCACCAGTAGTGGATACAATGGCTCCTGCGGAAGCAACAGGTCTTGCGGTTGTTGGGAAAACTACATCGTCTTTGACGATTGGTTTCACGAAGCCAAGCGATCCTGACTATGCAAGATCCAACGTGTATGTTGATGGTGTACTGAACGGATCTACCACAACAGGAAGCTATGATGTTGTCGGCTTAACAGCAGATCAACTTTACAGCATTGTTGTTAGAACAGTAGATACGACTGGTAATGAATCTGCGGGTGTCTCTGTAACGGGTCGTACCGATGCAGTTGTTGCTCCACCAGTAGTGGACACAACGGCTCCTGCGGAAGTAACAGGTCTTGCGGTTACGGCGAAAACTACATCGTCTTTGATGATTGGTTTCACGAAGCCAAGCGATGCTGACTACGCAAGATCCAACGTGTATGTAAACGGTTCGTTGAACGGTTCTACAACGGGTGAAAGCTATGATGTTGTTGGTTTGACGGATGATACAGCGTACACAATCGTTGTAAAAACCGTAGATACTGTGGGTAACGAATCTGTAGGTGTAAATGTAACAGGTCGCACAGATGCAGTTATCATTCCACCAGTGGTTGATACAACGGCTCCAGCAGAAGTGACAGGTCTTGCGGTTATGGCGAAAACTACATCGTCTTTGACGATTGGTTTTACGAAACCAAGCGATGCTGACTATGCGAAAGCAAATGTATACATCAATGGTGTGCTGAACGGCTCTACCACAACAGGAAGCTATGAAATTGTCGGCTTAACAGCAGACCAGCTCTACAGCATTGTTGTCAAAACGGTAGACACTACGGGTAACAAATCTACGGGTGTAACTGTAACAGGTCGCACAGATGCAGTTATCATTCCACCAGTGGTTGATACAACGGCTCCAGCAGAAGTAACAGGTCTTGCGGTTACGGCGAGAACTACATCGTCTTTGACGATTGGTTTTACGAAACCAAGCGATGCTGACTATGCGAAAGCAAATGTATACATCAATGGTGTACTCAACGGCTCTACTACAACAGGAAGCTATGAAGTTGTCGGCTTAACAGCAGACCAGCTCTACAGCATTGTTGTGAAAACGGTAGACACTACGGGTAACAAATCTGCGGGTGTAACTGTAACAGGTCGGACAGATGCAGTTGTTGCTCCACCAGTAGTGGACACAACACCTCCAGCAGAAGTAACAGGTCTTGCGGTTGCTACGAGAACTACATCGTCCTTGACGATTGGTTTCACGAAGCCAATCGACGCTGACTATGCAAAAGCAAATGTGTATGTGAACGGTTTGTTGAACGGTTCTACAACGGGTGAAAGCTATAACGTTGTTGGGTTGACTGATAACACTGCGTACACGATTGTTGTTAAAACGGTAGATACGGCGGGTAATGAATCTGTAGGTGCAACTGTAACAGGTCGCACGGATGCGGTCATCATTCCTCCAGTGGTGGATGCAACGGCTCCAGCAGAAGTAACAGGTCTTGTGGTTGGTACGAGAACTACAACGTCTCTGACGATTAGTTTCATGAAACCAAGCGATGCTGACTATGCAAAAGCAAATGTATACATCAATGGCGTACTCAATGGTTCTACTACAACAGGAAGCTATGAATTTTTCGGCTTATCAGCGGATCAACTCTACAGCATTGTTGTCAAAACGGTAGACACTATGGGGAACGAATCTGCGGGTATACATGTAATAGGTCGTACAGATGCAGTTGAGATTGTAACAATGCCAACCGAAACACCAGTAGCAACACCAACTGAGCCCGTGAAACTGCCAGATCCAACTCCGACTCCAACAATCGTCTTTAAAGATGTCCAAAACCATTGGGCAAAAGAATCGATTGATTGGGCGACAAGCAACGGGCTTGTGAAAGGTTTCGATGACGGAACGTTCAAACCGAATGCAAAAGTAACTGAGGCACAGTTCTTGGCGATGATCATTCGTATTTACAATCCAGAGTTCGAAGCAACGTCTGTCGTTACCAGTGAGAATTGGGCGAAGAAATACTACGATGTTGCGAAATCCTTGAACATCCCGACATTCGGTGATGCGAATAAAGCCATCACTCGTTTGCAACTTGCTGAGATTGTTGCCGCTACAAGAGGTTATAACTTGAAGGGTGATAATTTAGTAGCATTCATGTATGCGAATGGATATGCGAACGGTAGCGATCCGAGCAATAAGACGATTGCAAGTTTCCATCCAAACGATAAACTCACTCGTGCAGAAGCGGTTCAGTTCCTCAAAAACCTTGCTGATAACTTCGATGGCAAGCTGTTGATGCGTCCTGCTACACCTTCTGATACATCGGCATTGCCAACGTATCCGAAAAAATAGCAATCAGGTAAGAGGGGGCGGGGGTTATATCCTCGCCCTCTCTTTTTTACACCTAAACTTTAATTTTTCTCGCTTCAAGATTGAGAATTGTAAACAATAGGGATAAGGAGAAGTGCACACGTGAAGAAGAGAAGAAAGTTGCTAGTCATCATTTGTCTGGTCATGCTTGTTCAGCTATTTCCAGGGTCAAGATACGCTGAGATTGTCGATGCGAAATCTGTACAAGCAGAAAGAGGCAACACGAATGGAAATTACCGCAGTGGCATGATGGTCCAAAAAGGCGATTGGATATATTTTTCGGGCTATCACAACAACTCTCCGATTGGGTTATACAAAATGAAGAGTGATGGTACTTCTGTGAAAAAATTGACAGACCGCACACCTTATTCAATCAATGTTGTTGGAAACTGGGTGTATTATATGGAAGGAGGAGGGGAGATATTTCGTATTAGAACAGATGGTACAGAGAAAACTGATCTGAAAGTAAGAGGAGATAATCTGCTTGTTGTGGGCGATTGGGTTTATTTTCACAACCTAGCTGACAATTGGCGGTTATATAAAGTCAGTGTTGATGGTAAGACGAAAAAACGTTTAACCTCAGAGTCAGTTAACGATATTAATATTTTCGGAGATTGGATTTACTACATAAACCAAACCGACTATTCAATCTATAAAATAAAAACTGATGGAAGCATGCGTAAAAAGATTACGGGGACTAAGGCGGGGGAACTGTTAGTCACTCAAGACGGGTGGATGTATTTTAGTGCTTCTGAAACCATATATAGGATGAAAACTGATGGCACTAGTAAAAGTCAAGTTAAACAAGGCTTTCCAGTAAATGAATCTGGTGAATATCTCTACTATGTAGCTTATGATTTAAGCAGTGGAGCAGAAACCATATTTAGAACGAAAAAAGACGGTTCGATGAAGCAACTGCTTGGTAATGGCCGATATGCAAGCTTGGATATTGTCGGTGAATGGATTTATTATAGTACAGAAGTAGATAATGAGTGGTATCGTTATAAAATGAAATTAGATGGATCCCAGAATCAGGTGGTATCCATTAAGGGTTTGAACTCTAAGACGCCCCCTAAACAACCAGTTAAAAGTGAGACGAACAGTGATAAGGCGGAAAATCCAGTAACTGCACCTTCAACCTTATTATTATATGTTAACAGCAACGCAGTTGATGCAAAGCAAGGTGAACCTATTACTCGTGGCGGTGTACTCTATGTACCAGTTGAGCCAATCGTTACAGGTATGGGAGATACGTTTAAGTACATCAGCAAGCCTACGGCAGTGTTGATTACGAAGAAAGATGGAACTGTCATTCAGGTTGACGCTACGAAATCAACGGCTGTCGTTAATGGGGAACTGGTTCCTATATCTTCGATGACCCTAAAAGACACGAAGGTTCCTGTGCAGGCAAAACCAGTTATCGTAATCAACAATGTTTATGTTCCGTTTGATTTTATCAAGAATGTTCTTGGTTATGAATCGGGTACGTTTAAGCAGGATTCCAAAGATGTTGTCTATGTAGGTAAAAAGCCTAGCAATGTTCCTACAACTACGCCAACACCTACACCAACTCCTGATCAATCAAGCGGTGGTGGTAAGCTTGACTTGCCACAGTACAAGACCCCTGCTGGCTGGACTCCACCGCAGATCAAGTCTGAGGCAACTGAGGATTGGTGGAAAAACAAAGACATCCTTGAAAAAGAACTTGGATTTATCAACGGAACTCACTTTAATCCTTATGGCGGGAATAGAAAAGATGGAGCATCTCTAATCGTGTCCGACGGTTACGGTGGATACTACACTAACATTGTTTTTTATTACTGGTGCGGAAGTTTGAAAAATGTAGACGTAGGGAACAAAACTCCTTATATCGCTAGAGAGTTATTCCATTTTTACTTTGGAAACGAAAGTGGAGATAAACTCTTTAAAATAATGGAGGATGCTTATAGTGGGAAGGATACTTCTTATGTAAATACTCCATTTACAATTGGTGGTCGTCAAGTGAAAATTGTGGACAATAAGGATAGTGTTTACCTCCTGATTGGAAACAAGAAGTAATGTTCAGAAAAAGATGAAGCAATGGGTGTTATACTTCCATTGCTTCTTTTTTTTGCGATAAAAACCTTTTAACACATTCCATCATCGCAAATTCATTTGATTTCCTATCTGAATTTTTCTCTCTGTCCGTCATATAATACTGCACAAAGAACTCAGACGTTATTCGACCAATTACGTCTATTTCTCATTAATGAGAAAGTAGATAATAAATATACAGAGGGAGGGAGAAGACGAAATGAAAAAGAGTAAGAAAGTTATTTTGGGAGCGACTTTCATCTTAGCATCTATACTTGGACTTGCTGGAAATCATTATTTTAATAACTGTTGCCGATGGAGCTGGAATAGGTGGAGGAATGGAAGCTCAAGTAAAAGAACATCGAGATGATGGAAATGGGCGTATAGTAAGATCCCCCGATGAACCACCAACGTACATTACCTTTAATAACGGAAAGTACAACGGAGAACCTGTTTGGGAGCAATTGTACAGAAACAAATTCTTATGGTACACCATTGGTGAACAGGATATTACAAAACGTGACAACACAAATACGGATATGTATCGGATGGATGAAAATCGTGCAACCAGAAGTAACACAGACTACTACAAGCTTGTTAAACCTGAATGGAATCAGAACTTAAAGTTAGGTGCAACTGATCCTGGCTATCAATCAAAAGATAAGTATTGGGGAGATGGAAAAGGAACCTCACTTATGACACAGGGTTATGGGTTTAGTGACATTAAAGGAGAAAAGTATGAGTGGGCGCTTTATCGGATATGCAATAAATGGACAACCTTTTGAAAATCCATATTTTCCAGCAGACTATCCATCTGAAACGGTAAATGATTGGAAGCCAGAAACGTTAGATTGGATTGTCGAGCCGTGGACTAAGAAATTAGTAACACAAGGACCATTTGATGATGCTGGTTCTTTCGATGAGAAAGTTCAATGGTTTGCAAAATACTTTTTCAAACAGAATCCAAACTTGAGACGAACCAATGATTTGTACAATGATTCTGTATATTGGGCAAAGAGACTTACACTCCACAACAATCCTGACGAATCAACAGGTTCTGCAACCTGACAGTGGAGCTAAATATAGCACTCTCTTAGCTATACTACTTTCTGTTGCGGGTTCAAGCACAGGGAATGATTCCCGAATATTGCCTGTAGAACTTCGTAAAGATCTTCACTTTCTTTCGTAAGGTTTTGTATTTTGTTGTATGCCTTCTTTGCGCTACTTACACTTATTTTACTATAAGTGCAAAAGAACTGGCTAAAAAAAATAATATCTTACTTTGGGATAGGGGAGATCTGGAAAAACTAATTCGACTCAATTATTAGGTGAAGGAATAGCAACGCATTCAACGTAGACCTCTCTTCTTTTTAACCAAACAATAATTCCTGTTCACACCCATAAATAACTGTCTTCACCCGAAATAACTGTCCTCAACTCACTAAAGACTGGAAATTGGTCG
>NZ_JAGGKP010000017.1 GCF_017873765.1 Paenibacillus sediminis
CGCAACAAGATATGATGGGCTTATTCTTGTGTCAGTGAATGACTTTGTTTACGGAAATCGTTCGGTGTTATACCCTCAATCTTTTTGAACACTTTGCTAAAATATTTCTCATCCTGATAGCCGACCATCTCTGCAATTTGCGAGATGCGCAGCTGAGGATTAAGGAGAAGCACCTTAGCCTTTTCAATGCGAATATTGCCTAAATAATCAGACAGCGTTACTCCGAATTGCTGCTTGAATTTGCGTGATATGTATTCGCGGCTTAAATAGAACCTGCTTGCAATGTCCTGCAAAGAAATGTCTTCATGATAGTTTCGTTCCACGTAGCGGGCAATATCAAAAATGACGTGATTTTCTTTACCATGCACATTGGTAAGCATTTTGCCGGCGGCTTGAAGCCGTTTGGTCCACTGCTCTTTCCACTTAGGGAATGAGAGAAGTCCGTCCTCACCTAGCGGTAGCCAACCTGTTAACTCTGAATGAATGATGGACTCGTGCTCCGGCTCATTCTCGAGCGGACCGTCCTCAATCCACTGTTCAAGAAGCCAGTCCCATTCCGTATTCCACTGATCCAATTGTTCAGGTGTAAGGAAGTCAAGCTGCTTCGCTTGCGCCATCCATTCATCCAGCACAGATGACATTTGATCAAGTGATCCGCTTAGAGCGGCCAGTCGGAATTTTTCTTGATAAGCTTTCAGTCTTAACGGTTTGAATTGAGCGGTTTCTGTCCGAATATCACGGTGGATATACGAATCGCCGTGCAGTAAATTTCGGTGCCAGAGTGATTGGCGTGCTTCATGATAGGAAGCGGCTGCTTTATTCGGGAACACGTGCAGTGAACCTACCCCAAAGTGCATTCTTCTATGTAAAGTTATAGTAATGCCTTCGTTGATGTTGCGCAGCGCTGTATTGAGCGCATCTTGATCATCCCAGTAGAGAATGACGATTTCGTCAAGACGTTCTAGATGGCGAAAGGCAATCCCTTTTCCTTGCTTCTTCAGAAAATCGTTGCAAATATTAATTAACGTAAAGAAGAGGAGTTCCCGATTATATTCGTATTTGCGCACAATCGCGTCATCTAGTTGATGGGTGCTCATGACTGCGACCGTAACGGACTGTGCCAGCTTTAAATAGGGGAATTCAGCCTGCAGCTGTGTCAGAACGCTATCCTTTGCGCTGTCTTCCATAATGAGCTCAGAGAGAAGCTTATCGTGGTAAAGAGGCTTCATCTGGTTCATTTCAATCGATTGCTTGAAACGTCTTTGACGCTCTTCTTCCTGACTGCGCCATGTCGTCACAGCTCTCGCTATCGCTTCATTAACAGCCTCGGCTTCAACCGGTTTAAGGATATAATCCATACCGCCATATCGAATCGTGTGCCGAACGAGTTCAAAGTTATCATAACCGCTAATGACAATGACCTTGCTGTCTGGTGCGTTCGTATGCAGCCACTTCAGGAGCTGGGCCCCGTCTTGGCCAGGCATCCGCATATCCGTCATAATAATTTGCGGCGATGACTCTATAACGATTTCAGCGGCCTTTATTCCATCTTCGGCTTCGAGCACCTCATCAATCCCGTGCTTGTCCCAATCAACCAATAGGCGGATTGCATCTCGTACATGCTTCTCGTCATCAACAATTAATGCTCTCATCTGTTGTCACTCCCCAGTAGGTTAAATTCAAGCGTAACCATTATTCCATGCGGCTTCATGTTGTTCAAAGTAAGTATTGCAGTATCGTCTGTGTAAAGCCGCAGACGCATAAGCACGTTGCGAATTCCGATCGGTTCATCTTCGTCAGCAGTTTCTTGTGTATGACCTGCCATTTGCTGCTGAAGCGCGTCTTGCAGTTTGCTAAGCTTATCCTCTGGTATACTCGATCCGTCGTTCTTGACGGTAATGCGCAGCCTATTTCCATCGCCTGTCAGCGTGCTTGTTATATTAAGATGTCCTTTGCCAAGTTGTGGATTCATACCGTGTTTGAAGTAGTTTTCAACCAGCGGCTGAAGAATCATTTTTGGAATATGTGCCTTAAGTGTATTCGGATCGATATGAATCTCTGCCTCGAACCCGTCTCCAAACCGTTCCTTTTGCAGTTCAATATAGGAGTTTATATAGTTCACTTCATCCTGTAAAGTAACGAGCGTATCATTGTTGCGCATGCTGTATCGCATCATTTTCGCGAGTGAAGACAGCAGGGAATAGATTCGAGGTACATTATGCTGCAGCGCAAGGGTACCGATCGATTGCAATGTATTGTACAGAAAATGCGGGTTAATCTGTGCTTGCAATGCTTTTAATTCATTTGTTTTATTCGCGATTTCAAGCCGATATTCTCTTAAGATCAAGTTGTTAATCGTATCCATCATCTGGCGGAATCGTCTAAACAAAACCCCGATTTCATCTTTACTGGTCACTTCAATATCTACTTCAAGATGTCCAGATTGGATTCGGTTCATATAACGAGTCAACTGCTTAATCGGCTCTGTAATGCGAATTGAGATGAATAGAGTGCCGAGGATAATTAATAACAGCGCGATGACAGTAATCGCCATATTAATTTGCGTCAGCTCTGTGGCGCGTTCAAACAGCGTATGGTTTGGGATTTGCTTCATTACTGTCCACTTGGCATACCCCATATTTATTTTCTCATAGATGTAGATTGAATTGTTCCCCTCAAAATGTCCTTTTTGCTGCCCCGTAGACAGCTTGTCCAAGGTCCATTTATCCGGGAGTCGTTTGCCGACCAGTTCTGAATCTCCGCTGTAAATAACGGTTCCTTTCTCATCGAGCAGCATAAGCTTTTCTTTATTGGCATCATAGAGCTGACCGCTGATGGTCGCGATGGAATCTAAACCAACGTCGATGGCAAGTACGCCTAGTTGCTTCGTTGTTGGAATCCGTGTAATAGAGCGGTAGAGTGTAATCACGCTTTTGTTATTATCAGCGGCCCCCTGAAAGCCATAGCCATGCATGGGATGAGTCGCTTCGATTTGTGTATCTCCGTTCTCCCAAGAGATTCCTTTGCCTATATATGCATGTGATCTCGTTTCGCGTTTGGTCACAGACCTCGTAACTAGGGTCGATTGCTCCGTATTGTTCGCGTGCAAGTACACTTGATCAATATCGGCTACCGAGCTTTGGATACTTTTGAGTGTTGTATACACCTCGGCTACAGCCCGGTAATCATCAGGGATTTTTGTTAGATTGTTTAAGAAATGAGGGTCAGAATAAACGAGAATCGAAGCTTGATTGATGCTTTTTAAATAGTTTTCTAGATTCGTTTTCCCTTGGAAAATAAGCCGTGTATTCTCTTGAATCGCTTGTTCTTTAATCGACTCCCTAGTATGTATGTAAGTGATCGTTATCGACAGCAGGAGAGGGATCGTCGTAGCGATGAGCATGAACATTATTAACTTAGAACGAATGCTTTGAAATCTCATATCAATATTTTCCCCCTATCGGTTCACGATCTTCTGTGGTTTTTATGTAAGCGATCTCACATAATAGATTTAAGATTATCAAGATAAGTAAAGGGGAGAACGGGATGAATCGCAAAAAGACTTCTCAACTGCTGCAACAGCTCGTCTTTGTGGGTCCCTCCACAGTCTTTTTTATTCTTATTATCATGATTCCTTTCCTGCTGGGTCTATCTTTCTCATTTACGAACTGGGATGGTGTAG
Organism: Paenibacillus sediminis; assembly: GCF_017873765.1. GTDB lineage: Bacteria > Bacillota > Bacilli > Paenibacillales > Paenibacillaceae > Paenibacillus_AG > Paenibacillus_AG sediminis. Next base: position 3,683 of record NZ_JAGGKP010000017.1, read on the forward strand.
CTGATAAAGTGGCCTGGGTAGGACTGGATAATTTCAAAAAAATTTTTATGGATGATCCGGATTTCGGAGCTGCGTTCTGGTTTACAACTAAGTTTACCGTAATTGGTGTTATATTGACTAATGTTCTTGGTTTTTTCTTAGCGTATTTCTTAACAAAGCCGCTTAAGACGCGCAATATACTGCGTACGGTGTTCTTTATTCCGAACGTCATTGGCGGGCTGCTGCTCGGTTTTATTTGGCAGTTTATTTTCGTGAAAGGCTTTGCGGCGATCGGTGAATTTACGAAGCTTCCATTCTTCAATTTACCATGGTTAGGGGATGAGAAGACAGCCTTTTGGGGAATCGTTATTGTCTTCGTATGGCAAACGGCTGGTTACTTGATGGTTATTTACATTTCATCGCTTGGCAACGTGCCTCAAGATATTTTGGAAGCTGCAGAAATTGATGGCGCTAATCGCTTGCAAATCTTAAGAAGCATCATTGTTCCGCTTATTATGCCGGCGGTAACCGTATGTCTGTTCCTTGCCATTTCGTGGTCTTTCAAAATGTTTGACCTTAACCTGTCACTGACAAAAGGCGGACCATTCGGTTCAACGGAATCGGTGGCATTCAATATTTACAAAGAAGCGTTCCAAAACAACCGCTATGGACTTGGAACAGCGAAAGCGATTATTTTCTTTGTTGTCGTAGCCGTTATTACAAGCGTCCAAGTTAAATTTACGAAAAGCAAGGAGGTTGAAGCCTAATGGAAATTACGAAAAAATACCGCGCCGGTACGCTGGTGACTGAAATCATCGTCGCTCTTGTAGGGCTGATCTTTCTTGTTCCGTTTTATTTTCTATTCGTCAACTCGGTCAAATCGTTCGGAGACATTCTTACGAATTCGGCAAGCTTCCCAGTTTCCTTCGAGTGGAGCAACTACAGTAAAGCATGGGAAGCAACGAAGTTCCCAGCAGCATTTTGGAACTCGCTCATAATTACGGTCGTGAGCAACTTGCTCCTTGCGCTCATGAGTGCGATGGCCGCTTATCGAATGGTTCGTCATAATACGCGGTTTAACGCAGTTCTATTTACCATGTTTGTCGCTGCCATGGTTATTCCGTTCCAATCGGTCATGATTCCGCTCGTGAAAGTCATGAAAGTAGTAACAGATACGCTGGGCATTACGGATAGCAGGATTGCACTCATTATTTGTTACCTTGGGTTTGGGATTCCGATGACGGTGTTTCTTTTCCATGGATTTATTAAATCGATTCCGCTTGAAATTGAAGAAGCAGCAACGGTAGATGGATCGAACAGTTACGGCGTGTTCTTCCGGATCGTATTGCCGCTTATGAAACCGATGATTGTTACCGTTATTATTCTGAATACACTGTGGATCTGGAACGACTATTTGCTGCCGTCACTCATTCTTCAAGGTGCAGATACACGAACGATTCCGCTTGCGACAAGCGCCTTTTTCGGGCAGTATACGAAGCAATGGGATTTAGCGCTTGCGGCACTTGTGCTCGGCATTTTGCCAGTCATTATTTTCTTCCTATCGATGCAGAAGTACATTATTGAAGGAATTACGCAGGGAGCTGTTAAGGGTTAAAGCGATTGTCAATCTCTTCCCCCTGTTTGGTCAATATACTACGTGCAAGGACGTTTACTCTCTCATTTATAATGGAAAAGTAAACGATTACAAAAATTGAGTAATCGAAAAAGGGAGGATCAACGCATGAAAAAGAAATATGCAAAACTTTCATTCATCATGTTACTCGCTTTATCTCTGGTGCTTTCTGCTTGCGGCAGTAAAGCGAAAGAGGAAGCTTCAACTGGGACAACGAACAGTGGAGGCACTGACAAACCCGCTGAAACAAAAACGATTCATATTTTCCAATTTAAAGTGGAAATTTCCGAAGCTCTCAATAAGATGAAAGAAGAATATGAGAAGGAACATCCAGGCATCAAATTGGATATTCAAACTGTAGGCGGCGGTTCTGACTACGGCGCTGCGCTGAAAGCGAAATTCGCTTCCGGTGAAGAACCAGACATTTTCAATATTCAAGGTTACGCTGAAATGGATACTTGGATTGATAAACTAGAGGATCTTTCCGATCAACCTTGGGTAAACGATGTTATTGATGTTGCGAAAGAGCCAATGACGAAAGACGGCAAGTTGTATGGTCAACCGATGAACCTTGAAGGTTACGGCTTCGTATACAACAAAGACTTGTTCGCAAAAGCGGGCATCACTAAACTGCCAACTACGCTTTCTGAACTTACAGCTGCAGCTCAAAAATTGCAAGATGCGGGCATCACTCCATTTGCGAACGGATACCAAGAGTTCTGGATTCTCGGCATTCATAATTTGAACATTGCATTTGCGCAACAACCTGATCCGAACGCATTTATTAAAGGCCTAAATGATGGAACAGCGAAAATTTCCGATAACCCAGTATTTAAAGATTGGGCGAATCTGCTAGATTTAACTTTGAAATACGGCAACAAAAACCCGCTCACAACGGACTACAACACAGAAGTAACGATGTTTGCGAACGGTCAAGCTGCAATGACGCAACAAGGCAACTGGATTCAAGGACAAATTGATGGCATTAATAAAAACCTGAATGTAGGTATTCTGCCAATGCCAATCAATGACAATCCTGATCAAGACAGACTGGCTGTAGGCGTGCCTAACAACTGGGTAGTTAACAAGAACTCACCAGTAAAAGCTGAAGCTAAAGAATTCTTGAACTGGCTTGTAACGTCTGAAACAGGCAAAAAATACATTGCTAAAGAATTCAAATTCATTCCTGCATTCAAGAGCATTACAGCAACTGCTGATGACATCGGTCCTCTAGGCGCTGAAGTTGTGAAATACAGCCAAGCAGGCAAAACACTTAGCTGGAACTGGGCTAAATACCCTGACGGCGCTACAAATGAATTCGGTAACATCATGCAATCCTATGTTGCAGGTAAATCCGATAAACAAAAAATGTTCGAAGATTTTGAGAAAACTTGGAACAATTTGAAGAAATAATTTACAAGTAAGGGAAAATCGTAAAATATGTGATGAGAGGCTGCCTCTACTTAGAGTAGCAGCCTCTTCATTTATCTCCTAATCATCAATTCATTTAATTGAAAAGAGAGGTCTACAGACAAATGGAAGATACGAGTCAAGCCATACATCCCGATCATAGTGGTCCGGTTATCGTACAGGAAGCGTGGTTAACAAGCGGCAAATTTGTAAAGCTTGAGCAAGATGAATCTCTCTATATCTGCCGAGCAGAGCATGCCAATTTTGCAATTGTGTTTTTGTCAGATGATTGCTTTCGCATTCAGCTATTTAAAGGGGACAAGCCTGACTTGTCTACAACCACAGCTATTGTAAAAGAGGGGTATCGGCCTACTAAGGTCCAAATGGAAGAGAATGCTGAAGAAATCATTTTCCGAACAGCTTCTATAATTCTTCGGATGGATAAAGATTCGTTTACATGGACTGTTCTGAATCATTCCGGACAAGTTGTAGCTCGTCAGTCGTTAATTAGCTGGAACCCTCGCAGTGCGACTACAGCTGTGTATGATATGCCTGCGGAATCGCATTTCTACGGACTCGGAGAGAAGGCAAGCTTTCTAGATAAACGGGGAGAACATTATACGAACTGGAATACAGACGTGTACGCACCTCATCTACCTGAAATTGAAGCACTTTATCAGTCGGTACCGTTTCTTATCCATATGCACAGCGGACTTAGCTACGGTATTTTTGTTGATAATCCAGGGCGTACCGATTTCGATATGCGTTCTCATCAAATTGCATATACGATTGGCAGTGCTACAGGAAATTACGACTTGTACTTTATCTATGGTCCGGATATGAAAGAAGTGGTCGCTCGTTATACAACAATTACAGGCAAAATCTCTCTGCCGCCTAAATGGGCCATCGGTTATCATCAATCTCGTTATAGCTATGAGACTCAAGAGGAAGTGCTTCAGCTCGCACGGACATTCCGTGAGAAGCAAATTCCAGTCGATGTCATCTATTTAGATATTCATTATATGGATGAGTATCGCGTGTTTACGTTCGATCCTGTTCGCTTCCCTGATCCTAAAGGAATGATAAAAGAACTGCAAGAAATGGGAATTCGGATTGTTCCAATCGTCGATCCAGGCGTGAAGAAGGACCCGAAATATAAGCAATATATAGAGGGTGTGCAAAACGGATATTTCAGCAAGAAGCTTGAAGGTGAAATCTTCTTCGGCGATGTATGGCCAGGCGCCAGTGCCTTCCCTGACTTTACTGATGACCAGACAGCAGAGTGGTGGGGAGAACAGCATCGTTTCTATACTGATCTTGGTATTCGCGGAATATGGAATGACATGAATGAACCAGCGGTTTTTAATGAATCAAAGACGATGGATCTCGATGTTGTACACCGGAATAATGGTAAGCCTAAGACGCATGAGGAGCTCCACAATTTGTATGGTATGCTCATGTCTAAAGCTACCTTTGAAGGAATGCGCAAGCTTAGTAATGATGAGCGTCCATTCGTTCTGACGAGAGCTGGATATTCTGGTATTCAGCGGTATGCGGCTGTATGGACTGGAGATAACCGCAGCTTCTGGGAGCACATGGCGATGGCTATGCCGATGGTGTTAAATATGGGGTTGTCTGGAATCGCCTTTGCTGGACCGGATATTGGCGGTTTTGCGCACCATACTTCGGATCAATTGCTTGTCCGCTGGACGCAAATGGGTGTGTTTTTCCCTTATACTCGTAATCACTCTGCAATTGGAACTATGCGACAAGAACCTTGGTCTTTCGGTGAAGACGCGGAAAAGATTATTCGCAAGTATATTGGTTTACGCTACCGCTGGATGCCTCATATGTATAATTTGTTCCATGAAACGTCTAAGATAGGCTTGCCAGTTATGCGTCCGCTGCTCCTTGAGTATCAGGATGATCCTAACGTCACGAACTTAAGCGATCAATTTTTGCTGGGCAGCAATGTGCTGATTGCTCCTATATACCGTCCGGATACCGATCACCGAGCTGTATATTTACCTGCAGGGCAGTGGATCGATTATTGGACAGGAGAGCAGCATGAGGGAGGGCGCCATATTCTGGCTCATGCTCCGCTCGATACGCTGCCTATTTATGTGAAATCTGGCTCGTTTATTACGGAAGGTCCGCTGAAGCAATATGCGGACGAGCAGCTTGCAGATCTTATTACGTTCCATCTGTATGGTGCTAGTAGTGATCGATCTTTCTCGGCTGATTATACACTGTATGAAGATGATGGTGTGACGTTTGCTTTTGAGCGTGGTCAATTTTCTGAATTAGCTGTAAAGGCTCTTGGTAACGAAGAAGGATTAACTATTTCTTACTCTTATCACAAAAAGGGCTACCAAGCGAATCGAGGCAGCTTGCAATTCGCGCTTCATAACACGGAATTCGAAGTTTCCTCAATTGTCGGATTAGACCGATTGACCCAAGAAGATTTGGACAACGGTAAACTCGGATGGACTTTGGATGAGGCCAAAGGTATTGTTCTCATTCAAGTGGCTGAGCCATCTGAAGGCGGAGAAATTACGATCCGTAAAGCATAATTCTATAAGTCATTTCTTTCATAAATCATCGCTCAATTTATATCGGGCGATGATTTTATTTACATCATTATAGATTATTGTTTTTAAATCTGTTCGTTTTCGTATAAGATGTTATTAAAATATGGAAAAGGATACGGGAGACAACGATGAATCAACCGCTGTATGGAATATGGCTCGGAGATGTGTTTTTTTGTTTTTCCGGTGAAGTGTCGGAGCCTAAAGTGGATACTTGGACGGGTGTGCTGAGAAAGCTGCAGCTAGCAGACGGCACCCGTCCTTTTAGTCGTGCTGTACTGCGTCTAGCTGAGCTTCGCTGGCCATATTCGGCAGTTCTTAGAACATCAAGAAGAGGAGAACGGAGAACATTGATGGGGCGCATGCTGGAAGGGCTTGCGATGACAGCCGAGGATGCATTCGCTATGCTGCTTCACTTAGATCAAAATGTCTATTCTAAGCATCATATTGAGCTTTCCCCTGAAATGTTGTACTGGCATCAGTCTGCTCGGTTTGCCCAAGAGCTGCTTCTGCGCGGTCAAATTACGCCGCATTTTGCACCAGTCCACCAGTCAGGTTCAAGGCGCCGCAGCAATGAATCGGTTATCAGAGGAGTATGGAGACCGCTTCTGACGGAGCGAAGAGATGCTGAACGATTTCTAGAGCTCGCTGAATCAATGCCGGCTATCGGTCTCGCCGGATCGATAGCCTTTGGTCTCGATGAACGGATGCCTATTGAGACGGCTCAGCGGACCGTTTTGTATTCTTTGCTGTCTTCTTTCGTTGACTCCGAAGTTAGACGAGGACTGAAGGGGCTTGGCTATAAGCTTGACCCTTACAAGGCTAACTATCGCAGAGGTTCTTCTCCTCTTGAGGAATTATGGTGGAATAGTGCGCTTAGCTCGGTTCATACCATTCCTGTCCAAGGGAATACAACAGAAATCGAGCGGCTGACGAAAGCGGTCACGGCTGCAAGCAGAGCGGTTATGCCGAATCCTGCTCATGATGAGGTGCGTAAAGGCGGCGGATTTCGGTTATGTATTCGGCTTGAGCCTCCTCAGGAGGAAGGCGAGTTATGGTATCTCTCATTTTGGGCTGAAGCTGCGGATGATCCATCTCTCCTGCTGCCAGCAGGCTTCATATGGGATCATGAGGAGCCGGATTTAGAAGTGAGAGGCAAGACATATGTAAATATTCACGAAGATTTGCTCTTTCGTCTAGCTAAAGCTGCTGAAGTTTCGAAGGAAGTCGCTGAAGTGCTTCTTACCAGTCGTCCGGAAGGCATAAGTTTGCGCCCAGAGGAACTGTTTCATTTTCTGAAACATTCTGCTGCGCCGCTGCGCGGGCTTGGTGTAAATGTGCAGATGCCGACTAGACTAAGCAAAGAAGGACGCCGCCGCGCAGGTGTTAGAATTAAAGTGAAGTCGTGGTCTGAACAGGGGCAAGCAGCTCCAATGTTAGGTATCGAACAGCTTGTTTCTTTTGAACTGCAGGCAGTGCTTGGTGAAGAGACAATAACAGTTGACGAATTAACGGAACTGGCGGCGGCAAATGTTCCATTCGTTCCATTTCGAGGTTCATGGATTGAAGTTGATATGAAAGAGATTAAGTCCATACTGCGTTATCTGAAGAAGCATGAACAAGGTGAAATGACTGTACGTGAACTGTTGCACCTTGCTGCTTCGGATACGGATGAAGAGATCAAGTGGAGCGGCCTTCAGGTGTTAGATATACAATCAGAGACTGAAGGGCTGCTGTCCGCTTTGATAGAAGGAGATACGCTGCGTAAAATTCCGCCTAAGCCCGTTCCTTCTGGACTTCACGGCACACTTCGTCCTTACCAAGAGCGGGGGTTTCAGTGGTTAGCGGCCATGCGGGATTTAGGATTTGGTGCTTGTCTTGCGGATGATATGGGTCTCGGTAAGACGATCCAAGTTATCACTTGTTTGCTGGATCAGCAAAATTCAGGACCGGCTCTCATTGTGTGTCCTACCTCGTTACTCGGCAACTGGCAGCGTGAAATTGAAAAGTTCGCGCCAAGTTTAAAATTGCATATTCACCACGGCACGGACCGTTTGCACGGTGAACTTTTCGTGCAGGAAGCAATGGATCATAATGTCGTTCTGACAACGTATCATTTGGCCGGCAGAGACGGAGAAGATTTGCGATCTGTCTCGTGGAAGGCAGTCATTCTCGATGAAGCGCAATATATTAAAAATTACCGGACAAAGCAAGCCCAAAGCGTGATGAAGCTTAGAGCACCTCACCGTATTGCGATGACGGGAACGCCTGTAGAGAATCGGCTCAGCGAATTATGGTCGATCTTTCAATTTCTTAATCCCGGATACTTAGGAACAGCGAGTCACTTCCGCCAGATGTACGGGGCTGGGACTGTTTCCAAGGAATCATCAGACAGACTGAAGCAGCTCCGTCAATTGGTCAGACCCTTTATGCTGCGCAGGCTGAAGAGTGACCCGGATATTCGTAAAGATTTACCGGATAAAATTGAGCTTAAATCGTATTGCCTATTAAGCGCGGAGCAGACTCGTCTATATCAATCGGTTGTAGAAGAAATGATGGGCAGAATTGATGAGAGCACAGGAATTGCCCGTAAGGGACTTGTACTGTCTTCCTTAACGAAGCTGAAGCAAATTTGCGATCATCCGCTGCTTGTTAAGAATGCGCCGTTTACTGCAAATTCCGCTGAACGATCGGGCAAGATGATGCAGCTCCTTGAACTATTGGATATGATTGCAGACAACGGGGAAGCAGCGTTAATTTTCACACAGTATGTGCAGATGGGAGAGCTGCTTGTGGCTCAGCTCGCGCAAAAATACGGACAAAGTCCGTTCTTTCTTCACGGCAAAGTAAGCAAGAGTGAACGGGATGCTATGGTGCACGATTATCAGCAAGGGGAAGGACTGCCGTTCTTTATTCTTTCATTGAAAGCAGGGGGCGTAGGGCTGAATTTGACGCGCGCTAACCACGTCATACACTATGATCGTTGGTGGAATCCTGCAGTAGAGAATCAAGCGACGGACCGCGCTTTCCGGATTGGTCAGAATAAAAATGTTCAGGTCCATAAGCTGATCTGCCAAGGCACTCTCGAAGAGCGAATCGATGAATTAATCGAAAGTAAAAAGGCAATGTCCGAGCAGGTTGTCAGCTCAGGTGAACAGTGGCTTACGGAAATGTCAAATGAGGAGCTAAGGGGGCTCATTGCCCTGCAGGCAAGGGATTTGAGCTAGGAGGTTAAAGTATGGAGTCGTTAGCAATGACTAGAAAAGTCACCGAGCTCGAAATTGAAGATGGTACAGTTCGCGGGACCGTGGAGTCAACATCTTGGGATGCGCAAAAAACGATAAACCATGTTACGGCGTGTACTCAGCTGACTGAAGCGGGTATACAGCGCTTTGTTCACCGCATCGTCCGGACTCCGCTTGAACTCGCGCAGCTGCTGCAAGATGAATATCCTAAGAAGCGGCAAGAAGAGTTAAGCGACTTGATACCGACACCCGGCGATTATGCTTTGGAGGCACGATATACGTGTGATTGCGATGAGGATTGGTGTGCTCATATAGAGGCTGTTCTGCAAGAAGTTATGCGTAAGAGCGCAGACGATATTGATTTCCTATTGGCATTGTACGGATTGACCAAGCAGGATGTGCTCACAGAAGTGCTTAGTGGTTGGAGAAAGCTTCCGAGTAAGCGGCGGCATGAGCAAGATGAAGATATACTCTCAAGCGCTGAGCAGTCTCAAGATTCCTCAAGCTTTAATTCGGATTTGCCGTCTGTTCAAGAGTGGCTCGCCGAAGCTGCATCACAAGGGCGTTTCCATACCCCAGGACCTTTGTTTCATGATGTTCAAATCAATACTGAATCAAGGAGTGAGCTCTTATCAGATGACCTTGGAGTCATTGAGGTGATCGGGGACAATCTTGAAGAACTCCTTCCTGGAGTACCGAAAATTAAACAAGGATATAAGTTGATCATTGAGCAAGTCAGGGGACAAGCAAAGCCTTAAAAACGACTAAATTCGACAGAAAATCGTAATTTCCAACCGCCAACGCATGGTGCTTCTGTCCTTATCTGGGGTATAATGGAGTATACATGTTAGCAGAGGAGAGCGAAATGATGTTTTATCGAAAAGGAAACAGACGTAAAGTCACATATGGTTTATGTGCGATTTTGCTCATTTCTGCAGTTCTTCTTGCAGGATGTGAGAAGAGCGGATCGGCAGAACAATCAGGTAAACAGCTTCAATCTTCGGCACCTCAGACTCAAAATGGACAAGCAGCTGACCCTGTCATGCTGAAGCGGAGCGAGAACGCCCTTCAAGTCACCGTTAAAGAAGTTGACGGACAAGCAGTTGTTACAAACGCAGAGGCGATGACGGTTGTCGTGAACAAGCAACGCAGCTTACCTGAAGGATACGAACCTAATGATCTTGTAGAGCCTAATGTTCCATTTTCTTTCGATGGGCCGCATGAGAAGCGCCATTTACGCAAAGAAGCGGCACAGGCGTTAGAGGATCTGTTCGCAGGCGCGAAGAAAGACGGTATTGAATTAAGAGCGGTATCTGGATATCGTTCCTATAAACGTCAAGTTGCTATATATAACAACAATGTAGCAACGAAAGGCGAAGAATATGCTGCTCAAGTAAGCGCTAAGCCAGGAACGAGCGAGCATCAGACAGGACTCGCAATCGACGTATCCAGTCCAAGTGTAGGAAATGCGATTGAAGAAATATTCGGAGAATCCAAAGAGGGTAAGTGGTTGGCTGAACATGCCCCGGAATACGGCTTTATTATTCGCTATCCTAAAGGCAAGGAAGATAGTACAGGCTATGTGTATGAGCCTTGGCATATCCGTTATGTTGGCAAGGATTTAGCTCCTGATATTGCCAAAAGCGGACTTACGCTCGAGCAATACTTCGATGAAGCGAACATTAAGCTATAGTCTCGAATTAAATACGTTAGAGAAGACTGCTGATTTTCAGCAGTCTTTTTTTGTGTTTGAGTAACTTAACTTTTTGAATGGAACATCGTGTAACTTCGTACGTAAAACGTGTTAGTAATCATGTGAGGGGGTGTGTGATTGCGTTAAATTTTCTACAAAATCATAACTTTTTAACTACTAGATTGGTTTAGATAATGTTGCACAAACAGTTTAATTTTGTAAAAAAATACATAAGGGAGGGTCAAAAGTGAAGAAGACATGGACAAGAATGGTTGTGGCAATAATTTTACTTACTTTAATATTAACGGCATGCAGTATCGGAAATGGAGGAAGTAAGTCGTTAGGGGAAAATGAGAAAGCAACACTGAAAGTGATGTACTGGGATGAACAGCAATTTTATTCGGATTACGGCAATTATTTTACGATGAAATATCCAAATGTAGAGATCGAAGTCATTTCAACACAGTCAATGTATGAGAATGCTGGCGGTTTTACGACTCAGGAAGAGTATGAAGATGCGGCTAAGAAGTTCGTTGACGAGAAGAAGCCGGATGTCGTTATATTGTCGATTGATCAATATGAGGAGTTTGCTCAGGATGGCCGGCTGTACGACTTAGAAACATTAGTGAAGCAGAAAGAATTCGGTCAAGAACAAGTACTGCCGTTTATTATGGATATGCTTAGGGAGAAAGGAGGAGGTAAACTGTATGGTTTAACAGATAGCTTCTCCAGCAATGCGATTTTCTACAATGTTGACTTGTTTAAAAAGTACGGTGTAGAGCTTCCTCGCAACCAAATGACATGGAAAGAAGTATTGGATTTAGCTAAGAGATTCCCCACGGCTGGAAGTAAAGAAGACCGTGTGTATGGATATTACTCAGACAACTATCAAAGCCCCTTGAATTCACTTGTTACGTCGATTGGGAATACGAACAATTTACGGATCATAGATCCCGAAGGGAAGCAGTTTCAGTTTAGCTCAGAATCATGGAAAATGGCTTTTCGCACCGCTGTAGAAGCGATCAAGTCGGGGGCAGTATACAATCAAGATCAGAATCAGACTGGGCAAGGCAATACATTTACCGAGCAGGATGCCTTTGTAGTTGGGAAGGCAGCGATGACGATTAAAGGCTCTTGGTACATGAATCAACTGGAATACGTGAGGATGTCAAATCAGAACAAGCCATTTGAATGGGCAGTAGTGACAGTACCTGTCAATCCGTCCGAACCGGATGTGAGTCCGGAGGTGAATATATTCAATATTATGGCGATTGATTCACATACATCGAACCTGAAGGCGGCCTTGGAATTTATGAAGTTTATTAGCAGTGATCAAATGGCCAAAATCAAATCACGTACCTATAGCGGCCAGTTGTCAATTCGCAAAGAATATATTAAAGACAAAGATGGGCACGATTTAGAACCTTTCTACATGTTAAAGCCAAGGGCGTCGAGTAATGGAATCTACTCTAATGTACCAGGTATGTTTTTCTCACAGTTTAATACTCTCTTAACGACGGAGGGTGATAAGGTTATAAAAGGAGAGCAGTCAATTGACGAGGCGCTGACAAGAATACAAGAACAAGGCCAAGCGGAGCTGCTTAAGGCCAAAGAGCAGGAGGAAGCGGCCAAGAAAGAAGCGAAGGAGAAAGAGAGTAAGGAAACGGTGACGCCTTAAAAATGAATAGACTTTAGCCGTGACGATTGGGTGTGTGTATCCATATCCTATGACAAATCAGTCATTTGGAGGTACCCGCCATGCTTGGATGTCCCAAAATTCAAAATATGACGTTGCATCAAAGGCTCACTCAGCTTGTAGGAAAATCAATTGAAATTAATGCCGCAGGGCTGGCTCTTGAGCCTGGGATACTGCAAGAAGTATGTCCAAAGACGTTCATACGCGTACAAGGTGAATTATTTGTTCCGAGAAGTTTAAACTTTATGAAAGTGTTTCGGATCCGAAAGAGCACTAAATTTACTCGAATAGGGGTAAGAACTACGTTTAAATCCGGCAATTTATTTTTCGATATTCCGCTTGTTCAAATCGGCAAAGATTTCATAGAATTACAAGGGAAAGGAAGTTTCCCGGAACGATTTCTTATGCCAATCAATAAGGTCGCGGGTTTCTTTGAAATAGTGAATAGCCCAAGCGGTAACAGAAAGCGCACATCAGCCAAATAAATCACCCCCTAGACTCGAATGTCAGGGGGTGATTTATTGAAGGTTGCTTTTTATCTTTTGGAAGCAGCCACTGCTTCTTTCGGGGCATTCTTAACGCCAAATGCTTCGAGCAAGAAGCGGGATACAGCTGCATTCTTGCCATGATGGTATGCAGGAGACGTAATAAATAATGACGATTTCGCTCTTGTTACAGCGACATAAGCAAGTCTGCGTTCTTCTTCCAGCGCCGCTTGCAGAAGTTCACCATCCTTGGCGCTTGGCTTACTCGCTTTACGGTCTTCCTGTGCTTCTTCTGCGAGAGCAGAGCTGTGCGGAAGAATTCCTTCCGAAGCGCCAATTAGATAGACACACGGGAACTCCAGACCCTTCGCGCGATGAATGGTCATGAGATGAACCGCGTTCGCCTGCTCGAGCTTTTGCAATGATTCCATTTGTTTATGTCTTGTGGATAATTCATCGGCAAATTCTACAAATTGCTGAACGGTATCAAAGCGGCGCGCTGCGGTCTCGAGCTCGTCCAGCGTCTCTAGGACACCCTCCTTATACTGCGTAGGGACGCCTTGATTCTCTGCTTCGATATATTTATCATAGAAAGCTCTGCGCACCTCCTGAACAGCATATACCGGCTTCATCGTCTTCAGCTTCTTAATCAATTTGATTCGTTCTTTGACCTGATCCTGCTGGAAACTGCGAAGCTGGGGCCATCCCGTCAAATGAATGAGCGGATATTTCTTCGCTTGCTTTTTCTCCTCAGCCAGTATATAAGCCATCCCAGCTTCCTTAGACACATACAGCGGACCTAGCGCGCTCTGCAGCGCCCCAAAATTACGCGGGTCTATGGACAGTCGTAAATGATCTATAATCGGCCTTACAAGTGAATGATCATAGAACACTGGCGAAGCACCGTACTGAATGCAAGGTATACCTTGCATAATCAGCTGCTCGAATACAGCCCGGCTGCTGCTCGCTGTTCGGTGCAATATAGCAATGTCACGGTAAGTTAGTTTCCCTTGTTGGACTTGCTCGGTAAGATGTGACACAACCCATTCGGCCTCTTCTTCTGCATCAGCAGGTCTGCCAAACTGCGGCGCTGAACCTTGATCACCTGCAGACAGCAATCTCTTCTCGCGGCGCTCCACATTATGACAGACAATTTCAGAGCCAAGTCCAAGAATGCGACTGTCGCTTCGATAATTAATACCTAACGTAATGACAGCAGCATCGGGATACACTTTATCAAAATTTAAAATGGATTCGTGCCGCGCCCCGTTGAATGAGTAGATTGTCTGGTCATCGTCACCAACGACCATTAAATTGCCATGCTTCTCTGTAATGAGACGAATAATCTCGTATTGTACTTCATTCGTATCTTGAAATTCATCAACCATTACATATTGAAATTTGTTCTGAAGCGGTACAAGCACTTCCGGATCATTCAAGAGCTGCCTCGCTCTTAGGAGGATGTCATCAAAGTCCATTTTATGATTGTTAGCTTTCCACGCTTCATATTTCATCAGAACGGATTTGAAATTGATCTCATCCGCTGTGGAGGCAGGCATATCTTCCAGTTGTCTGCCGCTTATTTTCCAGCTGGTGAGGGCAGAGAGCAGCGTCTCAGGTGCAAAAGGTTCACGCATCCCCATTTGCCGCTGCAAAATATTTAATACGGTATGCTGCGCTCTTTGTTCGCCGAATACATCGTCTTTAACTCCATAGTGTCTAAGGAGCGCTAGGCTGAAAGAGTGAAATGTTCTTGCCTGCACTGATCTTGCTTGAGAAGCCGTAATACCTGGCAGTTTACTAATGCGTTCCTTCATTTCTGCCGCTGCTTTATTCGTAAATGTGATGAGCAGAATGCTGCTGGGATGAACACGCCGCAGTGAGATCAGATAGCCTGTGCGAGCTGCTAGAACGGTTGTTTTACCGCATCCTGCCCCAGCTAAAGTTAAGAGTGGGCCTTCTCCGTAACGTACCGCTTCAATCTGCGGCTCATTCAGTCTAATTCCTTTTTGCTCTAGTGCCCGAAAATAAGGTGCATCCTCCATGTCATCAGTGACTAATACATTGCTAGTCTCTCTTGGGGCGTTACTGGCTTGCGGTACAGCGCGATGTTCTGAAACTCCCCAAGGCCGTGGATAGTAGGAAACCGGGTTCTTTTTGTTGTTATCCATGCAAAATCCCTTCATGTTGTGAACTTAATATTGTTAACTATTTTCACAGATCATCATAAATTTGGTATGATAAAAACACTTTAAGAGACATATTCTCTTAAAAGGTATACAAACAAGTCCTACCATTATACCTCATTTGCAGAATGAGACTCTATCGTAAGCAATAACTAATTGTTGTATAAAACTATGAAGAGGTTTAATGAGCGTAAAGGGCATCGTTTGTTGTGACAACAAATAAATGTTGACATTGGTAAACATGGAAGGAGAGCGTGTCATGAATATTTTACAACGGATTAAAGACGGCGCGAACCGTGCGACAGAGCGAGCTCAAAATGTAGTGGAAATCGGGAAGATTAACTCGCAAATTTCGAATATTGAGCGTGAGATGGATGTTCATTTTACGCGAATAGGTGAAGTGTTCTATGAAGGATATCGGGCAGAAGATATGTCCTTCGCAGAGAAGGAAATGATGGAGCTTGCCAAAACGTGTGATTCTCTTTATGAAGAGATTGAACAACTGCGTGAGAGAATTGCTGAGCTGAAAAATGAACGCCTATGTAAATGCGGCGAAATTGCTCCACTTGCAGCTAATTTCTGTCCAAATTGCGGACGTAAGCTCGTTCAAGTTTCGAATGAATCAAATCTAGAAACGGAACAAGACGATGACAAGACTGTTCCTGTATATCTGCCGAAGGTAGAAGAGAAGAAAGCAGAGGTAACTAGAGTTACGGAAGCTGATACGATCGTATTTAAACAGTTCGTTAAGGCACCTGAGCCTGCGTCTGAGCGGAGTTCAGAGGAGACTCGCCGCTTGTCAGAAGATCTCGAACGGGAACGTGAGCGGCAACAGGAACTGGATCGACGTATCCGCTCATGGCGGCAACATTTAGAGAGCACGAACGAGCAATCAGCTTCAGTCGATACCGATCAAGTAACGGTGAAGTGTCAAATATGCAGCGCGGATTTATCGAAAGGTTCCAAGTGGTGTCCGCATTGCGGCGCGGAACAAATATAATAGTTAGAAGCGAGAGGGAGCTGTTTCGAACTGGCAGCATGGGAGGACATACAAACAATGGATGAATTACTACATCATCTGCGGAATCTAGGATTCACAGAAATGGAAGCGAAAGTGATGGTAGAGCTGGCGAAGCAGGGTGCGCTATCCGGATATGAGGTCGCCAAAAGAATAGGCGTCTCGCGTTCCAACGTATATGCTACGCTGCAGCGACTATCTTCACAGGGCTTCTTGCGATGCAGCCCGGGTGATCCGGTGCGTTACAGCGTTCTTCAGCCTGATGAGTTGACGCGCATGATTGCGGGGCATATGCAGGAGTCGCTACGCTATGTGGAAGAAGCGATGCCGCAGCCTGGGCCTAGCGAGTTGCCTTTTTACAATATTGAAGGTGACAAAAATGTACTTGAAACGTTAGTACGTGCGCTGGATAGAGCGAAGCGGGAAATCGTCGTCTCGGTATGGCGAGAAGAAGCCTCCATGCTGCGGGAAGATTTAGAGAGAGCCGAAGAGCGTGGAGTTAAAGTGCTATGGTCTTGTGACGGGGGAGACAATTATTTGCGTCATTTTATACCATGGCAGCATGACACGTTGAAGGAAGACACGCCAGCTGGGCGCAGATTTTCCTTCGTCGTAGATCGTCAGTGGTGTATGCTCGGCATGAGGGGTGACAACATATCTGCTCAAGCGGTTGTCACCGAGCATCCTGTAATGGCGGAGCTGCTGCTGCAGCATTTCACGCAAGAAATGGTGCTGTTCGAACTCGAACAAGACATAGGCACGGATTTATTTGAACGTTATGGCGCTAATTACGAAAAATTAGTTCGCAAGTATGTGTCTCATGGCGATGAGCACTAGCACGCCTATGTATTCATTTATAAATTACGCAAAGCTTTAAATACGTCCGTATAATAAGGAATGCCGTGCGGGACGAATTGGTCTCGGGTTATTCTTTGGGAAGCGATAAGAGCCCCGTCAGCGGATATTCCGTCAGCAGAGATCGACGATACTTTACCCATGAACAGATGGAGTATCTTTTCTAGATCCGCTTCATAAAGTCCGGCTACTTCATCGATTTGAAGGACATAGTCTGCAATAGGCTGAGCGGCTAATAATCCGAATACCGAGCTGAACTCCCGGTCTATAAAGGGTACCGAGTTAGCGGTGCCTTCTGTTTCGCTTCTAACCGTCATGATGGGAACAAGCGATTCGTATGGAACGAGCAAGCCTAGCTCTTCGTGAAGCTCACGAACAGCGTCACGTACCGTTTCTCCGGCAGCGAGGTGGCCTGCGGCTGTAATATCATAATGGTCTGGGAAAGTATCTTTCATCGTCTGTCTTTTTTGGAACAGAACGTTACGGCCTGAAGGGGTATCTCTCACAATCCAACAATGAAAAGTATGGTGCCAATATCCGTTAGCATGAACCTCATCACGAGGTGCAGTGCCGAGATATTGGTGCCTTTTGTTATATATTTCGAATAATTCTTGTCCCATCTCGGGTCAGTCCTCCTTAGGGCAAAGCACGAATAAAGCCCCTTCATCGACCGAAGCGGTTAGCGGCGTCGTCGTTACAAGCTCACCATCTCCAATTCCGAGAAATGGTCTCTCGCTTTGCACAGTAACGGTCCGTCCGCGAAGCATAGTAACGAATGGCAAGTTTACATGCTGTCCGCTGAGGACAGTTGGAAACATTCTGAACAGCTGCAAGCGTGTGCAACGATGAACTATACATATATCCAGGATGCCGTCATTTGACTGTGCCTGCGGGCAGATTCGCATTCCGCCGCCGTAAGATGGAATATTAGAAACAGCAGTCATCCAAGTATCATCGTACTCTTTAGTTTCTCCATCAATCGAGAGTGTTACTTTTGCGGGCTTAAATGTCACAAGCAATTCCAGTAAGCCAATAATGTATGCGACCGAGCCAATGCGCAGCATATTGCAAAATTTCTTATACCATCTATTGTTCACGGTATGTGCAATTTCGGCATCGAACCCGATCGCAAGAGCGGTGACTGTCGGATCACCTGATGTGGAGATTAGGTCAATTTGCCGAGCTGTGCCATTTAGCATTACATCCAGTGAATCGGCTGGTTTAAACGGGATATGAAAAGCGCGGGCCGTATCGTTCCCGGATCCTGCCGGGATCACGGCAAGCGGAATCGTCTGTCCGCGAAGAGCGGGCAGCACACTATGAATGGTGCCGTCTCCTCCAATAACAGCAACAGCACGCCACTCTTCTGGCAGTGACAGCATTTCAGTGACTAATGCCTGTGCCTGATCTGGGCTTTCAGTATAAATGAGCTTGTAAGGAATTCGGCGATGCTTCAGCATCGTCTCGATTTGCTTCCAAGTGCGGTAGCCGCCTCCATTTGCCGATTTTTTATTTACAACAAACAAATACATGCATTCTCCTCCAAGTCCATGAAAAGCCCAATCTATAATTCATTGTAAGAAGATACGGCTTAAAAGGGAACCCTAAATGTGAGAAGAAACTACTTTTTTCTGCAAATTACTTCATACTTCGCATTTGGTGCTCAGCGAAATCGCCAATAATCGGCAGCTTAAACCATTTACCTTGAACAGCTTGAATCATGAGTAATGCCCACAGAACAATACTAAGAAGCGATAGAAGTGTGCTCAGCATCGCGCCGAACAGGGGGACAAAGCCGCAAAGTATTTGGGCTATGGCGATGCTGCCGAAGACGAAGATAGACTGAAGTGCGTGGAAGAGGACGAAGCGGCTGCGCTTTTCTACAGCGAGAAATAGAATACCGCCGATAAAAGTAAATAGATAGCAGAGCAAGCCTGCAATATTATCGTCAAGTCCAGTGGAAGATTTAAAGGGAGACACCATATCTCACATCCTTCGAGTTAAGTGATTATACCCTAGCATATGACAAGTCCCTCTCGTACATGAACACAAAAAACACTCCGTCAAACTTGCTACGCAATTAACGCGTAAGCTTGATCGGAGTGCTGATAATAGATAGAGATGCTATCGATCTCCCTTAACAAGGTGCCGGCGAGGATGATCGATTTTCGGTTTTGGTTTATCTTCATCTTTCTTGGCAACAAGCCGCTCATCCGTAAGGCCTTCATGATGATTGTCAAACATAAATTCGGTCAGCTGCCATTCCGTTACGCCAAGCGGAGGATCGGCCGGGAAGTGCTGACCGCGGTGCAAATGTTCTTCCTGACCCCATTCATTCGTGTATATACCGTCAACTTCGACTTCTTCCCGCGAAAGGGGAAGCATCTCGTCTTTCTTCTTCTCACTCATTGCCTGCGGTACCTCCTTAAGTTATGACAGTAAGAGGGAGTTCTGTTACCTCTCGTATAACTTACCCCAAAATACA
Organism: Paenibacillus sediminis; assembly: GCF_017873765.1. Classification (GTDB taxonomy): domain Bacteria; phylum Bacillota; class Bacilli; order Paenibacillales; family Paenibacillaceae; genus Paenibacillus_AG; species Paenibacillus_AG sediminis. The sequence goes on from NZ_JAGGKP010000017.1 coordinate 22,956, forward strand.
TATGAATAACCGTTAATTTACCGAATGGACACAGACTCCCGTGCTAAGTACCAATGGTTAATCATATCTTCTACAATCCGCTCAGCCGCGTGAGGCTTCACAAGCTGCTGCATATGAGAATTTATATTATGAAGATGGTTATTATTGTTAAGTACCTGCATTACTTGTGAAGTTAGTTCTCTTGGTTCATGAGAAATGAACGCAACACCTTTCTTTTGCAAGAATAGGGCGTTATTGAGCTCTTGCCCGGGGACAGGGCGATATAGAAATAAGGGGAGACCGCAGGCCATGCTTTCTGATAAAGTAATTCCTCCCGGCTTCGTTACGATGCAGTCGCTAGCTTGCATAAGGTGTGATATCTGATCGACATAGCCGTGGATCTGAATATTCGGATGTGTGCCGAATAGATGATTTAACTCATTATAAAGCTCCTTGTTTCGGCCGCATACAACATTGAGTTCAAACGGAGTATGGGTAAGCAGATGATCGCAAATTTTCCGAATGCCTTGAACGACTCCAAAAGCACCGCCCATAAGCAGTACGTTTTTTTTGCCAGTTCTCCGAAATCGATTGACGCTAAATGGAATGGAATTAAATTGTGTACGAATAGGGATGCCGCTTGCGATGACGCGGTTCGAAGGAATTCCTTTCTGAATGATTTGTTGTCTCAATTCTTCTGTAGCTACATAGTAACGGTCAATATCAGGGTGAATCCATCTGCCGTGCAGGTCAAAATCGGTTACTACATTTACGATAGGGATTTCGATTCCCGTTTGTCTCCGTATTTTTGGCATGACGAGCTGCGGAAATGTGTGAACGATTAAATTCGGTTGATATGTGGATATATATCGTTTTAGTTTACGTATTCCTAAAGAATGGATCAGAATTGATAATGGAGAAGTTGGGTGCATCTCTTTGGTCGTGTTATATACCCATCCATACACGTGAGGTATAGAGGTAAAGCTCTGCATATAGACGTATTTCGTTAATTCATTAATAATCGGGTGGGCTTCAGCCATTAAATCGAGAAGCAGAACATCATGAATTCCTACTTGGTGCAAGCATGCTTCAATCGCCTTAGATGCTTGATAATGCCCATCACCGTAGCTTGCATATAAAATCAAGACTTTAGGAGATACGCTGTCCATTTCAATTTCCCTCCTGTCATCATATTATAATATCCCCAACATCTTCCGATAAATGTTATGAGAATAAATAAAAATACTTTTGTTTTTTATTCGGAAAGCTGAAACAGTTGTGGAAATATGATACAATAGAAGGATAGTAGGGGCGAAAGGACAATAGACGAAGCCAGCCTCATCATACCTGCATATCTTTTCGGCGTTTTCTCGAAAACGAGGTTTTTCAACACTAGCGTTTTGGGAGGGAATTTTCATGGCAACGAAGGGACACAACGAAGTCAAGGAAAGTCTAAGGGAAATGACACGAATTTTCCGACCTAAGGATCCAAAGAAGTTTGTGAAAGAATATGTCCGGAAGTACCATATCATGGGAGGGTATGAGGAAGAGCTAACACTTTTAGTTGAAGATGAACTGCATAAAATGAATTCAACTGTGTCTTGATTTCACTTCAAAATAGAAACAACAAAATAGAAACAAACAAATATTAATATTACAGCTTAGTCACCATAAAAGAAACCAGCCGTTTTCTTTGCGGATATTCGCTTTGAAGGCGGTTTTTTCTTTATATTATGGGAATTTTCGGTTCATTTGAGCTAATGTCGTAATCTACAGAATTCGACCGGAATTTACATGCCCAAATGGCGAAAAAAGGCAGCAATGATAGATAGTTTGATAGCGCTATCCTTATATTGTAAGCGTTTGCAAAATGAGTGACGACGCGCATTTTCACATATTTTGAACAATTTGTGAACTAGCCGCTAAAGATTGACAAAACAATATATGGCAACTTATATTTAATGAGTAATTGTTTTATTTTGACAGGATTGCATCATTGTGTTTGGCTTGGGCAGTTTGTTTCCTAAATATTGGGTTATGGACTGCGAAAATGTGTAAAGTGGGGTAGATTAATGATGAAACGGTGGCAGGCTTTTAAGCGACTTCTTCCCTTGATGGCAAGTATCGCACTACTTCTGTCCGCATGTGGCCGTGAGGATTTGTCCGCTTTGAGACCTCAAGGACCTGTGGCACAGGGATCGTATGATTTGATGAAACTAGCCATATCCATTATGATTTGCGTACTTCTCGTCGTGTTTGGTATTGCAACATATGTGTGGATTAAGTTCCGTAGAAAAAAAGGACAAACAGAACCTCCTGAACAAGTTGAAGGAAACTTTAAACTTGAAGTCATTTGGACGGTTATTCCATTGATTCTAGTATTTATTCTAGCCGTTCCTACGATTCAAAAAGTGTTCGCCATGGGCGAGGATTACACGAAAGACAAAAATGCTGTCCATGTTAAAGTTACATCTCATCAATTTTGGTGGGAGTTTGAATATCCTGATTATGGCGTGAAAACAGCTCAGGATTTAATCATTCCTACGAATAAACGAATTTCATTCCAGCTTAAAACAGCTGACGTGCTCCACTCTTTCTGGGTACCTTCCCTATCCGGTAAAATTGATACGAACCCAGACGGAACGATTAACAAATGGTCATTTACTGCGCCGAAAGAAGGCGTTTACTTAGGAAAATGTGCTGAACTGTGCGGTCAGTCCCATGCTTTGATGGAATTTAAAGTGAAGGCTGTCAGCCCAGAATCGTTTGATCGTTGGGTAGCTGCGATGAAAGAGCCGGCAAAACTTCCTGAAGATCCTCAAATCGCTGAAACTTTCAAAAACCAATGCTTAACTTGTCACGCTGTTGGCGATCAAGGCGGTCCTGCTGCTCCTAACTTAACAGGTATCGGTGGACGCGAGACGGTTGCCAGCATTTTGATTAATGATGAAAGTCATCCTGTTAAGGAAAACCTTAAGAAATGGATTTCTGATCCACAAAAAGTTAAACCAGGTAACTTGATGCCGAAGGTTGACCTTACAGCAGAACAAATCGATGGTATCGCGGATTACTTAGCTAACTACAAGTTGAACTACTAATATTCAGCTAAGACTTATATAAGGGGGTACATAACCTTGGCTCATGCTCATAGTGTCAAGCACCACAAAGGCTTGATGGACTGGTTAACGACTGTCGACCATAAGAAAATAGCCATTTTATACTTGGTCGCAGGTGGTTTGTTCTTTGGCATTGGCGGTATCGAGGCCATGCTCATTCGGATTCAGCTTTGGAAGCCGCTGAATAATTTCGTTTCAGCTCAGACATTTAACGAATTAATTACAATGCATGGTACGACAATGATCTTCCTTGGCGTTATGCCAATTATATTTGCACTTATGAATGCGGTTCTTCCGCTTCAACTCGGGGCGCGTGACGTTGCCTTTCCTTTTCTGAATGCGCTAGGTTTCTGGACGTTCTTCTTCGGGGGACTGCTCCTTAACTTAAGCTGGATTATGGGAGGGGCGCCAGATGCGGGTTGGACAGCTTATACTCCGCTGGCATCCAAGGCTTTCAGCCCTACTCACGGTGTCGATTTCTATACCATTGGTATTCAAATTGCAGGTCTTGGTACATTGATCGGTGGTATTAACTTCCTCGCTACAGTGATCACGATGCGCGCACCAGGAATGTCATTTATGCGCATGCCAATGTTTACTTGGGCATCCTTTATTACTTCAGCAATTATCTTGTTCGCATTCCCAGCCATTACGGTTGGTCTTGTACTATTATCCTTTGACCGCCTCTTGGGTGCTAACTTCTTCGAAGTAGCGGCAGGTGGTAATCCTATTCTCTGGCAGCATATTTTCTGGATTTTCGGTCACCCAGAAGTTTATATCTTGATTCTTCCAGCTTTCGGTATTATCTCTGATGTCATTCCGACATTTGCTAGAAAACGTCTGTTTGGATACAGCTCCATGGTATTTGCGACGATCCTGATCGCATTCCTTGGATTCATGGTATGGGCGCATCACATGTTTACTATTGGTATGGGTCCTGTAGCGAATGCATTGTTCTCGATCTCAACGATGCTTATCGCTGTTCCAACAGGTATTAAAATCTTTAACTGGTTGTTTACCATGTGGGGCGGTCAAATCCGCTTTACGACAGCGAACTTGTTCGCTTCCGCATTTGTTCCGACGTTCGTTATGGGTGGTGTAACCGGCGTTATGCTGGCTTCTGCTCCTGCGGACTATCAGTTCCATGATACTTATTTTGTTGTTGCTCACTTCCACTACGTTATTGTAGGCGGCTTGGTGCTTGGTTTATTCAGTGGACTCTTCTACTGGTGGCCAAAAATGTTCGGACGTTTACTGAATGAAACGCTTGGTAAATGGACATTCTGGACATTTGTTATCGGTTTCCAATTGACGTTCTTTATCCAACATTTCTTAGGTCTGATGGGTATGCAGCGTCGTATCTTTACATACTTACCGAATCAAGACTTCGATACAATGAACTTGGTTAGTACAATCGGTGCACTTCTGATGGCCGTTGGCGTCATCATTTTCTTTGTAAACATTGTTATTACAATGAGCAAACCAAAAGGCGTGGCAAACGACCCATGGGAAGATGGACGTACGCTCGAATGGACAATTCCATCACCACCGCCTGAATATAACTTTAAACAAATTCCGCTTGTGCGCGGCCTAGACGCATATTGGAAAGAGAAACAAGCTGGCAACACAGAAATGACACCTTCAGAGCCTGTAGGATCGATCCATATGCCTTCTGCATCAATCTTGCCTTTCGTAATGTCTGTAGGTTTATTTATTGCAGGTCTTGGTTTCATGTTCAGCCGCGATGAGTTCTCGAACTCATTCTTAGCGGGTATTTTCAACAATTATGTTGTCGTTATCATCGGTCTTCTTATTACTTTCATTTGCATGCTGCTCCGTTCGGTCTTCGATGATCATGGCTGGCACATTGAACCTGAAGAATTAGAAGAGGAGGGAGTAAAAGCATGAGTTCAGCTCACGTAGATCATACACACGGCACTCTTCCGCATGAACCAGAGAAGGCGACGCACGAAGGCCGCAATAAAATTCTCGGCTTTTGGCTCTTTCTCGGCGGTGAATCGGTTCTCTTCGGTACCCTCTTTGCAACATTCTTAGCTTTGCGTAATCAAACTAACGAAGGACCGACGGCTCATGAGTTGTTCAATATGGGAATGACCGCAGCGGCAACCTTTATCTTGCTTACGAGTAGTTTAACGAGTGTATTCGCCATTCAAGCGATGCATCGCCATAAATTGAAACAGCTCGTTGCTTGGCTTGGTATTACTGTAGTTCTAGGTCTTGGTTTCTTGGGACTAGAAATTTATGAATTCGCAGAGTATGTACACAAAGAGCATTTTGGAATGACGACAAGTGCGTTCAGTTCATCATTTTATACACTTGTTGGATTTCACGGAGCCCACGTCTTGTTCGGTATTTTGTGGATATCACTATTGATTGCACAGTTGTTCAAAAAAGGATTAACGGTTGTTACGGCACCGAAAATTTACGTGTCTGCAATCTACTGGCACTTCATTGACGTAGTATGGGTATTCATCTTTACGGTCGTTTATCTCCTTGGAAAGGTGGGCTAACCCATGACTGTAGATCATCAACAAACAGATCATGATGTTATTAAACATGGTCACCGACACGAGGGACCTTACAAGCATGTCGTTGCTTTTATCTTCTCCATTGTGCTCACATTAATTGCTTTTGCAGCAGTCGCTGCTGGCGGTGTGAACACAACATTTACAGTGATCATTCTGCTTGTTATGGCTGTATTGCAAGTGTTAGTCCAACTAGGCTATTGGATGCACATGAAAGATAAAGGACACTTTATTCCGATTTTGTTCTTGGTTGGCGGTTTCTTCGTTGCTTTCACATGTGTCGTCATGGCACTTAGCTGGGTTTGGTGGTAAGATGATAAGAAGAGGCGGGCAGGTATTACTGCCCCCTCTTTTTTCGGTAATAAGGCTATGTCATAAATTAGACAGATTTACGAAGCCGGCTTAAGGAGGTTTGGACTTGCTGGGATTACAATACTTTAGCTTTACAGATTTATGGAGTCCACTGTTTATGGCTTTTATGCTGCTTATTATTGGCGGCTATTTTGTTGTAATTGGACCATTAAGTGAGAAATTTGAGGGTGCCGAACATGTCAGCCTAGGCCAAAAGGTTCTATTTGTCTCAGGAATCGCCATCCTTTATTTAGCACAGGGCGGGCCAGTTAGCTTGCTAGGACATACGATGTTTACGTTTCACATGCTTAGTATGGCTCTTTCATATCTTGTTGCTCCGCCTCTAGTCATGTTAGGCATTCCTGTATGGCTATGGCGTGCGGCGCTAAGAGTAAATCCTTTCCGGCGCTTATCATTTCTAGCAAGTCCGATTGTGGCGGCCGTATTGTTCAACGGATTATTTTCGTTGTATCATATTCCTGTAATACATGATTACGTCATGCTTCATTTTACGGCGCACAGATTGTACTACCTCATTCTATTGATTACTTCCGTTCTGATGTGGTGGACACTGATTAGACCGCTTCCTGAAGAAAAAGGAATTTCAAGCCTGAAGAAGATCGGCTACATATTCCTCAATATGGTGCTGCTTACACCGGCGTGTGCTTTAATTATTTTTGCAAAAGAACCGATGTATGCAACCTTCAGTGATCCGAACGCATGGGCAAAGGCGATGGGATATTGTACTTCAGGAGATCCGAGCGCTTTACTGCGTGCATATGGAGGACCTAAGTTCTTTAACATATTGGACACAACGGTTGATCAACAGGTTGGCGGGATAGTGATGAAATTTACGCAAGAGTTTATATTTGCTTCAATGATGGGCTATGTATTTTACAATTGGTATAAAAATGAGAATAATAATGATGATGAACAAGTGTTGCCTCGAATGGAACCGGCAGATCAGAACATCAGTCAACGATAAAGACAACTTTGAGGAGGATGAACATGGATTTATTTTTCGTGCTGCCTACAATCAGCACTTCCTTTATTGCAATCAGTGCCATATTGGTTGCTATTGGGTGGATTTTAATCATTAAGGGGCGCCGCGAAGCTCATAAGAAAGTGATGATTACAGCTGCGATAGCGGCCTTGCTGTTTTTCGTTATCTATATGTCACGAACCGTATTTATCGGTAACACGGAGTGGGGCGGACCGGACAAGCTTAAAATTTACTATCAAGTGTTTCTTATTTTCCACATTACACTCGCGACAGTGGGGGCTGTCTTTGGTCTAACTACACTCTTTTTAGCTTTCAAAGAGAAGTTTGCGAAACATCGGAAGTGGGGAAGAACGACTGCAATTATTTGGTTTTTCTCTGCGATTACGGGTATTATGGTATATATACTTCTGTACTTGCTTTATCCAGGCGGACATACGAAGCCAGTGTGGGAAGTTATTCTTGGGATGTAAAAGAGGAGCCGACTTATAGAAAGGATTTCTCTATGAATTCATTAGGTTATACGCTGCTTGGCATGATTGCAAGAAAGCCATCTTCAGGTTATGAGCTAAAGCGAAATTTAGAAGGCTTTTGGCATGTGGAATATAGTCAAATTTATCCTCTCTTATCCAAGATGGAGCAAGAGGGGCTTACAACCTATGAACTTGAAGAACAATCGGGCAATAAGCCGGATAAGAAAATATATTCAATTACAAGCAAGGGCCTCACGTTATTAAAAGAGTGGCTGCCTAAACCGCCAGCCCCTCCTGTTCAAAGAGATGAATTTTTGGCAAAAGTAAATACGATGTGGTTAACAGAGCCGTATACGATGAAATTATTATTTGAAGAACGTATAGCGGCGTTCAAGAAACAAGTTGCTCATCATAAGGAAGAGCTGCGGGTGATGGAAGAACAATTCGGAGATGGGGTTCAAGATTTGTCTTCTATATATTTTGGACGATATATGCTCTACCACCAGCGCCTTCGCCACGACCAAGAGGAAATTGCTTGGTGCGAATGGGTTTTATCCATTGTAAACAAACAACTATCTTCTAAATAAAATAACGAAAAGTCTGACAGGAAATCGCTGTTAGACTTTTTTTATTGTTAAATATTGACTTTGTATAGAACGCTGTGTATACTGTGTATATCAATATATACAGTATACACAGCAGCAAGATGTCTGTAACGCAATATTTAAATAAAAGCGGGGTAGATCCTATTGAAGACGTTACGTGATGCTTGGTTCATTACGGTCCAAGATTTAAAAAATGAACGCTTGTTCATTACATTTTCCTTTCTCTTTATGGTGTATATGGGCGGGATACTTAGTTTCATGATACGTACAAACTCAGATGTAGACCGGTTTTTTTATAAATCATTTATCGATTTCATGTTCTTTCTCTTAATTCCAATGCTTGGTTTTTATTTCTCGAGGCGCTCTTTTAAATATTTACAAGAAGATTCATATACGCAAATGCTCGCGTATTTTCGATCATTGCCGATTTCACTTCGCGTGGTTATGTACAGCAGGGTTATTCAATCCTTACTAGCGTTTGCAATGAACAGTGTAATTGTGTTCAGTATGATTTATTGGTTATCAGGCTTAAGCACCCAATTAACCATCGTTCAATATATCTCATTTACAATTACATGGATAGGGATTGGGCTTGCGATTACGGGCGTATATATTAATTTTGAATTTCTGTATAAAGGGAAAATATATTTGTGGTACACGTTATTCATTATGCTAGTTACGGCTGTGTTGGTTGCAGGGTTACACTTTCTTGGAATAAATGTGATGAGTTTAGTGATTGAATCAGCCCAAAGATGGGGAATGTTATCTCCCCTTATGTGGGGATCGGTAGTAATCGGACTGATCGTGCTTGCCATGCTGTGTAAGACTACATTAAATAAGTTAGAACGACGTGATCTATTATAAAAATGAATACCAAATTCATCCATATTACGTATTAGATGAGGTAGGTGCAAAGGGTGTGGATTCCCATTCAAATTAATGAACATAGCGCAGAGCCGCTATACCACCAAATTGAGAATCAGTTAAGATCGCTCATTATTAGCGGACAAATTGAGGAGGGGACTCTACTGCCTTCTATCAGAGAGTTCGCAAGCGGACTGAATTGCAGTGTCATCACGGTACGAAGAGTGTATCAAGATTTGGAAAATGAAGGGCTGCTTCGAACAAAGCAAGGTACAGGAACATTTGTAGCCAAAGTAGGCGAAGACACACGTGATCAATACCGTGTCACAGCCGTACAGGAGGCAATCGACCATGCTGTTGATGTTGGATTATCTGTTCATCTATCCAAAGAAGAATTAATGCGTTTGTTCACTGCAACATTAAATTTAAAATATAAGACTGATGACGAATAGGATGTGAAGGCAGGTATGGAACAGACTGTTATCGAATATAGGGGCGTACGTAAGCACCGCGGTCGTAAAATGATCGGACCCATTGATCTTCGTATTCCTAAGGGTTACGTTATCGCGATTGTTGGAGAGAACGGCTCAGGTAAAAGTACGATGATGAATATGCTTATGCAAATGGTCATTCCAGATGAGGGTGAGATCTCTTGGTTTGGTCAAGGCGAATTAAAAGAAATGACGACCGAAATGAAGCAGCAAATTGCATTTGTTCCTGAGCAGACGAGTCCAGAAGAAAATAGATGGACGGTAGACCAAGCAGTAAAGTTTCGTTCCTACTGGTATCCTGACTGGGACTCAGCCTATTATGAACAGCTCATGGACCGCTTTGGCGTGCCGAGAGATGTTAAGCTTCGCAAATTGTCTAAGGGTGAGCAGCGAAAATTCGAAATTGCGGCGGCATTAGCTGCACGTCCAAAACTTCTCCTTCTGGATGAACCGTCTTCTGGACTGGATCCTTTTGCTTGGAAGATGATGATTGATGAACTTCGTCTCTTTATGCAAGGAGGAGAGACAACAATTGTGATGAATACGCATATTGTTGATGAGGTGAAGAAGCTTGCAGATTACATTGTGATGATTCATCAAGGTCAGCTCATGGGGATGGCTGAGAAGGATAGCCTGCTCGATAATTGGAAAGAAGTCTGGCTAAGCACCGAAGAAGAAATTGCAGATGACCTGCCGGGTGTAGTGAGCTGGCAGCGGGAGACTTCTACTATACTTAGGGTACTAACAACAGAATGCCAAGCTTTAGAACATACACTCCATGAGGCAGATATTCAAATGTTAAAAATGAGAGGATTAGAGCTGGATGAAGTGTTAAGTCTATGGATTCAAGGACATAAGCCAGCGTAATGATGATGTTTACTTTTAAGAAGTGATGAGAAATGCGGAAACGAAAGGGAGATGAGAAATGGAAAGGTTGCAATTAAACAAAGTTGTGAAAAATTTTGCCGACAAGACAGCGGTAAATGAAATTAGTTTAAAAGTTGGCGAAGGGGAAATTTACGGTCTTCTTGGAGCAAATGGCGCAGGTAAAACGACAACGATGCGGATGGTGCTAGGTCTTATTTATCCTGACGCTGGGGAAATTCTGTATAACGGCAAGCCTTACAGCAAGGAACTCAGGCAGACGATGGGCTACCTCCCAGAAGAACGCGGACTGTATCCGAAAGTGAAAGTAAGCGATCAAATTATATATTTGGCACAGCTGCGCGGGATGTCAGCTAAGGATGCAGACAAAAGTCTGCGCTACTGGCTCGAACGATTTGAAGTTCCAGAATATTACGATAAGCGGATAGAAGAACTATCCAAAGGGAATCAGCAAAAAATGGGATTCATCGCTGCCGTTGTGCACAATCCACAAATTCTTATTTTAGACGAAGCGTTTAGCGGGCTAGATCCTGTTAACGTAGAGCTGCTGAAAGCTACGGTCAGAGAGCTTCGTGATCAGGGAACGAGCATTCTGTTCTCTACTCACCGGATGGAACATGTAGAGGAACTGTGCCGCAAGATCACGATTTTGCATCGTTCGAATACGGTTCTACAAGGGGATATTAAAGAGATTAAGAGCAGATATCCTAGGGAGGAAGTGCTGCTCTTGACGGACGGTGAAGTGAGCGGACTTCAGCAAATTGCGGGTGTCAAAGGGGTAGATCGTCTGGAAGAAGGATATCTCATTCATATATCCGATGTCTCTGCTGCACAGCAAATTTTGCGCACAGCAATGGAACAAACGACAGTTCAAAGATTTGAAGTGAAAGAGCCAACGTTAAACCAAATCTTTATTAGAACGGTAGGTGAATCCAATGAATAAATTGGGTACTGTAATTGCCTTTACGTATAAGAACAAAGTAAAAACAAAAGCGTTTCTCATCACAACATTAATTATGGCGATTCTAATCTGTGTCGGAGCTAATGTTCCTTATTTTATTCATTTATTTACAGAGGGTAAAGGTCAAAATAAAGCACCAGCATCGATCGGTATTGTGTACGCTGATCAGAGTGACATTGCAGAAAATCTTCAAAGCTATATAGAGCAGAGAAATGCGGGAAAATATCATTTTGTAAAAGTTGATAAACTCGATGAAACGACTTTAAACCACGATGTGAGTAGCGGAAAGCTGGATGGATATATTCAGTTTGTGAAGCAAGAGGGTTCGAATTTCCCCAACGTAATGTACACATCGAAGAAGGGCAAAATCGACTCCGCACTTGAGACGGATTTGCAAACGGCACTGCAGGGCATTAAGACGCAGCATATCGTGAAGCAATCATTGACGGATGCACAGCTTGCTGAGCTGAATACACCTGTACAAATCGCCACTCAAGGTGTAGACGATCAGGATAAAGACGGGAAAGCAGGCAGCTCGGAGGCTGTGAAAATTATGAATTACGTTGTTGTGTATGCACTGCTTCTCTTGTTCTTCATTTCTATTATTTCTACAGGCAATATGATTGCATCTGAGGTGACGACCGAGAAGAGCTCGCGCATTATGGAAATATTAATTACAAGCGTGTCACCGCTCAATCAAATGTTTGGGAAAATCATTGGGATGTTCCTCGTCGGTATATCGCAAATTGCTTTGTATGCGGTTGTCGCCGTCATTAATATTATGCTTCCGCATAATCAGCACTTGCTAGGTAACTGGCATTTAAATTTTTCACAAATCGGCTTAGATGTTCTTATCTATGGATTAATCTTCTACGTGCTCGGATATTTTCTTTATGCTGTGTTGTTTGCTGCGATCGGTTCGATGGTGAGTCGTACAGAAGAGCTTGGTCAAGCGGTTTTGCCGATTACGATGTTGGCGCTTGTAGCTTTCTACATTCCAACGTTCAGCTTAAGCACACCGGATACACTTCTGGTGAAGATTGCGTCCTTTGTTCCGTTCACATCCCCAACGACGATGCTTGTACGGGTCGGTCTTGGTGAAGTATCCACTTGGGAAATTTTTGTGTCGCTTGCTATTCTTGCCGTATCCATTCTCTTCTTCGGATGGTTGTCTGCAAAAATTTATCGCACAGGCGTTCTTATGTACGGTAAGCGCCCAACGTGGAAAGAGCTGCGCAAAGCGATGAAGGCTTATAAGATTTAGGATGTTACTTGCTCATTTCACATGTGAGTAATATTTACTATTGAGACCGATTATATTACCCATCGAGAATTTTATATTAGCAAATGAGACAGAAAATATTTAACCCAGTTGAATCAGTCCTTGATCCTGCTGGTTTTTTTTTTTTACAAGGTTTATAACGTAAGATTAGTGATCAAAATTATTAATATAAATAATTATATAAACGATTGGCATTTTGCGAATTTGAGGTGGGAAGAAGTGGACTGGCTAAGCAAAACCTGGATAGAAGAGGACGAAATTTTTGCTCCAAAAAGGAAGGTGAATAACAGAGGAAGCCAATGGTATCCTCACATCATCGGAAGTTTCTACAGCTATATAAATGGAAGACCTGTTGGGTATGAATCGCTTAACGAAAGAATGTTTTACGCTTATCTAGAGCTTGACAGAGAAGTAGTACGATATTATGTACAACCTATTCAAGTGTTAGTATCAACCGGAGGAAAGGAGTGGCATCATGTACCCGACACTTTGGTTTTCCGACAATGGAGTCGTCCACTTCTGTATCAAATAAAAGAAAGTGAGGAAGACATTCAAGATGAAGTGACTCAAATTTGTAATAAGGAGTGTGAATTGATAGCAAAAATGTATAGTTGGGATTATCGAGTAATATATCCCAAAACTCTCCCAGCTCCTTTACCCCATAATATTAACTTCCTAAATGGCTATCTTAGAACTTGTAATTATTATAGTGAGTGGGCGGATAAAGTCATTCTACGGCTTAGCTACATAGGCCCTTGTTCAGTAGAAGTTCTTTCACAAAGTTTTATGGATGTAATTGATCCTCTTCATATTAAGCCACTTGTGTATCACTTAATAGCACATGGTTACTTTTTAATTGATGTTCTCAAAACTATAGGCTCTCAATCCATAATTACTGTCAATTTTGAAATGAAATCCGCGTTATCCATTAAAGAAGATTTTAAGGGGGAGTTGTTCTAATGAGTATCAGTCAATTACGTATACATGGAGAGTGTGAGTTGTTTGGAAAATTGCATAAAATTGTATCTATAAACCCTCCTCATATTTGGCTAAAGAGGCCAGATAATGAAACATTCTCAATAGAGTATTCTTCGTTAATCACAAACCCTTCTTTTAAACCCTTAAGATCAATGATTGTTACGAAAAAAGACAGCATTCCTTTTGATTCTCAATTGGCTAAGTTGAAGCCTTCAAAAAGAGAGGATGTTAGCAAAAGATTTGAACTGATAAAACCTTTATTATTACTAGAACAGATTAAGTGTGGCGATATGCAATCACTTATTCAATTTAAAGACAAATACTTATTTCTTATGGATGATAGCACTGAAGATCTTGAGAAATTGAGTCAAGATGAGCTAATAAAGAGGATTAAAAAGAAAAAAGGATCATCACGATCATCTATAATGAGGTACCTTACAGCCTATAAAAGTAATGGTGAAGAAGGATTAATATCAGATAAAGGTTCGGGAACAAATAAACGTAAGGATAATCTCAAGTTAGTTATAAATGACCCTGATGACCCTGATATTATTTTAGATACATTGACTGTAAGACTATCATCAAAGCAAATAGAAATTTTAAAAGAAGTTATTGAGAATGAATATCTGACTAGGCTAAAGCCTTCAGTCGCAACTATTCATCGTTCTGCAAAAAATAAATGCATGGATAAACAAGAACCCGAAATTAAATACATTACGATATGTCACATCATTGAGAGGATTTCTAAGAGGGTGAAGGAAACCCGCAGAAATCCTTCTAAAGCTAAACGAACTTATGATGAAGTTGCTAGGGGATATGCCGACCGAGAAGCATTAGGAAGACTTGATATTATCCAGATGGATCATGCCAACCTGGATATACCAGCAGTTGATGATATTACTGGATTAGTCGTTGCAAGACCCTGGTTAACCCTTGGTTTGTGTGTACATTCCAGAGAACCTTGGTGTGTGCATCTATCAGCGGAAGGACCGAGTGAGAATGTGGTGAGGAAAGCGATTAAAAATGGTGTCTCTCCTAAAAATACAAGAACTCTATATGGAACACAACAAGAGTGGGGAGCATCAGGCATACTAGGGCTTGAGAAAAGTCTTAGTTGTAGACGTTAGTAATACAGAAGGTCTCAAATGAACTCGCACAAAGTCTTGTTCGTTGCCATTAAATCGGCAAATTTTATTTCCCAATCCCCTCCACGCCAATGGAGGTTATTTGGTGTACAGAGAAAATTAATAAAAGTTTCTTGTAGTCCAGCCAAGACACCGAGGCTTGACAAACATTAGCTGGTTTTTTTTGTGTTTCGGTACAAGTTACCGAATGCGGAAATAATACAAGAACATAGTCTGCTTACGATTAGATGGTTATCAATCAGCAGTCTATTTTGACTTATTGACTAAAACCTGTTAGAAACCGAGTTTTATGAAGAGTATGATCGTATTGGAATGCATTTACGAAATCCCCGTAACGGTGAGTATAAACAGCAGACGGTAGGGCTGGACAAGCATTCCAATGATACGCTAAAAAAACCTCTGTCATCCACATGTTTCAGAAGGGGGTGAGCATGACAGAGAGTATGGATTTTTCTGAAAAACCTCGCCACTTGTTGTCGTATTAGATTTGATCAAACCCGAGCGGAGATCCTGGATATGTTCTTTATAAAAACTAGCATGAACTTCTACAAGACAGGGAATTCATTTACAGATAATTCTTTGATGATCGCGATATTAAGCCTACCATTAAATCAGAATACATATTAAAAAAATATTTTGAAATATATGTATTATTATGTTATTATTCAGGAACAAACATATAAGTCATAAACTGGTAAAATTACCACATCATAGATTAAAACCAAACTATTAACTTTTTTATAAGAAGGGAGGGATTAAGAATGAAAAATCAAGAAATGGAACCTATTTCCGTTCAGAAGGTGAATGTCGAGCTGGAGAATGTCCTCAAAGTTGAAGACTTTGTCATTGAGGAACTTCCTTCTCTTCCATTGGCATTGGAACAAGGTGATTGGTCATCATGGTAATTAATCAGCGAATTAATATGAGGTAAAAGTTTATAGTCTAGGGGCTGTGTAGTTAAGTCCCTAGACTTACTTTGTTACAAGCTATTGGAGGAGGGATGATTATGTCTTCGCTAAGCCATACGCGCGTTTTACATACCCATGCATCTATTCGCTTTGAGCCTCCTATGACTGGGGAACAGAGTTGGCTTATTACAGTTAGTACGCTTCGACGGCGATTCCGTGCATCAGTACCAGCTTGTGCTCTACTTGTATCATTTTTGGGTGGACGAGTTGTAGAAGATGCAATCGCAGAAGTGGCACCGCTCTTGTCAGTCGATCAACAGCTTCTTGAAACGCTAGTCAGTGAACTTATAGAAAATGGATTATTGGTCGATCCTACCACCGAGAATCATAATTGGGCACTGCAAATCAAGCAACGCTGGTCATTCTACGGTTGGCAAAAGGCTGCAGACTATCAAATCGCATCCTATAATTATCCATTCGTGGATTATGCGACAGATGGACGATTAGTGGATGTTGCTAGAATGGAAGAGTATTCTGCAGTAGAGCTTGATGTGAATCGAATGAAGCCGCCCATGAAAGCTTCAAAGATCTATCCGGTTATCTCCGCCAGTGAAGCAGTTGGTGAACTGACAGAGTCGTTTGATCGCGTTTGGCATCAGGATTGTAAAGGGCAACAACTTGATGGGGAACGACTCAAGTTACTACTCTCTACGCTTTTTGGAGAGTTTCGGCAACGAAAGAAGTCTTCTCCTAACCGAGCGGATCTGATTCGCAAGACCAGTCCATCTGGTGGGTCTCGACATCCGACTGAAGGGTATGTTTTCGTACAGAACGTTGTTGGAATGGATCCTGGAATTTACCACTTTTCCGTGGCTGCTAATGCACTAGAGCGCGTGGGTTTTTTGCCAGACGAAGCGGTGTTGTTTGAACTATTCTCTGGACCCGTTCGAAGAGCGCAGTTTAAGCCAGAAGCATTCCTGGTTATGACATCCTGTTTTGAACGAAACATGTACCGATACAGGGAGCCGCGCACATTTCGAACAATCTTTATGGATATCGGTCACTTATGTGTAACTATGGAGACTGTGGCAGACGCACTGGGATTGCGGTGTCAGTTTCATCATTCAATTGATGATCAGGATATAGAGTCTATTATCGGGCTTCATCCCCTTGAGGAAGGCGCGATGTTTGGTGCAGCATTGGCAGGAGGTGTGTAAGTGATGAATCCAGAATCATTAGAGCAAGTGAAGGATGAATCTCAGATTCAGAGAGGATGGAGTCCGCTAACAGCAATGCGAATGCATGTAGATGAAATACAAAGCGGGTACTTAGAATTTGAGAACCCACTGTTGCAAAAACGTGTTCAGTTGAGTCGATCCGCTGCACTTGAGTTGCTGAAAGGTAGTTTGCAGAATCCAAGCAATCCTGTTGGGACTACTGCGGAGCGGTTGCGCGAATTTGGTCTGCTTGATGCACCAGAATTACATCCCGAGACAGCTGCGGGTATAGAACATTGGCATAGCCGCAATTGGAATGATTCATTAGGTTACTATTTATGGTCTCGGGTTAGGGAGTTTGCTGACAAGGTTCAAGACTATCGTACCCAGAATCGTATAGTTTTGCAGGATTACTTGCAGAAAGATGGTATTCCGCCATTACATAAGCGGGTAGGTGAAAAAGCTGAATCACTCCCTAAGCCGCTACCTCTTCCTGATATATCTTTGGGTAAGGTATTACATCGCCGCTCGGCCACGCGTCGTGTTCCGGCTCGATACTTTGAACATGATGTTTTGAGTAGTATCCTTTTTCATGGTACGCAGTTAATACGCAAGAATCGGAAGGTGCCTCCAACAGAGGGGAATAGGAAATACTTAGCTAGCTTTGGATGCGCGTTTGATATTTACCTCGTTGTTTACGGAATTGCTGATATGGAGCCGGGGATTTACCTTTATGATGTAGAGGATCATGCTGTAGAACTTATCATACCTGGTGAGTGGCGTGAGCAGATGACTGCTTGTCTGTACGGGCTGAAATGGCCTTTGACAGCTGGATGTACGCTACTTTACGTTGCTGAATATGAGCGATATCAATGGCGCTATCGGCATGAACGAGCCCTTCGCAACTTATTCATTGATGCCGGGAGAGCGGTTCATTATGCAATCCTATGTGCCGCTGCTTACGGAAAGTTGACATCACATACACCGGCTGTGAAAGATGCTTTAGCCGCAGAGATACTAGGGCTTGACCCTACTCGTGAGCAAGTCCTGTACACATTAACACTGGCCTGAGGAGGTATTTATGCAAGACATTCAAACCAAAGTTCTGCGGTTAAGCAAGGGTTGGGACTATTTGTTGAGCGGAGAAGGTGCTCAAATATGGTCGCTCCCAACTCAGCGACGCTTTCTTTTGCATGGATCTACTCAGAAGTTTCGGCAACTGCTAGAGTTGCTGAAAAGTGGTCTCCCAGTCGAAGGAGCCATTAACAGACTAAGCGAACAGACTGGATTTAGCCTAATGCAGGTCAATTCAATTGTCAAACGTCTATCTGATCTCGGGGCTATCGTAGAAGGAACTCCTACTCTTAAGCCAACGGGAAGTCTCTATGAACGCCAACAGTGGTTCTTTGATCAATGGGAACGAGACGGAGTAAGTGGAAGTGAACTCGATCTACGTCTACGTCGGAGCAAAGTATTGGTGGTAGGCGCAGGAGGGATTGGTAGCTGGATTTTGTTGAACTTGGCTCGTATTGGCATTCAGCACATTGTGGCGGTCGACCCTGATTACATTGAAACCAGTAATCTGCCTCGACAGATTCTATACACTGCCCAAGATGTAGGAAAGCTTAAAGTTGAGGCGGCGGCACGAAAATTGCAAGAGGTGGATCCACAGATTCGGTATGAAGGACATGCGCTCTACGTGGAGGAGCCACAAGATTTAAGTCCCTTGCTAGATGGGGTTGACTTGGTAGTAAACCCGTTTGGAATCGTCTCAAGCCGCACTCGGAGTGCCGTTGCCAAGGCGTGTCTTGATAACCGAGTTCCCGTTCTGTTCGGGGGACAGTGTGTAGTGGGACCGCTGTGCGTCCCCGGCGAAACAATTTGCCATCAGTGCATGCTAGAGTATGATGTAGGAATTAAGGAAACATTGCAAATGATCAATGATGTTGGATGGAGAGCACCACAAACGCCCTTTTCGCCAGTAATGTCTATTAGTTCTGGACTAATTGTGTTTGAAGCAGCACGTTATCTGTCAGGCAGTGAGCGACCTCGTAGTCTTTCAGGTATGTATATGGTCGACCCCTATAATTATAAAATAACATTCAGACCGGGTGAGCGAAATAAGCGGTGCACTGTCTGTAGTCATATTCAACCGTCAGATATTCTAAAGGGGCACCTATAAAGGGAAAGCCTTAACTTTTAGGGTTTAAGGTACTTACTTTTAAGTTAACCAGAGCGTCTCGCGCTGTAAATTGTCAACACACAGACGTTCTAATCACTGTGTGTAACTAGATTACCCATGGCAAAGTGATCCTTTTAGATTTAAAAAAGTGGCTATCCACCAGTACTTGATCCAACCCGTAAAATCCACGTGTTTCCGTTTATTTGAAACATACACTTGGCGCTTGTCTTCCATCGGTGCAAACATCATAACAAACTGACGTCGTCGTAGCACTTATATTCATATTTCGCACGATTAGGTTCCAAAGCGGATATCTAAGTGAGTTGCTGCTTCGTTTTATTAAATCAAACTAATAAAAACATAGGTTTATGGAGGTACTGACAGTCACCCAACACACCCTCCATACGAGAAACAAGCCCACTTTATGCTTCAAGAATGCGCCTTTATTCAATAAATGTTTTTAATTCTTCTTGCAAAC
The DNA here is from genome assembly GCF_017873765.1 of Paenibacillus sediminis. Lineage (GTDB taxonomy): Bacteria > Bacillota > Bacilli > Paenibacillales > Paenibacillaceae > Paenibacillus_AG > Paenibacillus_AG sediminis. The sequence continues at coordinate 42,417 of NZ_JAGGKP010000017.1, forward strand.
TCAGTGTACTATTACCCTTAAGTGCGAGACGGCATCGACGATTTCCAGTTTGACTAAGTGATCGGCAAGCCAACGAACGGACTATCGGTTTATAGTTCGTTCGTTTATTGCGTTTTAACGAAACTCGAGTCCATTACAACTTCGTTTCAGATATAATCAAAAATCCTCGCAGGCTGTTTCAGTAAGGGGAATAGTAATGATAGACATTTTCATACACCCGGCGATGTCTAGAACCGTGAAATGAAAAAATGTTATTACTTTTTGGAATTAAAAGAGTGCAGCCCTGTTAGTCGTAGAAAGGAGGAGGTTACATGACAAAAAAAACTGGTAAGCTAAGTGGTTACCAGGAGATTTTGGCCATATCGCTCCCTGTACTAGCTGGCTCGATAACGTCCATGCTTATTGGTGTAATCGACACAGCCATGATGGGCAGGTATAGCATAGATGGTTTGGCAGGTGTTGCGGCGGCAGCAGCTGTTTTTAATATCTTTTCGAATATTGTTACAGGAGCAATGATGGGGCACCAAGTATTGGCATCTAGGCGGTTTGGGGCTGGAACACCCAATCAGGTCGGAGTTTCATTCCGGCACTCTTTAGTATTCGCGGGAGGCTTTGCGCTGATTGGCGTAATAATTCTTCTTGTTACTAGCAATTGGTTAATGTTATTGCTGACAGATTCCAACGACGTCTTAAAATCTGGAACAAGTTACCTCTACGCTCGATCTCCAGAGCTTTTGATCATGGTTCCGGCTATGTTGATACAGAGCACTTTTAATGCAGAAAAGCAGGCCAAGTGGTCGATGTATACAATGATATTGGTTGCGTCAACGACTGTGATATTTAACTATCCACTTATCTATGGAATGGGGGCATTACCTGCACTCGGAGCGATGGGATCGGGTCTTGGTAGTGTGCTAGCACGTACTGTTGGTCTTTTATTCTTACTAGCAGTGGCTTACAAAAAGAACCTGTTTAAACGCATACGGCCCCATAATTTTCGCTTTCAAGTAAAAGAATTTGCTCAGGTTTGTAATATTAGCTTGCCAGCTATATTCTCCGGAGCATTTGACTATTTAGCCAACACTTTTTTCTTCATTATTATGGGTATGATTGGTAATTTTTACCTCGCTGGTGGACGTATTGCCTTCAATCTAATCATGATCTTCTTTTCAATTGCAATGAGTCTCTCAATGGGGTGTCAAATCTTAGTAGGTCGCTCGTGGGGGGCTCGGAATCTGAGTATGATCCAGTTTTACGTAAGTCGGTGTCGCTTGCTAGTGACAGTGATTTTGTCATTGCTAGCGCTTCCACTGATCGTGTGGCCGCAGGGAGTGGTAAGTATTTTCACTTCTTTTACCGAAGTTCAAGAAGTGACATTGGGTGCGATACAAATCATTGGCCTATGTGCACCGATTTTAGCCCTAGCCTGTACCAACGTCAGCGCGCTGCGGGGAATGGGTAAAACAAAGTGGGATATGTACACCAACGTGCTACCTGGATACCTCCTTAGGCTTCCTATTGCTTGGTTGCTAGGAATTGTTGCTGGATGGCATCTGACGGGGCTTTATATTGGTTACATTGCCTACTGGCTCGGCAGGCTTGCCATCGGACAGATAATGCTCGTAAAAGCCATGAAAATAACAGAAGAACAGGTGGAGAATTGAGCATGATGATATTCAATGAAAAGGAGTTTGTTATTTCAGAGCCACTACAACATCTAGTAGCGCGTATATATAAGCTCTATCGTGAGAAGCAGCCAGTCGGGGCCTCACTTTGCGGCTCTGTCCAATGGGATAGAGCAGAAGACCTCTCGGATCAAGGTCTGGCCGATTATGCAGAAGCTTTGAAATCGTTAGCTACAGATGTTTCAGTGTTTAAGTCCAAGGCAATTGGATTGACAGACCGAGTGGTGGCGGAGGAAATTGGTCGCTTTGTAGAGGAGAAGTTATACCAAGCTTCTGTACAACGTCTATACTATACGAGCTTTATGCCATACTTTCAGCTCATTGCAGCTTCTCTGCTACCGTTTTCACTTAACCCCCCTCTCCCAGAAGCAACTGACGAACGGCTTTCCGAACGCCTCCACGCTGCACAAGGCTGGTTGGACTTGGCCGCTAGACGTCAGGAGTTGGGATTCATTGTTGCTTCGTCTGACGAGGTATCCGCCGCACAGAACTTGGCTACGGCGATTGTAGAATTTATTAGGCTCAGGGGGACTATATCGAGCCGGATTGCTGGTCAGGTCGATCAATTATGTTCAAAGCTCCATCGGTGGACTGTTGGACTAGAGGGAGCTATTTTACCGAAGCGTGGGTTGCGTCCAGAACATCTAGAGCATTTATTATCCAATTGCTTTGGAACTGGTCAGTCAATGTCCTGGTGGGCTAATACTTTAACTGAACGTATGTTTGTAGATTTAGATAACTTTGCCCACATAGAAAAGGAAGCAGGGACATTTCAGACACTTAGCCAGCTTACAGATTGGGATTTTGTTTCCGAATGGGGAATGGAACTGGATGATCACCTAGAAACTAATGTAGTAAATAATGATCCATCAAGTGTTCTAAATTGGCTTCACTCCGTGTATCGGCATTTGAGATCTAAAGCAATGGGGACATATGTTCATACCACAGCACCAACTGCTCGTATTGAAGTAGGGAACCGTCTTCTTTCCTTTCTCGCTACGGAAGTACTGTATTTGCCGTTATCCGAGAGCGGACAAGAGGCACGCATGCTAGTTTCGCCAATGATTGTATATCGCAACACGCCAATGAATTGTCGCTTCCGTCTCCATACTGCATTGGCAATCGCTCATGAACTTTGTCCAGGACACCATGAGCATGTGTGGCGTAGAACCTATGGAGTAATGGGGCCATACCTCGACTGCTTACAAAGTAGCGTTGGACTGGAGGGATGGGCAGTATTTGCAGAGGGCATCATGGCAGATTTATCTCCTAAGGGGGCTCTGGAGATGCATTATTCGCGGATACGCCGACTTATGCCATCTGCAATCGCGTTGACGTTAATGGAAAAAGGTCGGGATGTTGCCAACATTTTATTACAGGATATTGCTAGTCATTACCCAAGCATTGTCAAGGAAGGGATGCGCTATGGTGGTGGACTTGGATGGGCATCACTACCATATGCAGTGGGATTGGTTGAGACAGAGCGAGCATTGGAGCAAATGAATTCTGCTTACCCGAAGGGGGAGTCTGTCCCTGCAATTACGGAACGTTATTTATCCCAAGGTCCTATGACTCCTTGTCTGATCGCTCGCCTGGCTACACAAGCAGGACCACGAGAGGAGAGAAAATGATGGACTTCACAGCGACATTAGTGAGAAACATTGAACAAAAGGCAATGATTTCCGACCGCTATGTTAATCCAAAGCTGCTGATGGAGCCGCCACAGGGGTGCCCTTCCTTGTTGTTTAAAGCTAAGGATGTCGTGACAGGCAAATCGGTTGTAATGAAGTTTCTCAATCCAGGTGTAGAAGATCCATACTGGCGAGCGGCTTTTGAGCGAGAGGAGCAACTACTGAGTGAACTAAAAGGGAAGTCCTACGTGGTGGAACTTTTAGAGAAGAACTGTACCTTACAGTTAGATTTAGCAAGTTCCGGCGACACAGAAACGCCAGTAAGTCTTCGCTTTTTACCACTGGAGAGAGGGGTAAAAGATCTCAGTGAATATATAAAATCACTTGATAGGGAGCCTTTGCACACTTTACAACTCTTTCGGGAACTATGTAGGGCGGTAGAGGAACTACACAAGCAAGGAATTAGCCATAGGGATCTGAAGCCGAGCAACTGTGTCTTGTTCCAGGATGGGAGCTTAAAGCTGATCGACTTTGCTCTTTCTTATCGAGAAGGGAATTCGGTTCTGTCACAGGGCGAAAGGTATACTCGATGGTATTCTATTTTCATTCCTAATCATCTATATGGAGCCCCTGAGTTGTACTGTGGCTTTGCTTTTACACCTGCCCAGTTTCCTGTGGCGGATTTTTTTCAACTTGGGGCGATCCTTTTTGAAATGTGGACTGGGTTGCAACTCATGAAATTTTTGTATCAAAGGGACTTTATGCTAGATATCGGACATCTGTTCTGTTATATCCAAGATGAGCGCAGGAGGGATAATTATAGAAATGCTATCCAAGTCATAAAAAAGAAATACCCTTTGCCTAACGTGATCGAGTTAACAACTGGACCTTGGAGGCAAGTGGCAGAGACAATCAATGAGGTGTACCAAGCCATGGCAGAGTTGGATTACGATAAACGTTGCACCGATTTTGATTGGGTACAAAATCAACTGGGTAAGGCGATCGACCAGCTCATGGTCGAGCAGTGATGTGACAAAATGAGCGCTATATGCGAGGTTCACCCTATTGCGGACTTCCTCGCTACTCTAAATGGAGTAAATGGACTGCGATTTTTTATGGAGAGGCGGGCATGATGAGCTGGTTAGCAACGCGAAGAACTTGTGCTTCACGGCTTTCGCGAGTACTCATGCCCGCAGAGGCTCCATGTCAAATCGCCCTGTTAGTCTAGAAAACGTAACTTTAACCACGTGGTATAGCGAAGAACCATTATTACCAACTTCTCAGCTCTGCAAAAGAAAAAAACATATGATAGCAGAAACAGAGGAGGTGCAATGATGCCACCTTGGTCTTGGAAAGAACTCACAGTGATGAGCCCTGTGGTTGAAGGAGATGGAGGGATTATATTGTCGAATCCCATAGCAGGTCAACGGGTAGAAGTTGAAGTAAACGCCCTCTTGGATCTGCTGGCCATGCAGGCATCAGGAGTGGAGAAAGCTCTACAATTACAGGAGTACCTCATTGAGCGGGGATTTCTTACTGAAGAGAACCAGTTAGAACTGCTTAGTGACATAGAGCACTGGAAAAAACGTGGTTGGGATCAGGTACTTGACTATTATTTGTGGTCCCACGTGCAACCGGCTAGACAAGTAAATATGCCATGTTGCAATTCTGATCCCGTAACAGATATCAATATCAAGCGTCTGACAGCCCCAATTGATCTGCCAGAAGACCTGCTTCTTGGGGAAGTTATTTTACAAAGGCGTACCATTCGGCGTTACGCAGAGAAAATAATCGCAGAATGGCAATTCAGCAGCCTGTTGTGGTATGGGCTATGTCGCCTCCGAAATTCTATAAATTCGGAAAGACACCACTCATTCGTGGCTTACGTTGCTGTTTACGCAGTAAAAGAGGTTGAGCCTGGGCTTTATCGATACTACCCGGACTCTCATGGGCTTGAGCCACTGGCGCTTGGCATGTTGCGCGAGCAAGTCTCCCGCATACTATTCGGTCAGAGTGCTCCACTTACCGCTGCTTGTACCATTTTCCTTGCAGTTGACTTGAATGATTACGCACATTGTCATCCTGGAGAAGGATCGCTTCGAGGTCTATTCATAAAAGCAGGGCGCTTTGGGCATGAGTTACTGATTGCGGCAGGTGCTTTAGGGCTTGGCGGGTTGCCAGCACCAGCTCTACGGGAGCGAGAGGCAGAGCAGATGCTAACACTACAGAAGGCGCGAGAAAGGATCCTGTATACACTCACAATAGGTGAATCTCAGAGGAGGCACGAAGATGGCTATTCAAATGCATGCGAGTGTTCGCGTCCGACCGACTCGTGATTCTGCGGGTCAACAGCGATGGATTGTTGATCACCTCGGCAATAGGCAACGGTTCTCCCTACCGGTTATTGCCGTCATGCTCCTTCTTGTATGTGCCGAGCCAATAGATGAGATGGCGGCATTGGAACGGACAGGTGCCCGAGTGACGATTCCTATAAAGGTACTAAAGCAACTTCTTGACAATCTCAAGCAAAAGGAACTACTAATTCTGACTACAGACTCAAGGCATCGGAATGACCTGGAACATATGGCCAGCTTCGCGAGACATGGTTGGCAGGCGGCTTGGGATTATTTGCTATTGACCTATAATTACCCGTTTGTCGATTATGCTGAGAATGGTCGTATTATTGATTCTAAGCGAATGGAGGAATACGGAAAAATTGAACCAGACAACTCCCGTTTCAAGAAATCTCCTAGTCCTCTCAAAAGAATTAGCCTGCCAGTAATAGAGGCTAGTTTAATGTCAATGAGTGTTGGGTCTGCCTATAAGCCTCTTCACCACACTGATTGGGGGATACAGGAGCTATGCAATTTATGCGCAGTAGCCTTCGGTCTGACAGGTATCATTAACCAAAATCAATCATCTCACACTTCTGAGCCTCTTTACTTGCGAACCAGCCCGTCCATGGGGGCACGGCATCCGGTAGAAGCCTATGTAATTGTGCAGGCTGTCCAGGGCCTAGATCAAGGTTGTTACCATGTTTGCGTGGGTGATCACCAATTGGATTATATATCCAGTGAACGAGTTGGTTCTGAATTCTTATCTACGTTGATTCCGGAGTTGACTGAGCAATGGAATAAGCCACCACGTGCCATTCTGCTTCTCACAGCCGTATTTGAGCGAAGTATGTACCGATATCGTGAACCTCACATATTCCGCACCGTTCATATCGATGTGGGGCATTTATGTGCTTCCGTGGAGTTGATCGCCCGTAGCTATGGTATGGTTTTGGAAATATTCCCATTTAATCAAGTTTTGGCAGCAGAACGACTAGGTGCCGAATTGCTAACTGAAGGGGGGATGGTAGCAGTGGCGCTTTGGTGAAATCCGTCATTTTGACCTTTTTGAATATATATTAATTAAATTTCTGTATGGTTAGCTATTGTCGAAAAAGTTGATGAGTAGTTTAATAAGTAATTAACCGTTGGAGATAATGAGTTGAGGATGTTGTACAGTTTGTTGCAAGTTTTGGCATAATTTGCGACAAGCATATCTTTTATTAGCGGCTCTAATATGTTTTATGCTAAAAGTAAAATGACCGATCTCGATCGGTCATTTTACTTTTAAAACTCTTATGACAACAGCAGTCTCTGCATTCGTTCAAGCACCCTTTTTTCGCCCATTACTTTCATAATATCAAACAAATCAGGTGTATTGCTTCTGTTAGTTAGAGCGACCCTAATTACCATCGCTACATCACCAACATGGCCTTTGTAACTGCTAGGGCAGGCTTTATATTGCTTCATGTCCTTAGCAAAACCGAGTTCTTGAGCAAGTTCTTTAATTTTATGAAACCAAGCCTCTTTTTCATTATCAAAACTATATGTTTTGCTGAAACCTAGTACAATGTCTTTTGCAACATCAAAACTTATATTTGTAGGTAACTTATAGCCTTTCAATACATCCCTTTCAAACAATTCGTCATAGTAAAAAGCAATCATTGGCTTCACATCTGACCACTTGGAATAATCTTTTCTTGGCTTCTCAATTGTTCTACCTATATTTAGAATATTAACAGTATAGTTTTTATTCTTTTCAATTAAAGTATATAACTCAGAATCAAATTCCTTTGACCAGGTGTATAAATGGTCAAATATTTGTTGACTCGTTAACCTAGAGATAACATCCTTGCTTATGTCGTTGAGTTTATTCATGTCTAATAAAGCACCACTAGTATTCATTTTATCAGTGTAGATGATAAAGTCTCTATATGATTTACGAGGGTTAGCTATTCGCCATTCTTCAAAGTCAGAATTGATTAGATTCATGAAGTATTCCCCTATAGCTATGCCTGGGTATCCTTGTTCTTTGTAATACTCAGCAGTACTATCAAGATCCTTACGTTTACTGAGTTTTCGTTTTGAAACCCCGTCTTGCTTCATTATAGGAGCAATATGTCCATACTCCGGCCTTCTAAAACCTAAGGTTACAAACAACTGAATATGGATTGGTACCGAGGAAAGCCATTCATCGCCTCTAATGACATGGGTTGTACCCATCAAATAATCGTCTATAACATGAGCAAAATGATATGTTGGTAGACCATCCGTTTTCATAATAACAATATCTTGGTCATTTTCGGGTAACTCTATCGGCCCCTTCACTAAGTCATAATACTGTATTCTCGTATCAGATGATCCAAAAGATTTAAGTCTAATAACAAACGGTCTACCATGTAAAATCTCTTCTTTGGTTTTCTGAAAAGGAAAATCTCGATGAATAGCCCATTGACCATAATAACCTGTTGTTACTTTTAAGTTTTGTTGTTTTATTCTTGTCCTTCGTAAATCCTCAGCATTACAGAAACAAGGATATGCTAATCCTTTTCGCACTAAATCCTTAATAAATACCTTATAGATCTGTATTCGTGAGCTTTGTCTGTAGGGGCCGTATTCTCCCTTTTCATCATTTGATAGGGTAGGTCCTTCATCAACATGAATCCCGAAGTATAGCAAAGAATTGATAATATTCTCGATGCTGCCTTTAACTTCGCGTTTTTTATCTGTGTCTTCGATACGTAGATAAAAGATTCCATTACTTTGGTGTGCTAATCTCTCCGATATTAAAGTTGCGTAAAGCCCACCAATATTTAATGAACCCGTTGGGCTTGGTGCAAAACGCGTCACCATAGTTGATGGAGATAAATTTCTTGGCTTATATAGAGAAAAAATATCAGCAGGCAACAGCTCAACATCCGGAAATAATAGTTCTGCGATGCTCTCATTTGACATAATCATATCCTCCTAAGCAATGAGGTTGTTAATCTCTGCATGCATAATAAGTGGTTTTCAACCGATTTATATCGTAAAGTTGAGGCAAGATATCAGTCCATATACAGAGAGTTTTTTTGTTCTAGCAAATTTTAAAGTAGACCACTCCAAGTTCTTTGTTTAATGCTCTATGGCTATATCCTTATGCTCCCAATGTAATTTCACCCAGCATCGGCTTTCTAAGATTCAAAGAAATTGATTAATTTCCTTTGCTTCGTCTTACAATATATGGATATACGTTAATTCAATATAACCAAGTTGTCAAGAGCCTATTCAGACTTTGAATTTTACAACAATGATGCACGCTATTGTAACTATATTATTTTAAATTTTATAAATTACGAGGTTTCCGCTCGGATACCTCATAAAATCGGATTTAGGAGTATTCTTCTGTATCTTTACAGTGTACGAGAGCAAGTGGTTGAATCCATAATTGAGGAAGATCTTTCAAGAGGCATCGTATAGATTTCGAACTAAACGAAGTGCAAAAGGAGTGCTAGTCCGAATCCGAAAAGCCATTGCAATCGAAAAGGGAAATGGGTGTCGACGTCAAATCAAATGCTACTTCGATATCATCAATTAAGAGAAGTTAGTCAAACTCGTAAGGTGGGGGGATATCTCCGTTATTAGCAAACAATTATCATAACTATTTCAATATGCTTTGGGATAGACATGGCATGGCAGTAAACTAAGAGAACTCACGCGGTATGAAGTTGATTTTTTAGTTGACTGCATATCCAAAGAGGCATATGAACTCACTTCAAAATATTCAAAAGCATTAAACAATACACAATTATTAGAAGAATTTAAACAAAGAGGATGGATTAATGGTTATAAGATCGATGAGGATAATACATCCATGTATCGAACTGCAGGAAGAATAAAAATCCCAGAAAGTTAAAGAAATTAATCGAGCTTAATAAGCACGATTTAACTCCTGGTGTAATAAAAAATTAGGGGGAATAACAGATCAGAGTCTAACATCTGATCACCAATTATTAACTGAATGTAAGATTGTTTTTCGGGATCATCTTCACCGTCTGCTATGGCACGACACGATAGTTCAACACTGAAAGGGCTGTCGCTAGGCAGCCTTTAAGTTAAGCTAACGAGCAGTAAAGCGGAACATTACTTCATAGTTCTCGTCATAGTATTAGTTCTCTAAAATATGCTAAGAAAGGAATAAAATATTATGAAAAAGGTTCTCACAGGAATTTTCGCTGCATTAATTTTATCTATCTCTTCACCTGCTTACGCGGCAGATATGCAAATAAAAGTTGAAGGTGTTACTATTGCCTCCGATGTGAAGCCCGAAATTAAGAACAATCGAACGATGGTGCCTTTACGATTTATCAGTGAAAATTTGGGAGCAAAGGTCAACTGGTCGAGTTCGGAAGTTACGCTCGCAAAAAGCGATATGCTGGTAATCTTAAAAGTAAAGAGCAAAACAGCGGTGAAAAATGGTAAACCCACGCTACTCGATGCAACACCATATATCAAGAATAATCGCATCATGGTTCCGCTTCGCTTTATTGCAGAAACGTTTAACAGTAGCGTCGAATTCCGAAATTCGACAGTATCTGTTGAACCTGCCCCATTTGTTCTAGACGGCGTGAAAGTGAAAGCATTGCAACACGAAGTTTACTATACAATGGGCAGCATAGTAAAACAAATTAATGGGAGTGCCTATAACGAAGCAATTTATCATATTTTTGAAAACAAAGGAAGTAAGGTGAATGCCCCTGCTGGGTACACATCGAGTGTTCAAGAGCTTACACCGGGGGACTATTACATGGTTGGAAAGTTTGATTTTTTGGATCAAAAAGGGAACAGCATTAAACAATTTGATCTCTATACTTTATCTCATTCCGAGGGCAATCCCGATGTTATGTTATATGATGCGACTGAAAATCAATGGTATTTGTTTACCCATTCAGCAGTTCAATCGATTTATCAGTTCATTGATACTGCCGGACGGAACGGTTTTCTGACGACGATCAGTGATACAAATCCATAAGGCAACATTTTTCCTTATTACGCTAACGGAGAACGATAGGTCAATATAGCCTTTGAAGGCAGTCAGGTTTATTTGCTGCCTATCTTTGCTTAACTTCGACAAGATAAAGATTAATCTCATTAGTAAACATGGTAATTACAGAAAGTCTCAATGGTAGATAATGAAAATCTCAGTAGTAGCTATAAAATTGCTTCCTATCAGCGTTTTAAAGTCTCATCTGTAGATATTACTCACATCACATATGATATACAAGGAATTGTCTCGATACATTTAATTTGTGAAGACATATAAAAGGATGAGCATAACTGCTCATTGAACTGAACCCCCAATAGTAGACACTTTAAAAAAAAGTGGATCTATTCGGGGTTTTTTGTTTTTTCTAGCTCAAAACCCCGTTATACTAAAATG
>NZ_JAGGKP010000018.1 GCF_017873765.1 Paenibacillus sediminis
GCCGATGGTACTTGGACCGAAGGGTCCTGGGAGAGTAGGACGTTGCCAAGCAAAAAACCACTGTTGATGAATATCGGCAGTGGTTTTTTTTATATATACATACATGATCGTGTAAGGCTCAGTAGATACTCATAAAGGAACCAATTTTTTTCATCGCTATAACGCTGTAAACCGTTCACTTTGCCTTGACACTGCAAATGCCCTTTGTTAAGATGGCAATATTATATTTTTTTAAGAAAACGATTATTTCCTTGTGCAGCAAGGGAACTTTAGAAGCAACATTATATATTTAAGGGAGGAACCATAGTCGTGTGGGAGAACAAATTCAATAAAGAGGGTCTAACATTTGACGATGTGCTTTTAGTGCCGCGTAAGTCTGAAGTACTGCCGAAAGAAGTAGATGTATCTACAACTTTGAGTAAAAATGTAAAGCTAAATATACCTCTCATTAGTGCAGGTATGGATACAGTTACGGAATCGAAATTAGCCATTGCCATTGCCAGAGAAGGCGGTCTCGGTATTATTCATAAGAATATGCCTATTGAGCAGCAAGCAGAAGAAGTAGATCGCGTTAAACGTTCTGAGAGCGGAGTTATTACGAATCCATTCTCCCTAACAGCTGATCATCTTGTATCAGATGCAGAACGACTTATGGGTAAATTCCGTATTTCGGGTGTACCTATCGTTGATGACAATAACAAACTAATCGGAATCCTAACAAACCGCGACCTGCGTTTTGTCCACGATTACAACACTAAAATTGGCGATGTAATGACTCGCGACAACTTGGTCACAGCATCTGTTGGTACAACACTTCAAGAAGCAGAAGTCATTCTTCAACAGCATAAAATTGAGAAATTGCCTTTAGTAGACGAATCAAACACGCTTAAAGGATTAATTACGATTAAAGATATTGAAAAAGCGATTCAATTTCCTAACGCAGCCAAAGATGCTCAAGGCCGTCTGCTTGTTGGTGCTGCTGTTGGTATTTCGAAAGATACATTTGAACGGACAGAAGCTCTCGTTAAAGCAGGAGTTGACGTCATTGTAGTCGATTCCGCTCATGGACATCACATTAATATTATTGATACTGTACGTAAAATGCGCAGCTTGTACCCTGATCTAACGATTATCGCTGGTAACGTAGCTACAGGTGAAGCGACACGTGAATTAATTGAAGCAGGTGCTTCAGTTGTTAAAGTGGGTATCGGTCCAGGTTCAATTTGTACCACTCGTGTCATTGCTGGTATCGGTGTTCCGCAAGTAACGGCTGTATATGACTGTGCAACTGTAGCAAGAGAATATGGAGTCCCAATTATTGCAGACGGCGGTATTAAATACTCTGGTGAAATTACGAAGGCGATTGCTGCCGGAGCGCATGCTGTTATGTTGGGCAGTTTGTTTGCAGGTACAGAAGAAAGCCCAGGCGAATCTGAAATTTATCAAGGCCGCAGATTTAAAGTATACCGCGGTATGGGATCGATCAGTGCAATGAAACAAGGCAGTAAAGATCGCTACTTCCAAGATGATGATAAGAAGCTTGTACCGGAAGGTATTGAAGGCCGCGTAGCTTACAAAGGTCCTTTGTCAGATACGATTCACCAACTCATTGGCGGACTTCGTTCTGGTATGGGTTATTGTGGCACCAAAACACTGGATGAACTTCGAAATGATACGCAATTTATTCGAATTACAGGTGCGGGTCTTCGTGAAAGCCATCCTCATGATGTGCAAATCACGAAAGAAGCTCCTAACTATTCTCTATAATATTAGCAATATACCAGAATCTTCTCTATCAGGCAGGGTCAATTTGACCCTGCCTGACTTTTTTTGCAAGGATTGCTGTGATAGAATAGAACAAAAGTATAAAAGTATAAAATGTGTTGAATTTGAAGGGAGCTTACAAGGCATTGAAGGACAAGCAATTACATCGTAACAAAAAAGAATGGGTTAAAAAGAGCGTAGCATCTGCCTTACTGTTAAATATGCTTTGTTCATCTGTTGCGCCAGTCATGGCATATGCAGAAAGTGGACAAACTACAGCTACGGTATCGACAAATGCTGCATCACAATCAGCAATGAAAGTTCCTTCGGTGGACTCCATTGGTCTAAATGTGAGTTCGGCAGTTCTTCTTGATGCTGCAACAGGTCAAGTATTATTGTCTAAGAACAGTGATGTACCGCTGCCGCCAGCAAGTATGACGAAGATGATGACCGAGTATATCGTCGCTGAGCAAGTAAAACAAGGAAAACTAAGCTGGGATACTATGGTGACAACAAGTGAAAATGCATCCTTGCAGACAGGTTCTAAAGTTTTCCTTGCAGAAGGCGATCAACATACTGTTAAAGATCTTTATATAGCAATGGCTGTAGGTTCTGCAAATGATGCAACAGTAGCGCTTGCTGAATACGTTGCAGGATCTGAGCAACAATTTGTTAAAATGATGAATGAAACAGCACAACGTATGGGCATGAAAACCGCATATTTTATTAATGCGACAGGTTTAAGCCGTGCGGATATGCCTGAAAAGTATCGTCCAAATACAGACCGAGAAACGGTTATGTCAGCTATGGACGCAGCTATACTGGCTAAATATATTGTTAATGATCACCCTGATTTCAATCAATTTACAACGATCCAGTCGTATAAATTCCGTCCACGCGATAAAGCTCCAATTGTTAACTTAGACTGGATGCTTGAAGCGAATAAATCCATTCCTAACTTTAAAGCCTATGCTTATGAGGGATTGGATGGACTTAAGACAGGTCATACGGAACAAGCAGGTTACTGCTTTACAGGTACCGCTGTTCGTAACGGTATGCGTTTAATTAGCGTCGTAATGGGTACGGATTCTGAAGCACATCGTTTCACCGAAACTCGCAAAGTGCTTGATTACGGCTTTAACAATTTTGAAGAGAAACAAATTATTGCCCCTAAATCAACGGTAAAAGGTGTAGAGAAAGTCGCAATTAAGAAAGGTAAAGAGACAAAAGTCCCTGTTGTAACAGATCAAGCGGTGAGCTTCGTTGTTCCAAAAGGAACTAATCCAACCAATGTAACGTTTACAACGAAAATTGACGACAATGTTGTCGCACCAATTAAGGCAGGAACCAAAGTCGGAACGATTACGTATACGTATAAAGTTGACGGTACTAACCAAACGGAACAAAGAACGGTAAATCTGGTCGCTGCTCAAGATGTAGATAAAGCAAGCGGATTCCGATTGTTTTTCCGCAGTATTAAAAACTTCTTTGTAGATCTATTTGATGGCGTGAAGAACTTATTCTAATGACATTTATTATTGGAGTCATATAATTCCGAGTTGAAGAGTTGTGTATTTGTCATTGTTCATGTAAAATATCAAGTTAGATTCATTACATTTTTTACTAAAAATGAAGTCATCAGCAATGATTTGAGATGATTGATATACTTTCGGGAGGCGTAAATATGGAAACAGGAACATCGCGTGTTAAAAGAGGTATGGCAGAAATGCAAAAAGGCGGCGTCATTATGGACGTCATGAATGCGGAACAAGCGAAAATTGCTGAAGCGGCTGGAGCAACAGCAGTTATGGCTCTTGAACGGGTTCCTTCTGATATCCGTGCAGCTGGCGGTGTAGCACGTATGGCTGACCCTACAATTGTAGAGGAAGTTATGAAAGTCGTGACGATCCCAGTTATGGCTAAAGCGAGAATTGGACACTACGTTGAAGCAAAAGTGCTTGAATCATTGGGCGTAGACTACATCGATGAGAGTGAAGTGCTGACACCAGCGGATGAAGTGTTCCATATTAATAAAAATGAATTCACCGTTCCGTTTGTGTGCGGAGCGAAAGATCTAGGTGAGGCGCTTCGTCGTATTGGTGAAGGCGCAGCGATGATTCGTACGAAAGGTGAACCAGGAACAGGTAACATTGTTGAAGCTGTACGTCACATGCGTCTAATCAACAGCCAAATCCGTAAAGTGCAAAACTTGTCCAAAGATGAGCTTTATGCTGAAGCTAAAAACCTTGGTGTATCTTATGAGTTGCTTCTTGGCGTTCATGAAACGGGGAAATTGCCGGTTGTTAACTTTGCAGCAGGCGGCGTAGCAACTCCAGCGGATGCAGCGTTAATGATGCACCTTGGAGCTGACGGCGTATTTGTTGGTTCAGGTATTTTCAAATCGGATAATCCTGAAAAATTTGCACGTGCCATCGTTGAAGCAACAACACATTACCAAGACTATAAATTGATTGCAGAAGTATCCAAAAACCTCGGTACACCGATGAAAGGTATCGATATTTCTAAACTCGATCCATCGGAACGGATGCAAGATCGCGGCTGGTAAGAAGGAAAGAAGGCTTATAGATGAAAATCGGAGTATTAGCACTTCAGGGTGCAGTTGCAGAACATATTCGCAGTATTGAACAGACGGGTGTTGAAGGAGTTGCGATTAAGAAAGTCGAACAACTTGGGGACATCCAAGGACTTATTATTCCTGGCGGTGAAAGTACAACGATTGGCAAGCTGATGCGCAAATACGGCTTTATTGATGCGATTCGTCAATTTTCAGCTCAGGGCAAACCGATTTTCGGTACTTGTGCAGGTCTTATTGTTCTCGCTAAACATATTGAAGGTCAAGAAGATGCTCATCTGGAGTTAATGGATATTACAGTTAAACGCAATGCGTTTGGACGTCAGCGTGAAAGCTTCGAAACGGATCTAAAGGTAAAAGGTATTGAAGAACCGGTTCGGGCGGTATTCATAAGAGCTCCGCTCATTGTTTCCGTAGGAGAAGGTGTAGAGGTTCTGTCGACGTACAATAATGAAATTGTGACTGCTAGAGAAGGACATTTGCTCGTATCTTCATTCCATCCGGAATTAACCGATGACTATTCTGTTCATCAATATTTTGTAGAGATGGTTAAAGAAAGTGAACAATAATAACCAGCCTTGAACAGGAGCAGCATAATCTGCTCCTGTTCATTGTGTCGTATAAGACCGATCTCGAAAGTAACAAACTTTTTTATATTTCGGATTTATGACTAGCGGAACCATTATATTCTGCTAGTTAATTTCCGATAATATGATTAAAGGCTCCATCAGGGGCTTTCTTTTAGTTTTAGTCGAAATTATGTTTCTGTGTTAAGAGTGAGGTTGTTTAGGAGGGCTATCCATGTTGGATGTAAAAATATTGCGTAACGAGTATGACCGTGTAGAGGAAGCGCTTAAAAATCGTGGTAAATCACTTGATTTGATTGCAGATTTCCCTAGTCTGGATACAAGACGCCGCGAAATCCTTCAAGAGAGTGAACAGCTCAAGAATCGGCGCAATGTCGTTTCTGGTGAAGTCGCTAAGCTCAAAAAGAACGGTGAAAACGCAGATGATCTCATTATGGAAATGAGAGAAGTTTCCGATCGCATTAAAGCATTGGACGAAGAGGTTCGCACTCTTGAAGAGAAAATTGATGAGTTAACACTGGCGATCCCGAACATTCCAAACGCAAGTGTGCCGGTTGGTGCTTCGGAAGACGATAACGTGGAACTTCGCCGCGTTGGTGAACCGCGCCAATTTGATTTTGAACCTAAAGCACATTGGGATATTGCCCAAGAGCTTGATATACTCAATTTCGAAGCAGCTGCGAAAGTGACTGGCTCCAGATTTACGTTTTACAAAGGGCTTGGGGCACGTCTAGAACGGGCGCTCATCAACTTTATGATGGATTTACATAGCGATCATGGTTACGAGGAAATGCTTCCGCCATATATCGTAAATCGGGATAGTCTGTATGGTACAGGTCAGCTTCCTAAGTTCGAAGAGGATCTGTTCAAACTTCGCGATACCGAGTACTATCTTATTCCGACTGCGGAAGTGCCAGTAACGAACTTCCACCGTGATGAGATTTTGAATGCCGAAGACTTGCCAAAATATTTTGTCGCATACAGCTCTTGCTTCCGTTCAGAGGCTGGCGCTGCGGGACGCGATACACGCGGTTTGATTCGTCAGCATCAATTCAACAAGGTTGAGCTTGTAAAGCTGGTTGACCCAGAACACTCATACGATGAATTAGAGAAACTTACAAACGATGCAGAGCGTGTGCTTCAGCTTCTGAAGCTTCCGTACCGCGTTATGGCGCTATGTACAGCAGATTTGGGCTTTTCTTCTGCGAAAACGTACGATTTAGAAGTATGGCTTCCTGAAAGCGGCATGTACCGCGAAATTTCCTCTTGCTCTAACTTTGAGGATTTCCAAGCGCGCCGCGCCAATATCCGTTTTAGACGTGAACCTAAAGCGAAACCG
Organism: Paenibacillus sediminis; assembly: GCF_017873765.1. GTDB lineage: Bacteria > Bacillota > Bacilli > Paenibacillales > Paenibacillaceae > Paenibacillus_AG > Paenibacillus_AG sediminis. The sequence goes on from NZ_JAGGKP010000018.1 coordinate 6,284, forward strand.
GAATTTGTTCACACGCTCAACGGGTCTGGACTTGCTGTAGGCCGGACAGTAGCAGCTATTTTGGAAAATTATCAGCAAGCCGATGGCAGCGTTGTTATTCCTGAGGTACTGCGACCATACATGGGCAATGTGGAAGTTATTTCTTATAAAAAATAACTTGATTTTCATTTAAATAATGTGTTAAAATCAATTTTGTCACGTGTTAGAAATAACTTATGTGATTAAATATTGATTTTCACATGGAGAGGTACCGAAGCGGTCATAACGGGGCGGTCTTGAAAACCGTTAGGGTGCAAGCCCACGTGGGTTCGAATCCCACCCTCTCCGCCATACTTACGTTATAGATAACCATTCCTTATAAGGGAATGGTTTTTTTGTGTTTAGGGCAAATTAAAGTCAGTGGAGGTGTTCTTTCATGGATCAAAGAATCCAAGTAGATCAGCACCAGCTGGCTGAAGCGTGGCAACAAACCCTTCCAGATACTTTACAGCCGGGTGATCGTGCACAGGTGAAGGCGGATGAAGCCAATCCGCAAGGACTTAGAATTCATATTGATACAGCAGGTCATACCCATTATTCTTTTGATTTTGAATGTGCTTATTTGGATTCTAGAGAGGTTCATGTCAATTTGGTTGATGTTGAGCGCGATGGGCGTACGATTGATGAGCGGAGTGAGCACATTCAACAATTAGCTGAAGATTACACGCGTCATATTCACGAATGCGCACAGACACTCCATTATTTGACCAAACAATGAGCATTCAAGGAGGCAATTGACATGACGAAGGCTAAACTAGGTGTAGATAAAAATCTATCGAACGTAGTGGATGATTTGAACCAAGTTGTTGTGAACAGCCATCATGCCCAGCAGTTACAGCAGGATGTGAATGACCGCCGCCATCAGGATTCCATGAATCATGACAAAACAGAAGATCTGCAGCATCCGCATTCTTAAGCAGAATAAGGAGGACACGTCTCATGGGTGGTAAATCAAAAGCTGTACCCGTACCTGAAGCACAGCAGCCTCACAGGCATCATAGCGGTCAAGAACAGTCTGCAGTGAAAGAGCCGCTTTCTGGCTCGAAAAAAGTGAAAAACCGTAACCATGTAGGTCATAATAATCCTGAAGGATAATCGAATACTTTGAACTTAAACCTAACCTTAGCAAAAGCTAAGGTTATTTTATTTTGAAGAAAATGAGCAAACTATTCATTTGTTGTCATAATGATATGAAAAGAGCAGAAAGGATCGTGATTGAATGGAACATACTGAACATTCACACAGATCACTGCGGACGAATGTTATGCGCGCATCTTTCATTAGTTTGGGAGCCATAATTGTAGCTGTGGCACTCGAATTGTTCCTTGTGCCGAATAGGATTACCGATGGCGGTATTACAGGCGTCTCTGTCATTATTTCCTACCTAACGGCGCTTCCGCTCGGCCTTTTTCTTTTCCTCATCAATATCCCTTTTCTCATCATTGGGTATAAGCAAATTGGCAAGACCTTTGCGCTATCAACGCTTCTCGGCATTTCGGTTATGTCTCTAAGCACGTATGTACTTCATGACGTAGATCCTTTTGTTACCGATACGTTGCTTGCTTTTGTATTCGGCGGAATTCTCCTAGGCTTTGGGACCGGAATGGTCATTCGGTTTGGGGGCTCTCTCGATGGTACAGAAGTAGTGGCCATTCTTATTTCGCGTAAAACTCCCTTTTCTGTAGGCGAAATCATTATGTTCTTTAATATTTTTATACTAACCTCGGCAGGGGCTGTGTTTGGTTGGGATCGGGCGCTGTTCTCGATTTTGGCTTACTATATCGCTTTTAAAGTGATCGACATAACTATTGAAGGCTTAAATGAGTCAAGATCGGTATGGATTATTAGCGACCATATCGATGAAATTGGCGATGCAATTATTCACCGTTTGGGCCGAGGGGTCACTTACTTATCTGGGGAAGGCGGATTTACTGGCGATCCGAAAAAAGTTATCTTCTGCGTGATTACGAGATTAGAAGAAGCGAAAATGAAAGAGATAGTGAATCAATTCGATGAAAATGCCTTTCTTGCTGTCGGCGACATTCATGATGTGAAGGGAGGAAGATTTAAGAAGAAGGCGATTCACTAGATAAGGCAGTCCGATTAGTATAAAAAGTGTTTCTCTGATGTAGAAAATCGTTTATGATGGTTCTAGCAGTAAATACATACACGATTTACATTCGGGGAGAGGGGATTTTTGTAATGAGTAAAAAATTTGCAGCCATCACACTGACACTGCTTCTAACATTTATGGTTGTACTGTCAGGCTGCAGTAGTAGTCAGCAAGGACCACAGACAGCTTTAAGCAAAGCTGCGGCAAATGCACTCAAAATGACTTCTTATCAGTTTTCAAACACGATTAAAGTAAACGAAATCGAACTTGGCTCAGCAAATCCGCTCGTTAGTCTGCTTAAAAACGCAGAGATTCATGTAGATGGTGTATATCAAAATGATCCAATGCAGACAGAAATGAGAGTAGACATCAAGCTGCATGGTCAGACACCGCAAACGATAACGATGCCGATCATTTTTACGAAGGATAAGATTTATTTTAAATATCCGAACATTCCTTTGATAGCAGTTCCGGATACCGTTAAAGATAAGTTTATTGTGATGGATCTTGCCGAGGCAACGCAGTTAGATTCGGTGATTAATCCTAAAATGATCGAACCGAAAACGACTCTAGCACTGATGTCCGAAATGACGAAAGTACTGACCGACACTTATGATGGGAAATCATACTTCAAGGAGATCGATCCGAAGGATGCAGCCTTACCTGCAGGTGTAGAAGCTAAGCAAGTAATTCAGTTTAACGTTGGCAATGAAAATGCGAAGGAAGCAGCCCAGTTGTTTGTAAACAAGGCGTTGCCTAAAATGCTCGATATTGCTGCAAAAGATGAATATGCAGGAGTAATTGGTAAGACGCCGGAACAAATTGCGGAATGGAACAAAAATGTAAAAGCAAACAGCGCCAAATACGTTGACAATGTAAAAGTAAATCTACTAACCATCAAATCAGCTATAGACGCGAATGATTTTCCTTCATACCAGGATATAACGCTGAATGTAGAACTGAACGATCCTAAAACCAATAAAGCAAGCAAGCTGTCACTTCAAAGCACTAGTCAATATACGAAAATTAATGAGAAGCAGACGTTCGCTACTGGTATTCCAAAAGATACGATCACTTTAGAGCAATTTGAACAAGCGATGAAAGGTATCGGAGTTAATTAATAATTAGAGCAAAAAATCACCCGTCCACATTGAGGTGCACCCCAATTGTTAGACAGGTGATTTTTTATTTGAGTTATTTGTCTGCTTTTCCAAAGAAATCTTCAGCGAGAAGCGCGTAAATTTGATGATCTTCCTAAGAGCCATTAATTTTAACGAGCTTTCGTGCGATTCCTTCCATCTGAGGTTGATGTGTCTGCTGGCCCTTAGGAGTGAGAATCATCTTTGCCGTAATTTGCGAAAGAACTCGGTCAGAAGCGAAGAACACTCTTCTTGCAAAATGCCAGAGATGATTTCTGTACGATGATTGAACCGAGGTTCCTGGAGCAAATTCATCAATGTCCCTGCACAGCCTGCTTTAGGATCGGTTGTTCCGTAAACAATTTGCGGAATTCGGCTCTGTACGATGGCGCCTGCGCACATTGGGCAAGGTTCCAAGGTGACATATAACCGGCAGTCTAGCAGACGCCAAGCACTTAAGTGTTTGCTGGCATCCTTAATGGCGATTAACTCCGCATGCGCGGTTGCATCATGCGTCGTTTCACGCAGATTATGACCTCTTCCAATCACTTCATTGTCTTTGACAATAATGGCCCCGATCGGCACTTCTCCAATAGACTGTGCCTTCTCAGCCTCGCGTATCGCTTCACGCATCCAATATTCATGAATGGAGTTATCCACAGAATTCGGATCAGTATGAAATTCGTTCAACGTAAAATTCGACTCCTTTCCACAAAAATCAACAATTACACCTCGAACAAGTATTCGTTTGTTAACATGATGTGAATAACCTTGTGTATATCTTGCGATTTACCCACAGATTTGTCCACATTACACACAATAAAGATGTGGATTTGTGGACAAAATGTGAGTAATCCATAGTATCGAATGGTATTTGATAACAGCTTAGAGTTACTTCAATTATTGTAGGCAATCAAACGGTGAATATCAATTGATTTTACGTTAAAATGAGATGGATACACCAATTTATATTTTGAGGTGAAAGGCAATTGCGAATCAATAAATTCATCAGTGAAACGGGTTATTGTTCCCGGCGCGAAGCGGACAAGCTGGTGGAATCAGGACAAGTGACGATTAATGGTGTTGTTGCTGTACTTGGCAGCCAAGCAGAGGAAGGCGACGATGTACGCATCAACGGACAGCCGATTACCAGTAAGAAGAAGCACGTCTATATTGCACTGAATAAGCCCGTAGGAATTACGAGTACGACTGAACGGCATGTCAAAGGCAACATTGTCGATTTCGTAGGCCATCCAGAACGCATATTTCCAATTGGACGCCTCGATAAAGATTCGGAAGGGTTAATCCTGCTGACGAATGATGGTGATGTAGTCAATAAAATTTTACGGGCGGAAGGTAAGCATGAGAAGGAATATATCGTAACTGTCGATAAGCCCATTACCCCGTCATTTTTAAAAGGAATGGCCAGCGGTGTAAAAATTTTAGGTGAAATGACATTGCCGTGTACAGTGACTCGAATGTCTGACCGCACGTTTCGAATTATTTTGACAGAAGGGAAAAATCGGCAAATTCGCAGAATGTGCAGCGCATTTGGGTACAATGTAAAACAATTAAAACGAATTCGGATTATGAATATACATTTAGGGGAACAAAAAGTAGGGACATGGCGCAGCCTAACGACGGCTGAGTTGCAAGAGTTAGGCAAGATGCTGGATTATTCGATGGTTTAAAGAAAAATCCGGTTGACCTTCCCTTGTAGGACAGATCAACCGGATATTAAACCGGGGTTTTATTTTGCCGGCACTTGTATACTTTGTACGTTGCTTTGATATTTACGCAAGATCGACACTTCGACACGACGGTTTTTAGCGCGACCTTCGTTTGTGTTGTTATCAGCAACCGGGTGGTATTCGCCATAACCGACAGCGCTGAATTTTTTCGGATCCAGATGCTGGTTAAGGAGTAGAATTTTCATAAAATTCAGTGCTCTAGCAGAACTGAGCTCCCAGTTGGATTCAAATTGGTCGTTATAGATCGGAACATTATCCGTATGACCAGACACAAGAATATTATAATTCGGAAATTGCTGCAGCATATTGGATATCGCTTTGGCTAATATCCGGGCTTCTGGCTTGACAGCGGCATCGCCAGATGGGAACAGGGCTACGTCGCTAATGGTAATGACGAGCTCAGATTGATTTAACTTCGTTGATAGCTCAGAGGTTAATCCATTTTCTTTGATGTACTGGTCAATCTGTTTCTTTAGCTTCTCTAAATCTTCCTGTTCTTTCTGCTTGAGCGCAGCGAGCTCGGCGGCATCCATAGCTGTTCTCGGTCTACCGACGATAGGATCCTTCGGATTTTGAGTGGTTGAATTTTGATCCATGACACCCGTTCCGCCATCTAGAACGGTTTTAAAAGCTTGGCTCATTTCTTCGAACTTCTTAGCATCAGTAGTGCTCATACTGTATAGAACGATAAATAGCGCAAGCAGAAGAGTCATTAAGTCCGAATAAGGAAGCAGCCATGATTCATCATTGTGCTCTTCGTGGGATTCATGTCTAGTCTTTTTGGCCACCTGAACCAGCCTCCTCATCATTCATATCAGCACGCTCGGAAGGTGTTAGGAAGACCGACAGTTTTTGACTAATCGCTATGGTTGAAACGCCGGATTGTATGGACAGCAGACCTTCCACCATCATCAAGCGGAGTTCGATTTCAGCTTTGGAAAGACGTTTTAGCTTATTAGAAATCGGATGCCAGAGTACATAACCTGTGAATATACCTAGCAGCGTAGCAATGAAGGCTGCTGAAATGGCATGGGCCAGTTTCCCCATATTACTCATATCTGCGAGAGCGGCAATTAGACCGATAACGGCACCTAATACCCCTAGGGTCGGTGCGTACATCCCTGCTTGAGAGAAGATCAGTGCTCCTGCTTTATGACGTTCTTCTGTCGCTGCAATATCTTCTAACAGTACATCACGAACAAAATCTTGGTCGTTGCCGTCAATAATCATACGCATTCCGTTGCGCAAGAAATCATCATCGATTTCATCGATTTTGGATTCGAGTGCAAGAAGTCCTTCACGGCGAGTAATGGTTGCCCATTCCGTGAACTGGCTAATGAGCTCTTGTTTGCTAACTCTTTTTGGTTTAACAAACAGCAGGCTAATGAGCTTCGGAAATTTCTTCATTTCCGACATTGGGAATGCGACGAAGAGCGATGCAAAGGTTCCGACAAAGATAATAACGTATGCTGCCGGGTTGTTGACTAGGTTAACCAGCGGTGCTCCCTTAAGGAACATACCTACAAGTAGAGCTACGAGCCCGAGTATAAGGCCAATAATCGTTGAAATTTCCATTGTACACCTCATCCATGAGAATAGAATTGAATCCTTTCTGGCTGTCATTTGCATCCCTGAAATGACATGTAAGACAAAGAAACGTATTATAATATTTATCGACATTTAGGTCCTATTTTTTAAGTCGAAATTTGTAGTATTGAATAAAATATTGCTGATGTAGAAGGGCATAAAGATAGGAGTGAACGCCATGGGATTAAAACATGGACGAGAATATGAACATATTTTGCACGATTTAACCGCTGCAGTAGCACAAATCCACGACAGCTATTTGTTTTTGGAGATGGAAGAGGATGAGTGGCATTGCTTGTCTCGAGCAGAACAGTTAGAAATGAATGAGGCGCTTGCAGAAGATTTATTTTATGCGCTCGGTTCAGAGTCTACCATCGTTGTAGGGAGCGGGATTGTAATCCATGATAAAGAGCAGCACCGCATACATTTTTTGATTGGTGACGATGAGTTAAACGTAGTACCGCTCATTTGAGGTTTGCATGAATTGATTCCACAAGGAATACAATGAGAAAAAAGCGATCGTTGATAACCTGCCAAATGTTTCGGTATGAATAGTAGGAACAGAGGAGGAAGATGAAGTATGCCTTTTACACAAGAAGAAGTAGAAACGCAATTGAAAAAATGTGAAGGTTGGCAGTTGCAGGAGGGACGATGGATCGTCCGCAAGTACACCTTTTCCAGCTTCATGAAAGGAATCGCTTTCGTCGATGAGGTTGCGGCGATTTCAGAAGCGTTCAAGCACTATCCATTCATAACGATTGACTATAAGACGGTAACTCTTCGGCTCACATCACAGGAAGAAGGCGGCATTACAGCGGTAGATATTAAGGAGGCTCATCAATATAACGAGGCCTTTGAGAAGATGAGATCTGGAGAGTAGTACTATTTAAATAAAGCTATATAAATATGGGAAACTAAAAACACGCCTTCAGGGTGGATGATTCCACTCAAGTTAAGGCGTGTTTTACTTTGCCCATTACATTATTTTTTCTCGGAAAGCCATTTCGCAACGTTCGCAATTTCTGTATCTTTAAGTTTGTCTTTGAAAGAAGGCATCATGCCGCCTTTACCTTTGGTGATCGTTTTGTAGATGTCGTCCACAGTAAGCTCGGAGCCAATTTTTTGCAGATTAGGTCCTACTGAACCTTGAAGCTGGTCACCGTGGCAGCTAATGCAGTTTGCTTTCACAGTTGCTTCAGCAGCAGTTGCATCAAGCTCGACCGCAGGCATGGTAGGTTTTTGTTCTTCCGCCACTTGTTCTTTGCCAGGTAACGTAAACATTAATACAATTGCTAATGCGCAGGCAACAACGAATACGCCGCTCATGATCCATTTTTGCATTTTTAATCGTCCCTCCTATGTATGCTACTTCCTCATTATAACCTGAACATGCTCACTCGTCATAGCACTTATGGCAAAAAAAGACATGAAGCCCGCATCGATTTGTTCAAAAAAAATTCAAATTTATGCGTTGAATAATGAACTATTTTCGATGGTATACCATGCAGTGAAATTGTTTCATGCCTTCTGGGGTTCTTTTTTCATATGTATCAGCAATGACAAAACCTGCTTTCTCATAAGCACGAATAGCCCGTGTATTCCAAGTTAATACCTCAAGATCAACGATACGTTCAGGGGCTCTTCTTAACGCTTCACGAACGATGGCTTCCATAAAAATTTGCCCTAGACCTTGGCCGCATAATTCAGGACGCAAGCCGACTCCTAATCTAGTGACCCCTTCAATGGGGAAAAATTGTGCAAAACCGATTAAATCTCCATTCTGATCCACAACAGAAGCATACTGCTGCGCGCGCAGCTCTGGATCGCCAAATTCAACGGATAAAAGGACCATCTGCTCCCAAGGGAGCCATCCATAAATGTTATAAGGGTCTTCATATTGCCACGAACAGACCGCAGATGCATGATCTTCTTCCATTGGAACGACGTAACACTCCTTCACCGGATCTTTCACAGCAACTCCCTCCTTAAAATATGATTATATACGAAACGATTTCAATCGCTGCAACGTTTTATACATAGAAAGACCGCAGAGATGATTCTTCACCCGAATCTCTGCGGTCTTGGAATAAAAATGATAAATAAATGCCTTACTCGACGTTGTCGTTATCTTCTGAATCGACAGCTACCGATTCATACGTATCTGTGCTCATAACACGTTTTGCGCCAACATAACGCTTCTCGTAATAATCTTCGCTTAGTGAGCTAATACGAATTCCTTTGGAGGAAGCGTGAGCAAATTTGCCGTCACCAACGTAGACGCCTACATGCGAAATGCCTCTGCCGCTTGTATTAAAGAACACAAGATCTCCGGATCTCAAATCATCTTTGGATACGGCTGTACCCATTTTGTATTGAGCTCCAGATTGATGTGGAAGCTTTATACCCAGTTTACCGTAAACATACATCGTAAATCCAGAGCAGTCAAAACCATTTGTAGTGGTTCCTCCAGATTTATAAGGGGTTCCTATAGCTCCATCCACAACTTCATCTAATTTGGAATCTGCGAAAGCGCTCCCAGTTCCGATAGTAAACATAATTGCGACACTGATTGCCGCTGCTGCCAGTTTCTTATTCACAGTTGTACCCCTTCCAATGCCTACGAGGTTAGCTTAAGGATTCGGTAGAAGGTCCCCTATGATCCCTCTGTTACGAGATCAATTCACCCACAAATGGATCCCCCGCTTCCCATGCGATGGGAATTCGGCAACGATTTTTTTTCACTTTAATTAGTATTCGAGATGAAATCTCAAACTCCTGCAAAAGTTACAAAAAATATTACAAAGTTGTTACTCATTGCGTTTATTTTAACAGAGGTATAACAGTTTGGCAATAATTACATGTCATTATTAAAATAAAAATAAGCCTACGCCTTCAAAAAATGAAAGCGTGAGGCTTTTAAAGTAGGTGATAGCTCGCATAAATACGCTGCAGCAGTTTAAATATGTTACCATTTCAGTTTTTGTGCGATCTGTTATACCACAGTTGGTACTGGGATGTAATTTGCCATACGTCGAATAAGCTCCGGAAAAAATGATATGCCTGCTGTAACAGGAGTGCAAGAAACCCTGCCCATATCCATGATACTGCGGTAAACAACCCAAAAATGAAAAGGGTGTAACCTCCTATGACTAGAGAGATTCCGATGCTTGGAAAAATGTAACGAACATAGACAAGTACAGAACGGAATGGCCCAGAGCGGCTGATGAGTCCAAACTGCATGTACAGAATGATTTGATGGAGCAGATAACCATAGATGAACCATCCCGCAATATAAGGAAGGGTGTGGAGCAGCATAGGTGCGTTATGAATACTGCCAAGCAATATAGGTTTAAGTTTAGGTATTATCCAATAAGCAGGTGTACATAGCAGAATGATTTCAAGCCAATAAAAGAGTATTACCGGCTTCCATAACTTCTTCATGCCCGTGAAGAATGGAAGTCCCTTTTCCTCATCTCGCGCCTGGATCAGTCCGTTATAAATTCCTGCTCGAATGAGGGGAGTTACTATCATTCGGAGCAGCAGCATTCCTATAAGCATCCATAGATATAGTCGAAAGGAACTGCTGCTTAGTATTCTTAATTGCCCTTCCATTAGAAATAAAGTCTGACTGATTTCGTTAGGAGCGGGATCCGGATATCTTTGCAGAAAGCGTACGACTACTGAATTAATAAGCTTATATAGGAAAAATCCCCATAACAGCTGGTACAAAAATAGAATGATGACGACATAAAATTGTTCTTTGATACTTTTCCAGCCTAAACGAATGTATGACATCGGCCCATCGTCACCTCACCATGACAGCGTTCCAAGCAATGATTCAATCAGCTTGGTAACGCTCAGATTCCACCTCATTAATGACTTGTTGTCCAGTTTCTCTTTAAAGTAGTTGTTCATATGATTGTTCTCTAGAACGACTGTGTACATCGGGTCGATCATAGCCCAAGTGACAGGGGATGTCGCGCGAAGCTTATACTCGATCTGACCGCCATCTCCATTCCATACTTGGCGAACCGTATGACCATCTTCGAAGTTGAAAATGATAGGAATTTTGGAGTAGCTGCCTCCTTGACTGCTGATGTGAACAACCGACTCGTAGATCGTTTGATTATCCTGTTTTGTTTCGTTTACTGTAATACCATCCACGGAGAAATCAGCCATTTTATTGCTGTAAACATACTGATTAAAATAGTCTTGCCACGATTTCCCTGTGACCTGTTCGACGACACGCTGAAAATCACGAGTTGTTGGATGACGAAAACGGTACTTTTTACTGTACATGGACATAATTTTGTTCATTGTTTTTGTTCCGACTTGCTTCTCGATGCCAAGCAGCACTAATTTTCCGCGAATGTACACATTTAAAGCATATTTTTTGTGTGACCCAAATTTCCACGCTTCCTGTGTAAGCTTCTCAGGAGCGGTGATGTTTCCTGCTTGAACGACAAGATTAGGAATAAGACCGTATTCTTGCTCCATTAGCTTATCTTCAGCATAAGAGGTAAATGCCTCGTCAAGCCATGCTTCTTCGAATTCGTTGTTAGCAATCATTCCATAGAAGTATTGATGGCCGATTTCGTGGATGACCGTTCGTTCTAGCTCATAACCTGGCGAATCACTGGCAGCTCCAAAAGCCGTAATCAAAGTTGGATATTCCATCCCGCCTGCTCCGTTGCCATCCTTAGGGGGGACAACAATAGATAATGTGGAGTAAGGATAAGATCCATACCATTTGCTAAAATTGGTGAGTGCGGCTTTGGCTGCTTCAAAATAACGTTCCTTTAAGTCTTTGTGAGCGGGGTCTAAATACAGCTTAATGCGCACTCCCGGAACTTCAGGTGAAGAGAAGGGCTCTTCTGCATAAATAAAGTTGGGGGACGCAGCCCATGCAAAGTCATGAACATCATCGGCGTAAAATTGATAAATCTTTTTCCCTTGTGAAGTTATGGATGACCTGGTTGGGAAGCCTGTAGCTGCGACGGTATAGCCCTCAGGAACACTAATCCGCACGCTGTAGATTCCAAAATCAGAATAGAACTCTGAATTTCCGTGGTATTGGTGCAAATCCCAGCCCTCTGTGGTCCGTCCTCGTTGACCTGCCGGCTCATACACACATATTTTAGGAAACCATTGTCCAGCCATGACGAATGATCCCGCCGTACCCATACGTGCAAATACTTTAGGCAAATGAACTTTAAACTTCATGCGCAGCGTAATACTCTCGCCGCCTTTTACTGGAGCGGGCAGCCGTACTTTGATGAGCGTTTTATCTTTGGCATTGCCGTCGTCTGGTTGTACATATTGAATGCGGTGCATGAGGGAGATTCCGTCTGTTGTCTTAAGCTCAGTTAATTCGATAGATCCGAATCCATCTTGGGGCATCGAGTCATTCCGAAGCTTTCCGCCCGATTCTTTCATAAAGGTGGTATCCACCGAAGAGAAAGCGTTCGTATAGAGGTGAAAATAGAGCTCGTTGACCGTCTTTTTGCCCGGGTGTGTCCATGTGATCGTTTGGACCGCTTCAAGCTCGTTATCCTCAGGATCTAGCTGGACGTCGATATGATATTCTGCCACACGTTTGCTTAAAATTTGCGCTTGGGGCTGCTGTACACTTTCGGTCTGTGGAATTTTGTTCATCGTTATTTTGTTTGCTGTAGATTTCACAGCCGAGGGCTTGCCCTTTTCTGGTGCAAGAGCAGACTGTGAATCTGACGATGACCTTGCGGCGAGCCACAGTGTACCGACGAGGACACCAAGGGCGAGAGCGGTAAATATAACAATATGACTGCGTTTTAGAGTCATTAATGGATACCTCCCGTTGACAAGCATCTACAGCATGTATATGTTTGCATTTGGACGATTATTAGCTAAAATAAAATTAATCTCAAAGAACGTTTTATTTAATGGAGGAAAATATGGACAATACACAAAAACCGGCCAAGAAGCAGCTTGCGCTGAACATTGTCAGCAGCAATGAGAAGAGCAAGCATAAAGGATTCGGCGCTGGATCCATTGATTTAAATAACGTATCCCCAGTCATCATTGACCGCGGTGAAGCTAAAATTGATATTGGGGCGATGCATGCGAAGAGCAAAGTGGAGCGGGGCATTAAATTTTCTACCAATCGCGAAGATGTGCCAAATGGCCGCCAAGTATGGGTTGTATGGGTTGCGGTTGATCGCACAGCAGAGGGTCAATTTTACGGCGGGGCAACAGCTTGTGAAATGCTAATTGATGAAGAGGCAAAGCGCGGCTGGAAAATACTTGCGGATCATGTGAATAAGCTCGATTATGCGGTAAAACGCCGTATTATGCTTGATGATCTTGGACCAGAAGAAAAGAAAGCACTCAAGAACTTGCTTATTTCCCACAACGAGACATGGTGGGAACACTCCTCTGATGAATTGAAGAACGCACTGGAATCGTAATATAGAAATAGACAAAGACAACCGCTCTCTATGAGAAACAGAGAACGGTTGTCTTTTTAATTATATTATTCAGTCCACCAACGTTTGAATTGCTGCCACCATGATTTTTTGCTGCTCTGCTCATGCTGGGTCGGTTCAAGATGCTCTCCGCCATGGCTACTACAATATTCGGTAGGCTGTGTTCCTTCAATAAATACTTCAAGCCGTTTGTTCGGACAATCTTCGGTTGCCAGTTTACCCGTAGTCGGATCAATATAGACGCTCACGACGCCGTCTGGGATCGGAAATATTTTGGGCGGTACATTTTTAAGCGCTTGTTCGGTATAGGATGCAAAGATAGGTGCGGCTTTACGCGTATCCGTTGCTGTAACAGTTTTCCCTTTGTCATAGCCGACCCATACCGCTGTAGATAGCTCTGGCGTGAACCCAACAAGCCATCCATCTGTATTTGTCGTTCCTGTCTTCCCTGCAACGGGCCGCTTAATCATGGATGCGACGCGGTTGCCTGTGCCGCCGCCTTCAAACACACTTTCCATAAGCTGTGTCAGTACATACGCTGACGCAGGGTCAACGACTTGCTCACTTTGGGCGGGCGGTGCTTCATACAAGACATTTCCTGTCGCGTCTGTAATTTTCAGAACAGCTACAGGCTTAACTCGTTTGCCTTCATTGCTGATGACAGAGAAAGCGGCTGCCATTTCAAAAGGGCTGACGGGTGAAGTGCCCAGCGCTAAGGACGGAACGGCTTCCAGCGGACTGTCAATCCCTAACTTCCGAGACATATCGATTACTTGATCGACACCAATGTTCATGACCGTATTGACCGCATAGATGTTATCCGATGCTGCAATCGCCTGCCGCATATCAATTTCACCTAAATATTTGTCGCCAAAATTGCTAGGTTGATATGTTTTACGATTGTTGTCGTAATGAAACAGTGTCGGCTGACTATTGAAGCGGGAAGCGCTTGTCATTTTCTTCGAGGAAAGCGCCGTTAGGTACATGATAGGCTTAAACGATGATCCAGGTTGCCGTGTTGTCGCAAACACATGATTGTACTGATTGGTGCGATAATTTTTGCCGCCTACGAGCGCTTTGATATACCCATTGCGCGGGTCGATGGAGACGAGTGCAACTTCGAGTTCGGATTTACTATCCATTTGCGCAGCAACAGCTTGATCAGCAGCCTCCTGAGCCTGAGCGTCGAGGGTTGTATAAATGTTAAGTCCGCCGTGATCAAGCAGTGATTGATCAAAGCCAAGGTCGTTAATGACGACACTTCGAACGTAGTCTCGGAAGTAAGGTGCCTTATCGACGACCATCCGGTTATCCAAAGGCTGAAAAGCTAAAATTTCGTTATAGGCGGCATTTGCTTGTGCTTGCGTTATAGCACCGGTCTGTACCATAGCGGACAGCACTATTTTTTGCCGATCCTTTGCATTCTTCATATGGTTATATGGGGAATAATAAGTGGGTCCCTTTGGAACACCGGCTAGCATTGCGCTTTCCGCTAACGTTAAATCTTTGGCGTGTTTGCCAAAATAGAGCTGTGATGCAGCCTCAACTCCATAAGCACCATGGCCATAATAAATTTCGTTTAAGTACATTTGAAGAATGTCCTGTTTGCTGTACTTCATCTCAAGCTGGATCGTGTACATGGCTTCCTTTGCTTTACGTGACCATGTTTTTTCATGAGATAAATATAGATTGCGCGCTAATTGCTGGGTGATGGTGCTTGCCCCTTGGACTGTGTTCATATGCTCCAAATTGACAAGGACAGCGCGTCCTAACCCTTTTAGATCAAAGCCAACATGGTTATAGAAATTCCGGTCCTCAACAGCGAGCGTTGCGTTAATGAGGTCGGGCGATATTTCACCCAGGGTTACCGGTTCGTCGTTACGCCCGCTGCTGGAAAATGTACCAATAACGCCTCCTTGGCTGTCTAGAAGTCTAGAGTTGCGGTCAGAGTCAGCGATCGGCAAATCTTTTTGATACAAATATACAAGTACGATTAGGGCAGCAATAACCAGCAAGAGAGCGGCTGTCGTTATAGCTCTAAATGTCCTTTTCAAGCCTTTCTTTTGTTTATGATTCGAGTTAGGTGCAGCCTTCACTTTGCCAGCTCCCTTCCATCCCTTTTCTTCTCATTATGGGAAGGATTGGAGCATATATTCACAAGCACGCCACACAAAACTCTAAAATTTTCGTTTACAAGGCAAATGGTACGGGAAGTGGTTGCATTTTCACCTTGATTTAATATAATACAATTTGTTTGGTACAATATTGGAAGTGGAACTTTTGTAAACTGACTTTAAATAAGATAATGCTTTAACATAAGTTTTCGATTTTCGTATGATGGCTAAACACTCATTCTACCGGAAAGAAGGTTTGTACGATGGAATTGTGGTTTACGGAGAAACAAACACCCGTTTTTGGGATTACAGCAAAAATTCGGGAGACGTTTGTCAATGAGAAGACAGAATTTCAAGATTTAGCGATGATTGATACCGAGGAATTCGGTCGCATGCTCGTGCTGGACGGCATGGTGATGACTACGATTAAGGACGAGTTCGTTTATCATGAAATGGTCGCTCATCCGGCGCTGTTCACCCATCCGAATCCTAAGCGCGTACTTGTTGTAGGCGGTGGAGACGGCGGTGTTATTCGCGAAGTCATCAAACACCCGGAAGTAGAGAAAGCTGTACTTGTTGAAATTGATGGTAAAGTCATTGAATATTCTAAACAATATTTGCCTGAAATTGCCGGCGAATTGGACAACCCTCGTGTTGAAGTATTGGTGAACGATGGTTACATGCACATTTTAGAACATAAAAATGAGTATGATGTCATCATGGTTGACTCTACTGAACCTGTAGGACCTGCAGCACCTCTATTTGAACGCGGATTTTATCAAGGGCTTTATGAAGCGCTCAAAGATGACGGAATCTTTGTTGCACAAACGGATAATCCGTGGTTCAAAGCTGATCTGATTCGCAAAGTGAATAAAGATGTGAAGGAAATCTTCCCGATTGTCCGCGTATACGGAGCTAATATTCCTACATACCCAAGTGGTCTGTGGACATTTACGATGGGCAGTAAAAAATACGACCCGCTGGAAGTAGATGAAACGAAAATTCCTGAAATCGATACGAAATATTACACGCCACGTCTGCACAAAGCTGCTTTCGTGCTGCCGAAATTCGTGGAAGATTTAACGAAATAGGAGGCTTTGAATACAGATGAAGCTTGATCAAGCTTACTCAGGTAATGTATTTATTTGCAGCTCTGATGATTACGAGAATTCGAAAGCAGTCATCTACGGCATGCCAATGGACTTTACAGTCAGCTATCGTCCGGGATCACGCTTTGGTCCTGCGAGAATTCGGCAAGCGTCTGTAGGGCTTGAGGAATACAGTCCATACCTGGATAAAAATATTCTTGATATGACCTATTTTGACGCCGGTGATTTGCTGCTTCCGTTCGGGAATGCTGCGCGCAGCCTTGATATTATTCGTGAATATATTCGCGGTCTTCTGGCTGATGGTAAATTCCCAATTGGTCTTGGTGGAGAGCATTTAGTCACTTGGCCGATCATTCAAGAAATGTATGCGAAATATCCGGATCTCGTGCTCATTCATATCGATGCGCACGCGGATTTGCGTGAGCAATATGAAGGCGAACCGCTTTCTCACTCTACACCAGTGCGCAAAGCGGCTGAGCTTATGGGCGGCAAAAACATTTATCAATTCGGTATTCGCTCCGGTTCGCAAGAAGAGTTCAAGTATGGACGCGAGAACATTAACTTCTATCCATTTGAAGTGGCTGCTCCGCTCAAAGAAGCTCTTCCGCAAATCGGAGGCAGACCTGTATATGTAACGATTGATATCGATGTTCTTGATCCATCCGCAGCACCGGGAACCGGAACAGCGGAAGCGGGAGGTATCACATCTAAGGAATTGCTTGAGGCAGTGCACCTCATCGCTCGTTCTGATGCGAATGTCGTTGGCTGTGACTTGGTAGAAGTGGCTCCAATCTATGATCCGACGGAACAGACCCAAATTGTAGCTTCGAAGATTATTCGTGAAATGCTGCTCGGTTTTGTTAAATAATTTAGCCTTTACAATGAATGAAAAGCCTTAGTTCGGTCAATATCCGTCTAAGGTTTTTCATTTTTTTATTTGAATTACGACCTTGAACTGGATATAGTAATACAATAGGAAAGTAAGGGAAGCAAGAATGGAGCTAGTGAAGCAATGCCGCAACCAAACCAAGTGAAGATTCGGCTAATCAGCCGTCAAGACGGGGAAGAAGTGACGCAAGAGCTGACAGGCGAAGCTTTTATTAAAGGAAACAGCGTATATATTCGTTATGAGGAATCTGACATAAACCCAGAGGGCGATAAGACAGATAGGCCGGTAACGCGTACGACTGTGAAGATCGGAACACAGCAGCTCAAAATTATGCGACATGGCGCGGTACAGTCTGAACAGTCTTTCGAACTTGATCGCAGACTGCCAGGATTTTACCGCTCTCCTTATACACAGTTTCAGATGTCTGCACATACGCGCAAACTCGAAGTAGAGATGAATGGCCATGTGGGACAAGTCAATTGGGAATATGATATGTACGTGCTAGATGAGTTAACAGGACGTTTTGCGATTAGCATATTAATACAGGAGGAACCGAAATCATGAGTCAAAGTCCATTAGAGCAAATTAACGAATCGGTGAAGGAAGCGATTGTAGAAGCGATTGCAGCGGCAGGCATTGTAGCCCGTGAAGATATTCCTGCCATTGTACTCGAAGTACCTAAAGACAAAGAACACGGCGATCTGGCGACGAACGCTGCGATGCAGCTTACTCGTATTGCGAAGAGAAATCCTAGACAAATTGCCGAAGAAATCGTGAATCATCTTGATCTTGCGAAGGCTTCTATTCTAAAAGCAGAAATCGCGGGTCCAGGATTCATTAACTTTAAGCTTGATAAGAGTTATTTGTACCCAGTGATTCGTGAAGTACAAGAAAAAGGCGAAAACTATGGCCGCATTGAGCTTGGTAAAGGAAAGAGCGTTGAAGTCGAGTTCGTAAGTGCCAATCCAACAGGAAGTCTGCATCTAGGACATGCCCGCGGCGCTGCCGTAGGCGATGCGCTTTGCAACGTGCTTGATTTTGCCGGTTATGATGTAACGCGTGAATATTACATTAACGATGCGGGTAACCAAATTGTCAACCTGTGCAAATCGATTGAAGTACGTTACATGCAGGAGCTTGGACAAGAAGCTGAAATGCCTGAGGACGGTTATTACGGCGAGGACATCAAAGAATTTGCCAAAGAACTCGTTGCCAAGGAAGGCGACCGATTATTGTCTTTAAGTCCTGGCGAACGGACCGCATTTTTCCGCAAATATGGTCTGGAAAAAGAATTAAGCAAAATTAAACGTGACTTGGAGCGTTTTCGGGTATCCTTCGATATTTGGTACAGCGAAACATCGCTCTATGAAAACAATTTAGTTGAAGCTGCACTTAATGAACTTAGAGCTAAAGGACAAGTATATGAGCAGGACGGAGCAACTTGGCTTCGTACAACCGCTTATGGCGACGATAAAGATCGGGTGCTCATAAAAAATGACGGAACATACACGTATCTAACCCCAGATATCGCTTACCACCGCGACAAATACAGCCGCGGCTATGACCGAATGATTAATATCTGGGGAGCAGACCACCATGGCTACATTCCGCGCATGAAAGCGGCGATGGAGGCGCTTGGCTATGATCCCGAGAAGTTAACCGTTCTAATTGCACAAATGGTTAGCTTGTTCCAAAACGGCGAAAAAGTGAAAATGTCCAAACGTACAGGTAAAGCCGTAACGATGGAAGATCTGATGGATGAAGTGGGTGTAGATGCAATTCGTTATTTCTTCACGATGCGCAGTATGGATTCCCATCTTGATTTCGATATGGATCTCGCGATTTCTACGTCCAACGAAAATCCTGTTTATTACGTACAGTATGCGCATGCGCGTATTTGCAGCATTTACCGCCAAGTCGAAGAACAAGGCATTAAGCTCTTGCCGCTGGATCAAATTGATTTCAGCAAATTGACTGCAGAACATGAGTTTGATTTGCTTCGTAAAATGGGTGAATTACCGGAAGAAATCAGAGTTGCAGCAGAGAACTTTGCGCCGCATCGCGTTATCCGTTATGTATATGAGCTCGCTTCGCTGTTCCACAGCTACTATAAAGCAGAACGTGTCATTACAGAGGATTCGGATCAGACACAAGCGCGTCTCGCTTTGCTCGGTGCCGTTCGTACCACAATTGCCAATGTACTCCGCCTCGTTGGCGTTACTGCTCCTGAAAAAATGTAATGGAATAAAAACCGTCCCTTCTCATTCAAATGAAGGGGCGGTTTTTTTGGAGTTGGCATATTTTTTGAGCCCATCACGCATAAGGCGAAGAGCATTGACTTCACCGGCTTTGCCTTCGCTTACTCTACGCCAGTCATTTTTGGATTTTAGCGACGATGCGGAGCGAAGCAGCAAATTTTTAATTTCGGCAGGGGTAAGTCCAGGACGCTGGGCCAGAAGCAGTGCAATTGCTCCGCTTACATGGGATGTTGCCATGGAAGTCCCGCTCATTTCGTTGTATTTACTATGATTCCAGCATGAGATAATTTTGTCCCCTGGGGCATATATATCAACAAATGGTCCGCGGTTACTGAACGATGCAATACGCCGATATTTGTCTGTAGCACCTACGGATATCGTTTGTGGATACCTGGCGGGGTAGTCGATGCTATATTTTTTACGGTCGTTCCCGGAGGAAGCGACGATGACAATGCCTGCATGATAGGCTTTTTTGACGACATCAAGAAGCGCTCTGCTGCGCGTTTTCATACCAAAGCTCATATTAATAATATTGACTTGATTTCGAACACACCATTCAATGCCGAGAATAATGTCTGAAACAAAGGCTGAACCATTATAATCAAAAGCTTTGACAGGATAGATGGTTGCCCTTGGCGCAATGCCAATCATTCCTTGCGTACTATTGGCTGCTGCAATCGTGCCAGAGATATGCGTGCCGTGTCCATTATCGTCGTATGGAAGCATCGTGCGATTGATTAGGTTAATACCCCGTGCCAAGGAATTCCGTAAGTCAGGATGATTAAAATCTACTCCTGTATCAATAACTCCGATTTTCACTTGGTATCCTGTGGATGTTGACCACGTTTGAGGAGCGCGAATTTGCTTTACACCCCAAGGGATGCTCTGCGGGATTTCGTATTTCGGAGACTGGACGTCATGCACTCTCATTTGTACATCTTCCTCAATGATGAGGGTATCTCTGAATTGATCCATAATTTGATCTATGATCCCATCTGAGGATAGGGGACAGATAAGCGCTTGTATTAGATTGGACGATTGCACGTGTTGCAGTTTTGAAAGGGATGGTTTTAATTTGCGTAGGTAGTACAAACACTCGGCGTATTGTCTAGGATGAACGAAAGTAATGATACGTTGGCGCCTTTTATTGATTGGACTCTCGATCTCATTATGCAGCAATTGCAGGAAATTGGAATAGTCCACGCTGGGCATCCCCCTCTTAATGAACCATGTTGCAGTATTGTATGAAATCGGGAAACTTCCTGAATGAGAAACATGCCCTTTTTTTGGGAAATAGGCCTTCATGAACGTGTCAAAGAACTGCACAGGACATAGTATGGTAGAGAGCCTGAAAAGGCTTTACCCCAGTAAAAGTCTTGTCTTTATACAGATTTTCACTGAGGTGGATACAGTCAAAAGGCGAGGGTGCGTGCCGTCGCCTTTCTTTTATGAGCCAAAATGAAAATATCTGTTCCTGCTAACAGGTTGAAGATATTAGAACTTGCATTTTACCTCTAAATAGGTTTTACTAAGGTGTGATAATGGATATGTTAGTAAAATGCAATTACTGTGAACATTGCGTGAGAGGAAGTGTGCGTTAGTGAGTACCCCACTCAATTTGAAAATTGATCCGGAGAAAGTCCAAGAAATTCCTATGGTGGACTTGGCCTTTATGGTTTTGAAGGCAGCAAATACACCTTACTACTACCGTGACTTGATGAATGAAGTTGCTAAGCTTCGCGGTTTGTCCGATGAGCAAATCAATGATGTTATTGCCCAGTTATATACGGAAATTAATATCGATGGCCGGTTTGCTTGTGTTGGTACGAACTTGTGGGGATTAAAACGTTGGTATCCAGTTGATAAATCTGAGGATGCTCTATCAACTTCCAAACATCCGCGCATCATTAACGATGACGATGATGATTTGGATGACGATGATTTCACGGATGAAGAGGATGCATACGTATCTGATGATGAAGACTTCGATGTGATCGAAGATGACCAAGATGAATTATATCCGGATGAAGACGATACAGATGTCGAAGATGATGTCTTGCTGGACGATGAGGCTCTGGATGACGAAGAAGTTCTGAATGACGATTCAGAAGATGATCTAGATGAAGACTTTGACTCTGCAGATGACGAAGAAGATATTTAATACTTGAAAAAAAGGATGCTGTTTATTCGGCATCCTTTTTGTTTGCACTCTGTCTTGTAGGAAGGTTCAGATATTGTAAACATATAGAAATATTATCTATACTTGGGGAGTGTTAATATGGCAGAGGATACCCTCCTTCTTTTCCTTGACATGAGGATAAGATACAGAGTAAACTATTGCATGGGCTTATGATTCGACCTTAATAATAATGAATTTTAATAAAAAGTGCCCCGTGACTTACGGGAGTCACTTTTTTGTTTTTTTACATCCATTTTAGCTATGAATCTTATCGAAATGGGTTACGCTACATCATATGTCGCCTGAATGTCTGGATTTATAGGAGGGTTATTACAGTGACAAAGTATATTTTTGTGACGGGCGGAGTGGTGTCTTCTCTTGGCAAAGGGATTACAGCCGCGTCACTTGGCAGGTTGCTTAAGAACAGAGGGTTAAAGGTGACAATCCAGAAATTCGATCCTTACATTAATATTGACCCAGGGACGATGAGTCCATATCAGCACGGGGAAGTTTTTGTAACGGATGACGGAGCGGAAACAGATCTGGACTTGGGACACTACGAACGCTTTATTGACATCAACTTGTCGAAGAACAGCAACGTGACAACGGGTAAAGTGTATTCTTCCGTTATTAGTAAAGAACGCCGCGGGGAATATCTCGGAGGTACGGTTCAAGTTATACCGCACATTACGAATGAAATTAAAGAACGTGTATTCCGCGCTGGACGCGAAGCGGGATCTGATATTGTCATTACGGAGATCGGCGGCACAGTTGGTGATATTGAGAGCTTGCCGTTCCTTGAGGCGATTCGCCAAATTAAGAGTGAGGTTGGCCGTGAAAATGTAATGTACATTCACGTAACGCTCATTCCTTACATTAAAGCTGCTGGTGAAGTGAAAACAAAACCTACGCAGCACAGTGTTAAAGAACTTCGCAGCATTGGTATTCAACCGAATGTAATTGTATGCCGCACAGAACATGAACTTTCCGAGGACATGAAAGCGAAAATCGCTCTGTTCTGCGACATTGATCCAAGTGCTGTTGTAGAATGCCGTGATGCATCAACATTGTACGAAGTACCGCTTAACCTCAGAGATGAAGGATTAGATGAAATTGTAGTGAATCATTTGAAATTGACTACACCAGCACCGAATATGACCGAGTGGGAAGCACTTGTTGATCGCATCAATAGATTGAAACACACGGTTGAAATTGCGATTGTAGGTAAATATGTCGCTCTGCATGATGCTTATTTGAGCGTGGTTGAATCGTTATCCCATGCTGGATTTGCAGCCGATGCTGATGTGAAAATCCGCTGGGTAAATGCTGAAGAAGTAACGGATGAGAACGTCGGTGAAGTGCTTAAAGGCGTAGGTGGTATCCTCGTACCAGGCGGCTTCGGCGATCGCGGTATTGAAGGGAAAGTCTCCGCTATCCGTTATGCACGCGAGAACAAAATTCCGTTCTTCGGTATTTGCCTTGGCATGCAAGTGTCTGTCATTGAATATGCTCGTTCTGTACTGGGTCTTAAAGATGCGAACAGCTCTGAAATCAACCCAGCTACGGAATATCCAGTGATTGACTTGTTGCCGGAACAAAAAGATATTGAAGATTTAGGCGGCACGATGCGTCTAGGATTGTATCCATGCAAACTGCAGCCGGGGTCATTAGCAGAAAGCTGCTACGGTGAAGAGCTTGTATATGAAAGACATAGACATCGGTATGAATTTAATAATGAGTACCGTGAAATGATCGAAAAAGCGGGTCTTAAAATTTCTGGTACATCACCAGACGGACGTCTTGTAGAAATCGTAGAATTGCCAGAACATCCTTGGTTCTTATCTGTGCAATTCCATCCAGAATTCACTTCCCGTCCAAATCGTCCACAACCGTTGTTCCGTGAATTTGTAAAAGCGGCATTAACTGTTAACGCTTAATAAAAGCGAAGGAAAGCTGTTTTTGTTCAAGTGAACATTTTGTTCGAAATTAACTTTTTTGTTCCTTTTTTTACTATTTGAAGGATTTTCCCAGTAAGAAGCGAATAATCACATAAAGGCAGTTAATAGCAGATATCCATGAGTGATTGTGCCTGTCGTGATGTATGGTAGATTCTTGGGGGGATAATTCGGTGGAACGAAAGAAAGTGTTAATTGTTGACGATCAGAATGGGATTCGCATCTTGTTAATGGAAGTGTTCAATAGCGAAGGGTACAACACATTTCAAGCGGCTAATGGAAAGATCGCTCTTGAGATCGTGAAGAACGAATCTCCTGATTTGGTGCTTTTAGATATGAAAATACCTGGGATGGACGGGCTTGAAATTTTAAAGCACATCAAAGCGATGAATCCGAATATTAAAGTCATCATGATGACTGCTTATGGTGAACTGGATATGATTAAAGAAGCAACAGAACTGGGAGCTCTTATGCATTTTACGAAGCCGTTTGATATCGATGAAATGCGAGTTGCCGTTAATATACAGCTTAGAAATGAAGTGCCGAAGGCAAGTCATTAAATACACTTACTTTTTATATGCACTCCATACAAATATAGAATTCTCATCATGGAAATTTGTATAAATGGATTGGCAATAGGTTTAAAGCTCCTTTAGGGAGCTTTTCTTTTTAGTTTTCAAGAAATTGAATGTAAATCTATTAGGGCTCGGTCTGTATAATGATGCATATCTATTTCACAAATGCTTGTTTAGTATTTATTTGGTAGTATGATATAATATCAAGAGGCTACATGTCAGTCAGGAAAACTATAGACAACCTAATTTATAGGAGGAGTCAAACCCATGCCATTAGTTTCCATGAATGAGTTATTGCCACAGGCCAAAGCCGGCAAATACGCCGTAGGCCAATTTAACATGAACAACCTCGAATTTGCACAAGCTATTACAAACGCAGCAATTGCGGAGAGATCCCCATTTATTTTCGGCGTTAGCGAAGGCGCGCTTAAATATATGGGCATTGAGTACACCGTAGCCATTGCAGAAGCAGCTGCTAAAAAATCCGGTCTTCCTATTGCGCTTCATCTAGACCACGGCAGTAATTTTGATATTGCCATGAAATGTATTCGTGCAGGATTTTCTTCCGTTATGTTTGACGGCTCTCATCATTCTTTTGAAGAAAATATTAAATTGACGAAAGAAATCGTGAAAGCAGCTCATGCAATGGGCGTCTCCGTTGAAGGTGAACTTGGAACTATTGGCGGGGTAGAAGATGATATTAGCGTAGATGCAGCAGAGGCAAACTTGGCAAAACCACATGAAGCTATTCGTTTCTATGAAGAGACTGGCGTTGACGCTTTGGCTATCGCGGTAGGAACCGCTCACGGCATGTATGCGGGTGATCCTAACATCCACTTTGACATTATTGAGGCTGTAGCAAGTCAAATCCCTGCAGCAATCGTTCTTCATGGTGGATCTGGCGTTCCTGACGAAATGATAAGAAAAGCTATTGCAGCAGGTGCTGCGAAAATTAATGTGAATACGGAAAATCAAGTGGCTGCTACAGCTGCGATCCGTGAAGTACTTAATAAAGATTCTAAAGTGTATGATCCTCGTAAATACTTGACACCTGCACGCAGTGCAATGGAGCAAGTGGTTACTGAAAAGATTAGACTGTTCGGCAGTAATAATCGTATATAAATCCACCTTGTATAATAGTTAGGGTGGGAAATGATAGGTTTTCGGGAAAAACACCGCTCGCCGGTGTTTTCCCATTTCTGTATATTAGAACTTTTCACGGCTTGCGAATGATTTAGGAGGACCTTGATTTTATGGAAAAATTAATGATAAGCGGAGGACGTCCGCTGCATGGTACTGTCCAAATCAGCGGTGCCAAGAATAGTGCGATTGCACTTCTTCCCGCTGCTATATTAGCGGAATCTGAAGTTGTCTTAGATAATTTGCCGCAGCTTAGTGATGTAGCGGTGTATATTGAAATATTAGAAGACCTTGGTGCGACCGTGACATGGGAAGACAATCAAATTAAAATTAATCCTTCGCACATTAAATCGATTCCGATGCCTAACGGTCCTGTGAAGAAGCTTCGTGCATCATATTATATGATGGGGGCTCTCCTCGGCAGATTTGGGGAAGCGATCATTGGACTTCCTGGCGGATGTAATTTTGAACCGCGTCCAATTGATCAACATATTAAAGGGTTTGAAGCGCTTGGCGCTACCGTATCGAATGAACACGGTGCGATTCATTTGCATGCCAAAGAGCTGCGCGGAGCCCGTGTTTATTTAGATGTAAGCAGTGTAGGTGCAACGATTAACATTATGCTGGCGGCTGCTCGGGCCAAAGGCTCCACAATTATTGAAAATGCGGCGAAAGAGCCTGAAATCATAGATGTAGCAACACTTCTCAACTCCATGGGAGCGATTATTAAAGGCGCTGGCACTGAAACGATTCGTATCGAAGGTGTCAAAGAGCTTCATGGATGTCGGCATTCGATTATACCTGACCGAATTCAGGCGGGTACTTATATGATTGCTGCAGCAGCAACAGGCGGTAATGTATTAATTGACAATGTCATACCCAAACATTTGGAGGCACTTACCGCTAAATTGATTGAAATGGGCGTTAAAATTGAAGAGTTGGACGAATCCATTCGAGTGATTGGCGGTGGACCGTATCACCATGTCGATGTGAAGGCTCTTGTGTACCCCGGTTTTCCAACTGACTTACAGTCACCGATGACCAGCCTCCTTACCCAAGCGGAAGGGGTAAGCGTTCTAAGTGATTTTGTATATAGCAATCGGTTCAAACATGTGCCTGAACTTGTACGTATGGGTGCGAAAATACGAGTGGAAGGCCGCTCTGCCATTATTGAAGGCAGTAAACTCAATGCCGCTAAAGTGAAAGCGACCGATTTGCGTGCTGGTGCTGCATTAGTCATTGCAGGCTTGACTGTCGAAGAGGGAATCACCGAAGTTTCTGGCGTTGAATTTATAGACCGGGGATACGATCATCTGGTGACGAAACTGCGCAGTCTTGGTGCAGATGTATGGCGGCAAACGGAGTAATGAAGTGAGCATTACAGGAGGAGAATTCGTAAATATTTTTTGCGTGATAAAGGATCGTTTGCGAATATCTCCTCTCAAATCAGGTAATGCTATATTAGTAATACTGACATAGAATAAATTCATAGATTTACATCATAGGATAATAAGGACTTATAAAATTGAATAGGTGGTTGTTACATGGATCTTCAAATATCCGATTTGGAAGAAATGAAGCTGACCGATTTGTACAAACTTGCGAAGAAGCATCAGATTCCGTACTACGGTCAGATGAAGAAGAAGGAATTGATTTTTGCTATTCTACGCGCGCAGGCGGAACAGAGCGGCCTCATGTTTATGGAGGGTGTGCTTGAAATACTGCCAGAAGGCTACGGGTTTCTGAGACCGATTAATTACCTTCCAAGCCCAGAGGACATTTATATTTCTGCATCACAAATAAGAAAGTTTGATTTGCGAAACGGAGACCTCGTATCAGGAAAATGCAGGGCGCCTAAGGAAAATGAACGGTATTTTGGATTGCTTCAAGTGAACGCCGTCAATGGTGAAAATCCAGATCATGCGGCAGAACGATTGCATTTTCCAGCGTTAACTCCTCTATATCCACAAAAGAAGCTCACGCTCGAAACATCTCCTAATCATTTATCAACTCGAATTATGGACCTACTTGCTCCAGTAGGATTGGGACAGCGCGGACTGATTGTGGCACCTCCTAAAGCAGGTAAGACACTTCTCCTTAAAGAAATCGCCAACAGCATCTCTACTAACTATCCAGAAATTGAGTTGTTTGTATTGCTGATTGATGAACGTCCGGAAGAAGTAACTGATATGCAGCGGTCTGTCAAAGGGGAAGTTGTGGCTTCCACATTCGACGAGCTTCCTGAGAACCATATTAAGGTGACGGAATTGGTGCTTGAGCGGGCTTTGCGGCTAGTAGAACATAAGAAAGACGTCGTTATATTAATGGATAGTATTACTCGTTTAGCGAGAGCGTATAACCTTGTTGTACCTGCCTCAGGAAGAACGCTTAGCGGAGGTATTGATCCAGCGGCATTCCATCGTCCAAAACGGTTTTTCGGTTCTGCTCGAAATATTGAAGAAGGCGGAAGCTTGACTATTTTGGCAACGGCATTGGTGGATACGGGCTCTCGTATGGATGATATTATATATGAAGAGTTTAAAGGAACTGGCAATATGGAGCTTCATTTGGATCGTAAGCTCGCTGAACGCCGTATTTTTCCTGCTATTGATATTCGTCGTTCCGGGACGCGCCGTGAAGAAGTATTGCTTACGAAAGAAGAGCTTGATATCATTTGGTCCATTCGCAAAAATATGAATGAAGGGCCTGAATTTGTTGAAGGATTCCTGAAAAAGCTTCGTGAATCCAAAACAAATGAAGAATTTCTAGCGTCATTTGATGCTTCGGGAACAAATGGCTCAAGCACCAAATCATCCGCTCAACAGACAACACGCCGAACAACACGGACGTCAGCAGCTTCGATGCCATTGACATAATATATGTATTTTAGAGTAGAATATTAGCTGTTATCTTAAGGGTGGTAAGGAAGAAAGTTGCAGCGCTTTACCTTCGCAGATTTTAATTGCAGCAGTTTGTAAGACGTGTTATACTACTCTTATGTGTCATATTACTCTGGGTCCGCATGAGGCTCAGGGCGGAAAGAGGTGAATGTCATGAAAGAAGCAATTCAACCGAAATATCATATTACAACAGTTACTTGCGCTTGCGGCAATACGTTCGAAACGGGTTCGGTTAAACCAGATCTCCGCGTAGAAATTTGCTCTAACTGCCATCCATTCTTCACAGGTAAACAAAAATTTGTGGATGCTGGCGGTCGCGTTGATAGATTTAAGAAAAAATACGGTATGTAATAACCGTAAAGCACCTGCTCTTAAACAAGAGCAGGTGCTTTTTTTGTGTCAAGATATAGAGCTCTCGGTAACTTTTTACGTTAGGTTGCATTTTAAATAGTCATGCGCTATACTTAACTACGCCGCGCTAGATGGGGAGGTAGCGGTGCCCTGTAACTCGCAATCCGCTGTAGCGAGGTTGAATTCCTGTTAGCGGTGTTGTCGATGTGAGGTTTGGTCTTTGTCACACGATGTTGACGGATGGGTCCTTCGCAATGAGTACCTGTGAACCTGGTCAGGTCCGGAAGGAAGCAGCCATAAGCAGGCCTACTTTTGTGCCGAAGGGTGGCCTATCCCGAGTTGCTGTGCTAAGGTGCCGCTCGGATCGCAATAATCAATAACAGGTGCGCGGTTTAATAATAACTTAACAACGTAACGATGAATAATCTTTGCATCCTGATGCAAATGTTATTTCGTGAAAATGATGAAAAAATCTTTGCATCCCGATGCAAGTGTTATTTCGTGAAAATGATGAAAAAATCTTTGCATCCTGATTTAAATGTTATTTCGTAATAACGATGAAATAACATTTGAATTTAGATGCAAAGATTTTTTGTAGATACCAAAACAGTCTTTGCATCCTGATGCAAAGATTTTTTGTTTTACATACGGGATGAAGTTTAAACGATGAATTCATTTCTACTTAGTAATGGATTATAGTATAATGAGAAAGCGACGATTGTCATAACGGGATATGAAAGAGGGGTACCTCAACATTGGAACATATAGCGCTTTACCGTGCTTGGCGGCCACAGTCGTTCCAAGACATGGTGGGACAACAGCATATTATTCAGACGCTGCAGAATGCAATCCGTGAACAGCGGGTTTCCCATGCCTATCTGTTCAGTGGACCTCGGGGAACCGGTAAAACGAGCGCCGCGAAGATTTTAGCTAAAGCGGTTAACTGTGAGAGAGGCCCTGCTGCAGAGCCTTGTAATGAATGTGAGGCTTGTAAACGAATTACTGCCGGAGCTGTCATGGATGTTCTGGAAATTGACGCTGCGTCTAATCGCGGAGTGGAAGAAATCCGTGATTTAAGGGAAAAGGTAAAATACGCACCGACCGAAGTGAGACAAAAAGTCTACATTATTGACGAAGTGCACATGTTGACGACGGAAGCATTCAACGCACTCCTGAAGACGCTCGAAGAACCTCCTCCGCATGTGATGTTTATACTGGCTACAACAGAACCACATCGCTTGCCGGCGACTATTGTTTCGCGTTGTCAGCGTTTTGATTTTCACCGCGTCTCCTTAGAGGAGCAGACTGAGCGTTTAAGTTTGATCTGCAGTCAAGAGGGGATAACCGCGGATGAGGATGCGCTGCAATATATCGCACGTCTATCGGATGGCGGAATGCGCGACGCACTAAGTATTTTAGATCAAATCTCCTCCTTTACAGGCGGACATATTTCATATGAGCAAGTTGTGAATATGACGGGTGGTATCCCATCTGAGCAATTTGCACAATTGGCCAGCGCCTTAAAGCAAGGCAACGCTGGTCAAGTTCTTCAAATGATTGAGGGGTTCATGGAGGAAGGCAAAAGTGCAGACAAATGTATGGAGAATCTGCTCTATTACTTCAGGGACTTGCTCATGATTAAAATGGTGCCGAATGCTGATAAGCTGACGGAGCGCGTGCTAAACCCAGACCATTTTGAACAGATGGCTAAAGGGTTTACTCGCGATGAGCTTTTCCGGATTATTGATATTTTGAATCATTACCAGACAGAAATGAAATACGCTGCGCAGCCGCAAGCTCTATTTGAAGTGGCCCTTCTTAAGATTTGCAGCGTTCCGCAGAGTACTGAGGCTGCTAGCCAGCCGGGGGCCAAAGTCGCAGAAGCTTCTGAAGTGAAGCAACTGAAGCAGCAGCTTGCAGCGCTGGAGAAGAAGCTTGAGCAGCTGCTTCAATCAGGCGTGTCTGTAAATGGAACGAAGGACACATCTCCTTCAGTTCGTTCTAGTGGAAGCCGAAGCGCCGCACCGCGTGTGTCTTCGAAATCTAAAATTCCATCTCACCTAGATCAATATATCGCTCACAAAGACAGTGAAGAATTTGTATCGATCCAGAAAGCTTGGAGCAAAGTTCTTCAGCGGGTGAAAGAAGTAAAAGTGACTATTCATGCTTGGTTTGTAGACGGCGAACCTGTATCGGTGAATGGAGACAACATCTTGGTTGCCTTTAAAAATAACATCCACCGGGAAACAACAGAGAAAGCCGCTAACAAGCAAGTGATTGAGCGGGTATTCGAAGAGCAGCTAGGGAAACCGTATCAGTTAGTAACAATGATGCTCAAAGATTGGAACGATTCTATTGAAGGAAAAGCGGAGGCTGCTGCTGAAGAGCTCACACTGGAACTGGAACATGAAGACTCTAAAAATAAACAACCTTGGATAGATGAGGCGATCCAGCTTTTTGGTGAAGATCTCGTTGTCATAAAAGAATAATATGAATTCAAATTCAAAATTAAAGGAGATGTTACCATGAATAATATGAATCAAATGATGAAACAAGTGAAAAAAATGCAGGAACAAATGATGAAAGCTCAAGAGGAATTGGGCAACAAAACAGTAGAAGGAAGTTCTGGCGGCGGCGTTGTCACTGTTCAAGCAAATGGTCATAAAAAAATAATCTCCATCAACATCAAACCAGAAGCTGTTGATCCAGACGATGTGGAAATGCTGCAAGATCTCGTGTTGACAGCTGTAAACGATGCGCTTACTAAAGCCGAAGAACTTGCTAATGAAGATATGGGTAAATTTACAGGCGGGCTCAAAATTCCGGGCTTGTTTTAATTCCTAATTTGAAGGAGCACACTTACATTGTATTATCCTGAACCGATCGCCAAGTTGATCGATGCATTTACACATTTGCCGGGAATTGGGCCGAAAACAGCTGCCCGTCTTGCTTTCCACGTTCTTCGAATGAAAGAAGACGATGTTATTGATTTCGCAAAGGCTCTTGTCAGTGTCAAACGAAATCTGCATTATTGTTCTATTTGCTGCAATATTACAGATACCGATCCATGTCGAATTTGTCAGGACAAGACTCGTGACGCGTCAGTTATTTGCGTTGTTCAAGAATCGAAAGATCTAGTAGCCATGGAGCGAACTAAGGAGTTCGACGGCTACTATCATGTGCTGCAAGGTTCGATTTCCCCGATGGAGGGTGTAGGACCGGATGATATAAGGCTTAAAGAGCTGTTAAATCGGCTTAGTGATGAGCGCGTGAAGGAGCTTATTTTAGCAACAAATCCGAATATTGAGGGAGAGGCAACGGCGATGTATA
The DNA here is from genome assembly GCF_017873765.1 of Paenibacillus sediminis. Lineage (GTDB taxonomy): Bacteria > Bacillota > Bacilli > Paenibacillales > Paenibacillaceae > Paenibacillus_AG > Paenibacillus_AG sediminis. Next base: position 38,177 of record NZ_JAGGKP010000018.1, read on the forward strand.
TTTCTCGTTTGGTTCGTCCTTTTGATATTCGTGTTACGCGTATAGCGCATGGTCTGCCGGTAGGCGGAGATCTGGAGTATGCAGATGAAGTGACCCTGTCTAAGGCATTAGAAGGTCGGCGTGAATTGAATTAGATGACTCAATATGTTGAGAAAGAAGCTCTGTCTGCAGAGCTTCTTTTTTTGTTCTAAGTTTGTCCTTCTCGCGATATGTATGTAGTGACTCACAAATTACATGTCGAGTAAGAGAGGGGAATTTCACATGGCACGGCGGGAAGTGCACATCCATTTACCATTAATAAATCAGGATCAAGAGCAAGAGAAAAGGCGCGATCTATATATTGAAGTAATCAGGGCGCATGCAGAGTGGGTACGGGCTCAGTACATGTTCCAAGAAGCTGTTGGCAATGATGAAATTGACTACGCAATCTATATGCTGGAAGCTGCAGAACGGATATACGACATTCGTTTAAGACAAGCTAAAAAATTAGGTCTTAACACCCTCGAAGTACTTAAGAGCTATAACGCTTAAATGGAGGTGAATATATGAAACTAGTAATGACAGGAATATTAGTCGTCTCGTTTATGCTCTTAATCTACATACTTATTAGAAAACGTATTGGTCTAAGATGGTTTACCCAATTCGGATCGCATATCGTTCTAGCAGCCTTAGCAATATATGTGCTCAACTTCTCTGGCTTAGTTACAGATATGTACATACCACTCAATCCAATCACCGTAAGCACGGCAATGGTGCTGGGCGTCCCTGGGGTCGCATTGTTATTAGGGCTCAAGTTAGCATTATTTGGATAGTTGACGCGCAGCTGCAAACTATGTTACATTATATCTCGTCCCTCTGATAAGTGTTCAGCACAAATCGACTTAAGAGATTCGAAAATAAAAAAAGTTGAAAAAAGTGCTTGACGAAACGATGGACGATATGATATATTATAAAAGTCGCCGCTGAAAAGCGGGTGAGACGAAAAAGTGAGTTTGATCTTTGAAAACTGAACAACGAGTGAGTGAATTTCACTTCGGTGAAATTCAAAAAATAGAGAACGAAATGTTCTCGTCAGT
>NZ_JAGGKP010000019.1 GCF_017873765.1 Paenibacillus sediminis
ACTTAAAAAAGATGACTCCGGCAGCTTACCGAAGTCATCTCATCGCTGCGTAGATAGCAGCATCTCTTTTTATTAAACTGTCTACTTTATAGGGTTCAGTTCACATGGTGCTTTGAACTTCTTTTAGAAAAAATGTTTTTGCAGTGAAATCATTTCATCAGAACATTGAGCACATATATGGCGCTCTTTAAATTCACTTACTTCATCCATCGATCCGCAGAACACACATTTGGGACGGTAACGTTCCAAAATAATATGATCCCCTTGAACTAGTATTTCTACCGGATCTCCTTCGTTCATTTGGTACCTTTTTCTCAGCGACTTGGGCAAGACAATTCTTCCCAACTGGTCTACTTTTCGCACCACACCAGCAGGTTTCATAGACGACGCACACCTTTCCTGTTCATCTTGACGTAATATAAAAATGGTTCTCCTTTACTACTTCGCTGTAGATTTTGTGAATCCTGCTAGATTAGATGAAATTTTATCACTTTATTACAAAAAGTTAATCCTGCCCGCATCATAGAGGCATAGACACGTTAAATAACGATTAGTGCAGTCCAGGAAATCCCAGCTGGCGCAATGCTTCATAGACAACAATAGCCGCTGAATTCGATAGATTCAGTGATCGAACTTGGTCACCCATAGGCATTCTCATAAGCGTATCCGGATGTTCGGCCAAAATCTCTGGTGCTAATCCCTTCGTCTCTTTACCGAATACGAGAAAGTCCCCGTCTTGGAATTGAAAATCAGTATAGTACTTTTTAGCTTTCGTAGTTGCGAAAAAGAATCGACTACCTTTATACTTCTCCTCTAGTTCAGCAAAAGAATCATGATATTCAATGTTAACCGCATGCCAGTAGTCTAGTCCCGCACGCTTTAATTGTTTATCATCCGTCGAAAAGCCTAGAGGACGCACCAAGTGCAGATGTGTTCCTGTTGCTGCGCAAGTGCGCGCAATGTTCCCTGTATTTGAAGGTATTTCTGGTTCAACTAGTACAATGTGAAGTGCCATTTGTAATCATCCACCTTATTTATTTGATCCTATTATTATTCCCCATTTGCGGGGCTCACAAGTAAATCTGACGCCTCAGCCAGCATGAAAAAACCTTCCACCTTTAGGCGGAAGGCTGAAGCTTGCTTTACATTAAGCGTCATTATCCATGAGTTTTTTGGAAATGCGACATGAAATCAGCCAGTGCTTTGCAGCTTTCATAAGGAACAGCATTATAAATCGAGGCGCGTAACCCGCCAACGCTGCGATGACCCTTAAGTCCTACGAAGCCTTCGAGCTCAGATTCCTTAATAAACTGCTTCTCAAGCTCTTCTGAAGCGAGACGGAAAGTGACGTTCATGAATGAACGGCTTCCCACCTGGGCAGGACCGGTGTAAAAACCACCGCTGCCATCTATTGTATCATAAATAAGCTGAGCTTTCTCACGATTTTTCTGTTCAATGCCTTCAAGCGCGCCTTGCTCTTCAATCCATTTCAATACTTCATTGACCATGTACACTGAGAATGAAGGCGGCGTGTTGTAGAGAGAGTTATTGTTCGCATGCGTGCTATAACGCAGCATCGTTGGAATATGTTTTGGAGACTCAGCAATCAGTTCTTCTCTGGCAATAATGACAGTAACCCCAGAAGGACCTAAATTTTTCTGTGCGCCAGCATAGATGAGTCCGAACTGATTGACATCAAATGGACGGCTCAATATATCGCTGGACATATCCGCAATTAAAGGCACGTTTCCCGTATCCGGATATTGCTGATATTGAACCCCGCCAATCGTTTCGTTCGAGGTAATGTGCAAATAAGCCGCGTTCTCTGGAATTTGAATATCTTTCAAATCAGGGATCGACATAAAGTTATCCGCTTCTGATGAAGCTGCAATGTGAGTGTCACCGATTAACTTCGCTTCTTTGATTGCTTTATCAGCCCAGCTTCCTGTATGAACATAGCTAGCTACCTTGCCTTCAGTCAGAAAATTCATCGGAATCATTGCAAACTGTGTGCTGGCTCCGCCCTGCAGGAACAATACCTTATAGCCTTTAGGATTGCCGAGTAATGAGAGCAAACGGCTCTCTGCCTCATTATGTACTTCTTCATAAACTTTGCCGCGATGTGACATCTCCATGATCGACATTCCGGTTCCCCGAAAATCCACAAAATTTGCTTGAGCACGTTCTAGAACTTCCAGTGGTAAAGCTGCTGGACCTGCATTAAAATTATAAGCTCTCTTCCCCATCGAACTCCCATCCTCTCTCTATAGCAAAAAATATAGTTATGGCTATGATAGCAACATTCCTGCTTACCTTCAAGAATATATTGCGAACTGCCAAGTAGTTTTCAAAAATAAACGAGTTAACCGAGCTTTTGGCGCTCAGTAGACTTCGAAATCTCTAAGAATCGACTTTAATTTATCTGTATTGTGCCCTATTCAAAATAAATAGAGAGTGAAGAACTAGTCTTCACTCTCTTTCTTAATACCTACAATAAGTTCGTATTAGCAATCGAAATACAAACCGTATTCGTGCGGATGAACACGCATCGATACTGCTTTTGCTTCGCCGCGTTTCAATGCCACGAAGTTATCGATAAATTCTTTCGTAAAGACGCCGCCTTCAGTCAAGAATTCATAGTCAGCTTGAAGAGCATCAAGCGCTTCGTCCAAGGAACCTGGAACACTGCGAATGTTCGATTTTTCTTCATCGGACATTTCGTAGATGTTTTTATCAAGCGGACCATATCCAAGCTCAACTGGATTAATTTTTTTCTTAATACCGTCTAGACCTGCCATCAGCATTGCTGCGAAAGCAAGGTATGGGTTCGCTGTGGAGTCAGGAGTACGGAACTCGATACGACAGCCTTTAGGTGTTACAGCAGCTACAGGAATACGGATTGCTGCAGAACGGTTGCCTTTGGAGAATACCAAGTTGACAGGCGCTTCATAACCAGGAACAAGACGTTTGAAAGAGTTCGTACTTGGGTTGGTCAAAGCAATCAAAGCTGGAGCGTGGTACAAAATACCGCCGATATAGTTTAGGGCCATTTCGCTTAGGTTAGCGTAGCCGCCTTTTTCGTAGAACAAAGGCTCATCACCGTTGAAGATCGATTGGTGAACATGCATACCGCTTCCGTTGTCACCGAACAATGGTTTTGGCATAAATGTTGCTACTTTTCCGAATTGGCGTGCTGTGTTATGGACGATATATTTATAAACCATAAGGTTATCAGCTGTTTTTAAAAGCGTATCGAAACGGAAGTTAATTTCCGCTTGACCTGCTGTTGCTACTTCGTGGTGGTGGCGTTCAACGCGAAGTCCTGCTTCTTCAAGGAGTCTGCACATTTCACTGCGGATATCTTGTTGAGAGTCAACTGGAGCAACCGGAACATATCCGCCTTTTACGCGAACTTTAAATGCGAGGTTGCCGCCTTCTTCTTTACGATTCGTGTTCCAAGCCGCTTCTTCAGAATCAACAGAGAAGAAAGAACTGTTCATTGTACTTTCGTAGCGAACGTCATCAAAAATGAAAAATTCGGATTCAGGTGCAAAAAAAGCAGCTGTTCCTATACCTGTTTGTTGTAAGTATGCTTCTGCTTTAGCTGCGATGGAGCGAGGGTCACGTTCATAGCGCTCGCCATCTGGCGTATAAATGTCACTCATAATGTTAAGTGTAGGATGTGCAGTAAATGGGTCGATGAACACAGATTCTGGATCTGGCATCATGACCATATCGGATTCTTCAATACCACGGAAGCCAGGGATAGAAGAACCGTCAAATGCTACACCGTTAACAAAAGTCTCTTCGTCTACTTCTCTTGCCGGCAATGTAATGTGATGTGCACGACCTGAAAGATCTACAAAACGAAAATCTACCCACTCGATATTTTTCTCTTTAATTGTTTTTAATACATCTTGAACGGACATGTCGTTCCCTCCCAAATCCCGAACATTGAACCCTACAATAATGTTGAATGTTCATGCTCATTTTTTTATATTGACGTCATTATAAATCTGAAAAATTACAGCGTCAATAGTTATGTAAGGTATTTTTTTAAACCATGTTAGCTATTCTTACATTTTGCAGGAATTATATTACATAAATGCAAATAACCCGCTTGCCTGAAGGGTTTCAGGCGCGGGTATATTTATCATTTGGCTTAATGAGGGAATGATTCTGCAGGTGCTTTAGCAGTATCAAACCGTTTGCCGACGATCGGCGCTAATTTCTCTAAATCTTTTAACAAGTGGGCAAATTGATCAGGGAATAAAGATTGCACTCCATCACCTGTCATGGAATTGTCCGGATCTGTGTGCATTTCAATGATTAGACCGCTCGCACCAGCCGCAACCGATGCCTTCGCCATTGGCTCTACCAATTCGCGTCTTCCCGTACCATGACTTGGGTCAGAAATGACTGGAAGATGGCTAAGCTCTTGCAATACTGGAATGGCAGCCAAATCGAGCGTATTGCGTGTGTACGTTTCAAATGTACGAATGCCCCGTTCACAGAGCATCACATTCGGGTTGCCTCCTGCCAAAATGTACTCAGCTGCGTTCAGAAACTCATCGTACGTCGCACTAAATCCGCGTTTGAGAAGTACTGGCTTACCGCATGTGCCTAGTTTACGAAGAAGATCGAAGTTTTGCATATTACGAGTTCCGACTTGCAGTATATCAGCATATTCTGCACAGATATCGACGTACTCTGGAGTCATAACCTCTGTAATCGTCAGCAGACCGTGTTTCTTGCCCGCTTCTGCCATCATAATAAGCCCTTCTACTCCAATTCCTTGGAAGCTGTATGGACCCGTTCTAGGCTTAAATGCTCCTCCGCGGAGCACTTGACCGCCTGCCGCCTTCACAAGCGCTGCAATCTCATCAATTTGGGAAGCTGATTCGACTGCGCACGGCCCGCCCATAACAACGAGTTCATCCCCGCCAATGCTTACCCCGTTAATATTAATGACGGTATTCTCAGGGTGAAAATCGCGGCTTGCGAGTTTATATGATTTAGTGATTTTTACGACATTCTCTACACCTTTCATTTGGCGCAGATGCTCAGCTAACTTCGGTTCCGCTTTACCAATTAAACCGATCACAGTACGGTCCGTTCCGCGAGAAACATGGGCCTGCAGACCTTCCTTTTCAATGACTCTAACAATCTCCTGTATTTGTTCTTCGGGTGCTTTATTCGATGTAATAACGATCATGGCCATCGCCTTCCTTTCATATCCTTACGAATAAATGTTTTTTATGATCAATTTTACTTTTTCACTTAGACGCTTGTTCGCTTCTACGCTTTTAACCGTTAAAGTAACTATACTTTATTCGTCCTTTTAAAGTCAAGTATCAATTCTGTTTTATAAAAAAATAAAACGACAGATCTCAATTGAGAATCCGCCGTTTCAAGATGAAAGGCAAAATGATTATGATGCAGTCGTGCCAGTTTTTTCTTTCGCTTGAGGTAAAAGTTTCTTCATGTTGACCGTACGTACAACTTCCCACGTCTCCGGTTTGTTAGCATCATATTGCTCTAAGTAAGCAATAACTTCTTTCGTAATCGGAGTCGGTGTGGATGCGCCTGATGTTACGGCTACTTTGTTAATGCCTTCAAGCCACTCTCTCTTCAATTCCGTAACATCGGATATACGATAAGCCTTAACGCCGGCAATCTCTTCAGCCACTTGTGCAAGCCGGTTCGAGTTGTTGCTGCGCGGATCTCCGACGACAATGACAAGATCAGCTTGACCAGCTTGTTCAGCTACTGCTTCTTGCCGCACTTGAGTGGCTAAGCAGATCTCATTATGAACTTCCGCTGCAGGAAACTTCTCGAGCAGTTTTTTCATAATATGCTTAATATCCCATTGGCTCATCGTCGTTTGATTTGTGATCACAATCTTGGAACCATTCAGCTCAAGCTTCTCAATCTCTTCTTCCTTCTCGATCAAATGCACATGTTCAGGGGCAATTCCGATTGCTCCTTCTGGTTCAGGGTGACCTTTCTTGCCGATATAAATAATTTCGTAGCCGTCTGCTACTTTCTCGCTGATAAGATCGTGCGTTTTGGTCACATCCGGGCACGTTGCATCAACGGTAGTCAGTCCCTTTTCACGAGCAATTTTACGTACTTCAGGGGATACACCGTGTGCTGTGAAGATGACAGTCCCCTTATCGACTTGGTTCAAAATATCTAATCGATTCGGTCCATCTAACGTAATAATCCCTTCATCTTCGAACGCATTCGTGACATGACTGTTATGAACAATCATGCCTAATATATATATAGGGCGTGGAAGATCTAAATTTTTCGCGGCTTGCCGAGCGAGTACCATGGCATCGACAACACCGTAACAATATCCACGCGGGGAAATTTTAATAACTTCCATGGGAAACACCTGCTTTCTCTGGATGACATCATTATACCCTATTCCAGCGGTGGATTAAAGACAACCGGCAACCAGACGATAAACGTCGTCCCTTCCCCGAGCTTCGTAACCACTTCCACCGAACCTCCATGCTCATCGATAATCCATTTGGCGATCGAAAGTCCGAGTCCTGTTCCTTGCGTAACTCCCCTAGATTCATCGGCACGATAGAACCGATCAAAGATATACGGCACTTCATCCTTGTTCATGCCGATTCCGCTGTCAGCAATCCGTATGCCAACTTGGTTTTCGTATAAAATGACGTCAAGGTTCACATGACCCTCTGGAGTATACTTAAATGCGTTCTCTACAAAAATAAACAGCATCTGCTGCAAATAATCTTTGTTGCCGTTCACATATATTCCATTAAGGACATCCAAATCCCCTACGACCCAATCCGCAGTATGAGGGAGAAACTGAGAGCGGCGAGCTACTTCTTCAACAAGAGGTTTCAAAGCAATCGGTTCCTTCTCAAACGTATGTCCTGCATCTGCTCTTGCCAAAGACAACATGTCATTCACAAGCCGGCTCATCCGCTTAGCCTCATCGGCTATATCACTAACCGCTTCTATGGACAGCTGACGCATCGTCTCATCATCGAGCTTCTGCCCTTCACTGGATTCTGAATTCCACACCTTCTTCAGTAAATCAACATTGCCGCGAATCGTCGTTAGTGGAGTCCGCAGTTCATGAGAGGCATCCGATACGAATCGGCGCTGGGCAGCGTAGGCATCTTCTAGATCCTTATAAAATCCTTCCATCCGAGAGAACATGTTGTTTACAGTATCAATGAGCTGTCCAATTTCATCATGCGGTCCATCATAATCAATACGTACACTTAAGTCTGTACCCTTCTGAATTTGATTCGCAGCCTCGATCACCTTACCAATAGGCCGCATTGATTTGCGAGCTAGAAATAATCCAAAAGTTGTCGCAATAAACAGCATGACGACCGAGCCATAAACCAAGATGTTCTGGAGTCGATTCAGCAGCTTATCCTCAGACCCGGTAAACATCGCCACTTGCAGTACACCGATCAATTGCCCTTGATAAGTTATGGAATGTTGATACATCAAAAAAGGATATTTGGACACTTCAATCCGGTGAAAACCTTGGCTTTTCTCAACATCCTTCATATCCGGTATAGGAAATTTCATGCCCGAATTCAATAGATTGGTCGATTGCTGAAGCACATGATTTGTATAGTTATAAATTTGCACATATATTTGGGCATCTTCTACTTTGCTTGCTTGCTGAGGATCTAAATAAAGGTCAAGTCCTTGAGACAATCTTAGTTTCTGTAAAATGTTTTGCGCTTGACCTTGTATTTTGTGTTCAACCTCTGCATAAGTGTTGTAATGCACCAGCCCATAAATGGCAACACCAAACAGAACTAGAGTTACGGCCAAAATGCCTGCATACCATGCGGTAAGCCGCAAACGAATGGACATACTATGAGTCACCTCTCAAGATGTAACCGGCACCGCGAATCGTCTGAATCAAGCGCTTTCCTCCATGTTCCTCTGTCTTCTGACGGAGCATGGCAATATAAACTTCGAGCACGTTCGATTCCCCGCTGTAATCATAGCCCCAAATTTTATCCATAATAAGATCTCTCGATAATACACGTTTCGGGTTCTGCATAAATAAATGCAGTAATTCAAATTCCTTCGCTGTTAATTCGAGCCGATGTCCGCCCCGAATGACTTCACGCGAATCTAAATCGAGGATGATATCTTCAAACACAAGGCGATTACCCTCTTGCTCACTTGAACCTTTTCTTCTTAATAGCGCTCTTGCCCTAGCAAGCAGCTCTTCAAGAGCAAAAGGCTTCACTAAATAATCATCTGCGCCGAGGTCTAGCCCCTTGACTCGATTCTCAACTTCATCTTTGGCAGTAAGCATTAAGATCGGAACCGTGCTGCCTCCTTCTCTGAGACGTCTCACAACTTCAAAACCGTCTACCTTAGGCATCATCACATCCAAGATGACTAAGTCTGGTTCACTCTCAAGCATCTGCTGCAATCCTTCCGCTCCATTCATTGCTGTAAGTACATTGTAGCCTTCAAAAGCAAGGCCCCTGCGCAGCATCGAGATGATTTTCTCATCATCATCTATGATCAATATTGTAGATCTCATAAAGCATCTCCTTACTTCATTTAACGATTAATAAGTCATTATTTATAAATTACATTGTAACAAATGGAAACAATGATCTGCATCTACCCACGAACTAGAAAAATAGCGGAAGGAATTTGTCCTTCCGCTATTTTTGTTGTAAGTCACATCTAAATGGTTTATTACTGTCCGCCATTCGTTCCGTTTGAATTGGCAGATGTAAATTTGTTGCGATCGCCAATCGTCACTTTGAGATCCATATTTTTGCCATCGCGAATAATGTTAAGCGTTACTTGACTGCCGACCGTTTGTTTTTGAATGAAATCAATCAAGTCTTGCGTATTTGAGTATTTGGTGCCGTTGATTCCTACGATGATGTCATATGCGCGAAGATCCGCTTGATATGCTGGCGATTTGAAAATGACATTTCCAACGACAGAACCTTCGGTTACGTTCGTACCCAATTGTTTAGCAAGATCTTCTGTTAAATTCATTAACTCAGCACCGATAAATGGAACTGGTTTCTTCGGTATTTCTTGGTTATTTTTCAGCTTATCTAACACTTCTTTAATCGTAGATGAAGGAATGGCAAATCCAATACCTTGCGCATCCGAGCTTACCGCTACATTCATACCAATGACTTGACCATGAAGATCAAGGAGTGGGCCGCCAGAGTTACCAGGGTTGATCGATGCGTCTGTTTGAAGCAAGTGTTCATATTGACGATCTGGTTCCCCATTTTCTCCAGGGATCGTAATACTGCGTTCTTTGGAACTTAGTACACCCGCAGTGACGGAATGGTCAAATCCTTGCGGGTTACCGATGGCAACTAACCATTCTCCGACCTGAGCATTTTGCGAGTCTCCCAATTGAATGTATGGGAAGTTTTGATTGCCATCAATTTTAAGAACAGCAAGGTCCAATTCATAGCTTGTGCCGAGTACTTTAGCTTCATAAGTTTTTTTGCTGTTTTCGAGTGTTACTTGCACTTCATCTGCCCCATGGACAACGTGTTCATTGGTTAATATATATCCTGATTTATCGAAAATAAACCCAGATCCAATGCCAACTGGAACTAGCGTATTATTTTGCTGTGATCCTGAACCGTTTCCTGATTCGTCATTTCCGCTTCCACCGTCTCCACCAAAACCGTCGCCAAAGAAGAAACGATACATTGGATCATTAAAGTACGGGTTCGAGCTTGAACGGCTGCTTTGTTTTTGAAGCGTCTCAATTTTGACAACGGCCGGACTCGCTTCTTTAACAACACTAATCACATCATTCTGATTCGTAATATTCATGGACGCCGCAGTTGCAGGGGCACTTTGTTCAGAAGATGTGCTGTCTACGGACTGAGTAGTCGCTTCTTTATCAGGCGTAAATAGATTAGTGCGATCTGCCGCGAACATAAGTGATGAAATGACGATCATACCTGCTAAGAAAGAAGCAACCACCGTCTTGAGCGATGTTCTCGGGCGAGCATTATATTGCCAATTCCCTGCATTCGCCGGCATATTAGGTCGATTGGATGAACCATCAGAACCGTTGCTGCCGTCTCCAAAGAAAGCGTTGTTCATTTCATGCATCTGTGGAATCGGTTTAATTGGCTGTGGAGGCGTTACGATAACATCCTCAGGCTCTCGCTCTCCTTCTTGGCGAACCGATTTGAATGGTCCATAAGAGTAGTAGTACGACGATTCATTTGGGTGAGCGCTATTTTGTTCATGATTGCTTCTCTCTTGACGATCGAATGAGTTCTCATCATTTTGTCCGTATTTAAATTTGTCGTCCATTTTACTATACCTCCTAATCCTATATAGAATTTCGATTAACTGTTCCTCATGTACATATCTTCTACTACAAACCTTAATTTTACATTAAAAACAATTAAAAAGGAGATAAAACATGATGAATGACCGCTATACAGTAACCCAGCCTTTTCGATGTGCGTAAATCGCTAGTTGCGTCCGGTCATCTACCTCACACTTCATCAGTAAATTGCTGACATGCGTTTTTACGGTTTTGATGCTGATATGAAGTTCTTCAGCAATGTCTTTATTGCTTTTGCCTTCGGCAACGAGAAGCAGCACTTCCTTCTCCCGCTCTGTCATGCCCTCATGGTCTCCTTGGATCGTGCGTTGTCTAATTCCGCGCGTGAGCGATTGAGATACGTCCTTAGTCATAACCGGCATTCCGCGAAAAGCACCTTGCAATGCATAAATTAATTCCTCAGCAGACACTGTCTTTAGAACGTAGCTTACAGCACCCGCTTCAATAGCGCCTGCCACCAATTCATCCTCCAAGAAACTTGTTAGAATGATAATTTTCATTTGCGGAAAATGCTCCAGCACCGCTCTCGTCGCTTCAACCCCATTCATGATCGGCATCATTAAGTCCATCAAAATGATATCAGGCAGCAAATCTTCTGACTGTACTGACTTAAGATAATCCACTGCTTCCTGACCGTTGCTCGCCTCCCCAATGACATCATATATAGGGTCTACCAATAAGTATGTTTTCAGTCCCATCCGTACCATGTCGTGATCATCGACTAACATCACTTTAATCCTGTCAGACATCCGATTCCCCTCGTTTCAATTCATTAAAAATAGGTATATGAATTCGTATTGTCGTTCCTGCACCAGGCTTGCTGATTACTTCTGCATGTCCACCAAGCTTTTCCGCTCTCTCCCGCATCGTAGATAATCCGTATGAACCTTGCTTGCTTAGCGAGCTGTTGAATCCTTTGCCATCATCGCTAATGCTAAGCACCGCTTGATTGTGTCCTTCTATGAGCGACAGACTAACCATATGTGCTCCGGCATGCTTAACGATGTTAGCCATCGCTTCTTGAATAATGAGAAACAGTTGATGCTCTTTCGCTTCCGTTAGCTTCCCTTTTAGTTCGATTTCCTTAATTCCCTTAAGTCCATTTTGACGGCAGTAGTCAGGGAACCATTGTTCAAGCGCTTCGCCGAGCGTCTTTCCTTCCAGCTCAATGGGACGCAGCTGAGCGATGAGCGCTCTCATCTGCTTTTGCGCTAAATTTGACATTTGAATTAATTGATTGATTACGAGATCCGCCTGGTCTTTGTTATTCTCCAGTACTTTAGGAAGTGCAGATGCCGACATATGAATCGCAAATAGCTGCTGGCTTACCGAATCATGCAAATCTCTCGCAAGCCGTCTTCGTTCTTCCAAAACAGCCGTTTCCGCCGCTTTCTCGTGTTCCATCACTTCACTTTCCCCGAGGCGCTGCAAAATTTTCATTTTATGCTCCATCGCAGCCATCATTTCATTAAATTCATGATACACACTGGCAAAAGTATGATCATCGGTTTGCGGCATACGAACTGTTAAATTTCCTTTACCGACTTGCAAAATGTTGAGATGCAGCAAATCTAATTTACGAAGAAATCGTTGGACTGCAATATATCCGACTATTAAGGATAAAAATAAGACAATAGCGATTAAAGAGGCCGAAGCCTCTTGATTGCTGATTACAAAATAACCTGCATAATCGCCAATATAATAGAGTATTACAGCGAACATGCCTGTCAGAACAAAATAAAACAACAGCTGCCACTTTGTATTATTAAAAATACGACCGATCATCCGTTAACCCACCGTATTCACTTTGACGTCGCCGATAAATACACTTATCGTTATGTGAACCTTTTTTTCTTTTTCCGAATAATTCGTCGTAGTCGTGTTAATATGACCAAATAATCCGTCTGAATAATCAGACAACACTCGAATATCACCGACAAACGAGTTTGAATTGACAGATATACCGATGTTCATATCATTCGGAACAAATATCCTTACATCACCGATAAAGGCAGAAATGTTCAGCTTCGTTTCACCATAAGGAATTTGCGCCTTCGTCAGATCGATCACGAAATCCCCAATAAAGTGTGAAAGATTCATCGGTTTTAATGGGAAATAGTCGCTTCCAATATGCACATCACCGATAAAGCCGGATTTGCCTATGACTTCACGATGGCCTCGGTGTTGATGATCGGCGGCGTACTTTTCAGATTTTAATTCCGGTTCAGGTACATACCCAGCTTCTTTCATGGTATGGTTAAAAGTACTATCGAAGTCAGATGAAATTGGCTCTGGCGGCGCATCCTCAAATATTTCTCGATCTCTTCTGCTGTAATGATTTCTTCCTCGCGGCTTAAAGAGGAGATAAATTCCTCCGGTGATGAACAATAATGGTATGATCATAGAAAGAAGACTTCCTATGGAAAAATCAATAAACCCTAAATTTCTTCCTAGAAAATAAACACCAAAGACGATCAGCAGCAATCCTCCGAATGAAGATGAAGATGCTCTGCGATTTTGGCAAAAGCTGCTTATCCCTCCCATGATGAGAAATACTGGCCAATACGTCGCAAACAGTGAGCCTATACTAATATCAACAATATTGAATTGATTGAGAAATATAATGGCTCCGATGCCGATTAGGAACAGTCCTGCTGCAGCACTACTCCATTTACCGCTCCTCATAAATGAACCCCCTATTAATACTTCAACTGAATTTAATAATCCAAGTGTACAATATAGAGAAGTATTGTAACAGCGGCGCAAGATGGAAGTGTATGTCCGTCTGAAGACTGAGATAACTGGATATAAATAGAAAAAGGGAGCGTGGCGCTCCCTCTTCATCATTACTGATTTTGTTTGTTTTGCTGATTTTGAGTACCGCTGTTTGCGATCGAATGAGAACGAGACGCTTTCTGAGCAATCGTCTGACTGTTCTCTTCCGCAAATTCAGCATTGAATTTTTCGTTCGGAGTTTTATACTTGCCAGCACCTGTTTTATTGTTTTGATTATTTGCCACAAGGATCACCTCCCTCTAGATGTAGTATGTAACTCATGCCAAGACATTATGCAGAAAAAAGGGCATTAACGGTTCATCACAGAACCATTAATGCCCACTATTTTTTAATACTTTATTGTTATTAAATCGCTTTTTCGAGCAGCGAGTCAGGAAACTGCTTATTCACCTCAATGGCTTTGCCAAGAGATTTGAGCATTTTCTCCGTCACTTTGCCGCCGCCTCGCTTGATAACCTGTACTTCAACTTCCTTCTTACCCCACTCTTTATACACCTGTTTGACCGTTGTAAAATAAAGGTCGATCTTCTTACCCTTAATTTTCGATCCTTTATCTGCGACAATACCGTACCCGTAACCGGGAATATACAATATTGTACCTAATGGAAACACCTTTAAATCGGCTGCAATCGTCGAGACAGAGCCTTTATTACGGCGCACTTTTACGCCGGAATAAGTAATTCCATATTGTGGATGTGTAGGCTTTTTGCCCGTTGACTCATAACCGGCAGTATAGCCGGTAGCTACCACCTTCATCGTTTTGATGACCTGCTCATCGCGAGGTGCTAATACTTCAATGGATGAAGTGGATTTGCCTTTATTCTGATTGCTTCGAGCGGGTGTATATTTCTTGGTCATATAATTAGGTTTATAAAGACTGCCAGGTGAGTTTTGCAATTCGTACAGGCTGGCTTGAACCGTATAATCCGTACTCACAAACATGAATATCAGGATTAAAGGCAGTAAGGTAATACTCATTTTCTGCCTTGTCGATATTTTATACATTGAGAAACCTCCCCCTTACTCTGAAGGTTTTCCAATGTTATACCGTTTTATACATGGCAGAACATTTTAAGTAAGCTCCTGCTTACTGAACTTTATGCGTTCTGATCTCTTCTTGCAGAAGAAGAATGACTTCATCAAGCGATTTAGCGCCGATGTCGCCTTCACCGCGTTTACGAACGGACACAGAACCGCTTGTCTTTTCATTCTCACCTACGATGAACATATAAGGTGTTTTCTCAAGCTGTGCTTCACGGATTTTATATCCTAATTTCTCATTGCGAAGATCGGCCTCTACCCGAATGCCGCTTTGTTTTAATTTCTCAGTTACTTCTTTCGCGTAGTCATCGAAATTACCCGATACTGGGATCACTTTTGCTTGTACAGGAGACAGCCAAAGCGGCAACGCGCCTGCAAAGTTCTC
The DNA here is from genome assembly GCF_017873765.1 of Paenibacillus sediminis. GTDB lineage: Bacteria > Bacillota > Bacilli > Paenibacillales > Paenibacillaceae > Paenibacillus_AG > Paenibacillus_AG sediminis. Next base: position 14,601 of record NZ_JAGGKP010000019.1, read on the forward strand.
GAGCAAGAATGCAGTAAATCGTTCCATTGTACTAATAATACCGCGGTGAATAACGACTGGGCGGTGTTTCTGTCCGTCATCTCCTACATATTCAAGCTCAAAGCGCTCTGGCAAGAGGAAGTCGAGCTGAGCAGTAGACAATGTTTCTTCTTTACCTAAAGCTGTTTTAATTTGCACGTCCAGCTTCGGACCATAGAACGCTGCTTCACCTTCTGCTTCAAAGAATGGAAGACCTAATTCTTCAACCACCTCACGAAGCATACGTTGCGACATTTCCCACATTTCATCGTTCGGGAAGTATTTCTCAGTATCTTTCGGATCACGGTAAGACAGACGGAAGCGATACTCTTTAATACCGAAATCTTCGTATACTTTTTGAATTAACTGAATAACACGGCTGAATTCTTCTTTAATTTGATCTGGTCGAGCGAAAATATGTGCATCATTCAGAGTCATTGCACGCACACGGTGAAGTCCTGTAAGCGCACCGGACATTTCATAACGATGCTGCAAACCAAGTTCTGCTACGCGAACTGGCAGGTCACGGTAACTGCGCATTTCGCTCTTGAACACCATCATATGGTGTGGGCAGTTCATCGGACGAAGAACGAGTTCCTCGTTATCGAGAACCATTTTAGGGAACATATCTTCTTGATAGTGATCCCAGTGACCTGAAGTTTTGTACAGTTCTACATTCCCCATTACTGGAGTGTATACATGTTGGTAGCCGAGACTTTCTTCGAGGTCAACAATGTAGCGTTCAAGAGTACGGCGCAGTCTCGCACCGTTAGGCAGCCAGATCGGCAATCCTTGACCTACCAATTGGGAGAATGTGAAGATTTTAAGTTCTTTACCGAGCTTACGGTGATCACGTTTTTTCGCTTCTTCAAGCATGTGAAGATGTTCGTCAAGCTCTGCTTTCTTCACGAAAGCTGTGCCGTATACACGTTGAAGCATTTTATTCTTGCTGTCACCGCGCCAGTAAGCACCCGCAACACTAAGCAGTTTGAATACTTTAATTTTACCTGTCGAAGGCAAATGCGGACCGCGGCACAAGTCGAAAAACTCGCCTTGATCATAAATCGAAATAACGGAGCCTTCTGGCAAGTCATTAATAAGTTCCAGCTTCAGCGGATCGCCAAGCTCTGTGTAAATTGCGAGTGCTTCTTCGCGGCTTACTTCACGGCGACGAATTGGCAAGTTTTCAGAAACGATCCGTTCCATTTCTTTTTCGATCTTTTGCAGATCTTCAGGATTAAGCGGATGCTCTAGATCCATGTCATAGTAGAACCCGTCTTCAATAACTGGCCCAATACCAAGCTTCACTTCTTTGTTGCCGAATAGGCGTTTTACCGCTTGCGCCAGCAGATGGGCAGTACTATGCCGCAGCACTTCAAGCCCGTCTTTGGAATCCAGTGTTACGATTTCGACAGCTGCGCCGTCGGTAATTGATGTATAAATATCAACCAGTTTACCATTTATTTTACCTGCTACAGCATTTTTCTTAAGTCCGCTGCTAATGGAACCCGCAACGTCTTCTAAAGTACTTCCTTCCGCATATTCGCGGACAGAACCGTCTGGCAATGAAATTTTAATCGCCATTGTTACATACCTCCTACAATCAATGTTTAATTCTAAATTTGAACAACAAAAAAACACCCATCCCGCAAAGGGACGAGTGCTTGTATACCCGTGGTTCCACCCTAATTCGACTGTTAAAAAATCTTATCATCAAACAGTCCTTCGTTAAACATTTGATAACGGAAATGACCCGGCAATTCTTACTACTATCCACGGGTGCACCCGTGGGAAGATTCATAACTGCAGCTTAAAAGGGGTAAACCAAAGCCGGAAAACTGAAGGAAATTGCAGCCTAGTTTCCTCTCTCTGTACTGTCCATACTCTTTGGCTCATGTCTTTGTCGTCGCTTTTATAACGTAATTTACGTGTTATTATAATTCTCCCAGTTCATGTTCGTCAAGTGTACGATTTCATGCTGGGCGTGAAGCAATCCATTACCGAGATGTGGACTGCAATCTTGGCAATGCAGACATATATGAGCACGGCTTTCAAAAATTTGCCGGATCGTTGAAATGATTTGAATATCTGGTTCACATGTGTGAATGATAATCTTCGCAGGGGAAATGGATATAAGCGAGCTAACAATCATATCCTCTAGTTCCATCTCTTGATCAAGCATCTCGACTACGACCCCTTCTGACGTCACTTCGATTGGATTCATCTGTTCATTCAGAAGGACAAATTCTTGATTCTGTTTATGCATAACGTGAACAAGCGGCATTCGCGATTCTTGGAAATAGACAAAATATTTTAATAATCCGATAAATTCTTCGTATTGCTTATCCAGCAAAAATTCATCGATCGCATATTGTACCATTTCATGCAATTCAGCTTCGTAATTTTGGAGCCGAAATTTGATGAAACCATCTAAATTGAGACTCACATTTTCCTTTAAATACGTAGAGATTACATCCTCTACTTTGCTCATTCGTCCCTTTTGAAGTTGGAACCCTTCAAGCGGAACCCCGCCCCCTAACAGGTCAGAACAAAATTTCTGTATTTGCTCATAATCGTCCTCAAATGCAGCACTCGCATGTTTCCGAATCAATTTCATGATCAGCTCAGGCTCTTTAACAATGACGATATATTCGGCGAGTATCTCTGCTGTCATTTTGAATATGCGAGGCATCCATTCTGAAAATCCAGGCTTGGTCTCATCTCCCTTACATGTCCACGACGTTACTGGATTTTCCTTAATATAACGAAATCGAAATCCGTGTTTGGCTATATGTAAACCGTTAAACTTTTGACGAATGGATTGTACAAACAAACTTGCTGACTGTTCTGTAGGCGTCGATACCGATACGGTAAATAGTTCCATGAACTCACTCCTTTCGGTTTCCTTCTTAGAGTATATGGGCTTCAGGAAACAGATATACAGGAGCAGTTCTTGGGAAGCAAAGGCCTCTTTTACATCATTTAGTATAGATTTTGTCTCGGTACTCTACGGCCGAGATTCCTTCAAGCTCACGAAATACCCTATTAAACTGCTTCACTTGGTCAAAACCGACTTTACTTCCAATTTCATAAATTTTATCATTCGTTTGTTCCAGCAACATTTTAGCCTCTTTAATGCGAATTTTTTTTAAATAATTGACAAAGTTTTCGCCTGTGTAATCTTTAAACGCCTGGCTAAAGTAAGAATAATTGAGCGATACATGGTTAGAGACCATGGCCATATTCAAATTCTCATTACCTTTCCATTCATTTACCAACAAAAAAAGCCGATGCTTCTTAAGAGCATCAGCTTTTTCATCTTATTATTCGGAAATATTTTGTATTAGTTCTGCATAACAAAGTCACGCTCAGCGTGGCTATTCTCATCAAAGACGCGCAAAATCTCATATCGAGTATTACGCTGAGCAGGTATTTTACCCGCTTCACGGATTAATTTCAAAATTTGCTCAATGTTCACCTTATGCGTTGTTCCCGCGGCAGATACGACATTTTCCTCAATCATCGTACTGCCAAAGTCATTGCAGCCATATTGAAGAGATAACTTGCCGACTTCAGGTCCCATCGTTACCCAGGAAGATTGAATATTTTTAATATTATCAAGTACAATTCGACTGATAGCAACAGTCTTCAAATATTCCTCAGGCGTCTGTTTTTCGCGCTTCATATTCGTATTATCCGGTTGGAATGTCCATGGGATAAATGCAAGGAAGCCCTCAGATTTATATTGGTTAGCGATGCATTCATCCTGTGCATCACGTACACGCATTAAATGGAGCGCCCGCTCTTCCATCGATTCGCCAAACCCAATAACCATGGTTGCTGTTGTGTTCATGCCGATTTTGTGCGCCGTCTTCATGACGTCCATCCAATCTGTCCATGAACCTTTCAAACGGCTAATTTTGCGGCGAGTCCGGTCATCAAGAATTTCTGCTCCGCCGCCAGGCAGTGAATCAAGCCCTGCCTCGTGAATTTGACGGACCACTTCTTCAAGAGACAATCCGTCAGAAACTTCTTTCATCTTTTGAATTTCCGCAGGTGAGAAAGAGTGCATCGTAATATTCGGAAAGCGTTTCTTAATGTTACGCAGCAAGTCCGTATAATAGCTGAATGGAAGGTTCGGATTTGTACCGCCTTGCATCAATATTTCCGTACCGCCTACATCAACAGTCTCTTGTATTTTTTGAAAAATAACTTCGTCTGGAAGGACATAACCCTCCTCTGATCCCGGTTTACGGTAGAAAGCACAGAAACGGCAATACACATCACAGATATTCGTATAGTTGACATTCCGTCCAATGACGAACGTCGTAACAGGCTCTGGATGCATCCTTTCCATAATGATGTTCGCTGCGCGTCCTATTTTCTCCACTTCATTCGATTCAAATAATGTGGTGGTGTCCTCTAAATTAAGTCGTTCACCTTGCAACGCTTTATCTAAAATATGGTCTACCGTGCTCATCGGTTAACCTCCTCCTGAGAAAAGAACTCATCTGACAATATGAACCTATTATCAATACAATGCCTTTGTTCATTTTATCACAAACAAAATAGAAAAACAGCACCTGAAAAGAAAGTGATCATGGGTGCTGTTTAGCATGTTAATGCGATTGTTATTTACCTAGTAAATTAAGATGTTTGTAATGCTTGTTCTAAGTCATGAATCAAATCATCGATATCTTCTAGCCCTACTGAGAAACGAATTAATCCATCCGTAATGCCGCGCTCACGTCTGACCTCAGGAGGCATCGCAGCGTGCGACATCATCGCAGGGTAGGACAGAATGCTTTCCACCGCTCCAAGACTGACTGCTACAAGCGGAATTTCCACCCGGCTCAGCACTTGTTTGGCCCGTTCTCCTGAACCGACATCAAACGAGACGACAGCTCCATAACCTGTAGATTGTTTCTCATGAATTAAGCGTCCCGGATGATGCTTAAGCCCAGGATAGTATACCGCATCGATATCATGACGCTGAGCTAACCACTCGGCTAGTTTACGCGCGCTAATTTCACTATGCTCCATACGTGCCCCTAACGTCTTCATCCCCCGCATAAGCAGCCATGAGTCTTGCACGCCAAGAACAGTACCAAGACCATTCTGAAGCTGCTTGAGCTGGCGTCCGAGAGATGGTGTACTCGCTACCGCTAATCCAGCAAGCACATCACTGTGACCTCCAAGAAATTTTGTGGCGCTGTGAAGAACGATATCTACTCCATGCTCAATCGGCCGCTGATAGTATGGTGTCATGAACGTATTATCAAGCATCGTGATGAGGCCATGCTCTTTAGCCCATGAAGTCACAGCAGCGATGTCCGTTATTTTCAATGTAGGATTCGATGGCGTCTCCATGTAAACGGCTTTCGTGTTCGGCTTCAGCGCTGCCTTCACTTGATCCAGGTCCGTCATGTCGACGAAGGTAGATTCGATGCCCAGCCGATTCAAGATCATTGTAAGCAAGCGATAAGTACCTCCGTACACATCCTCTGTTACAATCATATGATCCCCAGCAGATAATAACATGAATGTACTTGAAATCGCGGCCATCCCTGAAGAATAAGCAAATCCGCGAACACCGCCTTCCAAAAGGGCAATGTAATCTTCAAGTGCCTGCCGTGTTGGATTTCCGGAACGACTGTAATCGTGCTGCGGTGGATTGAATATATCTTCATGATGAAAGGTTGAAGCTTGATAAATAGGTACGCTTGATGCCCCAGTTGAGCGGTCAATTTCCGAGCCAAAGTGAAGCAGCTTGGTCGAAAACTTCAATTGATGTTGCTCGGCATCGTTCTGATTATGTTGACTCACCCTTACTCTCCTCCTTCAACTTCCAAACGTGCTGCTTCAAGCGCTTGATCCAGATCAGCGATTAAATCATCTACGTGTTCAATCCCTACCGAGAAACGAAGCAGACGATCATCCACCCCGACAGCTTCGCGAATTTCTACCGGAATGTCCGCATGAGTCTGAACAGCAGGATATGTCATCAGCGATTCAACGCCCCCTAGACTCTCGGCGAAAGCTATAAGTCTAATATGTCGCAAGAGCGGTTCTACGTAACGGGCATCCTTCACTTTAAAGGAGAAGATTCCTGTATTTCCGCTCGACTGCTTCTGTTGTATATCATATCCAGGATGGTCTTTAAACCCTGGATAATACACGTTGTCAATTAAAGGATGGTTTTGCAAATGCCGCGCAATCGCGGCAGCGTTACTTTCGTGACGTTCCATTCGGAGTGCGAGAGTCTTCATACCGCGCATCAATTGATAACTGTCTGAAGGGCTTAACACTGCACCAATGGAATTGTGCAGAAAGGCAATCTCATCCGACAATTCTTTCCCCTTCGTTACAATTAATCCGGCCAGCACATCATTATGTCCGCCTAAATATTTCGTGGCGCTGTGAACGACAATATCTGCTCCAAGCTCTAGCGGCCGCTGGAAGAACGGTGTAAGCAACGTATTGTCCACGATTGTAAGCAGACCATGACGGCGGGCCCATTTACACACTGCCTCGATATCTGTAATCATCATCAGCGGATTCGTTGGCGTCTCGATAAATATCGCTCTCGTATTCGGCTGACGATGCTGTTCTAAAGCGTCTAAATCGTTCGTATCCACATACGAAGCGGTTACTCCATATCTAGACATAATTCGTTCAAGCAAGCGATATGTACCTCCGTATAAATCAAGAGATACAATCAAATGATCCCCTTGACCGAATTTCGCAAAAATCGTCTGAAGCGCTGCCATACCCGAGCTGCATGCAAAGCCTCTATCTCCACATTCAAGCTCCGCAGCTGCTTCTTCTAATACGTTCCTGGTCGGGCTCTTCGTCCGAGCATAATCAAAACCTGTACTTTGCCCAAGACGCGGATGACGAAAGGCCGTTGCCTGATAGATCGGATAATTCACTGCTCCTGTAACCGGCTCCTCCACAGATCCAATTTGTGCGAGTTTACTTTCTATTTTGAGCTGTCTCTCTTTATTCATTCTCTTCGCCCCCTAGATGGAATAAGAATCAACGATTTGATCGATGTCATATGGCGTTTCTTGATACACATAGTAGTTGAGCCAATTGGAGAATAGAAGGTTCGCATGTGCGCGCCAAGTAGAAGGCGGGGTTTTACTTGGATCATTATTTGGAAAATAATTGACTGGAATAGGAACATCCATCCCTTTCGCAACATCGCGATCATATTCCCACTTCAGAGAGAGCGGATCATATTCAGAATGTCCCGCTACAAAAATTTGCTTCCCATCTTTAGTACCTACAATATATACGCCTGCCTCATCTGACTCCGACAATATTTCGAGCTCCGGAACCCGCTTAATATCTTCTCGTCTCACTTCCGTATGACGGGAATGAGGCGCATAGAACAATTCATCAAAACCGCGAAGCAGCTTCACATTGGGTTTATTCACCTTGTGAGCGAACACGCCGAAACATTTCTCTTCAAGCGGTACTTTAGGAATGCCGAAATGATGATACAAACCAGCTTGTGAAGCCCAACAAATGTACATTGTAGATGTCACATTCGTAACGCTCCAATCCATAATTTGCTTCAGCTCTTCCCAGTAGTTCACATCTTCGAACTCCATCGTTTCTACAGGAGCTCCTGTAATAATAAGTCCGTCAAAGCGGCGGTGCTTCACTTCATCGAACGTTGAGTAGAACGAACGCAAATGTTCTTCAGATGTATTTTTAGATACATGAGAACTTGGATGTAGAAGCACAATATCTACTTGAAGGGGTGTATTTCCAAGCAATCGTAAAATTTGTGTTTCTGTCGTTTCTTTCGTCGGCATTAAGTTAAGAATCGCAATACGAAGTGGACGAATATCTTGCCTGTACGCAGCGCTTTCATCCATTACAAAGATGTTTTCTTGTGCCAATATTTCTTTTGCTGGCAAATGATCTGGAATTTTAATCGGCATTTTGTTCACTCCTTCTTAAATAGGCTGCGAAAATCTGCACCTCGAGAAAGTCGTGTAAAAACAAGAAAGACCTTCCTCTAAGTTAGAGAAAGGTCATATCTGTTTATGTATGCGCCTCTCTCATCTCTCAGAGCTTCCATCCCCATTAGGGTTAGTTCTCTGCAAGAATTAGCACCGTGCGATACATCGCCGGTTGCCGGGTTTCATCGGGCTAGTCCCTCCACCTACTCTTGATAAGATTTCGCTATATTCTTTTTCATTTTATAAGGATTACTCCTTGAGTTAACTTTAATCGATTGATGCAGGTTTCGTCAAGATTGAAGTCAACATTGATGGGCAATAAGGAGGTCACCTTTTAAAGTGTAGTTCCATACGTTAATGTAGGGGAGAGAATATATATTTTGTCTTGAAAACATTGCTGTCTGGGCGTTATACTAGACGAGTGTTTTTATCAATTTCATGGGTGTGAGGTGAATTTCGAAATGGAAGGCGACCCGAGGTCGAAGCTTACAATCTTATCTTTTCAACAGCATAGGAACTTGATCAGCTCGGCAATGTGCGGGGATAGACTCATTCCTTATTCGAAAGAAGCCGTAGTTGTCTTCGCCGTTTGCTAACGATGCTTGCTGATTATTTCCTATGCTCCGAAGAAACAATATTGTTCCTTGCTGAACTTGTTTCATTAAGGGAGAAGGAGTGAATCAGATGAAAATCCGTTTGGTAAATGCAGGTGTATTTACACCGGTAGAAGACATTGAAACAACATTAACACCTCCAGAAAAAGGATTTTATTGGATTGACGCGGATATTGAAGATTTGGCTTTGCTGCAGCCGCTCTTCTCGATCCATGATTTGGCTGTAGAGGACTGTCTCTCTGAAGAAGAACAACGTCCAAAAATCGAAATTTATGAAAGTCATTATTTTATAGTTATTAACAGTATTCGATTTGATGATGAGGAAATTTTCTTAAGAGCGCTGAATGTGTTCTTAGGACGCCATTATATTATTACAGTCACTAAGCAAAAAATTCATGAGCTTCGCGCACTTAAACCTGTTCTCTGGGAACAGGAAGTGAACGAACCTGACCGCTTCTTATACCTGCTGATCGACCTTGTCGTAGATAATTATTTCACAGTAGGTGACCGAATTGAGGCCAGAATTGAAAAACTTGAAGAAGATATATTGATGCATACGAAAAAGTCGCATCTTAACGAAATTATCGGACTTCGAAGCGAAATTTTGTGGCTCAAAAAAGTGCTCGGCCCACAAAAAGAAGTGATTAATACGCTCAATAAAAAAGATCTGCGTCTTATTGATGACCAGCTCCAAAAATATTTTAGCGATATTTACGAAAATGCAGTGAAAATTTCGGAAACTTTTGATACGTATCGCGATTTGATGGGGAACTTACGAGAAGCCTATCAATCCAGTATTGCCAATCGTGCCAACGAAATCATGCGCGTGTTTACAGCCATAACAACGATATTCATGCCGCTGACCGTCATTACAGGCATCTATGGGATGAACTTTGATCATATCCCTGAGCTTCATTGGAAGTATGGATACTTCTTCGTGATTAGTATCATGATTACGCTCGGCTTCAGCATGTTTTATATTTTCCGTAAAAAAGAATGGCTTTGAGCCTGTAAAGGACGATAAAGATTTCTTACCCAAGAACTCTTCTATCGTCCTTTGTTATTAACTTGCAGTAGAATATGATCAACCTACATCAAGGCGGGCAGAAGCTTGTCTGCGATATCTGATCCGAATCATCCGCAGCTTCTCATACAGCTGGTCAAGCGATTGGTCAGCCGGAATATCTGTACCGTAAACATGCTGCAACACAGGTTTCAAAAGTGTATCTCCCAACTCCTCATACGCTTTCCATACCGCCGCCTTCTCTTCTTCAGACATATGTGCAAGCTCTGACTCAATGAGTGCATCCGTATCATATCCCTCTTGTTCCAACTGTTCCAGAAGCTCAACAAGTTCACGGCGCGACGTAGCATGCTGCTCTTCCAGCTGCTCCAGACTCACTCCTGCTGATATCCCTTCCAAAATGGATCTTCTTATTTTGTATTGATCGAGATCTTGCTTATATTTATTTTCCTTTTGTTTGTAGAACCATGACATAAATGCTTCATCATCAAGCTGACGATACACCCAATCTAATGGAAAAGTATGCTCTCGCTTCATCCCGCTCGTAAATTGCAACAGTTCCTGGCCGTATTCTTGCACCTTGCTATCGCCCACACCAGGAAGCTGTAGAAGCTCCTCTACCGTCTGCGGCACGAACGTACTGATCAATCGAAGCACACGGTTACTCGCGATAAAATATGGGGCTTTGCGTTCTCCAGATGCTTTCTTGCGCCGCCAAACAGCGAGCTCATTATAGAGTTCTTCGTTTCCGTGCAGTTCACTGTAACAAATTAGTTTTTGCGCTGCATTCGTACGGTGCCCCGCTTCCTTCTCATGAAACACTCCTTCAATAAGCGGGCGGAAGCCATCGGATAATTTCATAGCAAGTCCGTGCCTAAAAATATGCAGCATCTCACTCCATGAGCCGCCTTCATACCAAATGGATTCCCGCTCCTGCCCTGCTGCGTCAAACTCGCTCCAGCCCATGCGCCATACTCCTCGTTCCTCACCGATCCATACTTTCGCCGGAATAAGGCGCTCGTCCTGTCTTTTCTCCATACTGTTCAAAAAAACAATATGCATATCCTACACCTCCTCGATCGTCAGCCAACAAAAAAAGCACCCCTCCTACAAATTTCGTAAGAGAGGTGCTTCCTCTATGTATGCTGTTGCACATTATTATACCATATTTTGTAATTTTGTCAATAAGTTGTTATAGAATCAACCTTATTCAGCGCTCTGTGACCTAATGCAAGTGCTCCGCAAAGACCTGCGTTATCACCAAGCTTCGGCGGAACAATATATTGATCGATTTGATCATTGATATGGGAATGCTGCAAGTACCCGTTTATCATTTCCTGCACCTTGGCCTTAATTAGCGGGAAGAGCTGTTTCTGCTTCATCACTCCGCCGCCCATCACTATTTGATGCGGAGACAAAATCAGGATATAGTTCATCAAGGCTTGGGCTAGATAGTAGGCTTCCAATTCCCATGCAGGATGATCCTCAGTCAATTCGCTCCCTTGCACGCTCCATCTCTGATTGATCGCTGGCCCTGAAGCCACACCTTCAAGGCAATCCACATGATATGGACAGCATCCTGCAAACGGATCATCGGGATGCCGTCTTACGAATATATGTCCCATTTCTGGGTGAGATAATCCATGAACCAGCTTCCCATCTACAACAACTCCTGCACCTATGCCCGTACCTACGGTCATGTAAAGGCAGCTATCTAATCCTTGCGCTGCTCCCCACATATATTCACCTAATGCAGCACCGTTCACATCTGTATCAAACCCAATTGGAACTGACAAATGCTTCTTTACACTCCCTACGAAGTCGAAATGTCCCCAGTGGAGCTTCGGTGTCGTTGTAATAAATCCGTATGTAGGACTATTAACAATGGGATCGATCGGTCCAAATGAACCTATGCCTATTGCCTCGACCCCAGTCTGCCTAAAAAAATTCACAACGTGCTGCATCGTTTTCTCAGGTGTTGTCGTGGCAAAGCTTACCCTCTCAAGCAACGTCCCGTCTTCGGTTCCAACGCCGCAAACAAATTTTGTTCCTCCGGCTTCAATAGCTCCAAGCAAGGCCATATTCATACTCCTCCTTAAGGAATATATCTAAATATGTTTAACCTTCTGTTCGATACGCTATGATGGGCTATATACCAATTCGCTGGGCAACGACCAGTTCCTTTTTTGTAAAATAGATTAATTCTCCCCTGTAAATTCTGTATATTATATGATGAGTTCATGAAAATAAGCTCTTATATGCATAAAACACAGGTGAGCACTTCGATATGAAGTATCTCCTGTGTTTTGTTTGAGAAATTTTACTCTAAATCATTTCGCTTGTCCATTCACTTTACTGCCGAATACAAGTGTGTTGCTCAGCTCGCGACCGGGCTTTGTCAATATTGTACCGCCAGCATACAGTGCGGAGGATGCTCCTCCATCTAAATTCATCGCTTGCTTGACACCGAGCTTCTGCATGACGGCCGCCCATTGCTTCATCGTTACACCAGATACCGTCGCAATAACAATGGATCCATCTTCTTTAATGCCTATAGCACTTCGTGCCGCAGCATTTTTTAATATCTTCTCATCCTTGAAGCCTTCAGCTTCCGGATTAAGCTGGACTTTGCCATCCTTCACAAGACGAGGCCCTGCACCGACTGCCGTCACCACATCGTCCCACGGAATTGTATGACCTTGGCTGTCTTTATACGATAGGGTCATCTTGACGACATCACCTACTTCAAAGCGATCCGCTCTCGATTTTTGAGTCCCTGTATACACCAATACATAACCGTCCCTAGGAATCGAGATGTTAATATTCGTCGTTTTCTTCGTTACTTTACCGTTCTCGATGACTACAGCTGTGCCGCCTTTGAAACCAACCTTTCCTCCTCTGGCCGAGTTGAACAGTATATCTGTACTCGCGCCGTCTGCAGGTGTACGGTTCACAAATGTCGCATACCAGCCTTGGCTTCGTCCATTCTGTCCCGTAACGGTGCCCGTAATGGATATCATTAATGAATCCATGAGAGCTGTGCCATCCTTTAGAAAACCAATTGTCGTTCCATAGCGGCCTATATGTGCTATTTGACCATTCCTAATTAGCGTACCATAGGGATCAGGAGCTCCGTGATAAGCCTCAAAGAAAGCTCCGTTAATTGCCGCTTCTGCCTGATACATTTTTACGATGGATGCAAACGGAGCTGTCTGACCGACTTGCCCTTTAGCAAGACCTAGAGTCACAGGTGTTCCCTTCGGAATGGTCACCGTCTGAACTGTAAAGCTCTTTCCATTAATTGAAACCTTCTTATTCTCTACTTTCATACCGGCCTTTGCTGCAGCTGTACTTGTCCAGTTCATAGACAGAAATAAACTAATAACGATAAAGATAGATAATAGCTTTTCAATTCGCATTCGGGTCATCATCAAACGATCGCCACTCCCATTAGAGAACATAGACTTTTCATTTCTAACTCTTCGAACTTAGCAACTACCTGAGCATGATTCAGCTCAAGCTCGCATGATTCAACTTTATAGTTTAACGGAACGTCCCTTCGAATCTCAGCCAGTTGTCTGGACAAATGAAGCATATCGAGATCAGCCTCAATTTTAGCTCTAATGGATTTGGAAAGAGAATCTAAATGATCAAGGATACCTTCAATGGATCCATATTCTTGAATAAGCTTCAGCGCCGTCTTCTCACCAATGCCTCGCACGCCTGGATAGTTATCACTCGCATCTCCCATCAGTGCTTTCAAATCAATAATTTGGCGAGGGGTTAGCTGTTTCTCCTCCATAAGTGACTCGGGAGTGTACACTTTGTAATTGCCGTGACCTTTTTTCATAATAATGACATGAGTCCGATCATCAACCAACTGCAGCATATCATGATCGCCGGTTAGCACCATCACGTCCATCTCTTTGGACAGCTCTCTAGATAACGAGCCGATGCAATCATCAGCTTCAAAACCTTCTGCGCCAATATTAGGAATACCAAGGCTGTCCATAACTTCTTGAATGAGTGAAAATTGCGGGATCAGGTCGTCTGGAGCGTCTGCCCGGTTCCCTTTATATGCAGGAAACTGCTCCATACGAAACGTTTTGCCGCCTAAATCCCAGCAGCACGCTACATGCGTGGGGTCGAACGTCTCTACTGCATCCCAAAAGTAACGGATAAAGCCATAGATTGCATTGGTCGGAATACCCGCTTTCGTCCTTCTAATATACCCGCTGGAAGCCGTAGCATAAAAGGCTCGGAACAGCACCGCCATACCGTCGACGAGCATGATTTTGTTATTCGAATTCTGATTATTCACTACATAACTCTCCTTATGATCTCTGTTGATTATGTTAGGTTGTCCTATTGTTACACAATTCGACACTCATCCTAGTATATCATAATGAACTATAGTAATATGGATGAATATATTGTCTTGCATTCTATCAATAGGTGTAAAGGAGAGTTGTATGAATCAACAAACGTTCTCTCATATCGCTCATCAGCATCATCTGTTTCACAACCCGATTAGCGAGGCCAAAATAAATCGCATCATTGACCTTATTCCGCTTCATCCAAATGATCAAATCATAGATATCGGTGCAGGAAAAGGCGAGCTTCCCATTCGTTTCATTGAAAAGTATGGCGTCAACGCTGTAGCCATCGAATTGTTCGAAGGTTCTATTGCAGCAGGGGAGAAAAACGCTAAAGGACGAATTCCAAGTGAAAAGCTCCAATTCATTAATCAGGACGCTAAAGAAGTTATAAATACATATTTAAATGGTCAGTTCAGCTTAGGGATTTGCATCGGTTCAAGCCATGCTCTCGGAGGCTATGAGGAGACTATTACAGCTTTGCGTAAAGCTGTCAAGAAAGGCGGTTATATTCTTATTGGAGAAGGATACTGGAGGAAGAAGCCGAGCCCAGATTATTTAGCTGCACTTGGCGCTGAAGAATCCGAGATGAAAAGTCACTTAGGAACGATTGAAGCCGCAGAAGCATTAGGTCTTACCGCTCTATGGTCGACCATTGCCAGTGAAGATGATTGGGATGAATATGAATGGCTCTACTCCATGTCTATTGAGAATGAATGCCATAACCATCCTGATCACCCTGATCGTGATTGGATGCTGAACAAGATCCGTAATTGGCGCAAAATATACCTGACGTGGGGACGAGATACACTTGGATTTGGGCTTTATTTGTTTAGAAATTAATATGGAAAACGGATACTTTCTGAGGGGAGGTATCCGTTTTTCGGATAATAACAAGTCATTTATATCCTTTACGTAATATAGAACAATATGGCCATGAGTTGTTCGGTATTGAAGTAGCTACAATTAGCTACTAATATCCCACTACGTTCAGATAAAACTCATATTCGATGAATCACAATTTAATTTCGATTCTCTTTATATCCCACTACGTTCAGATAAAACCCCTAGTCGGCAGCTGGAACGAATACTTGATTCCACCTTTATATCCCACTACGTTCAGATAAAACCGACTCCCACCAGCGATCGCACTGATCAAAGAAGTCGTCTTTATATCCCACTACGTTCAGATAAAACGATATTGACCTCATCTAAGTCCTGAATATAAGGTGGATCGTCTACACTTAGTTGGACATAAAAAATAGGGGCTAGTAGAATGAAATCAATACAATTAGGAGCGGATCTACTATGCCAAAACAAAGACG
>NZ_JAGGKP010000020.1 GCF_017873765.1 Paenibacillus sediminis
TCCATACCTGTTTGGACAACATTTTCATTATAATTAAAGGGCGCAAATCATAATAAAGTTGTTAAAAAATATAATTTTTCACACTGAAAGGACGTCATAAATATGGAATATAGACGACTTGGGGGCAGCGGTTTAAAAGTGTCAGCACTTGGTCTTGGCACGAATGCATTTGGGAAGCGAGCCGACGAACAAACCTCCATTCAAATTGTTCATTACGCTTTAGACCATGGAATCAATTTCATTGATACAGCAAATATTTATGCAGGCTCCGAATCGGAGAGAATTATCGGACTTGCTTTGGAAGGAAGACGCCACGAAGCAGTGCTGGCAACGAAAGCTGGATTGGTGCGCGGAGAAGGGCCCAATGAGAGAGGGTCGTCACGTTATCATTTAATGATGGAGTTAGAAAACAGTTTACGGCGTCTCAAAACCGATTATGTTGACTTGTATCAAATCCATACCTTCGATCCAAATACTCCGCTCGAAGAAACGTTGCGAGCACTTGATGACATGGTTCGTTCAGGGAAAGTACGCTATATCGGCGCATCCAATTATGCAGCGTGGGAATTAATGAAGGCGCTCAGCATAAGTGAACGTCAAGGATTCAATCGATACATATCGACTCAAATTAGTTACTCTCTCGGGGACCGAGTTCCTGAACAAGAACTTGTACCATTCTGTCTTGATCAAGGGGTTGGGATTATACCCTATTTCCCTCTAGCAGGCGGTATATTAACTGGAAAATATACTTCCGCAGACAAGAAACCTGCAGGATCACGGGCAGACACCGATCCAAATTTCAGCCGGTTCCTTAACGATGAGCGGATCGAACTGGGGCAGAAAGTCGGTAATCTCGCTAACAAGTTAGGTTACTCTGCCAGCAGTCTCTCTCTAGCTTGGCTTATGCAGAAGCATGCTGTCTCAACCGTCATTGTTGGAGCTACAAGGACCGAACAGCTCGAAGAAAATTTGAAATGCGCCTCAATTAAACTCAGCGAACAAACGGTAAAAGAACTGGATCAAATGAGCGATCCTTTCCGTTATAGAGAGCCTTTCGCTTATTATCGTTTGCCTGAGTAAGAGAGCTACCCTGCAAAAACCGTCCAAATGAGTGGACGGTTTTTTAAATGATTTTATGAAAATCAAGGTCTGAGTAAGGTACATCGTTCTCAATATTAAATTTTAAATTCTGCAGCGTTGCTCGCTGCCAATCTTGAAGATGGTTCGGGTCCCAATTTCTCAGAAATAAAACGTATAAGAAAATTTCTCTCATTTTCAAAAATAACGGAATTTGACTGACCATTTCCTTCGTGATGTTATTTTCTTTACTGTATCCTTCTAAAAAGCTTTTCATAAATTGTTCCGAAAAGTCCTTACGATTAGGATGAACAGACGTTCCTTGCCAATAGGCATGATAAAAAGAAACAGCAATATCGGAAGCGAACCAGTAATAAGCTGAATCATCAAAATCAAATACAGTAATTTGGCTATCATGTACAAAAAAATTACCTTGATGGAAATCGTTATGAATAAGTCCAAACAAATCGTCATGACGATCCAATGTTGTTAATGCAGTTAATAGTTCACTGTATTTATTAGCGATCATTTCAGAGGGCATGTGATTCTTAATGTTGTGAATATCAGGGTTATTCTTGCTCCATTCAGGTCTCTTTATTGCCAGATCAGGAGCTTCGTACTTTTTAGCAGTCGCATGCATTTTTCCAAGGAGTTTGCCCCATCTTTGGAAAAAGTCACGGTTCCACTCCTGATCATCGGAAACATCAACAGGTCGTCCTTTTGCCTTCTCAAAAGAAGTTGCATAGTACGTATCTTGGCCAATAGATATTTGCTCTGCGTAATGGTCGTTTACGGATGGAATGGCCCTGCTTACAGATACTCCGCTGTTACTCAAATGATTAACAAAGTCGAGTTCACCCTTTATAAGATTTAAGTCTCGTCTTGTACTGTGAGTCAGTCTCAGTACATACTCCCTATTATTTCGGATGAAGCTGTATACGGAATTTTGGAATCCCCCAGCTTGTAATTTCAAGTCTTCTGGCTTAATTCCGAAAGCTTTTGATGACTCTTTTAACAGCATTTCACTTAATATAGCGTCAGTTGAACTCATATGCTCCCCTACTATTCTTCTTTAAATAGGATTTTGGATATTTCTCTTACTTCATCCATGTTGTTAGCAGGCGCAGCAAACTGATATCGTTGATCTCCACGGTCTACAATTCCGAACAAATATTTGAAATCTCTACTTAGAGTAAGTGTGATTTCTGTTTTCCTTAGATTCGATCCATCCGTATGATTTATGACTAATCGCTCCATCTTATATGGGGATTTAACTATTCTATCCTTGATTCGAGTAATCAGAGATCTTCTCATCGGAACGTAGTACATATTACTAGTATCCTCGCCTATAAAAAACGCTCGATGATTAGATATTTCATAGCTTTCTCCATCAATAACGATGCTTCCATCTAATAGGTCATCATAAAATAACCTTTTCGTTAAAGTCATATTTAAAGCAACGGTTTTTGTATTCTCGTAGCCCTCTCCATAACTAAATGCTGTATACTTGTTTGTGATTTTTACTTTATCTTGATAGAGGATTATATACAACATGACTCCTAGCAATAGTATTGCAAATGTAACGATAAGGAACCTGAGTTTCCTTTTTCCAATCGTCATAGGTCACCACCTTCTTCATGTCTTTCGAGTTCTTAGCTTATAAAGGAGCAATGTCTTAAAGAATGCTTCGTCGCTGGGGTGCTTGGAAACTTTATGTAGGTAAATAAAATCATTTATATTCACTTCTAATCGAAGTAATGATTTTGCAGGTTCTTTACTGACCCACTCATCAAAGATAACGATTCCTTTGCCGACTTTATTAAATCGCTCCTTAGGAAATAGATATACCATTCCATCTGTCCAAGGATTCTGCTTCATAGTTTCCGTACTTAGAGAAAAAAAGTAATACCTCTTATTGTTATGCTCAAAACATCCATTTCGGAAATTATTCACTAACTTACTCCGATCAAAAACCGCATAGAAAATCGGCCATATCCCATCACTAGTCGCAAAGACAGCATCGACATACTCTCCGTTATATAACGTCTGACGCTTTGGAACAAATTCAGAAATGTCTTTGTTGTTAGAGCCATGACAGAGCAAGTCTTTATTCGTGCATAAATATTGCAAAAACCGATATTTAGGAAATGGACTTTGGTAATGAACAAGGCCGTCTCCTCGCACCGCTTGTTCGTACACTTTGCTGAATTCATTCAGCTCTTCTTCTGAAAATCCAATGTTTGATCCTGGGTAAAAAAGCATTTTTAAGAATGTTGAGATCATGCTCGTGTTTGAGCCCCTTCCTCTACTTACCTAGATCGCAATTTTGAACGGGAATAACTCCGCAGTCATAAGACCGCCTAATATGGCTGGGTCTCTCTTCATAAATTCTTGCGCTTCCTCTAGGGATTGGTATTAACCATTACAATTCCCCCTTAACAATGTCCCTTGGCAATACAGCGTGTACTCCCTTAACGCCATTCACAATTTGCGTAATCCGTAAATCAACGACTAGACTGGCTAAGGCTGTCGCATCTGCACGCTCTAACCCATATAATTGTTTGAGCAAATCGAGCATGCCGTCTAATGCTTGAATGGTTGCTTTGTTTAAATCTTCGTCAAATCCAAAAGTAATCCATCCAATAGGTGTATTCGCACGAGGCATTTTCAAATTCATATCTGACCTGAGGACGAATTGCAATTCAACCAAATCCATAGGGCATTCAATGGCTTGCCCTGACACTTCTCCGTCCCCTTGCAGCGCATGCCCATCTCCAACCGAGAAGAGCCCTCCCTTTACAGCAATTGGAAGATATAAAATGCTTCCTTTCACAAGCTCTTTACAATCCATATTGCCGCCGCAAAATCTAGGAGGCATTGTCGAGTGGACTCCAGGCTCTGCCGGAGGCATACCCATGACTCCCATAAAGGGTTTCAAAGGAACAATCAGCGCTTTGCCATTCAATTGACATCTACCCGTCATTTCTTCTCGGTCTAGTTCCCAGTTTAATGTGATTTCTTCTTGATCCGCGATGCCTAACTGCCCGTTGTGCCAATCGTCCGATCCTCCTGCACAATTCCATCCGTACCAACCGGCAATGATTTCATTGATATGTATTTCTAGTACCATACCAGGCTCTGCACCTTTAATTTCGATTGGACCGACCAACGGATGCCCCCAAGTACTCTCTTTCTCTCGAGATTGATATCTTTCTCTGTTTGCTTGTTTGGAGGGTGAGTATCCCCAGCCGACGTCGGGTGTTTGAAATTGAACTCTATCTCCAGAGTCAATCGCTAGAATGGGTTTATAATCCCTCGAAAATGATGCATGCAGATTAT
This sequence comes from Paenibacillus sediminis, assembly GCF_017873765.1. Taxonomy (GTDB): domain Bacteria; phylum Bacillota; class Bacilli; order Paenibacillales; family Paenibacillaceae; genus Paenibacillus_AG; species Paenibacillus_AG sediminis. Next base: position 4,417 of record NZ_JAGGKP010000020.1, read on the forward strand.
CGTTACTTGAATTTATTCTATGTAATTTCATCATTGTTCTCCTTTTGGTTAAATGCACCATCTTACATTATTCGAGCAGCTCGTGAAAAATCCTTTTACCCCTTTCTAATGAAAAAGCAGACCATCCGGGGCGCGGAGATCTGCTTATGATTGAGCATATATCTACTTATTCAACTCACTCAGCCAGTTCCTTGCTTAATTGCTGCAGCCCTTCTTTCCGAAGCGCAACAAGTATCCAGGCCGTTCGAAATGGAGGACGGATTGTCCAGTTCGACTACATCGGACATCCGATGGAAACATTTAAATGGAAATGTTCCAAACTGCTTTTAAAAACATGGAAACATCCAGTCAATTTGGAAAGATCGTCATCTCCATCTAACAAAGAACTAGCCTCAAGGATTCCACCTTGAAGGCTAGTTTTCTTGTTATGCTAGATTCCATTCCGAATGGATCTTAGGCACATCTTCAATCAGCTGCTTTGTGTATTTATGCTGAGGGTTTAATATGACTTCTTCTGCAATGCCGCTCTCGACGATTTTCCCTTTCTCCATAATATATATCGTATCGCTCACATAGTAGGATAACCCAACATCATGTGTAATGAAGATAATCGTCATGTTGTTTTCTTGTCTCAGCTTCATGAGCATATCCAAGATTGTCGATCTGGAACAAGCATCTACCATCGAGGTAGGTTCATCGGCGATTAAGACTTTAGGGTGCAGCATAAATATTCTCGCAATCATCAATCTTTGCATTTGTCCGCCAGACAACTCGAACGGATACTTATTGAACAATTCCTCATATTTTAAATTAACGAATGAACATGCATCTTTCATTTTCTGAACCTGCTCTTCTCGGGGCAGCTTTAGCCCTTGCAGCTTGATACAATCCATTAACAGCTTCTCCACTTTATAAAACAAGTTAAACGAAGAAAATGGATCCTGAAAAATCGCTTGGATGTCCTTCCAATACTTCTTTCTAGCTGCATGATTTCTTAGTTGTCTTGGCTTGCCCTTATATTCGATGGTTCCACTTGTTTCCTTAAGCAGCCCCATAATCATTTTCGCAAGTGTCGTTTTTCCGCTGCCGCTTTCCCCAACGATTGATACGATCTCGCCCTCATGTAAATCAAAACTAACATCGTTGACGGCCGTTGTCTTATGATTCCCATAACCGAACACCTTCGTAATATGCTTTCCGCTAATTAACACATTATTGCTGCTGCTCATTTTCATACCACTCCTTTAACGTCTCGGTATCAAAAAGGCATCTATACAGCCGACCATCAACTACTTTAATTTCAACCTTACCCTCGCGGCATTCGTCTCTTGCAAAAGAACACCGATCTGCAAACCTGCAGCCCGCCGGTACTTTCTTCAAATTCGGCGGTGCTCCAGGTATAGCCGCGAGCTTCTGCCCTTTCATACCTTCTTCCGGAACGAGAATGGAGCCCATTAGTTTCTTGGTATACGGATGAACTGGGTCAAAAATCATTTGTTCAGCGGTTCCCCGCTCCACAAATTCACCTGCATACATCACGACGATTTCATCCGTAACATGATACAGCAGCGGCAGCTCATGTGTAATAAATACAAGAGATTTAATAAACTTCTTCTCCAGCAAATTTTTCAGAAGCTTAATGACCGCTTTCTGCGACGTAACATCGAGTGCCGAGGTAGGTTCGTCTGCGATAAGCACTTTCGGGTTTAAAATCGTAGAAATTGCAATAACGGTTCGCTGCTTCATACCGCCGGACAACTCATTTGGATACGAATTTAATACTTTGGGCGACAAATTTAATGTCTCAAAACGTTCCGAAGCCATCTGCCATACTTGCTGCTTCGTTAGTTCCGGTCTATGCTCCTTCATAATATCTTCGATGAAACGAATAATCTTCATCGTTGGATTTAGTGCATTCATAGCTGCTTGAGGGATGTACGCGATTTCTCTTCCTGATACTTGTGTTCTGAGCTGTTCCTTAGTAAGCTTCATAATATCTGTGCCATTGATGCTAATCGATCCGCTATTGTAATGCAGCGGCGGAAAATAAAATCCCATCAGACTCAGTGCCAGCGTTGATTTGCCGCAGCCAGATTCACCCGCAATACCCAATGTCTTTCCTTCTTCAAGGGCGAAGTCAACACCATCGACAGCATACACATTTTCTCTCAATCTCGTCTTATAGTAAGTTTTGAGCCCTTTTACCTCCAATATATTTTCACTCATCGTTAGCTCCTTATTTTCGGGTTGAATATTTCATCCATTCCCGTATTCATCAAATAAAGTGAAAAAGTGATGATGGCAATTGATAATGCTGCCGGAATGAAAGCCCACCAGGCCCCTGCCACCGGAGCTTCAAAGACAAGTGCCCAGTTCATCAATATTCCAAGAGAAATCGTATTGTAAGGCCCTAAGCCTAACATGGAAATCGATGCCTCAGACAGTATTCCTGAAGCCGTCTGCAGTACAAATGCCATAACAACGTAGGATGCAATATACGGAAGTATTTCATAAATAATAATTCTCGTCGTACTGTGTCCTGAAATTTTGGCGATATTGACATGGTCCCTATTCCTCAGCGACGTCGTCTGTGCACGCACCGCCCTGGCGGTCCAAGGCCAGCTGGTAATACCGATAATGATTGCGGTGACTAGAGAACTCCTAGAATTAATACTTACCGAGATCAATATGAGAATAATAAATGAAGGAATAACGATGAAAATGTTCGTGATCGCTGTCAAAATATCATCAATGAAGCCCCCGATATAACCGGAAGCAAGTCCGAAAATAAGACCAATCGTTGTAGCAATGACGCCCGCAATTAAACCTACCCGGATTGAAGTCTTAATCCCGTACATCAGCTCGAGGAACAAGTCTCTCCCGAAATTATCAGAGCCTAGAATAAGTTTGGAATCAGGCGGCTGAAAAGCGAGCGCCTCCATTGATAGCGGATCTTTCGTATTAATGAGCGGATAAATGTTCACAAGTGCAATCGTTAACAGCAGCACTACGGCTCCTATTACAAACTTAGGGGATTTAATTAATATACTGATCGAATTTGTCATATTAATGATCCTCCATTTGAGCCGCCTTGATTCTCGGATCGATAAATCCATATATAATTTCTAGTGTGAAGTTCGCTAGTAAGACGGAAACAGCGATGAGCAGCGTACACCCAGAAATTAATGGATAATCAAGTTGCCGAATCGCTGTGAACAGCCAAGTTCCGATCCCTGGATAGCTAAATACAATTTCACAGATAAGGGATCCGCCAACCATCGTTCCGATCGACAGCGCAAGTCCTGTTATTTGGGGCAGCATCGCATTTCTAAACACATATTTCGCAATTTTTGAATCTCGAATACCGAGCAGTTTACTATACAGAACATAGTCAGAATTCAGTTCATAAATGGACATCTCTCTCATCCCAATCGCTTGGCCGCCAATCGTAACGAGTACAATCGATAGAAATGGAAGCGTATGATGCCTGATCACAGAGAAGATAAAATCAAAACTCAAATGGGGAATCATCTGAAAATCATAACCCCCTGATAGAGGGAACCATTTTAACGTAAGTCCGAATACATAAAGCATTATAATCGCAAGAGTAAAAAACGGAATGGAATTGATAAATAGAGCTACTGGGAAAATAACTTTGTCAAACACGCCTTTTTTATAGGCAGCAACAGCACCGAGTACATTCCCTAATATCCATCCTACTAATATCGCCGGCAGCTGAAGTCCGACCGTCCACGGAACCGCAGACGCTAAAATATCTGTTACCTTTTTAGGATAAAGCCCGAAAGATGTCCCTAAATCGCCCATCAGAAGGTTCTTCACATAAATAAGGAACTGGGTGCCAAGAGGCTTGTCAATACCAAACTCGACCATAAACGTTTCATATACTCTCTTTATCGTGTCACTGTCAGTCATCCCCTGAGTCATTTGCGACACAATGATGCTGACAGGGTTCCCCTCAATAAGCCTAGGCAAAATAAAGTTCAGGCCAACCGCAATAAGTAATGTAACGAAGTACCATAAGAACTTATTAACAAAGTATTTTGTATAGGCGTTCAATACCAACACTCCCTTTTATAAAGAGGCCTATATTGGGGTTCATTCGCATTTGCCCCAGCATAGGCCTTATTTCACTATTAGTTGTGGATCTGGTACAAGGCTTTAATGCCGGCTCCATCCATCGCGATTTGCGGAGGAATATTGCTGCCGTCACCATCAACCGGGAATCCCTTCCAGACAGATTCATTCACGGTATGGAACACCCATGGTCTATACATAAGCGGTATTGAAGGAATGTCAGTAAGCCACATCTTCGTTAAATCGGTGTACAACGTTTTGAGCTCATTTAGATCAGAAACAGTTGGGATCTTATCGATAATTTGATCCGCTTTATCATTCTTATATCTTCCCCAGTTCCAGAATGCCATTTCGCCGATCGCAGGAACGCCTTTGGAATACATAATCGCTTGTGCTCTGCTCCATGGTTGGCTTGGGTTTACTCCGCCTGCAGGTGTATTCATAATGATATCGAATTTGCCAGTTTGCAGATCATTCGTCCATACAGGTGCTTCAGGGAACTTCGTACGAATTTCGATGCCGATGGCTTTTGCACTTTGGGCAACGATCTCAAGCGATGCATTCCAGTCAGACCAGCCATAAGGACATTCAATGTCATAAGGTCCAAGTCTTGTGCCGTTCAGCACGCGAATGCCGTCTTTTCCTTTCTTAGCCCCGATCTTATCAAGAAGCGCGTTAGCTGCTTTGACATCGGTCGTCCATTGCAGTGACTTGATGGCGTCTTTATCAATATACTTCGATTCTGCATCGGTACCCAGTGTCAGGGATGGCTCCATTGCTGCCGAGTATCCGCTCATAGCAAGATCAGATATTTTCTTATAGTCAATACTCATTGCAAGCGCTCTTCTTACATCAGCATTATCGAGGCCTTTCTTAGACATATTGAAGAAAATAGAAGGCATTGAGCCTGGTACATAATAAGGTGCATCCTTCAAATAGGTCTTAATTGGAGCGCCGTCCTTCCACAAGTTCCACACTTGAGGAATGAATTGCTGCGATACGTCAACTTGACCGCTCTTGAAGGCAAGGTCTCCCGCAGCGTTATCTTTATAGACGACATGAGTTATATATTTAGGAGCAGGCAGTTTTCCAAATAATGATTTGCCCCAATAGTTGTCATCTCTCACAATGGTGATCTTCTGGTCATTGTAGAAGTACATTTTGTAAGGACCAGTGCCTATAGGATCTGCATTGACTTCCTTACGAATCGTTGCCAGATCATTGTTCGATTTCTTCTCGATCTCTTCCCATATATGCTTAGGAAGCATAGGAATGATTTCAATACTGTCTAGGACAGTGAGCTTGTTAGGGTTTGTTTTGCTTAGTTTGATATTGACTGCATTAGGTCCATCTGCAACAACATCTTCAATATAAGTCCAGTAATTGCTCCAGCTAATATCGTATTTCTTGCCTAACTGATAAGTATAGACGACGTCATCCGAAGTAAATGGCTGGCCGTCACTCCATTTCGCATCTTTGTTCAGTTCAATTCTGAGTGTCATATCATCAGTCCATGAATATTTCGATCCAAGCAGCGGCTCTAGGTTGCCGTCCAACTCGTTGATCATGAACAACGTTTCATATACCAATTCTCTAGAGTTACCATAGTTGATTGGAAAGGCCGGATTACCGCTTAACAAATTAAAACTTGTAGGAGCTCCCCATTGTAAACCGTTGATATACAAAGTCTCGTTTCTCGGTGTTTCTTTTGCATCCCCCGTCGTTGCTGGCGTAGTTGTTGCCGGTTCAGTCGTTGGTGGTTCGGTTGTTGCTGGCGTAGTTGTCTCTTCCTGCTTCGCCGGCCCTGTATCCGTCGTCGTAGGCGATGCAACTTTTGACCCGCCGCACCCAATTAGTAGAGATGCGGTAATCGCAAATACACTAATTAGGCTGATCACGTTTTTGAGCTTCATTCTTAACCCTCCCATTCTTCTATGTTCATATCAAAACTTCATAAACCCACTCCATGAGTCCAAACTATTTATGGCTTTATTTTTGGAAGCGGTTTCTATTAAATAATGTATGATTGAACTGCCTAAGTATTACTGAAATATTCATCTCTTATTGCAAAACTATTAAAAATTAAAAAAGAAGGCAATCAAGCAATTTCCTTCTTGATTACCTTCTTTTCGTTTCACAACCTCTTATTTTCACATATACCTGCCATTGAGCAATTCAGGCTTCTGTTAAATTATTTATTTCTAGGTTTACCCTCCCGCTCCAGAATAAGCTCTAACCCCTCGTTTCCATATAAAACGTGAGAGAACAAGCATCACCAAGCTGAGTAATAATACATAGATAGCCGTATCCATTGATAATTTCCCCATTAACATCTTCGCGGCTGGATTCGCAATGAATGCCACAGGCACAATAGTAGTGAATACGAAACCCATGAACCCTTTGTAGATTTCGCTAGGAAAGCGCGCCATAAGAACGGTATCAAGGAACAGTCGCTCACGAGATTGCAGATTAGGCAGCCAAAAGGATAATGTGGTCCATATAAACCAGACACTGTAATAGAGCACCATCCCCGTGAAAAAGAACAATAAGTATCCAAGAACATACAGCACATGAATTGACCATCCTGTCTGATGAAGTCCATATAAGATCATTAACAGACCAGGTAGAACGTTGAACAGCTGTGAGTTGTTGGTTTGTCGGAACGATACGTAGAACTGAGAATCAACAGGCTTCGTTAGAGCAAAATCCAACTTTCCTTGCATAATATCAGACTGCAATTCATTCATATTATTAATAAGTAGAAACATCATAATAGCGTCTATCAAAGTGTACGTACCCATTAATATTAACATCCCTGACCATGACCAGCCTGCAATTTGGTTTGCATGCAAATAAATCGATTTAAACATAATTAGCGGAATACCCGTCCAGATCAATCCTGATAACATCATAGATACTAGATTGGCTCTATATTCTAAATCTCTTAGAAGACTGATGGTGAAAAATTGCTGTGACATCCTCATATATCTCAATTTTTATCCCCCCGCCTCTACGTATTTTTTCATTCCGATTTGCCATAGTATTCGTCCTAGTATGAACAATATTGTAAGCCAGATCGCTTGCATCATTAGTCCATTCATCACTTCATCCGAGTTAACGGTGTTCGTTAACACATGAATGGGGAAAAACGTCAAGTAAGGGAAAGGAGTGAGCTTGATAATATGAACCATTGGAGATGGGAGAATATCAATTGGGAAAAATCCGCCAGCTAACACCATTACAATCAACTCTTTCATAAAAAGAATGCTAATTAGGTTGTGTGTCCAGAATACGTAACACCCGACAGCCCATGAGAGCAAAAACCACATACCGCAGGCCAGCATGATAGCCACAATACCTAGTATTAGCTCTACATAGTTTGGATTTAAGCTAATATAATTTCTTAATAGAATAGCAATGATTCCAAGGGGGGTACATCCGAGTACAAAATTGACGATCCGATTCCCTACCATGTCTGCAAAGTAATAGCTTTGCACATCTACTGGGCGAGCCAATAAGGAACTGAGCGTTCCTTGATTGACCATTTCGTGCATTTTCCAGTCCATCGGGTACAGCACCAGATAGTTAATTAGCCGACCCGCTATAAAATATGTCACCATCTGGTTAAATGTATAACCAGCCATCGTTCCATTGCTCTCATAGATCGTTTTCCAGAGTAACACCATTGCTGTTATTGGCAAGATCGCTTCTAGCAACAAATACAAGATACCAAAACGGTACTCTAATCCTTTTTGCCAACTTAACTGCATTGTTCTGAGATAAGGCTTAAGCATTCTTGTAAGGGTATTGTTGGTCATATAGCCTCCCCTTCCTTAATGCCTTCTCCGGAGTATACGTTTTCGATCACATCCTCAATTGATGGGTCTTCAATCGTTAAATCTTCAACAGGTAACATATTTAACATCTCTCCGGCTAATCGAGTAACATTGTTTCGGGGAACTCTGATTACCATTTTCAAAAGTTGCTCCGTTACTATAGTTCCTCCTAATGCAACAATCCGCTCTGGGGATACCCGTTGCTTAAAAGACACTGTAATGAATTTGTGCAAGCTGAGTTTATTAACAATCTGATTCGTTTGTCCATCGTATAGCATTTGTCCTTTATCGATAACGAGCAGCCTGTCGCAGAGCTCTTTAATATCTTCCAAATAATGACTCGTAAGAAGAATCGTTGAGCCGTATCGTTTGTTGTAATCTTTTAAAAATTCACGGGTATGTCGTTGCGCGAAGAGGTCAAGGCCGATCGTAGGCTCATCTAAGAATAAAACTCGAGGACGATGCAACACAGCTCCGATAATCTCCATCTTCATTCGCTCACCGAGTGACAGCTTGCGCGTCTGCACTTTAAGCAGATGATCTACACCAAGTAATTCAGATAATTCTGTAAGGTCTTTATCAAAATCAACTTTCGGAATTTGGTACATTTCTTTATTCAAACCGAATGTCTCTAGCGGAGGAAGATCCCAAATCAGCTGGCTACGGTTTCCCATTACAATAGAGATTTGGCGGCGGTGCACCATACTGCGCTTCCATGGAGTGCAGCCAATTACATCGGCTGTGCCCGAAGATGGGGTTAGAATACCCGTCAGCATCTTTAAGGTCGTCGACTTTCCTGCCCCATTCGGTCCAATAAAACCGGCAAATTCTCCTTCATTAATCTTAAAACTAAGTCCCTTGACTGCCACTTTTCGTTCATATTCGCGATGAAACAATGCCTTAACAGATCCGCTAAGTCCAGGTTTCTTGTGATGAACGAGATACTCTTTTGTTAATCCCTCTACATTAATGACTGACACCAGTACATTCCTCCATTTGATGAGTAGATTAGTATCCCCGGCCGGGCACAGAAAAATCTTATAGTAAATACAAAAAAAAGAATAGACTGTTTTTTACAATTTTGTTATCATGGAAATTGAGTTCTTTTTAAAAATAAGCATACGACAACTTGTGTAACAACAAGTCCTTCTGCGTCTATAGATAAGGTCGTATACAATATCTCCCGTTCATCTTTATTACTTCACATAAAAAAAGCGAGACTACCATTTCCGTAGTCCCGCTTTTTCACATTGGCTCTGTTAAAGAATGCTGTTGATTTTCATATTAAATTAACGGGCAGGTTAGTTGAAGAAGGAATTAAATAAAACAAAAAGAGAATAGCTAATATATAATGTTATTTACAAATGATTTTTATTTAAGAAGGAAGGATTAAAT
>NZ_JAGGKP010000021.1 GCF_017873765.1 Paenibacillus sediminis
CCTTCAATCAGTTCCCGAGTGGGAACATTCCTTAAGCATCTGCTCTTATCGATCTCATTGCCTTGGCACTTGCATTACGTCTAACGTTGTTGTATTCACGACGTCCTTCCACCTTAAGCCCGAAGGGCGGCCGCGATGCGGTTAGGTGGAAGGATGTGTCCGGCTGAATCATCTTCCCTGCTACTGAAAGCTCCCCTCCGAATCCGCTTCTAACTCCGGCCGGACCGAGGGGCGAATGCCCCGATGCGTGAATATGGTGTTATCGGATGTCCACGACTTCTTGAATTACATACAAATTCGTCTTCCTTCTAGTCCAGAACTTCAATTGCGAATGCATAACTTGAGCTTCCTTCTGTTATTCTCTTATCTTTATCTCTTAGCCAATTAGCTGATAAATTAAAATAATAAATTCCCTTGGTATCAGGAGCTTTGAATTGATTATCTGTTATCGTTTCATGAGTAATTTCATCTTGGTTAAATATTGCAAGCCCTAATTCGGTTGGCTGTTTTCCTTCAAATTGAATTGAAATTGTTGTATTTCCTTTAATTTTATCCTTTTCTTTATCCTTTAACATTTCATTTGGACCTATATAATCAACGCATTTAGAGCCCCAGCAGTAAGAACTTTGATAAATCTTAATTTGCTTTCCATCTGCTGTTAGCTTGGGTTGAGGTGGTTCATTCCCTAACTTCTGATTTAGTACGCTACATGCATTTAGAATTAATATCACCGAAAGTAATGTAATCAATAATTTCTTATGCATTGAATCACTCTCCCTTCTATAGGAGACGGATCTTAATTACAATTTGTTCCAAAAATCATTAGCATTGAAACAATTAAGTTTAATCTCTTGAACTCGTGGATTTCCGATAACGTTCTCAGTATTCACGAACCCGAGAGCCTTAAGTGACCAACGGGAACGGGTCGAAGACTTAGGCTCGCAGGGTTGTCCGGCTGATTCCACTTCCTCGCTTCTCAACATCGGCCGGATCAAGGGCGTCAGCCCGCAGCGTGAATACGGTGTTATATGATGGCATGGCCTTCTTGAAACAACCTCAAAAATCTCTTGCTTTAATTCAATTGAATTTATCCTTTGATTAGTCCTTTAATAAGCCCTTAAAATAGTCCTTTACCAAGTCCTTTACCAAAGTCTTTAGTCAGTCCTTTGTTTTGTTTTTAATCAGATTTTTTCTTCGAATTACTATCTGCCTGTTTCTTACCTTTATATATTCTATAAATACTTAAAGGAAACCAGATAATCCCAAGAAGTAAACTTGATATAATTGAAATATATAATAAAGGAGATATTGTACCGTCTCCCACTGGCCCCGTTTTTGGTTGTTGAAGTGTCCTTAGTTCAAAAAAAACTAAAAATATTAAAAATATAGATATTATAAGAGTAATATAATTCCGCATCATTGAACCCATCCCTCAAAATTAAGATTTGCCATGCTTTCATATAACGTTTCTGTATCCACGACGTCCCACCGACTTAAGCGACCAACGGGAGCGGCCGCGATGCGGTTAGTCGGTGCGGATGTGTCCGCTGATTCCACTTCCCTGCCGATTGCTTCTCGCGGACCGAGGGGCCGCCAGGCTCCGAAGCGTGGATATGATGTTACCTGATGCTGCTGACTCCTTGAATAACCTCCAATTAGGTCTTATCCAAAACTACTTTCCTATAATAACTTTCAACCTTTTCATTCGTTTGTAGTTTAACAACTAAGTATTCCAATTTAATAGGATCAATGTCATGCCCGTAATCCTCTTCAATTGTGTAATACATCTCATTCTCAGGAACATCAGAGAACACTTCTGGTTCCCCTAGTAGATCAACTATTTGGTTTCTATTCTTGTTATCTAGTATTTGTCTATTAATAAGGTCTTGAGCCATTGCTTTACGCATTTTCCAACTTGCGTGTTCTTCCGCATCAATCCATTTCTCATGTTCAAAATTCATACTGTAATTCCTGCATCCAATAGACAACATTAGAAAAACTAAAATGATAAATGTAGTTATAACCTTTGAGTGCCTCAATTTAAATAAAGTCATTATCTTTGGCCCCTAAAGACTTATTTTATTATTCAGCAGTTTCAGGTAACGTTCTGTGTATTCACGACGTCCCACCACCTTAAGGCACCGAAGGTGCCGGCCGCGATGCGGTTAGGTGGTGCGGGTGTGTCCGGCTGAATCTACTTCCCTGCTGCTGAAATTCTCATCCCCGAATCCGCTTCTAACTTCGGCCGGACCGAGGGGCGAATGCCCCGATGCGTGAATATCGTGTTAGACGTAGTGCCTTCTTCGAGCTACTGCCATAATGACTTATTACAAGGTCTTACTTTCCAGTCAGTTCCCGTATGGGAACATTCCTTAGAAATAATTGCTCTTCCTTTAAATCAGTTCCCGAGTGGGAACATTCCTTAGAAAAAATCGACCTTCCTTCAAATCAGTTCCCGAGTGGGAACATTCCTTAAGCATCAGCTCTTATCGATCTCATTGCCTTGGCACTTGCATTACGTCTAACGTTGTGGTATCTACGAACCCTGACTGGCTTAAGGCGCGCATGCGCCGGGTCCGACGGACTTAGCCAGTGCAGGGTTGTCTGCTGAACCAGCTTCCTCGAAATCCCTCTTGCAGACCAAGGAGCCGTTAGGCTCCGCCGCGTAGATACGGTGTTATAGGATGTCAGCGCCTTCTCCGAAATACCAACAAATTTGCCCTTACAATCTTAATCCATCGTTCTCGCTTGTTCAATAAGGCTAAAAACCCTTTCCACCCACTGGACGAAGTTTAATTTGCTTCACACCAGTAATGAGCGGCCTTGCCCGTTGGATGAGTACTTTCGCCTCTTCCAAGAACAAAGATGCTTGATGAGCTGAAGGATCACTCCATATTTCGGTTACCCACACGCTATCAGGTTCGTTATCAGGAATGTTTACAACATAAAGATCGCACCCTTCAACTGATTCCATACCATTCGAAGCTTCCAAGAGCATTTCAACTAGGGAGTCTCGATGGCCTTCATGGGTAGTGAATTTTGTATACAATCCGAATTTGCTCATACTTTATTTCCTCCCTTAATTAATTTAACATATTATCAATTAATTGGCAGTTGTTCTTGCACAAACCTGCCCAATCGTAATGCTTATATTTTAATGGTTTTAAGCGGTTTGCGCTGATTTCCTATAACGTTATTGTATTCACGACGTCCTTCCACCTTAAGCCACGAAGTGGCGGCCGCGATGCGGTTAGGTGGAAGGATGTGTCCGGCTGATTCTGCTTCCCTGCTGCTGAAATGCCTCTCTGAACCCACTTCTAACTTCTGCAGGACCGAGGGGCGAATGCCCCGATGCGTGAATATGGTGTTATGTGCTGTTCCTGCCTTCTTCGAATTCTCTTCAAAAATCAATTAAATCCGTAATTAATTATTTGACCTCTTATTGCTGGATTACCAAAACACCAATAAATTAGAATTACTAAGACTAGAACACCGACACAAAAACTAATTAATGACATATACTTGCTATACTTCTTAAGCGGTGAGGAAATTACAATTAACAAGGTTGAAAAACATATAATCATTAGAACCATCAGTCTTGCAACTAAATATTCCCACACTTCTCAACTCACTTCTTTCATATTGAAGTAACTTATAAATTGTTGGATCTACTGAATGCTTCTATTCCGATTAGATTATCAACTCTCACTAATTCCATGTCCTCAATAATTATCCCTTTTAATTCCATTATCTGATCTTTACAGAATTCAACAAAAAGGTCGTAGGATATGTGACCATTAAGACAACCGTGATATATAAGTACTTAATCAGCACTTCAGGAATTGCACATAACGTTTCTTGTATTCACGACGTCACTACACCTTAAGCCCGAAGGGCGGCCGCGATGCGGTTAGGTGGAGGGATGTGTCCGGTTGATTCCGCTTCCTTGCTACTGCAATTGCCTCCCCGATTCCGCTTCTAACTCCGGCCGGACCGAGGAGCGAATGCCCCGATGCGTGAATATGGTGTTAGATGAAGTTGACTCTTCTTTGAATTACAATCGAAATCTATTTACAACAGTATTAAATGTTATTTATTCCTTAATCGGGTTTGAATTTAAACCAATAATTTCAATGATTTCTGCTTCTCCAACTTTTTTTGGTCCCTCCATAAAATATCCTTTCATTCCGACCTTTAAGGTATTTCGATGTCTCGGTCTTGATTCTTCAAATAGCACCCACATTCTTGCTCTTCCGGATTTGGGAACTTGAATTGTTGTATCTGTAATAATATTTCCTAGTTCATCTTCGAATTCCGGATGAATCATCCGTAAATCAATATTAGAGCCTTTAAAGTCATCTTCTATTGCAAAATCACCTCTATATCCTTGAAAGGGCAAATGCTTTCTTCCCCCTTCCTCCGCAGCAAAAAATCTATATCTAACAACAAAATCTGTTGGATAGTTTCTTCTTGTTTCATAAGGAATCCACATGGTTATTCCTCCTGAAAATTAGTTATTAAACGCACTTAGGCAATTTCATCTAACGTTCTGGTATTCACGACGTCCTTCCACCTTAAAGGAGCGAAGCGACTGGCCGCGACGCGGTTAGGTGGAAGGATGTGTCCGGCTGATTCCGCTTCCCTGCTGCTGAAATTCCTCATCGAATCTACTTCTAACTTCTGCCGGACCGAGGGCCGAATGGCCCGATGCGTGAACATGGTGTTATACGCTGCCCCGGCTTCTGCGAATCGTCCATCAAAAGTTCTTAAACGATGCCCTTACTTCAATCCGTTCCCGGATGGGAACATTCCGCTAGATGAGCCTTTGACGATGCCTTTACTTCACATCAGTTCCCGGACGGGAACACACCGCTAGACGAGATCTTAGACGATGCCTTTACTTCAATCCGTTCCCGAATGGGAACATACCACTACTTGCCAGTCATTAAAAATCTCTTGTGATGCCTTTGAACTCCGGGGTTGCGTATAACGTTCTTGTATTCACGACGCCCCACCGGCTTAAGGACTCGAAGAGTCCGGCTGCGCTTGCGCAGTTAGCCGGTGCGGATGTGTCCGCTGAATCAGCTCCCCCGAAATGCCTCTGGCGGACCGAGGGCTGAATGGCCTGATGCGTGAATACGGTGTTATGTGAAGTTGCCGCTTCATCGAGATTACTGTCACAAACGTTCTCTAAATTTATTCAGTATTGATTTATGTATATAAATTAAAACCAAATAGAAAATAAAACCAAATACTGTTAAAACAAGCCCTTTGATCAAATTGATAATTTCTATTTTCTGATCATTAAAGTAATCAATAAGTAGAAATACTACAAGAGATATTCCAATAAACCCCAAGATCCATACATCAAATATTTTAAATTTATAGTTCGTATAAAGTTTATTATCATCTTCTTGTGAGGCTATTGTAAATCCAATTGCAAAACATATTATTCTAACTACATCCACTTCAAAGGTTTTATGTGTGACAAGAGAATAAACATAATCATAAATATTGAGAAAAACTGCAAATAGCAACAGCTTATTGATAAATACATGTACTCTATTCGCTAAAAAATTAATCAAGATTTTTCGTCCTTTCGGCAATTTCACATAACGTTGTTGTATTCACGACGCCCCACCACCTTAAGGTCCGAAGGACCGGCCGCGACGCGGTTAGGTGGTGCGGGTGTGTCCGGCTGAAATACTTCTACGCTGCTGAAATGCCTCGTCGAATCCACATCGGACTTCTGCCGGACCGAGGGGCGAATGCCCCGATGCGTGAATATCGTGTTAGACGTAGTGCCTTCTTCGAGCTACTGCCATAATGACTTATTACAAGGTCTTACTTTCCAGTCAGTTCCCGTATGGGAACATTCCTTAGAAATAATTGCTCTTCCTTTAAATCAGTTCCCGAGTGGGAACATTCCTTAGAAAAAATCGATCTTCCTTCAATCAGTTCCCTAGTGGGAACATTCCTTAGAAAAAATCGATCTTCCTTCAATCAGTTCCCTAGTGGGAACATTCCTTAAGCATCTGCTCTTATCGATCTCATTGCCTTGGCACTTGCATTACGTCTAACGTTCTGTGTATTCACGACGTCCCACCACCTTAAGGCACCGAAGGTGCCGGCCGCGATGCGGTTAGGTGGTGCGGGTGTGTCCGGCTGAATCTACTTCCCTGCTGCTGAAATTCTCATCCCCGAATCCGCTTCTAACTTCGGCCGGACCGAGGGGCGAATGCCCCGATGCGTGAATATCGTGTTAGACGTAGTGCCTTCTTCGAGCTACTGCCATAATGACTTATTACAAGGTCTTACTTTCCAGTCAGTTCCCGTATGGGAACATTCCTTAGAAATAATTGCTCTTCCTTTAAATCAGTTCCCGAGTGGGAACATTCCTTAGAAAAAATCGACCTTCCTTCAAATCAGTTCCCGAGTGGGAACATTCCTTAAGCATCAGCTCTTATCGATCTCATTGCCTTGGCACTTGCATTACGTCTAACGTTCCTTGTATTCACGACGTCCCTGCACCTTAAGCCCGAAGGGCGGCCGCGATGCGGTTAGGTGGAGGGATGTGTCCGGCTGATTCCGCTTCTTCGCAACTGCCAATTGCATCTTCGAATCTACATCTTACTCCCGCCGGACCGAGGGGCGAATGCCCCGATGCGTGAATATGTTGTTATCGGAAGTCATTGCCCTCTTGGATCACACCCATATCCTATTTCACTATGAATTCATATGCTTTACTTGTAATAAATTCTTGTATTTCTTTATCTTCATTTTTGATTTGAAATTCTGCCTTTGATATTACTTTGTATTTACCAGGTTTTTTAATAACAAATTCATAAAATTCTTTACTTCTCTGGCCTATTCCGTTATTCCTATAAATATCATTTGACTTCATTTTAGTTACATATCCAATATCATTTCTAAAAAGTATTTTGTTTTCTTGTTTAACGGCATTTCCTTCCTTATCAAAGATTTCATATGTAAACATGCCAGAACCATGTGAAATCTCCCACGAAAATACCGAATTATTCTTTATGAAACCAGTTATTTCAAATTTATGGTTTACTTTAATATCGGCAAGTTCATCAATTCCTACTTCAAACATACTTTCATTTGGGCTGGTTTCTGTTGGTGTACTAACAGAACGTTCTTCATCCAATACAGTCGGTTTGCCATTCATAACAGTTTCCGTAGTAGAGTCACTTTGAGCGTAATTAACAATCTTTGCACATCCAACAAAAAATACAAGAAGCGTTATTAACAGCAGTTGTATCAAGTATCGTCTATTTCTCATGGATATCACCTCATACAGATAGACGAGAAATATTGGATTAATGTTCCAGTTCTTTGTTCGCATGGATTTCCGATAACGTTCCTTGTATTCACGAACCCGAGAACCTTAAGCCCCAACGGGGCGGCCGCGACGCGGTTAGGTTCGCAGGGTTGTCCGCCTGACTCCGCT
>NZ_JAGGKP010000022.1 GCF_017873765.1 Paenibacillus sediminis
CGCAACAAGATATGATGGGCTTATTCTTGTGTCAGTGAATGACTTTGTTTACGGAAATCGTTCGGTGTTATACCCTCAATCTTTTTGAACACTTTCGCTGAGCGCGCCAATCTCTCCTGCGCGGAACAGCAAGCCTACAATATTAGTAGGCTCTGCACATCCGAATTCCTTTTGCAGTTCCGCATCTTTAAGATTTGGTTCGATAACAATGTTATAAACAAGATGAATATCTGCCATGTCGCTCCTTTCATCATTCTGCGCCATCTCTATAACTTCCAAAGCCATCGCTCTAGTTGACTCCTGAATAACGATTTCTGCATCAAACGAGCAGACACAGCAAGTGATGAAAAACTAATATTAATTTCTGGAAGTGGCAATCTGATCAACTCCTTATAGCTTGCTCATAATTTTATCGAACTCTGTTTCGATGATCTTGTCCCATTGTGGCTTATGCGATACTCCCACTTCTTACCACGTTTTTGAAAGCTAGCCATATGAATCCTCCTCCAAATCAATAAACCAACTGTTTGTGAATATCATAATAGATCGTATCTTCAATATTCGCAGATCCGAAGCACAATTCGCCGGATGTCCGATAAATCGAAGACTTTAGGCTTTCGTTCGAGAGCATCAAAAGCTGATTTCCATACAATAGGTAGATTAATGCCAAACAAATGATTCTTTTCAAAATGTCGGGTGTACGCAGCGTCGGGGACTGATACTGCAGCTTATCCGGATCACTCACCCGCCATCCACTCCCCTCAAATCCCAATATAAAAAGCCCTGCCTAAGCAGAGCTCAATTCATTAAAACACTTGTGTCGCAGTATGGTCCTACTGTGTAATAGGTTCTCTAGCCCAAAAAATATCCCTCTTCACCACTTTTGCAGGATTACCAGCAACAACACAATTTGATGGTACATCTTTTGTGACCACTGAACTAATACCAATGGCGCTGTTTTCGTTAACTGTGACTCCCTTTAGAATATGGCTATAAGCTCCTACCCAAACATGATCATTGATCACAACACTTTTTGAACTATTGACCCTATTTTTAGTGTTCATATCATAAATTGGATGGCTATCTGATGTCCTTATAGTTAAATCATGAGAGATCATACAATCTTGACCGATCGAAACCTTATTACCTGATTCCACAACCGATATCCCTGCTCGTTCAATCGAAGTCCAATCTCCTATTTGAATAACACAATTGTCAGACTCATACCATAATACACCGCCGAACATTGCACATTTTCCAAGAACAAGCTTATGATTTACCCCTCTCATAAATATCTTCGTATCCAAAAAATTGAGTGTGTCGTTTAATTCAATTAGGTGATTGTCTCCATGTATCTCTATTGTAATACCAGAAAACCTTCCAACATTGCTTATATTTATTTGATTATGAGATCCCATAATAACTATGTTGGAGTTAAGCAGCGTAGAGTTTGTAACTTTTACCGTGTTTAGTTCTCCAGTAATTTGAGCTACAGTATTTTCAAGTTTACTATTTTCTAAGATAATGAATTCTGAGATTCGCTCTTTTTCCCTCTTTTTCATTTTCCAAAAAATGATGATCACTCCAATCTATTTATTCACCTCAATTATACCTATTTAATTATACTATTTGTATCAAAAATTATTTTTCCGGAGAGCGTAAAATATTTTGTGTAAATAGATAAATAGAAAAAGGAAGCCCTTTTCTTGTAGAATTAAGTCACCACAACTATTCACAGAAAAGAGGACTTCCCTATGAATCATTTTACAACAGATTTGGTCCAAGCTCTAGTCACGAAACAAGATGTTACAGAGGTATTTCGTAAGCATTTAGAGACTGCCATGAATCATTTACTAGAAACGGAACTTACTGCATTTTTAGACTATGAAAAATATGATCGAATAGGCGTCAATTCAGGTAATTCTCGTAACGGTGTTTATACACGTACGCTCCACACGGAATATGGCGACTTGCACCTAAACATACCACGAGATCGCAATGGAGAGTTTAAACAGCAAACTGTTGCGCCTTATAAGCGTTCCAATGACACACTTGAATCCTTTGTTATCCACATGTTTCAAAAGGGGGTAACGATGACGGAGATTGCTGATCTCATCGAGAAAATGTACGGCCATCACTATACCCCACAAACGGTTTCTAATATGACAAACATCATGGTAGAGCATGTCGATGCTTTTATGAAACGAACACTTGCTCTGCGTCTATGTAGATGCCACATGTATCTCTGTTAAGCGTGACACGGTATCGAAAGAAGCCGTATATATTGCCGTGGGAATTCGTGAGGATGGATCAAAAGAGGTGCTCACGTATACCATTGCACCTACGGAATCGTCTTTCTTATGGAAAGAGCTACTCCTGGATGTGAAACAACGTTGAACGGATGAAATTCTTCTCTTTATCTCAGATGGTCTTACAGGCATGGTAAATGCCATTTCAGAGGTCTATCACAAGCGAAGTATCAAACGTGCTGTGTTCATTTATCTCGTAACATCGCCCATAAAGTGCGCGTATCGGATCGGAAAGAAATCTGTGAAGACTTCAAATCCGTATATCGTGCAGAAGATGAGCAAGGGGGTAGAGCTGCTCTAAAAGCCTTTTGTGACAAGTGGAGGGATTCTTATCCTAAAGTCGTTAAATCGCTACGAGACAACCCGTATATCTTCACGTTCTACAGTTTTCCAAAGCCGATCTGGAAAAGCATTTATTCTACCAATCTAATTGAATCATTTAACAAACGGATTAAGAAATATACGAAGCGTAAAGAACAATTTCCTCACGAAGAAGCACTAGAGAAATTCCTAGTATCACAGTTTGAAGACTATAACCAACGCTTCGCTACACGTTGTCACATTGGCTTTGATCAGGCGCGTGCAGAACTCCAAGCGATATTTACCACCAAAGACTAGCAAAATTTTCTACAGGAGAAGGCTATTTTCATTTACACAAAATTCTTGACGCTTCCTTTTTCTTCCTGAAGTGTATCAGAAATATGAGATTGTTCTCCATTTAATCGTATATATTGTTTGTATTCGTTCATACTCGATCACTAAGCATCTATTTACAACTCCGCACATTTTGTATTTACTGATTCACTTTCATTTCTAACTAATGCGAGTGTGCGCGGTTTGCTTGGATCCCAGTTTGAAAATTTGATCGAAACGCTTGTCTAAAACTCAGCCATCTTTGGAGCATGGAAGTTCCACATCAATGCAGGTGATAAGGTTTCAAACGGGCATTCGCCTGGTGCAGTACGTTGAAGGGATTAGACGGAAGGATGTAGTAAGGCCGACCGAATTAAACTTATGGTTTGTCCATTTGAAACCCAGCTGTCATTCTATCCAAATTGGCGAAACCAGATGGAACACCCGTTACCTCGCTGTTATCCTGATTTGCATACTTCTGTTCAAGGTCTTCGAATACCTCAGGTAATATCTCTTTAATCCCGCGGTACTTTTTCTTTGTTTCCGTTTGATCCGCTATTTCCACAAGTTTACTTTTTGCGGAAGCTATAACCTCATTAGGCCTCACTAAATTTCTCGCTTGTTCAAGCTGTTCTTCCAGTTCGGAAATAAGTTGGCGCTGGGCATAGACTTCTTTGATAATGCCGATTTAATAACCCGCATTTGATGCTGTCGGAGTTGCGTTTGCCATCTTACTCAAGTAGCTAACAGAATCATATTCAAGCCAGCCTTTTACTCGCAACCGTTCTATAACAGTCACAAGGTCAACAGGCTGTCCATCCTCGAATACCTCTTGCATAGCTTTAAATATCCTTCGATGCTCTAACTTCGTAAATTCATTACCCCTGAGCATGTCCATTGCTTCATCAACAGCTACTTGTGAATCGATTAACATCGCACCGCTCCTTTGTATTATTTGCAATACTTGGTTTGTATAACGTTAACCAGGAATCGAAAAAATCCGCAAAAGATGCTGATTGGAGTAAAGGAGCTGTCCTGTAGCCCTTACTTTTCCATATGTCAGCCCCTAGTTGGTCTCTCTTCGTTTTTTTGATGGGGGGGATACCCTCAATATGCTGTATTATCCTCTTGTTCTAAAGCAATGAGCTTTAACTCACGTGCTGGTATGTATCCGCGATCTGCATCGGCATGATGTTGAGAACAAAGAGTGATAAGGTTATTGTGTGTCTAGCCTTAGTGACCAATCATCTACCAATGCAACGATATGATGAACGCTAGTGTTAACGTGGGTAAACCTATCAAGAGTACAATATAGCTCACGCATACACACTTGGCATAGCCTTAAGTCTCTGTCTTGTATATCGTCTCGCTTCATGCCCCATGCCACGCTGTTTCTAAACCTTCTAATCTCTTTGCGCTCTGCATATGGGGGCGATGGCAGGACACGGTTCAAGTTTGTAGCAGGGTTAAGTGTCCGAAAGAAAATAACGAGAAACAAAATACCAAGCGCTTGGGAATATGTTAGTGAGGTGGTGATATGAACTTTGTCCTAAGCGATTTCGACATCTGCTGCTCCTGGCGCTCTTGGGCCGTATTCGCAAGGCATAAGCATTGGCAATTTGGTATATACTTCAGGGCAGCTCGGG
>NZ_JAGGKP010000023.1 GCF_017873765.1 Paenibacillus sediminis
GTTGCAGTGAAGCAGATTCAGCCGGACACATCCAACTCCCTAACCGCATCGCGGCCGCCCTTCGGGCTTAAGGGAGTTGGACGTCGTGAATACAACAACGTTATGTGAAATGGCCGAAATCTGATAAAAACATTAAATTCAAAAGGAAATTAAACATGAATAGAACTAAAAGCAATATCAATTTTAGTCAATTTCTCAATCAAAGGGTTACAGAAATTAATAGAGTGTACCCAATAATTACTTTTGAAACAGGTTTTTTGACTATTGAATGCTCTTGGCGCTTAAGAAAGGGAAATTCAATAATTGTTGGAAATGCTGAAATTGAAGTAGAAGACAGAACGGATAAGGCATATGTAATATTTGAAGAAGCTTTGTTAAACAACACTATTTTAGATGTTACACATTTCGAGGAGATTTCAGATCTCACAGTAACATTTGACAATAATATCTATTTGGATGTATTTCATGAAAGTTCTTTATATGAAGGTTGGCAGTTAAGTGGCGCTAAAGGATTTCTATTAGTAGCTACTCCTGGAGGAAGTTATGCACTGGCCAATTGAACATTAAAGACTTTGATAAACAATGGTTAATAGAGATTAATAGAAATTTCTTGGGTATTTCAAGATGTCGGCCACATCATATAACAAAGTGTTCACGCATCGGGCATCCGCCCTCGGTCCCAGATGTGAATTCGGAGAAGTATAAGCTGTGGACACATCCATCCCCCTAAGATAAGAGCTATCTAAGGGGAATGAACGTCGTGAACACAGAACAGTTAGACGTAATGCAAGTGCCAAGGTAATGAGATCGATAAGAGCAGATGCTTAAGGAATGTTCCCACTCGGGAACTGATAGAAGGAAGATCGATTTTTTCTAAGGAATGTTCCCACTCGGGAACTGATTTGAAGGAAGGTCGATTTTTTCTAAGGAATGTTCCCACTCGGGAACTGATTTAAAGGAAGAGCAATTATTTCTAAGGAATGTTCCCATACGGGAACTGACTGGAAAGTAAGACCTTGTAATAAGTCATTATGGCAGTAGCTCGAAGAAGGCACTACGTCTAACACGATATTCACGCATCGGGCCATTCGGCCCTCGGTCCGGCAGGAGTTAGAAGTGGTTTCGGCGAGGCATTTCAGTTTGCATGGAAGTGAATTCAGCCGGACACATCCATCTCCCTAACCGCATCGCGGCCGCCCTTCGGGCTTAAGGGAGTTGGACGTCGTGAATACAAGGAACGTTAGGTGAAATTGGCCAATAAATCATAAAAAACAAAAAAGAAAAGGTGCTACTTATGATGATTCATAGAGGCATTGTCAATGAAACTGTTCTTAACAGGTTTCATAACATCATGGGAAATTCTCTAATGAATAATGCAGCAAATACTTGTAACATCGAACAGCATCTATCAGTTGCTAGTGTTTTGTGGCCAGAAATTATAGAGATTGATGGCTTTATATTCATTTCAGAATTTTATCAAGGGAATCTAAACAGTCTAAATGAACAGTTCAAGAATGATCGAAGACAGATTGAATTATTTGTTAATAGTTGGTCAATAGGAGACTTCTTTTTGATACCCAATAGTAATTCAATACATGATGACGAGGCCGTATATGAGTTCGCTAATGTATTAAAGTTCTTCTGGGAATTAAGAATTAAAGATCTATTTCTAGATCGAAAGATAAATATAGAACTTGGGATGGGGATAATGGGGGAACATGGACTGACAATAACAATGTATCAAGCATAATCAATGAAGTGGCCAACATCACCTAACAACGTATTCACGCTGCGGGCCTTGTAAGGCCCTGGGTCGCCTAGGAGCAGAAGAAGCGGATTCATAACGGGGCGAATTCAGTAGCAGGGAAGTGAACTCAGGCGACAACCACTGCGAGGCTAAGTCTTCGACCCGGCGCTTGGCGCCTTAAGCCTCTCGGGTTCGTGAATACTGGGAACGTTATCGGAAATCAATGCAAAACAAAAGAATCACTCCTGAACTGCTGGCAGGTTAGTTTAAAGCACAAATATGCATAGTAACGTATTATTAGTTTTATTATGATGTTGATCAAAAGATAGCTGTAAGCATTATTTAAAAATAGAAAGGAAAAATGTAGAAATGGAACGAGAACGTTTGGATAAGGCAATACAGCTGCGCGAAGAGGGACGAGCCAAGCAGGATCAAGCCGTTCTTGCCAAAGTCCGCGCAATGCTTTTAGATTTAATCAACGAGTACCCGGACGATGCTGAGATCAACTTTCAGACAGCAGTTGCTCATGATAATTCAGGATTAGGACGAGAAGCAATTCCATTTTATGTTCAAGCGCTTAAACAAGGACTTTCCGGACCAGATCTCGAAAGAGCTTTACTTGGTCTAGGAAGCACATATCGATATTTAGGATATTATCAGGAAGCAGAGGAAACATTACGTCGAGGTGTAAGAGAGTTTCCTTATCATAGAGGTCTTCAAGTCTTTCTTGCGATAGCACTCTATAATACGGGTAACTACAAAGAGTCGACAGAACTCCTTTTGTCCAATTTGATGGAAACAACCTCAGATGAAAAACTTCAATATTTTAGTAAACCGATTACATACTATGCACAGCATCTCGATGAAACCTGGGGAGATCGTGGCTGATAAGTTAGATTAATAGACAATAGGAGTTATCAACATAATAGGGAAAGCCAAGTTCGTTAATAGGCTACGTAAGTTATTCAAGGAAGGCATTGACATCCGATAACACCATATTCACGCTTCGGGCCATTCGGCCCTCGGTCCGGCAGGAGTTAGAAGTGGTTTCGGCGAGGCATTTCAGTTTGCATGGAAGTGAATTCAGCCGGACACATCCAACTCCCTAACCGCATCGCGGCCGCCCTTCGGGCTTAAGGGAGTTGGACGTCGTGAATACAAGGAACGTTATGTGAAACTGCCTAAATTCAAAGTCATTACTAGTTGTGAGGTGAAGTATGGGAGAAACCATAAATGATCGGGAAAATGAGATCATTATCAGTTATTTACCAGAAAAAGAAGACCCCATGGAAAAGAAAAAAATTATTAGAAAACTTTTCATAGCTTTGATAACCAGTACAGTTTATCTAATTGTTTTTGAATTATTATTTAGTGACTTAATTGAACTGACAATAGGAGTGATATTAGTACTTTTTCTACTGATTTTCCCTTTGTCATTTATAGCTGATCACAAATCAATCCAAAGGAAATTATTCCAAATTCCCTTATCTTTTATAGTTCAAGTTCTTTTACCAACAGTAATCGTACTTCCATTTGAACACTTTTATGGAATAATGACTTTCTCTGTATTATTCACAGGATTAATTCATTTGATATTAGATCTAATATTTGTAAAATCAACGAAATCATGAATTAAATTATTAGAAATTAATGTTTGAGTATTCCAATGAAGAGGCAGCATCACATAACACCATATTCACGCATCGGGGCATTCGCCCCTCGGTCCGTCAGAAGTTAGAAGCGGATTCGATGAGGTAATTGGCAGTAGCAGGAAGAAGATTCAGCCGGACACACCCGCACCACCTAACCGCATCGCGGCCGGTCACTTCGTGACCTTAAGGTGGTGCGGCGTCGTGAATACAAGGAACGTTATCTGAAAGATCCGCACAATTAAAACAAGATCAAAAGGAGAAGATCAAATAATGGGAGCAACTACTGTAGGGGCATCAATTGGTCTGATT
>NZ_JAGGKP010000024.1 GCF_017873765.1 Paenibacillus sediminis
GCGGCTGCCACTGGTAAGCCGGCCAAGTAATTTTGTAAATCTTCGATTTACGAAGTTGCTTGGGTTCTGGATTCTCAGCCTTTATTTTGTATAACGTTGTTGTATTCACGACGCCCCACCACCTTAAGGTCACGAAGTGACCGGCCGCGATGCGGTTAGGTGGTGCGGGTGTGTCCGGCTGAATCTGCTTCCCTGCTACTGGAATCTCATCACCGAATCCACTTCTAACTCCGGCCGGACCGAGGCAGCTTGACTTCCGAAGCGTGAATATGGTGTTATGCGAAGTACTCGACATCCTGAATAGCTAAAACACTTTTTAAATCATTCTCTATTTCTTCTTATTATAGTGAATTTCAATTTTATCATTCTTGATAATTAGTTCTCTTTTACTTACTTCAATTTCATATAGTTTGTTATTTATAATAATCTGATCTTTAGATTTCCATTCATATGCTAGGTTCTTATCTATTTCATCAAAAACTTTAACTGTTTCTCCGCTCTCAATTCCTATTTCATTATGAAAATTTCTTAAATTGATATTGGAGGAAGAGATTTTTAAGTAATTAAAGTGTCCCAATAAATCGTTACTTCCTTCTTGTTGAGAAGCTTGATCTGCTTCCCAATTACCTAGGAACTGCGATTTATTATCTTTCGAACAACCTAATAACAAGGTAACCAAGATAGCTATGATTAGGAGAGTAATTAAACTCTTCATTTTTGTTTCCTCCTATTCATTTAATCGACTTTCGAGTATTTCGCATAACGTTCGTGTATTCACGACGTCCTACCACCTTAAAGGAGCGAAGCGACTGGCCGCGATGCGGTTAGGTGGTTGGATGTGTCCGGTTGCTTCCGCTTCCCCGCTACTGAAATTCTCACCCCAGAATCCGCTTCTAACTCCGGCCGGACCGAGGGACGAATGTCCCGATGCGTGAATAGGGTGTTATGTGCTGTTGCCTCTACTTCGAGTCACTTCCAAATCCGATCTATGCTGAACTTGTCATTCTCAATAATTAATTCAAAAACATCTGGGTTCTTCATTTCTTTCCATTCATTGAATCCAAATTCCTTTTTGAAATTTCTGATAATCAATGAAAGCAAGTTCCCATGCGTCACGATTACTATATTATTTGCACTGGTATCCAAAAGTTCGTTTATGACTTCAATCCCTCTATTGGCTGCTTCCGCAGTAGATTCTCCTCCAGGTAATTTAAAGTCCATATCTTCAAATGATGCCATTAACTTATCCATCCAGTCTATAAAAGCTTCTGAACTTAATACTCTTTCGGATAGTCTTGAATCTATTCTAATTGGTATATCTGTTAGAACGGTTTTATTGAATGGATTGCCCTTAAAAAGGGGCTCGAAATAATCAAATCAATTGGCTTATCAATGAGAAAATTAGAAAGAGCTTCTGCTTGTAATTCACCCTCTAAAGTGAGATCTGCATCCGGCTCTTGACCTTTAGCTTTACAATGTCTAATGAGATATAGAGTCTTCATAAACATCTCCTTATAACAGCACTTAGGCAATTGCACATAACGTTCTCAGTATTCACGACGCCCCACCACCTTAAGTCCCGAAGGGACGGCCGCAAAGCGGTTAGGTGGTGCGGGTGTGTCCGGCTGAATATGCTTCCTTGCTACAGAAATGCTACGTCGAATCCTCTTCTAACTTCTGCCGGACCGAGGGGCGAATGCCCCGAAGCGTGAATATGGTGTTATATGATGCTGCTGCCTTCTTCGAATCTTCTCAAAAATTCATAATTTCTCTGCAATCCATATGATTCTATGATATGTTCTTCTGATTCCTTTATTTGTATGGTACTCTGTTTCAATTGTTCTTAATAAAGGCAAATCGCTTTCAATATTAAAGTCATCAATTATTGGGGTTGATGATAGTAATAAAGCTACATCTTCAATTGATGGATAATATGCATCGCAGAAATATTCATGTATTTGGCTAATCTTTATTTCAGAATTTAATTCAAGCCTATTCCTTATCTCCAAATATCTTGATTTGCTTTTGTTTAAGTATCCTTGTCCTCTATTAAATACATCTTTAAATTCAATTGCATCACGCTCTCCTATAGTTATTTCAATTATCTTACCCATTGGCTTTGTAACCCTAATAGCCTCTTCTAAAAAGACGGGCTCACTTACTGGACCACGACGACTTATAACTAAATCAAATGAATTATCAGAAAACGGCATTTCTTTGGCGTCACAGACAATAAACTCCAGGTTAGGAGCCTTTGTTGATTTCTTTGCTGCTTCAATCATTACAGGAGATAAGTCAATTGCTGTTACCCGACTTGCAAACGATGAAAGGTCGATAGCGAATCTGCCATCGGCGCAACCAACATCCAATGTATTCGGGTGATCTCTTAACAAATCCTTTACTAGATTTGTAAACTCTACTTCTCCGTTAAGACCTACAAAGTTGACTTTGTAATTACCTTGATAGCCATTCAACCTTAGGGCGAGTTCATTCCACCATTCAATATCATTTGAATTTTGAATTGTCATCTATTGATTCTCCCTCAAATATCAATGTCTTGCAGCAGTTTCATATAACGTTGTTGTATTCACGACGCCCCACCACCTTAAGCCACGAAGTGGCGGCCGCGATGCGGTTAGGTGGTGCGGGTGTGTCCGGCTGAAATACTTCTACGCTGCTGAAATGCCTCGTCGAATCCACATCGGACTTCTGCCGGACCGAGGGCCGGATGGCCCAAAGCGTGAATATTGTGTTAGGTGAAGTTACTGACTTCTTGATCGACTGTCAAATATTTATTTTCTTTATAAATCTATATCCCGTAATTTCAAAACCGTACTTCTTATAAAATTCATGCGCCTTTAATCGTTCTTGTTTGATTCCACTTGTAAGATATAAAACACTAGAGCCGTTTTGTACTGCCCAGTCTTCAATAAATTTTATTAATGCACTTCCAACTCCCTGTCCTTGAAAATCACTTTTGGTTACTAACGATGATATTTGAGTTACTAGATCATCTGTTTCATAGTTTAGTAGTTGGCGAATCCCAATCATTCCAGTAACCGCTTCATTAATGGTTGCAACAAACGTTAAGTAACTTGGATTTGATTCTATTAGTTCCATTCTTCTTCCCATCACTTCAATAGAGACCGGGTATCCTAAATCATTCATTAAGTCAGCCAACGACTCTAAATCCGATGGATTATATTTACGAATGTTTATCATCTTTGCCCTCCAGTCTCTTGAACTTTAAAATCACTTCAGTAATTTCACCTAACGTTCTCGTATTCACGACGCCCCACCACCTTAAGTCCCGAAGGGACGGCCGCGATGCGGTTAGGTGGTGGGGGTGTGTTCGCCTGAATTAACCTGCGGCACTTTCTACTTCGGGCGAACCGAGGCAGCTCGTCTGCCGAAGCGTGAATATTATGTTATCTGCTGTTCGTGTCTTCCTCGATCTTCTTACAAACTCGCTCTTATTTGTTCTACCTTGGTACTCTAA
>NZ_JAGGKP010000025.1 GCF_017873765.1 Paenibacillus sediminis
CTGAAGTAATATTGAACGAGCAGGGGCAACGTGAAGTAGAAGAAGCAATGAAAGGTGTTGAGTCTGTATTGCAGAGTCACATACCCCCATTTCGTAAGTTGCCGTATTGTTCTAAGTGCGCTTATAAAGATTTTTGCTATGCGGGAGAAGAGGAGGAAGGAGAGGTATGAATAGAGATGTATTTATTTTCTCAAAAGGAAGGCTTCACCGTAAAAATAATACACTTTATTTCGCAGATGAACATGGGAAATCGCAACCGCTTCCAGTTGAACAGACGGAAAATCTACACTTGTTTGGACAAATTGATTTTAACACGTCGCTTCTTCATATTTTGACACAGCATGATGTACGACTTCATGTTTATAACTACTATGGCTACTATGACGGCACTTATTATCCTCGGAATTCACAGGTCTCTGGCTATACAAAGGTACAGCAAAGCGCTCATTACTTGGATCTTAGCAAACGCTTGTACTTGGCTAAAGCATTTATACAAGGAGCGGTACACCATATGCAGCGCAATCTACGAAAACATGGTGAAGAATCACGCTCGTACGTGGATACAATGGCTTCGCGCGCTGCATTATTGGAGGAAGCTTCAAGCATTGCACAAGTTATGGGGATAGAGGGGCAATGCCGACAAATTTACTATGAGGGGCTTCCTATTCTAGTACGGAACAACTTTACATGGGAGCACCGTTCAAAGCGTCCTCCGCACAATCCTCTAAATGCTCTGATTTCATTTGGTAACGGCTTAATGTACACAACTGTAGTATCTGAATTATATAAAACGGCTCTGGACCCTTCTATTAGCTATCTTCATGAACCATCTAGCAAACGATTTTCTCTAAGCCTTGATGTTGCAGAAATATTCAAACCATTTCTTGTAGACCCACTTATATTTAGTTTGGTTAATAATCGGCGTATTCAAGAGAAACATTTTAAGAATGACGAGGGGATTGTTCACTTGAATGACGAAGGACGAAAGATTTTTCTAGCTGCATATGATGAGAAAATGAAAAGTACATTTAAGCATCGCAAGTTAAACCGAATGGTATCTTATCGATACTTGATCAGGCTGGAATCGTATAAACTTATTAAACATATTATCGGAGACGAGAAATATAAACCTTTTAAAGCGTGGTGGTAGACTTGTTTGTAATCATAACCTATGATATAGGTGAGAAGCGGGTTAGCAAAGTATGTAAAAAGCTACGTGAGTATTTGGACTGGACACAGAACTCTGTGTTTGAAGGTGAAATTACTAAGGGCAAATTAACACGATGTCTGGCTGAATTAAAGAGTATTATGTCTGATGAAGACTCTATTTATTTGTACAAGGTAGAAAATCCAAAAGCTATTGTTAAAGAAGTAATTGGCGAGGATCGTTCCTTCGACAGGCTGTTTTTATAGACTATTTGAATTTGCATTGTGCGAAAAAAATGTCGAAAATCCCGCAAGCCTTGTGTGGAAAAGGATTTCGGGGATTTTGTAACTACTACGAATTTCAGCATTGCCGCTTCAATGCAAAATGACCTAAATTCCAATCTGAAAAAGTTGTGATTTCCCTTGTTACATCAAGGTTTTTTTGTTACCCTGTTTTTAGGGTTTTATCTGAACGTAGTGGGATATAAAGGAATATCGCCGACTGCATACGACCTGTCATTCTTGCGTTTTATCTGAACGTAGTGGGATATAAAGTTGCATGCCGCCAAGGTAATCAATAGACACATAACAAAGTTTTATCTGAACGTAGTGGGATATAAAGCGGACAATGTATGTTGACGGCAAATCTTATGAGAAGTTTTATCTGAACGTAGTGGGATATAAAGCTGGGTAAGGGTTTCTACTTCGACGGTAGCCTTTCCGTTTTATCTGAACGTAGTGGGATATAAAGTAACTACGGCCTGGCGCTGGATTTCTGCATCGTAGCGTTTTATCTGAACGTAGTGGGATATAAAGTGCTTATTTAAAAGAAAAAATGTCCGATGTTTGGGGGTTTTATCTGAACGTAGTGGGATATAAAGATGGTACAAGGAAGTAGCCTTTAGAGTTGACCAGGAGTTTTATCTGAACGTAGTGGGATATAAAGTGGGCTACGTGGATTTTGTAGGCTAGTTCGTTTAGCAGGTTTTATCTGAACGTAGTGGGATATAAAGTCCATAAATAGTGGTCCTGGGGCTTCCAGGGGCAGGCGTTTTATCTGAACGTAGTGGGATATAAAGAAGCCAGAGGACGTCGATGATTGGTTCGTCGCGCAAGGTTTTATCTGAACGTAGTGGGATATAAAGAATGGCGCAGATCAATAAGAATGGCAAGAAAGAAAGTTTTATCTGAACGTAGTGGGATATAAAGCTTCGATAAGTGCTTGAAATTCTTCTTCGCTCACTAGTTTTATCTGAACGTAGTGGGATATAAAGAAACGCACACCGAACATTGCTCGGGAGTTTGAAAAGTTTTATCTGAACGTAGTGGGATATAAAGTCCGGTATCTCTGACACATCCGTAAAGTGCGAGTACGGAAGCCGCCGACGGTTTTATCTGAACGTAGTGGGATATAAAGTCGTGTAAATCGGTACAGAACATTCGTTCAAGACGTCGTTTTATCTGAACGTAGTGGGATATAAAGTATTTATGGCCTCTTTGCCGACATTCTTGAGCAGAGTTTTATCTGAACGTAGTGGGATATAAAGTAGATGCCGGTAACTTTGAGACTAAGTTTTACAACGGTTTTATCTGAACGTAGTGGGATATAAAGACGACTACCGTTCCTTCTTCATTCCCAAAATCAATGTTTTATCTGAACGTAGTGGGATATAAAGTTCAGAGCCGATATATATCGTTTCTTTGCGTCCCACGTTTTATCTGAACGTAGTGGGATATAAAGACCAATTCCGCGCCGGTGGCAATACGTGCCGTATTGGTTTTATCTGAACGTAGTGGGATATAAAGGTATCCACAAGTTACCAACACCGGAAAATATTTTTAAAGTTTTATCTGAACGTAGTGGGATATAATGAAGAAGGAATGCCGCGACCACAAACAGAATGACATAATGTTTTATCTGAACGTAGTGGGATATAAAGAACAATATTCGATCATGGCAACAAAAGTGGGTATCGTTTTATCTGAACGTAGTGGGATATAAAGTTGTTTCCTGTTGCTTCCGCTTGTTTAAGCGTATTTTGGTTTTATCTGAACGTAGTGGGATATAAAGTCACTTCCGCTATCGCTTCGACGACTTCCTCCATTGTTTTATCTGAACGTAGTGGGATATAAAGCGGTAAGAAAAACAAGCACCGGGAATTCACGTAGCACGTTTTATCTGAACGTAGTGGGATATAAAGGGTAGTAATCATACGCGGCAAACTCACCGAGCTTTTCGTTTTATCTGAACGTAGTGGGATATAAAGGAACCT
>NZ_JAGGKP010000026.1 GCF_017873765.1 Paenibacillus sediminis
GTTGCAGTGAAGCAGATTCAGCCGGACACATCCAACTCCCTAACCGCATCGCGGCCGCCCTTCGGGCTTAAGGGAGTTGGACGTCGTGAATACAAGGAACGTTAGATGAAATGGCCTAGAAAGAAGTGATTAAATGATTGATCCACAGATTGAAGAAAATCTAGAAAAACTTAAAGAATCTTTAGTGACAGAAATAAACTCGTTAAATCCAATTATTATTTTTGATGATGCTACTAAATTTTTAACAATTGAATGCCCTTGGAGACTAACTTA
Organism: Paenibacillus sediminis; assembly: GCF_017873765.1. GTDB lineage: Bacteria > Bacillota > Bacilli > Paenibacillales > Paenibacillaceae > Paenibacillus_AG > Paenibacillus_AG sediminis. The sequence goes on from NZ_JAGGKP010000026.1 coordinate 274, forward strand.
TAATCAGGAAGTTTTAGTTGGGTTTTATGAGTACAATCATGAACAAACGAAACAAGAATGCACTAAGAAATTTGAAAATTACTTAATAGGCAAGAGATTAAAAGATATTATTTTAAAGGATAAAATCGCAGACATAACATTGATATTTGAAGGGAATTTAGTCCTAGATTTATTTCATACAAGTTCTCTGTTTGAAGGTTGGCAGATTTCAGGAGAGAATGGCTTTCTATTAATTTCGTTACCAGGCGGTAGATTAACTTATTCAGAATAAGAGAATTTTGAAAGCATTTCGAAGAAGAGGCCACACCATCTAACACCGTATTCACGCATCGGGCCATTCGGCCCTCGGTCCGGCAGAAGTCAGAAGTGAAATCGGAGAGGCATTTCAGTGTTCGGAGAAGCAGAATCAGCCGGACACATCCCACCACCTAACCGCATCGCGGCCGCCCTTCGGGCTTAAGGTGGTGGGACGTCGCGAATACAAGAACGTTAGACGTAATGCAAAGTGCCAAGGCAATGAGATCGATAAGAGCAGATGCTTAAGGAATGTTCCCACTCGGGAACTGATTGAAGGAAGATCGATTTTTTCTAAGGAATGTTCCCACTCGGGAACTGATTTGAAGGAAGAGCAATTATTTCTAAGGAATGTTCCCATACGGGAACTGACTGGAAAGTAAGACCTTGTAATAAGTCATTATGGCAGTAGCTCGAAGAAGGCACTACGTCTAACACCATATTCACGCTTCGGGCCATTCGCCCCTCGGTCCGGCCGGAGTCCGATGTGGATTCGATGAGGCTTTTCAGCAGCATGGAAGTAGATTCATCCGGACACATCCCACCACCTAACCGCATCGCGGCCGCCCTTCGGGCTTAAGGTGGTAGGACGTCGTGAATACCAGAACGTTATCTGAAAGCATGGCAAATCTTAATTTTGAGGGATGGGTTCAATGATGCGGAATTATATTACTCTTATAATATCTATATTTTTAATATTTTTAGTTGCTTTTGAACTAAGGTCACTTCAACAACCAAAAACGGGGCCAGTGGGAGACGGTACAATATCTCCTTTATTATATATTTCAATTATATCAAGTTTACTTCTTGGGGTTATCTGGTTTCCTTTAAGTATTTATAGAATATATAAAGGCAAGAAACAGGCAGATAGTAATTCGAAGAAAAAATCTGATTAAAAACAAAACAAAGGACTGACTAAAGACTTTGGTAAAGGAGTTAGTAAAGGACTGATTAAAGGACTATTTTAAGGGCTTATTAAAGGACTAATCAAAGGATAAATTCAATTGAATTAAAGCAAGAGATTTTTGAGGTTGTTTCAAGAAGGACATGCCATCATATAACACCGTATTCACGCTGCGGGCTATGCACCCTTGATCCGGCCGATGTTGAGAAGCGAGGAAGTGGAATCAGCCGGACAACCCTGCGATCCTAAGTCTTCGACCCGTTCCCGTTGGTCACTTAAGGCTCTCGGGTTCGTGAATACTGAGAACGTTATCAGAAACCGGGAAAGTGCTAGTGCGAATTTTTCAATCAGCGAGGTAGATTTAATTGATGAAGTATATACTCTCATTATTGCTTTTGCTGTATCTTGTCGGTTGTTCTAATGAACAGACTACACAAATCAAAGAGATTGAAGACAAAGTTCAAACAAGTAATCAATATTTAGAGATCTCCGAATTCAATACTGAATCATTAAAAACTGTAGAATTAAGTTTGTATAGAACGGACTCCATAAAAAGCCAACCTGAGATGTTTAACATGTACTATGAAAAGAAGGATATTGATGAGATACATGAATGGATAAATCAAATCGAACATCAACCCACAAATGAATTCTTTGATATTAAATCTTTATATATTTTACAATTTTCTTATCTAGACGATGGTGAACAGATTGAAACACATAGACGACTTGCTTATGCAAGAAATCAAAGTGGAAAAGTATTTGTACAGGAAATAACGGATCAAAAAATTGATTATGATCAATTTACAGACGAGGATTATATTTTACTAAAGGAACGATTGAATTATTTTTGGTATAAAGCAACACAATTGAAAGTGCTTACTCCATAGTACTTTAGAAAGATTAGAGGGTATTTCAAGAAGTCCCCGGCATCTGATAACACCATATTCACGCATCGGGGCATTCGCCCCTCGGTCCGGACCGGAGTTAGAAGAGGATTCGGGGATGATAATTTCAGCAGCAGGGAAGCGGAATCAGCCGGACACACCCGCATCACCTAACCGCATCTTGGCCGCCCTTCGGGCTTAAGGTGGTGGGACGTCGTGAACACAAGAACATTATATGAAAGCATGGCAAATCTTAATTTTGAGGGATGGTTCAATGATGCGGAATTATATTACTCTTATAATATCTATATTTTTAATATTTTTAGTTGCTTTTGAACTAAGGACACTTCAACAACCAAAAAC
>NZ_JAGGKP010000027.1 GCF_017873765.1 Paenibacillus sediminis
AAAGATGACTCCGGCAGCTTACCGAAGTCATCTCATCGCTGCGTAGATAGCAGCATCTCTTTTTATTAAACTGTCTACTTTATAGGGTGCAGTTCTCATCCTTTTATATGTCCCTATTATTATTTGACCCTTTAGGAAAAGTTTTTAAAATAGGGGGAATACAAACTAACAAAAGAAGCAACAGGAAGAGAAAATAGTGAGGGCTATTGAAAAGGAACGTAGGTTAGACATATTTTTAGCGCTGAACGATATATGTAGGAAGAGGGGGAGTAAATGCGGCTAGAAGTTAGGAAGTAGGAGGTAGCTTATGAATGTGCTTATCATCCTAAGAGGTCATCATGAAGAAAGTACAGAGGATCAATTAGAACAATGTCATGCATATACACGAAGTAAACAATGGCATGTAACTAACGTCAGAATTCAAGAAGGTGACGAAGGATCATTGCCGTCTCTAGAGGATGATTTACATCAAATTGATGTCGTGCTAGCTACGGATTTATCTCGGATTGCTTTAAGTCTATTTGTATTTAAACGTTTTTTGAATATGCTGGAAAAGCATAACATCAGGCTGTTTACCGTTAAGGATGGGGAAATTGTAGATTTCTCATGTTAAATTCTAGTATAATGTTGAATCATAGAATATGTTTACGAGTTAAATTGTATGTATTAATGAATTGAAGAAAGAAGGTATAGATGTGTTCAGTGATATTGGAGCTCCAGGACTTATTTTGCTGGCCATTTTAGCGCTGCTTCTCTTTGGACCTAATAAGCTCCCTCAATTGGGAAGAGCAGCCGGTCGTACGCTGCGTGAATTTAAGGAAGGTACAAAAGGTATCTTGTCCGACGATCATGCAGAAACAGTAAGCAAACAAGATGAGAAACGCGCTGAGTGAAGTTAAAGCTACTTTTAATGTGAAGGCTCTGTTAAACTCTGTTGTTGATTTTTGTTGAACTAACGCACCCGTTAGATTAAGTACATTATTTCACAAACTTAACGTACTTCATCAACTAGTTAAGAGACTCTTCAATTCTATCCAACCAGTCATTTACTAAACTGCTAAATAATTGTGGTTGTTCAATTTGCAAATTGTGACCTGCTTTATCCAATACAGCAAATGTTCCTCTCGGATACTTGTTTATTATGTTAAGTGCATCTTTATATCCAACTGAAGAGTCTTGTCTTCCTAATAGGAATACACTGGGTTTATTAAAATCAGATTGATCAATATCAAAAGAAAATCCATATTTATCCTTTACTTTATATAAAAACTTTTCATCTCCAATTTTACAACCACTTAAAATTTCTTGGTTGTATCTTAACCAAGTGTACTCATTAAGCACAACATTATTGTTTCTGAAATCCTCTACTTCTTCCTTTGATAATGTTTCAATAAATTTTTCATCTGTTTTTAATATTTTATGTTTCTCAACTGTTCTTTTTTCTACAAAAGGAATAATAACTGGACAAATAAATGCTGCACCGAGTAGTTGCTCTTTTTGCTTTTGAATAATGCCCCTGGCTATATAGCCACCGTAAGATTCTCCAGCAATTATGTATTCTTGGTTAGGAATTATAGCTTGAATAAACTCTAAAACAGCATTCAACATTTCATCAGAACTGCTTATACCATTATAATTTTTTGTTAATCCCATACCTGGTAGGTCAATATAAATACGTCTCCATCCATCCCTCTTAGTAAATATGGGTTCCATACATCCACTCATCAATCGATGGTCGGGAGAATAACCGTGTATCATTATAATTGGTTTACCTTCTCCTAAATCTTCATAGTATATTTCTGCTTGGCTAACTTTACAATATGGCATATTTAATGGAAGCGTCAATAATTTTGTGTAAATGAAAATATCCTTATCCTGTAGAAAATTGTGTTAGTTGTTGTTGGCGAACATCGCTTGGAGTTCTACACG
>NZ_JAGGKP010000028.1 GCF_017873765.1 Paenibacillus sediminis
ATGAATTTCAATTCGCACTTCAAATAGATCTTAATTAAACTGAATCAAATTTACAACTTCTTAAGTGTCACTAGCAGGAATTGCAGATAACGTTCCTTGTATTCACGACGCCCCACCACCTTAAGCCACGAAGTGGCGGCCGCGATGCGGTTAGGTGGTGCGGGTGTGTCCGGCTGAATCTACTTCCTTCTGCTGAAATTCTCATCTTCGAATCCACTTCTAACTTCGGTCCGGACCGAGGGGCGAATGCCCCGATGCGTGAATATGGTGTTAGCAGATGTCCCCGGCTTCCTGTGCTGCTTCCAAACTCGCCTTTAAATTCACCCTTAAATCAGCTCTTAATTGGTATTATAAACCATTTTAAAGATAAGTAAGTTCTAAATTTATAAATTCAAGTCCTTCAATTCAAGTTCTTCAAGATCTTAAACCATTTCTTAAATTCCAAGCCATTTGTATTCATGATCTATCGAGCATTTTGAACTAATTCAAGAAAAAATATATTCTTTAACTCAACCCTGAAATCAGTAATAAAAAAAGATACGCGGCGATCGCCGCAATCACATAACGGAATTAATTAAATGATCTTTCAAATGCTTTACCGCTCTCGGGGATTTCTGCTAACTGCTCTGTGTTCACGACGTTCATTCCCCTTAGATAGCTCTTATCTTAGGGGAATGGATGTGTTCACAGCTCAAACTTCTACGAAACCGCGTCTGGGACCGAGGGCGGATGCCCGATGCGTGAACACTTTGTTATATGATGCCAATACCCTCATCGAGTTGCTTACAAAGTTGTTTCCAATACTCCCATGCCTTAATATAATCATTCAGATCACTCGGATGATGCTTTACACTCAGACCAACTCGGCAATAAAGTTGAATAACTACTTCTTCAATCAATCTTGATTTTTCTATTGTTACTTGCTCGAGAAAATCAGAAGCGGTGAACAAGGTTTCAGTATTTATATCATCAGGCGAAGAGCAAAACGCATAAAGAAAATCATAAATGATTGGTCCCACCATAGGTGATGGATCGATCACTCCAATTAATGATGAATTATTATAAACAAAATTGTGAACTCCTGTATCACCATGCAATAAATACTTTTTTCCTTGCTCTGAATCATCATTAAACAATTGATTAGCTTTTAATTTAACGTAATTATAATCTTCTATCGATAATACGCTTCCTAGATTTAGCCTAGCATCTTCAATACTTATTTCATTAAATTCCTTCCAAGTCTGTCTTGGGTATTCTATTCTTCCCCAATTGCTGTTATCTTTATATTCCACATACTTATTAAGTAGATCTTTAACTAGGATCTTTAGCCAATTCCTCTTTAATCCACGATTAAAATGTGTAGTGCCCTCAATGAAGGTATACACAAAATATGATCTGTCTTGGGCAGTTAAAAGGACTTTGGGTAATAATACTGAGTTCTCATATGTATTAAGTAATTGTTCAACTAATTGAATTTCATTGGGGTTATCAAATTTCAGAATATATTTATTTTCTTGTTTTGATTCCAATCTCAAAACAAGGCCAGCGGTTGTGCCAGACATCCTTTGAATTTGTACAATTTCATCGTTAATTTGATGATTTTGAAATAGCGCATTAACCATATATATGGTGGGTTCAATCATTATTTTTTGCTCCTTATTCACTTTTAGTAATTGCATTGGTTTCATATAACGTTGTTGTATTCACGACGCCCCACCACCTTAAGGTCCGAAGGGCCGGCCGCGACGCGGTTAGGTGGTGCGGGTGTGTCCGGCTGATTCCGC
>NZ_JAGGKP010000029.1 GCF_017873765.1 Paenibacillus sediminis
CAAGCCATAGCTTCGGTGGTGTGTTTAGCCCCGTTACATTTTCGGCGCAGAGTCACTCGACCAGTGAGCTATTACGCACTCTTTAAATGGTGGCTGCTTCTAAGCCAACATCCTGGTTGTCTGTGCAACTCCACATCCTTTCCCACTTAACACACACTTGGGGACCTTAGCTGATGGTCTGGGCTGTTTCCCTTTTGACAATGGATCTTAGCACTCACTGTCTGACTCCCGGATATAAGTCTATGGCATTCGGAGTTTGACTGAGCTTGGTAACCCTTGGCGGGCCCCGCACCCAATCAGTGCTCTACCTCCACGACTCTTCTTCCGAGGCTAGCCCTAAAGCTATTTCGGGGAGAACCAGCTATCTCCGAGTTCGATTGGAATTTCTCCGCTACCCCCACCTCATCCCCGAACTTTTCAACGTTCGTGGGTTCGGGCCTCCAGTGCGTGTTACCGCACCTTCACCCTGGACAGGGGTAGATCACACGGTTTCGGGTCTACGCCCACGTACTTAGTCGCCCTATTCAGACTCGCTTTCGCTGCGGCTTCGGCTCTTCACCTTAACCTTGCACGGGAGCGTAACTCGCCGGTTCATTCTACAAAAGGCACGCCATCACCCCTAAATTGGGCTCTGACTTCTTGTAAGCACACGGTTTCAGGTTCTTTTTCACTCCCCTTCCGGGGTCCTTTTCACCTTTCCCTCACGGTACTGCTTCACTATCGGTCGCTAGGGAGTATTTAGCCTTAGCAGATGGTCCTGCCAGATTCATACGGGGTTTCACGTGCCCCGCACTACTCGGGATCCGTCTCGGAGGGGTCAGAGTTTAAACTACAGGGTTGTTACCTTCTTTGACGAGCCTTTCCAGACTTCTTCGTCTACTCTAACCCTTTCTTACTCCATGTGAGACGTCCCACAACCCCGACCAGCAAGCTGATCGGTTTAGGCTTCTCCGTGTTCGCTCGCCGCTACTACCGGAATCACTCTTGTTTTCTCTTCCTCAGGGTACTTAGATGTTTCAGTTCCCCTGGTATGCCTCCCTCTACCCTATGTGTTCAGGTAGCGGTGACTGCCTATTACAGCAGCCGGGTTTCCCCATTCGGACATCCCCGGATCAAAGCTTGCTTACAGCTCCCCGAGGCAGTATCGTTGTTCGCCACGTCCTTCTTCGGCTCCTAGCGCCTAGGCATCCTCCGTGTGCTCTTAGTAGCTTAACCTAAGTTGTTGCTACTTTTACTACGTAAACTTGTTTGACACAAGTTCAGCTAAAAGGATATTTCTAAAACGCAAATTCGTTTCGGTATCTAGTTTTCAAGGATCAATATTAAACACAAATAGATGGTATTTATGGTGGAGCCAAGCGGGATCGAACCGCTGACCTCCTGCTTGCAAGGCAGGCGCTCTCCCAGCTGAGCTATGGCCCCATATCAAATATATAATTGTTTGGAATGGTGGGCCCTAGTGGACTCGAACCACCGACCTCACCCTTATCAGGGGTGCGCTCTAACCAGCTGAGCTAAGGGCCCATATCACGCTTGGCAACGTCCTACTCTCCCAGGACCCTTCGGTCCAAGTACCATCGGCGCTGGAGGGCTTAACGGTCGTGTTCGGTATGGGTACGCGTGGA
>NZ_JAGGKP010000030.1 GCF_017873765.1 Paenibacillus sediminis
AGCGGAGTCAGGCGGACAACCCTGCGAACCTAACCGCGTCGCGGCCGCCCCGTTGGGGCTTAAGGTTCTCGGGTTCGTGAATACAAGGAACGTTAGGCGAAATTGCTGTAGAGCTTTAAAGAAATTGTTTTTGGAGAGTGGTTTCAAGGATGTTAGAAAGTGAGAAGCCCAAATTAGTTAGTTGGAGTTTTGACGATGAAGTTGGCGACGATTCTACGGAATGGAATTGGATTGAGATTACTTTGTTTTTTAGTGATGGATCTAAACGATGGAGTATTTTATATACACCTGAAAGATTGAAGAACAACTTATCCAGAGACAATATAGATCCTCCAGGTCTTTTCATTAAACACATGATAATTGTTAGAAGCTATTCAGAGCATGACATTCAAAGAGTATTGGAAGAACTTGAATTCAATAATGATCTATTAGAAGCATCAAGGGCATATGAGAGCTAATCAGGAAGTCAGCAACATCGCCTAACACAATATTCACGCATCGGGACATTTGTCCCTCGGTCCGGCCGGAGTTAGAAGTAGATTCGGGGATGAGCAATTCAGTAGCGAGGAAGCAGATTCAGCCGGACACACCCGCACCACCTAACCGCATCGCGGCCGGTCCTTCGGACCTTAAGGTGGTGGGGCGTCGTGAATACAACAACGTTATCGGAAATTAATGCAATGCGATGTAATAAATAAAAAATCAGAGGTGTTGAATGAAGAGGAAAAAAGCTGACAGACAAGATTGGCATCGAGTACAAAAGAGAGAGTTTATTTGTAGGTTTTTCGATGAAGTAGGGTTTAGGGGGCATGTAACCTTAATAAGTATTCATCAAGTAAAGGAACCACTAAAAAGAATATTAAATAATCAAGAATTTTGTTTAGTCGACGACGGATATTACTGGATGCAACACTTTCCATTGGAATCAAACTACTGTGTGACAACGATGATAAATAATAAAAAAGAAGTAATTCAATGGTATTTCGATATAGCAAAGAGTACTGGAATTAACGATGGAATTCCTTACTGGGATGATCTTTTTTTAGATGTAGTGGTTTTTCCTAACGGTGAATTTTATATTAAAGATGAAGATGAGCTAGAAGAAGCTTTAAAAGATAAATGCATTAATGAGAATGATTATAACCTTGCAAAGGATACCATGAATGAACTTATTAAAGAAATTGAAAACAAAGAAAACACTATAATTAAGAACGGTATGAACCATTTTAAACATATTTTGATAGACACTCATTGAAGGCATTAACTTCCGATAACACCATATTCACGCTTCGGGCCATGCGGCCCTCGGTCCGGCAGAAGTTAGAAGTGGATTCGGGGATGGATTTTCAGTAGCAGGGAAGCAGATTCAGCCGGACACATCCTACCACCTAACCGCGGTCGCGGCCAGTCGCTTCGCTCCTTTAAGGTGGTAGGACGTCGTGAATACACGAACGTTATATGAAAGCATGGCAAATCTTAATTTTGAGGGATGGGTTCAATGATGCGGAATTATATTACTCTTATAATATCTATATTTTTAATATT
>NZ_JAGGKP010000032.1 GCF_017873765.1 Paenibacillus sediminis
CCAGCACTCAATACTATTTTTTATTTTCATATTTCACCTGCTATAAGATGTGGTTTTTGAGTTTAATTATTGTAGCAGATATTTCATATAACGTTGTTGTATTCACGACGCCCCACCACCTTAAGGTTCCGAAGGAACCGGCCGCGATGCGGTTAGGTGGTGCGGGTGTGTCCGGCTGAATAATCTTCCCTGCTGCTGAAATGCCTCTTCGAATATTCTTCTAACTTCTGCCGGACCGAGGACCGAATGGCCCGAAGCGTGAATATGGTGTTAAGCGAAGTCATTGCCCTCCATGATTGTCCTTACATATTTAATCCAGTCTTTATCATCAGTATTAATTTCTAATGTAGGCACTTTTGAAATTTCAGCTTGTTGTCTTAGTACATTTTGTGTATTTAATAGTTCATTTATTGATAAATTTACTTCATCTTTTGTTTTATTTACCCATTCATTGGGTTGTCGGCTTTTAATTCTATCCTCAGCAATTTCTGGCGAGATCGTAAGTAAAATACACTTAGCCCCTAGAGAAACAAGTTGTTCTTCAATTTCATTTATTTCAATGTTATTAGAATTAGGGAATGCAGCTCTATGATTAAGGTGAAACCTTTCAAGGACATAAAAAAGTCCCCTTGATCTTCTAGATGCAGGGCCTAACTGAACTGCCCATTCGTTAAGTTTCTTTAGCATGTCAATTCGTTCCCTAAGTAATTTAATATGTTCTACTCGTGATAAACTAACATACCCTCCATGGTTGTTATTTAATATTTGTGAGTAGTGTTCTCCAAGAATAACTACACTTCTCTCTGCAGTTTCATCTTGTGATTGATACTGTTTTATTGCTCTTAATACCGATGTCTTCCCGGCATTAGAATATCCTTCAAGAATTACGCCTCTAATATGCATTTGTCTTTCCTTTCTCTTGCAATGATTTCGCTTAACGTTCTCGTATTCACGACGCCCCACCACCTTAAGCCACGAAGTGGCGGCCGCGATGCGGTTAGGTGGTGCGGGTGTGTCCGGCTGAAATACTTCTACGCTGC